>NZ_JBFUBQ010000001.1:0-1271775 GCF_056405695.1 Polaromonas sp. P1_F6
ACAAGGACAAGGACACGCCATGGCGTGTCCTTGTTGGTATTGGTCCCCGCTCCCGATTTCCCCTTGTGGATGCGCCGAGGAGCGCAGGCTCAGGCGGATCAGGGATCGCGATTGTCTGAGCCGAAGGCGAGTTCGAGCGAGACCCCGCCTGAGCCGAGCACCGCAGGTTGCCCCGTAGCGCAGCGAAGGGGACGCAGGAACCAGGGTCGCCTTTTCTTTGGTGACTTTCTTTTGGCGAAGCAAAAGAAAGTTACTTGCATGCCGGGCAACCCCCGGCCAGCTACCCTCAGCAGGACGCGCTCGTTCGACAAAACCCAGCCTTCGGCAGAGTAAGGAAATCCAAATGCTCATAGCCAAAAACATCAACCAATACTACGGCGGCTCCCACATCCTGCGGGACGTGAGCCTGGACGCTCACCTGGGCAAGGTTACGGTGCTGCTGGGCCGCAACGGTGTGGGCAAGACCACGCTGCTCAAATCACTGATGGGCCTGATCCCCATCAAGACCGGCACGATTGAATTCGACGGCAAACCTGTCCAGGGCAACACGCCGTATGAGCGCGCCCGCGCAGGCATCGGCTTTGTGCCGCAAGGCCGTGAAATCTTCGCACGCCTCACGGTGGAAGAAAACCTGCGCATGGGTCTGGCCTACAAAAGCGCGAGCACGCCGATTCCTGCCGAGCTGTATGAGCTGTTTCCGGTGCTCAAGCAAATGCTGAACCGGCGCGGTGGTGACTTGTCGGGTGGGCAGCAGCAACAGCTGGCCATTGCGCGTGCACTGGCGGCCAAGCCCAAGCTGTTGATTCTTGACGAGCCAACCGAGGGCATTCAGCCCAGCATCATCAAGGACATCGGCCGCGTGATCCGCATGCTGGCCGATCGCGGTGACATGGCCATCTTGCTGGTGGAGCAGTACTACGACTTCGCGCAGGAACTGGCCGACGACTACCTGGTGATGGAGCGCGGCGAATTCATTGCGCGCGGCCAGGGCAAGGACATGGAAACCAACGGCGTGCGGCAGCTGGTGGCGATTTAAGCAGGGTGCCTGTCGTCGCCTTGCGTCAAAGCCCGGTTTGTCCGGGCTTTTTTGTGCCTGCAGGCATGCCGATATTCGTATCAGTTCCGCGAACGTAGAATCGCAGCGGTCGCCGAAACAAACCGGCAAAAAACAATCAAAAAAAGGTAGATGCCGATGGCGTTGCTTGCGTTGGACAACTGGCTGATCCAGACGAAATCTCATGCGGGCCTGTCGGGCTTTCGCCGCTTTTTGGTGGAGTTTGGCTGCTTCGGCCTCAAGGAAGCCAGGGCCTGCCTCTTTGCCGGGCTGTTCTTTGCAGCGGTGTTCCTTGTGCCGCGGGCAGGCGTGGCCGGTGTTCCGCGCTACGACCTGCTGCTTTTGATAGCGCTGCTGATTCAAGGCTGGATGGTGCTGGCCAAGCTGGAAACCCTGGATGAGCTGAAGGCCATCTGCCTCTTTCACGTGGTGGGGTTTGCGCTGGAAGTCTTCAAGACTTCCGGGTCCATCCAGTCCTGGAGCTACCCGGACTTTGCCTATACCAAGGTGTTTGGCGTGCCGCTGTTTTCCGGCTTCATGTATGCGGCGGTGGGCAGCTACATCATCCAGGCGTGGCGATTGTTTGACCTGCGCATCCGGCATCACCCGCCTTACTGGATGGGCGTGGTGATTGCATTGCTGATCTATGGCAACTTTTTCGCGCACCACTTTTGGGGCGACTACCGCTGGTACATCGCCGCCTGCCTGGGCGGTCTGTATGCCAGGTCCACGGTGATCTTCCGGCCCTATGACCGGGACCGGAGTATGCCCTTGCTGCTGGCTTTTTTGCTGATCGGCTTCTTTATCTGGGTGGCTGAAAACATCAGCACGTTCTTCAGCCTGTGGCACTACCCCAACCAGCTGGGCGCCTGGTCCCTTGTTCATGTGGGCAAATGGAGTTCCTGGTCACTGCTGGTGGTCATGACCTTCACCATCGTGGCCAACCTGAAGCATGTGAAGGCGCGCATCCATGTCCCCGACTGAGACAGGCGTTTCCCGCGTGAAGCTGCGCTTTGACCGCGAGGCTGCACTCTGGGCGGTTTTTATTTTCATCATTGAAGTGCTGATCGCGACTGTGTGGTCACACCACCGCTGGCTGCGGGGTTTTGTCGGCGACGTGCTGGCTGTGGTGTGGGTGTACCTTTTGCTCAAGACCGTGATCAAGGCCAACACCCGCAACCTGGCGCTGGTGGCGTTTGCGGTGGGTTGCCTCGTGGAGCTGGCTCAGTATGTGGCCAGCGTCAATGGCTGGCATGTGCAGAACCGGGTGCTGAAGATTCTGCTGGGTTCGGTGGCCGACTGGATGGACGTGCTCGCCTATGCCTGCGGATTCCTGCTGGTTTTGGCGCTGGAGTTCCTGCTGGCCCGCTGGAAGGCCGCCAGAAGGCCGATTACTCCGATTACGCTTGTTACTTCGAGCGAAAGATGATTTCCTTCATGCGCTGAAGCCGGGGTGCCGTCATCGGCACCGTCAGCATGGTGCTGGCAATGGCCATCAGCAGCAGGGCGGTGAAGGTCTCATTGGAGATGATTTTCTTGCCCAGCAGGATGTTGACAAAGATGATCATGATCAGGCCCTTGGTCTGCAGCAGCCAGCCGATGATGGAGCCTTCACCGGGCGCCCATTTCAGCACTTTGCCTGCGATGTAAGTGCCCATCAACTTGCCGCCGACCGAGGCCACCAGCAGCACCGCCGCGGCGATAAAAACGGCTTCTCCGCCGACGGACCAGTTGGTGCGCAGCCCCGCACTGAGGAAAAACACCGGCATCATCACCAGCAGCACGTGATGGCGCAGCAGGTCCATGTGTTCCTGGTCGAACCACTCACCGTCGATGACGGCGCCGGCCAGGAAAGCCCCGATCATGTAGTCCAGCCCGGCCCATTCCGCGCCGAAGGCGCAGATGATCAGCCAGATCAAGCCGACGTACCAGCGGTCACGCTCGGGCAGCCACACCATGAGCTTGCGGAAGGCGTAGCTCACGACGCCGAACGCCACGAGGAAACCGACCTGGGTGCCCACGCGTTTCCAGTCCATCAGGATGAGCGCCAGCACGCCCCAGATCGCGATGTCGTCCAGGCTCGCGTAACGTATCAGGCGCTGGCCAACCGGTTGGCGCAGGATGGCGAGCTTGTCCATCAGCAGGATCAGCACGGGAAGCGCCGTCACGGCGCAGGCCATGCCGACACCCACCACAAACTGCCAGGGCATGCCTTGCGTGCCCAGCCACCCTGGGTACATCAGCATGCCTGCGGCCACGACGCAGCCCAACACCAGCGGTGTGCTTAGCGCCAGGCCGGCGGTGATGCCGCTTTCGCGCCGGTGTTCCCAGGTCTTTTTGAGGTCCAGCTCGATGCCGGCGATCCAGACAAACACCATGACGGCCCACCAGGCAATGCCGTTGAGCGACTGCACCACCGGCGCGCTGAAGACAAAGGCGTAGTAGTCAGGGTAGACCTTGCCCAGGATGCCCGGGCCCAGCAAAATGCCGGCGATCATCTGCACCACCACCAGTGGCGCGTAGTAGTCGGTTCCGAGAACCCGCCAGATCAGGTAGGGCACCGCGAAGATGAGCGCCATGGCGATCAAATAGGTTTCGGTGGTGGTCATTGCGGAGTCCATGGTTCCCCTTGTTTTTATGCCTTCCGGCTCCGTGCCGGCGGCCAAGCCCCGCATGGTAGACCATGGCGGTGGCGCCGGTTGTAAGCGGCCTGCCTGTCGGTTACCATGGCGTCGGCTGGCCCCATTGCCAGCCACGTCGCTCGGACGGTTCCGGGCGCTTACGTGAAAGTTTCTTATGTCCGCCTCTTCTTCAGGCAAGCGCCGCTTTGCGCGCATTGACCGGCTTCCCCCCTACGTTTTTAACATCACGGCCGAGCTGAGAATCGCGGCGCGCCGGCGCGGCGAAGACATCATCGACATGAGCATGGGCAACCCCGATGGGGCCACGCCCGCGCACATCGTGGCCAAGCTCACAGAGGTCGCGCAGCGGCCCGACACGCACGGCTATTCGGCCAGCAAGGGCATTCCGCGGCTGCGGCGCGCCATTGCGCACTGGTACCAGAGCCGTTACCAGGTGGCGATTGACCCTGACACCGAGGCCATCGTCACCATCGGCTCCAAAGAGGGTTTGGCCCACCTGATGCTGGCCACGCTGGACCGCGGCGACACCGTGCTGGTCCCGGACCCGAGCTATCCCATCCACATTTACGGCGCGGTGATCGCGGGGGCCGACATTCGCTCGGTGCCGTTGACACCCGACACGGATTTTTTTGCCGAGCTGGAAAAAGCCATTCGCGGCAGCTACCCCAAGCCCAAGATGATGGTGCTGGGGTTTCCGTCCAACCCCACCGCGCAATGCGTGGAGCTGGAGTTTTTCGAGAAGGTGATTGCACTGGCGCGCAAGCACGACATTTTTGTGGTGCACGACCTGGCCTATGCCGACATCGTGTTCGACGGCTGGAAGGCGCCGTCCATCATGCAGGTGCCGGGCGCCAAAGACATCGCGGTGGAGTTTTTTACACTCTCCAAAAGCTACAACATGGCGGGCTGGCGCGTCGGCTTCATGGTGGGCAACCCCGACCTGGTGGCCGCACTGGCGCGCATCAAGAGCTATCACGACTACGGCACCTTCACCCCGCTGCAGGTGGCCGCGATTGCCGCGCTGGAAGGCGACCAGCAATGCGTGAAGGACATTACCGCGCAATACCAGGCGCGGCGCGACGTGCTCTACAAGGGCCTGACCGAAGCGGGCTGGCCGGTGGACTGCCCCAAGGCGTCGATGTATATCTGGGCGCGCATTCCCGAGGCTTACCGCAAGCTGGGGTCGCTGGAGTTTGCCAAGCAGCTGCTGGAGAAGGCAAAGGTGTGCGTGTCACCCGGCATCGGCTTTGGCGACCACGGTGACGACCATGTGCGCTTTGCCTTGATCGAGAACGAGGCCCGCATCCGCCAGGCGGTGCGCGGCATCAAGGCCATGTTCAAGGCGGATGGGGTGCTGAAATCCGCACAAACCGATAAGCAGGAAGGCTAAAAAAAAGTGGGCCGCAAGCGGTCCACTTTGACATGACTCAAGACCGGCACCAAAGGTGTCGGCGCTGGTTTTTTCAACTGCCGGTGGCGTTGGGCGTGTCTTTTTCTGCGATACCGGCTGTGGCTGCCAGCAGTTTTTTCTCCAGTTCGGCACGCTCCGCAATCTCCCGTTCCAGCAGGTCGTTGACGTGTGCCAGCTCTTCCGCGGAGCTCTGGATTTTGTCTTCGAGTTCCGCGGTTTTTACCAGCGCCATCGCAACGTCGCCTGTTTTGACCGCGGGTGGAATTTCTTTTTCGAGGACCTTGTTGATCAGCAGCAGTTCTTGTGCGGATCTTTCCACTGTGTCCTGCACGGCATCGTTTTTTTCGAGCGCTCGCGCCAGTTGTGGCTTCTCGGGCGAGGTGTTCTGGGGTTTTTGCATGGATGCTTTCGTGGCGGGTGACGTGGCGGGTAATGGCCGGGGGAGCATGGAGACGGCGTCCCGCAGTGGACGCGCGATAGTCCCCCTCATCATGCACGCGAAATCCGTTGACCGGGTGGACTTTACGGGAGGGTTACCTGTGTTTGGCGGCGAATGAAATATGCGTCGCCTGGAGAAACCGGCGATATGGAAAACCTGCCCATAAAACGCACACAAAAAAGAAGTGGGCCGCAAGCGGCCCACCTTTKCTTCTGCTTCAWCCGGTGAATTCATCAAACCCCGGCGGAGCGAGTGGCAACTGGTTATTGCGGCGGTGAGGCGACGGGCGCCGGGATCACCACAATGTCTGTCGAGGTCTGCGGCTGCACGCGAACGTTGGTGGCGCCCGGGGGCACTACAACGGTTTCTACCTGGCGCACGACACCGCCGCCGGCGACGCTGCCATCAGCCTTGCCGTAGCCCACGATACGGGCCTGGCAGGCGACCTGGTCTTCGCCCTTGAAGACATCGCAGCGCTTCAAGGCATTGGCGGAAAACTGTCCATTGGCGTTGTCGACCTTGCCGGCGCGTTTGGCGGCGTTGGCGTTCTTGACTTCAGTGATACAGGTTGCCCGGTCTTGCTGGGTCTTGCCGTTGTTACAGGCGGCCATTTCGCTCCTGGCGTCACCCGTGGCGTCGATCCCGGTGGTGCCGGAAGCAATCTGGGCCGCGGCACCCAGGGAAAGCAGGGCGGCAGCGCCGAAACAGGCAGCAGTGCGCGCAAGGCGGAAATTCAGGGATGAGGTCATGGTCAAACTCCTTGTTCGAAACTCGATGGATATCGATAAATGGAGTCTGGGCCGCTACCTGAAACGGCCATGAAAGGAAAAGGTCCGGGTAAGCCGTGCCCTAAGCCCATTCGCCTGTAGGACAGGTCTTTCAGCGGCTGTTGAGGCCGGGGCTCGCGCGGCTAACTAAAGACTACAAAACCCGTTGAGCTGCGGGGCCGGCGTAACGAATTTTCTGAAGATGTTTTTTTGTACAGCCTGCGTGAGCAGCTGCAGAACTACATCGACCAGATGCGCGGAGTGGAGGGCGCCAGCTGCCAGAGCTGTGTGCGCCAGGCTTGCCAGACCTGCTTGAGCAAGGCCATGGCAGGTTCAACCACTGGCGACAGCACACGGACGACGACGACCTGCCCGTCGGGGCTGGTTGCACCGGCGCTGGCGCTCAGTGCGTGGGCCTGCATCACCTCACGTGCGCAGTCCAGCGCCAGCTGGCGGCGATGGCGCTCGAGCTTGCTGCCGGCCACAAAAAAAAGTGAGGCGAGGCAGCGGTTGCCGGCCATGCCGAGCGGGCTGTTCATCAGCAAGGTGTCTTCGGCATCCATGCGCGCGCGCTCGAGCCAGACGCCGGGCATTTCGATGTGCTGGCGAAAGCTGCCGCTCTCGAACGGCAGGCTGGCGGCGGGCAGGCCCAGGGCGGTGACGTCCCAGCCGATCAGTTCGGCGCCGGGCGCCAGCGTCATGGTGAGGCGGTTCTCGGCGAGGCAGCCGTTGTAGCAAATGGCCTCCAGCGGCAGCCATTCCATGCGGGCGCCGGCCTGCAGGTCAAGGCGGGTGCGCTGCAGGGCGGGCTCGCCGGCGGAGCGGTAAAAGCGCGTGGCGCCGGGCGTGGTGATGAGGCCGTGTGTGCCGGGTGCTGCGCTGAAGGCCAGGTCCAGCGTGTCGCCGCCGACCAGGCCGCCGGGCGGGTGCACGATGACGTTGTGGCAAATCGCGTCGCCTTCGGGATAAAGACTTTGCAGGATGCGCAGGGGGCCGCTATGGCGAAAGTGGGCAAGGGTCTTGCCGGCCTGGTGGGTGTAGTCGAGTGCGAGGGTCGCGTTCCAGGTCATGGGGCAAGTTTAACGCGGGCAGGCAGCCTGGCTTTGCTATCAATTCAGGAGCTGCTCGCGCAGGTTCTGTATGCGCCGCAGCCTCTTTTTGCTTAAATTTTGGGCTCGAGAAGCGTTTTTTTCGTTTATCAGGCTTCTCGGAGGCTTGGAAGGCTTCGGAGTCGGCGAAAGGCAGCAGGGTGATGCCCCTTGCGCCTTTCGCTCCTCTTTTGCCGACTGCTGGCCTGGGGGATCAGCTTGTGACTTTCTCTTTAGCTTCCTTCACCCGCGCGGCCAGGTGGTCCAGCGCTTCCTGCACCTGGTCGACCAGGATCAGGCAGAGGTCACCGGGTGACAGGCGCGAAAGTGCGGTGTCGATGGCCAGAAACTCGCCGCGTATCTCGTCAATCTGTTTGGTGCGGCGGGCTTTGTCGAGGCCTTGGCGCAGCAGACCCATAACTTCACCGTCTGCGCGGCCGCGCTGAGCGGCGTCCTGGTAGAGGATGACGTCGTCGAACGCGCTGCCCAGGATGATGGTCTGGTCGCGGATGTCGCTGTCGCGGCGGTCGCCGGCGCCGCTGATCACCACGCTGCGGCGCTGCCCTGGCGTGGCCGGCATGGCGTCAACAGCCGCCACCAGGGCGCGCATGGCGTCAGGGTTGTGGCCGTAGTCGGCGATCACCGTGGCGCCTTTGTAGTCCATGACGTTGAAACGGCCGGGCGCGTTGTGCGCGTCGTTCACAAAGCTGGAAAGCCCGCGCTTGATGGTGTCCCAGTTGATGCCGGCGCCCCACGCGGCCGCGACGGCGGCCATGACGTTCTCGACCTGGAAACTGATGGTGCCGCCGCGTGTGACGGGAACGCCCTGCAGCGCGATGCGTTCGACCCAGGCGCCTTCGGCGGCGACCAGCATGGCGCCGTCGACGTACACGGTGCGCTTGCCCTGCGCGCGGTGCGTGGCCATCAGCGGGTGGTGGCGGTCGGCGGCGAAAAWGATCACCTTGCCGGGGCAGGTGGCGGCCATGTCGGCGACTATGGGGTCGGCGGCATTGAGCACTGCGTAGCCGGTGGTCGAGACGTTCTGCACGATCACGCGCTTGAGCACGGCCAAATCTTCCACCGTGGTGATGTAGTTCAGGCCCAGGTGGTCGCCGCTGCCGATGTTGGTGACAACGGCGACTTCGCAACGGTCAAAGCCGAGGCCTTCGCGCAGCACGCCGCCGCGGGCGATCTCGAACACGGCTGCATCGACGTCGGGGTGCATGAGCACGTTGCGCGCACTCTTGGGGCCGCTGCAATCGCCGCTGTCGGTCTGCCGTCCGTTGATGTAGACGCCGTCGGTGTTGGTCATGCCGGTGCGCAGGCCGTCGGCGGCCAGCAGGTGGGCAATCAGTCGCGTGGTGGTGGTCTTGCCGTTGGTTCCGGTCACGGCAATCACCGGCACGCGGCCGTTGTCACCGGGGGCAAAAAGTTCGTCGATCATGGCGACGCCTACGGCGCGGCCCTTGCCGTATGAAGGCGACAGGTGCATGCGCAGGCCTGGCGCGGCATTGACTTCCACGACGCCGCCGTTTTGTGTCTCCAGCGGGCGCAGCATGCTTTCGCACACCACGTCGACGCCGCAGATGTGCAGGCCGACCATTTGCGCCGCAGCCACGGCGCGGGCGGCTACAGCCGGGTGTACGTCGTCGGTCACGTCGGTCGCCGTGCCGCCCGTGCTCAGGTTGGCGTTGTTGCGCAGGATGACGCGCCGGCCTTTGGCGGGGATGGATTCGGGCGTGAGCTCCTGTGCTTCCAGGCGGGCCACCGCGATGTCGTCGAAGCGGATTTTGGTGAGCGAGGTGGAATGGCCTTCGCCGCGTTTGGGGTCCTGGTTGACGATGTCGACCAGCTCACGCACGGTGTGCAGGCCGTCGCCCACGACCTGTGGCGGCTCACGCCGCGAGGCGGCCACCAGCTTGTTCCCCACCACCAGCAGGCGGAAGTCGCTGCCGGGCAGGAATTTTTCGACCATCACTTCGCCATATTCGGCGGCCGCCTTCCAGGCGGTGTCCAGGTGTTCGCGCGTGGTGATGTTGACGGTGACGCCCTTGCCCTGGTTGCCGTCCAGCGGTTTCACGACTGCCGGCAAACCCACTTCCAGGGCCGCGGCCCAGGCATCGTCCGTATCGGTGACCGGGCGGCCCAGCGGCACGGGAACGCCGGCCGCGCGCAGCAGTTTTTTTGTGAGGTCTTTGTCTTGCGCGATGGATTCGGCCACGGCGCTGGTGGCGTCGATTTCCGCGGCCTGGATGCGCCGCTGTTTGGAGCCCCAGCCGAACTGCACCATGCTGCCTTTGGTGAGGCGCCGGTAGGGAATGCCGCGTGCCACGGCGGCGTCGACAATCGCGCCGGTGCTGGGGCCGAGGCGCTCGTCTTCGTCGAGTTCGCGCAGTTGGGCAATCGCGACGTCCAGGTCGAAGGCGGTGTCGCGCAGGGCGGCGTGGATCAATGCTTGCGCCAGCTCGAAGGCCAGCCGGCCGACGGTTTCTTCGCTGTACTCGACCACGACCTGGTAGGTGCCCGCTTCAACAGTAGAGGCGGTATGGCTGAAAGTGAGGGGGCAACCGGCAGCCGTCTGCAGCGCCAGCGCGGCGGCTTCAAGCACATGGGCCAGTGAGACGGGGCCTGCGTGGCCGGTCTGCCGGAAGGCGCCCATCTCGGGGAACAGCGAGCGCACGCGCGGCTCAAAGCCTGGCAGACCAGTGATATTGCACTCCACCGCAGTGCAGGCAACGATGGCTTCGAGCGCCGTGTGGCGGCTCCAGAGGTTGGGCCCGCGCAGGGCCCGGATACGGGACACTTCCATTACTCGGCACTCCCGGCGGTTTTAGGGGTGGTTTCAAAGGCTTCCATGCCGGCGCCTATCAAATTGAGGGGGATGCCCAGCGCCCAGGCGGCGCCCACGGCGGCCAGCAGTCCACCCTCGGACAGTCCGCGGCGTTCGCGCCAGGCGGCAAGCTTGCCGAGGCCCGGCAAAAAAGCCTCGCTGGCACCGGTGGCCAGCACGACCTGGTCCTGGCGCAGGTAGAGCGCACGGCCGCCTTTGGCGCAATGCGCCGCAATGGCCTCGGCCTTGGGGTCGGTGCTGTAGAAAATGACTTCGCCGTCGCAGAGCTCCTGCATTTCGGCGATGCGGGGATCTGCGGCATTGAGCACGGCGGCGCCGCCGGGCAGCACCACATCGACCTGCGAGCGCATGACCTTGTACATCTGGTCGGCTTCGGTGATGTCGAATTCGGCCAGGCCTTCGGCGCCGCCCAGGTCGGTAACAACACCCACCTGGCATTTGTCATAGGGCAGGCCGGTGCGCAAGATGGTGTCGGCGCCGTTTTCAAACACCGCCGCCTGCACGGCGCGGTTGATCAGCAGGCGTTGGCCGGCTTCCCAGTTGGCGCAGTTGGATGCGTCCACACAGCGTTGGTCCAGGAACAACCCACCCTGGCAGGCCAGGCCGGTGTGCCGGCCCGACAGGTGCAGCAGCCAGGCCACCAGACGCGCCACGCGCTGGTTGTCGCTGGAGCCGGCAATGCCGACGATGGGAATGCGGCCGTCAGGGCTGTCGGAGTCGGTGGCAGGGAAAAGGTGGTCGCAGATGGCACGGCCCACCGGGCGCGGCGCGCCTTCGGCCGGCTTGAGGTGCATGAGGAGGCCTGGGCCGGCGTTCACTTCAACGATGGCGCCGCCTTGCTCGTGCAGCGGGCGCGAGATGTCTTGCGCCACCACATCGACCCCGGCGATGTCCAGGCCCACCACGCGGGCGGCCAGCGACACGATGTGATCAACGTCAGGGTGAACCTGGTCGGTGCAGTCGATGGCCACATTGCCGTTGCGCTGGATCAGCACCTCGCGGCCAACGGCGGGTATGGCTTCGGGGCTCAGGCCCTGGCGCTGCAGATCAAGAATGATGGCGCCGTCGCTGGCCGTGTTGATGCGGCCCAGCGGGAAGTCTTCACCGATGCCGCGGCGCGGGTCGGTGTTGAGCTGTGCGTCTACCAACTGTGAGACGGTCGAGGTGCCGTCGCCGGTGACCCAGGCCGCTTCGCCGCGCGCCGCGGCGACCACACGGCCGCCCACCACCAGAAGGCGGTGTTCGTTGCCGCGCACAAAACGCTCGACCATGACTTCGCTGCCATGGCGCGCCGCAACCTCGAACGCACCTTCCACTTCGGCCTGTGTTTTGAGGTCCAGCGACACGCCACGGCCGTGGTTGCCGTCGGACGGCTTGACGACCACCGGCAGGCCGATGTCTTCGGCCGCTTCCCAGGCTTCTTCGGCTGTGGCGACGATCTGGCCTTCAGGCACCGGCACGCCGCAGGTAGCCAGCAGGCTTTTGGTGAGGTCCTTGTCATGGGCGATGCCCTCGGCAATCGCGCTGGTGAGGTCGGTTTCGGCCGTCCAGATGCGGCGCTGGCTGGCGCCGTAACCCAGTTGCACCAGGTTGCCGTCGTTCAGCCGGATATGGGGAATGCGGCGGTCGGTGGCCGCGGCCACGATGGAGGCCGTGCTGGGGCCGAGGTAGCAGTCGTCCACCTTGGTCCGGATTTTCTCGACGGCGGACTGCACGCCGGCCTGGCCGTAGTCTGTGCCGTTGATGGCGGCCATCAGCAGGCGATGGCCTTCGGCCAGCGCGGTGCGGGCCACCTGCTCGTCGCGGGCACGGAACACCATGCGGTAAACGCCGCGCTGGGAGGTGCTGCGCGTCTGGCCGAAGCCGGTCGGCATGTCGGAAAGGTTCAGCAGCTCGATGACCACATGCTCCAGCACATGGCCGGACCAGGTGCCTTCCAGCAGGCGCTGGATGAAGCCGCCGCGCTCGCCCACGCCGCAGTGGTGTTCGACGAGCGCCGGCAATAGGGCGACCAGGCGGTCATTGAAGCCCGGCAACAGGTTGGAGGGAAAGTCTTCGAGGCTGCCGAGGTCCAGCCAGACTTCCAGCACGGGCCGATAGGTCCAGATGTTGGGGCCGCGCAGGTAATTGATGCGCAGCAGCTTGATGTCGTCCTGTGGGCTCATTTTTCGCAAAATTGTCGGCAGGGTTAGGCCTTGGTACCCCCGGGGGCAAGCCTCGGCCCTGGCCGATGGATTTCAGTGTGAGGCCTGTCAAGGTCTCGGTGGGTCCCTGTGTCTCGTTATGTTGTTGTTTTTGTCGCGGCGATGGCCGCCAGGGGTCGATTTTGATGGTTCCGTCATTTTCAGGGGGTTGATATGGTCAAACCGGTCGCTTCAGGCCGCATTCGGCGAAAATCCCTGTTTCGGGCCTATTCGCACAACTACGAAGAACCTGCGAATACCCTGCCGCGCCAGATGCGGGACGCCAAGATTTTCCACAACACAATGCAACACAACCACCCGGCAGACGACTCCAGCCCTACCGACCCTGTTCTGGCAGGGCTTCGCTCACAACTTGCAACCCAAGAGAACGTTTTGTGCACGCTGGTGGTTGACCTGGATAACCAACTTCATTTCGCCCGGGGCCTGCTGGCCCTGACGGACCGCCGGCTGCTGGCCTGCAACCCCGAAGGCGTATGGGCCAGCTGGCCCACGGCGGACGCCGCCGGCACCGTATTGCAAGGGCTTTCACTGCGCCATTTCGACCATGCCGGCGTGGGTACGCTGGAGCTGCATGAAGCGGGCCGGCGGCTGGCCAGCTGGCGGTTTACCCTGGGTGCCAATGTGCAGGCCCTGCGCCTGGTGCGCCTGTTTGCCCAGCAGCAGGCCCCGGCGGCGGGCGATGCCACGGCACTGGCCGAGGACACAGCCCTGTGCCCCGAGTGCGACCTGCCGCTGCCGCCTGACAGCGAAGAGTGCCCGGCCTGCGCACGCGAGTTGCACACGCCGCCTTCCACCTGGGTGCTGCTGCGCCTGTGGCGGTTTGCCGATCCGTACCGCTACCAGCTACTGGCCGGTTTTTTGCTGACTTTGGCCTCCACCGCCGCCACGCTGGTGCCGCCTTACCTCACGATTCCGTTGATGGACGACATCCTGATACCGTTCCAGAACGGCCAGAAGATTGAGCCCTGGAAGGTGGGATTGCTGCTGGGTGGCCTGCTGGGCGCGGCCGTGCTGGGCTGGGCGCTGAACTGGGCGCGTACCTATTTGCTGGCACTGGTGTCCGAGCGCATAGGCGCTGACCTGCGCACCGCCACCTTCGACCACTTGCTGGAGCTCTCGCTGGACTACTTTGGCGGCAAGCGCACCGGCGACCTGATGTCCCGCATCGGCTCGGAAACCGACCGCATCTGCGTATTTTTGTCGCTGCATGCGCTGGATTTCGCGACCGATGTGCTCATGATCGTGATGACCGCGGTGATCCTCATTTCCATCAACCCCTGGCTGGCCGTGGTGACCCTGCTGCCGCTGCCGTTTATCGGCTGGATGATCCATGTGGTGCGCGACAAGCTGCGCACCGGTTTTGAAAAAATCGACCGCGTCTGGTCGGACGTGACCAACGTGCTGGCCGATACGATTCCGGGCATCCGCGTGGTCAAGGCCTTTGCCCAGGAAAAGCGTGAGGCCCAGCGTTTTCGTGAGGTCAACCAGCACAACCTGGCGGTCAACGACAAGCTCAACAAGACCTGGTCGCTGTTCACGCCCACCGTCTCATTGCTCACAGAAGTCGGCCTGCTGGTGGTCTGGGCTTTTGGCATCTGGCTGGTGTCGCGCCAGCAGATCACGGTCGGCGTGCTGACGGCTTTTATCGCCTACATCGGCCGCTTTTACGGCCGGCTCGATTCGATGAGCCGCATCGTTTCCGTCACGCAAAAGGCCGCCGCCGGCGCCAAGCGCATTTTCGACATCCTCGATCATGTCTCCAACGTGCCCGAAACGGCCAGCCCGGTGAAGATTGGCGCGCTCGAAGGCCGCATCGACATGAAGAACCTCGGGTTCCGTTACGGCAACCGCTCGGTCATTCGCGGGCTGGACCTGCAGATCCGTCCCGGCGAAATGATCGGCCTGGTGGGCCACAGCGGTTCGGGCAAAAGCACGCTGGTCAACCTGATCTGCCGGTTTTACGACGTGAGCGACGGCTCCATCAGCGTGGACGGCACCGACATCCGCCGCTTCGGTGTGGCCGACTACCGCCGCAACATCGGCCTGGTGCTGCAGGAACCGTTTCTTTTCTTCGGCACGATTGCCGAAAACATTGCCTACGGCAAGCCGGGCGCCACGCGCGCTGAAATCGTCGCGGCCGCGCGTGCCGCCCATGCGCATGAATTCATTTTGCGGCTGGCCCAGGGCTACGACTCGCTGGTGGGTGAGCGCGGCCAGGGGCTGTCGGGCGGTGAGCGCCAGCGCATCTCGATTGCGCGTGCCTTGCTGATCAACCCACGCATTCTGATCCTCGACGAAGCGACCTCGTCGGTAGACACCGAAACGGAAAAAGAAATCCAGCGTGCCCTCGACAACCTGGTGCAGGGCCGCACCACGATTGCCATTGCCCACCGCCTTTCAACGCTGCGCAAGGCCGACCGCCTGGTGGTGATGGACCGCGGCCAGGTGGTGGAAGTGGGGCCGCACGACGAATTGATGGCGAAGCAGGGTGCTTACTGGCGGCTGTACGAAGCCCAGGCGCGGCAGGTCGACAGCGAAGAGGGCGGCGAGGAAGTCGAGCAAAGCCGCATCGCACTGGCCACCTCGCAACTGGCCCACACCGCGCAGCACACCGGCAACCGGTGAGCCAAGGATTGCACATGACAACTTCTTCTCATTTCTCTTCCACTTCATTTTCCCTGGAACGCACGGCGTCGGGCCGGCTGGTGTTCGTCGATGCCGGTGGCCAGCAGCATGCTGGCGTCGTGCCGGTGCGGGCCTTTCCCCTGGCCGCGCCCGATGAAGGCATTTCACTGGTCAACACCGAAGGGCACGAGGTTGCCTGGGTGGAAAACCTGCAGGCATTGCCGGCGGATGCACGCACCTTGCTGGAAGAAGAGCTGGCGCTGCGCGACTTTGTGCCCGAGGTGACGCGGCTGAAAAGCGTTTCGACCTTTGCCACCCCCAGTGTGTGGACGGTGGAGACCGACCGGGGTGAGACGTCTTTTGTGCTCAAGGGCGAAGAAGATATTCGCCGTTTGGGGCGCACGGGGCTGCTGATTGCAGGCAGCCAGGGGGTGCAGTACAGCGTGCGGGATATGACGGCGCTGGACCGGGGGTCGCGGCGGTTGTTGGAGCGGTTTCTTTAGGCCGGGTCTTGCTCCGGCCTTTGTGCGTTTTGCTGAGGGCTGTTGGCCGGGGGTAGCCCGGCAGCTACTCACTTTTCTTTTGCTTCGCCAAAAGAAAAGTAAGCAAAAGAAAAGGCGACCCTGCTGTCTGCGTCCCTGCGCTTCGCTACGGGCAACCTGTGGTGCTCGGTCCAGGCGGGGTCTCGCTCGAACTCGCCTTCGGCTCAGACAATCGCGATCCCTGATCCGCCTGAACCTGCGCTCCTCGGCGCAGACAGAAGGGGGTGGAGGCAGGAATACCAAACAACCGAAGACAAAACCCGGAATACCAGAAGAAACCAGGACTCGCCCTGGCGAGTCCTGGTTGGTATTTGTCTTTGGTATYCGGTCCCCGTTCCCGATTGGCCCTTGTGGATGCGCCGAGGAGCGGAGGTCCAGACGGATCGGGGCAAAAACTCGTTTGAGCGAAGCGAGTTGTTTTTGACCCCGGCTGGACCGAGCACCAGGCTGCCCGCAGCGAAGCGAAGGAACGCAGGAACCAGGGTCGCCTTTTCTTTGGTGACTTTCTTTTGGCGAAGCAAAAGAAAGTTACTTGCATGCCGGGCAACCCCCGGCCAACAGCCCTCAGCAAAGAGCGCAAAGGCCGGAGCAAGACCCGACCAATACCTTAGCCGTTCTGCGACCCCCGATGCGCCCACGCCGTAGTGTGCTTCTCGACATAGCTAAACAACTCATACATCGCCATAGCCATCGCCCCAATCACCACCAACCCGGCAAAAGCCAACGCCAGCCGTTGCTGCGACCCGGCACTTTGCATGAGGTAGCCAATGCCTGAATCACCCGCAGTCATTTCAGCCAGTACCGTGCCGACAAAAGCCAGCGTGATGGCGACCTTGAGCGAGGCAAAGAAGAAGGGCATGGAGCGCGGCAGGCCGACCTTGACCAGCACGTCCCAGCGTTTGGCGCCCAGCACGCGCAGCACGTCTTCCAGCTCTGGCTCCAGCGTGGCCAGGCCCGTGGCCATGTTCACGGTGATGGGGAAAAACGAGATCAGGAAAGCCGTGAGGATGCCGGGGCCCACGCCGATGCCGAACCAGACGATGAGGATGGGAACAATCGCGGCCTTGGGCACCGCGTTGAAAGCCACCAGCAGCGGATAGACCGCGGCATAGGCCAGCCGCGACGAGCCCACCAGAAAGCCCAGCAATACGCCGACCACGATGGACAGGCCGAAACCCACCATCGTGACCCAGAAGGTTTTCCAGGCGGCTTCGGCAATCGGGCCCGCGAATTCGTGCATGGCCTGGGCAATGGCCAGCGGCGCGGGAAAGATGAACTCCGGCACCGAGAAACCGGCGCACACCGCCTGCCACAGCGCCACCACGGCTGCCAGTAACACCCATGGCGCCCAGCGTTCGAGCTGTTTGTTGTTCATGTTCATACGGCGGCTCCGCCGCGCACCGCGCCGATGTGGCCGCGCAGCTCATGCACGATGTCGCTGAACTCGCGGGTGTAAGTGACTTCCAGGTCGCGCGGACGCGGCAGTTCAATCTCGCGCCGCACGACAAAGCGTCCCGGGCTTTTGCTCATCACATAGACGGTGTCGGCCAGGAACACCGACTCGCGCAAATCATGCGTGACCAGGATCACGTTGAAGCGCTGCTCGGTCCAGAGGTCGCGCAGGATGCACCAGAGCTCTTCACGCGTGAAGGCATCGAGCGCGCCGAAGGGCTCGTCGAGCAGCAGCATTTTGGGCTCGTGGATCAGCGCGCGGCAGATGCTGGCGCGCTGCTGCATGCCCCCAGACAGCTGCCAGGGGAATTTGTCTTCATAGCCTGCCAGGCCCACCTTCTGCAGCAGCTTGCGCGCCCGCTCTTCAAACTCCTTGCGCCTGGCCTTGAACTGGCTGCGATAAGGCTCGACAATCTCAAGCGGCAGCAACACGTTGTCGACGGTGGTGCGCCAGGGCAGCAGCGATGGCGCCTGGAAGGCCATACCGGAAATCTTCAGGGGCCCTGTCACTGGCCGTCCGTCAATCAGGATGCTCCCGGCCGACGGCATCTTCAGCCCGGTGGCCAGCTTCATGAAAGTGGACTTGCCGCAGCCCGAGGGCCCGACGATGGCAATGAACTCGCCCTGGCGCACCTGCAGATCGATGGCTTCAACGGAAAACTGTTTGCGCGCCAACAGCTCGTCGTTGTAGGCAAGCCAGACGTCCCGGAAGTCAACAAAAGGGCTGTCAGCGGTGGCGAGGGGCATGTTTTAGGTAGGAAAACGGCTGCTGGCCCAATCGGGATGTGCGCAAGCAGCTATTAAAAGTGTAGCAATCCGGGCAGGCATGGCGCCAGGCACAGAGCCTGAGGCCAGGACTTATTTCTTCGGCAGCACATTGAGCTCGGCTGCCGTGGGCAGGAAGGAGCCGTTCCACACTGCGTCGGGGTTGACACGGGTCTTGGTCCCGAAAGCGTCCGACACCTGCGAGGCCATCAGCGAGAGGCGCGGCGCTTTGACCTGGCCGAAGCCTTCGGCACGTGCGTCGGGGCTGTTGACGACGGTGTCGATGGCCAGGCGCAGGCGGCGCACTTCCAGCGGCACATTGATGATGCCGTCGCGCGCTTTCACGAATTCGATGGCGGCGGCCGGGTCGGCCACCACGTCTTTCACGCCCTTGGTAAAGGCCTGCAAAAACGCCTTGATGGCGGCCGGGTTTTCCTTGATGAGTTTGGGCGAGACGATCACCACGTTGCCGTAGTGCTTCACGCCGAAGTCGGCATAGGGCAGCACCACCACGTCTTCAGCCTTCACGCCGCGCGCCTCCAGGTTGAGCAGCGAGGTGAAGGTAAAGCCGGTGATGGCGTCCACGTCGCCGCGGGCCAGCATGGTTTCGCGCAGCGGCGGGTCCATGGCTGTCCACTGGAAGCCGGTGATGTTGTTGGCCTTGGCAAAAATCGGGAAGGCGCGGCGGCCGGCGTCAAACACCGGCGCGCCCATTTTTTTGCCGTTCAGGTCGGAGGGCGTCTTGATGCCTGATTTTTTGAGCGCCATGACGGAGGCCGGCGTGTTGTTGTAGACCATCATCACGCCTACCGGCTTGTTGGGTGCGTCCGGGTTGTTGGCGTGAAACTCCATCACCGAGGCCATGTCGGCAAAACCCATGTCGTAGGTGCCCGAGGCCACACGGGTCACCGCCCCGCCTGAGCCATTGCCGGCGTCCACCGTCACGTCGAGCTTGTTGGCCTTGAAGTACCCCTTGGCCACCGGCGTGAGGAAGAGGGCGGACGGGCCTTCGAAGCGCCAGTCGAGCTGGAACTTGATCGGCGTGTTTTGCGCATGGGCGTTCAGGGCTGCCAGGGCGATCACCGCCCCGGTCATCCTGGCTACAAGGCTGGGAAAGGCAGATGCGGCAGGTGCACGATTTTTCATGGCGGGATTTTCTTGAAGGGGTTGCAAAAGGGGAAACCGGCAGGCCAGCAATCAGCATAAGAACGCGGTGGCCGTGAAATCGAAGCGAACCTCAAAACGATACAGCAAAAACAATGCCTGCCACGCTGCGGAGTAGAACTTTGGCATTGCCCCGGCAGTTCAGGTGTCTGGTGGGTCTTGCCGCTGGGCGATGCGGATTGGCCTAAGAGCAACACCTGCCGCGTTCAGGTGCTGTCAGTTTTCGCACACTGGGATTACTCACAGGATGCATTTTGTGATGTATCGGCATCCGTATTTTTGGATGTACGGCTGGCCTGCTTTCCGCACATTGAGCGGCCCTGGCCGGGAGGATGCCCAAAGGCAGCCATTAAAAAGGTGGCCGCTGGCACCTCCTGTTCCTGGCCGCCAGGAAGTTCTGGAGGAAGGCTGAGGCTGTTACAGCTGTTTACGTTTGAGCGGAGCAGCTGCCGGTGATTTGGGCCGGGCACCGCCGCGCCCATGCCCATGGCAGGTTTCACCTGTCAGTCCTGACAGGGCGGACGCCATGAACAGGCTTTGACTATTTTTGCGGCCCGTCCATAGAGTGTATTTGCGTAGGTGACAAGGATTAAGCCGCAAGGCCATGCAGTTCCGAAGCCTTGACAAAGCCTTGGGGCAGTAGCCGAAGTCATCCAGCAACGATGTACTGGGTTAGCGGGCTTTCCAAAACAAGGCTTTCATGAAAACACCTTCCTCGCAGCTTCGCCGTCAGATGTTGTCAATCCTGGGCCTGGGCGCCCTCGCAGGGGGTATGGGTGGGCCGGGTAACGCCTGGGCCCAGGTTTCGGCTGCTGCCGCTGCCTCTGCTGCTAAAAAACCCGCAGGTGGCGCGAACTGGCGGTTGCTGATCAATGAAGCGGTGGGGGGCGACACCAACTCATTTTTGCTGACCAACCGTTATCGCCCTGCCGCCGACTTCATCAGCACCCAGCTCAAGGGGCGGCCCATCGTCGTGGAGCCCATGGTGGATATCAAGCGCTTCATGGCGGTGGCCCAAGGCGCCAGCAAGCCGGAGTTTGTCTTCGGGAAGTCCGTCAACCAGCTGGCCAAGCTGGTGCGCGACAACGGCTACCAGCCGGTGGTGCGGCGCGCCGATCCCTACAAGGCGGCCTTCATCGTGGCCAAGGATTCGCCCATTAAAACCCTGGCGGATGCGGCTGATGCAAAGGTCATCATGCCCGACGAGTCTGCCGCCACCAGTGCGGTGGCCCTGGCGGAACTGCGGCGGCAAAAACTCGGCCGGGTCCGCGTGACACACGTTCGCTTCCAGGAGGAAGTCGCGCAGTTTGTGAAGTCCGGAATGGGCCAGATCGGCGTGGTCAATCCCACCATTGCCAAAAAGTGGGTGGAAGAGGGCGGGCGCGTGGTGGCTGAAACCCAGCCGGTGGTGAACTGGTCGGTGCTCGCCAGTCCCAGCCTGGCGGCGGACATGGTGCAGCAGCTGCGCGACGCGCTGCTGGCCACCAATTCGGAAAGCGCCGCAGTGATGGCTTCGATGGGCGTGAAGGCCTGGGCTAAAGCGGAACGGAAGGACTACCTGGATTTGTTGGACTACACGAGGGAGTAAAAAATGGGTACGTTGATTCAAGCACGTCTGTTTTCACTTTCACTTTCGCCATGGCGGGCCGGACTGCTGGCAGCCATATTGGCATTTTCCTGCGGCGTACAAGCCCAGGAAAAAAGGGCGATACCGCCCAACATCGCACAGGCAGCGGCTGAAATTGCCGCGGAGCTCGCCAGCAGTTGCCCGCTGGCGCCGGCCGGTGACGTCAATGCCTACACGCAGTGCCGGCAAACCCTGTTCGGCCCGAGCCAGCTGCGTGCACATGTGGCGCCCATCATGCTGTGGGGTCGGCAAAACAAAAAGGACAACGCCACCCTGCGCCAGACCAACCTGACCCAGTTCGCCCCTGACGCCTGGACCGGCATGTATGCGCCGCTCTTCATGTTCAACGGCCGGCATACCGTGGAGTGGGTGGCCGACGAGAAGATGTTCCTGGTGCGGCTTGAGGCGGCCTTTCGCAACCGCCTGCCGCCGGGCCAGTTTCCTTATCCGTTCTGGCACGACGAGGCCAAGTGGTCGATGTACGAAAACGCCCGCAGCATGATGCTCTGGATCAGCCCCGAAACGGGAACCATCAAGGTAGCGCAGTTCACCGACGTGGCGCCCACGCCGCTGTTGCAACCGGTGCAGACGGTGCAGCATGAAAAATACCAGGGCCCATGGCTCTGGACTGACGACAAGGGCCACACCCAACCGGCGGTGACGCTGTTCGACGGCTTGTACCGGCCGGAAAACCCGCATCTGGGCAACGTCGACAAACGCTACCGTGACCTGGCGCTGCAGATGCGCGAGTCGCAGTGTGTGAACTGCCATGTACCCAACAACCCCGACAAGATGAGCCGCCTGGTGCTGCTGTCTACACCCGCGCATGCCGCGGCAGAGGTGGACCGGTTGATCAAGGCCGTGCGGGAAGACCGCATGCCGATGGACGAGTTCAGGTTGAGCTACGCGCTCTCGGAAGACAACAAGAAATGGCTGCTTGAGAGTGCGCTGGCATTCAAGGCAACCTTGACAGCTGCCAGGCAATGGGAAGACGAGGCAGCGAAGAAGACCGTGCAATCTGCAATTAACCCTTTGAAGGTGATCAAATGAATACTCCGTTGCTGTCACAAGTTACCGGTCGCCGCGCGGTTCTTCGCGGTGTGGTGGGCACCGCGGTTGCCGTGGCCTGGCAGGGCTTTCCCATGGTCAGCTGGAGCCAGCAGGCGGCGGGCCAGCTGGCGGGTGTTGATCGCTGGAGGCTGCTGATCAATGAGGCGGTTACGGCAGACCTCAGCATTTCGATGCTGGCCCTGCGTTACCGGGGGCTGGCCGACTACCTGGGAGGGCAGATCCGCAACAAGCAGGTGGTGGTTGACCCCGTCATCGACATCCAGAACTTCGTGCGGCAGGCATCGTCAGAGCAAAAGCCCCTGATGGTGTTCGGAAAATCCGTCAACCAGCTGTCCAAGCTGGTTCGCGATGGAGGTTACCAACCCCTGGTGCGCCGGCCCGAGCCCTACCAGGCCGCCTTTATCGTGAAGAACAGCTCGCCCATCAACAACATCGGGCAACTGAGCGGCAAGAAGATCCTGATGCCTGACGAATCGTCCGCCACGGTGGCGGTCGCGCGTGCCGAGATGCGCCGCCTGAATGTGCGCGAACCCTATATTTCCTACACACGCTACCAGGATTCCGTGTCGGCACAGGTGGCGGCAGGCCTTGCCGAGGTGGGTGCGGTGAATCCGACCATCGCCAGGAAATGGCAGGAAGGCGGAGGCCGCATCATTGGTGAAACCCAGCCCGTGGTGAACTGGTCGGTGCTGGCCGCCCCCGGCGTGCCGGCGGACATGATCAGCCGCCTGCAGGATTCCCTGCTGGCCATGAACAGCCAGTCGGCCGGCATCATGTCCGAGATCGGCGTCAAGCAGTGGGTCAAGGCCGAGCGCAAGGAATATCTCGCGCTGCTGGACTACACCCGCGAGTAACCTGCCATCAGACCGGGCCGGGCAGCAGCAGATCGAGTAGCGTCCGCGCAATCACCTTGGTAGCGCGGCGCAGGTCTTCGAGTTCCAGGCGCTCATCGGCCCGCTTGGCATGCGACTCCAGCACGGTGCGCGGTCCGGCGCCGTAAATGACGCCGGGAATGCCGGCCTCAGCGTACAGCCGTACGTCGGTGTACAGCGGCGTGCCCATGGCCGGGATGGCCTGGCCGAACAGCGCTTCGCCGTGCTTCTGGATGGCCTCCACCAGGGGCTTGTTGCCCGCCAGCGGCCGCATCGAGTTGGCCAGCAGCAGGCGCTTGATGTCGACCGAGATGCCCTTGCAGCCGGCGGCCGCGTCGGCAATCACTTTGCGGATGTTGGCCTCGACCTCGGCGGGATTCTCCTCGGGGATCATGCGGCGGTCCAGCTTGAACATCACCTTGCCCGGCACCACGTTGGTGTTGGTGCCGCCTTCGATGCGGCCCACGTTCAGGTAAGGGTGCTGGATGCCCTCGACCTTTGAAGTCACCTGCTGGTACAGCGCATTCTGCGCATAGAGCGCATTGAGAATGTGCACCGCGCCCTGCAAGGCGTCGATGCCGGTGTCGGGAATGGCGGCGTGCGCCATCTTGCCGTGCACCGTGACTTCCATCTGCAGGCAGCCGTTGTGCGCGGTGACGACTTCGTATGAGAAACCCGCCGCGATCAGCAGGTCGGGTTTTGTCAGGCCCTTTTTGAGCAGCCAGCCCGGGCCCATCTCGCCGCCGAACTCTTCGTCGTAGGTGAAATGCAGCTCAACGCTGCCTTTGAGTGGTGCGTCCAGTGATTCGAGCGCACGCACTGCAAAGGTGAAGCTGGCGAAGTCGCACTTGCTGACGGCTGATGCGCGTCCGTAAATCTTGCCGCCTTCAATCTCGCCGCCATAGGGATCTTTGGTCCAGCCTTCGCCGGGCGGCACCACGTCGCCGTGGGCGTTGAGGGCAATGGTTTTGCCTTCGCCTTTGTTGCCGTAATGGCGGCGCACGATCAGGTTGGTGATGGACTCCATGCCGTAGCCACGCACTTCGGCTTCGGGCACGGGGTATTTCTCAGCGTCAAAACCGAAGGCCTTGATGAGCTCTGCCGTGCGCTCGGCATGTGGCGCGTTGTTGCCCGGTGGCGTGTCGGTGGGCACGCGGATGAGCTGCTGCAGGAATACCGTTTCTTCGTCGAAATGGGCATCGATCCAGCTGTCAAGCCGGGCGTAATCTGTAGTGAGGGTCATTGTTGTTCAGGAGAAAGATGGGTAAGCAGATGCGCCAGGGCATGGATCGCAAGTTCGATGTCGTCGCTGGTGGTGCTTTCCAGCGGGTTGTGGCTGATGCCCGAGTTCTGGCCGCGTACAAAAAGCATGGCCTGCGGCATCACCTTGTGCAGTTTCATCGCGTCATGGCCGGCGCCGCTGGGCATGCGGTACAGAGGCACGCCCAGGCTTTGCACTGCGGCTTCCCAGCGCAGTTGCCAGGCAGGTGCGCTGGGGGCAGCGGCGGCGCGCTCGGTCAATTCGGTCGTGAAGTGCATACCGCGGCGCTCGCAAATGCTTTTGAGTTCGGCCAGCACGTCGGCCACCAGCGCGTCGCGCTGCGCATCGATGGGCGCGCGCAGGTCGAGCGAAAAGAGGCAGCGCCCGGGCACCACATTGATGGAGCCGCTGGGCACCTGCAGCATGCCGACCGTGCCGACGGAATTTCCGTCTTGCGCCGCGCGCCGTTCCACATACAGCAGTAATTCGGCCGCGGCTGCTGCGGCGTCACGGCGGCGGTTCATGGGCGTGGTGCCGGCGTGGCTGGCCATGCCGGTGATCTCGCACAGGTAGCGGACATTGCCGTTGATGGAGGTCACGATGCCCAGCGGCAGGTCGAGCTCGTTGAGTACCGGGCCTTGCTCGATATGCACCTCGATAAAGCCGAGGTAGTTGTCCGCGTCACGTTTGATCTTCGTGATGTCTTCGGGCTTGAGGCCAGCGTTGTGCATGGCCTCGCGCATGGTGATGCCGTCAGCGTCTTTCTGTTCCAGCCACTCGGGCTTGAAGTCACCGATCAGCGCGCCTGAACCCAAAAAGGTGGCTTTGTAGCGCTGGCCTTCTTCTTCGGCAAAGCCGACCACCTCAAAATTAAAGGGCAGGCGCTTGCCCTGGCGGTGCAGCTCGCGTACGCAGGCCATGGGCACAAAAATGCCGAGCCGGCCGTCGTATTTGCCGCCGTTGCGCACGGTGTCGTAGTGGCTGCCGGTCAGCAGGGTCTTGGCGTTGGGGGTGGCGGCCTTGTAGATACCCACCACATTGCCGACCGCGTCGATCTTCACCTCGTCAAAGCCGCAGTCCCGCATGGTGTTGCTGATGAAAGCCGCGCAGGCACGGTGCGCATCAGTGAGGTAGGTCACCGTGAGCTGGCCCTTTTCAAGATAGCCCGGATCGCTGTACTGCGACATCGTTTCCTGCCAGTCCCACACGTCGTTGCCCAGCGCGGGCGTGGCGGCGAACTTGTCGTTGAGCCGTAGCTCCACCACGCGGTGGATGTTGCGCAGGTTTTCCTGCAGCTCGAAGTCAGGGTGATTTTGCAGGCGCCGAGCGAAGGTCTCGATGATCTGCTGCTTGCTCAAACCGTCGCCGCGCGGGCCGCGCACCGCCAGGATAAAAGGAAAGCCGAACTTCGCGTTGTAGTCGGCATTGAGCTTTTGCAGGGTGGCGAACTCTTCGGGCGTGCAGTCCGTGAGGCCGGCCTTGCCTTGCTCGTTGGTCGATTCCGCCGTCAGGCTTTTACTGACCATGGCTTTGCCGGCCAGTTCGGGGTGGGCCTGGATGAGCTTGACCTGCGCGTCCTTGCCGGCCTCGCGCAGTACTTGCGCCATGGTGTGCTTCAGGTGGGCGAGGGACTGGAAAGGGCGGGCGTCCAGCGCCTTTTCGGCAATCCAGGGGGAATGCTCATAGAGGCCGTCGAGCAGTTGCAGCGCTTCTGCGCGCGGTACGGCATTGACTTGTTCCAGCGTGATGGCCATGTTCAGCTTTCCTGCCGGGGCATGTAAGGATGGTTGGCCTGCCAGTGGCGCGCAATATCGATGCGGCGGCAGACCCAGACGCGCTCATGCTTTTGCACGTGGTCAAGAAAACGCTGCAGCGCCACGATGCGGCCCGGCCGACCCAGCAGGCGGCAATGCATGCCGACGCTCAGCATCTTGGGCGACGCACTGCCTTCGGCATACAGCGCATCAAAGCTGTCGCGCAGGTAGATGAAAAAATCATCGGCCTGCGAGAAGCCCTGCGGGAGGGCAAAGCGCATGTCGTTGGTGTCCAGCGTGTAGGGCACCACCAGGCGCGGCACGACCTGACCGTCGGTGCGTTTCACCTCAGTCCAGAAGGGCAGGTCGTCGCCGTAGTAGTCGCTGTCGTATTCGAGCCGGCCGTCATCGGCCACCAGCCGGCGCGTGTTGGGGCTGTCGCGTCCGGTGTACCAGCCCAGCGGGCGTGTGCCGGTGAGTTTTTCAATGGCGTCCAGGCCCAGGCGCATGTGTTCGCGCTCGGTGGCCTCGTCGATCTGCTGGTAGTTGATCCAGCGCCAGCCGTGGCAGGCGATTTCGTGGCCGAGTTCGGTGAAAGCCGCGGCGACTTCGGGGTGGCGTTGCAGCGCCATGCCAACGCCGAAAACGGTGAGCGGCAGCTTGCGTTTTTCAAACTCGCGCAGGATGCGCCATACGCCCACGCGCGAGCCGTATTCGTAGATGCCTTCCATGCTGAGGTGCCGGTCGGCAAAGCTGGGTGGATTGGCCATCTCGGACAAAAACTGTTCGGAGCCGGCGTCGCCGTGCAGCACCGAGTTTTCGCCGCCTTCTTCATAGTTGAGGACGAACTGCACGGCGATGCGTGCCCGCCCCGGCCAGTTGGCTTGTGGCGGGTTGCGGCCGTAGCCGACCAAATTTCTAGGGTAGCCAGTGTTCATATCAGTACTCATGACAGCGCCATGGAAATATCGTTCGTCGGTACCTTGCGGTCAAAGGCGAGGCTCTTCTCGACGTGCAGCAGGTGGTCATTCATGAGGCGTACGGCCAGCGCTTCGTTCCTGGCGGCCAGCGCCTTGACGATTTCGGCGTGCTCGTCATTGGAGTGTTCAGCAGCACTGGCTGTCTGGTACATCAGGGTAATGAGGGCGCAGCGCGAGGTCAGCTCGCCCAGCATCTGGGCCAGCACTTCATTGCCCATGAGCTCGGCCATGCGCACATGAAAGTCGCCCAGCAACTCCGTCCGGCCCGAAACGTCGCCGAGGTCCACCGCGGATTTTTCGCGTGCGACGTGTTCCTTCAGTGCCTTGATTTTGGCGGGGGTGACTTCGCGCACAAAGGCCCGTGTCATTTCGGCTTCGAGCATGCGGCGCACGGCAAACACCTGCCGCGCTTCCATCACGGACGGCGCGGCCACGAAAGCGCCGCGGGCCGGTTCCAGGCGGATCAGGCGGTTTTGCGAAAGCTGGAACAGTGCCTGCCGCACCAGTGTGCGCGAGACGCCGAAATGGTCGGCCAGTTTTTGCTCGGCCAGCTTGGTGCCCGGATGCAGCCTGTGCTCCACAATAGCCTTGGTCAGGGCTTCGACGATGGTGTGGGTGGTTGACGATTCCATCGGTCGATAATAGCCGGAATGCTGAAAAGTGTATACACTTTTGGTAAACCGGATCAAAACAAGAGCTGCTCAAAAACCCAGCGAAGCGGTCCTGGCCAGGCGCGTCGCCGCAGACAGTGCTATCAGCACGGCAAGGTGGCGCAACAACGCCAGGAGGGTTTTTTGAGCAGCTCCCTCAACTACTACCAAGGAATACCATGGGCTTGAGCACACATGTACTGGACACCATGCACGGCACGCCGGCAGGCGGCATGAAGGCGTCGCTCTACACCACGCATGCGGGTCAGGCGACGCTGGTGAAGCACTTCATCCTCAATGAAGATGGGCGCAATCCCGATGGACTGCTATACGACAGCGCTAATCTGAAAGCCGGCACCTACCGGCTCGTGTTCGAGGTGGCGGCCTACTTCAAGGCGCGCGGCGTGAAACTGCCCGAGCCGGCTTTCCTGGACCAGGTGACGCTGGACTTCGGTGTGGCCGATCCGCACCTTCATTACCACGTGCCCCTGCTGGTCAGCCCCTGGAGTTATTCCACCTATCGCGGCAGCTGAGCGGGTGCCAGGCCAGACCCGTGTCATGGCGCCGTCATCCGGGGCGGCGACAATCAGCGGTTTGTGCAACTTTCTTCCTCCTCCATGAATGTCAAGCCAATGACCCTGAGCCGCCGCCAGGCCCTGCTGCTGTCCGCAGGCACCGCCGCCAGCCTCGTGGCTCCAGCCGTATTGGCCCAAGGCCCTTCAGCGGGTTCTGCCGGCTCACCGGCCTCGGCCGCATCCGTTCCCGCCGGCATCTATCCTGAGCGCGCCGTCAAGATCGTCGTGCCTTTTGCCCCCGGCGCCGGCACCGACGCCATGGCACGACTGATTGCGCAAAAACTCGGCGAAACCATGAATGCCACCTTTGTGGTGGACAACCGTGCGGGCGCTTCCGGCGCTATAGGCACGCAGTATGTGGCGCAGTCCCCGGCCGACGGCTACACGCTGCTGCTGGTGGCCTCACCCTTCACCACCGTGGCGGCCTCCCTGCCCAGCGCCAATTACGACCCGCTGCGCCAGTTCACGCCGGTGGGCATGATCGCCAGCGGACCGCTGGTTTGGGCGGCCAACACCAAGCTGCCGGCCAACACCATGAAAGAGCTGGTCACGCTGGCCCGGCAAAAGCCCGGCGCGCTGAACTACGGCTCGGCCGGGGCGGGCGGTGTCAACCACCTCGTGCTTGAGTTGCTGAAAGCCCGTACGGGTACCTTCATCACGCACATTCCTTACCGCGGTGTGGCGCCCGCCACCATGGACATGATCGGCGGGCAGATCCAGCTGATCACGGGCACCATCCCGGCCCTGCTGCCTTTCATCAAAAACGGCAGCATCAAGCCACTGGCGGTAACAAGCGCCAAACGTTCAAGTGCCTTGCCCGACGTGCCCAGCATGACGGAAGCCGGCCTGGCGGGCATTGACGTTGTCAATTACTTCGCATTGATGGCACCCACCGGTACACCGCCAACCATCGTCAATGCACTGAACGCGGCCATCAACAATGTCGTGGCTTTGCCCGAGGTGGTGGCGCGGTTCAAGGCCGACGCCGTGGAGGCCGCACCCGGCTCGCCCGCATTGCTCGGCCACTTTATAGAAGCCGACTACCGCGCCTGGCGCAACGTCGTCAAAACCCAGAACCTCAAAATAGAGTGAGGGCTTGACCCTAGCAGGGGTAGCGGCTCAGGGTCTGGCGATGCGAAGCGAGCCGACCAAAGGTCAGCATGAGCCGCGGGACTGGCTTCGCCAGACCGCAGGCGGGCGGCCCCCTCGGGGGGCAGGGAGCTACACGAAGTGAGCGACCGTGGGGGCTAGTCCTGTCCCTCAGTAAGGGTGTCGAGCTGGAATTTGCCGCTCTTGTGCCAAAGCCAGGTGTCGGTGTAGACCACCTTGCCCATGCGCGTAGGCGCCGGGAAGGGGGACGCCTGCTGGATGGTGCGTTCGATCTCCGCTATCACTTCGGGTGCATGGCGCGGTGCGCGCATCCAGTCCAGGCGGGTGACGCGGCCGACCCTGTCGATTTCCACATTCAGCACACCCACGGCATACAGCAGCGGTGGCATGCGGCCTTTGTAGATACGGTCGGAATTGAGGCCGTAGATGTGCGTGGCGCCGTCTTCCCGGTAGGCGCGCGGTGTAGACGCCCCCGAACTTCTGGCGGAACCTTGCGGCCCCGCGATCGGCCCGATCACCGGGGAAGAGGGTTCCGGGGCCTTCGATGTCGGTGCTGCGGGTTCCGGCGCGGTCTTGCAGGCGCTCACCACTGCTGCACCGGCTGCAGAAAGCAGGGCCACCAGCCAGAAGCGGCGCGGTGTGGAGTCGGACATGTCTTGTCTCATCGTGCTTGCCTTTGCCGGCTTTTTGAGCGGCCGGCTCATTGAATTCTGTATATACCTGCTATCACGCCCCGTAGCTGCCAGGGGCCAAGGTGGTGCTAAGGTGGCGTTCAAGGCATTTTGCCCAATATTTTGTCCACCCACCTGTCAAGTCGTCACCAATGGTTTCCAGTGTCTCCAGTCTGCAACTTGAAGACTTCCTGGCCCGCCTGGCCTCGGCGCCGGCGGTGCTGGTGGAGGTGGCAGAGGCGCAGGGCTCGGTGCCTCGCGAGGCGGGAACCTGGATGGCCGTCTTTCCCGATGCGCTGGTGGGCACCATAGGCGGCGGCCACCTGGAATACGACGCCATCGCCAGAGCTCGTGCGCTGCTCGCGGATGGCGCCGAGGGGCGTCAGGCGACAACCGTGCGCGTGGCGCTGGGTCCTTCGCTGGGCCAATGCTGCGGCGGCGTGGTGGAGCTTCGCTTTGAGTGCGTCAGCGTGGGTGACATACAGGCGCTCGCCTTGCGGCTGGGCCAGGCCGCGCTGACGCCGGTGGCGCTGTTCGGCGGCGGCCACGTCGGCCACGCGCTGGTGCGGGTGCTCGCGCCCTTGCCGTTTTCACTCACCTGGATAGACAGCCGCGATGGCGTGTTTCCCGCCAGCGTGCCGCCGCGCGTGATGGCCGAACATTCCGATCCCGTACAAGCCGCCGTGCCTGGCCTGGCGCCGCAGTCCCGTGTGCTCATCATGAGCTTCAGCCACGCGGAAGACCTGGACATCGTGGCCGCCTGCCTGCTGCGCCAGCGAGAGAAATCCGATTTACCCTACATCGGCTTGATCGGGAGCAAGACCAAATGGGCGGTATTCCGCCACCGCCTGGAAGCTCGAGGCTTCGCCGCGGGCGAGCTGGCGCAAGTGACGTGCCCCATCGGCGTGCCCGGCATTACCGGCAAGGAGCCAGAAGTCATCGCCGTGGCGGTAGCGGCCCAGCTGTTGCAAACCATCAACGCGGGTTGAGCGCGGCGCAGAAATTTTTCGGAGCTGAAGCCAAACTCTATAAACTTGGCGCGTCAGGCCGCAGCGGAGCCGGGAAGCCGGAGCTAACTTCAAGTTGGCGCCAGCTTCTTTTGTTCGCGGCCACGTTTTCTGCTTACAGCGCCCGCAGTGGTGAGCAGGTTGCACAAGGCAGCGCCCTCGCGTGCTGCATAGGTTGAGAGATATGGAAAACTACCTTCTCGACTGGGCCAACCTGCTGCTGCGCTGGGTCCATGTCATCACCGCCATCGCCTGGGTGGGTTCCTCGTTTTATTTTGTCTTTCTCGACAGCAGCCTCACGCCGCCCGAGGATGAAGACCTCAAAAAGCAGGGCGTGAGCGGCGAGCTCTGGGCGGTGCACGGCGGCGGTTTTTACCACCCCGTCAAATTTGCCGTCAAGCCGCCGCAGCTGCCGGCCCATCTGCACTGGTTTTACTGGGAAAGCTACAGCACCTGGCTGTCGGGCTTTGCGCTGTTCACGATTTCCTATCTGTGGAACGCCGGCACCTACCTCGTCGACAAATCGCTGATGAACTGGTCGCCCGGTGCGGCCGGTGCGGTGGCGCTGTCCTTCTTTGTAATTTTCTGGATGCTGTACGACGGCATCTGCCAGCTGTTCGGGCGCAAGAAAAACGGAGACGCCATCGTCGGCGCGTTGGTCGCGGTGCTGGTGTGCGCAGCCTCGTGGCTGGCCTGCCACTGGTTCGCCGGGCGCGCGGCCTTCCTGCTGGTAGGCGCCATGATGGCCACCGCCATGAGCGCCAACGTGTTCTTCTGGATCATCCCCGGCCAGCGCAAGGTGGTGGCCTCCATCAAGGCCGGCGAGCCGGTCGATGCGGTGCACGGCCAGCGCGGCAAACAGCGCAGCGTGCACAACACCTACTTCACGCTGCCGGTGCTGTTCGCCATGCTCAGCAACCACTACAGCTTCACCTGGAGCCACCCGCAGAACTGGCTGGTGCTGATTTTGATGATGCTGGCCGGTGCGGCCATCCGCCAGTTCTTTGTGCTGCGCCACGGCTACAAGCTGGGCCGCAACCGACACCCGTTGCCGTATGCGCTGGTGGGCGTGGCTGTCATCGCCGCCGTGATCGTCTGGATGAAACCTCCTGTCGCTGTGGGCGCTATCAATTCAGTAGCTGGTGGCGCACAACCAGTGGGCGCTGCAAGCCAAAACAGCTTTCAACAAGTGCAGGCCATCATGGCCCAGCGCTGCTACCTGTGCCACGGTGCGCAGGTGCAGATGAAAAACGTGCGGCTTGATTCGCCCGAGGCATTGGCGCGCCACGCGACGCAGGTCTACCAGCAGGCGGTGGTCACGCGGCTGATGCCCATGAACAATGCCACGGGCATCACCGAGGCCGAGCGGCAGGCGATCAGGCAGTGGTTCGATGCGGGCGCCAAAACACAGTAAGCCGGGCAAGCCTTACCAGTTGCCCGCCAGCCCCGCAGCGCGTGTGGACGGCTTGCCGAAGTGCTGGGCCAGGAAATCCACAAAAGCCCTGACCCGCACCGAATGCTGGTGGCGGGCCGGGTACACCGCATGGATGTCGGCTGCCGGTGTGCGGTAGTTCTCGAGCACCTGCACCAGCCTGCCGCTGCGCAGGTATTTGGCGATGTCCCATTCGGCGCGCATCAAAATACCGTGGCCATCGAGCGCCCAGTTCACCGCAATCTCGCCGTCGCTGGTGCTGAGGTTGCCGTGCACCTTGATGGCCTGCGTGTGCTTGCCGGACGCCAGGCGCCACATGCCGTAGGCCTCGTCGCCCTGGCGTATGCCGATGCAGTTGTGCTGCGCCAGGTCGTGCGGCACCCTGGGCGTGCCGTGGCGGGCCAGATAGGCCGGTGAAGCGCAGAGCAGGCGGCGATTTGGCGCGATCAGCCGCGCAATCACGCGGGCGTCCGGCGGTTCACCGAAACGGACACAAACATCGAAGGCGTCTTCAGTCAGCGGCGGCGGATTGACCGTGAGCTGCAACTGCACTTCCACCTCAGGATGGGCTTTCACGAAACGCGAGATCAGCGGCGCCACATGGCTGCGGCCGAAGCCTATGGTGGCGTTCACGCGCAGCAGGCCCTTGGGCGCCGCCACGGCACTGGACACCTGCTGCTCCATGTCGTCAATGTCGGCGAGGATGCGGCGCGCGTGCGTGAGGTAAATCTCGCCTTCCTGCGTGAGGTTGGCGCGCCGCGTGGTGCGGCTCAGCAACTGCACCCCCAGCCTGGCCTCCATCTGCGCGAGCCGCTTGCTGACGGCTGCCGTGCTGACGCCGAGCTCGCGCGCCGTAGCCGACAGGCTGCCGTAGCGCGCCAGCAGGCTGAAAAAAGCCATCTCCGAGGGGGCTGTATTGACCGGATTCATTCATAACCTGTAGTTAACAGTGATCTTACTTTAAGAGGTTTTATTGCCTGTGCCAATCGCTACAGTGAGCAGATCACAACCGAGAAAACAGAGGAACCAACATGAAGACCTACAAGATCGCCTGCATCCCCGGCGACGGCATTGGCAAGGAAGTCATACCGGCCGGCCAGCAGGTGCTGCAGGCCCTGGCCGCGGCACAAAAGAGTTTCGCCTTCAGCTTCAGTGCTTTCGATTGGGGCGGCGACTACTATCGCCGGCACGGCATGATGATGCCGGAGGATGGCCTGGACGCGCTGCGCGACAAAGACGCCATCCTGTTTGGCTCGGCCGGCGACCCGCACATCCCCGACCACATCACGCTCTGGGGCTTGCGCCTCAAAATCTGCCAGGGCTTTGACCAGTACGCCAATGTGCGGCCCACGCGCATCCTGCCCGGCATCGACGCGCCGCTCAAGCGCTGCACACCGGAGCAGCTCAATTGGGTGATCGTGCGCGAGAACTCCGAAGGCGAGTACTCAGGCGTAGGCGGGCGCGCCCACCAGGGCCACCCGATCGAAGTGGCCACCGATGTGTCGATGATGACCCGCGCCGGTGTTGAACGCATCATGCGCTTTGCCTTCAGGCTCGCCCAGTCCCGCCCGCGCAAGCTGCTGACCGTGGTCACCAAGTCCAACGCCCAGCGCCATGCCATGGTGATGTGGGACGAGATCGCGCTGCAGATCAGCCGGGAGTTTCCGGACGTGACCTGGGACAAGGAACTGGTCGACGCCTGCACTGCCCGCATGGTCAATCGCCCCGCATCGCTCGACACCGTGGTCGCCACCAACCTGCACGCCGATATCCTGAGCGACCTGGCCGCTGCACTGGCTGGCAGCCTGGGCATTGCACCGACCGGCAACATCGACCCCGAGCGCCGCTTTCCGAGCATGTTCGAGCCGATTCACGGCTCGGCCTTCGACATCATGGGAAAAGGCCTGGCGAACCCTATTGGCACTTTCTGGAGTTGTGTCATGCTGCTGGAGCACCTGGGCGAAACCGGTGCGGCCGCGGTGTTGATGGCGGCGATTGAAAAGGCGACCGCGAACGTCGCCCTGCATACGCGCGACCTGGGCGGAAGCGCTACCACGGCGCAGGTCACCGAGGCCGTCTGTGCAGAGGTCGGCAGGCAGCGACTACTGCAGGCCGCTTGAGCCTTTCAGTGAAAGCCGGTGCAACCAGGCTACGCATGACGGCGAGTTTTCCGCTTCAGAAACATTCAGGAGACACACCATGAAAGTTGAAGTGAAAAAGTGGATAGGCATTTTCTGCATGGTCGCAGTGCCCGCCGCGATGGCGCAGACTGCCGCGCCCGCAGCGGGTGTGGTGTGCCCCGACAGGAACGTGCTGTACTGGCAGGCCTTTCCACCGGGTGGGGAGTCGGACCTGTCGGCGCGCCACCAGCAGGTCGTGCTCAAGAAAAAATGCCCGGCCGTCGACACCATCATCCAGTACAAGGCGGGCGCCGGCGGCGGCCTGATGTGGGGCCAGATGAACAGCCTGCCGGGCGACGGCCTCAATGTAGTGGGCATCAACCTGCCGCACATCGTGTTCCAGCCCATCGAGGGCGAGGTGCAGTACAAGACTGCCGACATCGTGCCGGTGTTCTGGTTTCACTACACCCCCGACGTGCTGGTGGTGCCCGAGAAAAGCCCGATCAAAACGTTTGCAGACTTCATCGCCGCAGCCAAAAAAGACCCCGGCAAGCTGAACCTGGGCGGCTCGGGGCTGAACTCCGCCAACCATGCGGCGCATGAGCGGCTCAACGCTGCCTTCGGCGTCAAGAGCACCTACGTGCCCTACAAGGGTACGGGCGACATGTCGATGGCCGTGATCGGCTCGCAGGTCGACGGTGCGATGACCTACACGCCGTTTGCCATCGGCAACAAGGGCAGGGTGCGCCCGCTGGCAGTCGCCATGGAAAAACGCCACCCGATGATGCCCGACGTGCCCACCTTCAGGGAGCTCGGTGTGGACTGGGTGGACGGCGCCTACCGCGGCATTGGCGTGCCCAAATCCACCCCGCTGGAGGCGCGCAGGCGCTTGTCCGACATGTGGGCCGTGCTGAACAACGACCCCGAGATGAAGGAACTCGCCGCCAAAAATGGCTTTGAACTCGTCAGCGTGGGCCTGGACCAGATGGACGGCTTCATGAAGGAGCGCATCCGTATCTACACCGAAGGTGCGAAGCGCCTGGGCCTGGGGAAAAAGTAGCTCCCGGCGCCGGTCGGTTATGGCTTCAACTTCAATGTCGGATCTTTGCCGTGAGATGAAAGTCCTGTCAGGGCCGCAAGACCGGGGCGTCAGTGGAGGCTGGTGGTGTTGGAAAGAAGGTTCAACACCACCACGCCGGCAATGATGAGCGCCATCCCCACCATGCCCCAGAGGTCAATCTTCTGCTGGTGAACGAAGAAACTGGTGATGCTGATCAGCACAATGCCCAGGCCCGACCAGATTGCGTAGGTCACGCCGGTGGGGATGGACTTCATCGTCACCGTGAGGAGATACAGCGCGGTGCCATAACCCGCGATGCTGATCAACGAGGGCACCAGGCGCGTGAAACTGTCGCTGGACTTGAGTGCCGTGGTGGCAATGACTTCGGCAACGATGGCAATGCCCAGGGCCAGGTAAGCGTTCATGAGGCTCTTCTTTCTGCTTCGGTGGATGATGGCTCATTCTAGGAAGCTGCCTTTCCGGCGAAATCCCAAACCCTCCCGCGTTGCCGGGTTACTGCCCGGTTACCACGGCACAATCCGGGGTGGAGACATTTCAATGACTGCAGCCAAGACACCTACCCCCGGCACGCCCATCCCGGACGCCGCCACCCAGCCGCGCCAGTTCCTCGAGCACCTGTACGCCGCCGCCGTTGCGCGCGCGCTGCCGCTTGAGAACACCGCACGCTACCTGCCCAAACCGCCCACCCCCGAAAGCGGCGGACGCACCATCGTGATCGGTGCGGGCAAGGCCGGCGGTTCCATGGCGCAGGCGGTGGAGGCACTTTGGCCCGCCGACGCACCGCTTGAAGGCCTGGTCGTGACCCGCTACCACCACATCCCGCCGCGCCCCGAGGGACTGAAACAGCGCATCGCGATTGTCGAAGCCGCGCACCCGGTGCCGGATGCGGCAGGGCTGGAAGCTGCACAGCGCATCCTGGCCATGGTGCAGGGGCTGGGTAAAAACGACCTGGTGCTGTGCCTGATCTCGGGGGGCGGCTCGGCGTTGCTGACCTTGCCGGCTGAAGGCCTGACGCTGGAAGACAAGCAGCGCATTAACAAGGCGCTGCTCAACAGTGGCGCCAATATTTCCGAGATGAACTGCGTGCGCAAACATCTCTCGCGCATCAAGGGCGGCCGCCTGGCCGCAGCCTGCGCGCCGGCGCGTGTGGTGACGCTGACCATCAGCGATGTGCCGGGAGACGATCCGTCCATCATCGCCAGCGGCCCGACGGTGCCCGACGCCACCAGTTGCGCCGAGGCGGTGGCCATCCTGCAGCGCTACGGCATTGAAGTGCCGGGCGCCATCATGAGCCTGCTGGAGCAGGGCGCACTCGAAACCCCCAAGCCGGGCGACGCGGTCTTCAAAGGCCATGAGGTGCACATGATCGCCACGCCGCAGCAAAGCCTGGAGGCTGCCGCCGCAGTGGCGCGCGCAGCCGGCTTGCAGGCGCACATCCTGAGCGACGAGATGGAAGGTGAATCCCGCGAGGTCGGCAAGGTGCATGCGGCGCTGGCCCGTGCCGTGGCGCTCAAGGGGCAGCCCTTCAGCAAGCCCTGCGTGATCCTGAGCGGCGGGGAAACCACAGTGACCGTTCGCAAGCAAGCAGAAGGCACGCCGCGCGGCCGCGGAGGCCGTGCCGGCGAATTCTGCATGGGCCTGGCCCTGGCCCTGCAAGGCCAGCCGGGCGTGTATGCGCTGGCAGCAGACACCGACGGCATCGACGGTGTGGAAGACAACGCGGGTGCCTATGTAGCGCCCGACACACTGCAGTGCGCACTGGCCAAAGGCATGAAGCTGGACCAGTACCTGGACCGCAACGACGCCTACGGCTACTTCGAGCCGCTGGGTGGCCTGGTCATTCCGGGGCCCACACATACCAACGTCAATGACTTCCGGGTGCTATTGATTTTGTAGCTGCTCGCGCAGGTTCTACCTGCGCTGCGGGCCTGTTTGATACATAAAACAGGCGAAAAAAAGCCTCACACGGCTGTCAAACCACCTGTGCCGGGCGCCGCGCTGATTTCGGGCGGATGCGTGACGATGGATTTGAGTTCCGGCCGTGCCGTCTGCAAAGTTTGCAAATCGGGTTGCGGCCTGCGCAGCGTGTCGCTGGCCTCAAAGACCTGTTCCAGCGCCTGGCATGCAGCCAGCAGTTGCGCATCGGCGTGCAGCCGTCCAATCACCTGCAGTCCGAAGGGCATGCCGTGTTCGTCTTTGCCGCAGGGCAGCGCGAGCGCCGGGTTGGTGGCCAGGGTCACCACATAGGTCAGGCCCAGCCAGTGGTAGTAGTTGCGCATGGCCTGGCCGTCGATGTTGCCGGCATACAGCTCCGTCCAGGGAAAGGGTGTGACCGGCGTGACGGGCGCCAGGATGATGTCGTATTGCTCGAAAGCCTTGGCAAAGCGGCGTGAAATGCGTGTTTGTTCCAGGTGCGCCCAGGCGCGGTCCGCCAGCGTGATGGCAGCCGCGATTTCCATGTTGGCGCGTACATTCGGGCCCAGGGTCTCGGGGGCGTTGCGATAGGTATCGGCGAATGCCGCTACAAAACTTTCTGCGCGCAGCGTGTCAAAGGCGCGGTCGGCATCGCCCAATTCAAGGTCTATCGGCTCGCAGCTCGCTACCAGCGGCCGGACGGCTTCCACGCGCTGGCGGAACACGCGCCGGATTTCCGGGTCCACGATGCACATGCCAAAGTCTTCCGTGGTGCCCACACGCAAGGTGGAAAGGTCCACCTGCTTCAAGGGCCAGAACGTGGAGGCATCCACCGGGTAGGAAAGCGGGTCGCGTGCGTTCGCGCCCACGCTGGCGGCAAAGAGCAGCGCCGTATCGGCCACGTTGCGCCCCATCGGCCCCAGCACGGAGATGACAGACCAGCCCAGCGGCCGGGCGTCGTTGGCCACCAGCCCGGGCGAAGGCCGCAGGCCGACCACGCCACAGAGCGAAGCCGGAATACGCAGCGAGCCGCCGGTGTCGGAGCCGGTGCAGATCGGCAGCATGCCGGCTGCCAGCGCCGCCGCCGAGCCGCCGGAAGAACCGCCCGCGTTGAGCGTGGGGTTGAACGGGTTGCCCGTCGCGCCCCACACCGGGTTGCGCGAGTTGGCGCCGGCGCCCATGTCGGGCACATTGGTCTTGGCCGTGACGATGGCGCCGGCCGCGCGCAGTTTGGCCACCAGTGCGTTGTCTTTGGCCGGCACGTTGCCGCGAAGTCCTATGTTGCCGTAGGTGGTGAGCAGGCCCGCGGTGTCCTGCAGATCCTTCACCCCCAGCGGCAGTCCGTGCAAAGGGCCCAGCGCCCCCCCGCGCATCACTTGCGCTTCGGCTTCGCGTGCACCCTCGCGCGCACGCGTGAAGTCGGTCGCGCAGATCGCGTTGATGGCGGGGTTGAGGCGTTCGATGCGGTCTATGCAGGCGTCCATCAGCTCCACCGGCGATACCTCGCGGCTGGCGATCAGGCTGCGGAGTTCGACGGCGGAGATGTCTGGAAGGGTGGAGTGCATATCAATGTCTTGTGTCGAAGGAAATGGTCATGTTCCGCCGCCGGGCCGCCCCAAGGCGGAACGCGCCCCCTCGGGGGGGCAGCGAAGCACACGAAGTGGCGAGCGTGGGGGCCAGGTCTCGCCGCCGGGCCGCCCCAAGGCGGAACGCGCCCCCTCGGGGGGGGGCAGCGAAGCACACGAAGTGGCGAGCGTGGGGGCCGTCATGACTAATCTGTTTTGATCTGGGAGCGTTCGGCCAGCGCCTTCATGCGCGCGATCTCGGCCGTCACCAAGCCGGACCAGTCGGGAACCGCGGTATAGCCGGGTTCGAAGCCGGCGGCCTTGAGCTTGTCCAGTGTTTCGGTGCTGGCCATCACCGTGGCCAGGGCCTTTTCCAGCCGTGCCTTGACGGGCGCCGGCAGGCCCTTGGGCGCCACCACGGCCAGCCAGGCGTTCATGTCGACGGCTGGGTAGCCGGCCTCGGCCATGGTCGGCACATTCGGCAGCAGGGCCGAGCGCTTGTTCATGGCCACGGCCAGCACGCGGATCTTTCCGGACTTGAGTTGCTGCGATGCGGCGACCACGGTGTCGAAAGACACCGGGATTTGGCCGCCGATCAGATCGGTCATCAGGGGGCCGGAGCCTTTGTAGGGCACATGCGTCATCTTCAGGCCCGTGGCCGTATTGAACATCGCGCCGGCGAAGTTGGAGCTGGTGCCGTTTCCGAAACTGCCGTACAGGTATTTGTCCGGATTGGCCTTGGCCGCCGCCACGAACTGGTGCACGTCGGCGGCCGTGACCGACGGGTTCACCAGCATGGCCAGCGCCACTGAGCCCACCATGCCTATCGCCTCAAAGCCCTTGGCCGGGTCATAAGACAGCTTGGGTTGCAGCGCCGGGTTCAGTGTGAAGGTGGAGTTGGAGCTCACGAGCAGGGTATAGCCGTCGGGCTTGGCGTTGGCCACTGCGGCGGCGCCTATGGCGGTGCCGGCGCCCGGCTTGTTTTCGACCACCACGGGCTGGCCCAGCTGGTCACCCAGGGCTTTGCCAAGGATGCGCGCCAGCACGTCGGCCGCACCGCCAGCTGGGAAGGGTGCGACCAGTGTGACGGGCCGCTCAGGAAACTCGGCCGCATGGGCGGGCCCGCCCACGGCGGCAAGTCCACAAAAAAAGACAGCGCTGGCGGCCAGCGTGCGGCGCATTGCTTTGAAAGACATGTGTTGCATGGTAGGCCTCGTTGAAAATTTGATCAATCGGAAGGGGGTGATTCGAAGGGGCGGGCTCAAGAGTTAACGCAAACGGGCCGGTGCGAGCCTGGAGGCTTCAACGCCTTGCTGGCGCAGCTCTTCAGGCAGCGCCGCCTGGCGGATCAGCGCATCGGCCAGCGCACTTGCACCGGCCGCGCTCTGGATGCCGTAGCCGCCCTGCGCCGCGAGCCAGAAAAAACCGGGGCAGGCGTTGTCGTGGCCAATCACCATTTCCCCGTCGGGTACAAAAGAGCGCAGGCCGGCCCAGGTGCTGGAAGGGCGGCGGATCGTCAGTGTCGACACGCTTTCGATCTGGTGGATACCCATGGCAATGTCCAGCTCTTCAGGAACCACGTCGTGCGGAACCGTCGGGTCCGCATTGGCGGGTGAGCCCAGCAGCTGCCCGGCATCGGGCTTGAAGTAATAGCTTTCGTCCACACCCACCACGGCGGGCCAGTGTGAGGCGTCCATGCCCTCGGGCGCCTTGAAGGTAAAGGCGCTGCGCCGGTGCGGCACCAGGCCGATGGGCTGCGCGCCAAACATGGCGGCCAGCTCGTCAGCCCAGGCGCCTGCGGCATTCACCACGGTTTTGGCGCGCAGCGTCTCGCCGTCGCTGAATTGCAGGGCCCAGCGCTGTCCGTCATGCGTGGCCTGTGTCAGTGTGGCGGCGGTGCGCAGCTCTCCGTCGGCGCCTGCCTTCTGGCGAAAGCCGCGCAGAAAGCCCTGATGCAGTTCATGCACATCCATGTCCTGCGCGCCTGCGTCGTACAGCGCGCCGTGCACCACATCGGGCCGCAGGCAGGGCACATGGGCCAGCGTGGTGTCGGCGTCCAGCGTCACCAGGCCGGGGCAGCTTGCGGACAGTTCCTGGCGGGTGTGCGCCAGTTCTTTTTCCTGGCCGTGCGTGGCAAGGTAAAGCACGCCCCGGGGCTGTATCAGCGCCGGGTGAAACCCTTCCGGCGGCCGTTCGTAAAACCCGCGGCTGGCACGCGTCAGTGCCCGCACCATGGGCGGGCCATAGGTTTCCATGAACATGGCCGCCGACCGGCCGGTGGAGTGAAACCCCGGCTGGGATTCACGTTCGACGAGCGCAACGCTGCGTTGCCCGGCCAGGCGCCAGGCCAAAGATGCGCCCGCAATGCCGGCGCCGAAGATCAGGATGTCAAATTCTCTCATTTGAGAATTCTCACATGCGAGAATCGTGCCTGTCCAGCCCATTTACCGGGATTTTTCGAAAAAAGGGAAAACACCATGCCTGCACGCCCCGCCCGCAACCCTGCCGCCGCCCCCGAGGCGGACCGGGTGCGGCTCGGTCTGAGCCTGCGCGGGCACCGCAAGGTGCGGCGGCTGACGCTCAAGGACCTGTCCGGCCGTTCCGGCGTCGCGCTGTCCACGCTGTCCAAGATGGAGTTGGGCCAGATTTCGGTCAGCTATGAAAAGCTGGCCGCCGTGGCGCGGGCGCTGTCGCTGGACGTGGGGCAACTGCTGGACGCGCGGGCCGCGGCGCCGGCCCCCGGCGCTGCAAAGCCGGTGGTGGTCTGGTCCGAGGCGGGCGGTGCGCCAGCCTACAGCTCTGGCAACTATGACTACGGCGCGCTGGCCGCCGGCTTTCCGGGCAAGCGCATGACGCCGATGCACGGCCGCATCGTGGCGCGCAGCCGCAGCCAGTTCCCCGACTTCATTCGCCACGCAGGGCAGGAGTTCGTAATCGTGCTGTCGGGCCGTGTGCGCATCGAGTTCGAGACCGGCGAAATCATCGAAGTGGGGCGCCATGAGTCGGCCTATTTCGACAGTGGCGTGGGCCACATCTACCTTTCGCTGGGCCGCAGCGATGCGCAGGTGCTGGTGGTGATGAGCGAATAGGGCTGCCTGGCCTTGTGTCTCGGGTTTGTACCCAGGTTCAGGTCGACAGCTTCTCCCAGGTCAGGTCAAATTTCAGCAGATATTTGCGCAACCGGTCCGCATCGTTCACCACGCTGCGCTGGGTACGTGAGACATTGAAGAGCACCCGCCCGGCGTCGCTGAGGGAAGCGCTTCTGCGGCAAACCTCAATCACGGCTTGAAGCTGTAGCTGTTCAAAGTAATCGAGTGTGTCCGCGGTACCTCCCATTAATTCGGCGAGTGAGGCAGCGCCGCCGCTGGCTTCCTGTTCTGTGGCCTGCCATTGCCAGCGTAGCCGCGCGATCTCGGCCTCCACCAGGCTCGCGCCGATGCGGCCGTTGTCGCCCAGCGTGGCAAGGCGGGTGATGGATGCGCTCAAGTCCCGAAAATTGCCAGCCCAGATGGCCTTGCCCGATTGTGCAAATCGCAGGTAGGCGGCGCGGGCTTCGGCGGTCATTCGGGTTTTTCTGCCCAGATCTTCGGATGCGAGCATGAGCTGGTGGTCCATGTTGGGCTCGATATCCTCCCGGCGCTGGCTGAGGCCGGGCAGGGTGTACGTCCACAGATTGATACGCGCAAAAAGATCCTCGCGGAAGCGCCCGCGGGCGACTTCCAGACGCAAGTCCTTGTTGGTGCCGGCGATCAGCTGGAAGCTGCTTTCGACTTCTTTGTCGGCGCCTACGGGCAGGAAGCGCTTTTCTTCCACGGCCTTGAGCAGCATGGCCTGCTCGTCCAGGCCCAGCTCGCCAATCTCGTCGAGAAACAGCACGCCCTTGTCGGCGGTGCGCAGCAGGCCGGGACGGTCATTGGCCGCCCCGGTGAACGCTCCCTTATTGTGGCCGAACAGCGTGGAGCCTGCACCGTCGCCGTGCAGCGTCGCGCAGTTCACGTCGACAAAGCTGCCGCTGACCTGGTGGCGTGACTTTTTGAGCTCGAAGATGCGCCGCGCCAGCATCGACTTGCCCGCGCCGGTCGGTCCGGTCAGCAGGATGGGCGCCTTGCTCTGGACGGCGATGTGTTCGATTTCCTCGATCAACTTGTTGAAGCGGGGGTTGCGTGTGGCGATGCCGCTTTTGAGGAAGGACACTGCATCTTGCTGCGCCACCGCAAGCCGCGTGTTGATCGCGTCATACCGCGAGAGGTCCAAGTCAATCAGTTCATAGCTGCCCACACCCTGGCCTTGCCGGCCCCTGGGCGGCGCCGTCTGCAACAGAACGCCGGGAATGAAGCGCGCCTCGACCAGCAGGAACAGGCAGATCTGCGCTACATGGGTGCCGGTGGTGATGTGCGCCCAGTACTCTTCGCGCTCGGTGTCGAAGGCGTAGGCACGCATCCAGTCATACAGCGCGCCATAGACCTCGCCGAAATCCCAGGGGTTGGCCAGGTTCATCTCGACCAGGCGAACCTCGGTGCCGGGCGAGAGCTGAACCACGTCTTCGCGCACCCTTTCGGCCAGCGCCTTGTTGCGCACGTCGTGCATCAGCTCCAGCCGGTCGACGATCAGGTCCTCATGCTGTGCGATCGACACCGTCGGCCGCCATTTCTCCCAACGGGAAGCACTCAGGCCCGAATCCAGTTGGGTACCCAGGAAACCCATCACCACTTTCTTCTTCATATTTCTAATGTACTAGCTTTAAAGCTAAAAAAATAGGAGAGATGAGTGAAGATGAACCGGTTATTTTTTGATTTTTATGAAAAATACTCAATTAAATCAATGATCTACGGTGATGGAGAAAAAGTTTTGAAGAGTTGGCACGCTGCCTGCAATACATAGTTCGTCACCACAACGGTGAATGCAAACAAGGAACAAGAACATGGCAAACACTCAACTATTTCAAAACAGCAAAGGCGCTTTCCCGTCTGCTTCCACCACTGTCAACGAGGCGGGTGGTGTGGCTTATGCTCTGGCACCTCGGCATGCGCTGGTGCAGTTGGCCGTCACCGGTTGCCTGAACAATGTTTACTACGCCGGTGCTGCCGAGCAACTGGACAAAGTGCTGGAGCTGGCTGCGCAGGTGGATGCGGGCTTCGTGGCCAAAACCGCCATCTATGCCCGTGAGCGCGGCCATATGAAAGACATGCCGGCGCTGCTGTTGGCCTCGCTGGCGACCCGCGATGTGGCACTGTTTGCCAAGGCGTTTCCTCGCGTCGTGGACAACGGCAAGATGCTGCGTAACGTGGTGCAAATTCTGCGTAGCGGCCGTGTGGGCCGTAAGTCAATGGGTTCGCGTCCCAAGAAGTTGGTGCAGGCCTGGTTGTGCAATGCAAGCGAGAAGCAGCTGCTGAACGCCAGCGTGGGTAACAGCCCGTCATTGGCCGACGTCGTGAAGATGGTTCACCCAAAACCGGCTGAGGCCTGGCGCGCCGCGTGGTTTGCCTGGTTGATTGGCCGTGACTTTGACGTGAGCCAGTTGCCCGAGGCGACGCGTGCTTTTGAAGCCTACAAAAAGGACCGCTGCGGTGCGGCACCCGATGTGCCTTTTCAGATGCTGACCGCGTTGAACCTGACCACCAACCAGTGGACCCAGATTGCCAAGAACGGCTCGTGGCAGATGGTTCGACAGAACCTCAACACCTTTGCGCGCCACGGTGTGTTTGGTACGACCAAGGCTGAAAAGGCCATTGCCGCCAAACTGCGTGATGTGCAGAGCATTGAGAAGGCCCGCGTGTTGCCCTACCAGTTGATGGCTGCCTACAAAGCGACGGATGAAACCGTTCCTCTGCAGGTACGTGAAGCATTGCAAGACGCGATGGAAATCGCGTTGAAGAACGTGCCCGCTCTGGTGGGTAAGGTGGTGGTGTGTCCTGATGTGTCGGGCTCCATGAGCTCGGCGGTGTCTGGACACCGTGGTTCTGCAACCAGTGCGGTGCGTTGTATTGACGTGGCGGCCCTGGTGGCTGCGGCTCTGCTGCGCAAGAACCCGGCAACCATGGTGCTGCCGTTTGAGCAGAAAGTCGTCAACTTGTCGTTGAACCCGCGTGACTCGGTGATGACCAATGCGGAGAAACTGGCTGCCGTGGGCGGTGGCGGAACCAACTGCTCGGCGCCGTTGGCCCTGTTGAACGCCGGTAAGGCCAAGGCAGACCTGGTGGTGCTGGTGTCGGACAACGAGTCATGGGTGGATAGCAAGCGTGCCGGTGCGACGCAAACCTTGCGTGAATGGGAAGTGTTCAAGCAGCGCAACCCGCAAGCCAGGTTGGTGTGTATCGACATCCAGCCTTACGCCCATACGCAGGCGCTTGAACGGCCTGACATCCTGAACATCGGCGGTTTTACCGATGAAGTGTTCAAGGTACTGGCTTTGTTTGCCGCGGGGGCGTTGGGAGCCGACCACTGGGTCGGATTGATAGACGAGCTGGCTTTGTAAGCCATGACTCGATGTGTTGAGCGTCGTCGCCTGAGGAATGCCGGTGTGATTACATCCAAACTGTTTCTATCACACAACTGTTAGTCCTCAGGCGGGGGCCTTTTTTAAAGATTGGCAAGAGGGTTTTCAAAAGCACGAATGCTGGCGGGATTACATTGGATATAGCCGGTTCGACTCTGGCCATGTGCATCACAGGAAACTGAATGCACATGAAAATCTCACCGATCCTTGTCGTGTTTTTGAAAGTTCTTGAAGAGAGAGCAAAAAGTTTTGATTGCCGGCGGCAAATGCGGTTGGAATTACAGCACTGTTAATGCCGAGGTCGCGGGTTCGAATCCCGCCGGTGCTGCAATGGGCTTGTGCCCGAGCCCATTGCAGCACCGTAGCTCAGTCTGGTAGAGCACGTATCCATTTCAACAATTTTGTTGCTGCTGGTGATCAAAAGGTTTTGGATGAATGCCCGTGAAATTACAGGTAGACGCGGCGTGCAAACGCTCTCGCGCTGAAAGGCGCGGGGTCTGGGTTCAAGCCCCAGCTTGGCAACAAGTGGCGGAATTTCATTTCACAAGCTCTAGTCATCCGTTTTTATTGAAAAAGGAAGAAAAACAATGAACTACCAACAACATGAAGTCACCGGCGGTGTGCCGGTCAAGATGTGGACCAACGGCGTACCGGTGGAAGCCCAGGCCCTGAAGCAGTTGGAAAACTCCGCCCGCCTGCCCATTGTGTTCAAGCACGTGGCCGTGATGCCCGACGTGCATTACGGCCTGGGCGCGACCATCGGCAGCGTGATCCCGACCTTCAAGGCGATCATTCCAGCTGCGGTGGGCGTGGATATCGGCTGCGGCATGATGGCCTGCAAAACCACGCTGCGCGCCGAAGACCTGCCTGACAACCTGGGTCCGCTGCGCTCGGAGATCGAAAAAGCCGTGCCGCACGGCTCGGCGCCCAAGACCTATCGCAGGAATGGTTCAGTGCGAGAGGTCGGCGCCTGGACGAATCCGCCCAGCGCGGCAGATGCGGCCTGGGGCCAGCTGGTCGAAGAGTTCGAGGCAATCTGCCTGGACTACCCACGCCTGAAGAACACCAACAACCACCGCCACATGGGAACGCTGGGTGGCGGCAACCACTTTGTCGAGGTGTGCCTCGACGAAGGCGGCGGGGTGTGGATCATGCTGCACAGTGGTTCGCGCGGGGTGGGTAACGCCATCGGTACGCACTTCATCGAGCTCGCGAAGAAAGACGCCGAGCTGCACCAGCGCAACCTGCCCGACAAGGACCTGGCCTACCTCGAAGAAGGTTCGCAGTACTTTGGCGACTATGTGCGCGGTGTGGGCTGGGCGCAAAAATTTGCGCGCCTGAACCGCGAGGTGATGATGCAGGCCGCCATTGGCGCGCTGCGCAAGGTGATCAGCAAGCCCTTCGAGACGCACCTGGAGGCGGTGAACTGCCACCACAACTATGTGCAGAAGGAAACGCACTTTGGGCAAGAGGTGTTTGTGACCCGCAAGGGTGCCGTGAGCGCCAAGGCGGGAGAGCTCGGGATCATTCCAGGCAGCATGGGCGCCAAGAGTTTCATCGTGCGCGGCAAGGGTAACCCGGACAGTTTCATGAGCTGCAGCCACGGAGCAGGTCGCACCATGAGCCGTACGCAGGCCAAAAAGCTGTTTACGGTGGACGACCAGATCAAGGCTACCGAAGGCGTGGAATGCCGCAAGGACGCGGAGGTGATCGACGAGATCCCGATGGCCTACAAGGACATTGACGCCGTGATGCTGGCCCAGAGTGATCTGGTGGAAGTGGTTTACACGCTCAAGCAGGTGGTGTGTGTCAAAGGTTGAGGGAGGGGGGCAAAAGGACAACGCTCTGCAGGCATTGTCCGGTCCTGCCCTGACGGCTCTTCGGGCAAAACTTGCCGAAGCAGGCTGCGTATTTGATTTTGCTGTTTACACGCTGGAGAAAGGCATTGATCCTTCTGCGGCGCTGCATCGGTGCGCGCTGGAGCTGCTGTTCGCGGACGTACGGGAGCGATGGTTGGTAAACCACCAGGAGGCCATCAAAAAATTTCCGCAATTTAGTGCGTCGAATTTTCATCAGCTCGACTACGACTGTGCCGCTGCGAGTCCGGAAATTTTGCCGGTGGAAAAAGTACAGGACCTCTTTTCCTGCGCGGCGCATCCAGCCGGTGCGCCTTGTTTGTTTTTGAGTTTTAGTGACCCACCTTACGGTTTCATGAAAGATGCTGACGCGAAGGCGCTGTTTGATCGGTGGTGTCAAATTTTAGGTTTGATCCCGGGCCATCTTCCTGAGGTGATCGACTGGGTTGGTGATCCTGATCTTGAACCATCGCGCAGCCAATGGAGTAACTATTTTGAAGCGGGAAAAGAGTGGTGGGGCATTTGGTGCCTGACGGTGTGGAACCCTGTTAACCGGACCTTGAGCGTGCTTGCCGCCAGCGCAACTGACTGATGATGAAAGAAGAAAAACAATGATTGAACTCGATGGCTCGCAAGGCGAAGGCGGCGGGCAGATTCTGCGCACGGCTCTGGCGCTCAGCTTGGTCACGGGCAAGCCGTTTCGCATGAACAACATCCGTGCGAAGCGGCCCAAGCCCGGCCTGATGCGCCAGCACCTGGCCTGCGTGAACGCGGCTGTGGCTGTGGGCGGCGGCGGCGATGAGACTTCTGCCGTCAATGCCACCGGTCAGGCCGTGCAGATTGGCGAAACCACGTTGCTGTTCACGCCAGGTGAGGTGCGCGCGGGCGACTACGAATTTGCGGTCGGCTCGGCAGGCAGCTGCATGCTGGTGCTGCAGACCGTGCTGTGGCCGCTACTGCAGGCCGAGGCGGCTTCGACGCTGCTGCTCAGCGGCGGCACGCACAACCCGATGGCGCCGTCGTGTTCCTTTCTGACCGCGCTGGCGCCTTATTTCGCCGGCAGCGGCGAGGCACTGTTTGACATTGAACTGCGCCGCCACGGTTTCTACCCGGCGGGAGGCGGGGAGGCGCGCGTGCGCCTGAACCCGCCCGCGCACGGCTTTTCGGCCATTCACCTCATGGAACGTGGCGCGTTGGTAGAGGCATACGCCGAATGTCTGCACGCCGGCCTGCCGAGAGGTGTGGCCGAGCGTGAGCTGGACGTGTTGCGCAAGGGGCTTGGCTGGCAGGAAGACTGCCTGCGCGACCGCGGGCTGCGCAGCAACGAAGGGCCGGGCAATGCGCTGCTGGCTGTCCTGCGCTATGAAAACATCACCGAGGTCTTTGCTGCCTATGGCGAAAAGAGCGTGAGTGCCGAGCAGGTTGCCCGCCGTGTGCTGCAGGAAGTGAAGGATTACCAGGCACACGAGGCGCCGGTAGGCCCGCACCTGGCAGACCAGCTGATGATTCCCATGGCACTGGCGGGCCTGCAGGGTCGGATGGGTCGCTATTGGGCGACGGAGCTGACCGAGCACACCCGCACCAATGCGCGGACCATCGAAGCCTTCCTGCCTGTGAAGTTCTCATGCGAGCCATGCGGTGGCGGAACGGTGATTTCGCTGCAGATGTGATGAATGGCCGGGTCATTCCTGGCCGATGCATGCCAATATGAAAACTGCGGGACGTTGCTGGTGTTGAGTCCGGAACCAGAGAAGCCTTACAGTATGGGCTGGTCGCATGAGGAACCTGCATGTCCAACGGCAAAAATACACTACCATCCGGCGCCCCCGATAAAGCCCAGATCGAGAACGCGATCGAAAAGGTCAATCGGCAGATCAAGATTCTGCGGGCCTTCAAAATATCGGTGACGCAAACCGGCTGGGATTCGAGCGTGGAGTCCCTGCAAAAGAAAGTCAACACCACCCTGGCCGACAGCTTTGGCGTGGGCACGCCCGAATACCGGCAGTTTGCCGTCGCGATACAGGATTTTCTGCTGGACAAGACTTTCGGCGACCGCTTCACGGACGACGAACGCCAGCAAAAAGTCAGGCAAGGGATCGATCTGGCCATCATGCGCGTGAATGCGGCCAAGAAGCTGCTGAGCGACTACCTCGATGGCACTGCAGCGCCGATAGTGGAGCCGGTTGCGGAGGCGAAACCGGTGCCACCGCCCCCACCACCGCCCCCACCAGCACCAGCACCAGCACCGGAACCAGCACCGGAACCGGAGCCGGAACCGGAGCAGATCTCCACACCTTCACCTTCCATTCCAACGAGGATGCCCATGTCCAAGACCGATCTCTCTTCCGCCACCGCGCCGCAAGCCGTGTCCGGTTCTCGCGTGGCCATCCTGGGCCTGGGCGGAGATGCCGTGGGCGACGCGTGCCAGTTCATGGAGCAGCTGGGGCTGGAGGCGGCGATACTCGACGCCGTCACCATCGACCAGCTGGAGGGGCTGCGCAATGTGGCGTTTTTGCTGCTCCTGCCGGGCAACAAATCCGATGCGCCAGCGGCCATGCTGGCCATCGGGTTCATGCTGGCCGCGCTCGGCCGTAACCGCATTGCCTGCCTGCTGTCCGAAGACGACGCCTTGCCGGATGTCCTGAAAGGCGCTACAAGCATTTCGGTCGACGAGGCCGGATTGTGGCGGCTGCTGCTGGCACGTGAAATGAAGCGGGCAGGCCTGGAAGTGGATCTGAACCTTGCCATGTGAGTGGCGCCCCGGCGGCATGAGTGGTGTCAGCGTGCCGTGGGTTTCGTTACTGCATCGTCAGGCAGCATGGCAGTGTCTCTTTGCATCAAGGCACGGACCAGCCAGGTAAACCACGCAGCGGCAATCGCTGCTGCAATCCAAACCAGCATCTGCCCCAGGCGCGCCTGATCGTCCAGCAGGTAGGCGTTGCAGACGCGTACCGGCGAAGTTTCATACAGGTTGCCCACGACTGCCATCATCGGCAGCACATTGCCCAGAAAGAAACCCTGCACCAGCAGGCCCGCCGCTTGCCAGGACAGGCGCACGGCGGCGCCGCAGGCCAGCAGGGCCAGGCATTTCAGGATTTCGATGCGGCCGTCCACCAGCGCAAGGTCTAGTACGCGGGGGATCATCAGGATCGCGAGCACCACCGCGGCAGCGAACAAACCGCTGATGCCGTGGGCATTCCAGAGCCCCAGGCGAGCCAGCCAGCGCCCCGGCAGTGCAGTGGCGAGCAGATAGCCGGCCAGCGCCAGCAGGGGATACTGCACCAGCATATGAAGTGTCATGCTGGCTTCCAGTCCATGCCGCAGGCCGGGCAAGGCCAGCAGGCAAAGCAGGGCGACGGCCATAACCGCCAGGGTGCCGCGCGAGGGAGGCGCCAGCCTCTTCATGGCGGGGCAGCCTGCGCAAGGTGCTGCGCATAGTCGAGCGCGAGCTGCTGTTCCGCGTAGTCAAAAATGCGAACCAGCCGGCCTTTCTGGTCGATGACCAGCAGCGCCGCGTTGTGTTCAAAATCGCCGCGGCCATCAGGAACCACCACGACCTGGAAACCCGCCAGCAGGCGCTGGGTGTCCCGCGGGTCCTGCACACGCACAAAGCGCCACAGCGCCGGGTCAGCGCTCAATCGTGCTGCATAGGCCTGCAGCACGGCGGGGCTGTCGTGACGCCCATCGAAGCTGATCGACAGCAGCTTGACCCTGCCGCCGCGCTCCTGCCTCGCCTGCAATATCTGCTGCATTTGCTGGAAGCTGCTGCCCATCGCCAGGCAGACGGTCTGGCAACGTGTGTAGATGAAATCCACCAGCGTGACGGACTGCCCGTCGGCGAGATGCTGCGACAGTGCCTGAGAGGCGATGCCGGGCCCGTCGACGCTGACTGCGGGGGTTGCGACAGGTCGCAGTGCAACTTCGAGCCGACGGGCGCCCTCGGCGGTCCAGACCTGAAAGTCGTGCGTCAGCCACGCGGCGGCGGCGTAACCCGCCAGGGCCAGCATGACGCTGAGCAAGGCGGTGCGAAGCATCAGGGCTGGCCCACCACGCTTGCTGCCCCTTCAGCTCAGGAGCTTTTGGCCGCCAGCGCCTTGAGCTCGGCAGCGCCGTTGAACGGTGTGGTGCGCGTGCCGGCCTTGCGTTCGGCTTCAAACAGCTCGGGCTTGACGGCCCCCGCCTTGTTGGACCATTCGGCGCGGACGTAGCTCGCCACCGCGGCCAGTTCGGCATCGCTGAGCTGCGCGAAGGCCGGCATGGCGCCCTTGAAGGTGTTGCCCATGACGGTGATCTCGCCCGTGACGCCGTGCAGCAGGATGTTGGCCACGGTGCGCTCGTCGCCGGTGACCCATTCGGAGCCGTCCAGCGGTGGAAACACCCCGGGCAGCCCTTTGCCGGTGGCCTGGTGGCAGGCCACGCAGTTGGCGGTGAACAGCTGTTTGCCGTTGGCCGCAGCGCCCGGCGCGGGGCCCGAGAGGTCCGCCAGGGTGCGCTTGTCACCCAGGTCGGCGCGGCCGAAGGAGCCGGACAGCACGATGTAGCCCGCGCCCCACAGCACCAGGGCCAATGCCCCGACCAGGAAGATTAGCGGGATGGGCTGGCTTTTTTCGGAAGGCTCGGCCTGTTCCCGCTCCTGGGCCCGGCTTTCAGATGTCTTGTCGTTCAGCATGGGATGACCTTGTGTGGCTCAGGGCTTGGGGGCGGGTGGCAGCACCGGGTAGGTGTGGTTCAGGCCCTGCAGGTACTTGACCAGGTCCAGCGCCTGCGGCGAAGGCACGACCACCTGGCCGATGTTCGGCCCGTAGGCGGGTGGCAGGGCCAGCGGCTGCTCGCCCTCGCTTTCGGCGTCTTTGGCGTCCTTCACCGTGAAAAGATAGGGGTAGGACGGCATGATGGAGCCGGGCACATAGGCGCGCGGCTGGTACAGGTGGCCCAGGTGCCAGTCCTTGCTCGGCTGGCGCGCCCCGATGTTGAAGAGGTCCGGCCCGGTGCGCATGCTGCCCAGCAAATGCGGCCTGTCATAGAAGTAATCGCCCGGCACCGAGGCCCGGCCCCAGCCGCGCTCCGCGTCGGGGCCGAAGTTCCGGTCACGCGGCTGCTGGCTGTGGCAATAAACGCAGCCATTGGCAATGTAGACCTCGCGCCCGCGGAGTTGGGCGCTGGTGTAGTTTTTCAGCTCCGGCGGCGGTTTGATGTCGCGTACCTGCATGTAGGGCATCACCACCAGGGCCGCCGTGGCGATGCCCAGGGCCACCATGGCGCCCGATGCCAGCTTGACTTCATTTTCCATGAGCGGCTCCCATTTCAGCGCTGCGTGCGTCGTTGGGCCAGAAGAGGGCGGCGCCCGCGCGGCCCGGCCCGAAGCGAAGCGCCATGGCCAGGAAATGGCCGACGAACACCAGATGGCTGAGTACCATCAGGCCGCCGCCCACGGATCGCCATTTCAGGTAGGGCAGGGTCAGCTCGACGGAAGCCATGAAGGGCTGGGCGGCATCCAGCATCGCCACACCTTGAAGCCAGCCGCCGATGGTGAGCCCGACAAAATATATCGTCACCCCGACAGCCGCCAGCCAGAAATGCAGGGTGATCAGTTTCGGGTACGGCCACTCCCAGTTCAGCACCCGGGGCATCATGAAATAGATGGCGCCGAACAGCACCATGGTGACGAAGGCATAGGCGCCCAGGTGCGCATGGGCCACCGTGAAATGGGTGAAGTGGGTGATCTGGTTGACGCTGCGCAGCGCCTCCAGCGAGCCCTGCAGCGATGAGGCAAGGTACATCAGCCCGCCGAACATCATGAAGCGCAGCGTCGGCGAATAACGCGCCAGGTGCATGCGCCCCTGCAGCGTGGCGCCCATGTTGATGCTGAAGGCGATCACCGGAATCACCATCATGACGCTCTGCACGATCGACAGCGTGATGAGCCAGCCGGGCACCGGGCCGCCGATGAGGTGGTGGCCGCCGACCTGGCCGTAGAAAAACGCCAGCGTCCAGAAGCCCAGCAGCGAGAGGTTGTAGGAGCGTATCGGCCGGCCGATGATTTTGGGCAGGAAGTAATAGATGGCGCCCACGCTCACGGGCGTGAACCACAGGCCCAGCACGTTATGCCCATACCACCAGTTGGTGGTGGCCTGCTGCACGCCGGTGTGCACGCCGGGCATCTTGCCGACCAGGAAGAGCAGGGCAATCCACAGCAGCGCCGCCGTCATGTACCAGACGCTGACGTACAGGTGCGAGACCTTGCGGTTGACCAGCGTGAACAGCACCGGCAGGATGACGAGGGCAAAGCCGGCGAACATGAAGATCGCGATCTGCCATGGAATTTCCAGGTATTCCATGCCGTCGTTCCAGCCGGTCGCGATGGCGCCTATGCCGCCGGCGATGCCCATGTTGATGAGCGCCCCGCCCAGCATGACCCAGATGGCGCCGTAGAGCCGGGTGCGCAGCAGTCGCGGCAGCAGCCACACGATCATTCCCAGCGCCGCATTGGTGATCCAGCCGTAGAGCACGCCGGTCAGGTGCACGGTGCGTATCCGGCCGAAGGTCAGCCAGGCATAGTCGGTGAGCCAGTCGGGCTCATGCAGCTTGATGGACGACACCAGCCCCGCCATCGAGCCCACGATGAGCCACAGGCAGGCAAAGGTGATGAACATGAACACCGGAAACGCGGTGGAGCGGTCGGACGTGATGCGGTCCAGCAGTTCGGCGGCGTCGGCCGCGTGCGTCTTGATGCCGCCTTCCTTCACTACCTTCTGCATTGACGCCTGTGCCGCGTCCTGTAGCGCGGGGTCGTCGACCTGGCCGATCTCGCCGTGCGCGAAGATGACGGAAGCCGCGACAGGGTTTTCTTGCAGCAGACCTTTGCGCAGCGACCAGATGAAGACAAAGAGTCCGATGATGGACAACAGGAAAGCACCCAGAAGGCTGAGGGCGGCGCTGTCCATCATGCAGCTCCCGCAGGCAACGCGCGCGGCATCGTCGGGTTCTCATTGCCCGCGCTCCGGGTTTCCAGAAAAAGCGGTGTCAGCCATCTGAACGACTGAGCCGGTCCGCCGCTTGTGCATGGTGCAACTGTCATGATTTCTCCGGTGTGAAAACCCGCAGACGCCATCTGCTGCCTGGCGCCGGTCGGGTGGGGCCGCGAGAACTTGCCGCAGGTGTTCCATACTACGCCTTTGATGGCTGCCAGCCTGGACGCCAGGCTGTATTCCAGTCATCTGCTACTGTTTTTATAGCTGCTGGCGCTCGCCTGCATTGGTCTGTAGCCTGAATCGATATGTTGATCTGGCTTAAGCCAGGCCTCATCAAGCCGTGTTAGCCTCGCGGCCATGTTGAACCGCATCCCCTCTTTCCTGCGCCATGTCGGCCCAGGTGTAGTCACCGGCGCTGCCGATGACGACCCTTCCGGTATCGCCACCTACACGCAGGCGGGGGCGCAGTTCGGCACCGGGCTGCTGTGGACGGTGTTTTTGTCACTGCCCTTCATGATCGCCATCCAGCTGGTCAGCGCCCGCATAGGTCGCGTCACCGGCAAGGGTGTGGCGGCCAACCTGCGCGAGCACACGCCGCGCGCCTTCCTGATGAGCATGGTGTTTTTGCTGGTCATTGCCAACACCATCAACATCGCCGCCGACATTGCCGCCATGGGCGAGGCGCTGCAGCTGGCTGTGGGCGGCGGCGACCACTTTCATGCGGTGGCCTTCGGCATCATCACCGTGCTGCTGCAGGTGTTTGTGCCTTACCGCAAGCTCGCACCCATTTTGAAATGGCTCACGCTCTTTCTCTTTGCCTATGTGATCGCCGTGTTCCTGGTGCAGGTGCAGTGGGCCCAGGTGCTGCATGACCTGGTCGTTCCCAAACTGCAATGGACCTCGGGCTACTGGATGATGATCGTCGCGCTGCTGGGCACCACGATTTCGCCTTACCTGTTTTTCTGGCAGGCCTCGCAGGAGGTCGAAGAGCTGCGCTTGAAGGGCGGCGTGCTGGGCGCTGAAAAGAAGATCCGCCGCGACCTTCGCCGCGTCAAGCGCGACACCTACATCGGCATGTTTTTCTCTAATGCCATCGCCTTTTTCATCATGGTGTTGGGTGGTGCGGTGTTGTATGCGGCCGGTATCCATGATGTGACATCAGCCGCGCAGGCGGCGCAGGCTTTGCGGCCACTGGCCGGCGATTTTGCCTTTGCGCTGTTCGCCGGCGGCATCATCGCCACCGGCCTGCTTGCCGTGCCGGTGCTGGCCTCGTCAGCTGCCTACGCCGTGGCCGAGGCCTTCGGCTGGCCCGAAGGCCTGGAGCGCCACTGGTACGAAGCCAAGCGCTTTTACGCCATCATCGTCATTGCTACCGTGGTAGGCACGGGCATGGACTTCACCAGCATAGACCCGATGAAAGCGCTTTACTGGAGTGCCGTGATCAATGGCGTGGTGGCCGTGCCCATCATGGCCGGCCTGATGCTGCTGGCCGGCCGGAAATCGGTGATGGGCAATTTCACCTCGGGCCTGAAGACCACGTGGTTCGGCTGGGGCGGTGTGGTGGTGATGGGCTTTGCGGTGGCGATGATGTTGCTGGATCTGATCCGCCCCTTGTTCTAGGCTTCCCGGCGACGAACCCACAAACGCTGCGGCCCCGCGCCCTGCCCGGCGAGCTGGTCATACGGGTTGCGCAGCCGGCATTTGTCAATCGACAGGCAGCCGCAGCCTATGCAGTCGTCCAGGGTGTCGCGCAGTTTTTTGAGCTGGGCCATGCGCTCGTCCAGGTCGGCGCGCCAGGCTGCCGACAGTCGGGCCCAGTCCGCGCGGCTGGGGGCCGCCTTCGCGGGCAGGGTGGCCAGGGCTGCCTCGATGTCGGCCAGCGCAATGCCCACCCGCTGCGCCACACGCACAAAAGCCACGCGACGCAGCATCTCACGTGCGTAGCGACGCTGGTTGCCTTCGGTGCGGGTGCTGCTGATCAGCCCTTTTTTCTCATAAAAGTGCAGGGTGGACACCGCCACGCCGCTGCGGCGTGYCATGTCGCCGACCGAGAGTGTGGGAAAGATGCCGGCCTGTTCCAGTTCCGTGCCCATGGATTTCCTTGAAAAAAATGCTTGACCTAAACTTTACTTGAGGTTTCAGACTCCTCATTTTTCAGGCCAATCCGGCCCGCTTATTTCAAAGGAGTTGTTTTCATGTCCAGCGATTTATCAAGCCCCGCTTCCGCCTCCGTGTTCCGCGTCGACAAATTCGTCGTGCCCTCGCAATCGATCTCCGCTTTTGTCGAGCGCATTCACCAGGTCCAGCGCATGCTGGGCGAGCAGCCCGGCTGCCTGCAAAAACATGTGCTGACCCAGACGGGCGACAGCAGCGAGTTCGATGTGGTGACCGTGGTCGAGTGGGCCAATGCCGATGCGGTGGCCGCCGCCCAGACCGTCATGCAAAAGCAGCTCGCCAGCGAGGGCTTTGATATTCAGGCTTTCCGGAAAAAGCTGGGCGTACGGGGCGACTCGGGGATGTACCGCGAGGCTTGATTTTCCGTCTCGGATCAGGCGCTCAAACGCTGCCGTAGCTGCGGGGTCGCAGGCTACCGCTGTGTTTGACCACGCCTGGGCGAAGCGTGGACCCGCCTGTTGTCGTGAAGTATTGGCAACGGCGCGCGAGGAATCCAGGCACAGTCATTTTTTCGAGAAAGGAACAAATGCATGCGCAGTCGCTGGTGCGGCTCCTGGCGGGACGTAGGAACTGGTCGCACTGATGCGTATGCCTGAGCTGCCGCCTTCCTGGGCCCATCGAAACTCACAGCCTTCATGGCCTTGGCGCAACCAGGCCTCCTTGTTTTTTGGGATACGCACCGTAGAGTCGCTCCCGTTCTCGTTGCTGCTTTCGGGTACCAGGGAGAAGGTCGTATCCGGCTGTTGGGCGCCGGGAGACGTGATGCCCATAAACCCACGGGCAGCAGGATCGAATTTCACAATTGCTTCGCCTGTGTCGGACAGCGAGGTGCTACGAACCCAGCAGAGAGAAGGGGAGCCTTGCGCCTCTGCGCCTGAAATGGTGAATCCCAGAACGAATATTAATAAAGCGGATTGCCACATGCGTTGCTCCCTTGCACGGCTTGATGTTGATCTGTCCAGGGGCATGAGCCTACGTCAATAATTTTGGCGAATCACCATAGCCGACGGCCCTCAGCACATTCTCCGCCGTAGCCGGCGCATCCATCACCACAAGTTGATCCCCTGGCTTTCCAGCCCCCACCGCATCCCGTAGTGCCTCGTACACACTGATCGCCAGCATCAGCGGCGGTTCGCCCACGGCCTTGCTGCCGAAGACGTTGTCTTCGCGGTTGGGCTCGGGCCATAGATCGACCTTGAAGTGTTCGGGTACGTCGCCGGTCGCGGGAATCTTGTAGGTGCTGGGGGCGTGCGTGGTCAGCAGGCCCTTGTCGTTCCACACCAGCTGCTCGGTGGTGAGCCAGCCCATGCCTTGTATAAAGCCGCCTTCGATCTGGCCGATGTCGATGGCCGGGTTGATGCTGGTGCCTACGTCATGCAGGATGTCGACTTTCAGTACACGGCTTTCGCCCGTCAGGGTGTCGATGGCCACTTCCGTGCAGGCTGCGCCGTAAGCGAAGTAGTAGAACGGCCGGCCGGTGAGGGTGGTCTTGTCGTAATGGATTTTGGGTGTGCGGTAAAAGCCGTCGCTCCACAGCTGGATGCGGTTGGCGTAGGCCAGCTTCACGACTTCTGTGAAAGGCCGCGCGCCTTCGGGCGTGATGACTTCGCCCCCCTCAAAACGAACAGCGCCCGCGCCGCAGCGGTCCAGCCCCGCGACAAACTGCGCCAGGTTGTCGCGCACATTGCGCGCGGCGTATTGCGCGGCGCGGCCGTTCAGGTCGGTGCCGGCCGATGCAGCGGTGGCCGACGCATTCGGCACTTTGCTGGTGTCGCTGGCGGTGGCCAGCACCTGTGCAAAGGGCACGCCCAGTTCGTCGGCCACGATTTGCGCGACCTTGGTGTTCAGGCCCTGGCCCATTTCGGTGCCGCCGTGGTTCACTTGTACGCTGCCGTCGGTGTACACATGCACCAGTGCCCCGGCCTGGTTGAAGAGGGTGGCGGTAAACGAAATGCCGAACTTGACGGGTGTGATGGCGATGCCGCGCTTGATGACCGGGCTTTGGGTGTTCCAGGCAGAAATTTTCTGACGGCGTTGTGAATAAAGCGCAGACAGCGCCAGCTTTGATAGCAGCGGGTCGAGGATGTTGTCCTCGACCTTCATCTGGTAGTGGGTGACGTCGCGCTCACCGATGCCGTAGAGGTTGCGTTTGCGAACCTCCAGCGGGTCCAGCCCGAGCGTGCGTGCGATGTCGCCCATGATGGCTTCAATCACGATCATGCCCTGCGGCCCGCCGAAGCCGCGGAAGGCGGTGTTGCTTTGCGTGTTGGTCTTGCAGCGGTAGGACGCTATCTCCACGTCCTCCAGAAAGTAAGCGTTGTCGGCGTGGAAGACCGCGCGGTCGGCCACCGGGCCCGACAGGTCGGCGCTGAAGCCGCAATTCACCGCCATCATGAGCTTGAGGCCGCTGAGCCGGCCGGTCTCGTCAAAACCCACGTCGTATTCATATGCAAACGGGTGGCGTTTTCCGGTGACCATGAAGTCGTCGTCGCGGTCCAGCCGCAGCTTGACGGGGCAATGCAGTTTGTGGGCAGCGATGGCGGCCCAGACGGCCATCTGGCCTGACTGCGTTTCCTTGCCGCCAAAGCCGCCGCCCATGCGCCGGCATTCAACGCGCACTGCGTGGTTGGCAATGCCCAGTGCGTGCGACACCCAATGCTGGATTTCGCCGGGGTGCTGGGTGCTCGAATACACCAGCCATTGCTGCTGCTCCTGCGGCACAACGTAGGCAACCTGGCCTTCGAGGTAAAAGTGCTCCTGGCCGCCGACTTCGAGTGTGCCGTGCAGCGTGTGCGGAGCTTTTTTGTGTGCAGCTGCCGCATCGCCGCGTTTGACGAAGACTGGCGGCAATACATAACTCTCAGCTTTGAGTGCATCACGCACGGTCAACAATGCAGGCAGGGGTTCGATGTTGCACACCACCTTGCGTGCGGCGCGGCGGGCCTGCATGACGGTGTCGGCCACCACCACGCCGATCACCTGGCCGATGTGCTGCACCGTGCCCTGCGCAAATACCGGTTCGTCGTGCGAGAAATTGCCCAGCACCGGGTCGCCCGGAATGTCGCGCGCCAGGATCACATCGCGCACGCCCGGCATGGCCAGCGCCGCAGTGGTGTCGACGCCCAGCAGCTTTCCGTGTGCCACGGTCGACAAAATGGGCGCGGCATGCAGCGTGCCGCGCACCTCGGGAATGTCATCGACATAGGTGGCGGCGCCGGCGACTTGCGCGCGAGCGCTTTCATGGGGCGTCGAGCGGCCCGCCGCCTGCGTGCCTGCAGGTTTTTTGGCCAGCGACGTTTTTTCCGCCAGGTCCGCAGCGGGCATATCACCAGCGCGGGCGTTGGCTGCGCGTACGTCCGGGTCGGCCACCGCATCGCGGCTGACGGAGATGTCTTTCGCGGCGTTCATGCGGCTTCCTCCAGCCGGAAGCTCGCCAGGTTGATCTGCTGCAGTCCCTGGCTTTCAAGCCAGTAACGCTGGAGCAGGTTGCCCAGCACCTGACTGCGGTAGGCCGCAGAGGCGCGCATGTCCGAGATGGGCGAGAACTCGGCGCGTAACGTAGCGATGGCGTGCTGCACAGTGGTCTGCGTCCAGGGTTTCTCCGTCAGCGCCGCCTCGGTCTGGATGGCACGCACCGGCGTGGCGGCGACGCCGCCCGCACCGATGGACGCAGTGACCACGGTGTTGTTTTCAATCTGCAGATTGATCGCCAGACAGACGGCGGAAATATCGTCGTCGTAGCGCTTGGAGATTTTGTAAGCCTTCATCGCCTCCCGGGGCTGCGCCTTGGGCACCTTGATCCAGGCCAGCACTTCGTCGGGCGCCATCAGGTTCTTGCGGTAGCCGGTGTAAAGCGCTTCCAGCGGCATTTCGCGGTGGCCGCGCACGCTCATCAGGACGATGTTGGCCCCCAGCGCAATCAGCAAGGGCATGGAGTCGCCAATCGGCGAGCCGTTGGCAATGTTGCCGCCCAGCGTGCCGGAATTGCGCACCGGCAGCCCGGCAAAGCGGGCCGCGAAGTTGTGCAACTGCGGCCGGTCTTTGACCAGCGCCGCATAGGCGTCGGCCAGTGTCACTGCGGCGCCAATGGCGATGTGCCGCGGGTAGTCTTCAATGCGGCGCAGCTCCCGCACCCGGGTGACGTCAAGCACTTCGCCAAACTGCATATGCTGCTTGGTCACCCACAAGCCCACGTCGGTGCAGCCGGCCACCAGCTGGGCGCCAGGGTGGGCGGCGCGGGCCTGCAGCAGGGCTGCCAGTGTTTTCGGCGATTTGTAAGCCAAATCGGCCTGCAGCCCAATAGGGACGGGCGCAAGCAGCTCCAGTTTTTGTAGCAAACCGGCTTCGTCGATCCGAACGGGACGCAGGCTGCCCATCGTTTGCGCGGCCTCCAGGATGGGCCGGTAGCCGGTGCAGCGGCAGAGGTTGCCCGAAAGTTCTTCCTGCGCGAGCTCCCGCGTGACAGGCTCGCCCTTGCAGATGTGGTTTTGGTACATGCCGAACAGGCTCATCACGAAGCCGGGGGTGCAGAAGCCGCATTGGGAGCCGTGCTTGTCGACCATGGCTTGCTGGGCAGGATGTAGCGCTGGTTCAACCCCTTCTCCCTCGCCAGCAGGGGCCGCGGAACCGGCTTTGCCGGGCCGCAGGCGCAGCGCCCCCTCGGGGGGCAGCGCATTACACGAAGCCGAAGGCGAAGTGAAAAGCGTGGGGGCAATATCTTCCACGGTCCAGACGGCCAATCCGTCAATGGAATGCGCCAGGCGAATGCAGCTGTTAATGGCGCGGTATTCGAGCTTGCCGCCGGCCGCCTCGCCCAGCACCACGGTGCAGGCGCCGCAGTCGCCTTCGCCGCAGCCCTCCTTGGTGCCGGTGCAGGCCAGGTCCTCGCGCAGCAGCTCCAGCAGGGTGCGGCTGGGTGGTACATTGCTGACGGAAACAACTTCACCCCGCCTGACGAAGCGGATGGGTCTGGAAAAAGATGGGACAGCCATGCTTCAGGTTAAAACAGTCGCGCCGCGGCCAGCATACAAAAGTGCATATCAACCGCATGGGTGAAAAGGTATGAAAGACCAGGCGCTTTTCGACAAGATAGACCTCCATCTCATCAGGGTCTTGAATACCGTGCTTACTGAACGCAGCGTATCACGCGCCGCCCTCCGCCTGGGTATGTACCAGCCCGCCGTCAGCGCGGCGCTCAAGCGCCTGCGCACGCTGGCGGGTGACCCTATCCTGGTGCGGTCCGGCTCCGGCATGGTGCCTACGGATGCGGGCCTGCGCATGATCGAGCCCTCGGCCAGCATTTTGCGCGCGGCCGGCATGCTGTTCAGTGACGCGCGGGGGTTTGACCCTGCCACGGCAGAAACCACCTTTCGCCTGGCGGCGAGCGACTACCTGGACCCGTCTTTCCTGCCGCAACTGGTGGCACAGATCAAATCCCAGGCGCCGCTCTGCCATATTGAAATCCACCCGCTGTCCGCTGAATCCGACTACCGCATGCACCTGGCGCAAGGCCAGGCCGACATTGTCATAGGCAACTGGGCCGCACCGCCCGACGACCTGCACATGGCGCGGCTTTTCGGCGACGAAGTGGTGTGCCTGGTCGCCAAAGACCACCCGGCGGTGCGCCGCGGCTGGGATGCCGCGACCTGGCTGGAAGCCGAACACATCGCCCCTACCGCCACGCACCCCGGCGCCAAGGGTGTGATCGACGAGCATCTCGACACCCTGGGCATGGTGCGCAACATCACGGTGCGCTGCCCGCACTTCAGCCTTATGCCGTCCATGGTGGCATCAAGCTTGCTGGTGATGACCACCGGGCGCCAGTACTGCGAACGCTTTGCCAGCCTGCTGCCGGTGAAAATACTGCCCACCCCGATCGCCTTTCCCCGCATGATGTATTACCAGCTCTGGCACGAACGCACGCACGCCTCCAACTCGGCCCGCTGGCTGCGCGAACGTGTCAAGTCCGTGGCCTCAACGCTACGAAAAGAATAGCTGCTTGCGCCCGTCTTGTATGGGCTGCAGCCGGAATTACCTATAAACCGACGACAAAACCGGATACCCCAGAGACAATGACCGCAGCCCCGCCCCAGACTGACAGCCCGCCCGGCCAGCCGCCGCGGCTGCAGCTTTCCGGCATCACCAAAAGCTACCCCGGCGTGGTGGCCAACAGCGGCATTTCGCTGACGGTTCAGCCCGGTGAGATCCACGCCGTGCTCGGTGAAAACGGCGCGGGCAAATCCACCCTGATGAAGATCATCTACGGTTCGGTCAAGCCCGACGCCGGCAGCGTGGCGATGGACGGCAAACCGGTCGTGGTGCGCAACCCGCACGAAGCGCGGGCGCTGGGCATCAGCATGGTCTTCCAGCACTTCAGCCTGTTCGACACGCTGACGGTGGCCGAAAACGTCTGGCTGGGGCTGGACAAACACCTCACGCTGGCCGAGGTCTCGCAGCGCATCATGCAGACGACGCAAGCCTATGGCCTGCAGCTGGACCCGACACGTCCCGTGCATACCCTGAGCGTCGGCGAGCGCCAGCGGGTGGAGATTGTCAGGGCGCTGCTCACGCATCCGCGGCTGCTGATCCTGGACGAACCCACGTCGGTGCTGACGCCCCAGGCGGTCGAGAACCTCTTTGTCACGCTGAGGACACTGGCCGCGCAGGGCTGCAGTATTTTGTACATCAGCCACAAGCTGCATGAAATCCGCGCGCTGTGCACCGCCTGTACGGTGTTGCGCGGCGGCAAGGTTTCCGGTTTCTGCGATCCACGGCAGGAGTCCAACGCCTCGCTGAGCCGTTTGATGATTGGCGCCGAGCCGCCCGCGCTGGAACACCGGGCGGTGCGCACCGGCGCCGTGGTGTTAGAGGTGAAACAGCTCGACTTGTCCAAAGAAGAACAGTTCGGCGTCGACCTGCACCAGGTCGCGTTGCAGGTGCGCGCCGGCGAGGTCGTCGGTATCGCCGGAGTGTCGGGCAACGGCCAGAAGGAACTGCTCTATGCGCTGTCGGGCGAAGATACCCGCGCTGCGGCCGATGCGGTTGCGGTGAAAGGCCAGCCGGTGGGCAAGCTCGGGCCGGGTGGCCGGCGCGCACTGGGCCTGCACTTTGTGCCTGAAGAACGCCTGGGCCGCGGCGCCGTACCGTCGCTTTCGCTGGCGCGCAACCTGTTGCTCACGCGCAAGGAGGCCGTCGGCAAAAGCGGCTGGCTCGACCGCGGCGCGTTGCAGGCGCAGGCCGACCGCATCATTGCCGAGTACAAGGTGAAGTCGGGCGGGCCGCAGGCAGTGGCCAAATCCCTTTCGGGCGGCAACCTGCAGAAGTTCATCATGGGCCGCGAGATTGATGCCCGGCCTGAACTCCTGATCGTCTCGCAGCCGACCTGGGGTGTTGACGTGGGCGCGGCCACGCAGATCCGCGGCGAGCTGCTCAAGTTGCGCGATGCCGGCTGCGCGGTGCTGGTGGTGAGCGAGGAACTCGAAGAACTGTTCGACATCTGCGACCGGCTGTACGTGATGGCCAAGGGTCAGCTCTCGCCTTCGCTGCCTCGCGTCGACGCCACGGTGGAACTGGTGGGGCAGTGGATGAGCGGGCTCTGGGCGCCCGGCACGCACCCAACAGAAACAACACAAACCACGGCGGAGGCCTCGGCATGAAGCTCGAAATCCGTCCCCAGCCGTCTTCCTTCTGGAGCTATGCCTCCCCGGTGCTGGCCCTGCTGATTACCGTGCTGATCGGCGTGGCGCTCTTCGTGGCACTGGGCAAAGACCCCGTCAAGGGGTTGCAGGTGTTTTTCTGGGAACCCATCAAGTCGCCGTATGCCATCGGCGAACTGCTGGTCAAGGCCACGCCGCTGCTCATCATCGCGCTGGGGCTGGCCGTGTGTTTTCGCTCCAATGTCTGGAACATCGGCGCCGAAGGCCAGTTCGTCATGGGTGCGATCGCCGCAGGCGGCGTGGCGCTGCTGGCTGAAAAAACCACCGGCCCCTGGATCGTTCCGGCCATCCTGCTGGCAGGCCTTGCGGGCGGCATGGTGTGGGCCGGCATCACCGCCTTGCTGCGAGACCGTTTCAACGCCAATGAAATCCTGGTCAGCCTGATGCTGGTCTATGTGGCGGAGATGGTGCTGAACTACCTCGTCTTCGGCCCCTGGAAAGACCCCAACGGCTACAACTTCCCGCAAACCAAAACTTTCGAGGCCGTGACACAGATTCCGCGGCTCATGCAGGGCTCGCGCGTGAACATCGGCATCATCCTCGCGCTGCTGGGTGTGGCCGGGCTGTGGCTGTTCATGTTCCGCACACACGCGGGTTTCCGGCATGAAGTCAGCGGCCTGGCGCCTGCTGCTGCGCGCTATGCCGGCTTCTCGTCGCGCCGGGCGTTGTGGCTGGCGCTGCTGACATCGGGTGCCGCGGCGGGCCTGGCAGGCGCGCTGGAGGTGGCCGGCCCCATCGGCCAGCTCACGCCTTATGTGCCGGCGGGGTATGGTTTTGCCGCGATCATCGTCGCCTTCGTCGGGCGCCTGCACCCGGTCGGCGTGGTGTTCTCGGCCATCCTGATGAGCATGTTCTACATTGGCGGCGAGCTCGCGCAGTCGCGCCTGGGGCTGCCCAAGTCGATCACCGGCGTGTTCCAGGGCTTGCTACTCTTCAGCCTGCTGGCTTGCGATACCTTGATCGCCTACAGGCTCAGGCTGTCCAGGCCCATCCCCGTGCAGGTGGCCACGCTTCCTTCCACCGACCTTGTGAAAGGAGCCGGTTGATGGACTCCACCGCATTGCTCATCGCGGCCACACTCAGTGCGGGCACCGTGCTGGCCATTGCCGCGCTCGGCCTGCTGATCAACGAGAAGGCCGGCATCGTCAATCTGGGCGCCGAAGGCATGATGCTGTGCGCCGCCATTGCCGGCTTTGCCACCGTGGTGCACACCGGCAACAGCTGGCTGGGCTTTGTGGCCGGTATGGCGGCGGGCGCGTTCCTGGCCGCGGTTTTCGGTGTGCTGGTGATCTGGCTCAACACCAACCAGTACGCCACAGGCCTGGCGCTCAGCCTGTTCGGCGCGGGTTTTTCGGCCTTTGCCGGCATCAAATACGTGCAAGAGAAGCTGCCCGAACAGTCGCAGTACCCGATTCCCTTCCTGGCTGATATTCCGCTCGTGGGCCCGGCGCTGTTCCGCCAGCACCCCATGGTTTACATCGCGATGGCGCTGACGGCCGGGTTGATCTGGTTTTTGTACCGCACGCGCGCTGGCCTGGTGTTGCGCTCGGTGGGTGAAAGCCCCGAGTCGGCGCATGCGCTGGGCTACCCGGTGCGGCGCATCCGGCTGGCGGCCGTGGTGGCCGGCGGTGCGCTGTGCGGGCTGGCGGGCGCCTATGTGTCGGTGGTCTATACGCCGCTGTGGGTGGAGGGCATGATCGCCGGCAAAGGCTGGATCGCGCTGGCGCTCACCACCTTTGCCACCTGGCGCCCGGCACGGGTTTTGCTGGGTGCTTACCTGTTCGGTGGCGTGACCATGCTGCAGTTTCACCTGCAAAGCCTGGGCGTCAACATGCCCACGCAATTCCTGAGCATGCTGCCCTACCTGTCCACCATCGTGGTGCTGGTCCTGATCTCGCGCAACCCGCTATGGATTCGCGTCAACATGCCCAGCTCCATCGGCAAGCCTTTTTACCCGGGGGCCTGATGGTGTATTGACGGCCGATCCGCCGCATAATTGCTTTTTTTCGCCTTCCCGTTCCACTTTTCATTTCAATGTCATTTCCTACAACGAAAGCGAGTTCACATGACTGACCTGCAAAAACGTTCCCTGCTCAAGCTGGCGGCCCTGTCGGCCGTGGCGGGGGCAGCCCTGATGGGCTGCGGCAAGAAGGAAGAGCCGGCAGCGGCGCCTGCCGCACCAGCGGCGGCAGCGCCTGCCAAGGTCGAGCCTCTGAAAATTGCCTTTGCCTATGTGGGCCCTGTGGGCGACGGCGGCTGGACCTTCGCGCACGACAACGGCCGCAAGGCCGTGGAGAAAGCCTATGGCGACAAGGTTGTCACCAGCTTCGTCGAAAAAGTACCCGAGTCAGCCGACGCCGAGCGTGTGATCCGCGACATGGCAGCCCAGGGCAACAAGCTGATCTTCGGCACCACCTTCGGCTACATGGAGCCCATGCTCAAGGTAGCAGGCGACACCAAAGACGTGAAGTTCGAGCACGCCACCGGCTACAAGCAGGCCGCCAACATGCGCACCTATGACAGCCGCACTTACGAAGGCGCCTACATGGCCGGCGTGATCGCGGGCAAGATGAGCAAGACCGGCACGCTGGGCGTGGTTGGCTCGGTGCCGATTCCTGAAGTAGTGCGCAACATCAACAGCTTCACGCTGGGCGCGCAGTCGGTCAATCCCAAGGTCAAGACCAAGGTGGTGTGGGTCAATGAATGGTTCAACCCACCCAAGGAAACCGAGGCTGCCACCGCTCTCATCAATGGTGGGGCCGACGTGCTGTTCCAGAACACTGATTCGTCCGCCGTGCTGCAGACCGCCGAAAAAATGGGCAAACGCGCCTTCGGCTGGGATTCGGACATGACCGCTTACGGCCCCAAGGCCCACCTGGCATCGGCCATCATCAACTGGGGCCCGTACTACGTGAAATCCGTGGGTGAGGCCCTTGAAGGCAAATGGACGGGCAACACCGCTGCCTGGTGGGGCGTCAAGGAAGGCGCGATTGACATCGTGTCAATTGCCGCCGATGTGCCGGACGACACCAAAAAGCGCATCGACGAAGTCAAGGCGGGCCTGAAGGACGGCAGCTTCTCGATCTGGAAAGGCCCCATCACCGACAACACCGGCAAGGAGCTGCTGGCCAAGGATGTGGTGGCGGACGACAAATTTCTCGGCGGCCTGAAGACGTATGTCAAGGGTGTCGAAGGCAAGGTTCCCGGCAACTGAGGATAATGGACGCAGCGCCGTGCCTGGGGCAACAGTTCCCGGGCCGGAGCGCTCGCAACGTAGTTTCAAAGCTGCCTTCGGGCAGCTTTTTTTGTTTCTGGAGTTGAAATGACGCCCGCACCATTCAATGTAAAACCCGTGTCCGCGGACCGCCTGCCTGAGCTGCTCAAAAGCATGCCCAAAGCCGAGCTGCATATGCACATCGAGGGCTCGCTTGAGCCCGAACTGATCTTTGCACTGGCCCGCCGCAACGGCGTGAGCATTCCCTACGCCAGCGTTGAAGAATTGCGCAGCGCGTATGCCTTCACCAACCTGCAGAGCTTTCTCGACATCTACTACGCAGGTGCCAGCGTGCTCATCACCGAGCAGGATTTTTACGATATGGCCTATGCCTACTTGCGCAAAGCTGCCGCTGACAACGTGGTGCACACCGAAATGTTCTTCGACCCGCAAACGCATACGGCGCGCGGCGTCAGCATGGAAACGGTCGTCAACGGCCTGCACCGCGCCTGCGTGGATGCACAGGCCGGGCTGGGCGTCAGCGCCTCGCTGATCCTGTGCTTTTTGCGCCACCTCAGCGAGGAGGACGCGTTTAAAACGCTGGAGCAGGCCTTGCCGTTCCGCGACAAATTCATCGGTATTGGGCTTGATTCGGGCGAGGTGGGCAACCCGCCTGAAAAATTCGCCCGTGTGTTTGCGCGCTGCCGCGAGCTGGGCTTTCACCTGGTGGCCCACGCCGGGGAGGAAGGCCCGCCCGAATACGTCTGGACGGCGCTTGACGTGCTCAAGGTCGAGCGCGTGGACCACGGTGTGCGCTCCAGCCGCGATGCGTCGCTAATGCAACGTCTGGCGAAAGACCGCATTCCGCTGACCGTGTGCCCACTCTCCAACCTCAAACTCTGCGTATTCCCGGACCTTGCCAGCCACAACCTGCGCGAGCTGCTCGATGCCGGGCTGGTGGCCACCGTCAATTCAGACGACCCAGCCTATTTCGGCGGCTACATGAATGAGAACTTCACGCAGACTTTTGCTGCGACGGGGCTGAATGCGCAGCATGCCTATGTGCTGGCGCGCAACAGCTTTGAGGCAAGTTTCATCGAAGCCTCGGCAAAGTCCCGCTATGTCGACCGCCTCCATCAGGCCTTCGAAACATTTCAATAAGCCTATCAGCGCGTTGCCCCCAAGGCACGGCCTGAATTCAACATGACGGAGAACTGTGTATGGCGTTGACGCCAAAAGAAGGGCAAACCCCTGTCGCCCAAAACCCCTGGCCCATCGCGCTGGCGGGGCTGGTAGCGTTGGCGGTGGCCATGGGTCTAGGGCGCTTTGCCTTCACGCCGCTGCTGCCGATGATGCTCAACGACGGCGTGGTCGATTTGCCGACGGCCAGCTGGCTGGCCAGCGCCAACTACTTTGGCTACATGCTGGGTGCGATTCTCTGCACGCTGCAGCCCTGGCTGTGGGCGCGCTTCAAGTGGCTGCCGCACCTGGCGTACTCGTCCCTGGTGCGCGCCGGTCTGGTTGCCACAGGCGTGCTGACGTTGGCCATGGGCTGGCATTTTCCGGCTGCATGGCCGCTGCTGCGCTTTGCCGCGGGCGTGACCAGCGCGGTGGTGTTTGTGTTTACTTCGGGCTGGTGCCTCTCGCAGCTGGCCAAGCGTGGCGTTCCCGCGATGGGCGGCATCATCTACGTCGGGCCGGGCGCCGGCATTTTGGTGAGTGGCCTGTTTGCCACTGGCATGGTCGCCTGGCACTGGACGGCCGCCACGGGCTGGATGATTTTCGGCGTGCTGGCGTTTGCGCTGACAGCCTCGGTGTGGCATGTCTTGCGCGGCGGCGATGAACGCCTGATTGCACTGGCGCCGCGCGCTGCTGCCCGGCCGGGTGATGCGCCGCAGCACCACGGCAATGCCGAGATGACCCTGCTCACGCTGGCCTATGGCCTGGCCGGTTTTGGCTACATCATTACCGCCACTTTTTTGCCGGTGATCGCGCGTGCGGCCTTGCCGGGATCGGCCTGGCTGGACATGTTCTGGCCCATCTTCGGCCTGGGCGTCATGGTGGGTGCGCTGCTGGCCACACGCCTGCCGCCGGGCAAAGATTTCCGCCTGCTGCTGGCCGGCTGCTACTTTTTGCAGGCGCTGGGTATTGCCGCCAGCCTCTGGAGCCCCAGCCTCGCGGGCTTTGCCATCGGTAGCCTGATGCTGGGCATACCGTTTACCGCCATCACTTTTTTTGCGATGCAGGAAGTGCGCCGCCTGAAGCCCGCCACAGCCGCCAGTTTCATGGGCCTTCTGACAGCCACCTACGGTGTCGGCCAGATCCTCGGCCCGCCGCTGGTGGCCGTGCTGCTGCGGCGCACACCCAACGCGGGTGTGGGTTTCACGATGTCGCTGGAAATTGCGGCGGCCTCGCTGCTGGTGGGCGCTGTGGTGTATGGGTGGATGGCGAAGGCTTATCCGGTACTGCCGGCTTTACCGTCTGGCGGCGTAGCGGCGCAGAAGTAAGCGCTTCGCTCATCAGTCAGGACCGGGCTGTTGCACCAGCGCCATGGCAAACTTGCCGCCGCCCACCGACCAGTCCGAATAGTCGTTTTCATGCATGAAGATGAAAACGTCATCGGCGGCAACACCGGCGTTGGTCTTTAAATTGCGCGCGATGGCCGCATAGAGTGCTCGCTTCATCGCGTCGCTGCGGCCGCGCCGCATCGTGATCTCGACGACCACCGGCTGCTCTGAACGTGCCATGCCGTTGAAGCTTCGGTTGAAGAAGAACTGCTGCGCATCGTAGCTGCTGACCGAATTAAAAAGCTCGTCTTCAGGCATGCCAATGCTGTCGACCAGCGCCTGGTGAATCCCGTCGACGATGCCTTGCCGTTGTTCGGGGCTGGTGCTGTGGTGGACGCTGGTGCGGACAAAAGGCATGTGATTTTTCCTCAATTTAAATAGATGGTGGTGAATTGAAGCTTTCACCGAGGTTGCTCGAATTCTGACAATCAATGACCGTCAGGAAAAGCGATTTGTTCGCAAGTCATATGTGCCATAAACTCACATAATGATGAAGCGCCATCTCCCACCTTTGAATGCCCTGCGTGCCTTTGAAGCCGCTGCCCGGCTGGGTCGCATGACAGCTGCGGCCGAGGAGCTGTCGGTGACCCCCGGCGCCATCAGCCGGCAGGTGCGCCAGCTGGAGCAGTCCCTGGGCGTGCCGCTCTTCGAAGGTGCCAAAAACAAGCCACAACTGACCGCTGCCGGCGCCGCGCTGTGGCCGGCCCTTGCCGCTGGGCTGGACCAGATGGAAGCCGCCGTGCGTGAAGTGCGCAGCAGCGAGGCCGGAACGCTGGACGTTTCCTGCTTCAGCACCTTCACCGTCAAATGGCTGATTCCGCGTCTCTATGACTTTAATGCGCGCCATCCCGATATCGACGTCCGGCTCAGCGCCGCCGAGCGTGTGGTCGATGTGGACCGTGACGGTTACGACCTCGTCATCACGGTAGACGGGCGGGGCAGCGAAAAATCGGGCACGCTGCTGCCGCTGTTTGTGGAGCGCCTGGGACCTGTCATGGCGCCTGCGCTCGCCAATCAGGCGAATGTGCGTGAAGCGATCGACCTGGCCCGCTTGCCGCTGCTGCACACCCGAACGCGGCGGGATGCCTGGCAGATGTGGTGTGAGTCGCGCGGCCTTGCCCTTCCTATTCAGGACGGTCCTGAGTTTGAGCACTATTACTTCACGCTGGAGGCGGCAGTGGCTGGCCTGGGCGTTTGCATTGCGCCCTGGCACCTGGTGATGGACGATATCCGCGCGGGACGGCTGGTGGCGCCGCTGGGCTTTGAGGAAAGCAGCTACCAGTACGTGGCCAGGCGCCGGGCCCGGGCGAATGTGCGGCTGGACAAATTCTGCGATTGGCTGGAAAAACAGGCACACGAAGCTCCCGCGCCCTGAAGCCGCTATTGGCCGGTAAATCCCCCGAAATCCCGCTATTGGCCGCTGGCCGTTAAAATCAGGGCTTGCGTGCTGCCTCGGCGCGCCGGCATTTGCTTTGTTTCCGGGGCCATGTAGAGGACTACCATGTATAAAAACCTCGCGACCCCCGGTCTTTCGGCCTCAGTGGGCGCCTGTTTTATTTCTCCCGCTCAATGTCTCCCTTCGCCCCGGCAACTGCCTGTGGCGCGCCGCGGCTATGGCGCTGCGAAAGCCGCGCCATGAGCTACCAGGTCAAGGAAATTTTCTACACGCTGCAGGGCGAGGGCGCCAATGCCGGGCGGCCGGCGGTGTTCTGCCGTTTTGCCGGCTGCAACCTGTGGACAGGCCGCGAGCAGGACCGTGCCACGGCCGTCTGCCAGTTTTGCGACACTGACTTTGTAGGTACCAACGGCACATTGGGCGGCAAGTTTGCCGATGCCGATGCGCTGGCCCAAAAAATTGAAGCGCAGTGGCCGGCGGGCGACAGTGCCCACCGCTTTGTGGTGATGACGGGCGGCGAGCCCTTGCTGCAGGTCGATGCCGAACTGATCGCCGCGTTGCATGCGCGCGGCTTCCAGATTGCGGTGGAAACCAACGGCACCATTGCCGCGCCCCAGGGCATTGACTGGATCTGCGTGAGTCCCAAGGCCGGCGCACCCTGGGTGCAACGCGCGGGTCAGGAGCTCAAGGTCGTCTGGCCACAGCCAAGTTTCGACCTGGCCGAACTTGAGGCTGCCGACTTCACCCACCGCTACCTGCAGCCCATGGACAACCCCCAGCGCCAGCAGAACACCGAAACCTGCATCCAGCTGTGCATGGCACGCCCGGCCTGGCGCCTGAGCCTGCAGACCCACAAAATCACGGGCATCCGATGAAAAAGCTCCCCACGCCAGAACCCATGCGCTGCGAGATCAGCCAGACTTTCTACTTTGACGCGGCGCACACCCTGAAGCGTGTCATCGAGGCCGACAGCAGCAAGCGCGTGCATGGCCATACCTACAACGCCGAGGTTTTTGTCGCTGGCGAGCCCGATGCGGCCACCGGCATGGTGATGGACCTGGGCCTGGTGCGGCGCGAGATCGAGGTGCTGCGCGAGGAACTGGACCACCACCTGCTCGACGACGTGAAAGATCTGGGCCCGCCCACGCTGGAAAACCTGTGCCAGTTCATCTTCCGCAAGCTGGACGCACGCCTGCCGGGCTTGACTTCGGTACGGGTCTGGCGCGCCTCGCTGGGCGACGGCTGCCGTGTGAGCCGCTGAACCAGACTGTCCGGCTGGCAACAAGCCCAATAGGCCTTATCGGGTTTTGAATATTCAGCCCGCCGGTGACTGGGTTAATCTTGCAGCCATGAAAGCCTATCGCGCCGCCCTCCTGTACTTTGCCGCGCCTGCGCAGGCCGTTTATGAGGCTGATGGCCTGCTGGTGACCGGACCCGATGCCGAAGGCCGCCAGGTGGTGCAAGCCGTCGGCAGCTACCACGCGCTGGTTTCCGGGTTTGCCGAGGTGCCCACCGAACACCTGCCGGGCCGCCTCATCGCGCCGGGTTTTGTCGACATGCACGTTCACTATCCGCAGCTGGACGTGATCGGCTCGCCTGCCGAAGGGCTGCTGCCCTGGCTTGAAAACTATACTTTTCCAGAAGAAAAACGCTTCGCAAGCAAGGACCACTGTGCGCAAGCAGCTACGTTTTTCATAGCAGAACTGCTTCGCAACGGGGTCACCACGGCACTGGCCTTCGCGACCTCGCATGTGGAATCCGTCAACGCGCTGTTCGCCGAGGCACAGAAAAACCAGCTGCGCCTCATGACCGGAAAATGCCTGATGGACCAGAATGCCCCGGACGGCGTGCGCGACGAAACGGTGCAAAGCTTGCAGGACACCGAAGCGCTGATCCAGCGCTGGCATGGCGTAGACCGGCTGGGCTACGCCATCACGCCGCGTTTTGTGCCCAGCTGCAGCGAAGCACAGCTGCGCGGTGCCGGCGAGCTGGCCGCGAAATACCCGGACGTGTGGATCCAGTCGCACGTGGCGGAGAACAAGGACGAGATCGCCTGGGTGCGCCAGCTCTATCCGAAGGCGCGCAGCTACCTCAGCGTCTATGAACAGTTCGGACTGCTGCGCCCGCGCGCCGTATATGCGCATTGCATCCACATCGACGACGAAGACCGCGCCCTGATGCGCGGCACCGGCACGGCGGCAGCCGTGAGCCCGACCAGCAACCTGTTTCTGGGCAGCGGTTTTTTTGACTACGAGGGTGCAGACCGCATCGGTTTCCCCTATGGCCTGGCCAGCGACGTGGGTGGCGGCACCTCGTTCAGCCCTTTCCACACCATGCTGGCGGCCTACTACGTGGGAAGAGAGGGGCAGACCAAAACCGGCCTGTCGCTCAAGCCGCAGCACCTGTGGTGGCAGCACACGGCGGGTGCGGCGCGTGCACTGGGCCTGGAAGGCGTTGTCGGTAACCTGCAGCCCGGTTGCGAAGCAGATTTTGTCGTGCTCAACCTCCAGGCCACGCCGCTGCTGGCGCGCAAGACGGCGCAAGCCGCCAGCCTGGACGAGCTGCTGTTCGCACTGATTGTGCTGGGTGACGACCGGGTGATTGAAAAGGCCGTGATTTCCCAGGCGGGCGGCGCAGCCTAGCAGCCGGCCCGGTCGCGTTCGGCTTCCGCGTCGCGCCGGCGCTGGTTCAGGCTTTCCATGGCAGCCACACTGCCGCCGCTGCGCTGGCTCTTCTGGATGCCCTCAATTTTGGTGTTGATGCTGCTGCAACGCCTCTTTTGCGATTCGGCGGATCGCAGCGCGGAGGCATCGCCGCCCTGCGCAGCCTCGACGGCCCTGGATTCCATGGCCTGAGGCCGCGCAGGCGCGACGCCTGGCGCCGGACTGCCGGGCAGTTTTCCCACGGCGGCCAGCGCCGCCGCAACCTCCTGGGCATGTTTCTTGGCCGCGATGCAGTCGGCTTCGATGCTGGCACGAACTTCCGGTGCGGTGCCGCGTTTGCCGTAGACCTCGGTGATCAGGGTTTTCTCTTCTTCCGAATAGGCGGCGGCCCTGAGTTTTTCCGCCTGCGCTCCCGCTTCGCGAGACCAGACAATTTTCTGGGAGTCGATGCCGCGTTGCCGGCACTGTGTGTCCGTGCCCGCGCTGGCGACGGGTCGGGGGGCATTGTCGAAATTGCGCACTTCAGTGCCCGGTTGCACCGTGTCGCAGGGGCGGTCCTGGTAGACGTTGCCGCAGCGATGCATCTTCTGCGCCTGTGCCCCGGCGCCAAGCAGCATCAGCACGGTCCCTGCGGCGATCCCCATCCAAGTTTTGCAGTTCATTGCCGCTCCCCCTGTTGTGTAGTGATGCGCCATTTAAGCACACCGCCAGAGTGGGTCCACGGCCCGCTTTGGCCAGGATTTCGGGTTTTCGGGACTGTGGGCAGGCAGACTTCTATAAGAGGAGCATCACACAGGGTTATGGGAAAAGAACGCAATCAGCATCAAAAGCGACAAATGGATACGCCGCGCCGACGGTGACCTTGCCGCTTGAAATATCGCCGTGAATCATGTCGTGCTCCTTGTGAAGGGTGTCCTCAGTGGCTGATCATCCAGGGGCGTTTGCTCGGAAAAGCTTTATTGCCATTGGGTGCGGTCATCGTGGCTCCGCGCTTGCCGCTGGAGCAGCAGCCGCATCCGGCCGGATGCTTGAGCCGCGCGTAGTCGCCCGAGCGCTTGGGCTCATGGCGGGCCCGCTCGTTGGTGTCCATCGCGCGCCGCGCGTCGTCTTCCATCAGCGCCAGCGAGGGCGCGACGGACAAAATGCGCGCGGCTGGGCCGCCGCACACCGGGCAGGCCGCCGCCTGGTTGCGCATGGAAACCGAGCGCAGCGCGTCGAAGCTGCCGCACTGCGGGCAGTCGTAGTCGTAGGTGGGCATGGTGCTTCCCCTGGGGTTTTAACGCAGGTCGGGCGACAGCGGCATGCTGATCTTGCCGTCGATGTGCTTGACCGGTCCCGATGCGTTCGGGTTGATGTCGAAGTCGAAGATGCCGGTCGGCAGCCACAGCGTGGCGCAGGAATTCGGCACGTCGACCACGCCGCTGATGTGGCCTTGTACCGGCGCCGTGCCCAGGATGGAATACGCCTGCGCGCCCGAGTAGCCGAATTTCTTCAGGTATTCGATGGCGTTAAGGCAGGCCTGGCGGTAGGCGACGTTGACGTCCAGGTAGTACTGCTTGCCGGCCTCGTCGACCGAGATGCCTTCAAAGATCAAATAGTCGTCGTAGCGCGGCGTGATCACGCTGGGCTTGAAGATAGGGTTCTTGATGCCGTACTTGGCCATTCCGCCCTTGATCAGAGTGACCTTCATGTGCACCCAGCCGGCCATCTCGATGGCGCCGCAGAAGGTGATCTCGCCGTCGCCCTGGCTGAAGTGCAGGTCGCCCACAGACAGGCCCGCGCCGTCGACGTAGACCGGGAAGTAGACCTTGGAACCGCGCGACAAATCCTTGATGTCGCAGTTGCCGCCGTGCTCGCGCGGCGGCACGGTGCGCGCGCCCTCGGCCGCGGCCTTGTCGCGCGCCGCGCCCGTCATCTTGCCCATGTGGGCGGTGCCAGCCGAAGGCGGGTTGGCGAGACCCGTGCGCGTCGGCTCGCTGTCGATCAGCGCCTGTTCGCGCGTGTTCCACATCTCCAGCATGGCTTTGTCGGGCAGGCAGCCTATCAGGCCGGGGTGGATCAGCCCGGCAAAGTTCACACCCGGCACGTGGCGCGAACTCGTGAACATGCCCTTGAAGTCCCAGATCGATTTCTGCGCTTCGGGGAAATGGTCGGTCAGGAAGCCGCCGCCGTTCTTCTTGCTGAAGAAACCATTAAAACCCCAGAGGCTGTCCTGCTTGGCGCCTATGTCCAGCAGGTCGACCACCAGCAGGTCACCGGGTTCCGCGCCCTTGACCCCGACCGGGCCTGACAGGTAATGCACCGTGGAAAGGTCGATGTCGCGCACATCGTCGGCGCTGTCGTTGTTCTTGATGAAGCCGCCGGTCCAGTCGAAGGTCTCCAGGATGAAATCATCGCCCGGGTTGACCCAGCAGGCCATGGGGATGTCCGGGTGCCAGCGGTTGTGGATGTTCTCGTTGAGGGTGGGCGACTTCGTCAGGTCAACCTTGATCAGCGTGTCGGTCATGCCATATCTCCTGGTGGTGATGAATAAAGGAAGGAAAGGAAAATCAGACGGAAAGAAACTGCTTGATGCGCGCCGTGTCGGTGCCGGCGCGTGTGCTCTCGTGCACCAGCTGTCCGCCCTCGATGACGAAGAGCCGGTCGGCCACGTCCATCGCGAAGCTCAGCACCTGCTCCGACACCACAATCGTGATTTCGCGCATCTTGCGGATCTCGTTGAGCGCACGCGCGATGTCCTTGATGATGGAAGGCTGTATGCCCTCGGTCGGCTCATCGAGTAGCAGCACCTTGGGGTTGGTCACCAGCGCGCGGGCAATCGCCAGCTGCTGCTGCTGGCCGCCCGAGAGGTTGCCGCCCTTGCGGCCGCGCATGTCGAAGAGCACCGGGAACAGCGCGTAGATCTCGTCCGGGATCTGCTTGTGTTTGGCGTTCTCCAGGCCCGTCAGAATGTTTTCCTGCACCGTCAGCGTCGGGAAGATCATGCGGCCTTGCGGCACGTAGGCCACGCCCTTTGCGACGCGCTGATAGCTTTCGTCTTTCGAGATGTCCAGGCCGTCGACTTCAATCGTTCCGGACTTGAGCGGCAGGATGCCGATCAGCGACTTGAACAGCGTGGTCTTGCCCATGCCGTTGCGGCCCATGATGGCCACGGTTTCGTTTTTCTTAGCGGAGAAGGTGATGCCGTGCAGCGCCTCGCTCTGGCCGTAGCTGACGTGAAGGTTGTTGACGTTGAGCATGGTGGTTCCCTTGATGCTTTGGTGCTTAGTGGCCCAGGTACACGTCGATCACGCGGGGATCAGCCTGTACTTTTTCCATCGACCCTTCGGCCAGAATCTTTCCCTGGTGCATGACGGTCACCTTGTCGGCGATGCGCTTGACGAACTCCATGTCGTGCTCGATGACGATCATGGCGCGGCCCTTGCAGATGCGCTTGAGCAGCTCGGCCGTGAGCTCGCGCTCACGCACGCTCATGCCGGCGATCGGCTCGTCCAGCATCAACAGCTCAGGGTCCTGCATCAGCAGCATGCCGATCTCCAGCCACTGCTTTTGCCCGTGCGAGAGCAGGCCGGCTTCGGTATCCACCTGTCCGTCCAGTCCGATCTCGGCCGCCACGGCCTGCACGCGGGCCTTGACTTCCTCGCTGCGTTTGAAGAACAGCGCACCGAACACACCGCGTCCGCGCGGGAAAGACACTTCCAGGTTCTGGAACACGCTCAGGTTTTCGTAGATGGACGGTGTCTGGAACTTGCGGCCTATGCCGGAGCGCACGATCTGGTATTCGGGCAGTTTCGTCATCTCGGCGTTCTTGAACTTGATGCGACCGTGGCTGGCGCGGGTCTTGCCGCAGATCAGGTCCAGCAGCGTGGTCTTGCCTGCGCCGTTGGGGCCGATGATCACGCGCAGCTCGTTCTGGTCGACGTAGAGGTTCAGGCTGTCGATGGCCTTGAAGCCGTCGAAAGACACGGTCAGGTCTTCGACCGACAGCACGAAGTCGTTGGGGGTCATGGCAGGAGCGATCATGGTGGCTTCCTTGGGTGTTCAGGTCTGCTGGCCGGTCAAGCCAGCGGGCAGCGGGGGCGTTGCTTGGGCCGCAACCGGCGGGGGCGCCATGGGCGGGGCGGCAGGCGGGGCGACTTTCTCGCGGCGCGTGAAGCGCTTGGTCAGCCAGGGTTTGACGCGCTGCGTGTAGACGCCGGCCAGGCCGTCGGGAAAGGCCAGCACCACGCCCAGGAACATGCCGGCCATCAGGAACAGCCAGAGGTCGGGAAAACTCTCGGAGAAATAGGTTTTGCCGAAGTTCACCAGCAGCGCGCCGTAAACCGCGCCCACCAGCGACATGCGCCCGCCCACGGCGGCGAAGATCACCATCTCGATCGACGGCACGATGCCGACCAGAGAGGGCGACATAAAGCCCACCTGCAGGGTGAACATGGCACCGCCCACCGCCGACAGCATGGCCGCAAAGCAGAAGGCGAAAACCCGGAACATGGCCACGTCGTAGCCCGAAAAGCGCACGCGGTCTTCCTTGTCACGCATGGCCAGCAGCAGTGTGCCCAGTTTGCTCTTCTGGATCCAGGTACACAGCACGATGGCGCCCAGCAGCAGGCCGGCGGTGAGGAAGTAGAGGATGTACTTGGCGCTGTCGGTACGTGTGTCCCAGCCCAGGATGGTCTTGAGGTCGGTCATGCCGTTGACGCCGCCGGTGTAGCCCTGCTGGCCGATGATGAGCACCGTGAGGATCAGCGCCACGGCTTGCGTAATGATGGCGAAGTAGACGCCGCCGACACGCCGCTTGAACATGGCGTAGCCGATGATGAAGGCCAGCAGCGTAGGCACGACCAGGATCAGCAGCAGCGTCAGTGGGAATGACTGGAAAGGCTTCCACCAGATCGGCAGCGCGGTGATCTGGTTCCAGTCCATGAAGTCGGGAATGCCGGGTGTGGACTGGATCTTGGTGGTGATGGGGTCGCTGGCTTCAAGCTTCAAAAACATCGCCATGCCGTAGCCGCCCAGGCCGAAGAACACACCCTGGCCCAGGCTCAGCACGCCGCCGTAGCCCCACAGCATCACCAGGCCCAGCGCGACGAAGGAATAACTGAGGTATTTACCCACGAGGTTGAGGCGGAACAGATCCAGCGCCAGCGGAAAGGCCACCAGCAGCACCAGGGCCAGCAGGGCGACGTTGCCCAGGCCGTTGCGCACTATCCATTGCTTGAGGCTGTTCATGAAAAACTCCGGTTGTCTAGGTTGCCGTGGGAATGGAATGAAAACTCAGCGCCGCACCTTGGAGGCGAACAAGCCCTGCGGGCGCAGCATCAAAATCGTCACGATGGTCATCAGCGTCAGCACCTTGGCCATGGAGCCGGTCATGAAGAACTCGGCGATGGACTGGGTCTGCGCGATGCCGAAGGCCGAGACCACGGTGCCCAGCAGGCTGGCCGCGCCGCCGAAGGTGACGACCAGGAAGGCGTCGACGATGTAAAGCGAGCCGCTGGTCGGGCCGGTGGAGCCAATCGTGGTGAAGGCCGCGCCGGCCACGCCGGCGATGCCGCAGCCGATGGCAAAGGTCAGGCGGTCGGTCTTCTTGGTGTTGATGCCGGTGGCGTTGGCCATCACGCGGTTGGCGACGGTGGCGCGCACACGCAGGCCCCAGCGCGACTTGTGCAGCGCGATCAGCACCCCGCAGGTCACCACCAGCGTGAGCGCCATCACGAACAGGCCGTTGATTGGGATGTCCAGGCCGGGCGCCGGCGCCCAGGAGCCCATGAGCCAGTCGGGCAGGGTGGGGCTGACTTCCTTGGCACCGAAGGTAGTGCGGAAGATCTGCTGCATGCCCAGCGACAGGCCCCAGGTGGCTAGCAGGGTATCGAGCGGGCGTTTGTAGAGGTGGCGTATGAAAGCCCATTCGGCCAGCCAGCCGACGGCGAAGGCGAAGATGAAGGCCGCCGCGATGGCGAAGGGAAAGTAGGCCTGCACGAAACCCGGTGCGTAGGTTTCGGACAGGTGTGAAAACAGGTAGATGGTGTAAGCGCCTATGGTCATGAACTCGCCATGCGCCATGTTGATGACGCCCATCTGGCCGAAGATGATGGCCAGTCCCAGGCCCATGAGCAGCAGCACGGAAAACAGGCTGAGCCCGGCAAAGCCTTGCATCAGGCCGATGTTGAGCATTTCGGAAAGATTCATGGCGGGGCTCCGGTGCGGCGGGTGGGTCGAATGCCAAAAAGGCAAGGTGTCTGTGAGGAAGAAAAGAAGAAGCCCCTGCCGGCTCACCCAGCCATAGGGCGGAGTGAACCGGTAGGAGCCAGCGTCAACGCTTACTGGTAGCCCTTGGGGAAGGGATTGGGTTCGATCAGTGCCGTTGATTCGGCCACCACCTTGAACTGGCCGTCCGGTTGCGCCTGGCCGATGCGGGCCTTGCTCCACAGGTGATGGTTTTCGTGCAGCTTCACGTAACCTTCGGGTGCGGTCTTGAGCTCGATGCCGGTGGAGGCCGCGGCGATCTTGTCCACGTCGAAGCTGCCGGCTTTTTCAACCGTCGCTTTCCACAGCCAGGGGCCGAGGTAGCCGGCCTGTGTCACGTCGCCGATCACCGCATCCTTGCCGTACTTGGCTTTGAAGGCCGTCACAAAAGCCTTGTTGTTGGGGTTGTCCAGCGACTGGAAGTACTTCATCGAAGCGTAGAAGCCCTTCATGTTCTCGCCGCCTATGCCCAGCACCTCGTCTTCGGTGACCGAGATGGTGAGCAGGAACTGCTTGTCTGCCGTCACGCCCGCGGCCTTGAGCTGCTTGTAGAAAGCCACGTTGGAGCCTCCCACCACCGCGATGAAGATGCAGTCGGGCTTGGCGACCTTGATCTTGTTGATCAGCGAGTTGAAGTTGGTGTGGCCCAGCGGGTAGTATTCTTCGCCGACGACCTTGCTGCCGGTGAGGTGGCTTTCAATGTGCTTGCGGCCTATCTTCATCGAGGTGCGCGGCCAGATGTAATCGGATCCGACCAGGAAGAAGGTCTTGGCTTTCTTTTCTTTGGAAGCCCAGTCCAGGCCGTAGAGAATTTGCTGCGTGGCTTCCTGTCCGGTGTAGATCACGTTCTTGCTCTGCTCCAGGCCTTCGTAAAAGGTCGGGTAGTAGAGCATGCCGTTTTCTTTTTCGAAGATGGGCAGCACGGCCTTGCGTGAGGCCGAGGTCCAGCAGCCGAACACGGCGGCGACCTTGTCGTTGACCAGCAGTTTCTTGGATTTTTCGGCGAAGGTCGGCCAGTCGGAGGCGCCGTCTTCCTTGATGACCTTGATCTTGCGGCCCAGCACGCCGCCCATGGCGTTGATCTGGTCGATGGCGAGCTGCTCGGCCTGGATGGAGCCCGTTTCGGAAATCGCCATGGTGCCGGTGGCCGAGTGCAACTGGCCCACGGTCACTTCGGTGTCGGTGACGGCCAGCTTTGTGGTGTTGACCTTGGCTGTGGGAAATTGCTGGGCTTGCGCCCAGCCTGGCAAGCCGGCCAGCGGCAGGGCCGCGGCGACGCCCTGCATGAGGCGGCGGCGGTTGATGAAGGAAGATGGATCGCGATCGTCGTTGGACATGCTGGGCTCCTGCGGTTGGTGAAAAGTGAAAACGTGAAAAGTTGAAGGGGAGAAAACTGACGCAATAAAAAGAGGAAGGCTTACGTTCTGGTCAGGTGAATCATGTTCACAAGGGCTGCGCATCCCTATACGTCAATCAACGTAGCCACCTGTCTTGGTGCGTTGCACCAGATGCGGGCACACTTCTTGCGGAACCTGTTGCAGCCAACCGGCCGTTCGACGGAGATCTCTCTTGACTATCGCCACCCAGAAAATTTTTCGTATTCGACGCGAGTACAACGCGTGGGTGGCCGACGAATCCATCGAGGACTACGCGCTGCGCTACACGCCGCGCGGCTTTCGCAAGTGGTCGGAATGGCGCGTGGGCAACACGGCTTTTGGTGCGGTGTCGTTTCTGGCACTGGAGGCCATAGGCGCGGCCATTGCGCTGAACTACGGCTTTACCAATGCGTTGTGGGCCATCCTGGTGGTGGGGCTGATCACCTTTTTCACCGGCCTGCCCATCAGCTACTACGCGGCGCGTTACGGCGTGGACATGGACCTGCTCACGCGCGGCGCGGGCTTCGGTTACCTGGGCTCCACCATCACATCGCTGATCTACGCGAGCTTCACTTTCATCTTCTTCGCGCTGGAGGCGGCCATCATGGCGCTGGCGCTGCAGATGTACCTCGATATTCCCATTGCCTGGTGTTACGTCATCAGCGCGGTGGTCATCGTGCCCCTGGTGGTGCGCGGCATCACGCTCATCTCGCGCCTACAGATGTGGACACAGCCGCTGTGGGGCATGCTGCTGCTGTTGCCTTACCTGGCCGTGCTGTGGAAGAACCCGCAGGCTTTTTTCGACTTCACCGGCCTGGCCGGGCGCACGTCGGGCAGCAGCGAGTTCGATCCGCTCATGTTTGGTGCTGCCGCCACGGTGGCGTTCTCGCTTGTGGTGCAGATCGGCGAGCAGGTGGACTTTTTGCGTTTCCTGCCCGAAAAGACCCACGTCAACCGCGTGCGCTGGTGGGGCGCGGTGCTGATGGCGGGGCCGGGCTGGATCGTGCTGGGCATGCTGAAAATGCTGGGCGGCGCCTTTTTGGCTTTTCTGGTGCTGCAGCATGAGTTGCCGGCGGCCAGGGCCATGGAGCCGACGCAGATGTACCTGGCAGGTTTTGCGTATGTCTTCAGCAACCCGGCCTGGGTGCTGGCGGCCACCGTGTTGTTTGTGGTGGTGTCGCAGCTCAAGATCAACCTGACCAACGCCTATGCGGGCTCGCTCGCATGGTCCAACTTTTTTGCGCGCCTCACGCACAGCCATCCGGGCCGCGTCGTGTGGCTGGTATTTAACGTGACTATCGCCTTGCTGCTGATGACGCTGGATGTGTTCTCGGCGCTGGAAAAGGTGCTGGGGCTTTACGGCAACGTGGCCATCGCCTGGGTCGGCGCGCTGGTGGCCGACCTGATGATCAACAAACCGCTGGGCCTGAGTCCCAAGGGCATCGAGTTCAAGCGCGCGCACCTCTACGACATCAACCCGGTAGGCCTGGGCTCCATGCTGCTGGCCGCCACGGCCGGTGTGTTTGCCTACACCGGCGCCATGGGCCCGCAGGCCGAGGCCTTCTCGCCCTTTATCGCGCTGGGCCTGGCGCTGGTGCTGTCGCCGCTGCTGGCCTGGCTCACCGGCGGGCGTTATTACATCGCGCGCAAGCCGCAGGCCATGGGCGCGCCGGGCCAGATGGTGCATTGCCATGTGTGCGAGAACGCCTTTGAGGCCGAGGACATGGCCAGCTGCCCCGCCTACGGTGCGCCCATCTGCTCGCTGTGCTGCACGCTGGAGTCGCGCTGCCACGATCGCTGCAAGACGCGCTCACGCGCGGCCGAGCAGGCCGAACAGTTTTTAAGCACGCTGCTGCCCGGCGCGCTGTCGGGCCGGGTCAACTTTCGCGTCGGCCACTACATGGTGGTGATGCTGTCGCTGTGCGCGCTGCTGGCCACCGTAATGGGCATGGTGTACACGCAGGAAACGGCTTTCCCGCTGTCGGGCGATCTCTCCGGCCTGCTGCGCTCGGCCTTCGTGAAGGTGTTCGCCATGTTGCTGTTGATCGTCGCTGTCTGCAGCTGGTGGGTGGTGCTCGGCAGCGAAAGCCGGCGCATGGCGCAGGACGAGTCGAACCGGCAGAACCAGCTGCTGTCGCGCGAGATCGAGGCGCACCAGCGCACCGACGCGGCGCTGCAGACCGCCAAGGAAGTGGCCGAGTCGGCCAACCAGGCCAAGACGCGCTATGTGGCCGGCATGACGCACGAGCTGCGCACACCGCTCAACAGCATCCTGGGTTATTCGCAGATTTTGCTCAAAAGCGAGGCGCTGGCCAGCACGCCGCGCGAAGCCGTGCAGACCATACAGCGCAGTGGCGAGCACCTGCTGCAACTGGTCGACGGTTTGCTCGACCTGGCGCGCATCGAGGCCGGCCGGTTGCGGCTGGAGCCGATCCCCGTGCCACTGCCCGACTTCCTCGAAGGCCTGGTCAGCATGGTGCGGCCGCAGGCCGAAGCCAAGGGCGTGGATTTTTTCTATACCCACAGCGGCCGTATGCCGGCCTGGGTGCAAGCCGACGCCAAGCGGCTGCGCCAGATCATCATCAACCTGCTGAGCAATGCGGTGATGTTCACCGACACGGGGAGCGTGAAGCTGCATGTGGACTGTCGGCGCGAGGTGATCCGATTCGACGTGGTGGACACCGGTATAGGCATCGCGCCGCAGGACCAGCAGCGCATCTTCCTGCCTTTTGAACGCGGCGCCGCGGGCCGCCGCCGCGGCGAGCCGGGCACAGGCCTGGGCTTGACCATCACCGGGCTGCTGACCGCGCTGATGGGTGGCGACCTGAGCCTGAAGAGCGAGCCTGACAAGGGCAGCACCTTCAGCGTGCGCCTGTACCTGCGCGAGATCGACGATCCCGGCCCACTGGCCGACCCGCCGCACCAGATCGCCGGCTTCTTCGGCAAGCGCAGGACGCTACTGGTGGTGGACGACCAGCCAGTGCAGCGTCAGATGCTGGCCGGCATGCTCACGCCGCTGGGCTTTGATGTGAAAGAGGCGGCCAGCGGGCTGGAATGCATAGACAGCCTCAAGGACGGCGTGCCCGACGCCATCCTGCTGGACATCAGTATGGACGACCTGGATGGCTGGGAAACCGCGCTGCAGATACGCGGCCGGGGTTATGCCGGGGTGCCCATCATCGTGGTGTCGGCCAATGTGTTCGAGAACCAGGCCTCGCGCCTGAAGGCATCGGGTTGCCAGGCCTTTGTCGGCAAGCCGGTGCTCGAATCCGAGTTGATGGACGCGCTGCAGCGCCACCTGGGGCTGGAGTGGGTGACCTCCGTGGTCTCCCCGGCGCCGCTGGCGAGCCCGGCTGGGGAGAGTTCGCTGGGCCTGCCCGAGGAGGCCCGCGCGGGGTTAATACGGCTGGTGAAGCTGGGCCACGTGCACGGCCTGCACCGCCTGCTGGACCGCGTCGCGACCGAAGACCCCACGCTGGCCGCCAGTTGCGCGCGGCTGCGCGGCTTTGTGAGCCGCTGCGAGCTTGAGTTGCTGCTCGATCATTTGACGGAGGGCGTCGATGCTTGAAGCCGCTGAAGAACAACGCCCTGTCGTGCTGGTGGTGGACGACGCTCCCAGCAGCCTGGGCATGCTCTGCGACACGCTGGAAGGCGAGGGCTACACCGTGCTGGTGGCGCGCGACGGCGATTCGGCGCTGCAGCGCCTGGAGCTGGTCGCGCCTGACGCCATCCTGCTGGACGCCGTCATGCCCGGCCTCTCGGGCTTTGACACCTGCCGGCAGATCAAGGCCAACCCCGCCATGGCGCACATCCCGGTGATCTTCATGACAGGCTTGTCGGAGACGCCGCACGTGCTGGAAGGTTTTGCCTGCGGCGGTGTCGACTACGTCGTCAAGCCGCTGCGCGCGCAGGAAGTGGTGGCGCGCCTGCACACCCATACGCGCAATGCGCGCATTACGCGGCTGGCGCGTGAGGCCGTGGACGTGGCCGGCTTCGGCGTGGTGCTGGTCGATGCGCGCGGGCGCATCGCTTGGCGATCGCCCCAAGCGGCCCTGTGGCTGCAAGGCGCCGGAGGCGGTGTGCAGCCGGGGCGGTTGCCCGATGCGGTCCATGCGGCGCTGGAAGGCGACACCGATGAGGTGCTGCTGGCCCTGGCCGGCGTGCAGCTGTCGGTGCGCAACATGGGCCGGGTCGGCATAGGCGAAACCATGCTGTTGCTGGAGCAGCGCGGTGCGAATGTCGCCTCGCCCTCGCGCCTGGCCAATGCCGCGTTGACGCCGCGGGAAACCGAGGTCCTCTCATGGCTGGCCAAGGGCAAGACCAACCGCGACATCGGCGACATCTTGGGCATGAGCCATCGCACGGTGAACAAGCATCTGGAGCACATTTTTGAAAAGCTGGGCGTGGAAACACGGGCAGCAGCCGCGGCACTGGCGACCGGGCATGTCTTTTAAGCCGGCCCAAGCCCTGCCTGGGCGAAAAAACTTTTTTTTGGCGCGTTCAATGAACCTGCGCGGTTGCGACGGGAACCTCCAGGATGAACGATGCGCCTTTTCCAGGCCCGTCGCTGTGGACGTGCAAGCTGCCGCCCATTTCCTGCGCAGCCAGAACGCAGCTGTGCAGACCAAAGCCGTGCCCGTTTTTGCGGGTGGTAAAGCCGTGGGAGAAAACGCGCGTCAGGTTCTCCGGCGCAATGCCTTCCCCATTGTCTGTCACCGTGATGCGCAGCACGGGCCCTTCCAGCAAAACAGCATTGAGCACGATAAAGGGGCGCCTGTCTGCAATCGTGCCAAAAGCCTGCTTGGCGTTGCTGATCAGGTTCACCAGCACCTGCAACACGCGCTGCCGATCCAGCAAAAGGGTGGGCAACGTTGCGTATTTTTTTTCAACATCCACTTTGTGACGCGTCAGTGCATCCGCATTCATGCGCAGCGCGTCGTCCAGCAACTCATCCACCTTGGCGGATTCGACGACACGCGGGGTGCCTGCGTATGATTGCTGGGTCGCGATGACCTGTTTGATATGGTCCACACTGCTGCAAAGTGCCTCGAGTTCTTTCGCGATGGATTCATGCTCTGCCTCCAGTGTCCGGGCCAATTCGCGCAGATAGGCGGGTAACAGCTTGCCTTTGCTGTCCTGCGTCAAAAACCCCCCCAAATCCCCGATGTGGGCGTCCATCAAACCCACAGAGCGGGCGAGCCCCTTGAGCTTGGACGTCCGCAACTGGCTGCCAATCAATTCGGCCGACACGTTGACGCTGTTGAGAACGTTCCCCACGTTGTGCAACACGTTGGTTGCGATCTCTGCCATGCCCGCCAGGCGCGCCGTGGTGAGCAGCTGGGCTTGAACCTCTTCAATTTTTCGTTCCGCTTCCTTCAATTCGGATATGTTTTTCGAAGTCCCGAAGGTCCCGATCAGTGTGCCGTTCCTGTCTCTCCAGGGGCCTTTGGTGGTGAGGTACCAGACGACACGCCCATCAGGATGAACGGTTTTTTCGCTCTTTTCGAGGATGGGCTTCCCCGTCCGGATAATCTCTTCCTCGTCGTGGCTAAATTCACTCGCCCTGTCCTGGCCGTAAATGTCTGCATCGGTTTTACCAATCACATACTTTTCAAACTCCTCCACACTGGCCAAATGCGGTGGAAGTGTCTCCTCACCCATGTCCGGATGTGCTGCGCGATAGCGGCTGATCGATAGCCGCAGGAGGTTGTGAACCTCCGAGCGGCTGACTTTTACCAAACGTGATTTCAGATCTTTGAAGAAGATGGAATCTGGTGAGCTCTCCATCAGCGTAGCCAGCAAATCACGGTGATGCGCCAGCGCTGCTTCAGTCTGCTTCAGGGCAGTAATGTCCTTGGAAATACCGAAGGTACCAATGATGGCTCCGGCTTTGTTGCGCAGCGGCATCTTTGTACTCAGCTTCCAGGATTCATCGCGTCCGTCTTTCCAGGTTTCCTTCTCCACTTTGCCGATGATCGGCTGACCTGTGCGCAGGATTTCCTGTTCATCCTCGTAGGCGGGGCGCGCATGCTCTTCGGAAAAAAAATCGTGATCCGTCTTGCCCACCAGCTCCTCCGGTGATGCCCCAAACTGCAGCGCCTGTGCCTTGCTGCATTTGAGAAAGCGGGACTGCGCATCCTTGAAATAAATGTGATCGGGAGCGTTGTCCAGAAGCGTGCGCAACAAATCCTGCTCGTTGATCTGGGAGGCAGCCGCCGCGCTCCCCTTCTCCGTGGCATCCGCCTCTGGGTGCCCGCCTGGATGAGACCCGGCGAGTTGTTGCAAATGCCACTTCTCTGCCAGGGAGTATGCCGATTGGATGACTTCTACGGGATCATGCGGCGTCTTGAGCACCAGCCACCTGCTATTCATGGCTCCCATGGCTGCGAACAGTGCATCAGAAGAAAAATCCAGTCGCTCCGCGCAAAGCACTATCTGGACTCCCGGATCAAGCGCCCATATTTGAGGTGCTATTTCGAGCGCATTTCCTCCAGCCGTACCAGAAACACCGATAAATGCCACGGTGTAGGGGCGCGAAGCCAGAAGCGACTGTTGTACCAGGGCCAGCGCCTCGCGCGCGTCGCGGGCACCATCCAGTTCGAATTTCCCTTGCACATTCTCATCTTCAACAAGCATGTTGTGGAAGGCATCGTGAATGCCGGGGCTGCTGTCCACGACAAGAATGCGGTCCTTGTTGTGGGTAGATCTTGTTTTCATAGTGGGGCGCCTCGCCTGAACCGGCTTTAGATATGGGACAACGGCACTTCCGCTTGAGCTTGTGCCTGTTATAGGGGCAACGTTACGCGGAATGCGGTGTCTTGACCAGCGGCACTTTCCCCGTCCATGCGTCCGCGGCGCTTTTATCGGATTGTGGGGCAGCGATAGTCCTCAGCCCGTGCCTTTTGCCAACTGGCCCCTTGGTGAGGAAGGGCTGACTGCTTCCGGACTGGCGGTCAATGGGGATGGCACTCCAACCCCAACTTACAATCACAGCCACAACAGGAGCCCCATCCCATGAGCATCAAGAGCGATAAATGGATACGCCGCATGTCCGAACAGCACGGCATGATCGAGCCTTTTGAACCCGGCCAGATCCGCCAGCGGGACGGCCAGAAGATCATCAGCTACGGCACCAGCAGCTACGGCTATGACATCCGCTGCGCGCCTGAATTCAAGGTTTTCACCAACATCCATAGCACGGTGGTGGATCCGAAAAACTTCGACGAAAAAAGTTTTGTCGACTTCCACGGTGACAGCTGCATCATCCCGCCCAACAGCTTTGCGTTGGCCCRCACCATGGAGTACTTCCGCATCCCGCGCAATGTGCTGACCATCTGCCTGGGAAAAAGCACCTATGCGCGCTGCGGCATCATTGTCAACGTCACGCCGTTTGAGCCCGAATGGGAAGGTTATGTAACGCTGGAGTTCTCCAATACCACGCCGCTGCCCGCCAAGATTTACGCGGGTGAGGGCTGCGCGCAGGTGCTGTTCTTCGAGAGCGACAAGGACGACGTCTGCGAGGTCAGCTACAAGGACCGCGGCGGCAAGTACCAGGGGCAGGTTGGGGTGACCTTGCCGAAGGCGTAACGGACATCTACACGACTGATTTGGACGGACGCCTGCAAAGGGCGTCCGTTTTCGTTTCTGCCCTCTACAGCCTCAGGGTTTGGCGACCTGGGGGCGGCTGGCAAAGCCGCTCATGTATTTGATGGCGTCGCCAATGGTGTCGCGCCACACCGGCCATTCATGGTCGCCGTCGACGACGCGGTACTCCACCAGCTTGGGCTGGTATTCAAACAATTTCTGGAACAGGCCGGCCGAGTGGTAGGCAATGGAAAAGGTGTCGTGGTCGCCGCTGTTGATGTACAGGGGTACCACGATTTTTTTGCTTTTGTAGGCTTCCCAGCTGGCGGTGTAGTTCAGGCGGTCCCACGAGGCCTGGTCAAATTTGCCGCCTGCCTGGAACGGCGCCACCTGCATGGCCGAAGAGTGGCCCGGGGGTGTCGGTGAATAGATCGCCGGGCTCAACGCCGCGGCGGAAACAAACAGCTCGGGGTACTTGAAAACGGCGTTCACCGTGCCGAAACCGCCGGCGGACAGCCCTGCGATCATGCGGCCTTCACGCGCGGTGATGGTCCTGAAGTTGGTGTCGATGTGCGGGATGAGCTCCTTGATGAGCGCGGTCTCGGCCTTGTCCTTGTTGCCGTCCACCCACCAGGTGGAGCCGCCGCCCGGCATCACGATGATGGCCGGCTGGACGCGGCCTTCCCTGACCAGCGTGTCCATGGTCGCCTGCACCTGGCCTTTGACCGGCCAGTCATTGTGGTCGCCGCCGTTGCCGTGCAGCAGAAACAGGACCGGGTAGCGCAGCCGGCCGCTCTCATAGCCGTCCGGCAGGTAAATGGTGTAGCGGTAGTCTGCGCTCAAGGCCTTTGAGTTGAAGGACCTGACGGTGACCTCGCTGGCAAACGACAGCGGTGCGCCAGCCGCAACAAGCGCCAGTAAAAACCAGCCCAGCAGTTTGCGAATCGACTTGAACCCCATGCCTGTCTCCATCTTGAGCTCCTTGTTGTGTGAGGGCAAGTATCCGGTAAATCCCGGACGCATGAAAGCGCTCTCACGCAGCGGCTCAACGGATGCCCCGGGGGCGGGACTGGGCCTCGGTGAACCTTGCTACTTGACCAGCAACACCGGAATCTCGCACTCGGCGACCACGCGCTGGGCCACGCTGCCGATCAGCGCGCGGCTGAGCAGGCCCTGGCCGTGTGTGCCCATCACGATAAGGTGCACTTTTTCGCGCTTGGCGGCACGCAGTATTTCAGCGGTGGGCGAGCCAACCACGGCGAGAGTTCTAAACGCCATCTTGTGGCGCTGGAGGAAACGCTCGATCGGCGCCAGCACCTTTTGCGATTCTTCGGCGTGGTAGGCGGTGACGTTGGCCGAACCCAGCATGGTCTTGACGCGCCCCGGCACGGGAGCCTGCACATTGATCACCACCACTTCGCCTTCGGTACCGGCGAGTTCATCGTGGTTGACCAGAAAGGCCAGGGCCTTTTTGGTGTATTTGCTGCCATCGGCGGCGAACAGAATCTTCATGGTTTTTCTCCGGTGTGATCGGATCAGCGTAACACCAGCGCCCTCGTACTGCTGTAGGTGAGCGCCTGTTTTCGTCTTGCAGTCCGGGGAAAATGGCTTGGCTCCAGGTGCCGACTTGGCGCCGTTCAAGCCAGCGCTGTCCGTGCCGCGGCCAAGTCCCAGCCTGCCCAGCCGCAGCTTTTAAACAGCACCGGCCCGGCGGGCTTTTTGGTGTCCTGGCGTATCACATCGCCCAGGCTGGCGAAGCGGGCCACGTCCAGTCCGGCCTGCAGCAGGTCCCCTGCCTCGTGGATGGCATCAGCCGTGTCGACAAACACCGAACCCTTCGCCGCGAAGTATTGGCATAACGCGGCGCTCAGTTCCATCATGGCAGGGGTGAAAGCCCCAACGGCGCTGATGAAGCCGTCAGGCCGGGGTAGCGCGCTGAGGACTACGGCGGCAGCCGGCGTGCAGGTAACGGCCAGCGGGCAGTCGGCCAGCGCAGCATCGGCGTCGTGCACCACGCGGGCGTTCACGCCCAGCGCCTCTGCATGCTGCACCAGGGCCTGGGCGCTGGCGTAGCTGCGCGAAGCGATGCGAAATTCGTGCACGCCCAGGCCTTCGGCATAAGCCTCCAGATGCGCAAGTCCCTGGACACCGGCACCGACGATGAGCATGGGGCCGTGCGTGTTGGGCGCCAGCCGCTGCGCGGCCAGCAGTGAGACGGCTGCCGTGCGCCGGGCGGTGACGGTGGGCCCGTCGAGCATCAGCCGGCGACTGCCGGTGGCCACGTCAAACACCACAACGTCGCCCTGGATAGTGGGTCGGCCGGTGCCGGCATTGCCAGGCGTGAAGGTGATCAGTTTGGTGATCGCGGTGCGGTCGTCCAGCGCCGGCATCACAAACAGGCTGCCGCCCCCGGGCAGGGGTTGCACCACGCGCGGCGGCACCTGGACGGAACTGTCCTTGAGCAGGTGCGTCAGCTCGCTGACCAGCAATGGGTAAGGCAGGCGGGCGGCGGTCTGGGCGGGGTTAAGCAGGGTGGGCGTCATGGGGCGATGGTAAAGCGAGCAGGGAAGTGGAAGGGCGGGACGAGAGGGTGTCAGTGCCCCGCGTTACGTCGCGTAAAAAAATGAAAGGTTTTTATCCTACATATTCCCGGGAAAAGTGCTGGATGGAAACCGCAAACGCTTCCCTAGGATGAAAACAGGTTCACAGGGAGGCCTGCCATGTTTTCTGACCACTTGCAAAAATTCGACAAAATGCCTTACAAGACGCTGCTCTGGGTAGCGGCTGGGCTGGTGTTTGTTTGCCAGCTGGCAGCCTTCGCGTTTGTGGCGGACGGGCAAGTCACCAAAGCCAGGATCCGCGACTATCAGCGCCAGGCTGAAGTGCAGGCGATTGCGCAGTGCATCGAAAACACCGCCGGTGCCGCCCGCCAGGGCTGTATCCAGCAGGCCCGCGTCGCGGCCGCCTCAGCCTTGCCGCCCGTCATCACCAGCGCGCAAAAGGGTCAGGCTGTGGCCGATTCATCGGGGGAATCCAGCGGTGTGATGGCCAGCAACGCAGCAGGCGCCACTGTCAGCAGCATGCTGCCAATGCAGCCTGCACAGGGCTTTATGCCGGCGTCCTTCGCCATCCGCTGATTCAGCAATCATCGGAAGGTTTTCCGGCCGGTGCGGTTAGCATGTGGCCACGATGGATCTGTCACGCCTGTTGCGTCTTTACCAGCCGCGAAACCCCCTGTTCTGGCTGATGCTCACGCTCAATGCCCTGTCGCCCGCGCTGGCCTGGGTGGTGCATACCCGTCCCTTGAATGCCTGGGCCACGGTGCTGGTCACCTGTTTTGCGTTGGGTAACGCCGTGATTGGCACGTTCCTGCTGTGGCGCCTGCTGCGCGATGAGCCTGCCGCGCCCACGCAGAATGCCGGCGCGCAAGACGCTAACCCTGACGTTAATTGACGGCCCCGGCGCCTTTGACGATGTCGTGCGGTGTGGCCAGCGCCGCCGCTATGGCCAGCCGCAATCCGCGCACGATCTCACCGAGCGGCAAGCTGGGCGCGCCCTGTTCGGGCACATAGGGCACATGGATAAAGCCGCCGCGCGTGCGCCTGAAACCGCGCTTTGTGGCCAGGGCATGCATGAGTGCATAAAACACGTGGTTGCAGACAAAGGTGCCCGCGGTTTGCGATACCTCGGCAGCCACGCCCGCCTCTTGCAGCGCCTGCAGCATGGCCTTGATGGGCAGGCTGCTGAAATAGGCCGCAGGCCCRCCCGCCACTACCGGCGTGTCGACGGGCTGGCCGCCGATATTGTCGGGAATACGGGCATCGTTGACGTTGATGGCAATGCGCTCCAGCGAAATCGCGCTGCGCCCGCCCGCCTGGCCGACGCAGATCACCAGTACCGGCTTATGCAGCGCGAGCAGCCGGATGAGTTCTGCGATGGAGCCCTGAAACACGGTGGGCAATTGCGCCGCCACCAGGAGGTGGCCGCCTATGCGCTTGCCACCCAGTGCCTGCACCGCCAGCCAGCTGGGGTTGAGGGGCAGGCTGCTGTGCCCGGTGTCGCCGAAGGGGTCGAAGCCGGTGAGCAGGACACGGGGGAGCGAAGAAGCAGAAAGGGCTGTGCGCATGCCGCCATTGTGAAGGACGGCAGTGTTTTGGCTACCCCAACCATCCGGACATTTCCGCGCTGGTTGCCGCCCCCCGGAAAAGGTACCAGCCTTCCGGGGTGGGGTGAAACGGGAGACCGGGCCCCACTCGATTGCTCGGCGGTTGAGCTTACTTTTTGATCACCGCGCCGGTTTCGCTGTCGAACTTCACGACGCGCACCTGGCCGTTCTGACCGGGGAAGTTGTCAAACACCGCGCGAACCAGGTAAGGCACGACCAGCGGAAGGTCGCCGCTGCCGCCTTCGTACACGGCGCGCGATTCAAACACCGTGCGCGGCGGCTTGCCGGGGGGCGTGCCCTGGGTGTCAAGTAACCGCACGCGCAGGCTGTTGGTGTAAATCGTCATGTTGAGCGGCCTGTCGCCGACATAGCGCGGCCCGAAAGGGTCGGGCACCCAGCCTCCCGCGTATACGCGGCCCGCGGCGTCGCGGTAAGGCGGCAGGAAGACAAAGTTGTCCTGGTAAATCGGCTGCAGAAAGGTTTTCTCCTCGCTGCGGCTGCTGGCCGCCACGTCGACGTGCAGGCGCCCGGTCTGTCCTTCAGGTGCGCGTTTGAGGCCGCGCTTTTCCAGTTCGGCCTGCACATAGCCCTCATAGGTGGCTTGTTCCAGCTGCCGTGTCGAGTCCACCGGCGTGATGTAGCTGAAGGTCGCGCCTGCCGTATCGGCCGGCCACTGGTTGAAGCTGGTCACGCGGGTGGTGATGGGGCTGGCGCAGGCCGTCAGCAGCGCAGCCAGCAGCACCGCAAGCGCCAGGCGTAGCGGGAAAAACACGGAAATGGCGCTGCGTGGCATGCCGGCGCCTTCAGGCGCGGGATGGGCAAAAGTATTCATGAGGAATGGATACATGAGGGTGCAATTTTGTTCCACGGCAGGGGTGCTGCTCAAGTAAAGTCGGCGCATGCGCTGACAGCGGACCGGGCTTTGGGGCAGGTGCCGCAGCGGGCCGGAAAGGCCAGTATGCACGGATGACAGACAGGGAGACACCATGAAGTGGGAAGGCAATCGCGAATCCGACAACGTTGAAGACCGGCGCGACGGCGGTGGCGGGGGAGGCGGCTTCGGCTTTGGGGGCCGCAGCGTCGGCATCGGCACCATCGTGGTGGCGCTGGTCGGCGGCTGGATCTTCGGCATCAACCCGATGACCATTCTGAGCCTGCTCAGCGGCGGCGGACCGCCGGCACAGGTACAACAGGGCCCGGCTCCCAAGCCGCCGGCCGATGACCGCATGGCGAAATTCGTCTCCACCGTGCTGGCGGACACCGAAGATGTCTGGACCGATGTGTTTGCCAAGGGCGGCGGCACTTACCAGAAACCGCGGCTGGTGCTCTTTCGTGGCGCCACGCAAACGGCCTGCGGGCAGGGCCAGGCCGCCATGGGGCCGTTTTACTGTCCGGGCGACCAGAAGGTCTACATCGACCTGGGTTTTTACGAAACCCTCCGTAGCCGGTTGGGAGCACCCGGCGACTTCGCCCAGGCTTATGTGATCGCGCATGAGGTGGGCCACCATGTGCAGAACCTGCTCGGCATCAGCGGCAAGATGGACCAGATGCGCGGGCGGGTCAGCAAGGCCGAATACAACGCCCTGAGCGTTCGCCTTGAGCTCCAGGCCGACTGTTTTGCCGGCGTCTGGGCGCACAACGCACAGAACGCGCGCCAGATACTGGAGCAGGGCGACGTGGAGGAGGCCATGAACGCCGCCGCCAAAATCGGCGACGATGCCCTGCAGCGGGCCGGTGGCGGCGCGGTGGTGCCTGAAAGCTTCACCCACGGCACCAGCGCCCAGCGCCAGCGCTGGTTCGACACCGGCCTGAAAACCGGCAGCATGAAGGCCTGCGACACCTTTAGTGCCCGCAGTATTTAGCCGGCAGTCAACAATTTAGAGTGAAATCGGGCCGTAGCCCTTTACTGACGTGCGCAAGTAGCTATAAAATAGATAGCAATAAAGGGGCATTGCCCCAGTGGCTGCCCTGGCCCAAATGGCCCTGAAGGCGCAGTGGGCCGGCAAAACCGGCATCGGGGCCTAAAGTGCGACAATAGAAGGCTGAGGAAGCGCTGCAACAGCCCCATCATGGTCGCTGACCGTGCCACGCCGGGCGGCCCGCCGCGCTCCCTTTCTTGCCAATGGTGCAGCGGTGCCGTTGGCTGCCAGCGCGCCGGTCCGCGCGCCCTTCGCAAGACAACCCGCAGAGTACCGCCAAGCCTTTTTATGACATCCTCTTTTTCCAATCTTTCGCTGGCAGAACCGCTGGCCCGCGCCGTGGCCGAAATGGGCTACGAAACCATGACGCCCATCCAGGAACAGGCCATCCCGGTCGTCCTGCAGGGTAAAGACGTCATGGGCGCCGCGCAAACCGRCACCGGCAAGACCGCGGCTTTCGCGCTGCCCCTGCTGCAGCGCATGATGAAGCACGAGAACGCCTCGACGTCGCCAGCCCGCCACCCGGTGCGCGCGCTGGTGCTGCTACCCACGCGCGAACTCGCCGTGCAGGTGGCCCAGCAGGTCGAGCTGTACGCCAAATACACCAATCTGCGCAGCACCGTGGTGTTTGGCGGCATGGACATGAAGCCGCAGACGGCCGAGCTCAAAAAAGGCGTTGAAGTGCTGGTGGCTACGCCGGGTCGTCTGCTTGACCACATTGAAGCCAAGAACGCCGTACTCAACCAGGTCGAATACGTGGTGCTCGACGAAGCCGACCGCATGCTGGACATCGGTTTCTTGCCCGACCTGCAGCGCATCCTGAGCTACCTGCCCAAGCAGCGCATCACCTTGCTGTTCTCGGCGACTTTTTCGCCTGAAATCAAGCGCCTGGCTTCCAGTTACCTGCAGGATCCGGTCACGATTGAAGTGGCGCGCTCCAACGCGACGGCTTCTACCGTCGAGCAGCATTTCTACAGCGTGGGCGCTGACGACAAGCGCCGTGCCCTGCACCAGATACTGAAACAGCGCGGCATGAAGCAGGCTTTTGTGTTCGTCAACAGCAAGCTCGGTTGCGCGCGGCTGGCGCGTTCCCTGGAACGTGAAGGCCTCAAGACCACGGCGCTGCACGGCGACAAGAGCCAGGACGAACGCCTCAAGGCGCTGGAAGCCTTCAAGAAGGGCGAAGTCGACCTGCTGGTGTGCACCGACGTGGCGGCGCGCGGCCTGGACATCAAGGATGTGCCCGCGGTGTTCAACTTCGATGTGCCCTTCAATGCCGAAGATTACGTGCACCGCATCGGCCGTACCGGCCGGGCCGGCGCATCGGGCCTGGCTGTGAGTTTTGTTGCCAGCAGCGACCAGCGCCTTGTGGCTGATATTGAGAAGCTGATCAAGACCAAGATCGAGCTGGAGCCCATCGAGTTCGAGGAAGACCAGCCCCGGATCAGCGAGCAGGGCCGTATCAATGACGGCCGCCGCATGTACCGTGAAGGTGAAGAGGGCGGCCATGCGCGTGAAGCGCGCCAGCCGCGGGAGCGGCGCGAGTACACGCCGCATCGCCAGCCGGCGGCGCCGCGTGACCCGTTCTTCGACCAGCCCTACGAAGCAACCGCTGCGCCCGATGCCACGCCCGCCTGGGAGGCTGCCGCCAAGGCCGCCCCTGCGCGCAGCAGTGTGTCGGCCAATATCAAGCCGAAGAAAAAAGTCGCAGCGCTGTTCAAGACAGCCGGTTAAGACAACCGGTTAAGACAACCGGTTAAGACAACCGGTTAGGGCGCGCCCGTCCAGCACCGGTTCATTGCGGGGCGCTGAGCAGCGCCTCTACCCGATTTCCTCCACCAGTTTCCATACTCCCGTCGGTTCACGCCTACGGTGCAGGGAGCTGCTGTCCGGTTGGGTCTTTGCTGCGGGTTTCCTAAGCTTTCGGGATGATGGAGAAACCCGATCCGCATGTTCAGGCCCCGCCGGCCTTCGCGCTTTCTTCCCTTCAGAAGATTTTCAGGCCTCTTTACCGGCCCCTGTGGCAGGCCATCGACCACTGGATTGATGCAGGCGGCATGCGCATGAGCGCGGCCATGTCGTTCTACGGCATCCTCAGCCTGGCGCCGCTGCTGGTGCTGCTGGTGGCAGTGCTCGGCTGGTGGCTGGACCGCCGGTATATCGAAACCAGCCTGGTGGATCAGATCCGCAGCGTCATCGGCGCGCAGGGCGCACAGGTGGTACAGCAGGCACTTTCAAGTGCCCAGGCTCCTTCAGAGGGCATCACGGCTTCGCTGTTTGCTTTTGCGCTGCTGTTGTCGGGTGCGACCGGCGTCTTTGCCGAACTGCAGGATGCGTTTGAGCGCCTGTGGCGGCAAGGCAGTGGTGAGCTGCCGCAGCAGAAATGGTGGCACAGCGCTTCTTTGCGGCTGCGAGGTGTGGCCTACATCCTGGCCTTCGGTTTTCTCTTGCTGGTTTCGCTGGCGATCTCGACTTTTCTGAGCCTTCTCTCAGGCTGGGCAGGCGGCTATTTGCCGATTGAGAAGATCGCCTGGGTCCTCAATGAGGTTGTGTCTTTCTGCTTTTGCGTGGTGCTCTTTGTGGCGCTCATGAAAATGAGCGTAGGCCCCAAGCCCGCTTTACGCTATCTGGTGATGGGTTCCGCGGCGGGGGCCATCCTGTTTGCGGTCGGCAAGCACCTGATGGCTTTTTATCTTTCGACCGCTGCGATTGTGTCGGCCTATGGCGCGGCGGGCTCACTGGTGGTGATCCTGATGTGGATTTACTTTTCGTCGGCTGTGCTGTTGCTGGCTGCAAGCATGGCCCGGGCCTGGGCGGATGAGGCAAGTGCCGCGCGGCAACCGGTTTAAGCCGGCTTGCCGGCCTTGCCAGGTTTTTGCGCTTCTTCGCATTGCACACTGACCAGTTCAAACTCGCCGGGCGCCGTCCCCAATCTGGCCGCCGTCAGGCAGCCGCCCCACACGCAGCCGGTGTCGAGTGGCAAGGTGTTGTTGCGCAGGGCGGGTGTGCTGTTCTTGCCGCTGGCCAGCGTAGACCAATGGCCAAACGCCACCGGCGTATCTGCTGTGGCCCGGCCGGGAACATCAAACCAGGGCAGGTGGCCTTCTGGCGCGCTGCCGGGGCCGTCGGTACTGCTGAAGTCCATCACGCCTTCGGGTGTGCAAAACCGCAGGCGCGTGAGTGCGTTCACGATGACCCGCAGCCTGTCGGCGCCCTTGAGGCTGTCGCTCCAGTGATCAGGCGTGTTGCCGTACATGGCCTGCAGAAAGTCCTTGAGATGGCCGCCGCGCAGCACCTGCTCCACCTCTGAGCCCAGCGCCACGGTTTGCGCCGCATTCCATTGCGGCAGCACGCCCGCATGCACCATCAGCCAGCCGTGGCGATGGATGGCCATGGCGCGGTGGCGCAGCCAGTCGAGCAGTTCCTCGCTGTCCTTGGCCTCCAGAATGTCCTGTACGGTGTCGCTGCGGCCCGGCTTGCGCACGCCTTGCCACACAGCCAGCAGGTGCAGGTCGTGGTTACCGAGCAGGCATTGCGCAGCGTCGCCCAATGCCGAGAGGCTGCGCAGCACCTTCAGGGAGCCGGGGCCGCGGTTGACCAGGTCGCCAAGGATGTAGAGAGTGTCGCGGCTTGGCGAGAAATCGATCTTGTCCAGCAAGCGCTGAAAAGGTGCGTGGCAGCCCTGCAGGTCGCCGATACAGTAAAGTGACATGTGTTTATTTTGCGCCAGGCCCCATGGACTTTTTCCTGATTGCTTTTCTGACCTTGCTCAACGGTGTGTTTGCCATGTCGGAGATGGCACTGGCTTCGAGCCGCAAAGCCCGGCTCTCGGCCATGGGCGAATCCGGCGACAAGGGCGCGCAGGCGGCGCTGGGGCTGCTGGACAACCCTACGCAGTTTCTTTCGTCGGTGCAGGTCGGCATCACCTCTATCGGCATGCTCAACGGCATTATTGGCGAGGCGGCTTTCAGCAGCGGTTTGGCGGCGTGGATCCAGACCTTCGGCGTGCGGCCGCGCGTCTCCGAGATCACCGCCACCGCGCTGGTGGTGACAGTCATCACCTTCATCACCATCGTCTTTGGCGAGCTGGTGCCCAAACGCATCGGGCAGCTGTACCCGGAAACCGTCGCACGTCTGGTTTCAAGGCCCATGATGTGGGTGGCGACGGGCTTCAAACCCTTTGTCAGGCTGCTGTCCATCAGCACGCAGGCGGTACTCAAGCTGCTGCGTATCGACAACAGCGCCGGCCGGGCCGTCACCGAAGAAGAAATCGCGGCCAGCCTGGAGGAGGGGGTGGACGCCGGCCTGATTGAGGAGCATGAACACCAGATGGTGCAGAACGTGTTTCTGCTGGATGACCGCCTGCTCACTTCACTGATGCTGCCGCGTTCCGACATTGAGTGGCTCGACGCTTCCGACACCATTGCCCAGGCCATCGACAAGGCCGGCGCCACCGGCCACTCGTGGTATCCCGTCTGCCGCGGCAGCCTTGATGACGTGGTGGGCGTGGTCAATGTGGCCAAGCTGCTCGCGCTGCGCGGCCAGATCCAGCCCGCCGCTTCCGGCCAAAGCTCGGGCGCGGTACCCTCGGTGACCGACCGCATCGGTGCTTATGCCGTGCCGGCGGTCTTCGTGCCGGAAACGCTCACGGGCATGGAGTTGCTGGAGCAGTTCCGGGCCCGTTCCACCCGCATTGTGTTTGTGGTCGATGAATACGGGGTAGTGCAGGGTCTCATGACGCCCATGGACATGCTGGAAGCCATCACCGGTGAGTTGCAGCCCGGCGCGCAGATGGACGCGTGGGCGACCGAAAGAGAGGACGGCAGCTGGCTCATTGACGGTGTCATGCCTGTCTCTGAACTCAAAGCCCGTCTGGATATCAGGGAACTGCCCGAGGAAGGCCGGGGCCGCTACAACACGGTGGCCGGCCTGCTTCAAAGCGTTTCGGGGCGGCTGCTGAAAACGGCCGAGCGGGTGGAATGCGCGGGCTGGCGCTTCGAAGTCCTTGACCTTGATGGCAAGCGGATCGACAAAATCCTGGCCAGCCCCATTCCGGTCGATCTCAATATGTAAATATTTGTTTCTACCAGTAGACCACTTGGGTTGTATTGGCGGAACATATATGTGAAAAAAGGCCACTTTTAGGTAGATTGGATTCAATATGAGTCGCGTTCACAACACCTTCATACGTAAATAGTTGTAACTTAACGGGGCTGTGTTTAAACTGAAAAAAAGTTAAGGCACTCATGTTTGATGTTTTTGTGTTGGCGCTCACTGCGACGGCGGTGTCTGCAATGGCGACGGGAGCAGCCTGCCATCATGGCTGGCTGGCGCGTTCCGCGCGCAAAAAAAGGCGCCTTCCCACGCATTGGCACCTGCAGCCAAGGCCGCTGCTACTGGAGGCCGAACAGGACGTGTGGCATTGGCTTCAGCGGGCCTTTTTTGACCACCATGTCCTGATCAAAGTCCCTGTCATCCGCTTTGTCTCGCCGCGGACCGAAGCCGAAGGGCAGCGTTCCTTTGAATTGCTGAAAACCGTCTACTGCACTTTCACTGTATGCGCCGCGGATGGAACCGTCATTGGTTGCCTGGATGTTCCCGGCCCTCGTGGGCTCAAGGCCAGCAACCGTGACCTCAAGCGCAAGCTGTTTGAAGAATGCGGGATTGCCTACGCCGTCGTGCGTGCGAGCAACCTTCCCTCCCTGGAAGATGTTCGCGCGGCATTCCTCGGAGAAATCGACCTGTCCGACGACGAACCCGATGTGCTCGGCGAGCCCCCCTTGGCCTTGCCGGTTGAGGTGGATGCCGACGCCGATGCCATGGCCACCGTGCCCGATACCATGCGCGCTGCCAACGGAACCCTCCTGGAGGAGGCGCCAAAAGTCGCCAGCATGGACATTGCGGCAGCCCGAAGCAGCCTGCAAGCCAAGCTGGAACGCAACCGCAGGATACGGTTCACCAATTTCGACCCGCTCAGCACAGGGTCCGGCATTGTTCATGACAACGCCGACCACAATTTTGCTGTGCAGTGGGAAGACTCTTTCATCACACCGGAAGAGCCGGATACGCCGAACGGCACCAACGCCTGAGCGTTTAAAGCCGCAGCGGTGTTGCGGGTCTGCGGGCTTTATTCAATTTGCTTTCGCGGTGTCAAACAATGCCTTCGTTTCCGCCGGCATCACGGTTGTCAGCGGTTTGCCGCCCGGTTTCATGGGTTTTAAAAACCATTGTTCATACCAGCCCTGCGCTGCGCCGCTGCGCATGGATTCCTTGATAGAGGCGTTGACCAGGTCACCCATGGCGGCGTCCCCCTTGCGGTAGGCAATGGCAATAGGTTCTACCGACAGGCGTTCCGGCAGGATCAGGTAGTCGCCTGCATTGGGCAGGCTCGCCAATTGCGCGGCGAGCGCCACACCGTCGCGGGCGTACCCTGCCGCCCAGCCCAGTTGCAACTGTCCGAGGGCGGCATCCGCGTTGACTGCCTTGGCGTGTTGCCACTTCAATGAATGCTGCTGCGCGTAGAGATCCAGCGCGGGAACCACGGTGGTGCCGGCAATGCCCACAATGCTTTTGCCTTGCAGTTGGTCGAGCGCGCTGAGTTTGTCCTTGGTGCGCACCGCCACCTGGACGGCTTCGATAAAAATCGGTGTCGAGAAATCCATTCGCGCCCGGCGCTCCGGTGTGTCGGTTACGTTCTCGCACAGCAAATCGACACTGCCTTCAGACAGCAAGCGTGTGCGGGCGTCCACGTACGTTTCGATATACCGTACCGGCAGGTTCGGCTTGCCGGCAGCCTGGCGGAGCCGCTCGATGATGGGCTTGCAGAATTCGATGCTATAGCCCAGAGGCTTTTCCGCCGTCTGGTGAAACGAGAAAGGCGCGGAGTTTGCGCGGTAGCCCACATTGATCTGCCCGCGGCTCTTGATTTTCTCCAGTGTGGCCTGCGCTTGAGCCCACTGCGGTACGGCAATCGCTGCTATAGCCAGGACGGCCGGAAACAGCCGTTGTCGAAAAGGACGAAGCGGAAATATCCCCATACGAATCCCCCTGTTGCTGGGTTAGATTCTTATGGAAAAGGGCCAGGTTCGCAAACAATGCGGGGTGATGACTTTCCCGATACAGCCAAGGTACTCATCGCGCTGCAATCATCGGCAGCTATGAATGAAAAAGGCCCAGGATCGTACCCACTGTTGATTCCAAGATGCCTTCAGTTCGGCAATGACCGCTGTAGAACTATTGTTGAACGTAAATGCATGCAGGCGGCAGGTCGCTTTGATAGCGCTCATACATTGCCGTGTAAGCCGCCTCGATGTGACTGACGAACAAAGGCGTGTCAAACAGCGGTGTTGTCAGCCTGTTTCGGGCCAGTTTCTCCCTGATCTGTGCGAGGCGCCGGGGGACGGTCGCCAGCTCAATCGCAGAGGCCTCATAGTCCGTCATGTTCAAGGTAATCAGCTCGGTCAAGCCAACCGTATGAAGCAGGCTTGCGGCCACCCGGCTGGCGAAAGATTCGCTCATGCATGTCAATACAGGTAGTCCGGCCCACAAGGCATCACTGGCTGTTGTGTGGGCGTTATAAGGCAGCGTATCCAGAAACAGGTCGGCCAAGCGGTGCCTTGCAAGATGGTCGGCCGAAGGTAGCCGCTTTGCAAAAATCAGCCGCTTCGGGTCAACGCCTCTTTGCAGTGCTTCCTTATGCAGATTGATCGCTGCTTTTGGGTTGTCCTCAAGGAGCCAAAGCACGCTTCCTTCCACCGCCTTCAATATTCGCATCCAGCAATCAAAAACCTCGGGTGTAATTTTGAAACTGTTGTTGAAGCAGCAGAAAACAAAACCGATTGCGGGTAAACCAGCTTCTTCGCGGCTCGGTACCTTGTCTGCAATAAGACGCTTGCTGTCGTTTGGCTGATAGCTATTGGGAAGATAGACGATGTTTTCGCTGTATTGCCGCCGGCTTTCTTCGGGAATAACTGTTTTGTCTGCGATCAGATAGTCCATGAAATCGGCGCCCATGGTCGCCGGATAGACGAGATAGTTCACCTGAACAGGTGCAGCTCTCAGGCTAAAAATATCTGGCCGGCTTCCAAGTGTGAAACCACTCAGGTCGATGGCAATGTCTATTTCCAGGTCTCTTGACAGTTGTACGACTGCTTTGTCGGATTGGAGTCGAACATCAAGAAACTTGTCGAAAGTTGCCAAAGCCCTGTCCCTCATTGCGTCCTTCCTGTCGGGTCCAAATGAGAAAGCGTACAGCTCAAACCTGGATCGATTGTGTTTCTCAAACAACTCGGCCATCAGACGCATGGTTGCATGATCGTGAAAGTCCGCGGAAAAGTATCCCACCCGAATCTTGTCGCGCCGCTGGTGTTTGGGGATGCTGCTGGCGGTTGCTGAATCCAGGCCTTTGTCTTTGACCCATAAGGTGGCCGCTTTGCACTGCAATGACAAATCCGCTGTAAATCCCAACATGCCAAACGGTATGGCGACTTTCCTTCCGGCCTCAATGTCCTGAAAAAACTTTGGCAAATCATTTGCAAGCGAACGCCAGTCGCAAATTTTCATTTTTGCGTGCAACAGCGAACCAAATACGAACTCGGCATTGGCATTCAGTTCAATACCTCGCTTGTAACAATCGGCGGCCGCTTCATAGCGCTTCATCTCATCGAGAGCGATCCCTAAATTGACCCACACATCCGATAGATTTGGCGCAAGCGCCAACGCTTTCGCGTAAGAAGATTCGGCTGCCTCATGCTGCTTCAGTCCGTTCAACGCGACCCCCAGGTTGAGCCAGGCCTCGGCTGAATCTGGCGCCAGTTCGGTTGCCTTGCGGCAGGCGGCTTCGGCGGCCCCGTAATTTTTCTGGTCACTCAATACGCCGCCTAGATTGACATAGGCGGGAGCCAGATCCGGATTCAATGCAATTGCCTTCCTGAAGGCTGTTTCGGCATCGTCCAGTCGTCTCTGGTTGCTCCGGAGTTTGCCCAGGTTGGAGTGGGCAAAAGCATAGTCCGGCGCCAATGCCAGCGCTTGATTCAGACATTGCTCCGCCTTAAGGTATGCGCCCAATTCGGTCAGCTGCAGGCCGATGCTGTTTTGCGCGTCCGCCGAATTGAGCGTTCGAACCCGGGCTTTTTCAAGGGCGTCTACCGCCTCTGGTTTTCTGCCCATCCCACCGAATGCGTTTCCCAGGTGATACCAGGCTTCAGGCAGGTCAGGGGCGAGTTGAAGGCTTCGTTGGCACCACTCGGCGGCGGCGGCGTATTCACCGCGAGCGTTGGCGGCGCCGGCATTGCCGATGTAGTTGGAAAGAAGCTGCTCCAGCATTTTGATTTTTTTGGTTCCGGGAGGTCTATATCTTCGCATGCCCTTCGTGCGTAAACAGATGCCGCTGAGACCAGGGCTTCAGGCCTCCGAGCCCCTCGGACATTCACGCAATTACTGGGTGAGTACACGCACACTTTGCAGTCGGACAAGACGAGTGCGCAACTCGTAGGCCGCTTTAGTTGAGTCGGACTTTTTCAAGTGCATTCTCGCCATATGAAAAAGCCCCTGTTCCTTGCGAAACAGGGGCTTCAATTGGTGCCGGAGAGATGAATCGAACACCCGACCTTCTCATTACGAATGAGCTGCTCTACCGACTGAGCTACACCGGCTTTGTATCAAATACAGCCTTCAATTATAGCCCGGAGTGGTAAGAGGTCACCCGTTCGACTTCATTTTTGGAGCCGAGTATGACGCTGACGCGCTCATGCAGCTTGGTGGGCTGCAAATCCAGGATGCGTTGTTTGCCGTTGGTGGCGGCGCCGCCGGCCTGTTCGATGAGCCAGCTCATGGGGTTGGCTTCGTACATCAGGCGCAGTTTTCCGGCCTTTTCGGGCTCGCGTTTGTCCCAGGGGTAGAGGAAGATGCCGCCGCGGCACAGGATGCGGTGCACGTCGGCCACCATGGCGGCAACCCAGCGCATGTTGAAGTCCTTGCCGCGCGGACCGTCCTTGCCGGCCAGCAGCTCGTCCACGTAGCGCTTGACCGGCTCGTCCCAATGCCGCATGTTGCTCATGTTGATGGCGAACTCTTTGGTGTCGGCCGGGATCTGCACGTTTTCCTCGATCAGCACAAAGGAGCCCTGCTCACGGTCCAGCGTGAACATGGCGACGCCGTCGCCGACGGTCAGCACCAGCGTTGTCTGCGGGCCGTAGATGCAGTAACCCGCCGCCACCTGTTTGTGGCCGGCCTGAAGGAAGTCGCCTTCATCCACAGCGCGGTCGCCCTCGGGCATTTTCAGCACGCTGAAAATGGTGCCAATGCTGGAGTTGATGTCGATGTTGCTGGAGCCGTCGAGCGGGTCGAACAGCAGCAGGTATTCACCCTGGGGGTAGCGATTCGGCACCACGTAAATGCCTTCCATTTCCTCGCTGGCCATGCCGGCCAGGTGGCCGCCCCATTCATTGGCCTCAATCAGCACTTCGTTGGCAATGATGTCCAGCTTCTTCTGGATCTCACCCTGCACGTTCTCACTTTCGGCGCTGCCCATGCCGCTGCCGAGCGCACCCTTGTTGACGGCCTGGCTGATGCTCTTGCAGGCGCGGGCGACCACTTCGAGCAGCAAGCGAAGCTGCGAGGGAATGTGACCGTCGATGCGCTGCTGCTCGATCAGGTAGCGGGTCAGGGAGATTTTTTGGGACATGAGGGCTCCATTCGGTTGAGGGATAGTTCGTTTGGGCGGCGTATGGCTGGGCGGGCGCTTAGCCAGGCTCGCCTTGCTGTTCGCGTTCTTCAAATTCGGCAAGCGTGGCCAGGGTGTCGTCCAGCAGGTCCTCGTCGTCCTTCGCACGGGCAATGTCCACGCGTTGCTGGAAGAGGGCGCGCGCTTCGCTGGGCTGGCCCGTTTCGTGCGCGAGCACGCCCAGCTGGAACAGGGTGTCCAGCACGATGTCCGTGTCCTGCAAGGCCTGGCCCAGCGCCAGACGCTGTTGCAGCCAGGCCTGAGCCTGCGCATGCTCGCCCAGCTCGTAGGCATTTTGCGCCAGGTTGTTGATGAGGCCGAAGAGGCGCTTGTCCGTGCCGGAGCCGAAGGCGCTTTGTGCATCTGCCAGCAGTTGCCGGTTGTGCGCCAGTGCCTCGGCGAAGCGGCCGGCCTCGTGCAGGGCGTAGCCTGTCTCTTCGCGGATTCCCAGCTTCTGCTCGGTGTTCAGGGGGGCGCCTTCGTGCGCGGCCCAGTGGGCCGACTGCTGAAGGTGCTCGACGGCGGTGTCGTACTCCTCGGCTTCCAGGGCCGACTCGCCGATGGCGTAATGCTGTTCGTAGCGCTCGGTAGGCGTGAGGCTGCCCTTGGCAGCGCGGATGGCCAGGGCGCGCAGGCCCAGGGGCAGGCCCTCGGCATCCAGCTGGCGTTTGCGGAACACCACGAACTGCAACCACAGCCAATTAGCCATCTCGGCGGAGTCGGCGCCCAGGGCTTCGGCCAGAGGCTCCAGCGCGGCCAGGTCGGCTGACATGCGCGAACCGCTGAACATGCCGCCGGCGTCGTACACCGTGTCGCGCAGCGGGTTGAACTTCTTCGCAAACCGCTGTGCGGGGTTATTGAATGTGAACAATGCCATGGCGGGTGCTGTCCGCGTTCAGTCGGCCAGTGCGCGAGAGACGACTTCGTGCGTGTCCTTGCTCAAATCGGTCTTGGCTGCGACGCGGGCAATCGCTTCGCGCGCCGCGCTGCGGTAGGGCTCGGCCAGCTTGCTCCAGCGGTCCAGCGCGCGCGCCAGGCGGGCCGCCACTTGCGGATTGATGGCGTCGAGCTCCATCACGCGGTCGCTCCAGAACACGTAGCCGGCGGCATCGGCGCGATGGAACGCGGCCGGGTTGCCCTGGCAGTAGGTGCTGACCACGCTGCGGGCGCGGTTGGGGTTGCGCAGGCTGAAGTCGGTGTGCTTCATGAGCTGCTTGACCGCGGGCAGGATGTTGCCGCCGCGGTCAGGCGCGCCGGCCTGCAGGCCGAACCATTTGTCGATGACAAGGGCTTCGTCCTTGAACATGGCGTGGAACAGTGGCAGCGCCTCGGCGGCCAGCGCGTGGCCGCTGGAGACCAGGGCGGCCAGCGCGTTGAAGCGGTCGGTCATGTTGCCGGCGTCCTTGAAGCGCTGCAGGGTCTTGCCCGGCCAGACGGTATCGCCGGAAGCCTGCGCCGCCAGGCACAGATGCGTGAGTGCCATTCCCGCGAGCGCGCGGCGGCCCGAGGAGGCCGGGTCAGGCGTGTAAGCGCCGGTGTCGTGGTTGGCCTCGTACACGGCTTGCCAGTCGGCTGCCAGGGCTGTGGCCAGCTGCTGCCGCATGGCTTCGCGCACTGCATGAATGCGCTGCGGGTCCACCACGTCCAGCTGTTCGGCCAGGTAGGTTTCGGATGGCAGGGTCAGCACCAGCTCCTTGAAGGCCGAGTCCAGCGCGGGGTGGCGCAGCACCTGGCGCATCGCGTCAAGATAGGCATCATCGAGCACTGCAGCCGTTACGGGGCCTGCGCCACTAGCTATTGATTTGATAGCGCGGTTGACGGCCAGGCGTTGCCCGGCTTCCCAGCGGTTGAAAGGGTCGCTGTCATGCGCCAGCAAATGCAGCAGCTGGGCGTCGGTGTAGTCAAACTCCAGCACCACCGGGGCGGTGAAGCCGCGCAGGATGGAGGGAACCGGCTCGGCATCGATGTTGACGAAGGTCAGCGTTTCGCTGGCCTGCGTCAGCACTACAGTACGGGTGCGGGCAGGTGCCTGGCTCTCACCGGCCAGCTGCAGCGGCAAGTCCTGGCCGTCTGCGCCCAGCAGGCCCAGGCCGACCGGTATGACAAACGGCTCCTTCACGGCTTGCCCTGCCGTGGGCATGCAGCTTTGCGACAAGGTCAGGGTGTAGGTGCGCGCCGCCGCGTCATAAGCACCCTGCGCGTGCACACGCGGCGTGCCGGCCTGGCTGTACCAGCGCTTGAACTGCGGCAAGAGGCGCGCCAGGTCCGACATCGGGTTGGCGTCGGCAATCGCCTGCGCGAAGTCGTCGCAGGTCACGGCGTGGCCGTCGTGGCGCTCAAAGTAAAGCGTCATGCCGCGGGCAAAGCCCTCACGGCCCACCAGGGTCTGCATCATGCGGACGACTTCAGCGCCCTTTTCATAAATGGTGACGGTATAGAAGTTGCTGATCTCGACGTAGCTGTCGGGCCGCACCGGGTGGGCCATGGGGCCGGCGTCTTCGGGGAACTGGGCGGTGCGCAGCACGCGCACGTCTTCAATGCGCTTGACGGCGCGGGCCGAGGCCTCGCCGCACAGATCCTGGCTGAACTCCTGGTCGCGGAACACCGTCAGGCCTTCCTTCAGGCTGAGCTGGAACCAGTCGCGGCAGGTGACGCGGTTGCCCGTCCAGTTGTGGAAGTACTCGTGGCCGACCACGCTTTCAATATTGGAGAAATCAACGTCGGTGGCGGTGGCCTGGTTGGCCAGCACGTACTTGGTGTTGAAGATGTTCAGGCCCTTGTTTTCCATCGCGCCCATGTTGAAGTCGCTGGTGGCGACGATCATGAAGCGCTCCAGGTCCAGCGGCAGGCCGAAGCGGGCTTCGTCCCATGCCACCGAATGCATCAGCGATGTCATCGCGTGCTCGGTTTTGTCGAGGTCGCCGGGGCGTACATAAACCTGCAGCACGTGCTCCTTGCCTGCGCGGGAGGTGACGCGCTGCTCGCGGGCCACCAGCTGGCCGGCCACCAGGGCAAAGAGGTAGCTCGGCTTTTTGTGCGGGTCTACCCACTTGGCGAAATGCCGCGCGCCGTTGGGGCCGGGCTCCAGCGGGCCCTGGCTGACCAGGTTTCCGTTGGACAGCAGCACCGGGTACTGCGCCTTGTCGGCGCGCAGGGTCACGGTGTAGCTGGCCATCACGTCGGGGCGGTCCAGGAAGTAGGTGATGCGCCTGAAACCTTCGGCCTCGCACTGCGTGAAGAAGGAGTTGTTGCTGACGTACAGGCCCATCAGCTTGGTGTTTTTGGCGGGGCAGGTCGTGGTGAAGATTTCCAGCTCAAAGGGCTCGGTGCCTTCTGGCAGGTTTTCCAGCACCAGCTGGTTGCCTTCCATCTTGAAGGAGGTGCCCTGGCCGTTCACCAGCACGCGCGAAAGATTGAGCTCTTCGCCGTCCAGCTTCAGGGCTTGTGCCGGCACGTCCGGGTTGCGGCGCAGGCTCATCTTGTTGAGCACGCGTGTTTTCTGCGGGTCCAGGTCAAAGCACAGATCGACCGTATCGATCCAGTAGGCGGGCGCGACGTAGTCGGCGCGGTTGATGACCACCGCGGCGCCGGGGCTCGCTCCGTCAAGCATATGCAGCATGGTTAATTCCTGAAAATCAAAATTTCACAACTTCCCGAGCGCGTCGAAAGGCACGCGCTCACACGCCCTCACACACCCTGTTTGAGTGAGGCTTCAATAAACACGTCCAGGTCGCCGTCCAGCACTTTCTGCGTGGCCGAGACTTCTACATTGGTGCGCAGGTCCTTGATGCGGCTGTTGTCCAGCACGTAGCTGCGAATCTGGTGGCCCCAACCCACGTCGGTCTTGGTGTCTTCGAGTTTTTGCTGCGCTTCCTGCTGCTTGCGCAATTCGAAGTCATACAGACGCGAACGCAGGCGCTTCCAGGCCACGTCACGGTTGCTGTGCTGGCTGCGGCCGTCCTGGCACTGCACCACGATGCCGGTCGGAATGTGCGTCAGGCGCACGGCCGAGTCGGTCTTGTTGATGTGCTGGCCGCCGGCGCCGCTGGCGCGGAAGGTGTCGGTGCGCACGTCTGAAGGGTTGATCTCGATTTCAATCGAGTCATCGATCTCGGGGTAGACAAACACCGAAGCGAACGAGGTGTGGCGCCCGCCGGAGGAGTCGAACGGCGACTTGCGCACCAGACGGTGTACGCCGGTTTCGGTGCGCAGCAGGCCGAAAGCGTACTCGCCCTCGATCTTGATGGTCGCACCCTTGATGCCGGCCGTGTCGCCGGGCGATTCGTCTTCAACCGTGGTCTTGAAACCCTTGCGCTCCGCGTATTTGAGGTACTGGCGCAGCAGCATGCTGGCCCAGTCGCAGGCTTCGGTGCCGCCGGCGCCGGCCTGGATGTCGAGGAAGCAGGGCAGGGGGTCGGCCGGGTTGTTGAACATCCGGCGGAATTCCATCTTTTCGACTTCCGTAGCCACCTTGGCGGCTTCGCCTTCAATCGTCTGCATGCCGGCGTCGTCGCCTTCGGCCTTGGACATCTCGAAGAGTTCGGTGTTGTCGGCCAGCTCGGCGCTCAGGCGGTCGATCACATGGACCACGTCTTCCAGCGATTTCTTTTCCCTGCCGAGCTCCTGCGCGCGCTTGGGGTTGTCCCAGACCTTCGGGTCTTCCAGTGCGGCGTTGACTTCGTTCAGCTTACGTTCTTTGGCAGGGTAGTCAAAGATACCCCCGAAGTTCATTGACCCGGTTGCTGAGGTCCACGAGCTGGTTGCTGATGAGGTTGATGCGTTCTGCGTCCATGATTTTTCTGTCCTAAATGGTGGGAGCCGCATTGGGCGGCGTAACCCGGCATTTTCTCATGATGCAGGGCCTTTCAGGCCAAGAACCCCTCAATCAGTGTTGCCAGCTGTTCGGGCTGGTCATGGTGCAGCATGTGGCCGGCATCCTGGATCACCGCGACCTGCGCCTGGCGGACCTGTTTGAGCCGTTCGTGGTACTCGGCCAGGGTGTATTTTTCCTTCCACCACAGGGCCAGGGAGTCGTCGGACGCTTCGACGGCCAGCACCGGAGCACTGATGCAGCGGTAGACCTCGAGGGCCTCGTCGACGCGGTAGAGCTGCGCGCTGGTGATCTTGTGGGCAGCTTCTCCCAGAATCTCCCATTTGCCTTCGGCATTTGGCCGGGACCAATGGCTGGCCAGCCAGCCGGCCTTGTCGGCGGACAGGCGCGGGTTGGTTCTCATCAGGCGGCGCGCCACGCCGGCCACGTCGGTATAGGCTTTGAGTTCCAGCTCGCCCCGATGCAGGCTTTTGAGTTCGTTCATCCATTGGGCATAACGGCCGGGGGCTTGCCCAGCTTGGGTGGATGGCAGACCAAAGCCCTCCAGGTTGACCAGCCTGCGGATGCGTGCGGGCCGTACGCCCGCGTACAGCATGGCGACATTGCCGCCCATGCTGTGGCCTACCAAATCAACGGGTTTGTCGCCGGCGTAGTGGTCGAGCAGAAAGTCCAGGTCCGCCAGGTAATCGGGAAACCAATAATTGTCGGCAGGGTTGCCTGCGGGGCCGGAGCCGGTCAACCCGAAACCGCGCCAGTCGGGTGCGATGATGGTCCGGCCTTGCACGAAAGCGTCCGACAGCGCGTCCACCATGAACTGGTAAGAGGCTGCCACGTCCATCCATCCATGAACCAGAACCAGCGGCGGCAATGCCGGGTTCGCGCCTGCCGCGCTTTCCCAGAGCCACACGTGGTAACTCAAGCCACGTATAGGGACAAACTCGCTGCGTGATGATCGTTTTTCTTTGTACATTGGTTCCCATGATAAAGAGACACGAGTTGACGCGCAGTCAAAACAGGGACAAGCCGGCCGGTCCCAAATCCCCCGCCGTCGGGCAAGCCGACCAGTACGCGGCGCTTCATTCCGGCTTCCGCTGGCAGGTCGACGAGCACTTCAACATCGCCGAAGTATGTTGCAGCCGCTGGGCCAGGGGTGAAGGTGCAACGGCGGGTGCTACTAAAAGAATAGCTGTTCGCGCTCACCAGCCGGGCGCTGCAGCCGTTTCTTATACCTATTCGGAACTGAAGGGCGCTGCCGATGCCTTGAGCCATGTACTGGCTGGCCTGGGCGTTCAGCGCGGCGACCGCGTCGCCATCGTGATGCCGCAACGTTTTGAAACCGCTGTGGCTTACATGGCGGTCTTCCAGATGGGGGCGGTCGCCATGCCGCTGTCCATGCTGTTCGGCCCTGATGCGCTCGAATACCGCCTGCAAGACAGCGATGCGGTGCTGGCCATTTGCGACGAAAGTTCGATTGACAGCCTGAATGCCATCCGCGGCAACTGCCCGGCGTTGCGCACGGTGGTGGCAGCAGGTACGGCGCAGGGCAAGGGTGACGTGGACTACGAAACTGCGTTAGCGAAACACAGGAGCGCCTTCACCGCCGTCAAGACCAAGGCCGACGAAGGCGCGATCCTGATCTACACCAGCGGCACCACCGGCCCACCCAAGGGTGCGCTGCTGCCGCATCGCGCCTTGATTGGCAACCTGCCCGGCTTCATCTGCAGCCAGAACTGGTTTGGCTTTGACGGCAAAACCAATAAAAAGTCCGACGCTGTTTTCTGGTCCCCGGCAGACTGGGCGTGGACAGGCGGCCTGATGGACGCCTTGCTGCCCAGCCTCTACTTCGGCCGGCCCATCGTTGCCTTCAACGGCCGCTTCAGCCCCGAACTGGCCTTCAGCCTGATGGCGGAACAGGGCGTCACGCACACCTTTCTGTTCCCGACGGCCCTCAAGGCCATGATGAAGGCCTACCCACGGCCCAGGCAGCACTTCAAGCTGAAACTGCAGGCCATGATGAGCGCCGGCGAAGCCGTAGGCGATGCGGTGTTTGCGTACTGCAAGGATCAGCTCGGCGTCACCGTCAATGAAATGTTCGGGCAGACCGAAATCAATTACGTGGTGGGCAACTGCAGCATGAACAGGGTTCATGGCGAGCGCAGCGCCGGGCCGCCCCAAGCAAGCTCAGCCCCCTCGGGGGGCAGCGCATTACACGAAGTGAAAAGCGTGGGGGCGTTTGCAGGTTGGCCCGCCCGGCCGGGCAGCATGGGCAAAGGCTATCCGGGTCACCGCGTGGCGGTGATTGATGACGAAGGCAAGGAATGCGCGGTGGGTGTGCCGGGCGATGTGTCGGTCAACCGCTATGACATTCACGGCGACCCGGATCCGATTTTCTTTTTGGGCTACTGGAAGAAAGATGAGTCCACCCGCGGCAAGTTCACCGGCGACTGGTGCCGCACAGGCGACCTGGCAAGGCGCGATGCCGATGGCTACCTCTGGTACGAAGGCCGCGCAGACGACGTCTTCAAGGCCGCCGGCTACCGCATCGGCCCCGGCGAAATCGAGAACTGCCTGGTCAAGCACGCAGCCGTCGCCAACGCCGCCGTGGTGCCCAAGCCCGACCGCGAGCGCGGTGCAGTCGTCAAGGCGTATGTCGTACTTGCTCCTGATTTGATAGCTTCTCGCGCAAGCCACCCGGGCGGTACAGCCCGATTTGATGATGAACTGACGCTGCAGCTGCAAGCCCACGTCAAAACCATGCTCGCGCCGTACGAATACCCCAAGGAGATTGAATTCATAGACGCGCTGCCCATGACCACGACGGGCAAGGTGCAAAGGCGCGTGCTGCGCCTGCAGGAAGAAGAGCGTTTCAAAGCATCAAAAACGTAGTAGCGAACCGCCATAAAAAAAGCACCCGAGAGGGTGCTTTTTTTCTTCTAGCAGGCGCCACGGAACTGGCTTTGCCAGGCCGTAGGCGCCGTCCCCTGCAAGGGGAAAAGGCGCTACACGCAGTGAGCGTCGATAGGGGTGTACCTATTTACCAGCAGGGGCCGGGATCTGGCTTTGCCAGTCCCAAGGCGCCTGTCCCCTGCAAGGGGAGGTGGTGCTACATGAAGTGAGCGCCGGCAGGGGTGTGCAATTTATCTGGTTGCGACCTGCTCAGCCACGTAGATTTCAACGCGGCGGTTCTTGTCACGGCCCTGCTGTGAGTTGTTGTCAGCCACCGGCTCGCGCGAACCGCGGCCGTCCGTCACGATGCGGGTGCGCGCCACACCGCGGCTGACCAGGTAATCGCGGGCCGAATCGGCACGGTCAATGGACAGCGGATTGTTGATGGCGTCAGAGCCGGTGTTGTCGGTGTGGCCGATGATGGTCACGGTCGTCACCGGGTTCTGGTTCAGGCTGGTGGCGAACTGGTTCAGGATGGGGGCGAAGTTCGGCTTGATGGCGGAACGGCCCACGTCAAAAGAAACGTCGCTGGGGATGTCGAGCTTCAGGCGGTTGTCAGTGGTCTGGCTGACGGCCACACCGGTGCCGACGGTCGCTTTTTCCATGGCGGCTTTCTGGTCCTGCATTTTCTTGGACCAGATATAACCGCCGCCGGCACCCACGGCACCGCCCAGAACGGCACCGGTGGCTGCGCCCTTGGAGCCGCCAGTTGCCGCACCCAGCACGGCACCTGCAACAGCGCCAATGCCCGCGCCCTTGGCGGTGCCTTGCTGTGTTTCGCTCATGTTGGCGCAGCCGGAGAGGGTCAATGCAGCCAGCGCCGCGCAGGTAATGGATGTGATGGTCAGTTTGTTCATGAAATGTTCCTCGGAAAGTTAATGTCGTTAATCTAGGTATCGGAGTGAAGGAGAACGGTTGTCGGTCTTACTTCAATCAGCAGCGCATTAAAGCGCGGGTGTGTGAATACTAGGCATGCAAAAAGTGAGCAGTTGTAAGACAAGGGCGCGATATAGGCGCGCCTGCACGCCGTTTACGGAGACCTTAAACTAGTCGTTTTGTCAATTCCGTGAATTCCGTCACAGCGTTTTTGCTGTCGTACGGCCTCTTCAATCTCACATGTGACTCCTCCATGAATAAAGTTCAACTCGGCTCCAGCGACCTTCACGTGACCCCCATTTGCCTGGGCACCATGACATTCGGCGAGCAGGTGGATGAGCCCACGTCTCATGCCATCCTGGACCGCTCGCTGGAGCGCGGCGTCAACTTTCTCGACACCGCCGAAATGTATTCGGTGCCGGCGCGCGCCGAGACCTGCGGTTCGACCGAAACCATCATCGGCAACTGGTTTGCCAAAAATCCTTCAGCACGCAACAAACTGGTGCTTGCCACCAAGGTAGCCGGACCTTCGCGCGGCATGCCCTGGGTGCGTGAAGGCAGCGGCATGACGGCCCAAGACATCGCGGCTTCATGCGATGCCAGCCTGAAGCGGCTGAAGACCGACGTCATCGACCTCTACCAGATTCACTGGCCCGAACGCCACGTGCCGGCGTTTGGCGCGCTGTATTACAACCCTGCGCAAGAGCGCTCTGCCACGTCGATCCATGAGCAGCTCGAGGCACTCGGCGCTTTGGTGAAAGCCGGAAAGGTGCGTTATATCGGGCTTTCCAACGAAACACCCTACGGCGTGCACGAGTTTGTGCGCCTGGCCGAGCAGCACGGCCTGCCGCGTGTGGCCACCGTGCAGAACCCTTATTGCCTCGTCAACCGCACGGTGGAAAACGGCCTGGACGAAACCATGCACCGCCTGGGCGTCTCGCTGCTGGCCTATTCGCCCTTGGGCTTCGGTTTGCTCACAGGCAAATACGACCAGTCGGGCACTGAAGGCCCGGCCGCGCCCAAGGATGCGCGCATCGCCAAATTCGAGTCGGTGCGCAAACAACGCTGGGGTCGCCCCGAGGCACTGGCCGCCGCACGGCGCTACAACGCGCTGGCGCGTGACAACAAGCTGACCCCGACCCAGCTGGCGCTGGCGTTCTGCTACACCAAGTGGCATGTGGCCAGCACCATCATCGGCGTAACCTCGGTCGCGCAGCTGGATGAAGACCTGGATGCCTGGGGCACCACGTTGGCGCCGGAGGTCCTGGCCGAGATCGACAAAATCCGATGGGAAACGCGCGACCCAGCCTTGTAAGCTGCGGTCTGCTGCGCACGTCGCGTCATGGCAAAAAAAGATCACGTCAGCGAGACACCGGCTACTGCCTTGCTAAAGGTCAGCAAGGTACCCTTCACCGAGCACCCTTACGAATACCTTGAGCACGGCGGAGCGCAGCACAGCGCCGAGGTGCTGGGCTTTGACCCATTCACCGTCGTCAAAACGCTGGTCATGCAGGACCAGGACGCCAAACCTTTGCTGGTGTTGATGCATGGCAACCGCAAGGTTTCCACCAAAAACCTGGCGCGGCAGATCGGGGCCAAGTCGGTCGAACCGTGCAAGCCCGAAGTCGCCAACCGCCACAGCGGCTACCTGGTCGGCGGCACATCGCCTTTCGGCACGCGCAGGGCGATGCCGGTGTATATCGAGGAAAGCATCCTGGCCCTGCCCAAAATCGCCATCAACGGCGGGCGGCGGGGCTACCTGATTGGTATTGACCCGCAGGTTTGTGTCATCTTGCTGGGTGCAAAATCAGTCCGTTGTGCATTGAGCCTGGACAACGCAACGGGCCACGGCTGAAATGCCGGTGGCCACCACATAACAAGGGAGATAAATTTGGACTACGTGTATTCAGCCGGCGCGACCTTGCTGGCCTACCTGATCGGCTCGCTGTCGTTTGCCGTCATCGTCAGCCGGGTGATGGGTTTGAGTGACCCCCGCAGCTACGGCAGCAAGAACCCCGGCGCCACCAACGTGCTGCGCTCCGGCAGCAAGGCCGCGGCGGCAATCACGTTACTGCTGGACGGCCTCAAGGGTTGGGTGCCGGTGGTGCTTGTCAAATGGTTTGGCGGTGACTATGGCCTCGGTGAAGGCACGATGGCTGCCGTCGGTCTGGCGGCATTCCTGGGTCACCTCTATCCGGTGTTTTTCCAGTTCAAGGGTGGCAAGGGTGTCGCGACGGCGGCCGGGGTGTTGCTGGGTGTCAGCTGGGTGCTGGGTGTTGCCACGCTCGCAACCTGGGTGATCGTCGCCTTCTTTTCGCGCTACTCCTCACTGGCATCACTGGTGGCGGCCGTTTTTTCGCCGCTGTATTACCTGTTTGGCGACCGGGCCGCCTGGTATGTCGACAAGAGCCTGCTGGCCATGATGGTCGTAGTCAGTGCGCTCCTGATCTATCGCCACCGCGAGAACATCAACAAGCTGATCAAGGGAACCGAGTCGAAGCTGGGTGGTTCAAAACAGGCCACCAAATAGCCCGGCCGGCAACGCACCGCGAAGGGCTAATAACGCTTGTCCAGCGTCATGAGGTTGTTGTCGCGCTTCATCTGAAAGCGCGATAAAAAACTGTTGCCCAGCAGCAGAAAAGGCATCGGTTGCGGTATGACGACTGCATCCACGTCAAAGACCTCCACGTCACCCACGCGTACCGAGTTGAGCTTGACCCGGTAGCCTTGTGTGGTGCCGTTGGCTGTGGACATGCGCACAGGCTGCCCGTCTTTGTAGTTAATGCCAGAGCGCTCCGCATCCGACGCGCTCATGGCAATGCTGGTCGCACCGGTGTCAACCATGAACTGCACGGCCTTTCCGTTGATCTGCCCGGCCGTCATGAAGTGGCCGCCGCCGCTCTCAGTGATGGTGATGCGCGTGCCCCGACCGGCTGAGGCAGTGCTGCCGCCGGAGTTCACCGGCGCATCGCCCACCCGCAGCGTGTGCCGTTTGCCGGACTGCTCGATGACAGCCTGATCGCTGGTGGTGGAAATAATCTTTATGCCCTGGTGTGTTTCACCGGGCGCGACGCTCTTGGGTGAACCGCCGTTGACCACCAGCAGGGCCTTGGTGCCCATCATGCCGGCCAGCGCCACGGATTGGCCTTCGCTCTGTGCCCGGGCGGCGCCGTGCAGCAGCAAAGTCGCGGACAGCAAAAATGCTGCTTGGGTGAGGGCAGGCAGAAGATTCATGGCAATCCTAATCGCGACGGTTGTCAAAACTCAGCGGAAAGTCCTTCATCTCCGACAGGATCAGCGCCATGGCGGCCTGCAGGTCGTCGCGCTTGGCGCCCGTGACGCGGACTTTTTCTTCCTGGATGGCGGCCTGCACCTTGAGTTTGCTGGCCTTGATGGCGGCCTGGATCTTCTTGGCGGTTTCGGTGTCGATGCCATTGCGGACCTTGTTGGTCTGCTTGACCTTGTCGCCGCCGATTTTCTCGATCTTGCCGGTGTCCAGAAAGCGTACGTCAACGCCTGCCTTGGCGAGCTTGGAGCGCAGGATGTCATTGATCTGGTCGATCTGGAAGTCGCCGTCGCCGACGAGAATGATGTCCTTGTCCTTCAGCTCGATGGAGGCCGAGGTGCCCTTGAAGTCAAAGCGATTGCCGACTTCCTTGGAGGTGTTTTCCACGGCGTTTTTGACCTTGACCAGATCGGCTTCAAGAACGGTGTCGAAAGAGGGCATGGTGCAAGTCTTTTTTACGGGGGTTGGGGTGAGACAATCACCCGGATGTTAGTCGAGAAAAACGTTCCACTCCAGCATTCCAACACCTTTGGCATCGTCGCCAAGGCACTCAGCCTGGTGCGGGTGACAAAGGAGGCCGATATTGCCGCGTCTTTGCAGGACCCGGCCCTGAAGGCTGCCCCCAAGTTTGTGCTGGGCGGGGGAAGCAATATTGTGCTGACCGGGGACGTCAAGCCGCTGGTCCTCAAGGTCGAAATCATGGGCAAGCGCTTGCTCCGCGAAGACGCCAAGGCCTGGATCATTGAGGCCGGCGCCGGTGAAAACTGGCACGACCTCGTCACCTGGACGCTGCAAAACGGCTACCCGGGCCTGGAAAACCTGGCATTAATTCCCGGAACGGTCGGTGCCTCACCGGTTCAGAACATCGGTGCCTATGGGGTGGAGCTGCAAGACCGCTTTGAGTCGCTCGACGCCATCGATTTGACGACCGGCCAGCCATTTACCCTGAATGCCGCGCAATGCGCGTTTGGCTACCGTGATTCGGTGTTCAAGCACAGCAGTTCGGCGCCGGAGTCGGCCACCCATGGTTTTGGGCTGGAAGGCAAGGCGTTCATCACTCGGGTGCGCTTTGCCCTTCCCAAGGCGTGGAAGCCGGTGCTGGGCTATGCCGACATCGACAAAAAAATGGCGCAGTCCGGCATCCAGGCGCCCGACGCCCAGCAAATTTACGACTGGATCTGCGAAATCCGCAAAGCCAAGCTTCCTGATCCTCAGGTCATTGGCAACGCCGGCAGCTTTTTCAAGAACCCGACCGTTTCGCCCGAGCAATGCGCCGACATCATCCAGAGGGAGCCCAAAATCGTTCACTACCACCTCGCCGACGGCACGGTCAAGCTGGCCGCCGGATGGCTCATTGACGCCTGCGGCTGGAAGGGCAAGACCATTGGCAATGCCGGTGTCTATGAAAAACAGGCACTCGTGCTGGTCAACCGCGGCGGTACGGCCAATCCGGTCACGGGCGGCGAGGTCATGACGCTGGCCAAGGCCATCCAGACCAGTGTGTACGAACGCTTTGGCATCCTGCTGGAGCCTGAACCGGTGGTGGTCTGATGGCGACCGCCGCAAAGGTCTACACCGGGCCCGACATCGCGCTTTGGCGCCGCCTGGTGCTGCGCCATGCGCGGCAGCTTGCGGTCGTGCTGGTCATCCTCTGGGTGGTGCTGATGATGGCCGGCGAGGCCGGCTGGCGCAAGCCGACGGGGCTGGCAACCGGAATATTCGGGCTGGTCGCCGCCATGGTGGTGCTGGCTGTGTGGGCCACGCGTGAACGCGAACGCCTGGTGCGCGAGGCGCCGCTGCCGCAGTTCCTCAAGCGCAAGCTGCGCGACACCTATCCGCATCTGAGCGCAAAAGACACCGAGCTGGTCGAGCGCGGGCTGCGCCAGTTTTTCCTGGCCTGCGTTCGCAGCAAGGGCAAGTTTGTGGCCATGCCGTCGCGCGTGGTCGACAGCATGTGGCACGAATTCATCCTGCACACGCGCGCCTACCGCGAGTGGTGTGACCTCGTGCTGGGTCGTTTCATGGACCATGTGCCGGCCGAGGTGCTGGGCCGCCGCGCTTCCAGCAACGACGGCCTGCGGCGCGCCTGGTACTGGGCCTGCCGCGACGAGGCCATCAAGCCGCGCTCCCCCAGCCGCCTGCCGCTGCTCTTTGCCCTTGATGCAAAACTGGCGATCCCCAACGGTTTTCATTACCTGCCCGACTGCAGCCAGCCTCAGCGCGACGACGGAACAGGCGGTTCAGCGGGCGCTTATTGCGGTGAAAGCTTTTCCGACGGCAGCTACAGCGGCGATGCGGACGGGTTTGGCGGCTCCGAGGGCAGTAGCGGCGGTGATGGCGACGGAGGCAGTGATGGCAGTAGCGACGGTGGTGGATGCGGCGGAGGTTGCGGCGGGGGTGGCGACTAGGGCGTGCCGGGTGACGAAGACCAAAAAAAAAGCCGCCCGAAGGCGGTTTTTTTGCTATGTTTTTAATAGCTGCTTGCGCCCGTCGGTAGGGAATTTCAGGCACTTTTGATACCTAAAAATGACGGTTTTAGGGCCTTCAGGACAGTTTTTGAGGCCTCTGAGTGCCTTTTAGTACCTGTAGCGGGTTGTCCAAGGGCCAAGAGGCGTTTGTGTTGACCCACTTGGCAAATCTCGCAGCCGGCAAGCCGGTGACTTCATCAATGAGCTATTGGTGAAGCTGCTCATGGAGGCAAGGCCCACTGGCGTAAGCCCTGAGACTGCGGATGGCCAAAAGCTGATCTGCGCCCATTGCGGTGAGAAGATCAGCTTACCCGAAGGCAAATTCTGCTGGAACAACGCCAAGCGTTTTGGCGGGTTGCAGTATTGCCGGGAGCATCAGAAGCTGTTTGTCTAGTTATCCGAACAGGTCTGAGTAGCACGCCATCAAATTGACTCTAACGGGACAACTTGTCCAGTAGCTTCATCAGGTCCGGCGGCTGCCGAACGATGTGATAGCTCCACCGCCCAAAGCGCCCGTCGTTGTTGACGGCGGTACACCAGCGGTGCGCGGCTTGGGCCTTCACCTCGGCGTCGCCAGGCTGCCCCTTCACCTCGACCATCAAACGCTCACCCGTGGTCAGGTCCACGATGAAGTCCGGCAGGTAGCGACGGCGGATGCCGTCCTTGCGGTACGGCACGATGAAGCCAAGGTGGTCGTTCTTGACCCACTTGGCCACGCCCGCGTGCGCGTCCAGGGCGGTGGCCGCTGCCTGCTCCCACGTCTTCGTGTCGGCCACGATGGCGTTCAGGTGGCACTTCTGCACCGGCCAGGGCTGGCGGCCGGTGAAAAACTCGACATGCCTTGTCGAGCGCTCCCCCGCCGGCCCCGGCGTGATGATGGGCCGCTCTTGCGTCTTGCCGCTCTCGTCCACCGGCATCAGCGAGTCGAGAAGGATGCCCACCGCCTGCTGGAAGTACGGGTTCAGCGCCACGTCCTGCGGCGCCCGGTTTCCCGACAGCTTCAGCTTTTCGGCCAGGAACCGCGTGGTGTAGCCCAGCAGTTGCGGGAACAGCCGGTGCGTGGGGATGACGTCGCCACGGTCGGCCAGCCACTGCTGTGTAAGCACCTTGGCCATCGTGAAGGCCACCTGCTGCACCCGCACCTTGGCGCGCCACTGCTCCAGATTCACCACGTCGGCCGCGCCGGGGCCGTAGGCAGCCAGGGCACCGTCCTGCGTGGTCAGTCCCTTCATCAGGGTCACGTCAGGCACCGTCATCGGGTTCAGCTCCAGAGTCGGCACCTCTTGCCAGTCCATGGTCAGCCGGGTCACGCCGGGGTCGGTGTAGCCCTCCACCACCGGAAATCCCAGCTCGTACTGCGCCTTGGCCGGCACCGCATAAATCTGGTTGGCCGGCGGTGAGGGGGGCTGCTGGGCGCCACCCTCCACCTTGAATGGGATGAGCTCGAACGGCACGCCGAAGACCTTGGCCGTCTCTTCGCGGAAGAAGCCGGTGGCCTCGTCCACCGCGTAAGACGTGCGCCGCAGCGCCCGTCCTACCACCTGCTCGCACAGCAGTTGCGAGCCGAAGGGGCGCAGGCCCACCACGTGCGTCACCGTCGTAGCATCCCAGCCCTCGGACAGCATGGCCACGCTGATGATGCAGCGCACGTCACGGCCGGGCGGCACGCTGGCGTCGATGGTGACCAGGCCGTTGTCGTCGTCCTCCAGTGCCTTGCGGTTGTGCTTCTCGACCATGGCCACGTACTCTTCGGGCATCTTGCCGCCCAGCCAGCCGGTCTTGCCGATGGTCTCCAGCACGAAGCGCAGGCGGCGAGCCTCGTCGTTCTTGCCCCCGCCCTCAGCGATGTCCTCGGCCACCTTGCTGTCCACCCGCACGGTCCATTCACGGCCCGGCGCGTTGCGGAACTGCTCCGGCGCCGCGCCGTAGGTGCCGTTGCCGTTGGCCAGCCAGTCGTGCAGCTCCTTGGCCAGCGCGGTGTCACGGCAGACGATGATGAAGACCGGCGGCACGTCGGTCTTGCGATGGCCCGCCTTGAACTGCGCCGACCACTGCTCGGCCGTCTTGCGCCACTCGTCCGCCAGTTGCACGATGGGCTGCGTCGCATAGCGCATCAGCACGTCGGGAGTCAGCTTGCCGCTGTGGCCTTCCTTCTCGGCAATCTCCTGCACCCAACGCCACACGTTGAAGTAGGCCGGCGTCGCGGTGCCGCCGATGTCTTGCGTAGGGAGCTGGGGAATCTTCACCAGGCCGGCTTCGATGGCCTCCAGCAGGCTGAAGTCGGACACCACCCACGGAAAGGGCTTGCCCACCTCGTTGCCGCTGCCCTGGATGAAGAAGGGCGTGGCCGACAAGTCCACGCACAGGCGCACGCCATTGGTCCGGCCGCCCAAAGCCTTGTTGATGCGGTCTAGGCCTTCAATCCACACCGTGGCCTCGCGGGCATCGACCTCGGCCGTTTCCTCGTCAATGGCAAAGGTGTCCTCGGCGTCGAGCTTGCCGCGCCGGTAGGCGTGGTGGGCTTCGTCGTTCATCACCAGGATGGCCGAGCTGCGCCCCTTGCGGTTGCCCAGCACACGGCGCAGGAAGGCGGCGTCGCTCTCGTAGTAGCGCACCTCCTTCACCTCGAAGCCGGTGAGCTGGCTCTTGTTGTCGCGCAGCTCGCGCAGGATGTCGAAGGCCCCGGTCAGCGCCTGCTGCCGAATGTCGGCCTCGGTCAGCGCGTCCTTGCCGCCCACCTTCACGGTGCGCAGCTTCTCCACCGGCACGCCCCGCTTCACCACCTTGGCCGACGTGCCGTTCACGTCGGTCAGCTCGCGCCGCTCCAGATTGTGCCAGTTGGTGATGAAGACCTCGCCCTTGCGCAGGTCGGGCATGCGGTGCAGCGGCACCAGTTGCCGGGTGCGGTACAGGCTCAGCTCGTCCTGGTTCGGGTCGAGCTCACGCAGCCGGTCGCGGATGGTGACGTTCGGGCAAACGATGAGCACTGTGTCCGAGTAGGCCGACGCCTGCGGTTGGGCCACCTTGTTCAGGACGGACCAGGCCGACAGCATGCCCATCACCGTAGTCTTGCCGCTGCCCGTGGCCATCTTCAGTGCGTAGCGCATGAAGGCCTTATAGCCATCAGCCTTGGCGTCGTCGCCCGGCTCATCGCTGGGCACGTTGATGCCCTGCTTCAGGTCGTCCGGCCCCTCCACCAAGAACAGCACCGTTTCCACGGCTTCGAGCTGGGCGAAGAACAGCCGCTGCGAGCGGTCGGGCGACCGCCACAGTTCCAGCAATTCCCGCGTGACCTTGGTGACGCCTGCATAGTCCCGTTCGCGCCACTCCTGTAGCCGCTGGCGAATGAGGTTAGCCAAGTCCAGCAGGTATTCCTGGCCCTTGGATGCGTCATCCAGCAGCGACTGCTGGCTCTTGGTTTTGCGCCCGCGCGCCGCGCGGTCAGGCACACGGAAGAAGTACGAGGCCAGGCGACGGCCTGGCCGCTTCTCCGGGTGCTTGCCTTCCTCGATGTGCCAGTGGTATGCGGGCGGCACATAAGGCAGGTTGATGATGGGCGCTTCGACGGCGTTGATTTGGCTCATGGCGCGCCTCCCGCCGTGATGGCCGCCAGCTCAGGGTTCACGGTGCGGCCGCAAATCTCCCAGATTCGGTGAAGGCGCTGGTCGCGGAAGCTGCGGTAGGTCGCCGTGTCAAAGACCAGCTTCTTCGTGTCAGCCGCGAACTCGTCCAGCAGCAGGTGTTTCTCAATGGGCGAGCCATAGGATTTAAGGCGGCCGAAGTAGCTGTCGGGCAGTTCGGCCCGCTTGCGGATGTTGTCGGTCGCTCCGACAAAGCGGTAGTTGCCGAGCGTGTTCACCTCGGTGCTGCCGAGTCCCAGCTTCGTAGACAAAGCATGTCGCGGATAGATGTGGTCGACGTGCGGTTCGTTGCCCTTGTACTTCACGTCGAACGGCGATGCCCCCATCTGGTCCACGTACACCAGGTTCAGCAGCAGGAATCGCAACCGCGTCTGTTCCAGGTGGCCCTTCTGCAACTCGGTCGGGTAGCCGCGCCCGATGAAGTAATTCTTGACCGCTTGCATCGGAAACCCGCCAGGGGCCGGCTGCCCGACCACCGAATGCAGACCGTTGATGACCTTGTCGGTGCCCTGCGAGTACCAACCAAAGAGCTGGGCTTTGTAGTAGTAGCCGCGCATCAGTGCCCGGCTGCGCTCCGTGGGCTTCGGGTTGAAGTACAGATAGTCGAACAGCGGGATGAAGCTGTTGTGGCTGCGGACTACCTTCTCGGCGTAGACCTTCAGGTCAGTTTTGAGGAAGTCGCGCAGTTCCTGGAAGGCGGCTTCGGCCTTGTCCCAGTTTGCCTTCATTTCCGCCAGCAGCTTGGTCCCGTCGGCGCCAGTGAACTTCTCGGCCGATGCCTCGGCACCGCGCTCATGCACCACTAGCAGACACTTCAGCGGGAACGTCTTGTCGAACCCAATGTTGGTGCTGTTCAGCAGCTCTGTCGTGTCTTCGATCGCCTCCTCAATTTCGTCCCAGCCTTCCTTCATGGCGGCGAACATCAGGTCGGACGCATCAAGCTTTGTGCCCCCGGAGTTCACCCGAACGAAGATGTCCAGCACAGTCCCGTAGGTGTAGTTGTTCGCCACACCGTCTAGCTCTTGAATCCAGAAGTGCTTGTCCTCGCGCAGCAGCGATACCAGCTGGCCGAAGTTGCGCCGCACGCGCTTCTGCCGCGCCCTCTGGTCCTGGCTCGTCGGCCGCTTCTCTGCCGTGAGCGCATCGTCGGCCTTATCGAGGCTGTCGTTCATTTCCTCCGATAGTTCCTCGGCCACACGCTGGGCGTCCTTGCCAACTAGATCGGCCACCCGATACCAAGGGTGCGGCAGCGCAACCTTCGAAAACTTCAGGGTGTACAGCAGCCCGTCGTCGGACAGCGCTGCTCCGCTGCTGGCATCGAAGTAGGCCTCCAGGCGCTCGCCGTCGGGGCCCTTGATGGCACCTGCAAAGGTGGCATACAGGGTTTGCAGCCGCTGCTGGCCATCAAGAACGAACGTCTTCTCGCATCCGGCCTTGCTGACGTTCGGCTCGTAGTAGTCACTCAGGTCAGGGTCCCACTCGACCTCTTCCATGAATTTGCGCGCCTTGATTTCGTCCTTGGTCTTCCAGAGCAGCAGGGTCTGGATGGGGTAGTTGCGCATCAAGCTGTCGAACAGCTTGAGCATTTGCTCTTCCTCCCAGACGAATGGCCGCTGAATATGCGGAAGAAACAGCCCCTTGTTGATGACCTGGATGAGGTTGTAGAGCGAGCTCGGCTTGTAGCTCATGCCTTCACCTCCAGAACGCGCATCAGCTCATTGCCACGCTCGTCGATGACCTTCACCGCCACGCGGCGCTTCGGTCCGATGGAGAACGGTTCGCTCACGGTACCGGCCAGGTGCTCCCACACCGACGGGTCGAACTCGGCCTTCAGCGACTTCTGCAGGTTGTCCCACGCAGCGGTCTTGGGGAAGAAGACCTGAGTGGCATAGAAGCACATGCCGTCGTAGTCGGTGTCCAGCATCCACGCAGGCAGGTTCTGCGCGGGGATGTCTTCCTGGTCCATCGTGGCAGGGTTGAAGATGTCCAGGCCGCGCAGCTCTACTTCCCACAGGTCGGCGCCGTCGTCGTTCTTCTTGCCGGTCTTGCGCGCCACAGCGTCGGGCAGGCCGGTGACTGAGAAGATTTGGCTGGCGCGGTTTGTCTTCAGCAGGTCGCTCATGGCTACGTCGGGCGTTACGGTGACGTAGGTGCAGGGCACTCGTAGCTTGGCGCGGTCTTCCAGCAGTTCGCGTGCCTTGGCTTGAATGGCGAAGCCGAAGAAGTACAGGTGCGGGAACTTCAGGAAGTAGGCCTCGCGGGCCGCCTCGAACACCACGTCGGACGAGATGGCGCCGTCCTCCGGGCCGAAGACCACGGCGATTCGGTTGCCCTCGGCGTCCATGCCCTCGGCGTGGATGGCGTCGCTGTCGGTCATGCGGCGGATGTCGGCCAACACCAGTTCGCGGTTGCCTGGCAGGCGCAGCGTCTTAGACTGGCGCAACACTTGGGTCATGCGCTCGATATGCGTGGCTGGGTCGGCGTACCGGCCGGCTGGCTCGGCCACCTGCAGGGGCAAGCCGCCGTTGGCTGCGTCCGCCTCGCCAAGAGCTGCATCCAGGCTCTGAGGGCCGGCCTTTGGTTCCGCTTCGTAAGTCTCGACTGTCTGTGCGGGCGCAATGGTCGCCTCGACAACAAACGGGCCCGCGACGCGCGTCACCTTGTCGTTCACCTCCGGCTGGTCCACCAGCACTTCCATCGCGGGTTGCTCGTCGTTGGCGATGGACTTCAGCGTGATATGTGGCACCAGTCCGCCAACATCTTCACCTTTGCGGTTCTGTTTGCGCTTGTAGACAAAACCGCCCTGCGGGCCAATTTGATGCTCCTTTAGTTCGAAATATGGAAATGTCGCAGTAAGAATGCGCTGCCGAGCCAACGCGAGCGGCACGCGAGAGGTGTCGCAAGTAATCCAGCGACGGCCCCATTGTTCGGCGACATAGGCCGTCGTGCCGGAGCCGCATGTCGGGTCAAGCACTAAGTCGCCTGGCACACTGCACATCAACATGCAACGCTCAATAACCTGCGGTGCAGTCTGGACAACATACTTTCTGTCGAGCGCACCTCTCACGTCTGTCCATATATTGTTTAACGAGCGAAAGGGGAAGTCTGAAAAGTAGCGCTTGTAGATGCGAAACCCTGGTCTTGGGACGATTCGCCCCAACTCGCACAGACGTAGCATCCCCTGAATACTGGTCTTCCAGTTCTTTGTTCTCGTCGGGTCGAATTTGATGCCATTCCAAATAAATGGAACCGAAGTGTTGGTGCGGAACCCATCCGAGACCGCGGAATCTGTCGCAAATACCTTGGCACCATCTGGAAGCGGCGCTCGCCCCATTAGCTCATCCTCTGTAATGGGCCTAGTTTCCCCGCTGGCAAGCTCGACGTTCTTGTATTCCGTCGCCCCCTCTTCTCCAAGCGTTTTGGCAACAAACAAAGCGTGATATTTCATAGTCTTGCGCTGCTTGGCATACCAAACCAAGTAATCGCATACAGTCGGCAGAGTATCGCTAGTCGCTCCACCAGTTTTGCGCACAGCAATCACGGAAATGAAGTTGTCTGAACCGAAAACTTCGTCCAGCACATTGCGGACGCGGTGCAGGTTCTCATCAGATATTTGGACAAAAACGCTCCCGGTGTCAGCGAGCAGTTCTCGTGTCAGGCTCAGGCGGTCCCGCATGTAGGTTAAGTACGAGTGAAGTCCAAGTTCCCACGTGTCGCGATAGGCCTTGACCATTTCTGGTTCGCGGGTCATATCCTCATCCCCGCCATGTTTCACCTCCTTCTTGCGCACGAACGGCTGAAAATTTGAGCCAAACTTCACGCCATAGGGCGGGTCCATATAAATCATTTGGACCTGCCCTCCGAGGCCCTCAAACTCCAGCAGCGAATTCATCACCTGCAGGCTGTCCCCGAGAATCATCCGGTTCTGCCACGGCCCCTTGTGCTCGTAGGCATCGAGCTTGTCGGTCACGTCCAGTCCGCCACCGTCGCCGAACAGGTCATAGGTGGTGCCCTTGGCCTTGCGGTGCTTGATGCCCTCCAGGATGGCCCTGGTCGAGTGCCGCTCGTGCACGAAAAGCGGCACCGTCGGCACAGAAATCTGGTGCCGCTCGGCTTTACCGGTCCAGTTCAGGAAGGGCTGACTAAGAGCCTGCAGAAGGTCGGCCGTCGCCTTCAGCGACTGCACCTGCACGCCACCGCCGGCCCACACCTGTGGCGTGGTAAATACCGCCGCCTCGCCTTCAGTGGCACAGCGTTGCACCAGGCCCAGAAGCCATTCGGCTAGATCGCGGTCTCGGTTTTCGTCCCAGCTCAGGGAAGGGTCCAGGCTGCTGTCGTAGCGGTAGATCTTTGGTGGCTTCTTGGTGGTGAACTGGTCCTGCACGCCAACATCCGGGCGCTGGGTGGCCTTCTGGGTGTGCTGGTAGTCCGTTGTTTGGTTTACAGACGCGGCAGTATTCTTTTTTGTTACCAAGGTACGCTCCCCTAATCAATTTGTATCGGGCAATGATACCGATTGAATTGGCCACATTCCGACTGTAAGTTGCAACTGCAGCGCTCATGACACGTGTAGCAGTCGATGTTGAAAGCTGTGGTTGCGCTACTGAATTACGAAACACCAAAACAACAAAGCCCGTCAGGCTAACACCTGACGGGCTTTGTCTTTAGGCGTTAACCGGGACTTACTTGCCCAACTTCAAGAAATCATCCCCCTTGCCCAATTCCAGCATCCCGGCATTGGAATAAATCCCCAGCTTGGCCCGTGTATCGGTAATGTCCAGATTGCGCATAGTCAGTTGCCCAATGCGGTCCAGCGGGCTGAACGGCGCGTCTTCCACTTTTTCCATGCTCAAACGCTCAGGCGCGTAGGTCAGGTTGGGCGATTCGGTGTTCAGCAGCGAGTAGTCGTTGCCGCGGCGCAGTTCCATCGTCACGGTGCCGGTGATGGCGCTGGCGATCCAGCGTTGGGCGGTTTCGCGCAGCATGATGGCCTGGCTGTCGAACCAGCGGCCCTGGTACAGCAGGCGGCCGAGCTTGCGGCCGTTGTCACGGTATTGCTCGATGGTGTCTTCGTTGTGGATGCCGGTAACCAGGCGCTCGTAGGCAATGAACAGCAGCGCCAGGCCCGGGGCTTCGTAGATGCCGCGGCTCTTGGCTTCGATGATGCGGTTTTCGATCTGGTCGCTCATGCCCAGGCCGTGGCGGCCGCCGATTTCGTTGGCTTTGAGGATCAGGCTCACGAGGTCAGGGTATGCGACGCCGTTCAGGGCCACGGGGCGGCCTTCTTCAAAGGTCACGCTCACTTCTTCGGCCTTGACGACGCAGTCGTCTTTCCAGAACGGTACGCCCATGATGGGGTTGACGATCTTGATACCGCTGTTGAGGTTTTCCAGGTCTTTGGCTTCGTGCGTGGCGCCCAGCATGTTGCTGTCGGTGCTGTAGGCCTTCTCGGCGCTCATCTTGTAGCCAAAGCCGTTGGCTGTCATGAACGCGCTCATCTCGGCGCGGCCGCCCAGTTCGTCGATGAACTGCTGGTCCAGCCAGGGTTTGTAGATCTTCAGCGCGGGGTTGGTCAACAGCCCGTAGCGGTAGAAGCGCTCGATGTCGTTGCCCTTGAAGGTGGAGCCATCGCCCCAGATGTTCACGTCGTCCTGCTTCATCGCCGACACCAGCATGGTGCCGGTGACAGCGCGGCCCAGTGGCGTGGTGTTGAAGTAGGTCACGCCGGCAGTCGTGATGTGGAACGCGCCGCTTTGCAGCGCGGCAATGCCTTCAGCGGCGAGCTGCGGGCGGCAGTCGACCAGGCGGGCCTTGATGGCGCCGTATTCCATGGCCTTGCGCGGAATCTCGTCGTAGTCGGCTTCGTCGGGCTGGCCCAGGTTGGCGGTGTACGCGTAGGGCAGGGCGCCCTTCTGTTTCATCCACAACAGCGCGGCGCTGGTGTCCAGGCCGCCAGAGAACGCGATGCCGACCTTTTGGTTGGCGGGGATGTTTTGCAGAATGGTGTTGGACATTTTTTAGGCCTGAGTATCGCTGTAAGCCGCGCAGAACCTGCGCAAGCAGCTATGAAAAAAGGAGCGAAGGATCGGTTGGGGGTGGACCAAGACGCTTTTTAACCGAAGTGGCAGATGTAGTGGTAAGCCGCTTCGCCCGCTGCAACGCGGATTTCGAATTTGGCGTTGCCGGGCACGCTGAACTTTTCGCCGGCCGAAGACTTCACCCAGCTGTCGCTGCCGGCCAGCTTGTATTCGCAGGCGCCCGCCACGCATTCCATGACCTCGGGCGCGCCGGTGTTGAAGGTCAGGGTGGCCGGAAGGATCACGCCGACCGATTTTTTGGTGCCGTCGGCCAGCGTGATGCCGTGGCTCACGCATTTGCCGTCAAAGTAGACGTTGGCCTTGGTGGTCACGCTGATGTTGTCGATTTGTTCGGTAGGCATGGGAATGTGCTGAAAAGAGACTGAAAGGGGCGAAAGGGGCTGTTCCGGGCTGCGGGAAAGCACCGCGTGGCGCCCAAACCGTTGATTTTAGGTCACCCGGAGCCCTTCGCCGGGCCCGCGGTGAATCCGGTTGGCGCTTTGTGGCGTATCCCCCGTACCAGCCGCCTGCCGGTGTTTCCCGATAGCCACCAATGCCTGACAATGTTCTTCATGAAGCCAGAAAGCCCGGACAGACAATTGATCGCGCTGATTGACCGCGTGGCCCAGGCCGATGAGTCGGCCCTGCGGGAGCTGTATGAGCTGACTTCGTCCAAGCTCTACGGTGTCGCGATTCGTGTGGTGACCAACCGTGAATGGGCTGAAGACGTGCTGCAGGAAGCTTTTTTGAACATCTGGCGCATCGCAGGCGACTACAAGGCGACCCTCTCACCGCCCATGGCCTGGATGGCGCTGGTGGTGCGCAGCCGCGGCCTGGATTTTTTGCGGCGCCGGGCTTCGGACCGGGCCGACCTGATGCAGGAACTTGACGACGTGATTTCCGACACGGTGGCCGGCGACTCGCCCAACCCGATGGACACGACCCAGGCCAGCGAACAGGCCTGGGCTTTGCATCAGTGCCTGGGCCAGCTGGAGCACAAGCAGCGTGAAGTGGTGAGCCTGGCGTATTTGCGGGATTTGAGTCATGGCGAGCTGGCTGAGCAGCTGAAGCTGCCTTTGGGTACCGTTAAAACCTGGATCCGGCGTGGGCTGGAACAGCTTCGCGGCTGCATGGCGAGGTTCGCGTAATGAATATCCAGAACAACCCCGCCCTGATGGATCAACTGGCAGCCAGCTATGCGCTGGGCACCTTGCGCGGCGGCGCGCGTCGCCGGTTTGAGACGCTGGCACGTGACAACGCGACCTTGCGTGCTGCGGCGCTGGTCTGGCAAAGCCGGCTGTCGTCGGTGGCTGAGCTGCAGCCGCAAGAGGCGCCCAGCCCGGTGGTCTGGAAACGCATTGAAAACCTGGTGCGGGCCGACAAGGAGGCGCGCGCCATGCAGGCGGCGCGGGCCGCTCCGAGTGCCGTGGGTTGGTGGTCCAGCCTGGGCTTGTGGCGCGGCGGGGCCGTGGCGGGCGCACTCGCGACTGCAGCGGCGGTTGTCGTGGGGCTGAACGTGAACGGCCGGCTGAGCGGGCAAGTGAGCGAACTGACCGCCAAACTGACAGCCACGCCCGAGATCGAATACGTGGCCGTACTGACGGATGACAAGGCTTCGGCATCGCTGCTGGTGACGTTTGATCCGAAGAACAAAACGCTGGTGCTTAAGCGCGTGGGCAGCTTCAGGGAGCAACCTGACAAGTCGCTGGAACTGTGGGCCTTGCCGCCCGGCGCGGCGCCCAAATCGCTGGGTGTGATGAATGCGGACCCCGTGGTTCGCCTGACCGCCGCGGGCACCGACATGCGTCAGGTTCCGACGCTGGCGATCACGCTTGAGCCCAAGGGTGGCGTGCCGCCGGGCAGCGGGCCGACCGGGCCGGTGCTGTTTAAGGGCGCGCTCATCGAGACACCCAAATAGCGCCGCTCACAAAACCCTCCTGGCGTTGTTGCGCCGCCTTGCCGTGCTGTAGCACTGTCTGCGGCGACGCGCCTAGCCAGGACCGCTTCGCTGGGCTTTGTGAGCGGCTCTTAGAGCTATCGGGCGGGCAGCAAAAAGGGGCGTTGGTAACGCCCCTTTTTTTGTTTATTAGCCCGCCAGTTGGTCTCAGCGCCAGTGATGGTGGCCATAGCCCCGGCTGTAACCGAAGTTCAGCGACAGGCCGATGGGGGCGTAATAAGGCTGGTAGTAGGGCCGCGGATAGTAAGCCGGGTAAACCACCGGCTGCTCCACGTAAGTCACAGCAGGCTGCACGTACACGGGCTGGGGTGCCGGTTGCACATAGGTCTGGGGCTGCTGCGGCGCGGACTGGAAGGTCTGCGGCGCAGGCGCCATGGCGCCGACCGGCGTGACCTGCAGGCGTACATACTGGCCCGGGTCGGTGGCCATCTGCGTGCTGTACTGCGTACCCTGGTATTCGTACACCACGTTGTAGTGGCTGGGGCGGTTTTCGTAATAGGTTTGCGTCGCGCACTGCTGCACGTTTTGAACCTGGTTGTTTGAGCCTTCGATGCGGTCGCCAACGATGGCACCGCCCACCAGGCCGATCATGGTGGCGACGGCACGGCCACCGCCATTGCCGATGGCGTTACCGGCTGCACCGCCCGCAAGGGCGCCCATCAGCGCGCCTGCGCCCGAGTTCGGTTGCTGGACGACGACGGGTTGGTTGCTGCAGACCTGGCGCGGTACGGCCACTTGCTGCACCACCGGCGTGCTTGAAATCACCCGGGCCAGGATGTCCATGGCGGAGGCGGGTACAGCTGCCAACCCGGAGGCGGCGGCCAGAGCAGAGAGAACAAGCGCTTTTTTCATGATTCAACCCTTTTCAGCCCGTGGCTGAAGTTGCACCGCCAAAGGTCTCACCCTGGTCGGGTGATGGCTCGGGCGGCAAACGTAATTTTAGTAAGTCAGAGTCATTTTGGGGCGCGGAGTTCGGTAAATCGACGGTAAAGCTGCCCATTAAAGCCCTCTGGAGGCAAAACAGGCTGCAAAACGTAACCGGTCGGCCTGCCGTGCGTTCAAACCCTCGCAGCCCAGCCCGGGGCGTCAAAACCGACGGTGATGTCTTTGCCCCAGTCCACCACCGGCCGCTTGATGACGCTGGGGTTGGCCAGCATCAGCGTTTGGGCGCTGGCGCTGTCATGCACGCCGGCCTGCAGCGCCGGGTCCAGCTTTCGCCAGGTGGTGCCCTGGCGGTTCAGCAGCTTTTCCCAGCCGGCTGCCTGGGCCCATCGCGTCAGCTGGTCGGGCGGCACGCCCTGCTTCTTGAAATCGTGAAACTGGTAGTCAACACCTTGTTCGCCGAGCCATGCGCGGGCCTTTTTGACGGTGTCGCAATTGGGGATGCCGTAAAGAATGATCATGGCCCGATTTTCGCAGATTTAAGGAAAACAGGCCTTCCGGCCAAGCGGGACGAGCGCGAGCAGCTATCAAATTAGTAGCGTTTCTGCAAAGGCGGGCAAGGGCCCGGGCGCGTAAGCGGGCCTTTGGCAAGGCTGGAATAATGAAGAACGCCGACCGGCGCAACCTTTTTTTGTATGGATGCCTTGCCCCATGACCGCTGCTTCAGCCACGCGCACTGCCCCCGCCGTTCTTTACCCGCCTCTCGAACCCTTTCGCACGGGCATTCTTGAAACGGGTGACGGCCATTCGGTGTACTGGGAGCTGTGCGGCAACCCCAAAGGAAAGCCGGCAGTGTTTTTGCATGGCGGCCCTGGCGCCGGCTGCTCGCCCGAGCATCGCCGCCTGTTTGATCCCGAACGCTATTGCGTGCTGCTGTTCGACCAGCGCGGCTGCGGCCGTTCCCGCCCCAGCGCCTCGCTGGAAAACAACACCACCTGGCACCTGGTGGCCGATATCGAGCGCTTGCGCACCCTGCTGGGTGTGGAGCGCTGGCTGGTGTTCGGCGGCTCCTGGGGCAGCGCACTGGCGCTGGCTTATGCGCAGGCGCATCCGGCCCGCGTGTCGGCGCTCGTCGTCAGGGGTATTTTTGCGCTGCGGCGTGCCGAACTGCTCTGGTACTACCAGGAAGGGGCGTCCTGGTTGTTCCCTGATTTGTGGGAAGAGTTCATCAAACCCATTCCCCAGGCAGAGCGCGGCGACCTGATTGCCGCCTACCGAAAACGGCTGGTGGGCGCCGACCGTGCTGCGCAACTGGCGGCTGCCCGCGCCTGGAGCCTGTGGGAAGGCCAGACGATTACGCTATTGCCTGACCCGTCTTTTACCGCCCAGCACGGCGACGACGCTTTTGCGCTGGCGTTCGCCCGCATCGAAAACCATTATTTTGTGCACGCCGGCTGGCTCGAAGAAGGGCAACTGATTCGCGATGCGCACAAGCTGGCCGGGATTCCCGGTGTCATCGTCCAAGGCCGCTACGACGTGGCCACACCGGCCAAAACCGCCTGGGATCTGCACCGCGCCTGGCCGGAGGCTGAATTCCACATGGTCGACAACGCTGGCCACGCCTTCAACGAGCCCGGCATCCTGCGCCAGCTGATCGCAGCCACCGACCGGTTTGCCAAATAGCTCGAACACCCCCGTTGACGCTCACTGCGTGTAGCGTCCTCCCCCCTTGCAGGGGGCGGCGCCTGCGACCGGCAGAGCCGGACCGCGGCCCCCGCTTGGAGGAAAGGCCGGCTTTGCGACAATAGGGGGCTGTATGCAAAATTTGAAAACTCTCGACGACTGGCTCGCCTATTGCGAGCATCTGCACCCCGTCGGCATCGACATGGGCCTGACGCGCATCAGCGCTGTGGCCAGGCGCATGGGCCTGGCCTTTGACTGCCCCATCATCACGGTGGCCGGCACCAACGGCAAAGGCTCGACCTGCGCGATGCTTGAAGCCATCTTGCTGCAGGCCGGCTACCGCACCGGCGTCTTCACTTCGCCGCACCTGGTGCATTTTGAAGAGCGCTGCCGGGTGCGCGGCGACATCGTGAAGGCTGACGAGCTGGTTGCGCAATTCGCGCGCGTCGAGGCGGCGCGCACGCAGGGCGGGGATGCGATTTCGCTGACCTACTTTGAATTCACCACCCTGGCCATCCTGCAGCTGCTGGCCGACGCAAAGCTGGATGTCGTCATCCTCGAAGTCGGCCTGGGCGGGCGTCTGGACGCCGTGAACATGCTGGACGCGGACTGCGCGGTGATCACCAGCATCGACCTGGACCACATGGAATACCTGGGCCCTGACCGTGAAAGCATTGGCCGCGAAAAGGCCGGCATCATGCGCGCCGGCAAGCCGGTCATCGTGAGCGATCCGGTGCCGCCGCAAAGCATCATTGACTACGCCGCCGCAGTGGGTGCTGACTTGTGGCGTTTCGGCACCGACTTCAATTTTTCGGGCGACAAGCAGCAATGGGGCTGGGCAGGGCGTGGGCGCCGCTATGCCGGCCTGGCGTATCCGGCCTTGCGCGGCGCCAACCAGCTTGTCAATGCTTCAGGCGTGCTGGCGGCGCTGACGGCCTTGCGTGAGCGCCTGCCGGTGACGGCCCAGGCGGTGCGCAACGGCTTGTCAATGGTCGAACTGCCGGGGCGCTTTCAGATCGTGCCCGGCCAGCCCACGCTGGTGCTGGATGTGGCGCACAACCCCCATTCGGTGGCCGCGCTGGCTGAAAACCTCGATGCCATGGGCTTTTACCCCTGCACGCACGCGGTGTTCGGTGCCATGGCCGACAAGGACCTGGCGCCCATGCTGGCACGGGTGGCGCCGCTTATCGACAAGTGGTATTTCACCGATTTGCCGACGCCGCGGGCCGCTTCTGCCGAGGATTTGCAGGCCAGGTGGACGGCGGCCAATACCCGGCCTGATGCAAGCGCCGGCACTTACAAATCCCCCGAAGCGGCGCTGCAGGCGGCGGTCAGGGCCGCAACCCCCGCTGATAGAATTGTCGTGTTCGGCTCCTTCTACACGGTGGGCGGCATTTTGAAGGACGGTGTGCCGCGTCTTTCGGCCCCGCACCTGGCCGCCTGAGACCTGACAAGCGGCCCGCAACGCGTTCAAAAAAGGGCCGTCAGCCCGCGTTCACCGTTAACGTCACCCCTTATCGGATCCAAGCCACACCATGCCGTTTTTCAACTTCCGCCGGGGCGGCTCCAACGCTGCCTCCAATGCCGGGTCAGCCGCTCAAACGGAAAGCGTGGAAGTGATTCGCAAGCGCGCCAAACACCGGCTGATCGGTTCTGCCGTGCTGGTGCTGATCGGCGTGTTGGGTTTCCCGCTGCTGTTTGACACCCAGCCCAGGCCCATTCCGGTCGATATCCCGATTGAAATTCCCGGCAAAGGCACGGTCAAGCCCCTGGTGATTCCCGGGCCCGGTGCCCCGGCAGCCACTTCCGCATCTGCCCCCAAGGTGGCCGACAAGCCCGCCGAAAAAGTGACCGCTGACGCCAGCCTGGCACCCAGGGAAGAAATTCTTTCATCAAAACCGGCTCCAGCCCTTGCTGCATCTGCGCCACCAGCTATCAAAAATGAAGCAAAACCGGAAACCAAACCTGAGGTGAAGCCTGCGGTCAAACCGGAAACCAAGCCGGCCAAGCCCGCTGCGAACGACGACGCCACACGTGCCGCCGCACTGCTGAACGGCACCGCCGCGCCGGCCGCCAAACCGTCTGCCAGCGAGGCGGATGGCCGTTTTGTGGTTCAGGTCGGCGCGTTTGCCGATGTGGCCAAGGCCCGCGAAGCGCGCCTGAAGGTGGAAAAGGCGGGCCTCAAAACCTATACACAAGTGGCGGAAACCAAAGACGGCAAGCGCATCCGGGTCCGCGTGGGCCCGTTTGCCACCAAGGCCGAGGCCGACAAGGCGGCGACCAAGATCAAGGGCCTTGATTTACCCGCTGCCATCCTGACCTTGTAATGGGTACTGCCCCGGTGGTGTCGTGACGGCTGTTGACTGGATTTTGCTGGGGGTGCTGGTTTTTTCCATGCTGTTGGGCGCATGGCGCGGGCTGGTGTATGAGGTGTTGTCGGTGCTGGGCTGGGTGGTGTCGTTTTTTGTGGCGCAATGGTTTGCGCCCGACCTGGCCACCCGCTTGCCGGTGCAGTCTGCTTCTGACCCGGTGCGTTATGCGGCGGCGTTTGTGCTGATCTTTATTGCCGCCGTGTTCGCGGCAGGGCTGCTGGCCTTTGTGGTGAAGAAGCTGGTAGCTGCCGTCGGCCTGGCGCCTGTGGACAGAGTATTCGGAGCCGCTTTTGGTGTGTTGCGCGGAATTGTTTTGCTGCTGGCGGCGACCGTTGTGATCGACATGACGGCGCTGAAGTCCAGCAGTTGGTGGCGGGAATCAAAGGGCGCGCCGGTGTTGACGGCCACGCTCAAGGCCCTGAAGCCGGTATTGCCCGAACAGTTTGCCAAGTATTTAATTTAACTTTGAAGAGTCAACTCATCATGATCGGAACACCATGTGCGGGATAGTCGGCGTCGTCAGCAAAGCCCCGGTCAATCAGCTGATTTATGACGGACTGCTGCTTTTGCAGCATCGCGGCCAGGATGCCGCGGGCATCGTCACGCAGCAGGGGCGCAAGTTCTACATGCACAAGGCCAAGGGCATGGTGCGCGACGTGTTCCGCACCCGCAACATGCGCGCGCTGCCGGGCACGGTGGGCCTGGGCCAGGTGCGCTACCCCACAGCAGGCAACGCCTACAGCGAAGACGAAGCCCAGCCGTTTTACGTCAATGCGCCCTTCGGCCTCGTGCTGTCGCACAACGGCAACCTGACCAATGCGGCCGAGCTGAAGGCCGAGCTCTTCAACACTGACCACCGTCACATCAACACCGACAGCGATTCTGAAGTGCTGCTCAACGTGCTGGCGCATGAGCTAGAAAAAACCACACGCGGCCTGCCGCTCAAGCCGGTTGATGTGTTCGCCGCAGTGCGCGGTGTGCACAAGCGCGTGAAGGGCTCTTATGCCGTCGTCGCGCTGATCGCCGGTCACGGCTTGCTGGCTTTCCGTGATCCCTTTGGCATCCGACCGCTGTGCATCGGCCGCGGCGAGAATGAAAACGGCACGACCGTCATGGTGGCCAGCGAATCGGTGGCGCTCGAAGGCACTTCGCACCAGTTCGAGCGCGACATCGCCCCGGGCGAAGCCGTGTATGTAGACATGGAAGGCGTGGTGCACGCCGAGCAGTGCGCACCCAACGCCAAACTCAACCCCTGCATCTTCGAATTTGTGTACCTGGCGCGTCCTGACTCCGTGCTGGACGGTATTTCGGTCTATCAGGCCCGCCTGAACCTGGGCGAGACGCTGGCCAAACGCGTGGTCTCTACCGTGCCACCCAGCGAGATCGATGTGATCATCCCGATCCCCGAATCCAGCCGGCCGAGTGCCACGCAGCTGGCGCACTTGCTGGGCATTCCTTACCGCGAAGGTTTCGTCAAGAACCGTTACGTGGGCCGCACCTTCATCATGCCGGGGCAGGGCGTGCGCAAGAAGTCCGTGCGCCAGAAGCTCAACGTGATTGCCAGCGAGTTCAAGGGCCGTAACGTGCTGCTGGTCGACGATTCCATCGTGCGCGGCACCACCAGCCGCGAGATCGTGCAAATGGCGCGTGACGCCGGTGCGCGCAAGGTCTACCTTGCCAGCGCTGCGCCGCCGGTGCGCTTTCCCAACGTGTACGGCATTGACATGCCCACACCTGATGAGCTGGTGGCCCACGGCCGCACGATTGAAGAAATCCGCGAAGTGATCGGCTGCGACGCGCTGATTTACCAGGACGTGGAAGGCATGAAGCGCGCCATTGGCTCACTCAACGGCAAGCTCGACGGCTTTGACGCCTCCTGCTTTGACGGCGTTTACATCACGGGCGACGTGACTGCAGAGACCATCGCCGCGATGAATTCACAGCGCGCCGACACCGCCGGCGAAGAAGGCGACGTGGACGTGTCCCGCCTGGCATTGCCCAATCCGCAAGAAGCCTGAGCATGACGAAAAGAAAACTGCCTGACAACCTGCACCGCGATACGCTGGCCGTGCGCGTGGCGTTGGAGCCCAGCCAGCACGGCGAAAACTCCGAAGCGCTGTACCTGACCAGCGGCTTTGTGCAACCCGATGCCGAGACCTCGGCACGGCGCTTTGCCGACCCGACAGAAGGCTACACCTACGGCCGCACGTCCAACCCGACGGTCACAAGCTTTGAACGCCGCCTCGCCGCGATGGAGGGCACCGAAGCCGCCATCGGCGCCTCGACCGGCATGGGCGCGATCCTGATGATGTGCATGGGATTGCTGAAGTCTGGCGACCACGTCATTTGCTCGCGTTCGATGTTTGGCTCGACGATCGCCTTGATAGGCCGCGAGTTCGGGAAGTTCGGCGTTGAAACCACGTTTGTGTCGCAGACCGACGTGAGCGAGTGGAAGGCCGCATTGCGACCCGGCACCAAGCTGCTGTTTGCTGAAACCCCGACCAATCCGCTGACCGAAGTCTGCGACATCCGGGCGCTGGCTGATCTGGCGCACAGCGTGGGCGCCTTGCTCGCGGTGGACAACTGCTTTTGCTCACCGGCCCTGCAGCGTCCGGTGGAATTCGGCGCTGACCTCATCATGCATTCGGGCACCAAATACCTGGACGGCCAGGGCCGTGTGATGGCGGGTGCGCTCTGCGGCTCGTCCAAACTCATCGTTGATGTGTTTGGCCCGATCGTGCGCACCGCCGGCATGACGCTCGCGCCCTTCAACGCCTGGGTCGTGCTCAAGGGCCTGGAGACATTGAACATCCGCATGCAGGCACAGAGCGCCAACGCGCTGGCCGTTGCCAGGTGGCTTGAAACGCAGCCTGCGGTGGCGCGCGTTTATTACCCTGGTCTCGAATCGCATCCCCAGCATGAGCTGGCCATGCGCCAGCAATCTGGACTGGGTGGCGCGGTGCTGTCGTTTGACGTACGCGGCGACACGCCGGAAGCGGCACGTGCCAACGCTTTCAAGGTGATCAACAGCACGCAGGTGCTGAGCATCGCGACCAACCTCGGTGACACCAAGACCATCATCAGCCATTCCGCCACCACCTCGCACGGGCGCCTCAGCGAAGAGCAGCGTCAGGCCGCCGGCATTGGTCAGAGCCTGGTCCGCCTGGCCGTCGGGCTGGACCACGTGGACGACATCAAGGCCGATCTTTCGCGCGGCCTGAGCCTCATCGCATGACTGAAGTAATGACCCAAAAAACCAGAACCCGTTTCGCCCCTTCACCGACTGGCTTTATCCATCTCGGCAATATCCGCTCGGCGCTTTACCCCTGGGCGTTTGCCCGCGCTACCGGCGGCGATTTCATCCTGCGCATCGAAGACACTGACGTCGAGCGCTCCAGCCAGGAAGCCGTCGATGTGATCATCGAAGGCATGCGCTGGCTGGGCCTGAACCACGATGAAGGCCCCTTCTTCCAGATGCAGCGCATGGACCGCTACAAGGCTGTGCTTGCCCAGATGCAGGTTGATGGCCTGGTCTACCCCTGCTACATGAGCGTGGCGGAGCTCGACGCCCTGCGCGAAAAGCAGATGGCCGCCAAAGAGAAACCACGCTACGACGGCACCTGGCGCCCGGCCCCCGGCAAGACCCTGCCGCCCGTGCCCGAAGGCGTGCAGCCCGTGCTGCGCTTCAAGAACCCGCAGGGCGGCAGCGTGGTCTGGGACGACAAGGTCAAGGGCCGCATCGAGATCAGCAACGACGAACTCGACGACCTGGTGATCGCCCGGCCTGACGGCACGCCGACCTACAACTTCTGCGTGGTGGTCGACGACATCGACATGGCCATGACCCACGTGATTCGCGGCGACGACCACGTGAACAACACGCCGCGGCAGATCAACATCTTCAAGGCCCTGGGTAAAGAGCCTCCGGTGTACGCCCACCTGCCGACCGTGCTCAACGAGCAGGGCGAAAAGCTCAGCAAACGCAATGGCGCCAAGCCAGTGACGCAGTACGCCGCCGAAGGCTATTTGCCGGACGCCATGGTCAATTACCTGGCGCGCCTGGGCTGGAGCCACGGCGACGACGAAATCTTCAGCCGCGAGCAGTTCATTGAATGGTTCAACCTTGATCACCTGGGCAAGAGTGCCGCGCAGTTCGATGAAACCAAGCTGCGCTGGGTCAATGCCCAGCACCTGAAGGCCACTCCTGATGACACACTGGCAACGCTGGTGCAGCCCTTCCTGGCAGCCCAGGGCATCACCGGCGTGGACCCGGTATGGGTGACGCGCGGCTGCGGGCTTTTTAAAGACCGCTGCAGCACACTCGTAGAGCTGGCCGGCTGGCTGCAACTGCTGGTGACCGGGGGCAAGCCCAGCGCTGAGGACATCAGCACGCATGTGACAGAGGCGGTGCGCCCTGCCATTGCAAAGCTGAGCAGTTCCCTGGTGGCCTGCGAGTGGAGCAAGGCCGCGATCTCGGCCGCCATCAAACAGGTGCTGGCCGACACGGGCCTGAAGATGCCGCAGCTGGCAATGCCCGTGCGCGTGCTGGTCATGGGCACGCCGCAAACCCCGTCCCTCGACGCGATTCTGGAGCTCATGAAACGCGAAGATGTGGTCTCCCGGCTCAAGCTTGTTTGAGGATTTGAAATAGGCCAATTTTTCGGGCTATAATTCAAGGCTCGACAATTGCAGGGAAACCTCAATAACTTGACGGGGGTATAGCTCAGCTGGGAGAGCGCTTGCATGGCATGCAAGAGGTCAGCGGTTCGATCCCGCTTACCTCCACCAAAAGTTAAAAGTTAGTCGGGAAGAATTTGAAGTTTTGTGGGTCCGTGTGAAAGCAGGGGCTCATCCGGAAGTTCCAAGGTTTTGACCCTATCGTCTAGAGGCCTAGGACACCACCCTTTCACGGTGGCTACAGGGGTTCGAATCCCCTTAGGGTCGCCAGAATTCATCACACCTTGCGTGTGATGCCCAAGGCGCAAGTTGACAACCGCCGGCCCGCAAGGGCTCAAGCGACTTGGCTCGAAAGAGCGAATGTTGTCACTACCAGGAGTGGTAGTTCAGTTGGTTAGAATACCGGCCTGTCACGCCGGGGGTCGCGGGTTCGAGTCCCGTCCACTCCGCCAATATTGATAAGGGTTAGCAGGTAAGTATCTGCTAACCCTTTTCTCTTTTCCGGCCCTTGTTTCCTGACTGCGTCCTCAAGATTTGGTGCGTGGCGCAAAGCAGCGGTATCGGCCCTGCTTTTTCTATTGCCGGATTCTTCCGTTTCCACTGACGATCGTCATCTCCACGAAGCGCGAACCATTGCGCATCCCCGGGCGAAATCCGATGACATATCCTCCCAGGTCAAAGCTGTCCAGTCCATCCAGAGCGGAAGCAAAACCTTCACGGGTCACACGCAAGCCTTGCCGCCGGGCCGCTTCAACAATCACCTTGGCCGCGATGAAGCCTTCCATCATTGCGTAGCTGATCGGAACATCCTGCGCTCCGGCTGTTGCCGCGATGTCGTTGAACTCCTTGGAAAGCCGATTTGTCAGTTTGTAGGGGCTGGGCGTAACCTGAGCGATCGCGATGCCTTGCATCTGCTCGTCAGAAAGCCGTTTCGCCATCTGCTCAATGTCCGCGCCCGAGTGTGCAAACAGCTGGGCCGTTCCTCCGGCCGAGCGGTATTTTTCAATAAAACCGGAAGCTGCACCTCCACTTGCAATCATGATGATCGCCTGCGGCGAGGCTTGCAGCATGGCGTCAGCGGCGGCAGTCACGCGGCTGGTCCCGGCGTCATAACCCGCCGTTTGCACGATCCTGGCCTTGGCATTCGCCGCTGCTTCCTGTGCGGCGGCGACGAGTGGCGCAGCACCGGGGCCGTTTTCGTAAAACAAGCCAAGCCTGGTGATTCCGACTGTCGCCAGGTGCGCCGTGATTCTCGCAAGTTCGTCCCGCAATGTGGCGCGCACGCCATAAAGTTGTGGCACGTCCAGATTCAGTTCGGTCGCGCGGAAGCCGACCAGCACGATGCGCTCGCGCTCAAATACGCCCGCGCTGACCAGTTGGGCGATGTTGCGGCTTCCAAAGTAGCCGGCAAGCACCACTGGCTTGTCCTCGGCCAGAAGCGCGCGCGTTTGGGTGAGTGTTTCATCGGGACGTCCAGCGTCGTCGCGGCGCGCCAGGATGAAGGTGTTTCCGTTGACCCCGCCCGCCTTGTTCACGGCGTTGAAATGCAATTGCATTCCAGCTGCATAGGCGCGGCCCTGGCTCGCGTCAATACCGGTCAACGGCGCCACCTGACCGACTACAAGCTGCGCGGCCAGTACGGACGACGTTATACCGCTTGCGATAACCAGGCCCGCCAGGCGGGCAATCAACTGACCAGTTCTCATTTCCAGTTTCCTTAACGCGGTCCAACTCGCACGTGCAACGCTTTCACCTGTCAAGCCTGAGGCTGTAGATAGTGAGTCCAGCCCCATGGGTAACAATCAATCGGAGAAGGCCACGAGGTCCTTGCCGGCCGCCACTTTCAATCGATCCGGATGTTGGAACGCAGGGCGATCACGCGCATGCGGGGCAGCTCGTTTTCGATGCGCGCCGCAACCGTGGCAGCGGGCTCCCAGGCGTATTCGAGTCCGTTCGCGACGAGTTTTTCGCGAAGCTCGGGATCCTTCATCGTCTCGGCCAGCGCCTTCTGCAGCTTGGCTTTTACATCCGCCGGCACCCCCTTGGGCGTGGCAATGGCCAGCCAGGAATCGGCCGAGAAACCTTTGAAACCGCTCTCCGCCACAGTCGCCACCGTGGGCATTTGCGTCGCGCGGCTTTCGCCGGTGACGGCGATGGCTTTGATCCTCGGCTTCGCCGCCTTCAGTTGCGGCAGCGCCGCCGCGACGGTGTCAATCGAGAAGGGGATTTGGCCGGCCATCAGGTCGGTCATCGCTGGTGCGCTGCCTTTGTAAGCGATGTGCTGCAGCTTGATGCCAGCGGCGCTCCAGAGCATTTCACCGGCGAAGTGCCCTGTGGTGCCGTTGCCGAACGACCCGTACACGTACTTGTCCGGTGCGCGTTGCACCGCTGCGATCAGCTGCTTCAGGTCGTTGACCGGGACATCGGAGTTGGCCAGAAGAACAAGGGGAACGCGCGCCACCATCCCGACAGGCTCGAAACTCTTGATCGGGTCGTAAGGCAGCTTGGGCATGAGTGCCGGGTTGACCGTGAAAGTGGATCCCGAGCTGATAAGCAGCGTGTAGCCGTCCGGCGCCGCCTTGGCGACGAATGCGGCACCGACGATGGTGCCGGCGCCCGGCCGGTTGTCGATGACCACAGGTTGCCCCAGGCGCTCACCCAGCTTCTTGGCGACCAGCCGTCCGGCGATGTCGGTGGCGCCGCCCGGCGGAAAAGGAATGACCAGTTGGACCGGCTTGGACGGATAGCCCTGCGCGTGAACGCTGGCCCATGGGGCCAGCAAGACCAGCGCCATGGCCAGGAAGAAGCGCTTCTCATACCTTGGGTTCATCATCGTATTGCTCCTCTTTGATACGGCATGGGCCGCGTTGATCAACCGTTGCGAAACAGGAAACTGCAGGCATTGCGTTTCGACGTATCCAGAATCCCAAGCGGCAAAGTTGGAGGGCATGTCGGAAATCCGCTTGAGGAGTCAAGGAAAGTCTATCGCCGAGGCCGCGCAACAGGGTTGCAACATAATTGACTTTTAAGATCAGTTATTCGAATAATTAGATTTTAAAACTTGGAGAAGTGTGTGATTAAAGAAAAAAGAGAAATAAAAGTGCGTTTACAGAATGAAACAACTGCCCCACGACCTGACCTGGACCGGGTTGATCGCGTGATCCTGCGCCTGCTCCAGCGCGATGCATCGATCTCCAATGTGGCACTGGCGGCCAAGGTGCACCTGAGCCCCGCAGCCTGCTTGCGCCGGGTGGAGCGCCTGAAATCGATGGGCCTGGTACAGCGCATCGTCGCGCTGCTCAATCCTGCGTCGCTGAACCTTGGCATGCTGGTCGTGATCGGCGTGGTGTTGGACCGGTCCACACCGCAGTCCTTCGCCGACTTCGAAAAAGCGGTGCAGAAGGTGCCGGGCTGCCTGGAATGCGTGGTGGTGACGGGCGAGTTCGACTACTTCGTCACCGTCCGCACGCAGGACAACGAATCGTTTAACCGCCTGCATGCCGCGGAGCTGCTCTACCTCCCGGGGGTGCGGCAGATCCGCACCTTCGTCGTGCTGAAGCAGGTGCTCTCAACGACGGAACTGCCTGTTATGTAGTTTTCAGGGTGTTGACAATCCCGATGAAGGTTGAAGCACACCCGACCATAGACAACGCGCATTTCCTCGCTTCCTTCTTGCGATGTCTCGGGTCCTTGAGACTCGCATGTGAATTCAGGAGCGACCGCTCAACAGGGCAGTGGTGGTATCAAAGGTAACGATGGTCCCCGCAGCAGAGTCCGATAGCGTGTTTCGTTCATAATGAGAATAATTCCCATCTACGACGCGCGCCTGGTCAGCCACCGCCACATCTCGTCTGCCGCTTGAAGGGATCCGTCACCTCCATGGCAATGACCGACCTGTGCTTGAGCGCTATTACCAAGAACTGCTGAACTTCTGTTCCCGCACGGTGCGAAACCGCGATGCTGCGGCTGATGTCGTGCAGGAGAGCTATGCGCGCGTCCTGGCGGTGCAGCATTCCGGCCAGGCGGTGCCTGAGCCGCGCGCACTGCTCTACCGCACAGCACGCAACCTGCAGATCGACCAGCACCGCCGCAGTGAAGTGCGCGGCGATGCGCTGCATCCCGATGCCGAGGCCTCGGCCGCCGAGCTCGAGAACCTCGCGGCGCCGCTGGCCTGCGAGCCCGATGCTGCGGCGTCTTCCGCGCAAGGGGTGAACGCCCTGCTGGCCACGATTGATGCCCTGCCTTTGCGCTGCCGCGAGGCTTTTATCCTGCACAAGTTTGACGGCCTGCCGCATGCGGAGGTGGCCGAGCAGATGGGCATCTCGCGCAAGATGGTCGAGCAGCACATCAAGCTGGCCATGGACGCCTGCAGGCGTTGCAAAGACGCGCTCGACGGGGCACCCGCCACCGCCGGCCCAACTTCTACCCCCATCTCTACCCCGGTGCTCCGACGAAAAAAACCCGCCCGCGAATGACTTTCGGCTTTCGAATGAATTTTTATTTGTATTCTTGCTTTCCCGGCATAGGGTTTCGGCTTGTTCGTGCGTCTACATCCAAGAGCCGATAAGCACACCATGAACATCCCGCCGCCAGCCCACCCGCCAGCCGCACCGTCCACAGAGCCCGACGAAGCGGCGCTGGACTGGTTCGTGCGGCATACCGGTGGGCAGCTTGGCGCGGCGGACGAGGCTGCGTTCCTGGCCTGGCTGGCGGCGGACAGCGCCCACGGCGCGGCCTTTGCGCGCCACCAGCGTGACTGGCGTTTGCTCGACGCGCTGCCGGCAGATGGCTTGCGCACGCTGAGACAGAACCTCGCCGACGACAAAGCCGCTGCCGCCGTCCGTACCGCGCCGCGCCGGCGCGCCTGGTGGCAGGGGCTGTCTGCCTGGTTGCCGCAGGGCGCACTGGCCGCCGTGGCGTTGATGGTTTCCTGCGGGGGCTATATGGCCTGGAGCCTCTGGCGGCAGCAACCGGTGTTCGAGCAGAGTTTTGCCACCACGCGAGGCCAGCAGCTGGAGGTGGTCTTGCCGGAAGGCAGCCGCCTGAGGCTGGACACCCTGACCACCGCCGACGTCACGCTTTACCGTGAGCGCCGTGAAGTGCGCCTGCCGCAGGGAGAGGCAATGTTCCAGGTCAAGGGTGACCCGGCGCGTCCTTTCGATGTGCTGGCCGGGCCTTTGCGCATCACGGTGGTCGGCACGCGGTTTTCTGTGCGCTACACGCCCGGTGTGCCGGGCCGTGCGGGTGTGCAGGTTGCGGTGGAAGAAGGGCGTGTGCGCGTGGCGCGCGCCGAACGGTCCGCTACCGATGCGGCGGTTGAGCTGGTCGCCGGCCAGCAGATCGCGAGCGACATGTCGGGATTGCTGGGCGCGGTGTCTGCCTTGCCCGCAGCCGGGATTGCGCCCTGGCGTGAAAGCCGCGTCAGTTTTGACAACACGCCTCTGAACCAGGCTCTGGCCGAGTTCGAGCGTTACGGCCCGGTGCATCTGACGGTGCGGGAGCCGGCCGTGGCCGCGCTGCGCGTGACGGGCACGTTCGACCCGCGGCGGCCGGGCAACTTCGCCCGCATCCTGCAGCAGGTCTTGCCCGTGAAGCTGCGCGAGCAGGGCGGCGAGGCCGAGATCGTCTCTGCCGGTCATTAGTCATTCGCCGTTAGCCACTAACTATTAGTTATCGGCTTGAGCTGCCTGGCCTGCTGGCCGAAGCAGGTGACATCAGGACACAAAAAAACTTTTGTGCCCGACCTAGGGTTTCCCAGAGCCCACGCGTCTACATGAGAAGGATTCTTATTTAAACCTTCTCCCGGAGATTGCACGCATGCCTCGTTCCCGCTTCCATCTACCCCCGTTGGCCCTGGCTTTGGCCCTCGGAAGTACGGTGGCTTTTTCCCAAAACACCGGCAGCACGCGTGCCGCCATACCGGTACAGGTCAGCATTGCGGTGCAGCCCCTGGCCCAGGCGCTGAACGACCTGGCGCAGCAGGCCCGGCTTGAGTTGATGGTGCAGCCCGCATTGGTGGCGGGCAAGACGGCGCCGGCTGTGTCTGGCCGTTTGACGCCGCAACAGGCGCTGGACAGGCTGTTGGCCGGCAGCGGCCTGGCGGCGACCATCGACGGCAATGTGTTTGTGGTCAAGCCTGTTTCAACGTCATCGGGCGCGGCAACCTTGCCGCTGGTGACCGTGACGGCCGGCGCGGAGCAGGAAACGGCCACCAGCGGCGGCAATGGCTACGTCGCCAAGCGCAGTGCCTCGGGTTCCAAGACCGACACGCCCATCATCGAGACGCCGCAGTCGATCTCGGTGGTGACCAAGCAGCAGCTGGAAGACCAGAAACCGCGCAGCGTTTCCGAGGCCTTGAATTACTCGCCGGGCGCCTTCACAGGGCTGGTGGGCGCGTCCAATCGCTACGACTACGTGGCGCTGCGCGGCTTCAAGGACAGCAGCGTAGACAGCACCCTGCTTGACGGGCTGCGTATGTTGAGTGACCAGGGCAGCTACACCTCGATGCAGGTGGATCCTTATTTCCTGGAGCGCATTGACGTGGTGCGGGGCCCTGCGTCTGTGCTGTACGGACGCGCGTCGCCGGGCGGCCTGGTGGCGCTGACCAGCATGACACCGCAGTACCAGCCTTACCGGGAAGTACAAGTCACCACCGGCAACCGCAACCGCCGGGAAGCGGCTGTCGATCTTTCGGGGCCCATCGACAAAGACGGTGTGATGGCCTTTCGCCTGACGGCACTGACGCGCTCGCTCGACTCACAGTTCAGCACAGTCAAGGAAGAGCGCCAGGCGATTGCTGCATCCCTGGCGATCAACCCGTCAAACGACACGCGCCTGTTGCTGCAGGCTTATCTCCAGGATGACCCGGAGGGCAGCTATCACAGCGGGGTTCCGGCGGACGCCAGTCTCAATGCCAATCACAACGGCCGCCTGATTTCGCGCTATTTCTTCGATGGAGATTCCAGTGTCGAGAAATACCAGCGCAAGCAACGCTTCCTCGGCTACCAGTTCGAGCATGCCTTTAACGATGCGTGGAAGTTCCGGCAGAACTTCCGCCACGTGACGGCGAATACCACGCTGCGCCAGATCTACGGTTATGGCTGGGCCAGCGCCAACGAGTTGACGCGCTACTATTCCGGCGCCACGGAGTCGACACGCGGCAACACCATCGACAACCAGCTTGAAGGCCACTTCGAGACGGGCGCGCTCAAGCACACCCTGCTGACCGGGCTGGACTACCAGAAGCGCCGCGTCAGCGGGAGCTGGGAGTCGGGCAGCGCGCTGCCGATCAACGTGTTCAATCCAGGCTACGGCGCACCGGGCCTGACCGGCGTGACCAGCGACCCTATCGATCGCCAGCTCGAGCAAACCGGCCTCTACCTGCAAAACCAGACGGAGCTGGACCGCTGGCGCTTCACGCTGGGCGGCCGCATGGACTGGGCCAAGGCCTCCAACCAGTATGGCTCGGGAAATCCGGCGCAGTGGAGCGGCTCCAAATTCACCAAGCGGGCCGGCATTGTCTATCTGTTTGACAACGGCGTTGCGCCCTACGTGGGTTATTCGGACGGCTTTAATCCCAGCCTGCGCAATGACCGGCAAGGCAACAACCTGCCGCCCGCGGAGACCAAACAGCTGGAAGTCGGCATACGCTACCAGCCCAAGGACTCCAACACCTTGCTGTCGGCGGCGGTGTACGACCTGTCGCAGAAAAATGTCGCCACACGCCCGGTAGGCGCCACCTACTTTGAACCTACCGGGAAGGTGCGCTCGCGCGGCCTGGAACTGGAGGCCCGTTCGCAGCTGAGCCGCAAGGTCTCGGTGATGGCGAGCTACACCTATACCGACATGAAGTTCACCGAATCGTCGGACGGCTTCACCGGCAACACGCCGTACCAGGCGCCGCGCCATATGGCCTCGGTCTGGGGCGACTGGAACTTCTCGCAGGGCTACACCATGGGTGCGGGCGTGCGCCATGTGGGCTCGAGCTGGGTCGACAACGCCAACAGCATGAAGGTGCCGCCCTACACGCTGGTGGACCTGATGCTGCGCGTCGATCTGGCCCAGCTGAATCCGTCGCTCAAGGGCGCCAACCTTCGCCTGAGCGTCAATAACCTCCTCGACAAGACCTATGTGGCGTCGTGCCTGAGCCAGCAGTACTGCTACTGGGGCGACGCGCGCAGCGTCAACGCGACCGTGACGTATCAGTGGTAGGAACGCGGCCCGGTGCGGTAGTCAGCGGCGGGCATTCTTTTGATCACCATGCGCCACCGGATGGCGCACCAGAAATCAGGGAGTTCAGTGCAATGAAAAATGATGTCTATGACTTTATTGCGATCGGGCTTGGACCCTTCAATCTGAGTCTGGCCTGTCTGGCGGAGCCGATCACCGGGGTGAACGCGGTTTTTCTGGAGCGCAATGCGGAGTTCAACTGGCACCCCGGGATGCTGATTGACAACACCACACTGCAAAACCCCTTCCTGGCCGACCTGGTGAGCCTGGCGGACCCCACCAGCTGCTTCAGCTTTCTCAACTACTGCAAGGAAGAAGGGAAAATCTATTCGTACTACTTCCGCGAGAGCTTCTACCTGACGCGGGCTGAGTACAACGCCTACTGCCGCTGGGCGGCGGCGCGCCTGTCCAACGCGCGCTTCGAATATGACGTGCAGGAGATCGTCCACGACATCGAGAACGGCTGCTATGTCGTGACCGGTGTGCAAGGCCCGCAGCGCGAGCCTTTTGTCATGCGCTGCCGCAAGCTGGTGCTGGGCGTTGGCTCCAAGCCCCGTTTCCCACAATGTTGCGCGCCGGGCGGGCATCGCTACCTGCATACCGCCGACTACATCACCCGCAAGGCCGAGCTGCAGAAGAAGCGCTCCATCACCATCGTCGGCAGCGGCCAGAGCGCGGCCGAGGTCTACCACGACCTGCTCAAGGACGCCGACGGGCACGACTACAGCCTGACCTGGATCACCCGCTCTTCGCGCTTCTTCCAGATGGAGACCACCAAGCTCACGCTGGAGATGTTCTCCCCGGACTACATCGATTACTTCTACAACCTGGCCGATGGGAAGAAGGAGCGCATCGTGCGCGCGCAGGACAGCCTGTACAAGGGCGTCAATGCCAGCCTGATCAACCAGATCTATGACCTGCTGGACGACAGGCGAAAGCAGGGGCCGCTGCGCACGCACCTCATTACCAATTGCGAGTTGCAGGGGTGTCGCTACGACGCCGGAAGCGACAGCTACGAGATCGAATTCCGCCAGCTTGACTGCGACGCACGTTATGCGCATCGCAGCGAGGGGCTGGTCTTCGCCACGGGCTACCGCGAGAACATCCCGCCTTTCGTTGACGGCATCCGCCACCGCCTGCGTTGGGACGAACAAGGCCGCTATCGCCTCGCGCGCAATTACGCCGCCGATTTCAACGGCAACGAGATATTCGTGCAGAACGCCGGCCAGCACACCCACGGCATGACCAACCAGGACCTGGGCATGAGCTGCTACCGCAACTCCTACATCCTGCGCGAACTCACGGGCGTGGAGCACTACAAGATTGAGCGTCGCGTCGCGATCCAGGATTTCACTATTCCGTCCACAGCGGACTTCGTCCTGCTCTGAGGCCTGAGGCGCACAACAAACATGAACCTGAGATTTCACATCATTACGATGACGGTACTGGCCGTTATCAGCGACGCCATCCTGATTCCCTTCTACCCGCAGTTTTTCAGCGCGCGCTACGGCATCGACAGCCCTGTTCACGTGGGCGCCTACGTGGCGGCGATCTCCATCGCCGTGATGTGCACCCTGCCATTGTGGGCACGCGTGGCACGCCGCGTCGAACCGCTGCACCTGCTGGTCTACACGCAGTTTGCCGCCGGCACCTTCAGCCTGCTGAGCGACTGGGCGCCTACCGTGGAGATCTACTGGATACTGTCGATGCTGATGTTCATGTGCAAGAGCAGCTACCTGCTGATGTACCCGTACATGATGCGCCTGACCCCCAAAGAGCAGCATGCGGCCACCATTGGCATTCTGTCGGTGGTAGTCCACTTCGGCGCCATCTTCGGCGCGGTGGTGGGCGGCTTTGTGCTACAGACCTGGGGGCCGCGCGCCAGCATTTTTGCCATGGCGGCCGGCGACTATTTTCAGATGGCCGTCTGCTTCTACCTGATCCGCAGCGGAAAGATCATTCGCGTCAACACCGGGGAGCAGGCAATGGCCGAAGCCACCGAAGCGCGCCGCGTCGGGCTGCTGGCCCGCCTGCCCATCCTGAAGCTGGCGCTGGTGATGCTGATGTTCGACTTCAGCGCCTACCTGATCCGCCCCTTCTTCGCGCTGTACTGGCAGAAGATCACTGGCAACGACAGCGAGCTGCTGTCGGGCATGGCCTTCGCCATACCAGGTGTGGTGGCCATCGTCGCGCTGCGGCTGCACGCCTGGATAAGGGCGCGCGGCGGCGACCTGCCCGACCACACGGTAGGCAACCTGCTGCTGGGCGCGGCCGGTCTGTTGCTGCATGCTGCGCCCGATCCTTTTCTGGTCGTGCTGGGGCGCGTGCTGTATGGCTGGGCCTTCTTCCAGATCATCGTCAAGCTGGAGGTCAACCTGTTCCGCCTGTCCACGCCGCAGCGCTATGCGCAGGACTACAGCATCACCAATTTCTTCCAGAACATGGGCGTGTTGCTGTCCTCGTTTGCGGCGGGCGCGATTGTCAATCGCTATGGGCTGCATGTGCCCTTTCTGCTGGCGGCCGGCGGCTTTGTCCTCACCGCACTACTGGATCGCCTGATCCTCAAAGTGCCCAGCGCCGGACATCTGGATGAAACCGGAAGCGTCACAAATTCTTCATCTTTAAAGGAGCCCGCCCATGCCAACTGACACGCTGCACCGCCGCGCCGACGCCGTGCAAAGGCCGTACTGCGACGAGACGGGTTTTGTGTTCCGCCCGTTGCGGATACCGGAGGACATCCCGACTTTGCACCGCTGGTTCATCCAGGAGCGTGCCGCCTTCTGGCTGATGCAGGACAAGACCGAGGACGAAGTTCGTGAGGCCTACCAGCGCATGATGGATTCCGGCACCGCCACACCCTACATCGGCTGGCACGAAGGGCGACCGGCTTTCCTGGCTGAGTGCTACGACCCCGCGCAGGACCGCATCAAGGCCTTCTACACGGTGCGGCCCGGCGACCTGGGCATGCACATCTTTATCGGCCCGCCCCAGCAGCGCATCGCCGGGCACTCGCGCACTGTGTTTTACGCGCTGATGCGCTTCATGTTCGAGCACCTGGGTGCGCAGCGCATCGTCGTGGAGCCCGACGCCACCAATCACAAGGTCCATGCCTTGAACCGGTCGGCAGGCTTTGCCTACGACCGTGATGTGGTCTTCCCCGAGAAGATCGCCAGCCTCGCCTTTTGCACACGGCGGGATTTTGAACAGGCTACGGCCGCCACCTTAGAGGAAGTCCATTCATGAACGTCACCATCGCCCACCAGATCGCGCACGACCCGGCCCAGTTCGCCGCCCACCTGACGCCGGAGGTCTGGGCTCAGGCCAACCGCCTGCTGTTGCGCAAAGCCATTGCCGAATATGCCCATGAGATCATCATTGAACCGGAGCAACTGCGTGCAGGGAAGGGTGGCTTCGCGTTGTACCAGGTTTGCTCCGACGACGGCGCCGTGTGCTACCAGTTCGAGGCCCAGCGCCTGGCCTTGCGCCATTGGTACATCAAACCGGAATCCATCCGCAAGCTGGTGAACGGCGCAGACCAGTCGCTGGACGCGCTCCAGTTCATCATCGAATGCCGCCAACGTCTGGGCATACGTGATGAGCTGCTGCCCATCTACCTCGACGAGATCAGCAGCACGCTCTTCGGTAGTGCCTACAAGCGCATGAAGGCAGACGCACCCAGCAGCGCCCAGCTGGCCGACGCCACCGACTTCCAGACCATTGAGGTCGCCATGACCGAAGGCCATCCGGGTTTTGTCGCCAACAACGGGCGGCTGGGCTTCACCGCGGCCGACTATCAGGCCTACGCGCCTGAGGCCGGCTCGGAGATTCGAGTCATCTGGCTGGCCGTGCACAAGGACCATGCGGCTTTCTCCAGCATCTCCACGCTCAGCTACGAACAGCTGCTGGCCGAAGAGCTGGGGCAGGAGACCGTGGACGGCTTTACCCGTGAAGTGGCAGCGCTGGGCGTCGATCCAGTCGACTACAACTTCATGCCGGCCCACCCGTGGCAGTGGTTCAACAAGCTGTCGATCGCCTTCGCCGGCTATGTTGCCCAGCGCAAGATCATCTGCCTGGCCTATGGCCGCGACCACTACATCGCCCAGCAGTCCATCCGTACCTTCTTCAACACCAGTGACCGCAGCAAGCGTTATGTGAAAACTTCGCTGTCCATCCTGAACATGGGCTTTATGCGCGGCTTGTCGCCTTATTACATGTCGGGCACACCGGCTATCAATGAGTTCCTCAAGGACCTGGTGTCGGGCGATGCCTTCCTGCGCGCGAACGGCTTCACCATCCTGCGAGAGGTCGCGTCAATCGGCTTTCGCAACCACTATTACGAAGCCGCGATACCGGTCGACACCCCCTACAAGAAGATGTTCTCGGCGCTGTGGCGCGAGAGCCCGCTGCCTTTGCTCAAACCGGGCGAACGCCTGATGACCATGGCCGCGCTGCTGCATGTCGACAAAGACGGCCATGCCCTGCTGCCCGAGCTGATTCGCCGTTCCGGCCTGAGCACGAAAGCCTGGCTGAAAAGCTATCTGAAGGCTTACCTGACGCCGCTGCTGCATTGTTTCTACAAGCACGACCTGACCTTCATGCCGCACGGCGAGAACCTGATCCTGGTGCTCGACAAACATGTGCCGGTGCGCGCCATCATGAAAGACATTGCCGAGGAATGCGCCATCCTCAATATCGAAGCGAAGGCGCTGCTGCCGGAGCGCGTCAACCGACTGGCGGTCGATGTGCCCGACCACTTCAAGCTGCTGGGTATCTTTATCGACGTGTTCGACGGCGTGCTGCGCCATATCAACCAGGTGCTGGTGGAAAACGCCTGCTGCAACGAGGACGACTTCTGGCAATCGGTGGCCGACTGCGTGTCTGACTACGAAGACGCCCATCCCGGGATGGCCGAAAAGTTCGCGCACTATGACATGTTTGTGCCCGAGTTCCTGCATTCCTGCCTGAACCGCCTGCAACTCGGCAACAACGTGCAGATGGTCAACCTGGCCGATCCCGCTTCCAGCCTGAAGATGGCCGGCAATCTCGTGAACCCGATTGCCGGGCTCCGCCGCCGCGCCGCGCACCGGGCCGAGGCAGAACCGGTTGCGGAAAGCGTTGCATGAGCTTTGACATGCGGGCGGAGGACACGGTGCGCGACGGCGCGCCGCTGCAGGCGTGGGCGTCCGCGCCCAACGCTGACCTCGCCCGCGTGTTGCAACTGGCCGGGCGCATCGCACCCTCGCTGCGCGGCGAGCAGGGCGATGCACCGCTGCCCAGCGCACTGCGTCATGGCGACGACGCAGCGGCCAGGCCGGGTCCGTTGCGGGCGCTGTGCGGGCACTGGGCAGAGGCCTACCCCGAAGCCGGCGCGCACTATGTGGCGCTGCGTTGTTGGGGCCTGGCGATCTGGCAGCCGGTCTACTTGAGCGTGATCGCCGCGCATCTTGATACGCATGTCCCGCGGCTGGCTGGCCTGGCACAACCCGTGGTGGACGGGTTTCCCAGCGGCTTTCAATTGCCGGTGCACGCGCCCATGAAGGCCGCGACGCTGCCTTCACGCATCCACCTGGCATCAGGCGAGCTGCGCGAACTGTGCCAATCCACGCGCGCGGCACTGATGCCGTTGGTGACCCTGCATGCCCGCGCCGCTGACCGGTTGCAGGCCGAGTGTGTGTTGGGCGCGCTGCTGCTGGTCCATCGCAGCACCCCCGCCTTGGGGGATGCCGAAGTTGCGGCGCTCGGAGAGGAATGGCTGGTGCAGCTGGGTATTGCCGGCGGCTGCGGCTTTTTTGCCTACCGGGCGCGTGACGGGACGCCCGCGCTCGCCCTCGACCGCAAGGTGTGCTGCCACTACTTTCGCCGCCATGACGGCGAGAAATGCAGCACCTGCCCCAAGCTCCCGCTCGACAAGCGTATCGCCCGATTGCTGGCTGATCCTTCGTAGTCCGGGCCATTGATTCCGCGATGCGGCTGTGCCTTTCTCAAGGCCGGTATGCTTCGCCACGCCCTGGAGAGTTCCATGAACGATATCGCACGCCTGGTGCATGTCATGCCGGCGGACCCGCAATTGCCCGTAGGCGCGTACTTTGACGAGGCCTTGTTCGCACGTGAGCAGGCATTGATCTTCAACCAGTCCGCCCGCTACCTCGGCCATGAAAAAGCCGTGCCGCAGGTCGGCGACTGGCACCGGCTCGCGCAGGAAGGCGGAGGCCGCGTGCTGGTGCGCAACCCGCAGGGCGTGGAGCTGTTGTCCAACGTCTGCCGGCACCGGCAGGCGCTGATCCTGGGCGGTGAAACCGGCAACGTCAGCGGGCCGGCCAACCCCAAAGGCAACCTGTCGGCTGCCGGCGGGAACATCGTCTGCCCGCTGCATCGCTGGACTTACAACAGCAGCGGCGAGTTGCTGGGCGCGCCGCAGTTCGAGCAAAAACCCTGCAAGAACCTGCAGCGTTTTCCCTTGCGGAACTGTCACGGCCAGCTGTTCGAAGGCCCGCGCGACCCGGCTCAGGATATGGCGCCGCTGTTCGAGCGGCCCGAGTTCGATTTTTCGGATTACGTGCTCGACCACGTGGAAATTCACCAATGCAACTACAACTGGAAGACCTTTATCGAGGTCTATCTGGAGGACTACCACGTCGCGCCTTTCCATCCCGGCCTGGGCAGCTTCGTCAGTTGCGACGACCTGAGCTGGGACTTTGCCGACTGGTACAGCATGCAGCGTGTCGGTGTGCATGAGTCGCTTGGTGCGCCGGGCTCTGATATTTACAGTACCTGGCACGACCGTCTGCTGAATTACCGCACCGGCACCCCGCCCGACTTCGGCGCGGTTTGGGTGACTTACTTCCCCACTCACATGATCGAGCTGTACCCGCATGTGTTAGTCCTCTCCACGCTTTATCCCAAAGGGCCGCAGGACACGGTCAATGTGGTGGAGTTTTACTATCCCGAAGAGATCGCCGCCTTCGAACGGGAGTTCATCGAAGCGCACCGCGCCGCCTACATGGAAACCGCCCGGGAAGACGACGAGATCGGCGAGCGCATGGATGCGGGCCGGCGCGCGCTGCTGGCGCGCGGCGTCTCGGACACCGGGCCCTACCAGTCGCCGCTGGAAGACGGCATGCAGCATTTCCACGAGTGGTACCGGCGGACCATGGGTGCCTCATCTCCCCCTTGAAGCCGGGATGCCGCTAGCCTCACAATGCAGCCATGCGCAAACATTTCTCCGAAACCACGGGCCCGCAGCGGCTCACCCTGGGCCTGGTGGCCGGGCTGATTGTGGCGGCGCTGCCGCTGCCCCTGGGCTGGCAGTTTTGCGGCTTGCTGGGCTGGTGTGCCGGCGTCGGCGTTTATCTGTGGCTGGCCTGGTGGCTGTGCGTGCGCTTTGACGCCAAACGAACGCGCGAACGTGCACAGGCTCAGGACGAACCCAGCGTGGTGCTGTTTTTACTGATGCTGCTGGCCACCATGGCCTGCGTCGCTGCCATTACGTTGATGATGCAACAGGCAAAAAACCTGTCGGGTATGGAGCGCACGCTGCACATCGTGCTCTCCGTTGCGGCGCTGGCTGCCTCCTGGCTTTTCATGCAGACGATTTACGCGTTTCGCTATGCCCATCGCTATTACCACGAAGAAAAACTCGGAGAGCCCGATGGACCCGGTCTGTGTTTTCCCGGCGGGCTGGATCCGGACTATTTCGATTTTTTGTACTACGCCCACGTGGTCGGCATGACCTCACAGGTCTCCGACGTGCAGGTCACCTCGCGCGAGATGCGCCGGCTGACGCTGGTGCACAGCGTGCTGTCGTTCGGCTTCAACATGCTGATCCTGGCGCTCAGCATCAATGTGGTGGCGGGCGCGCTGCAATAAGCGGCCGCAACGCCTATTTACTCAGGCCCAGCGCACAGGTTCCTGGCTTCCTATATTCGAAGCAACTGCTTCTTCAGCGCCATCTTTTCCTTCTTGCGAAGGCTCGCTTCAGACTTGCGGTGTGAGCCGGCCTTACGCTGCGTCGCCGGGGCAACCAGCGGGTTGCGCGGCTTGGGCGTGGTCAGCTTGATCTTCAGCTTGGTCTTGCGGGCCGACGTCATGCCTTCTGCTGTTCAGGTTTGCGGCCCAGCTTGAGCAGCCCGGTTGACAGCGCGGTGCCAATCACAATCACCACGGCGCAGATCACCATCCAGGCCGTCACATGCTCACCGAGGAAGATCACGCCATAGATCACCGCAAACACCGGCACCAGGAAGGTGACCGACAGCGCGCGCGGCGGGCCGGCGTTTTCGATCAGGCGAAAAAACAGGATGTAGGCCAGCCCGGTGCAGACCACGCCTACGGCCAGCAGCGCCAGCCAGGCATGCGCGCCCGGCATCTGCGCCGGCCACAGCCAGGCGGCGGGCAGGGCCAGGCCGAGGGTTGCGCCAATCTGGCTGCCCGCCGCGGTGACCAGCGGCGGCATGCCTGACAGATAACGCTTGGTGTAGCTGGCGGATATGCCGTAGCAAATGCAGGCAAAGAGGCAGGCCAGCACGGCCCACCCTGGCGCTACGCCTGAAGCATCGGGCTTGAAGGTGGCTTTGTCCCAGGCCAGCATGGCTACGCCGGCAAAACCCACGAAGAGGCCCAGCACGCGTGAGGCATTGGGTTTGTCTTTCAGCCAGAGCCAGGCCACCAGGGCGCCGAACATCGGCACCGTGGCATTGAGGATGGCCGACAAGCCGGTGGTGATGGACAGCAGGGCAAACGAAAAGCACGCAAACGGGATGCCCGAATTCAGTATGCCGATGAAGAAAATCCGTTTCCAGTTTTTCTTCAGGTCAGGCAACAGGCCGCGCAACCATACGATGGGCAGCAGGAACAGCGCCGCAATGCCCACGCGCACTGCGGCGGTGGGCAGGGGACCGAACTCCACCGTGCTGATGCGCATGAAGAGAAAGGAAGAGCCCCAGATGGCCGCCAGCATCACAAAATCGGCAGCCCAGTTTTTGGGCTTGGTGAGGGCCGCACCCACCGGCGCGGCGATACCGGAGGGACTGGAACTCACAGCGTGCTCTCCTGAAGTGCGCCTTCGAGTTTAAGCAAGGCGGTTTTGCGGTGCAGGCCGCCTGCGTAGCCTGTGAGTGAGCCATCGGAGCCCAGCACCCGGTGGCAGGGCACGATCACGCTGACCGGGTTGCGCCCGACTGCTGCGCCCACGGCGCGCACGGCTTCCGGCTTGCCGATACGCTGGCTCACCTGGCCGTAGCTGAGGGTGCCGCCCTGCGGGATGGCCAGCAGCGCTTGCCACACCGACTGCTGGAAGGCCGTTCCGTGCCCCAGGTCCAACGGCAGGTCAAATTCGGTGCGTGTGCCGGCATAGTATTCCGTGAGTTGCTTGATGGTCTGCTTGAGCACCGGGTGGTCCGGGTCTTCGCGCCACACATAAGGTTTCACGAGTTGCGGCGGCAGGTGACGCTGGCCGGCAAACCAGGTGCCGGCCAGGCCTTTGTCAGTCGCGGCAATGATCATTTCCCCCAAGGGGCTGTGGAAGGTCGTCTGGACGATGGAGTTGTCGAATTTCATCTTGTTCACCTTTGAATGGTTTCGAGTTTCTGCCTTATGAGGTCCTTTTTGGGCCTGAATAGGCGGCTGAAGCTGACTTGTCTCTTTTGCGGGCAAAGACTGGCTCGATCATTCACCGGCGATGTTCGCGCCAAGGCGCTGGACCGTCCAATGAAATCGAGGCGCTGCATTCATTCCCCGAACGCATGAATCGCCATGTCGTCGCTGTTGCGCCGTCAGCCGGGACGCTCCAGCGTGCCGCTCCAGGCGCGGATCACCGCGTAGCTGCGCCAGGGTTTCCAGGCCTCCGAGGCCAGCTCAGCCTCCCGTGCCGGGTTCTTTTTTTCCTGCACACCCAGTGCCTTGTGCAGCGCCACATCGCCTGAAGGAAACGCATCGGGCCAGCGCAATGCCCGCATGGCAATGTATTGCGCCGTCCAGTCACCGATGCCGGGCAACCCTTTCAGCATAGTCACCGTCGTGTTGATGTCGGCGCCACTGTGCAATTGAAGGCGTTTTTCTGCCACTGCTTGCGCGATTCCCACGATGGCGGCCTGGCGCTGCCTGACGATGCCCAGTTGCCCGAGCGCGTCGCCGCTGACCGCGGCCAGCACGGCCGGTGCGGGGAAAAGGCGCGTTAGCTGCGGCCACGGTGTTTCCACCGGTTCGCCAAAACGGTCCACCATGCGCTGCGCCAGCGTGCGTGCGGCGGCCACGGTGATCTGCTGGCCCAGCACGGCGCGCACCGCCAGCTCGTAGCCATCCAGCGCGCCTGGCACTCGCAGGCCGTCGCCTTCGGGGAAACTATCGTGCAGTACGCTGTTGATGGTGGCCGGATCAGCGTCCAGGTCAAAGGTGGTGCGCACGCGGCGTATGACCAGCGGCAGCACTTCGCGCAGCGAATCGCTCACGCGCAGCACCAGCTGAGAACGGCTTTCATCAAAGCTTGCCAGCAGCCAGCCGGCATGCAGCTTGCCGCCCGACTCGATGCTGAAAGTCCTGCCCAGAGCGGGCTGCGCAGCGTCCGCGTCAATGAATTCAATGGCGCTGATGCAGCGCTTGCTGAAGAAGGCCAGCATGGCCTGCACGTCATAGGGCGGGCGGTAGCCCAGCCGCACGATGACGCCTTCACCCACCTCGCCGACCCGGGCCGGGCCCTGGCGTCGCAACTGCGTGGGGTTGAGTTTGTAGTGCTCCACAAAGGCAGCATTAAAGCGCCGCACGCTGGCAAAACCGCTGATCAGCGCAATCTGCGTGATGGGCAGATTGGTGTCGGCCAGCAATTGTTTGGCGGTGTGCAGCCGGTGCGTCTGCAGGTATTGCATGGGCGAGACCCCGAACTGTGCCTCGAAAATCCGCCGTACGTGGCGGTCGCTCACGCCCAGCTTGGCAGCCAGCTTTTCTACAGAAGGTGCTTCCTCGGTCCACACCTCGGGCTCATCCAGCAGGCGCGCCGCCTGGTGCGCCAGGATGTAGGACGCATCCTGTATTGACCACACCACTGAATGCGGCGCCAGCTCGGGCCGGCAGCGCAGGCAGGGACGAAAGCCCGCGCTCTCGGCCTGGGCCGCGTGGTGAAAGAAGCGGCAGTTTTCGCGTTTGGGGGTTTTCACGCTGCAGACCGGACGGCAATAGATGCCGGTGGAGGTCACACCGGTGAAAAAACTGCCGTCAAACCGGGCGTCCCGCGCCTTGAGGGCGAGGTAGCAGTCGTTGTCGGCAAGAGGGGTGGTTTCGCGGTTCATGAGGGAAATGATACGCCGCAGCAGGCTGTTGACTAGCCGTTTCCGGACATGTCCCTTTGGCCGAAAAAGCCTTCAAAATTCCTGTCCAGGCTAGCCGTTTTTCGCCTCGTTGGAGACCGGTTAGATACCACTTTGCCGAAGCTTTCCATAGTCTGAACGGGCCCCCTGGAAACGGTGGCGGCCTACAGTTCGCGAAAGGACCGCCCCCTACAATCAAACCCATCAAATTGAAGGATCTCGCCGATGCAAATCAACCCGTCCATCTTCAAGGCCTACGACATCCGCGGTGTCGTGCCCTCCACCATCCATGAGGAAATGGCCGAGGCGCTGGGCAAGGCTTTTGGCATGGCGGCGCTGGCCGAAGGTGAGAAATCCGTGGCGGTAGGCCGTGACGGGCGCCTCAGCGGGCCATCGCTCAGTGCTGCGCTGATGCGCGGCCTGGCCGCGGTGGGGCTGGAAGTGATCGACGTCGGCATGGTGACCACCCCCATGCTGTACTTTGCGGCCAGCACCCTCACGGCTTCCGGTATCCAGGTCACAGGCAGCCACAACCCCAAGGACTACAACGGCTTCAAGATGGTGCTGGCAGGCCGCGCCATTTATGGCGAAGAAATCCAGGCGCTGCGCCGCGCGATGGAAGGCGAGACATGGGTGTTGCCGTCCCAGGCCGGTGCCATTCGCCAGGTCGATGTCGAAACGGCCTACCGCGACCGCATCGTGTCCGGCATCAAGCTCGAGCGTCCGCTCAAAATCGTTATCGACTCTGGCAACGGCATAGCCGGCGCTTCGGCGCCTGCGATCTTTCGTGCGCTCGGCTGCGAGGTGACCGAACTCTTCAGCGAGGTGGACGGCAATTTCCCCAACCACCACCCCGACCCCAGCAAGCCCGAAAACCTGCAGGATTTGATCAAGGCCCTGCAAAGCGGCAAGGCCGAACTGGGCCTGGCCTTTGACGGCGACGGCGACCGCCTCGGCATCGTGACCAAAGACGGCCAGAACATTTACCCCGACCGGCAGATGATGCTGTTTGCCCGCGACGTGCTCTCGCGCGTACCGGGCGGCACCATCTTGTTCGACGTGAAATGCTCGCAGCGCCTGGCGCCCGAGATCGAGGCAGCCGGCGGTGTGCCGCTGATGTACAAGACCGGCCATTCGCTGATCAAGGCGAAGATGAAAGAAGTCGATTCGCCGCTGGGCGGCGAAATGAGCGGCCATATCTTCTTCAAGGAACGCTGGTACGGCTTTGACGACGGCACTTACGCCGGCGCGCGCCTGCTGGAAATTTTGAGCCGCGTGCCCGACGCCGGCATTGTGCTCAATGCCCTGCCTACCAGCTTCAGCACGCCCGAACTTAACGTGGCCTGCAAGGAAGGCGAGCCGCACACGGTGGTGGAGGCCTTGATCAAATCCGCGAAATTCGCGGCGCCTGCCAGGATCTCGACGATTGATGGCGTACGCGTTGACTGGCCCGACGGCTTTGGATTGATCCGTGCGTCCAACACCACGCCGGTGCTGGTGCTGCGCTTTGAGGGCCACACCCAGCAGGCACTGGAGCGCATCGAGGCCGACATGCTGACCTTGTTACGGAGCGTGAAGCCCGGCGCCAGCTTCGCTGCAGCCGCTCACTAGGCCCACCCCCGTCCAAGCTCACTACGTGTAGCTTGTTCCCCCCTCAAGGGGGCGGCGCCTGGGGCCGGCAAAGCCGGACCCTCGGCCCCCACTGGTGGAATACCCCCCGTTAGTTACGCCCATCGGACTCTTCAACCAACGGGTGCCGCGGAACCGGCTTTGCCGGGCCGCAGGCACCGTCCCCTGCAAGGGGAAAAGGGCTACACGCGGTGAGCCCGATAGGGGTGTGCCAATTTTTCGGCTTTGCCAGACCGCAGGCGGGCGGCCCCCTCGGGGGGCAGCGACCCACACGAAGTGGGGGAGCGTGGGGGTCTAAAATGCTTCATGAAAATTTTGCTGGTCAAGCTGTCCTCCCTCGGCGATGTGGTGCACACCCTGCCGGTGGTGCGGGACATCCATGCCGCGCTCCCGGACGCGCAGATTGACTGGGTAGTGGAAAAGGCCTTTGCCCCCTTGCTGGCGCGCCACAAAGGTCTGCACCGGGTGATTCCCTGTGAGATCCGGCGCTGGCGCAAATCATTCTGGACGCTGGCCACGCGAAACGAATGGCGTGCCTTCCAGCGCGACCTTCAACGTGAAGCCTATGACATCGTCATCGACCTGCAGGGCTTGACCAAGTCGGCGCTGGTGGCGCGGCTTGCCACGGTGGCGCCCGGCGGCAAGCGCTACGCCCTGGCGAACCAGACCGAGGGCTCGGGCTATGAGGCGCCTACCCGCTGGGTGGCCGACGTGGCCATCACCCTCCCACCGCATATTCACGCGGTGCAGCGCTCGCGCGAGCTGGCGGCGCGTGCGCTGGGCTACACCCTGAAAGGCGCACCGGATTTTGGATTAAAAATGCCTGCAGCCCATGAGGGACGGGCGCAAGCAGCTCCTGAAAAGATAGCACCTGCAGCGTCGAAAGGCCGGGTGGTGCTGGTCCACGGCACCTCGCGCGCCGACAAGGAGTGGCCGCTGGATCACTGGATCACTCTGGGGCGGCGCCTCCATGCGGCCGGCTACCCGGTGGCACTGGCGCACGGCAACGCACACGAGCTGGCCACCAGCCAGGCCATTGCGCAGGCGCTGGCCAAAACCGCCGCGGACATCGCCCTGGTGCTGCCGCTGCTGCCGCTTGACGCGCTCACTGAAGCGCTGGCGCAGTGCGCCGGTGTCATTGGTGTCGATAGCGGTGTCAGCCACATTGCCGTGGCACTGGATTTGCCGCATGTTCAGATCTACAACTTCGACACGGCGTGGCGCACCGGCCCCGGCACCCTCGGCCACGGGGGGCGGCAGGTCAGCGTGTTTGCGCGGCCGGCACCCACGGTGGAAACCGTCTGGCAGGCCTGGCTGGCATGCTGGGCGGTGAGCAGCCCCGCCAGTGCCGAAGGGGCGAAATGAGCGCGCTGGCCCTGAAACTTTATTCGCTGCTGATGTGGCTGGGCCAGCCGCTGCTGCGCCGCAAGCTGGCGCGCCGCGGCAGGCAGGAGCCCGGCTACCTTCAGGCGGTGCAGGAACGGTTTGGCCACTACGTTCAGCCAGCAGAAACCGCCTCGGAGCTGGTCTGGCTGCATGCCGTTTCGCTCGGTGAAACGCGCACGGCGGCCATTTTGCTCAAGGGGCTGCGCGCGCAGCATCCCGGTTTGCGTATTTTGCTGACGCACGGCACGGCCACGGGACGTGCCGAGGGTGTGGCCCTGCTGCAGCCCGGCGACGTGCAGGTATGGCAGCCCTGGGACAGCCCGGGTGCAGTGGCGCGGTTTTTTAATCACTTCAAGCCGCGCTTGGGCCTGCTGATGGAAACCGAGATCTGGCCCAACATGGTGGCCGCAGCCCAGACGCGTGCCATGCCGCTGGTGCTGGTCAACGGCAGGCTGTCTGAAAAGTCCCTGCAGCAGGCGTTGAAAATGTCGCCGCTGTCGTTTCCGGCTTACGCGGCGTTGTCTGCGGTGTATGCCCAGACCGATGACGACGCGCGGCGCTTTCGCCAGGCCGGCGCTGCGGTGAGTGGCGTGTTTGGCAACCTGAAGTTTGATGCCTCTCCTGACGACGCCCAGCTGGAAAAAGGCAAGGTCTGGCGCCGGGCGCTCGGGCTGCCGGTGCTCATGTTTGCCAGCTCGCGTGAAGGCGAAGAGCAGGAGTTTTTAAAGCAATTAAGTGCTGCGGCCCAATCTGAACAAGCGCAGACAGCTATCAATTTTGTAGCATATGAATCGCGGGAAGAAGCGCACAAGGAGGGGCCGGGAAGCCAGTTCAGGGTGTTGCTGGTGCCGCGCCACCCGCAACGGGTCAACGAGGTGGAGGCGCTGGTGCAGCAACACGGCCTGCGTGTCTCGCGCCGCTCGCACTGGCCCGAGGCGGCAAGCGGCCCGGCCGTGAACGACGATGCCTTGCAGGCGGATGTATGGCTGGGCGACTCACTGGGTGAAATGGCGCTGTATTACGCGATGAGCGATGTCGCGCTGCTGGGCGGCAGCTTCGCGCCGCTGGGCGGGCAAAACCTGATCGAGGCGGCTGCCTGCGGCTGCCCGGTCGTGATGGGCCCCCATACCTTCAACTTCACCGAAGCCGCCGAGCTGGCCATCGAGGCCGGTGCAGCCCGGCGCGTGGTGGACATGGAGCAAGGCGTGCGCGCCGCGAGAAAGCTCATCGATAAACCCGAAGCACGCGCTGCCGCGGTGGCCGCCGGGCTGGCTTTCGCCGACAGCAACCGCGGTGCGACGGTGAAGACGGTGGATGCGCTCCAGACCTATTTAAGTGGCTTTAACGGCACCTAGGCCGCCTGGTCGTCAATGAGCTCCAACAGCTCAATTGCACTTTTGGCGCGCGCATCCGTGCCGTTAGCGAGTGGTGCAATGCGGTGGCGCATTGAGTGGATGAACGCATTGAGTGTTGCTTTGACCGAGGCTCCAAGATATGTGTCGTAACCTTTTTCAGGGACGAATGAGCCACCAAGATCTATTAATGACTCCATAACTGCTCGCTGCGCCCACTCTTTCCCCTTCATGAGAATCTGTTCAATCTCCGGAAGGACACCCAAGACGACCGGATAGTACGTACCCCTGTGGTTGTTTCCAGTTGCCCAGAGAAGCGCATCGTAGGCGTCATTTGCGGTCGATTCGTCGTATGCATTCCAGAGCGCGTCGAGCGCGGCTTCCACGCTACCGGCAGCGTTGGAGTCCGGCTGGGGAAAGTGATCGAGATCGAGCGGCTTCATGGCTGTTTTGGTGGTCCAGCGATTGACATCAACACGGGGGCAAGTGACGTTTTGCTGAAAGGCGTTCGTTCGATGGCCTAGCGCTTGCCCAGCACCTGATGACAAGTGCAATTTCCCCACGCATAAAGGCGCAGGTGATGCGCCCAGTCGCGCAGCGTGGCCCAGGCGCCGCCGGTCGCCACTTCATACGGCGTCAGGCCAAACATGCCCAGGCTGATGGAGGGCTCCACTGACACCACCGAGTGCCAGGTTCGCTTGGGGATGAACAGGGCATCGCCGGCTTCAACGCGGGCGTGGTAGCCATGGGCTTTTTCGAAGGAGGCGAGTTCGCGGACTTGCTCAGGCAGGCGCGAGACGTTGACGTCGCTCAGCGTGGCACCCCAGTCGTATTTGGCGGCCGGGCACATGTGCTGGCGCTGGTCGGGTGAGAAAAGGATGAACTCCTTGACGCCCTGGAGCTGCACAAACCAGTTGTGCGGGAAGTCGTTGTGCAGTCCGGTCACGGTATTGGCCGGGCCCATGAACACATATTCCCAGGTCATGCGGCCGGGCCACAGGCTCTTGATGAGCAGGTCGCGCCGCAGCTCGGGGTATTTTTCGAGAATGTCCCACTGCGCCAGGTACAAGGTCGTCGGCTTGAACGACTGCATGTGGGCCCAGTTCAGGTGAAAGCGCTCGCCGGGTTTGTAGCTGTCCCGCACCGGCTTGGGCAGCAGGCCGGCCATGGGGTCCGGCGTGCGTTGCGCCGACTTGCCGAGTTCCCGCAGGTAGGGCGCGACCGGAAGGAAGGGGCGGCCCTTGGTCACGCCCTGTTCGACCAGGCCATCGGTGAACTTGACCGGCACCTCGGCGCCCTTGCCGGCACAGACGTCGGCGAGGAATTCAAACGACCATTTTTTCCAGGCCGGCCAGTGATGGATGCCGCCCTTGACCAGCACGGGTTTGTCAAACGGTTGCTGGCGGCCCGCGCGCTTGAGTTCTTCCCAGGTGGTTTCCTCGATCAGCTCGAAGCTGGGGCCTTTGGGGATGTGTACCGGCGCATCGGTCACGCGTTCAGCCTCTATCGGCAAGGGCAGGGGATTGTGTGCGGGCATCAACATGGAAATTCTGGCCCCGGGCCGGGCCTTTGTTGGAGTGTTGTGAAGCGTACCGCGATTTACCTGGCCAGCAGTGCGTTGATTTTTTGCAGGTCTTCCGGTGTCAGCGTGCCATTGGCCTGGCGCAGTTTCAGGTCGCCCAGCAGCACGTCGTAGCGCGCTTTGGCCAGGTCGCGTTTGGTCTGGAACAGCTGGCTCTGCGAGTTGAGCACGTCGATGTTGATGCGAACGCCGACCTGGTAACCCAGCTTGTTCGCATCCAGTGCGCTCTGGCTTGACAGCTCGGCGGCTTCCAGCGCTTTCACCTGGCCCTGGCCCGACTGCACGCCGAAAAACGCGGTGCGCGTGGCCTGGGCCACGGTGCGGCGCGCACCTTCAAGGTCGCTTTGCGCCTTGTCTTTCAGCGAGAGTGTTTCGCGCACGCGGTTTTGCGTCGCAAAACCGGCGAACAGCGGCACGTTCAGCACCACACCGATGGTGGTTGTGTTGGTGCGAAAGGCAAACGGCGGGATGGTGGTGGCCGTGCCCGACGGGTTGCGCGTCACGTTATAGCTGGCCGTCGCGTCCAGCGTCGGCTTGTGGCCGGCTTCGGCTTTTTGGACTTCCAGATCGGCGATCTCCAGCCCGCTTTGGGCCAGGCGGATATTCGGGTGCACTGCTTCGGATTGCTGCACCCAGGTATTCACATCGGCGGGTTCTACGGCCGGCAAATTGACGGGCGCGAGCAAGGGTTTGGGTTGCGTTTCGGTTTTCCCGACCAGCGTGTCCAGCGCGATTTTCTTGACGCGCAAATCGTTTTCGGCGGCGATCTCCTGGGCGATGACCAGGTCGTAGCGTGCCTGCGCCTCGCGGGTGTCGGTGATGGTGGAGGTACCCACTTCAAAGTTGCGCTTGGCCGACGCCAGTTGCTCGGCCACTGCGGCTTTTTGCGCCCGGACAAACGTCAGCGTGTCCTGCGCGGCCAGCACGTCGAAGTACGCCTGACTGGTGCGCACGATCAGGTCCTGGTTGGCGGTTTCGAGTTGCGCCTGGGACTGCTCGACCTGCCGGGATGCCTGCTGGTAGGTGGCCCAGTTGGCCGGGCGGTACAGCGGCTGCGAAAGGTTGAGCGTGGCGTTTTGCGTATTGAAGCTGCGGTCTATCACCGGTGCGGTGTTTTCAAAACTGGTACGCGACGCGCCCGCCGAGATGCCGGCTGTCGGCAAGATGCCGGCCTTGGCCTGGGCGGCCCTGGCGAGGTTGGCGTCGTACTGGAGTTTGGCGGACTGGTAGGCAGCGTCGAAGGCGCGGGCCGAATCATACAGCTCCACCAGGCTCTGGGCCTGCGCGGCCGGGGCCGCCATCATCAGCGCCGCAGTGACGGCGATCGACAGGGGCAACATCGACAGGCGTAGCGCCGGCGGTTTCTTGGGCGTGGTCATAAAGGTCCTGAGGAATGAGTGAATCGGCGATGTGGAGGTGAATACGGTGTGCAGCGGCGGCAAAGGTCAGTACACAGGGACCGACGGGTCCACCTGCTGCGACCAGGCGTCAATGCCGCCCTGCAGATTGACGACCTCGGTGAAGCCGCTTTGCGTCAAAAAGTTGGCCACCTGCAGGCTGCGCATGCCGTGGTGGCAGAGGCAGGCGATCGGCTGGCCGGTGCCGGCTCCGATTTCCTGCAGCTCAGCCAGGCGCGTGGGTATTTCCCGCATCGGGATGTGCACCAGCCTGAAGCCGTCCTCCTTGACCGAGGCCGTCTGCAGTTCCCAGGGCTCGCGCACGTCCAGCACCACAGGCAGGGCGGGCGCGCCTTCCCCGGCGTTGTTGCGCCACTCGGCGAAGTTGGCGGGGCTCAGTTGGGGAATCATGGTCGGCTGTCCTGCGTTGGAATGCGTGCTTGGCGTTGGTGAAGTCGTGTACGGCGCCCAGGCTCAGAAGCTGAATTTCGAAGGTTCAGGGAAATTCAGCAGGCGTGGCGCCACGGTGTCCCAGGCCTGGGTGGTGCGCCAGGCGTCTTCGGCCACGCGTGTGACCAGGGTGGCGCGCATCATCGGCTCAAAGCCCACGATGGCGCTCAGGCGGCCGCCCACCTTGAGCAGGGACAGCAGCGAAGCCGGTACTTCGGCGACCGAGCCGCTGAGCACGATCACGTCAAACGGTCCACGAAGCGGGTCGTTGCTGGAAACGGCCTGGGCGATTTTTGCGGCGCCGTCGCCGGTGCGCACTTCGGCGTTATAAAGGCCCGCCCTTTGCAGGTTGTCGCGTGCGGTCTGCGCCAGCTTGGGGTCGATCTCCAGCGTGATCACCTGCTGCGCGCGGTGGGCCAGCAGTGCGGCCATGTAGCCGGAGCCGGCGCCGATTTCCAACACCTTTTCATGCTTTTGCACGGCCAGTTCCTGCAGGATGCGGGCTTCCACCTTGGGCGCCAGCATGCACTGGCCGAGCCCGCTGCCCAGCGGGATTTCCATGTCGACAAAGGCCAGTGCCTTTTGGGCGGCCGGCACAAAGTCTTCGCGCTTGACCACGGCCAGCAGGGAAAGGACCTGGTTGTCCAGCACTTCCCAGGGGCGGATTTGCTGCTCAATCATGTTGAATCGGGCTTGTTCGTAGTTCATGGCGGACCTGTAAGTTGGCGAAATGGGGGAGGGTGAGCTGTACACGAGATAAACCTTTGATTTTAACGGTCGCCCATGACGGCGGCCGGCGTTGCAGCAGGCATGTCCGCGGGGTCTTGCGGCGGTGTTTTGGGGCCGAATTTGCGCTTGAACCACTGGCCCAGGTCGTCCAGGTAGCAATACGTCACCGGCACCACCACCAGGGTCAGCAGCGAAGAGGTGATGACACCGCCGATCACGGCCTGGCCCATGGGCGCACGCTGCTCCGAGCCCTCGGTCAGGGCAAAAGCCAGCGGCACCATGCCGAAAATCATCGCCAGCGTGGTCATCAGGATGGGGCGCAGCCGCACCTTGGCGGCGTGCAGCAGCGCATCGCTGCGGTTCATGCCCGGAACGCGGTGGCCATCCACGTCGACCTGGTCGGCACGCATACGAATGGCAAAGTCCACCAGCAAAATGGCGTTCTTGGTCACCAGCCCCATCAGCATCACCACGCCGATGATGGAAAACATCGAGAGCGTGGAGCGGAACAGCAGCAGGGCCAGCACCACACCGATCAGGGTCAGCGGCAGCGAGGTCATCAGCGCCATCGGCTGCAAAAAACTCTTGAACTGGCTGGCCAGGATCATGTAGATGAACAAAATGGCCATCACCAGTGCCGACACCGCGTAGCCAAAGGATTCGGCCATGTTCTTGGTGGAGCCGCTGAACTGATAGCGATAGCCGGGCGGAAAGCTGAAGTTTTCCAGCGCGGCCTTGATGTCGTTCGACACCTCGCCGGCCGAGCGGTTGTAGACGTTGGCGTTGATGGCGACTTCGCGTGCCATGTCGCGCCGGTTGATCTGGTTGGGCCCGGTGGATTCCTTCACGGTGGCCACCTGGTTGAGCCGGACCATGTGCGCGGCGCCGTCGGCACTGCTGCCGGGCGTGCTCATGAAAGGCAGGCGCTCCAGGTCTTGCGGCGCGTTGCGCGCATCGGGTGCCAGGCGCACGTTCACGTCGTAGGTCTGGTCGTCGGGCGCGCGCCAGTTGCCCACCGTCTGCCCGGCCACCAGTGTGCGCAATGAGGCAGCGATCTGCGACACCGACAGGCCCAGGTCGGAGGCTGCGTCGCGCCGCACATCAATTTCAATCACCGGCTTGTCGGCCTTGACGCTGGAGTCCAGGTCCACCAGGCCGGGGATGCCGCGGATCTTGTCGTTGATGGCGCGCGTGAGGCGTTCCAGCTCTTTCAAATCCGTCCCCTGCAGCGAGAACTCCACCTGCTTGTTGCCGCCCACCGCGTCGAGCAGCCCGACGTGCGTCACGGTGATGCCTGGCACCTGCTTGAGGCGTTCGCGCAACACGCCCGACATTTCGTCGACGCTGCGGGTGCGTGCCTTGCGGTCCACCAGGCGCACGTAAATGCTGGCGTACATCTTGCCCTGGGCGTTGCCGGTGTTCAGGGTGGCCAGCGTGTACTTCACTTCGGGGAATTCGCGGATGATGGCTTCCACCTGCCGCGCCTTGGCTTCGGTGGTTTCCAGCGACGAGCCCACCGGCGTGTAGAAGTTGAGTGAGGTTTCCGAGAAGTCGGCCTTGGGCACGAACTCGGTGCCCAGCAACGGCACCATGAAAATGCTGGTGATAAAAATCACCAGTGCCAGTGCCAGGGTGGCCAGCTTGTGTCCCAGCGACCAGCGCAGGATGCCCTGGTAACTGTTGCTCAGCGAGTCGGTGGCGTGGTCGAACCAGCCGGTGACGCGGCCTATGGTCTTGTCGTAGAAAGTGACGGGCGCATGGCGTTTGCCGTGCGCTTCGATGGAAGGGTCGTGCCAGATGCTGGAGAGCATCGGGTCCAGCGTGAAACTCACGAACATCGAGATCAGCACCGCCGCCACGATGGTCACGCCGAACTCGTGGAAGAACTTGCCGATGATGCCGCCCATGAAGCCGATAGGCAGGAACACGGCGACGATGGAGAACGTGGTGGCCAGCACCGCCAGGCCGATCTCCTGCGTGCCGTCCAGCGAGGCCTGGTAGGGTGCCTTGCCCATCTGCACATGGCGCACGATGTTCTCGCGCACCACAATCGCGTCGTCGATCAGCAGGCCCACACACAGCGACAACGCCATCAGCGTGATCATGTTGATGGTGAAGCCGAACAGGTTCATGAACAAAAAGGTGCCGATGATGGAGATCGGCAGCGTGAGCCCGGTGATCACAGTGGAGCGCCACGAGTTCAGGAAGAGGAAAACAATCAGCACCGTCAGCAGCGCGCCTTCAATCAGCGTGCGGCGCACGTTTTCCACCGCCACGCGAATCGGCCGCGAGCCGTCGGTGATCAGCTCCAGCCGGGCGCCGGGCGGCAGTTGCGGCTGGATGTCCTTGATGGCCTGATTCAGGCCATCCACCACGGCAATGGTGTTTTCGTCCTGCGCTTTTTGCACCGACAGCAGCAGCGTGCGCTGGCCGTTGTACAGCGCCAGGCTGTCGATCTCCTGCGCGCCGTCGGCAATGCGCGCCACCTGGTCCACCGTGACCGGCGCGGCGCCCTTGCGCGCCACGATGATCTTGCCGAAGTCTTCGGGGCGCTTCATGCGTGCATCGATCTTGACGACCCGCTCCTGCTGCAGCGAGCGGATGGCGCCCACCGGCAAATCCTGGTTTTCGTTGCGCACGGCATTGACCACCTGGTCGGCCGTGATGCCCAGCGACTCCATGGCCTGCGGATTCAGGTAGACGTTGATTTCGCGCTTGGTGCCGCCCACCAACGTAACGGAGCCTGCACCGCGTACGTTCTCCAGGCGCTTTTTCAAGACCTGGTCGGCCCAGTTGGTCAGCTCCACGGCCGACATGGCATTGCCGCTTTGGGCATTGGGCAACACCGCAACGGACCAGATCGCCCGGCTTGCCGGGTCGAAGCGCAGCACGCGTGGCTCTTTCACTTCGTCCCGAAAGTTGGGGCGTATGGCGGCGATTTTTTCGCGCACATCTTCGGCGGCGCGGCGCCCGTCGACGTAGAGCTGGAACTCCATGATGACGACCGACTGGCCTTCGTAGCTGCGCGAGGTCAGCGCGTTGATGCCGGCGATCGAGTTGACGCCTTCTTCAATTTTTTTGGTGACTTCGCTTTCAACGATCTCGGGCGAAGCGCCCGGGTATTCGGCGGTGATGACGACCACCGGAAAGTCGATGTTGGGGAACTGGTCGACGCGCATGCGCTGGTACGAAAACAGCCCCAGCACCACGATGGCCAGCATGACCATGGTGGCGAACACCGGGTTCTTGAGGCTGACCTGCGTGAACCACATGCGCGCGAGTCCTCAGGGCGCCGGCTTGGCCGGTGCACTGGCTGCTTGCGCCGCAGCCGGAAGTTGTGTGAAGCGCACCTTGGTGCCCTCGCGCAATGCGCCGATCTCGCCGCGAATCACCACCGCGCCGTCGGCCAGGCCCTTGACGGCGACCACGCTGTCTTTGCCGGCGGTGCCGCGAGCGCCCAACTCGACGCTCTTGTGCACCACCAGGTCGTTTTCCACCGCTTGCACATAAGGCGTGGGTTTGTCGGTGCGCACGGCGCTGACCGGCACCGACAGCAGCGAAGCACTGGCCGTGCCCAGCGTGCCCTGCGCAAACAGCCCCTGGCGCAAGGGTGGCGCGCCGGCGTCGCCTGCTGCGCCCGGGTTGTCGATGCTGAGGTAAGCCATCACGCTGCGGCTGCCGGCCTGCGCCGTGGGATTGATGCGCACCACTTTGGCCGTGACGGGCTGGCGGCTGCCTTCAATCTGCAGCTGTGCGGTCTGGCCCACACGCACGTCCATGGAGTCGGTGGCGCTCAAGGTGGCTTCCAGCTCGAGCCGGCTCAGGTCCACCACCTCGACGATTTTGGTGTCGATGCCCACGCGCTCACCGGGTTGGGCAAGGCGCTGCGACACCTGGCCGGAGATGGGGGCTTTCAGGATTGTGTCGTCCACCGATTTGGCCGCGACCTCGGTGGCAGCCATCGCCGCCTTGTAGGTGGATTGCGCGGCGTTGAGGTTGGCCAGCGAGGTATCGAGCGCGGTCTTCGAGATGAAACCCTGGTCAACCAGCGCCTTGTTGTTGTCGTACTGGCGCTGCACCACATCCACCTGCGCCTTGGCCGACTCGGCCTGCTCGCGGGCCTGGCGCACGCGTGACTGGTATTCGGTGGCGTCGATGCGCGCAATCACCTGGCCGGCCTTGACCACGTCGCCTTCGCGAACCGTGAGGCCCTGCAGCTCGCCGGCCACGCGTGCCTTGATGACGGCGGAGTTGACGGCCTTGAGCGAGCCCGACACCGGCAGCCCCTGAACCACGTCGCGCGTTTGCGCCTTGACCACATCGGTGGCGGCCAGTTCGACCTGTCCCATGTCCTTGACGGCGGTGCTTGCGGCAAGCGCCTGTTGCTGGGCCTTGCGTGCGGACAATGCACGCAGCACGCCGCCCGCGATGAGCAGCACGATGAGTCCGGCGACCCCCCACTTGACCCATCGCTTCATGCTGCGGCTTTCCTGTTGGACTGTGCGGCGGCGCCGGCCGGTGCGGAGATGCCGTTCAGGATGGTTTCCACCTGGAAGGCGATGTATTTTTGCGGATCCAGGTCTGCGTCGCTGCTGATGCAGATGCCGGCGGTGTGCCTGGACAGGATCAGGAAAATCATCGGAGCGACCACCAGGTAAACCGCATAGTCCAGGTCCATGGGCCGGAACTCGCCGCGGTCCATGCCGCGTTGCAGGATGCTGCGGATCAGCCCGTGGCCCGGCATGATGACTTCTTGCTGGTAGAAGGCCGCGATGTCGGGGAAGTTCTTGGCCTCGCTCATCATCAGCTTGGTCAGGCCCGAGGCGCGCGTCAGGCCCACGCGCTCCCACCAGCTGTTCATGCAGTAAGCCAGCAATTCAGGGGTGGTGCCTTCAAAGGTGTCCAGCTCGGCGCGCCATTCCGTGAAGCGGCCCGAGATGTTTTCGCGCACCACGGCCTTGAACAGTTCTTCCTTGCTCTGGAAGTAAAGGAACAATGTGCCTTTCGATACCCCTGCGCGGGCGGCCACTTCTTCGGCGCGGGTGGCGGCAAAGCCTTTTTCCACAAACAGGTCAAGCGCGGCGTCCAGCAGTTCGCCGGGGCGTGCTTCCTTGCGGCGCTCGCGTTTGGCGGCGACCGCGGAGGTTTTGTCGCAAAATAATTTGGAAAGTGACATAGTTACTGACTGACTGGTTAGTAATATATCTGCTTACTTTCCGACCGTCAACCAAAACCGCCTAGGCTACACCGAGGCGGGGGAGCCGGTAGTGCCCTGAAAGGTAAACCCGCGGTAAAGCAGCCGGGTCTGCCGCGGGCCCAGGCGAAAGGGACCGCGAGAGGCCGGCTGTCTAAACGGGCGTGAACCGACCAACCATCAGCGCCAGCCATTCGCGCAGTACCTGCTGCGACACCATAAGGCCCGATGCGGAAGGTACCCATTCCATCAGGTCGTGCTGTGCCGGCTGTACCTGACCCATGGGGGCGGGCGTTACCGTCAGGCCGGCACGCTCAAAAGCCCGGACAGCGCGCGGCATGTGCCAGGCGTCGGTGACCAGCGCGATGCGCTGCACACCGCTTTGCTGCAGCAGTGGCGCCAGCAGGCGGGCATTGCCCGCTGTGTCGCGCGACTGGGCTTCGTTCCAGCGCAGCGTCATGCCGTAGTCCTGCTGCACCATGCGTGCGGCCACCACGGCTTCGGAATCGGTCTGTGCGCTGCTGGCCGCCCAACCCATGCCGCCGGTAAAGGCCAGCGGCAAGCCCGACTGCCGCGCCAGCCACACACCGTAGCGCAACCGCGCCGCTGTGTGCGCGCCTGGCTGGCTACTGCCGTATTCAGCTGCTTCAGGCAGCACGCCGCCGCCCAGCACCACGATGGCCTGCACCTTGTGGGCCTTGAGGCTGGCCACCGGCATGGCGGCAAACTGCGGCAGCACGGTGCGCGCCAGCCATACGGCCGTGCCGTGGCAGCTGAGCAGCGCCAGCAGCAGCACCGAAAAGGTTGCCAGCGCCAGCCCGGCTTTTTTATTACGCCAGGCCAGCACCAGGCCCAGCAAGGCCAGCAACAGCAGCAAGGCTGGCGGGAGCGCCAGGCTGGTGAGCAAAGGCTTGAGCGCGCCGAATTCCATGCGTTGTATTTATTTGCTATGAAAAATATAGCTGCTTGCGCACGTCCTGATTGGGCTGGAGCCCTGAAAGGTCATCAATAAAAGGCTTGCAGGCCGGTCTGGGCACGGCCCAGGATCAGCGCATGCACGTCGTGCGTGCCTTCGTAGGTGTTCACCGTTTCGAGGTTGATCATGTGGCGGATCACATGGTATTCGTCATGGATGCCGTTGCCGCCGTGCATGTCGCGCGCCAGGCGGGCGATGTCCAGCGCCTTGCCGCAGCTGTTGCGTTTGATCAGCGAAATCATTTCCGGCACGGACTTGTCTTCGTCCATCAGCCGGCCCACGCGCAGGCAGCCCTGCAGGCCCAGCGTGATCTCGGTCTGCATGTCGGCGAGCTTCTTTTGAATCAGCTGGTTCTGCGCCAGCGGACGGCCGAACTGCTGGCGGTCCATGGTGTACTGGCGGGCGCGGAACCAGCAGTCTTCCGCCGCGCCCAGAGCGCCCCAGGCTATGCCATAGCGCGCCTTGTTCAGGCAGCCGAAGGGGCCCTTCAGGCCGCTCACGTTGGGCAGCAGGTTGGCCTCGGGCACAAACACGTCGTCCATCACGATCTCGCCGGTGATCGAGGCGCGCAAGCTCATCTTGCCTTCGATCTTGGGGGCGGAAAGGCCCTTCATGCCCTTCTCAAGCACGAAGCCGCGGATGCTTTCCTGGCCGCCGACCTTGCCGTCGGGGTCTTCCAGCTTGGCCCAGACGATGAACACGTCGGCGATCGGGCTGTTGGTGATCCACATCTTGGCGCCCTTGACGATGAAGCCGCCGTCGACAGGCTTGGCGCGCGTCAGCATGCTGGCGGGGTCGGATCCGTGATTGGGCTCGGTCAGGCCAAAGCAGCCGACCCATTCACCGGTGGCCAGCTTGGGCAGGTATTTTTGTTTTTGCGCTTCGCTGCCATAGGCGTTGATCGGGTGCATGACGAGCGAGCTCTGCACGCTGATGGCGCTGCGGTAGCCGCTGTCGACGCGTTCCACCTCACGCGCGACCAGGCCGTAGCTCACGTAATTGAGGCCGGCGCAGCCATAGCCTTCAATGGTGGAGCCCAGGAAACCCATGGCGCCGGCTTCGTTCATGATTTCGCGGTCGAACTTCTCGTGGCGTGCGGCCATCAGCACGCGGGGCTGCAGTTTTTCCTGGCAGAAAGCGTGGGCGGCGTCGGCAATGGCGCGCTCGTCTTCGCTCAGCTGCTCCATAAAGAAAAACGGGTCTTGCCAGTTGAATTGGGTTTTCATGGGTTGTCTCCGAAAAAGGTGGCTTGGTTTGCAGTGTAGGGCGCGTGGCTGGGATGCCCGCGGGCAGCTCGATTGTTTGACAAGCATGAATAGTTGTCTAATATCAAATATCGATCCAACGATATAAAAAACATATTCATGGAATTTCGTCACCTCCGCTATTTCCTTGTCCTGGCCGAAGAGCTGCATTTCGGCCGGGCGGCCCGGCGCCTGTCGATTTCCCAGCCGCCGCTGTCGCTGAACATCCAGCAGCTTGAAGCCTCGGTCGGCGCCAAGCTGCTCACGCGCAACAGCAAATCGGTGCAACTCACCGCCGCCGGGCAGGCCTTTGTGCCGGCGGCGCGCGCCTTGCTGGATCAGGCCGCGCAGGCGGCTGGCCATGCACGCGACGTGGGGCAGGGCATGGCCGGCAGCCTGGCCATCGGCTTTTCAGGAACCATGCTGTACAGCGGCCTACCCAAGATCCTGGAGCGCTTCCAGGCCGAACACCCGCTGCTGCGCCTCACGCTGAAGGAACTCAACTCCAGCGAGCAGTTGATCGAACTGGCGCATGACCGGCTGGACCTCGGCTTTGTGCACACCACACGCGTGCCGCCCGAGTTGTCGCAGGTGCTGGTGTCCAGCCAGGCCTTTGTCGGTTGCCTGCCCGCGGGGCACGCGCTGGCGCGAAAGCGTTCGATATCGCTGCAGCAGTTACAGGGCGAACCCTTTGCCGTGGTGTCGCGCACTGTCTCGCCCGACTACCACGAACGCATCCTGGCAATCTGTACTGAAGCCGGTTTTTACCCGGAGATCCGCTACGAACTGCGGCATTGGCTCAGTGTGGTGTCGCTGGTGTCGCAGGGTATGGGCGTGGCGCTGGTGCCGGCTGCGCTCAGGCAGTCGGCCATGGCGGGGGCGGCCTTTGTGCCGCTGGATGCCGCCACCACACCTTATGAAACGCATTGCCTCTGGAAAACCGCACGCGACCACCAGGCGCTGGCCGCGTTTGTGAAGGCGGTGCGCGCAATCGCCCCGGCGGCGAAGGCATGAAGATTCCATCCCGCCCAGGTGCCCTGGCGAATGACCTTGGTAAAAGTATGTCCACCGCTGGGGACGTAAAGCTGTCACCATGGGGCAGTTCATAGTCTTCAGGAGAACGGCATCAACCCGTATATCTGGTGTGCGGTGGGTGCCCTTCTCGGCGGAGCTGCCTGCCTGCTCGCGGGCACCCGCGAAAAAATCCTCATCCTCGAAAGTATCGGCGTAGGCATGTTCGGCGCTTTCATCGGCGGCGACTTCGTGGCTGCCCTGCTCAGCAAGGGCGCCACCAACGACAAGGTCTTCAGCATGGGTTCGCTCGGCCTGGCTGTGGCCGGCGGGCTTGTGGCGCTGGCCCTGCTGCGGCTGATGCGCCGTGCAATCGGCCCCCAGCACGTCACCAAAGGCCCGCGCCGGCGCGACTGAGCCGGGCGCGTTTCCGCTTCGTTTCAGGGGGCCATGTGCAGGCCTCTGCGCAGGCCCGCGGGTCGCGGCGTAAGATTGCCGCTCCCCGTACGACCAACGGATTTCAGCGGAGATTTCCATGCCTTCTTCCCCCCAAACCATCACGCTCGGCGGCGGCTGCTTCTGGTGCACCGAGGCGGTGTACGTCAAGGTGCGCGGTGTTACCGACGTGGAGTCGGGCTACAGCAACGGCCAGGCCGCACGGCCCAGCTACGAAGAGGTCTGCACGGGCCGCACCGGCAGCAACGAGGTCGTCAAGCTCACCTACGACCCGGCCGACATCACGCTGCGCGAGATCCTCGAAATTTTCTTCGTCATCCACGACCCGACGAGCCTGAACCGCCAGGGCAACGACGCCGGCACGCAATACCGCAGCGGCATCTATTACTCAACGCCGGAGCAGAAGGCGGAGATCGACGACTTCATCCGTCAGGTCAGCCAGGATAAAACCTTTGGCAAACCCATCGTCACCGAAGTGCTGCCGCTCGAAAACTACTGGCCCGCCGAGTCCTACCACCAGGACTATTTCGAAAACAACCCCAACCAGGGTTACTGCGCGTTTGTGGTCGGCCCCAAAGTCGACAAATTCCGCAAGACCTTTGCGTCACGTGTGAAGGATTGAATGGATGGTTGCGGTCGCTATCAAATAAATAGCTGCTGGCGCAGTTCAGTATTGGGCTGCGGCCACTTTTGATACTGAGAAATCGTGTTTTTGGCGGCTTTGGCCGTCTGAAACCAACCTTTTCGGGTTTTCAAACGGGTTTTAGCCCGTTTTGACGCAAAAAAGCCCTTCGTTTAACCATCAAATTGGCCTGCAAGCCAATAGGGGTAGGCGCAAGCAGCTATTAAATAGATAGCAATGTCGGCACCTTGCGGCAAGCCGTAGCCACCCCGCAACGGCGCTGGCCCGGCCCATCCGCGCTCAAACCCGCCGCTGCGCGAAATAGAACCACTCCTGGCCCACTTCGCCTCGTGGATTCGGAAACACCACAAAACCGTCCGCCGGTGCGGCAACAGGTGCGCCGCCATTTCGCGTGCCAATCGCCTCGCCGGCTTTCACGGCGTCGAAGCTGCGCCACTCGCGCGTGAAGGTGTCGCCCGCATGCTCTCGGTCCACCACGTCAACGAGCCGCAGGATTTCGCGCGTCATCGGCACCGGCGCGGGTTTCTGCGTAATCAGCCCCAGCAGGCCCAGCGTCTGCTGAATTGCATGCCGCGCCACCTGCACCGCCTGCGGGTCGTCATGCTGGCCGCATTCCAGCGTCACGCCGTAGCCGCCGCGTGAACGCATGTATTCGGTCGTGCCTACGCCGTAGTTCGGGTCGGTCACCAATGTCTGCGCGCGGGCGCCTCCCGCAGCGCCCGCAGCCGTTGCCGCGCGCCGCTGCACGCCCCGGGCGTACGTCTCCAGCCAGCCTTCCACGATCCGGTGCGGCCCGGTGTGCAGCGCCAGCTGCATTTCTTCCGCGGCATGGTCAAAGGGCTCCAGCGCCCCCGTGTTGTTTTGCGGGCCAATCATCACAAACGGCGCGCCGCCCGTGTGAAAAGAGTGCAGGTCCAGCAGCACATCATGCGCATCCAGCAGCGGGCACAGCACGTTCGCGATGCGGTCCTCAAAGTCCTGGGGAATCGCACTCGGCGCCATGTTGCGGTTGAGGTTGCGCTCACCCATGCGCTGCTTGAGCCGGTAGGCCAACGGGTTGGTCACGGGCACAAAAGTCACGGTGCCGCGTTCAATGCCCAACTGGCCGCTGTCGATTTCTTCCAGCAGCTGCGTGATGGCACGCGTGCCGCAGGTCTCATTGCCGTGCACGGCGCCGGTGACCAGAAGGCGCGGACCGGGGGCGAGGCCATGGTAGGTGTGGGCACGCAGGTGGGTGGGGTGTTGGGCAGGAATGGAAGTCATGGGTAATGCACCGCTGCAGGTGTGGCGTTCATGGCTTGGTTATACAGCGGTTTGGAAGGGAAGGTGAAGCATCCGGGGGCGTTGCTATTTGTTGCCAATGGGCATGCCGTGCGGCGAAGCTTCCTGCCTATGATGGCGGCGTTTCCAGACCTTGCTCAACCCATATCGCTACGGAGGCAACATGGACGCCGACCTTGAAGGCTTGTCGCGTGAACAACTCATTGTGGAAGTCAAAAAGCTCCGCCAGGGCATTCGCGAGCACCGCGACAGCACAGGCCATGAGCTGTGCTGGCATCATCCGGCGCTGTGGGCGCTGCTGCCGGAGAAGAGCGACCCGGTGCCCGTTGTACCCGACTGGCCGCAGTTCTTTCGCGGCTGTATCCGTTACCGCCAGTCGTTTGATGAACAGTTGCCGGATGCGCCCCGAAGCAATCAACCCTATCGCGACTGAACGCTTCACAGCTTTGCCCGGAGGCCAGCGCGGCCAACGAGCCGTTCCACGATGCCGGTTCATTCCAACTCAGTTCTGCCTGATCCCCGCCACCAGTTGTGTCACGTTGTGCCGCATCAGCGTGAGGTAGCTGTCAGCTGGGCCACCAGCTTTTGACAGGGCATCGACATACAGCGCGGGGCCGGGTGTCACACCCGCGTCCTTGCTCAGTTGGGCGAGCAGCTTGGGGTTGCTCATGTTTTCAAAAAACACGGCCTTGATTTTTTCGCGCTGGATCTGCCGGATCAGTTGGGCAACTTCCTTTGCGCTGGGTTCGGCTTCGGTGGAGATTCCTTGTGGCGCCAGGAAGCTGACCTGGTAGTGCGCGCCGAAATAACCGAAGGCGTCGTGTGAGGTGATGACCTTGCGTTTGGCAGACGGGACGGCGCTGAGCTGTTCTTTGGCCCAGGCGTCCAGCGCCTGCAACTCCTTCACGTAGGTTTCGCTGTTGTCTTTGTAGGTGGCTGCACCTGCGGGGTCGAGCCGGGCGAGGGCTGCGGCGATGTTGCGCACGTAGATCACGACGTTGGTTGGATCCTGCCAGGCGTGCGGGTCGGTTTCTTTTCCGCCTTTTTCACCGGGCATGGTGCGGGCCTTCACGCCTTGCGAAGCCACCGCCACCGGGCCCTTGTAGCCGGCGGACTTGACGAGTTTTTGCGCCCACGGTTCAAAGCCCAGGCCGTTGCTGACCAGCAGTTTGCTTTGCAACAGGTTTTTGGCGTCAGCGGGTTTGGGTTCGAACACATGCGCGTCTTCATCGGGGCCGACCAGGGTGGTGACAGCCACGCGTTCACCGCCGACCACACGGACGAGGTCGCCGAGGATGCTGAAGCTGGCGACCACAGGGATCTTGTCGGCGGCCATGCCGGCGGTGGCGGCGGACAGCAGTGCAGCCCCCACCAGGGGTGTCAGCAGTTTGCGTAGCATGTGTTGGATGGATGTCATGGAAGGCTCCGGATTGGTAAAACAAAAAAAGTGGACTCAGGCAACACGATGCGCACGTGCGAATGTGCGCGGCAGCCAGCCGCTGGGCGCCAGCAAGAGTGATGCAAAGTACAGCGCGCCGGCGCAGCCGATGATGGTCGGGCCCGAAGGTGTATCGAAGTGGTAAGACAGCAGCAGCCCGGCATAACCTGCCGCCATGGCCTGTGCGCCGGCATTGGCGAGCTGCGCGGGCAGGGTGTCATGCCAGAGGCGCGCCGACACCGCGGGCAGCATCATCAGGCCGACGGCCATCAGCGTGCCCAGTGTCTGGAAGCCGGCCACGAGGTTGATGACGACCAGCATCAAAAAGCCCTGCTGCCACGCCCATTTGAAAGAGGCGCTGCGGCCCGTTGCAGCCAGGAACACCGGGTCAAAACTTTCGAGCACCAGGCCGCGGTAGGCTGCCGCCAGCGCGACCAGGCTGATGCTGGCCACGCCGGCCACCAGCAGCAGGCCCGGCGTGTCGACGCCCAGCGCGCTGCCGAACAGAATGTGCAGCAGGTCAAGCTGCGTGCCGTGGCCGGAAATGAGCGTCACGCCCAGCGCCAGCGCCACCAGGTAAACGGCAGCCAGGCTGGCGTCTTCTTTCAGCGTGGTGGCGCGGCTGATGAAGCCGGCCAGCGCGGCCACCAGCATGCCGGCCAGTACGCCGCCTGCTGCCATGGCCGTGAGCGACAGGCCGCACAGCATGAACCCGATGGCGACACCCGGCAATATGGCGTGGCTGAGCGCGTCACCCAGCAGGCTCATGCGCCGCAAGGTCAGGAAAACGCCCAGTGGTGCGGCGCTGAGCGATAGCGCCATCGTGGCCACCAGCGCGCGGCGCATGAACGCATATTCGGCGAACGGCGCAAACAGAATGGCCCAGGCACCGTGAAGGGCGTGCTGCGCGGCTTCCATCACGCCGCAGCCTTGTGCAGCAGGGGCTCGTGCAATGCCACTGGTGTGGCTACTGCCTTGTCGTCGATGCGGCAGGCTTCGGCGCTTTCGTCCCATGCTTCTGCCATCGCGCGGGCGCGCGCCAGGTTGCCTTCGGTCATGACCTGTGCGGTGGGCCCCCAGGCGACGGCTTCGCGCGCCAGCAGGAGTGTTTGCGGAAAATGCGCCCGCACCTGGGCATCGTCGTGCAGCACGGCAATCACGGTGCGCCCCTGGGCATGCCACTGGCGAATCAACGCCAGCAAGGCGGCGGTGGTCTTGCTGTCTATTGCGTTAAAGGGCTCGTCCAGCAGGATCAGGCGGGCGTCCTGCACCAGCAGGCGGGCAAACAGCACGCGCTGGAACTGCCCGCTGGAAAGCGTGCCAATGGGCCGCGCTTCAAAACCCTCCAGGCCAACGGTGCGCAAGGCCGCGCCGACGGCGGCCCACTGCGCCTCACTGACGCCGCCCCACGCGCCCTGCGAAGGCCAGCAGCCGAGCAGCACGGCGTCGCACACGTCCATCGGAAAGCTCCGGTCCAGCTCAGCCTGTTGCGGCAGGTAGGCAATGCGCGCGCGCGGCGTTGCCGTGGTGACCTGTCCGCCCGAACGGGGCAGCAAACCCATGATGCTTTTGCACAGCGTGCTTTTGCCGGCGCCGTTGGGGCCAACAACCGCAGTCAGCGAACCCGCCGCGAAGTGACCGCTGACGTGGTGCAGCGCCGGATGCTGCCGGTAGCTGACGGTGAGGTTGTCCAGCGCGACCATGGCGCTCACCATGGCGCTATTTCCGCCGAAGCCCAGGCGACCGCCATCCAGAGCAGCGCCACGGCCGGCAACACCGCGAGCACCCGGCGCCAGGCCGGCCAGGCGAGGATGCTGCGGCGGCGCAGAGGTGGTGGAGGGAAGGGAGGAGGTGAAGCTGGCAAGGGAGTCGTCTTTACAAACAAGCGGGCCGGGAAGTCATCAAAAGCCACTCGGTTGCGGTAATAATGCAACTGAATTGCTGTATAGTCTAATGCAACATTGTTGCGTTATGCGCGCACATTGCGAAAATACACCGCGCGCTCTTTTGCCAAACTCTTTCCGAACGGCTTCATCCCATGGCATCCGTCCACCCTGTCAGGCGTTCCAAAACCGAGCCCGGCATCACCGCCGACGCGGACCCGATTGATGTGCTGTTGTCAGCCCACGGCCTGCGCCGCACCAGCGCTGCGCGTCTGGTGCTGGGCTGGCTGCTGGCCCACCCGGACACCAGCTACACGCACGCGCAACTGCAGGCCGCGTTGGGCGGCGACGATGATGCCGGCGAAGGCGTGACACTGGATCGCGTCACGCTGTACCGGCTGATCGACCGGCTCACGCAGGTGGGTTTGCTGCTGTGCCGCGTGGACGCCAACCGCGTGCGGCGCTACCAGGCCATGCCGAGCAGCGTGCACGCCATTCCCCACTTCGAATGCCAGAGCTGCCACCGCGACAGCCCCTTGTCGGGTGCGTTGTCGGGCAAGCGTTCGGGTGCGCTCAAGGCCAGCACCAAAGACCTGGAACGCGCCGCGCAAACCGCGCTGGAAGCATTGAAGGCGCTGGGTTACCAGGGCATGAGCATGGACTTTGCCGTGCGGGGCGTGTGCGCCGACTGCGCCAACGGCACGGCTTCTTCATGATCAGCACCCGCCAGCTGGCTTACCGCTACACCAATGGTCCCGAGCTGCGCTTTGCGGACTTGGACGTCGCGCAGGGCGGCACCTTGCTGCTGCGCGGTGCGTCGGGCTCGGGCAAATCAACCTGGCTGGCGCTGGCGGCAGGTTTGCTGGCGCCCAGTGAGGGCGACATCACAGTGGCCGGCCAGTCCATCAAGGCATTGGGCGGACGTGCCGGCGACGCGTGGCGGGCAAAAACCATTGGCTTTTTGCCGCAGAAGCTTCACCTGAGCGCAGCGCTGACGGTGCAGGGCAACCTGGCCATGGCGCAGTGGGCCGCCGGCCAGCCGGATGACGAAGGCCGCATTGCCGAAGCGTTGGACGCGCTGGACGTGCGCGCGTTGGCTGGTCGCAAGCCGCCCCAACTATCTGGCGGGCAGGCGCAGCGTGTGGCGCTGGCGCGCGCGGTGTTGCTCAAGCCGTGCGTGATCCTGGCCGATGAACCCACCGCCAGCCTGGACGACGACGCGGCCGCGGCGTCGCTGGCCTTGCTGCAAAGCGCGGCGCAGCAGCAGGGCGCCACGCTGGTGATTGCCACGCACGATGCGCGTGTCCAGGCCTTTTTTAAAGACGAAAAAGGCCTGCAGTCCTTATTGGTCGAGCGCAAGCAGCTATGAAAACGATAGCATTCAAAACCGTTGTGTTTTCATGGCGCTACCTGTGGTCGCGGCCGCTGGCGGCAGCGCTCAACCTGCTGCTGCTCACCCTGGGGCTGGCTTCCATCACTTTTCTGCTGCTGGTCAGCCACCAGATCAGCCAGGCGTTTGACCGTGACGTGGCCGGCATTGATGTGGTGGTGGGCGCCAAGGGCAGCCCGATGCAGCTGATTTTGTCAGGCGTGTTTCACCTCGACGTGCCGACGGGCAATGTGCCGCTGGCGGCGGTGAAGGAGCTGGAAAAGCATCCGCAGGTCGCCAAGGTCATCCCCATCAGCCTGGGCGACAGTTTTCGCGGCTTTCGCATCGTGGGCACCACGCCCGACTACATCCACCATTACGACGCGCAGCTGGCGCAGGGCGCGCTGTGGTCCAGGCCGATGCAGGCCGTCATTGGCGCGCAGGTGGCGCAGCAGACCGGCCTGAAAGTGGGCGACAGCTTTACCGGCACGCACGGCCTGGGCGGCGGCGGTGAAGAACACAAGCTGAGCCCCTACGTGGTGTCGGGCATCCTGGCCAGCAGCCGCACGGTGCTGGACCGCCTGGTGCTGACGGCTACCGAGTCTGTCTGGCAGGTGCATGAAACCGACACGGCACTGGACGACGACGACCGCAAGGTGCTGGAAGAAGAGCGCGAAATCACGCTGGCACTGATCCAGTACAAGACGCCGCTGGCGGCCGTGACCTTTCCGCGCTACATCAATAGCAGCACCGAGATGCAGGCTGCCGCGCCGGCGCTGGAAATCACGCGCCTGCTGAGCATGGTGGGTGTGGGCACCGACGTGCTGCGGGCGCTGGCCGGCGTGCTGCTGCTGACGGCGGGCCTGAGCGTCTTCATTGCGCTGTGGGGTGCCGTGCGTGAGCGCCGGGCCGACCTGGCGCTGCTGCGCATGCTGGGCGCGCCGCCGGCCCGCGTGGCCGGCCTGCTGCTGTGCGAAGCGCTGTGGCTGGCGTTGCTGGCAACCATGCTGGGGGTGCTTGCGGGGCAGGGGCTGACGGCACTGCTGGCCTGGGCGTTGCAACTTGAAAAATCTGTCCTGATCGGTGCGCTGTCATGGCCGGTCGAGCTGGTCAGTGTGCCGGTACTGGCTTTGGGGGTGGCGCTGGCGTCTGCGTTGCTGCCCGCCTGGGAAGCCTACCGGGTCAGTGTGTTTGAACTTCTCCAATCAAGGTAACCTTCTTATGACAAACCTCTCTTCCATCAAAAAATTCCTCACCCTGTCTCCTGTTGCGGCCACGTTTGCGGCGGTAGCCCTGAGCGCCACGTTTTCGCTGGCCCATGCGCAGCACAACGACAAGGAAACCAAGGAAGACATCCAGCGCCACCGCGCCATGGCCGCCGCCCACGAAAACGCCGCCAAATGCCTGGAATCGGGCAAGAAAGACGAAGTTTGTGAAAAAGAGCTGCAGGCCGCTTGCAAAGGCCTGGCTGTCGGCAAATACTGCGGGATGAAACACGTTCATTGACGTCCACTGACGTCACCGCGACGCCCCTGAAGTGGCCTCACCTTTTTTCTGGATTTTCTGGAGTACTGCATGACTGCCTCTTTTCGCCCTCGCACTCCAAGCCTTTACGGACTGAGGTGGGCATTGGCCTGCAGCACGCTGCTGGCCGCTACAGGCCTTTCGGCGCAAACGCTGTCTTCACCGCTGGCGAATGGCGGCAAGCCTGCCGCGGCAGGGCCGGCGTTTGACATACCGGTCGGACAGGGCGCGGGCGTGCATGGCGCCAACAGTCCGTTTCCGCCGCTGGCAGCCCGTACGGATGTGGTGCCCTGGTCGGTGCTGACGGCGGTGAAAACCAAAAACGAGAAAAACCGCATCCTTCCGGTCTTCACCCTCGACCAGATGGCGCTGAACCAGAAAACCCAGCGCATCCAGGGTTTCATGATGCCGCTGGACCCGGGCGAAAAGCAAAAGCATTTTTTGCTGTCGTCAGTGCCGCTGACCTGCGCCTTCTGCCTGCCCGGCGGGCCCGAGAGCATGGTCGAAGTCAAAACCAAAACGCCGGTGAAATACAGCATGGAGCCGGTGGTGGTGGAGGGGCGCTTCCTCGTCCTCAATGACGACTCTTACGGCCTTTACTACCGCATCACGGATGCCACCAGCGTCAAGTGAGCGTCGGGGTCTGAGTCGCGCCCGGGCCCTGGCCTGGCTGCTGGCCGCCACGCTATTGCTTGCGCAACTGCTGGGGCTGATGCACGGCGTGGTGCACAGCCCGCAGGCGCACATCCATTCACATTCGAATATGCATCATGACGGCCACCATCAGGGACACGCCGCTCTTGCGCATGCGGAAGAAGAGGGAGAGAGTGAAGGCGGCTGGCTGGCTTCTCTGTTTTCCTCGCATGACGGCGATCCGGACTGCCGCCTGTTTGACCAGGCCAGCCACGGCCAGGCGGCGCCCACGCTTCCCCTGCTGAGTTTGCCGCTGGTGCTCTCCAGCGTGGCATTTGACATCTCCCGCGGCGAAGCACTCGCCCGCTGGGCGGCGCTGTTCGACGCGCGCGGCCCGCCTTCCACTCGCTGAATCTCCCCGTTTTTCTGTGCGCCGGCCACCTGGCCAGGGCGCAGCTTTGCCCTCTTGTTTTTCGATTCAGCGAGTCATCATGAACCCACCTTTTATCAGCCGCGCGCTCTGCGTCGCGGCGACGCTCTCCTGCGGCCTGGCGACTGCCCAGACCGCCTCGCCAGCATCTGCCCCCAGCCTGAAAGAAGTCACCGTCACCGGTAACCCGCTGGGCGCTACTGATTTGATAGCGCCTGCCGCACAGTACTCGGGCGCCGGGCTGCTATTGCGATCCAAAACTACACTCGGCGAAACGCTGGACGGCGTGCCCGGTGTGAGCAGCACCTACTTCGGCCCGAACGCCAGCCGCCCCATCATCCGCGGCCTGGACGGCGACCGCATCCGCATCCTGGGCAACGGCGGCGCCACGCTGGACGCCTCCAGCCTGAGCTATGACCACGCGGTGACGTCCGACCCGATCAGCATCGAACGCGTGGAGGTGCTGCGCGGCCCCGGCGCATTGCTGTATGGCGGCAGTGCGGTGGGCGGCGTGGTCAACGTGATCGACAACCGCATTCCGCGCGAGCCGCTGTTTGATGAGAAGGGCGGTGTCGGCGGCAAGGTCGACCTGGGCCTGGCCACCGGCAACCGCGAGAAAAGCAGCGGCGTGTTGCTCGAAGGCGGCAACAATCGCTACGCCCTGCATGTTGACGTGTTCAGCCGCGAAACCGGCGACGTGAAGGTGCCCACCGACCTGGCTTGCAGCAAGGGCGGCGTGAACACCATCACCCACCGCATCTGCAATTCGGACAGCAAAGTGCGCGGTGGTGCGGCGGGCGGCTCGGTGTTTTTTGACCACGGCTACCTGGGCGCGTCCGTCAGCACCTACCGCGGCAACTACGGCACGGTGGCTGAAGACGACGTGACGATTGACATGAAGTCCAACCGCGTGGCGCTGGAAGGCGAGGTGCGCAACCTGGGTGGGTTTATCCAGAGCGTAAAGGGCCAGCTGAGCCACACCGACTATGAACACACCGAGTTTGAGGGGCCCAACCCCGGCACGGTGTTCAAGAACAAGGGCAGTGATTTCCGGCTGGAGGCGCGCCATGCGCGCATCGGCAACCTGGACGGCGTGATCGGCTTTCAGGCCGAGAACAACAAGTTTTCGGCCGACGGCGCCGAGGCTTTCGCGCCTTACAGCAAGACCTCGCAGAACGCCTTGTTTGCGTATGAGGAATACACCACCGGATGGGGCAAGCTCAGCTTTGGCGGGCGCCTGGAGTCGGTCAAGGTGGAGTCGCTGGGCAACCCGCTGGTGGCGCGCTTTGCACCATTGACGCGCGACTTCACGCCGCACAGCTATGCGCTGGGTGCCTTGTGGAACGCGGCGCCGGGCTGGCAGCTCACCAGCAACCTGGCCTATACCGAACGCGCGCCCAAAGACTACGAGCTCTTCGCCCAGGGCCCGCACGTAGCGACCAAAGCCTGGGAAAGCGGCGACGCCACATTGGGCAAGGAGAAGTCGACCAGCCTGGATGTTGGCGCGGCCTGGAAGTCCGGCGCCAACAGCTTTGCGGCCAATGCCTATGTGCACCGTTTCAAAAGCTACATCGGGTTGCTGGCCACGGGCAACAACTATGGGCAGGAAGACGGCGCGCTGAACCCGGCCGACCTGGACGGTGACGGCGTGGACGACAACGACCCGGACAACAAGCTGCTGCCGGAGTTTGCTTACACCGGCGTGCGCGCCCGCTTTGTGGGCCTGGAGGCCAGCGGCAACATCCGCCTGATCGAAGGAGCCTCCAGTCTGGACCTGGCCTTGCGCGGCGATGTGGTGCGTGCCACCAACCTCAGCAACGGCCTGCCGTTGCCGCGCATTGCGCCGGCACGCATGGGGGCAAGCCTGGTGTGGGCCCACGGGCCGTGGGGCAGCAGCATCGGCTTTGACCATTCGATGGCGCAAAACCGTGTGGCCGCCGGCCAGCGTGCCACGTCGGCCTACACGCTGTGGAACCTGGCGGCCACCTATCGCATGAAGGCAGGCGTGAGCAACATCCTCTGGTATGCGAAGGTGGACAACCTGACCAACCAGCTGGCCTACAGCGCGGCCTCGGTACTGACGACCACGGCGTTTCCCAAGGCGCCGCTGCCGGGGCGCAGCCTGAAGGTGGGCATGCAGCTCGCTTTTTAAGCGGGGCCACTACGTAAAACACGCAGACTCGCTGACCGCCCGCGCGCTAAGATTGTGCGGATGAACCAGCTTGTCTTCGTGTCCCTGCTTCCCGTCGTGTTGTTGATTGCTACAGGTTTCATAGCTGGTCGCGCACAGTGGATAAGGCCCGAAGCGATAAAAGACCTTTCAAACCTGATCTTCCTGCTGCTTACGCCGGCTTTGTTGTTTCGCACCATGAGCCGGGTGCATGTGGAGGAACTGGACTTCAAGCCGGTGCTGGCTTACTTTCTGGCGGTCGTGGTGCTATTTGGCGGCACCTTGCTGCTGCAGGGCTTTAACCGCCGCGCAGCGGTGCTGGCGCTGGCCAATACTTTTTCGAACACCGTGATGATCGGCATTGCGCTGATCGGGCTGATGTATGGACCGCAAGGTCTGATTACGCTGTTCACGTTGGTCTCGGTGCATTCGCTGGTGCTGCTGACCAGCGCCACGGTGGTGCTGGAGCTGGCGGTGGCGCATGAACAGAAGCTGGGCACGTCTGATGAAGTCACCACTGCGCCGCGCCACCCGGTGGCCACGGTGTTGATGGCCGTGAAAAACGCGTTGCTGCACCCGGTGCCGCTGCCCATCATTGCCGGCCTGCTGTTTGCGCAAACCGGCCTTGCGATTCCCGTGGTGATCGACAAGCCGCTGGAACTGCTGGCCAATGCCTTCGGTCCGCTGGCGCTGGTGCTGGTGGGCGTGACACTGGCCAATACGCGTGTGGGTGAGCACTGGCGGCCGGCGCTGGCACTGGCGGGCGTGAAAAACCTGCTGCACCCCTTGCTGGTGTTTGGCCTGTGCCGCCTGCTGGGTGTGGGCGGCGTGCCGATGGCCGTCATGGTGGTGGCTTCGGCCCTCCCCATTGGCGCCAATGTGTTTTTGTTTTCCCAGCGCTACAAGGTGGCGGAAGACCTGATTACTGCCAGTGTCGTGGTGTCTACCGCGCTGGCCCTGGTGACGCTGACCATTGTGCTGCTGCTGGTCGGGCGGTTTGTCTAAATCTCATTCACGGAGCCATTGATGCAGTTCCTCCAGTCCCTGCCGGTATCGGCGCAAACCATCGGCCTGCTCCTGCTTTCCAACGTGTTCATGACCTTTGCCTGGTACGGACACCTGAAAAACCTGGCCACCTCGCCCTGGTATATCGCAGCGCTGATCAGCTGGGGCATCGCACTGTTTGAATACCTGCTCCAGGTGCCCGGCAACCGCATCGGCTTTACCCAGTTCAGCGTCGGGCAGCTCAAGATCATGCAGGAGGTCATCACGCTGAGCGTGTTCGTGCCTTTTGCAGTGTTCTATTTGAACGAGCCGTTGAAGCTTGACTACCTGTGGGCGGCGCTGTGCATGGTAGGCGCCGTCTACTTCATCTTCCGCAGCGCTTGAATCTTCGGTATTGGTATTCGGCTGTTTGGTATTCCTGTCCCACCCCTTCTGGATGCGCCGAGGAGCGCAGGGCCAGACGGATCAGGGATCGCGATTGTCTGAGCGAAGTGCAACGTAGCGAGTTCGAGCGAGACCCCGTCTGGACCGAGCACCGCAGGTTGCCCGAAGCGAAGCGCAGGGACGCAGACAGCAGGGTCGCCTTTTCTTTTGCTTACTTTTCTTTTGGCGAAGCAAAAGAAAAGTGAGTAGCCGCCGGGCAACCCCCGGCCAGCCGCCTAAGCAGAAAATCCAGTGCCCAAACACCCAAATCGCTCCGAAATCCGAGGCGGTTAAACTTCCGGCAGTCACAAAAACGTCATACTTTTGACATATTTCCTGAGGAACTGACATGCTGTTTGGCAAATTGCTGCCGCGCGAAGGCAATTTTTTCGAGATGTTCAACCAGCATGCCGAACGCATCGTCGAGGCCGCCCATGCGTTTTCGAACCTGGTTGCGAACTACGCGGACGTGCAAAAGCGCGAAGCTTTCAACCGCGAAGTCGACCACGCCGAGCGTGCCGCCGACCGCATCACGCATGAAGTCAACCGGGCGCTGCACAAGACTTTCATCACGCCCATCGACCGCGAGCAGATCCACAAGCTGATCAACACCATGGACGACGTGGCCGACCTGATCCAGGATTCGGCTGAAACCATGGCGCTGTACGACGTGCGCCACATGACCGACGACATCGTGCGGTTGACCGACCTGAGCGTCAAATGCTGCGAACGCCTGCAGGACGCCGTGGCGCTGATCGAAAAAGTCAGCGATGCCGCGACGGCTGAAGCCGCCCTGAAAACCTGCGAGGAAATCGACAAACTCGAGTCCGACGCCGACCGCGTCATGCGCTCGGCCATGAGCCGGCTGTTCCGCGAAGAGCCCGATGTACGGGAAGTGATCAAGCTCAAGGCGGTGTACGAACTGCTCGAAACCATCACCGACAAGTGTGAGGATGTGGCCAACCTGATCGAGGGCATCGTCCTCGAGAACTCCTGAAGATGGCAGCCCCCACGCTCCTCGCTTCGCGTAGTTCGCTGCCCCCCGAGGGGGCTGGCCTTGCTTGGGGCGGCCCTGCGCTGCGTCCCGGCGCGTTCGTTTCCCTAGCTACCTCATTGGGATAAATATGCAAACCGTACAGGCCGCCCTGTGGGTGGTGTTCCTGCTGGTCTTCCTGGCCATTGCGTTCGACTTCATGAACGGCTTTCATGATGCGGCCAACTCGATCGCCACGGTGGTGTCGACGGGCGTGCTCAAGCCGGGGCAGGCGGTGCTGTTCGCCGCTTTCTTCAACTTCCTGGCGTATTTCATCTTCCACCTGAGCGTGGCGGCCACCATCGGCAAGGGCATCGTGATGCCGGGCGTGGTGGACACGCATGTGGTGTTTGGCGCGCTGATGGGCGCCATCACCTGGAACATCCTCACCTGGTTCTACGGCATTCCCAGCAGTTCTTCGCATGCGCTGATAGGCGGCATCGTGGGGGCCGTCATCGCCAAGGCCGGCGCCAGCGCGCTGATCGCCTCGGGCGTGTTCAAGGTGGTGGCCTTCATTTTCGTGTCGCCGTTGCTCGGCTTTTTGCTGGGCTCGCTGATGATGGTGGCGGTGGCCTGGGTGTGTCGCAGGACGACCCCGTCGAAGGCCGACCGATGGTTTCGCCGGCTTCAGCTGGTCTCCGCCGGCGCTTACAGCCTGGGGCACGGCGGCAACGACGCGCAAAAGACCGCCGGCATCATCTGGCTGCTGTTGATCGCCGCAACGACCAGCAACGTGCAGGGCCTGCCGGTCTGGATGATGGCGACCACGGAACACCTGCCGATCTGGGTGGTCATCGTCTGCTACATCGCCATCGGCTTTGGCACCATGTTCGGCGGCTGGCGCATCGTGAAAACCATGGGCCAGAAAATCACCAAGCTCAAGCCCGTGGGCGGCTTCTGCGCCGAGACCGGCGGCGCGCTGACGCTGTTCCTGGCGACCGGGCTGGGGATTCCCGTTTCCACCACGCACACCATCACCGGCGCCATCGTGGGCGTAGGCTCCACGCAGCGCGCTTCAGCCGTGCGCTGGGGCGTGGCCGGCAATATCGTCTGGGCCTGGATTTTCACGATCCCGGCTTCAGCATTCGTGGCAGCAATCGCGTACTGGGTCAGTCTTCAGGTTTTCTGATCGCGCCACGCACTGAGCATGCGTCGTGGCCTCTCTTTAATCAAGCCGGGGCCGCGGAACTGGCTTTGCCAGGCCGCAGGCGCAGCGGCCCCCTCGGGGGGCAGAGAGCTACACGAAGTGAGCGACCGTGGGGGCCATATTCACTGCGATATCTTCTTGGCCTCTTCGACTTGGTATTCAAAGTAGCGCTGGAAGCTGAAGACGATGCTGGACATCAGTGAGATGGTGCCGAACAACAGGGCAAACACCACCGCGCCTATGGTCAGCCAGTTGGTGTTGCCCGCCTGGGTATCGGGCGTAGCCGTGTTGTGCAGCGCGTTCCATTTGTCGGTCGACATCAGGCCGTAGTAAATCGCGGTGAGCGCCGTACCGGCCAGCGTAAAGCCCAGCAGCGGAATCAGCACCCAGGCGAGGTGATCGTCCTGCCCATAAAGCCGCACACGTTCCACGCCCCACCAGCCCAGCGCGGCGGCGATGGGGTGCAGCCAGGCCCAGATGTCGCCCAGGCCGAACAGGTAGAGGCGGTGCACGCCGAGCTGGCCGGCTGCGAAGGCGAGCCAGGCGGCGAGGGTTTTGTTTTTGGGCGCTTTAGGGGCTGTGGAGGCGGTTGCTTGCATGCGGCGATTATGCGGCGGGTGCATCCACCGGCGGCTGCGTGTCACCTGCGCCCAGGGTCTTTTCCATGATCACGATGTCGCGCCAGGCGCCGAACTTCCAGCCGCAGGAGGCAATGGTGCCGACCTCTTTGAAGCCAAGCGAGCGGTGTACGCCCACCGAGCCGGCGTTGGCCGAATCACCGATCACGGCCATGGCCTTGCGTACGCCCACCGCTTCAAGCCGTGCCAGCAACTCGGCCAGCAACGCACGGCCCAGGCCCTTGCGGTGCAGGTCAGGCGCGAGGTAGATCGAGTCTTCCACTGAAAATCGGTAGGCCGGGCGGGGCTTGAACCAGTTGCCGTAGGCAAAGCCGGCGATTTTTCCATCCTCTTCGGCGACCAGGTAAGGCAGGCCCTTGGACAGCACGTCGGCCCGGCGGGCGGTCATGTCGGCCACGCTGGGAGGCTCGGTTTCGAAGGTGCCTGTGCTGTGCAATACGTGGTGGCTGTATATGGCCGTGATGGCGGAAATGTCTTCTTCGCGGCTGGGGCGGATGAGGGGCATGTCGGTGGTGGTTTCGGAGACAGGAGAATGGGTGTGCGGGGGCTTCAGGAGCGGGGTAGGGGTGAATTTGGGCAAAAACCGTTCGGCAGGCTATAATCTCAGGCTTTGCAGCAATTCGCTGGCCGGGTGGCCATGTCGTGTGTCTCAAGCGCTGCAGAACATTGGGGTATCTACCTTACCGGTAAGCCCCACCACCCGAAGGATAAATCATGGTCGTCATTCGACTTGCACGCGGCGGTTCCAAGCACCGTCCTTTTTTCAATATTGTTGTGGCTGACAAGCGCGTTCGCCGCGATGGCCGTTTCATCGAACGCATCGGGTTTTACAACCCGATTGCCAAAGGTGGCGAAGAAGGCCTGCGCATTGCGCAAGACCGCCTGACCCACTGGATCGGTGTGGGCGCACAGCCGTCTCCTACCGTTCTGCGCCTGGTCAAGCAAGGTGCTACGGCTGCTCCAGCCACCGCCTGATTGGAGTGAAAATTTTCCGCCGGGCCGCCCCAAGGAAAATTAGCCCCCGCGGGGGGCAGCGTATTACACGGAGTGAAGAGCGTGGGGGCTAACGCTCTTCCCGGCCTTCAGTCGTCGGCAGGCTTGACACCCTCAAGCCTTCCGCACGACGCCATCGAAGTCGGGCGCATCCTGGATGCATGGGGCGTCAAGGGCTGGGTGAAAATCCTGCCGCACAGCACCGATCCAGAAGCGCTTTTCGCGGCCAAATCCTGGTTTTTGCAGGCGCCTGACGCCAAATTCCGCCCGGGGTTTACCGTGTTCTCCGGCACAGTCACGCTCAGCGTCGACGAAGCCAAAGTCCACTCCGATTCCGTCGTCGCCAAGTTCATGGGCCTTGATGACCGCAATGCGGCCGAGGCCTTGCGTGGCGCACGCATCTTCCTGCCACGCAGCAGCTTTCCCGCCGCCTCCAAGGATGAGTACTACTGGGTCGACCTGATCGGCCTGAACGTGGTCAACCGCGAAGGCGTGCCATTGGGCCTGGTGCGTGACCTGATGGCCACCGGCCCGCACTCTGTCCTGTGTGTGGAGTACACCGTCCAGCAGGAAGACGGCACGAGCGTGACCGCCGAACGCATGATTCCGTTTGTCTCCGTGTATGTCGACACGGTGGATATCGCCGGCAAATGCATCACGGTTGACTGGCAGCCGGACTACTGATTTTTATGGCCCAAAGGGGCTGTTGCCCCGAAGCGCCGGGCTCGCACACAATAGCCCCATGCGCTTCGACATCATCACACTTTTTCCCGAGCTTTTTGCGCCCTTCCTGGTCAGCGGCGTGACCCGCCGCGCCTACGAATCTGGCCTCGTCGAGGTGAAGCTCTGGAACCTGCGGGACTTTGCCGACGGCAACTACCGCCGCGTGGACGACCGGCCTTTCGGCGGCGGCCCCGGCATGGTGATGATGGCTGAGCCGCTGGCGCTGTGCCTTGAAAAAATACAGGCTGACCGTGCTGTGAGTGGTGCGCCCAAAGTTCCCACGGTGCTTTTTTCTCCCGTGGGCAAGGCTTTGGACCATGCCGGCGTTGAAGGCTGGTCGGCCGGCGCCGGTGCGGTGTTGATCTGTGGCCGCTACGAAGGGCTGGACCAGCGCTTCATCCAGGCCCATGTTGACTTGCAGATCAGCCTGGGCGATTTTGTGCTGTCGGGTGGGGAAATTGCCGCCATGGCCTTGCTGGATGCGGTGGCCCGGCTCCAGCCCGGGGTGCTTAATGACGAGGGCAGCCATCAGCTGGACAGCTTTAATCCTGCACTCGACGGCTTGCTGGATTGCCCCCATTACACGCGGCCCGAAAGCTGGCGCGGCCAGCCTGTTCCGACCACCCTGATGTCTGGAAACCACGCCCACATTGAGCGGTGGCGGCGCGAACAGCGCCTGGCGCTGACGCAGCGCCAGCGCCCAGAATTGGTGCAAATGGCACGGCAGAGTGGGAATTTGAGCGAAAGTGACGAGGCTTTTCTGGCCGATTTGGTCGAAAACCCGGACAAAGACGCTTAAAAAAGCACTGACTTGCTATAATCAAAGGCTTTTCGATCCTCTGGCGGCCACTGCAACCATCTGAATCATCTTCGGGTGAATCCATGGATTTGCGGTCTTTAGCGTAGCGCGTGTATGAGCGAAGAAGTTAGATGGAAAAATCATGAATCTGATCCAGACCCTTGAGCAGGAAGAAATCGCCCGCTTGAACAAGACCATTCCCGTTTACGCTCCCGGCGACACCGTGATCGTCAGCGTCAATGTGGTGGAAGGTACGCGTAAACGTGTGCAGGCTTTTGAAGGTGTGGTGATTGCCAAGCGCAATCGCGGCCTCAATTCCAGCTTCATCGTTCGCAAGATCTCCAACGGCGAAGGCGTGGAACGTACGTTCCAGGTTTACAGCCCGCTGATCGCGAAGATTGAAGTCAAGCGCCGTGGTGATGTGCGCCGTGCCAAGCTGTACTACCTGCGTAGCCGCAGCGGCAAATCCGCACGTATCAAGGAAAAGCTGGGCGCCAAGGCTGCCTAAAAGCACCTCCGCCCTGAAAAGCCGCTCTGTCGAGCGGCTTTTTTTTGCCTGCTAACCTCTCATTCCATGAACAACACCCGGCCCCTGCCGAAGTTTGACCCGCGCAGCATCCCGGTGCTGGGCATTGATGACCATCTGGCGGGGGTCCCTTCGGCGCACCTTTCACCGGAGGCCCTGCGCCAGCGTTTTCGGCATCCGCCTGTGTGGACTCCCGAACACAGCGTCGAAAAGAAATTTATCGATCGCACGCCCGCACTGGCTGCGGTGCTGATTCCGCTGGTCATGCGGGACGAGCTGACGCTGCTGCTGACGGAGCGGACCACCAACCTGTCCACGCACTCGGGCCAGGTCGCCTTGCCGGGCGGCCGCACGGACGAGACCGACCGCGATGCAGTGGACACCGCGCTGCGGGAAGCGCACGAGGAGGTGGGCTTGCCGCGCGACCATGTGGAGGTGCTGGGCACCTTGCCGACCTACGTCACCGGCACCGCTTTCATCATCACGCCGGTCGTGGCGCTGGTGAGGCCCGGCTTCGTGCTGCAGCCCAACCCCGGTGAAGTCGCAGATGTCTTCGAGGTGCCGTTGGGCTACCTGATGAACCCGGCCAACCATCGCCGCCACGAGATGGAATTCGACGGCGCCCTACGCCAATGGCTTTCCATGCCGTACTCAGACCCCTCCATGGAAGGTGATGGCAACGAGGCCAGGGAGCGCTATATCTGGGGCGCGACGGCTGGCATGCTGCGTAATCTCTATCGTTTTCTAGTTGCGTAACACCCCCGTCCGGGCTCACTTCGTGTAGCCCGTTCCCCCAAAAATTGGTACACCCCTGTCCAAGCTCACTACGTGTAGCTTGTTCCCCCCTCGAGGGGGCGGCGCCTGCGGTCTGGCAAAGCCAGTCCCGCGGCCCCACTGGTGAAATACCTCCACCACTGGTCGCACCCATCGAATTCTTCAAACCAGCATGAGCCGTGGAACCGGCTTTGCCGGGCCACAGGCGGGCGGCCCCCTCGGGGGGCAGGGAGCTACACGAAGTGAGCGACCGTGGGGGCCAAGTTATGATTCCTCATGAGCTTTTTTGCCGTTTTGTTTGCACTCATCATCGAACAGGCCCGTCCGCTGGCCCGCGGCAACTGGATTCATGCGGGATTTCGGGGCTGGGCCCGCTGGACCAACCGCAGCCTGGATGCCGGCAAACCGCACCATGGCTGGATCGCATGGACGGTCGCCGTGCTGGTGCCGGCGCTGGTCACCTTCCTGATTCACTGGCTGCTGTGGACCATCAATCCCGTGCTGGCTTTTGCGTGGAACGTGGCAATCCTCTATGTCACGCTGGGCTTCCGGCAGTTCAGCCACTACTTCACGGACATACGCGATGCGCTGGATGACGGCGACGAAACGACAGCGCGCGAATTGCTGGCGCAGTGGCGCCAGGTCGATGCGAGCGAGCTTCCACGCAGCGAAATCGTCCGCCACGTGATTGAATATTCGGTGCTGGCCGCGCACCGCCATGTGTTCGGCGTGCTGGGCTGGTTTTCGGTGCTCGCTGCGCTGGGGCTGGGGCCCGCAGGCGCCGTGCTCTACCGCATGAGCGAGTTCGTTTCACGCTACTGGGCCTATAAAAGAAGGACCGCCGCCGCGGCAGGCGAGGGCGCCAGCACGGCGTTGCAGCTCGCCGCAAGCCGAGCCTGGGGCGTGATTGATTTTGTGCCCGCCCGTGTCACCTCGCTGGGCTTCGCGGTGGTCGGCAGTTTTGAAGACGCCATTGATGCCTGGCGCAACTACACGCATCGGTTTCCGGTTGGCACACCTTCGGCCTCTGAAAACCGCAACGACGGGATCATCCTGGCTGCTACGTCCGGTGCCGTGAACGTGCGCCTGGGCGGCGAAGCGCTCAAGACCACGTTTTCGGCGGACACCTCGCAAAGTTTCCAGGCGGGTGGCCTGGACGCGGAAGACGGCATCGCCACAGAAGCCACGCCTGGCCGGGAGCCCGAAGTGGCGCACCTGCGAAGCATCGTGGGGCTGGTGTGGCGTTCCGTGGTGCTGTGGATGGTCTTGCTGGCGCTGCTGACCCTGGCACGCCTGCTCGGATGAGCGGTAGCACGCCTTCCGCTTTGCCCTTCGGGCAATCCTTCTGGAGCCCTGCGGTGCGCGGTCTTGTGCCGTATGTGCCGGGAGAGCAGCCCGGCGTTGCGGACCTGGTCAAGCTCAACACCAACGAGAACCCTTACCCGCCGTCGCCCCGTGTCGTTGCCGCCATCACGGCCGCGGCTCAAAACGGTTTGCAGCTTTATCCCGACCCGCAGGCCAACGCACTCAGGCGGGCGATTGCCGGCTGCCACGGCATAGACGCGGGCCAGGTGTTTGCCGGCAATGGTTCGGATGAAGTGCTGGCGCACGCTTTCTGCGCATTTTTCCGCCACGGCCAGCCCCTGCTGATGCCGGATGTCAGCTACAGCTTTTACAAGGTGTACTGCGGGCTCTATGGCATTGAGGCCGGGCTCGTGCCGCTGGATGCTTCCTTGCGCATCAATGTGGTGGATTACACCGCGCCATGCGTGGGCGTGGTGATTGCCAACCCGAACGCGCCCACCGGCACTGGCCTGCCGCTGGCGCACATCGAGCAGCTGTTGCTGCGGCACCCCGAGCGGGTGGTACTGGTGGACGAGGCCTATGTCGATTTCGGCGGTGAGACCGCCATCAGTCTGATTGCGCGCTATCCCAATTTGCTGGTGGTGCACACGCTGTCCAAGTCGCGCTCGCTGGCCGGATTGCGTGTTGGTTTTGCGGCCGGCCAGCGCCACCTGATCGAAGCCCTTGAGCGGGTGAAAGACAGCTTCAATTCCTATCCGCTGGATCGTCTGGCCATCACCGGCGCCGTGGCCGCTTACGAGGACCGTGCTTATTTTGAAGCGACCTGCACGGCCGTGATCCAGAGCCGCGATCTGTTAAGCCGGCAGCTGCAAGGACTGGGCTTTGAGGTCCTGCCTTCGCAAGCCAACTTCGTGCTGGCTCGCCATCCTGACCACGACGCAGCGGCCCTCGCGATCGGCTTGCGCGAAAAAAACATCCTGGTGCGCCATTTCAGGCAGCCGCGCATCGACCAGCATTTGCGCATCAGCGTGGGCACGCCGGCGCAATGTGAGGCGCTGGTGCAGGCCTGCCGCGAGCTGCTCAAGGCCTGACGTTGTTGCCCGGCCGGGCGCTGCCCGTCAATTCCCGTCAATAGCGGGGTTGAGACAGCTCGGCAAAAAGTTCGCTATACAAACGATAGCGACTCGCGCTGATTCCATCTGGGCTGGGCCCCGATTTGACCACTGAAATAACGCCACAACCCGGCTCATGCAGGTGGGTGCAGTTGTAGAACTTGCAGTCCTGGGCGTGTGCCTTGAGGTCGGGCATGTAGTTGGCCAGCTGCATTGGGTCAATGTGGTGCAGCCCGAACTCCTGAAAGCCCGGCGAGTCGATCAGCGCGGTACTCCTCTGGCCGCCCGTGCCGGTATTTACCCAGTACAGGGTGGTACTGGTGGTGGTGTGTTTGCCTGAATTGAGGGCCTGCGATATTTCCGCCGTCAGCACCCGTGCATCGGGCACCAGCAGGTTGGTCAGGCTGCTTTTACCGGCGCCTGAAGGTCCCAGTACCAGCGTTTTTTTGTCCCGCAGCAAGTCTGTCAGTTCCTGCAGTTCCGGGTGCGGGGCATCGGCCGGCCCGCTTGTCGCTGTTTTGGGTTTGATGGCCAGCGAGAGCATTCTGTAGCCCATGGCCCGGTAGGGCGCCAGCTTGGCCCAGGCGCGCCCGAAAGGCTCGGTGAGGTCGCTTTTGTTCAAGGCGATGATGGGGGTGATGCCCTCGGCCTCAGCGGCAATCAACGCGCGGGTCAGCTGGCTTTCCGAAAACTCGGGCTCGGCTGCGATGAGGATCAGCACCTGGTCGAGGTTGGCGGCGAAGGATTTGGTGCGCATCTCGTCCTGCCGGTAAAACAGGTTGCGGCGCTCTTCAATTTTCTCGATGGTGCCTTCGTCTTCGGAAGGCAGCCAGCGAATGCGGTCACCCACCACGGCCTGGCTTTTCTTGCCGCGCGGGTGGCAGATCACACGCTCGCCGGTATCGGTCTCCACCAGCACGTGCCGGCCAAAGCCCGCCACCACCAGCCCGGGCCGCGTGCCCGCGACGGGAGCGGCGGCTGGGCGTGCCGGTTTGCTCAAGCCAGCAAGGCGTCAACCTTCGACGCGCAGAAAAAATCACTGACAGAGACACCCTCGACATCGTGCGTGTTGAAGCGCACGGTGCATTTGCCGTAGCTCACGGCCAGGTCGGGGTGATGGTCTTCGGCATTGGCAATGAAAGCCAGCGCGTTCACGAAGGCGATGGTCTCGTAGTAGTTCTTGAAGGCGTAGGTTTTTTCCAGTGAGCCGTCGATCAGGCGCCAGCCCAGGGCCTGCTCGCCATTGAGCTTGCTCAGCTGGGTGACGATTTCCGTGGCGCTCAGGGCACGGCGGTTTTGGTGGATCGGGTTGCTCATGTCGCGGTGCTTTCAACAGAAGGAATCATGCGGCCCAGCCGTTCGGAGGCGGGCGGATGCGAATAGTAAAACTTCACAAATACCGGGTCGGGCGTGAGGGTGCTGGCATTGTCCTGGTAGAGCTTGAGCAAAGCGCTTTGCAAATCCTTGCCATCCGTTTGCGCCACGGCGTAGGCGTCGGCCTCGAACTCATGCTTGCGCGAGAACTGGGCGAACACCGGGGAGACAAAGAAGCTGAAGAGCGGCACTACCAGCAAAAAGAGCAGCAGTGCCAGCGCGTCGTTGGCGCCGGTGAGGTTGGGCCGCACGCCCAGGCCCGTGTAGAACCACACCTGCGACGACAACCAGCCCAGCAAGGCAAACCCGGCCAGGCTCATGGCAAACATCGAAACGATGCGTTTGATGATGTGCTTGTGCTTGAAATGGCCCAGCTCGTGCGCGAGCACGGCGTCAACTTCACCGGGGTTGAGCTGCTTGAGCAGGGTGTCGTAAAACACCACGCGCTTGGCCGCGCCGAAGCCGGTGAAATAGGCATTGGCGTGGGCCGAGCGTTTGCTGCCGTCCATCACGAAGAGGCCTTTCGCCGCAAAGCCGCAGCGCTGCATCAGGGCTGTCACGCGCGCCTTCAGCGTTTCGTCTTCGAGCGGTTTGAACTTGTTGAACATCGGCGCGACGACGGTGGGGTAGAGCACCAGCACCAGCAGGTTAAAGCCCATCCAGGCGCCCCAGGCCCACAGCCACCACAGGCTTCCCGCGCTGCCCATCAGCCACAGGATGAGCGCCACGATGGGCAGGCCGATGACGATGCCGACCAGCGTCGATTTCACCAGGTCGGCCAGCCAGAGCTTCAAGGTCATCTTGTTGAAGCCGAAACGCTCTTCAATGCGGAAGGTGCTGTAAAGGGTGAAGGGCAGGTCGAGCAAACCGCTGATGAGGCCAAAAGCGGCCAGCAGGATCAGCTGCGGCACCAGCGCGCCCCAGGCGGTCAGGCCGGAACCGGCGATGGCCTGGTTCAGCGCATCGATGCCGCCCAGCAGCGTCCAGCCCAGCAGCACGGCGGCGGCGAAGGCCATCTCCAGCATGCCGAAGCGCGCCTTGGCAATGGTGTAGTCGGCTGCCTTCTGGTGCGCCTGCAGCGAAATCGTGGCCGCAAAAGCGGCGGGCACTGCATCGCGGTTTCGGGCCACATGGCGGATCTGCCGCGAAGCCAGGTAGAACTTCGTGAGCAGCCCCAGCACCAGAAAGGCAGAAAACACCCCGGTGAAAACAAGCGAATAGTCGGTCATGGCTGGCAGTTTAGGCGATCAGCGAGAATCGCAAGATGCCTGAAACTGAACCCCTACTCAAAAAATCAGACCAGAACCTCGTCTGGCTGGACTGCGAAATGACCGGCCTCGACCCGGAAAAAGAGCGCCTGATCGAAATCGCCGTCATCGTCACGGGTCCGCAACTCACGCCGCGCATCGAAGGCCCGGTTCTGGCGATCCACCAGACCGACGAGTTGCTGGACCAGATGGACAACTGGAACAAGGGCACCCACGGGCGCAGCGGCCTGATCGACAAGGTCAAGGCCAGCACTGTGGACGAGGCAGATGCCGAAGCGCAGATTCTGGCTTTTTTGGCCCGATACGTTCCCAAGGGTGTTTCGCCGCTGTGCGGCAACACCATCAGCCAGGACAGGCGCTTCCTGGTCAAGTACATGCCCAAACTCGAAGCCTTCCTGCACTACCGCAACGTTGACGTCAGCACCTTCAAGGAACTGGCCAAGCGCTGGAGTCCCGAGGTTTACAGCGCCTTCAAAAAGCGCCAGAGCCATACCGCCCTGGCCGATGTGCATGAGTCGATTGACGAGCTTGAGCACTACCGGCAACACTTTCTGAAGTGAACGTGGCTTAAGCCTTTTTTGGGATTTGGCGAGGCAGGACGGGCGCAAGAAGCTATTGAAATGATAGCAAATCAGCGTGCATGCGGCTGCGGCAGGAAGCCGCAATGGACTCGTTTGGTCAGTGGGACTGGTAGAAACCCGCAAAGCACGCTATAATCGTGGGCTTGCAGTGCACTGGGTGCCCTGCATTTGTACATCTACCTCACACTTTTGACTCCAATAACGGAGTCACCGCTTCGGGCACATTTCTGCTGCCTGGACCGCATATTCGTTTGATGGTTGATGTTTTATTAACCATGAACGAATCCTCCGCATCGCGGGGGTGAAGTTTCCTGTTCCCTCGCCAAAAGCGTTGCGCACAGGTGATTAGTGAGAAAAACATGACTGACTCTTTTGAGGCTCGTGGCGACGTTTTGCCCGACACAAATATTGATACCGCCGCTGAAGCCGTGATCCACGTGATTCCGGATTTTTCTTCGGACGAGCCCTCGATGGCTCCCACCTCCCTGGAAGCCGTAGTAGCCGAACCCAATGGTTTCGTGAAGCTGGGCCTGGCCAAGGAACTCCTGCAAGCTGTCGCCGACATGGGTTTTACCCAGCCGACGTCCGTGCAGATGGCAACCATCCCCAAGGCCATGCAGGCCCTGGACCACGACGCCAAAAGCGACCCCAAAGCCAAATTCACCGACCTGCTGGTTTCCAGCCAGACCGGTAGCGGCAAGACCGCAGCCTTTCTGTTGCCCGTGCTGCACACCCTGCTGAAACAGCAGGAAGAAGCCGAGCGCTTTGAGCGTTCCGAATTTGAACGCCTGAGCGCAGAAGCCGTCGCCCGCGGCGAAGCACCGCTGAAAAAGCCCAAGCGCAAGGACCCGACCAGCCCGCGCAACTTCAAGGCTGCCACGCCCGGCGCGCTGATCCTGTGCCCGACGCGTGAATTGGCCCAGCAGGTTTGCGCCGACGCAATCGACCTGGTTCGCCATTGCCGCGGCCTGCGCATTGCCAACGTGGTGGGCGGCATTCCTTACCAGCTGCAAATTGCCAAGCTGCAAAATGCCGACCTCGTGGTGGCCACCCCCGGCCGCCTGCTCGACCTGCAGCGCAGCATGCAGATCAAGCTGGACCAGGTGCAGTTCCTGGTCGTCGACGAAGCCGACCGCATGCTGGACCTCGGCTTTGCCGATGACCTGACCGAAGTCAACCAGCTCACGATCGAGCGCAAGCAGACCATGATGTTCAGCGCCACGTTTGCGCCGCGCATCATGCAACTGGCCACGCGCGTCATGCGCCAGCCGCAGCGTGTTGAGATCGACTCGCCGCATGAAAAACATGCGTCGATCACCCAGTCGCTGCTGTGGGCCGACAACATGACCCACAAGCGCAAGCTGCTGGATCATTCGCTGCGCGACACCACCATGAACCAGTCGATCGTGTTTGCCTGCACCCAGGTTGAATGCGACGGCCTGGCCAACGACCTGGTACAGGAAGGTTTCAGCGCTGTGGCGCTGCACGGCGCGCTGGGCCAGGGCCTGCGCAACCGCCGCCTGATGGCTTTCCGCGATGGCCGCGTCCAGATCCTGGTCGCGACCGACGTGGCTGCCCGCGGCCTGGACGTTCCGTCGATCACCCACGTGATCAACTACGGCCTGCCGATGAAAGCCGAAGACTATGTGCACCGCATTGGCCGCACCGGCCGTGCCGGCCGCGAAGGCCAGGCGATCACGATTGCCGAATTCCGCGATCGCCGCAAGATCCAGGACATCGAGCACTACATGCAGCAGAACCTCAAGCCCAGTGTGATCGCCGGTCTGGAGCCGCAGCAGCGCTTTGCCCCGACCTCCGACCGCCCCCGCGGCAACTTCGGTGGTGATCGCGGCGACCGCGGTGGCCGCAGCTTCGGCGGCGGCGGTGGTGATCGTGGCGGCTATGCCGGCCGCAAGCCCGCAGGTGGCTTTGGTGGTGGCGCTGGCGGTGGCGGCTTCGGCGCTCCTCGCCACAACGACCGTGACGACCGCGCTCCCTTCCAGGGCCGCGCTCCTGGACCACAGGGTGGCTATGGCGACCGTTCCGGTTTCAATGACCGCGGCCCGCGCCGCCAGGATGACCGCGGCTTCGGCGGCGGCAACAACACCGGTTTCGCCCCGCGTGAAGACCGCAACTTCGCTCCGCGCAACGAAGGCTTTGCTTCCCGCAACGAAGGTTTTGCACCGCGCCCTGACTTTGCCAACCGCAAGCCAGGCGGCTTTGCCAAGCCAGCTGGCAAGGTATTTGTGCCCCGTGATGCGGCCAAGAAGTCCGGCAAGTTTTCCAAGCCAGCGCGTGACTGAACGTTAAAAGACGGTCCCTGGTGACCGCCTCAGAAAAATGCCGCTTCGGAGCAATCTGCAGCGGCATTTTTCATGGGAGTGGCCGATTCGCACCATACGAATTGCTATTAATTTGATAGCTGCTTTCGCTCGCTGGTATTGGCTTTCTGGCGATTTTTATGAGAAATGACAGGTGCCTTTGTATGCCTGCATGGGCAGCACAAGTCAGCTCATGCCATTGCGGCTGGCCAGCTCGACAAAAAGCGCCGACTGATCGAGATCGGTCAGGCCGTTTTCAACGCCTTCGGCATAGAGTCGCTCAAAGAGTGCCGTGACCGGCGCTTCAAAGCCGATCTCCTGTGCGGTGGCCAGCGCATTGCGCATGTCCTTGAGCTGGATATCCATGCGGGCGCGCGGCGCGAAGTCGCGCTCCAGCATGCGCTGGCCGTGCAACTGCAGCACGCGGCTGTCGGCAAAGCCGCCGGTAATCGCTTCCTTGACTTTCGCCATGTCGGCCCCGCCGCGCGCGGTGAACAGCAGCGCCTCGGCCACCGCGCCTATGGTGATGCCCACAATCATCTGGTTGGCCAGCTTGGTGAGCTGGCCGCTGCCGTGCGGGCCCACATGCACGGCGTGGCCGAGGTGCTTGAGTACAGGCAGGGCCCGCGCAAAATCTTCCGCCTTGCCTCCGGCCATGATGGCCAGCGTGCCGCTTTGTGCGCCGCCGGGGCCGCCCGACACCGGTGCGTCCACATGGGCAATGCCCAATGCGCCCAGGCGCGCCGCATGGTCGCGCGCTTCGCGCGGCTGGATGGACGCCATGTCTAAAAAGAGCGCGCCCGGTTTCATCGCGGCGGCCACGCCCTGCGTGAACAGCACGTCTTCCACGACCGGGCCGCTTTCGAGCATGCTGATGACGATGTCGGCTGCGGCCACCGCGGCACTGGTTTGTGTATGTGGCGTGGCGCCTAGCGCCGCCAGCGAGTCGGCCTTGCCCGGCGTGCGGTTCCATGCCTGCAGTGTGTAGCCCGCTTCGCACAGGCGCCTGGCCATGGGCAGGCCCATGATGCCCATGCCCAAAAATGCGATACGGGGCAGGGGCGTGTCACTTGTGATGGTCAATTCATGTCCTCGGAATGGCGTTGAACCATCATGAAGGAACCGGCGGGGAGAAGGCTGTCAGGCAGCTTTCTAGGCGGCTTTTTTCAGCGCCGGCGCAAACATGCTTTCCATCTCCTGGCGCACTTTCCAGGCGTGGGTCGATGTGTCCATCGCCACATCGGCCCAGCTCAGACTCTGGCCTTTCTTGACCGCACGCACGACCTTGACGTTATGCGCCAGGCCCAGCGGCAGCCCGCCCATCTTCATGGAAGTATCGGCCGGCAGCAGCTTGCCCCACACGGTGTAGCCGCCTTCGCCGTCCAGCATGTCACCGGGCTTCAGGTCGCGTTTGGCGGTGGCCACCACGTCGGCGTTCCAGCAGGTCGCCACGCCGGTGGGCTCGCCGCGCAGCGCGACGCTGGCGACCGACACGCCGACTTCCAGCCCGATCAGGTGCCAGCGTTTGTACAAGGTGAAGTAGCGCCCGCTCGGGTCGGTGTGCGCGTTGTATTCCTCAAAGCAGTTCTTGATGTAGTCCGTTTCGGCCTCTACCGTGACCCAGACGCCCATGCGGATGTCATAGGGAATTTTTCGGCCATTGGCTTCGAGTGACGAGATCACTTCGACCATACCCTTGCGCTCGAGCACGCCACCTTCGCTGATGGGGCGTGTCACGTAGGGAATGTCTTCCACGCTGGCCGGCGGGTAAAGCAGGCCATTGCTGGGCACGGTCAGGCCCGTGGCGTTGGCCACAGCAGTCGATTCGATGGAGGGCTTGGAGCCGTCGAGAAAACTGTTGAACATCTTTGGGTTGAGCCCTCCGCGCGCGGCCTGTTCGGGCGTGAGGCCGTAGTTGCCCCACACGGTTTCGGGTGTTGATTCGCAAAAATGCGGCAGCCATTTGTGGCCGCGTCCTGCCGCCACCACCGGAAAGCCGCAGGTGCGCGCCCAGTCCACCAGGTCGCAGATCAGCGCCGGCTGGTCACCGAAAGCCAGCGAATACACCACGCCGGATTCTGCGGCCTTGCGCGCCAGCAGCGGGCCGCAAAAGGCATCGGCTTCTACCGTGACGTTGACCACATGCTTGCCGTGTGCAAAGGCTTTCAGGCAATGCTCTACCGCCGCGATCGGATTGCCGGTGCATTCCACAATGATGTCGATCTGCGGATGCGTCACCACTGCCTGCCAGTCGTCGGTGATCCAGGTTGCTCCTGTTTTGATAGCTGCTTGCGCAGATTTTGCCTGGGCTAGAGCCGGATTCCAACCCACACGGGCGAGGTTGGTGCGCGCCGCGTCAGGCGACAGGTCGGCAATCGCCACCAGGTGTACGCCAGGCGTCCGTGGAACTTGCGCCAGGTACATGGAGCCGAATTTGCCGGCGCCTATAAGGCCGATGCGCACCGGTTTGCCTTCGGCCGCGCGCTGCTGGAGTTTGGAGTAAAGGTTCATGGATGAGCGGTCTTGCTGATTAATTTCGATAAATCTTGTTTGCTTTTGGACCGAAGACGACGGGGGTTGTCATCTCAGGTAATTCCAACTTGCGCAGTTCGTTAAGGTCTCTGTAATGACTCGTGCTGGATTCCGTGCATTCGATGTATATGGGTTTTTTTTCTCCCACGCGTACTACGACGCCTGCTTCTTTTTCAGGGAATCGCGCAGAGGAAAATTGGTACACGGTGTACGACGCTTGGCCGATTTTGAAATGAAGGTTATCTGCACCTGTCCAACCATTCGGGCTACGTACGGAAAACTGAAACGCTTCCCTGGCGTGCATTTGGGTCGTAGCTGGATATGTCAGCTCGGGAGTCTGACCTAGTTTGCCAAAACGGTATTGCATGTAGGCATTCGCGGATGTCTGGGCAGATGTGCGGCAGATCGACATGTGTTTATCGCTTTTCCCCGCGATTGGGCACGACAACACGACCAGTTCATGCGTTTCGCAATGAGTGCCTGGACCACCGAGTTCCTCCTCGGCAGTTGCGGGTGACGCAATAAATTGGCCAATTCCGAAAGCGATACAAGCCAAGCGATTCATATTCATCATCAGTTCTGCCAATGGTTACGCAGCCAATTTCAGTTCTTCCATCGAGGTTTGCAGCGCGCTCGCCGGCACGCCGTCCTTCCACGGCAGATCCACCGGGTAGTCTTTGAGCAGGCAGTCGTCGGGCAGGCATTCGATCGGCGTGAAGTCGCGGTGCGCGATGTATTCGGGGCGCTTGTGGCGGCGGATGTGGTTGCTGATGGCGCACAGGCTCAGGTAAACGCTTACCCGGTTGAAGGGCGAAAGGTTGCTGCCTGAGGCGTGCACCAGGCAGGAGTGAAAGAGGATCATCGAGCCGGCCGGGCCCTTGGGGCTGACGATGCCGCCCCCGACGTGGCGGCCCGCCGCGTCGTAAGTGCCTTTGCCGCCGGCGCGCTGCACCAGCTGGCGGATCAAATCGTTGTCCACCGTCCAGAGCGGGTAGCTGGTGGTGGTCAGGTCGTGTTTCGCATCGACCACGCCTTTCTTGTGGCTACCGGGGATGAACATCAGCGGGCCGTTGTGCTCGGTCACGTCGTCCATGAAGATGGCCACATTCATCGCGCGCTCGGTCGGCATCATGTCGTCGTTGAGCCAGGTGCCGTAGTCCTGGTGCCACTGCCACACGTCGCCTTCAAACGCCATCTTGCCGTTGATCTTGAACTGGTGCATGTAGAGCTTCTCGCCCAGCAGGTCTTCCACCGGCTCGATCATGCGCGGGTGCCGCGCCAGCCGCGCGAAAGGTTCGCTGTACATGTGCGCGGCGAAGTTGGTGCGCACCGCGTCCTTGCCCTTTTCGCGCACGTTGTAGTCTTCGCGCCGGCTGTAGAGCTCGGGCACGGCATCGTTGAGCGCCCGGGTTTCTTCGGGTGTGAAGAGACCGGGGAAAAACAGGTAGCCGTCGCGGTCGAATTGCGCAAGTTGCTCCGGGGTCAGTTTCATCGCATGTCTCCTGGTGTGTGTTGTCGGGTGTCAGGGCGCTGCGCGAGCGCCGGTTTGGCTGAGTGCGCTGGACAGCAGGTTTGCCAGGTTGTGGCCCGCTTCCTCGCCATGCTCGCGGATCAGCGCTTCGGCCTGGGTTTCATCACCGGCCGCGATGGCCTCGGCAATGGCTTCGTGCTCATCCCAGATCGATTCGCGCATGGTTGATACCTGCAGCACAGCACCCATGGCGCGGCGGATGTGGTGCCAGTGCAGCTGCGCGCTCTGGGCGATCAACGGGTTGCCCGAGGCGGCGTAAATGGCCGCGTGAAATTGCGCGTCGGCCGCCATCATGGCCTTGACGTCGCCGCCCCGCGCGGCCTTGCGGCCCTGGCTGATCAGTTGCGGGTCGAGCCGGCAGCGGCCTTGCGCGGCCAGCCGGGCGGCCAGCGCATCGAGTGCACTGCGCACCTGGTAGATCTGTACCAGCCAGGCCACGTCCAGTGGCGCCACCAGCACGCCGCGCCCCGGGGCGTCCAGTACAAAGCCGTCCTTCTTCAAAAGGCGCAAAGCCTGCAGTACCGGTTGTCGCGACACCGCGAGTTGCTCGGCAATGTCTTCCTGCATGATGCGCGCACCCGGTGCCAGCGAGCCTTCGCTGATGGCGTCCAGCAGGCTGCGGTAGACCTGGTCGACGAGGTCGGGCGTGGATTCGATTTTGATCAGTTGTTGCGTCATATTCGTACTCTGTATACAGAATACACTGTGATCGAAGACCTGAAATTTCGGGTTTACCCGTAAATGGCTGCGGGCGGCCGGGCTGTGCCAAGATGGCACCCATTGAAGCCGTTTTGACACTTTGAGGAGAAGAACAATGACCCAGCCCGATCCCGCCTGGCTTGACCGCATGTACAACAACCGGGCTCTCGTGTCGGACCACGGGGTGTATTTCACGCGCTGGGCTGACAGCTCGCAAGCCATTCGCAAGCGCGTGCCCTGCCAGATCGATATTCCCTATGGCAACCATGCGGGTGAAATGCTCGACGTGTTTCCGGCGGGTGATTTCGCCACCCATGGCGGCACCCAGGGCCAGGCCGGTGCGCCGGTGCTGGTGTTCATTCACGGCGGGTACTGGCGGTCTCTCGACAAGGCCGACCATTCCTTTGTGGCGCCGGCCTTTACGCAGGCCGGCACCTGCGTCGTGGTGCCGAACTATGCGCTGTGCCCCGCGGTGACCATTCCCCAGATCACGATGCAGATGGTGGCGGCGCTGGCCTGGACCTGGCGCCACATTGCCCGCTACGGCGGGGATCCGTCCCGCATCACGGTGGTAGGCCATTCAGCCGGGGGGCACCTGGCTGCCATGTTAACGGCGTGTGACTGGCAGGCCTATGCCCGTGACCTGCCGGCAGACCTTTTGAAAAATGCCCTGTCGATTTCAGGCCTGTATGACCTCGAACCCATGCGCCACACGCCTTTCCTGAAGGATTCGCTGAAACTCACGCCTGAACAGGTGCTCAAGGCCAGCCCGGCCCTGCTGCCCGCGCCGGGCCGCGGTACCTTGTACAGCGTGGCGGGCGCCGACGAAAGCGCTGAGTTCCTGCGCCAGAACGTGCTGATCCAGCAAGCCTGGGGCGCCGGGGTGGTGCCGGTCTGCGAGTCCCATCTGGGGCGCAACCATTTCAGCATCCTGGAGGCGCTGACGGAGCCGTCTCACCGCCTGCACCAGCTTGCGTTGCAACTGCTGGCGGGCAGCAGGCGCTAGCTAACCAGCCTAGATATCGACGTCGTATTCCAGCACCACGTCGGACGCCGGCAGGCCGCCCCGGATCGCCCAGTTCTCGCGCGAGGCCTCACGCAGCAGCACTTTCACGTGGTCTGCGGGAATGCCGCACAGCCCGAGCTTTTGCACGATGGCCTGGTACAGGGCGCGTTTTGTTTCCAGGGATCGGCCGACGAAGCAGTCGATCGTCACCAGCGTGTAGCGGTCCCCTTTGTCGGGCGGCGCGCGAAAGCGCTGCGGCTCATGGACAACCAGCCGGACGGAGGTCGTCCAGAGCGGTACCTTCAGCGCAGAGGTCAACGCCTCCTGGACGGCGTCCATGAGGGCTGCTTCTTCTTCGCCGGAACAGGGCCGGCGTACTTCAATGGCTGCGGTGGGCAAGGGGAGTGGGTCTCTTCAGGAACAAGGCTTATTGTCGCCGGAGCCGGCCTCGCTACTATTTGTTACCGCCGGCCTACATCAGCAGGTGTTCACCCGCGTTGTCGCCGCCCAGGGTCACATAGTTGACCTTGCGGATGTCCAGCAGCTTCGTGCCGCCGGCGTAGCTGATGGAGCTCTGGATGTCTTCTTCCATCTCGCGCAAGGTATCGGCCAGCGTGCCCTTGACCGGCTCCAGGATGCGCTTGCCTTCGACGTGCTTGTACTCGCCCTTGTTGAAGTCCGAGGCGCTGCCGTAGTATTCCTTAAAGAGCTTGCCGTCCACTTCGACGGTCTTGCCCGGGCTTTCTTCCAAGCCCGCCAGCATGGAGCCGATCATCACCATGGTCGCGCCAAAGCGCACCGACTTGGCGATGTCGCCGTGCTCGCGAATGCCACCGTCGGCAATGATGGGTTTGGTCGCCACGCGAGCACACCACTTGAGCGCCGACAGCTGCCAGCCGCCGGTGCCGAAACCGGTTTTCATCTTGGTGATGCAGACCTTGCCGGGGCCGATGCCGACCTTGGTCGCGTCGGCGCCCCAGTTTTCCAGATCGATCACGGCTTCAGGCGTGCCCACGTTGCCGGCAATCACGAAGGATGCCGGCAGCTTCTGCTTGAGGTAGGCGATCATCTTCTGCACCGTGTCGGCATGGCCGTGCGCGATGTCGATGGTGATGTAGTCGGGCACCAGGCCCTCGGCGGCCAGGCGGTCCACCGTGTCGTAGTCGGGCTTCTTCACGCCCAGGGATATTGAGGCGTAGGCGCCGCGGGCCTTCATGTCTTTCACGAACTGCACGTTGTCCAGGTCGAAGCGGTGCATCACGTAGAAGTAGCCGTTTTTCGCCATCCAGGCGCAGATCTCCTCATTGATGACCGTCTTCATGTTGGCCGGCACCACCGGGATGCGAAAGCTGCGGCCGCCCAGCGTGGCGCTGGCGTCGCATTCGGAACGGCTTTCCACGCGGCATTTGCGCGGCAGCAGCAGGATGTTGTCGTAGTCGAAGATTTCCATGATTCCCAAGCCTTTGAAAAAACTGTTGAAGAAACAGAAGGCGCTTGGACTGGACCGGTTCGTTTGCGGGCGCTTGCAACAAAGCAAGGCAGAAACAAAAAACCGGGCGCAATTGCTTGGGCCCGGTGATTGATTCTATGCGCCTCTCATACCGGCGCTACCCCGCAAAGCGGTATAGCCTTTATATGCATAGTGGCATCTTGTGTTTGAAGCGAGGCGTCAGCGCACTTCGACCTCGGCCACGCGCACGGTTTCCTGGCCGCGCGCCAGGCGCAAGGTCGTCCACTCATCACGTGCCTGCGGCGTGCCGAACCCGGTGGTAACGCGCACCATCACCGTGGTGCCAGCCGACAGCACCTGTTGGCGGTGACCGTAGAACTGCGCCTCCACGCTGTACTTGCCGGCTTTGGCGGTCTTTAGCGAAAACTCCTCAGGCCCGTAGCCACCCCTGGCGTCGGGGCTCATCGCGCCACCCTGATGGGTCAGCCGATTCGCATAGCTGGCCCTTTCTCCGTTCGGGTCGCTCACCCACATGTCGATGTCCGTGTCGTCGGTATCCCAGGCCATGACCACACGCAAGGCCAGCGGCAGGTTGCGGCGAAGGCGTGTGTCCACAAGGCTCATGTCCAGCGCCGGCTGGCCGCTGGCGACGGGCTGGGCGGCAATCGCGTTGAGTTCAGCCAGCGCAATCATGTTGATGCCGGCGAAGCGGCCGTTCCAGGGCTGCGACACCACTTCCCACAAGGCGTTGACGGCGCGCTGCGGCTGGCCGCTCTCGGCCAGCGCCAGGCCCAGGTCGCGCCAGGACTGCGGCTCATTGGGCGCCAGTTCGCTGATGCGTTCGAACACCGGCACGGCCAGGTCGTTGCGGCGCGCCTGCACCAGGCGGTAGGCGTAAAGGCGCAGCAGCTGGCGGTTCTCCAGGTTCATCTCCGCGAGGTTGGAGAGCACGCGCAGCCCCAGCTCGGGCAGGCCGCGGTCAAAGAACACGCCCGCTGCATCCATGTAGAAAGAGCTGCTGCTGAGGTAGGCGGCGCGTTCGTCGAGATAGACGCGGTAGAGCTCGTCCTTGCCGGCATTCTGCAGGCGCTTCATGTAGGGCGCGTCGGGCACCCAGGCCTGCAGCGCGATGGTGGCTACGGGCGCGGCGGCAACCGCCTTGGCACTGCGTTTGTCCATGACGTCGGAGCGTGCTTCGGCCATCACGGCCGGTGCGGCTGCGGGGGCTGCAGCGGCAGGGGCAGCAGGGGCGAAGGAAAGTGGTGCTGCGGGTGCGCCCTGGGCTTGCTCGCGCGACCGTGCTGTGCCGGCCAGACTGCCGAGGCCGCCCTGGCTGATGTGCTTCTCGGCCTTGGGCTCCGCATGTTTGGGTGCTTCCTTGGGAAAGTCCCTGCCCCACCAGCGCTGCTTCTCGTCAAACTGCCTCACCATGGCCTCAATGTGTGACTGCCGCGTCTGCGCGGCCTGTGCGAGTTGTTGCTGGCCCAGCCGCGCCACTTCATCCGCCAGCTCGGGCGGGGCAGGGAGGTTGTAGCGTGCATAGTCGGTGGCCAGCTCCAGCACGATCAGCGAGCTGTTGGGGCCCACGACGCCGTGCGCCGCCGCGATGCGCTGAAGTTCTGCGCTGTGCAGGCCGGCATTTTCAGCCAGCTCGGCGCTGCGCCATTGGGCCCACTGCTGGCCGGGCCAGTGGCCGCTGACCGGCTTGGCGCTGACCTGCAGCGCCAGTGTGCGCTTGCGGCCGTCCGGGTGCGCCAGCGTGATGTCGATGCGGGCGGTGCTGTCCAGCAGCTCGCCTGCCACCGAGACGCGGCCCTGGCTGATCCGCGTTGTCGGCGTCACGAGTTGCCGCGCGGACAGGCTGTCCAGCTTCTCAATGCGCCAGCCGTGCATCAGCATGGCTTGCGCGCCCTCTTCGGGCGATTGCAGCGCAGCATCGACCAGCGCACCGCCGGTGCGGTCGGCCAGCCTGGCCAGGCGCGCCATGTCGGCGGAGGCTGCGCCGTTGATCACCATCACCGGTGCCGTGTGGGTGTAGCGAATGAGTTTTTTACCGTCCGTCATCAGGCCGTCGGTCACCATCAGGGTGGTGTCCACGTCGGCGGGAATGGGCAGGTCGTCAAAATTGCTGGAGCCGTCGAAGGGCTCTGCGCGCAATGCATCGGCTAGATCACCGAAGCGGCCCGGCGTGACGGTGAAGCTGCGCACAGCCTCGGCCTTGTTACGCACCACGAGCAGGCTGAGCTTGACGGGCTTGCCCAGCTTGCGGAAGTAAGCCTCCAGCACCGGCAGCACCCGGGCCTGCGCGGCGGCCGAAGCCGATGCGTCCCACACCAGTGCGATGTGTGCAGGGGCGGGCCGTCTCACCAGCTCATCGCGCACGTCGAGTTGCCCGGCAAAGAACGGCTTGCCGGCAGATTCACCGACCATGACCTGCGGCTTGCCGGTGCGGCGCAGCGCCACCTGAAGCCAGCCCGCAGGGCCCTGGGGCGCCTGCCAGTGCGTTTTTTGCAGGGCCAGTTCTGTGCCGGTGGCGCTGGCGTTCAGCTCGGTGCCGGCGGGCGCCTGCAGCAGTTCCACGTCCCGGTGGGCTGCGCCATGGGCGCGCACCTTCACCTGCAATTGGCCCACGCTTGACGCGAACACCAGCGGCACCCTCAGTACACCCGCATCGCGCTGGCGCGGCAGGGTCTCGTTGAATGTGATGAGCACGCGGCGCTCCCCCTGGGCCGGGATGGGATAAACGCGCAGCTTGTACTGGTTGCCGGCGGCGGCTTCCAGCAGGCCCGGGTCTACGCGCCGGCGGCGTATGTCTTCAAAGATCTCCTGTCCTTTGGCCTTGGGTACAGGCACTGCGTCGCGCAATTGGCCGTTGATATCCAGCGCGAAGCCGGTCACGACCTGGCCCTCCTGCAGTGGGAACTGCAGCTCGCCTTCGAGCACGCGGGGGTTGGGGTTGAAAAGGCGCAGCTCGACGCTGGTGCGGGCCTGGTCGCCGAACAGATCGACTTCGATGGAAACGGCCCGCAGCTGGATGGGCTGGCCCGCATGGTTCACAGCGATGACCGGCGGCCGCCAGTCGGGCGGCGGCGCGAACTTTCCGTTGGGGAAAGGCTGCGGCATCGGGCTGAGCGCCAGCGCCTGCAGGCTGAAGCAGGCTGCGGCGGCGGCCTGAAGGATGCGGGCGGCAGTCAGCCGGGTGAACCCGCGAAAGACGTGAAAGCCGTTTGGCATGAAAACCCCTTTTGTTGTTGGCGATGCACCGTGAAACGGCGCGCGCAACACAAAGGGGTTAAATGACGCCAAATATTTTTAAGGCACGCAGCGCGACTGCGCCGCGGCCACCACCAGGCCTTTTTCGTTTTCCACCCAGCCCACCACGCGCATACGGTCCGGGTTGGCGCCCTCTGCAATGCTCATTGAGCGTGCATCAAAGAACCGGTTTTGCTCTGTTTTTGATAGCTGCTTGCGCCCGTTCCAATTGGTCTGGAGCACGTTTCGAATCAAATTCCGCTCGACCGGGGAACCTTCGGTGCCGGCCGGCAAGGTTTCGACCAGGGCAAGCCAGGCTGTCCATTGGCGGCCCTTTGCGGCGGCCGGGATGGGCTTGAGCTCGATGGAAGTGCCCAGGTAGCCGCTGAGCGGCAGACCATGCGCGACACGCAGGGTGGCGCCCTTGATGGCTTTGATGGGCGAGGTGGTGGCCAGGCTCTGTGCGGGCACGGCCTGGCGCAGCGCCTCCAGCCGTTGCAATCCTTCGCTTGCGGCGACGGCGGACAGCGGGGCGTCGCTGCCCTTGTCGCCCGGAACTACCCAATCCAGCGCAACCTGGCCGGCCGTGGCTTGCGGAGTGGCCGGGTCGGCCCAGCAGGTGTCGCAGTTGGCATTGATAAAACGCTCAAGCAGCATCACCGGCCGGCCCTGGCCGTCGCTGGAGCAGGACGACTGCGCACGCGCCATGCCGGCAAAACCGAGGCCCACCGCCAAAAGGCTGGCGGCCAGCCAAGCAGGCCCTGATGGGCCCAAACCTGTAGTCATGAAAACCCCAAATATGGCTATGTTCGCAGAAGCTGCGGCCGGACGGGGATTTACGGGTTTCCCGGTCGCAGTCCGGCGTATACCCGGCGGGTGCAGAAGAAACTGAACCATACAATTTCAAAAGAGGCAAAGTTGAACGCGCGGCGCGAGCGGTGTTACCCTGCGCGCAGTCTTTCACAATTGCAGCGGCGTGCCTGACATGCCGTTGCGCGAACCCATAGCCAATGCCTGCCATGAACGAAATCCCCGCTTCTGCATCTACTTCCACCTGTGACGTACTGATTGTGGGCGGCGGCCCGGCCGGCTCCACCATTGCAGCCTTGCTGGCCGCCCAGGGGCGCGACGTGGTGCTGCTCGAAAAAGCGCACCACCCGCGGTTCCACATCGGTGAATCGCTGCTTCCGGCCAATGTGGAGCTTTTCGAACGCCTGGGGGTGCGCGACCAGGTTGACCGCATCGGCATGCCCAAATGGGGCATCGAGTTTGTTTCACCCGAACACGCGCACTGCAGTTACATCGAATTCGCCGACGCCTGGGACAAATCGATGCCTTCGGCCTGGCAGGTGCGGCGCTCTGATCTCGACGAACTGTTGTTTCGCAACGCGGCGACGCGTGGGGCAAAAACGCTCGAAGGCTGCACCGTGCGCGATGTGGTGTTTGACGCGGAAGGCGCCACCGTTCAGGCGGAGCTGGAGGGCGGCGCGAAGCGCAGCTGGCGGGCCCGCTTCGTGGTGGACGCTTCCGGGCGCGACACGCTGCTGGCGAACAAGCTGCGCTCCAAAGCCAAGAGCAAGGAACACAACAGTACGGCGCTGTTTGGCCATTTCACGAATGTCGAGCGGCTGCAGGGAAAGCGCGAAGGCAATATCAGCATCTGCTGGTTTCCGCACGGCTGGTTCTGGTTTATTCCGTTGGCCGACGGCACCACCAGTGTCGGCGCGGTGTGCTGGCCGTATTACCTGAAGTCGCGCGAAAAGCCGCTGCGCGAGTTCTTCATGGACACCATTGCCCTGGCGCCGGAGCTGAAACGGCGTCTTGCCAATGCCACGCTGGTCGATGACGCCGTGCATGCCACCGGTAATTTTTCGTACAGCAGCACCCACGCTACCGGCGACCGCTACCTGATGCTGGGCGATGCATTCACGTTCATCGACCCGATGTTCTCGTCAGGTGTTTACCTTGCGATGCACAGCGCTTTTGACGGTGCCGAGCTGGTGGCAACGGCGCTTGACCAGCCGGCCGACCTGCCCGCTGTGCGCAAAAGCTTCGAAGCCATGATGCGCAAGGGCCCGAGCGAGTATTCGTGGTTCATCTACCGCGTGACCAACCCGACCATCCGGCACATGTTCATGCACCCGGCCAACCCGCTGCGCGTCAAGGAAGCCCTGCTGTCACTTCTGGCGGGAGATATTTTCGGCAAGACGCCGTTCTGGGGACGGCTGCGCATGTTCAAGGCGATCTATTACGGTATTTCGCTGGCGAATTTCCGCCGTACCTGGGACGGCTGGAAGCGCCACCGCATGGCCATCCGCGACGTAGGAGCGCTCAAGGGCGAGACCATCCTGAAGACGGACGGGAGCTAGAGCCCCCACGGTCGCTCACAACGCGCAAGCTCCCTGCCCCCGAGGGCTGGCAAAGCCAGACCCGCGGCCCCGGCTGGTGAAGAAAAATCTGCCTCGGGCGGACGGGGAGCATCCCGGCACAGTGCCGGAGCCGGTGTTCTTTCTACAATGGGGGATGTTCCCAGAAGTCCCCACAGAAGTCTCCAGTTCCCCTCTGCTGCAAAACCTTAACCCGGAGCAACTCGCAGCGGTCACGCTGCCCAATACGCATGCGCTGATCCTGGCCGGTGCCGGGTCCGGCAAGACCCGTGTGCTGACCACACGCATCGCCTGGCTGCTGCAAACCGGCCAGGTGTCGCCCGGCGGCATTCTGGCTGTCACCTTCACCAATAAAGCCGCCAAGGAAATGATGGCGCGGCTGTCGGCCATGCTGCCGGTGAATGTGCGCGGCATGTGGATAGGCACCTTCCACGGCCTGTGCAACCGCTTTTTGCGCGCGCACTACAAGCTGGCCAACCTGCCGCAGAGTTTCCAGATCCTCGATACACAGGACCAGCTTTCGGCCATCAAGCGCCTGTGCAAGCAGTTCAATGTGGACGACGAACGTTTTCCGCCCAAGCAGCTGATGTGGTTTATTGCCGGCAACAAGGAAGACGGCCTGCGCGCCAAAGACGTGCAGGTGCGCGATGAGGAAGGCCGCAAGAAGGTCGAAATTTATGCCCTGTATGAAGAGCAGTGCCAGCGCGAAGGCGTGGTGGATTTCGGCGAACTCATGCTGCGCAGCTACGAACTGCTGCGTGACAACGCGCCGGTGCGCGAGCACTACCAGCGGCGCTTTCGCCACATCCTGATCGACGAGTTTCAGGATACCAACAAGCTGCAATACGCGTGGATCAAGATGCTGGCAGGGCAAGGGCCCGATGCGATCCAGGGCACCGGCGCGATGCCGGGCGGCTCAGTGGTGGCGGTGGGTGATGACGACCAGAGCATCTATGCCTTTCGCGGCGCGCGTGTGGGCAACATGGCTGACTTTGTGCGCGAGTTCGAGGTGACACATCAGATCAAACTCGAGCGCAACTACCGCAGCTTCGGCAATATTCTTGATTCAGCCAACGAGCTGATCAGCCACAACAGCAAACGCCTGGGCAAAAACCTGCGCACCGAAGCGGGGCCGGGCGAGCCGGTGCGTGTGTACGAGTCGACCAGTGATTTTGCCGAGGCCCAGTGGTTTGTGGATGAAGTGAAGCAACTGGTACGTGACGGCACCGAGCGCAAGGAGATCGCGCTGCTTTACCGCAGCAATGCGCAAAGCCGGGTGATGGAAACCGCGCTCTTCAACGCCGGTGTGCCTTACCGCGTCTACGGCGGCCTGCGCTTTTTCGAGCGCGCTGAAATCAAGCATGCGCTGGCTTACTTGCGCCTGCTGGAGAATCCACACGACGACACCAGCTTCATGCGTATCGTCAATTTTCCGCCGCGCGGGATTGGCGCGCGCAGCATTGAGCAGTTGCAGGACATCTCGCGTGCGGCCGGCTGTTCGCTGTACGACGGCGTGAGCGCTGTGCCGGGCAAGGCGGGTGCGAACCTCGGCGCCTTTGCCGCCAAAATCCAGGTGCTGAGCGAGCAGACCACGGGGCTGACGCTGCGGGAGATTATCGAGCTGGTGCTGCAGCACAGCGGCCTCGAAGAACACTACAAAACCGAAAAGGAAGGCCAGGACCGGCTGGAGAATTTGGCCGAACTGGTCAATGCTGCCGAGTCTTTCGTCAGCCAGGAAGGTTTTGGCCGTGACGCAGTGGCGCTGCCGGTCGACGAACTGGGCGCGCGGCTCACGCAGTCACCGGCCAGCCAGGGGCTGGACCCATCCGCGCCGCTTGTCAGCGAGCCTTTGCCCGAGGCCCTGGCGCCCGACACCGAGACCGGTGAAACACTGTCGCCCCTGGCGGCCTTTCTCACGCACGCGGCGCTGGAGTCGGGCGACAACCAGGCGCAGGCCGGACAGGATGCGGTGCAGCTCATGACCGTGCATTCATCCAAAGGGCTGGAGTTTGACTGCGTCTTCATCACCGGCCTGGAAGACGGCATCTTTCCGCACGAGAACTCGATGAGCGACCGCGACGGTCTGGAAGAGGAACGCCGCCTGATGTATGTCGCGATCACGCGCGCGCGCAAGCGCCTGTATCTCAGTCATTCGCAAACCCGCATGCTGCACGGCCAGACGCGCTACAACCTCAAGAGCCGGTTTTTTGACGAGTTGCCCGAAGCCGCACTCAAGTGGATCACGCCGAAGAACCCCGGTTTTGCGTCGGGCATGGGCTCCGGCGGATGGGCTGGTGCTAGCAATTCAGGAGCTGGTAACGCACGTGGAGATTGGGCTAGCGGCGTTTTTTCTTCAAAAGCCGGCAGCGCAGAGCGTTTTGCCAACCCGCCGGTGCCGCCTCAGAAGAATGCGCCTTCGCATGGGCTCAAAAGCGGCATGGAAGTGTTCCATGCCAAGTTCGGCGAAGGAAAAGTGCTGATGCTGGAGGGCAGCGGCGACGATGCGCGCGCACAGATCAACTTCACGCGGCACGGTGTGAAGTGGCTGGCCCTGAGCGTGGCCAAACTGACGGTGGTGTAGTTGCCGGGCCGGCTGAGGCATTTTGATGAATTCAAACTGACGGGAAAAAAATGACAGAGACAAATTCCGAAACCGGAATCGAGACCGGAAAAAATGAAGGCACTGAAAATCCTGAAGGCTCGTCAGCGATTTACGTTCCGCACCAGGAATTCCGCACCGGCCTGCCGCACGGCCGGTTCCGCGTGATCGTGAATCCGGAGCGTGCACAAAAATACGTCAAGCACCGGCTCTTTGTGGTCGGCATTTCCTTGCCCCTCCTGGGCATCGGTGTGGTGCTTTCCATGTACGGCTACCTCTGGGTGGGCCTGCCGATGGTCGTCGTCGGCGTGTTGATGCACAGGGTTATCAAGGCCCATGCGCCCAAGATATTGCTGCACCTGGCGCTCAGTGACGCCAAGACCTACGAAGAAGCGATGGAGTACGAAATACTCGAAGTGCGCCGCGCTACTTGAGCAACCTGCCGTCGCGGCCGATCACGGTCACTTCAACAAACTTCGAGCCGACACGGTTCTCCGGCGAAAAGCTGACCTTGAAACCTCCTGCGTCGTAGCTGTTCATCTTCTCCAGCTGGGTGATGATTTTCTGGCGCGTTGGATCGGCGCCGCTGCGGCGCATGGCTTCAACAAGAATTTTGGCTGCAATGAAGGACTCCATGCTGGCATAAGAAACCACCTTGTCCGGCTGGTATTTGGCCATCAGGGTCTGGAACTCGCGGGCCACCGGCGCCAGGGTGGAATAAGGGTAGGGCATGACCTGGGAAATACCGATGCCGCGGGCGTTGTCCTCTCCGGCATTTTTGAGCAGTTCCTTGAAATTCACCACCGAGATACTGAACAGGCGAGCCTTGCTGCCTTGCGCCCGCATCTTCTTGATGAAAGCGGCGGAGGCACGGTTGACTGAAACCATGATGATGGCGTCCGGATTGGCAGGGGTGATGGCCGAGACCGCTGCATCAACTTCCTCGGGCTTGGTGCGGTCATAGTTGCCCGTGGCCACGGCCGTCATACCCAGTTTTTTCAGCGCGCTTTCCGCACCTGCCAGGCCGCTTTTACCGAAGGGGTCGTCCTGGTACATCACCGCGAAGCGGCGCAGGCCAATGGTGTGCAGGTGTTCCACCATGCGGGCAGTTTCGTCGGCGTAGCTGGCCCGGATGTGAAAAATCAGGGGGTTCACCGGGTCGCGCAACTCTTGAGCACCCGTGTAGGGCGCCAGCAGGGCAATGCCCGCTTCCTCAAGCACCTTGTTCTTGTTCAGGGCCAGCACGTTGCCGGTTCCGACAAAACCGAACAGGGCCAAAGGCTTTTCCTCTGCCAGAAGTTGACGCGTCAGGGCCAGGGTCTGGTCCGGTTTGTAGCTGTCATCCTTCAGTGCGACGCGTATCTTGCGGCCATAAATGCCGCCGTTGTCGTTGACATAGGCGAAATATGCAGCGCCGCCGGCCACGTATTCGTTACCGGTTCCGGCGATGGTGCCCGTCAGCGGTGCCACCTGCCCGATCACCAGATCTTCGCGTGCCGGCGCCGCCTGCCCGGACAGGACAACCGACAGCAGGGCGGCCAAGCTCATGGCTTTGGCCATGAGATGTATTTTTTTGTTTTCCATCAGTCTTCCTGGTTAATTAAGATTACTTACTTGTTCTGCATTGCAGAACTATTTTCCCGATCATTCGTTCAAATTGTGAAACATTAAGATACATTTTTGATAGTGGATTTCCCTCGGGTGATGAGTGCAATGCTGTCTGGGTGCCACAATCGCTGGACTTTTTATTCTGCAATGCAGAACTAGCAATGTCTCAATCTCCTTTTCCCGGCAGGCCGGCTCCCGGAGCGGTCAGCCCTGTTCATGCCAAGGAAGATCGGCACTTTGTGACGGCATTGGCACGCGGCCTGGATGTGCTCAGTGCTTTTCGCTCGCGAGACCGGTCCTTGGGCAACACGGAACTGGCACGCCGTTGCGGCCTGCCCAAGTCAACGATTTCGCGTTTGACCTATACGCTGACCAAGCACGGCTACCTGGAGCATGCGCAGGACGCCAGCGGCCGCGCCGGTTATCGGCTGGGTAGTGCGGTACTGGCGCTGGGAAGCGCCATGCTGGCGCGCATGGACATGCGGCAGCTCGCCAGGCCGTTGATGCAGGATCTCGCCGACAGTTCGCAGGCCATGGTGTCGTTGGGGATACGCGATCGCCTGAGCATGATTTATGTGGAAAACTGCCGCAGCGAATCTGCGCTCACGCTCAGCCTGGACGTGGGTTCGCGCATTCCACTGGCCAGCACTGCGATGGGGCGAGCCTACCTGTGCGGCTGTTCGGATAAGGAGCGTGAGACCCTGCTTGAGCGTATTCGGGTCCAGGACGAGGAAGCGTGGCCTAAAACCCGCGAGGTGATGGCGCTGGCGCTGGCGCATTACCGCGATCACGGCTGCTGCGCCTCTTTTGGTGATTGGCAGAAGGACGTTAACGCTATTGCTGCTGCATTCCGGCCTGCGGGCAGACGCTCCGTCATGGTGGTGAGCTGCGGTGGCCCGGGGTTCAATCTTTCGCCGCATTTCCTGATGACGCAGGTGCAGCCGCAACTGGTGGCATTGGTCAGGCGGCTGCAAGACGCATCCGGCGATGCCTTGTAGGCAGCGCTGGCGCGGCCGGAATCAGTAGGTCATTTTTCCGCTACCGTCCTTGATGCCTTTCCTGCCTGCAATTTGCCAGGAGGTCCGCTGATCGATCAGGCCGGCGAGGAATTCCAGTTCCTCGTCACTGTGATTGATCGCGTTGGCGGGGGTGAGGCGGCGGCCGTTTTTGGGCTCCACTTCGCCCCAGAATGACTGGTGGTAACTTGACTGTGACACGGTCTTTTCCCCGTTCGACTCCATGTCAACCGTACCATAGCAGTTGCAGAAATAGCTGCGGTTGCCCTGGTCGGCGAAGACCTCGGCATAGACGCCCGTGCCGCGTATGCCGGCCGTCAGCGTGGGCAGGACAATGGCGCGGCTGCTGCCCTTGCCCCAGACGCTGACCACGGCGCCCGTGAGCAGGCGCAGCAGGCTCACGGTACTGAGCGAGCTGCCGCGTTCCACCTTCATCATGGAGTTCTCACGCACCTGGAATGCCGAGTTGCCGATGACAAACATCAGGTTGGAACCCGGGCCCGTCTGTATCTGGTCGCCGGTGAGGATGGTTTGGCCGGTCTGCAGCCGGTTGCCGTTGAGCAGGGCATCGCCCCGGAGCTCGACGATGTTGCTTCGCTGCTGGGCCATAGCGGCCGGCAATCCCCCCATTGCCACCCAGGCGGCTGCCGCCTTGAGCGTGTCACGCCGTTGAAACCACAAAATTTCCTGTTCGGTACGGCCTTGCAGCTGGTGCTGGGTCATGAAGAATCTCCTGGGGTAGCGGGGTCGTTGTTGGTGTTTTCCGGGTTATTGGCGCCGTCCGGCGAGTCACCGGGTAGCGTGGCCACGAAGCTATCACGAAACGTGAAGTAAATCGAGGTGGAAAACATGGCTGCAATGAGCAAGCCCAGGGGCATCATTGCCGCGGCCATGAACTCGGCGCTGCCTGTCAGGCCGGCAAGCACGCTCAGCACGATGGCCATGCCCATGGATACGCCGAGCCAGCCCAGCCCGAACATGAGGAAGGCTCCCGCGTTGCGAACGCAGGCGACAACGCTGAAAAAGAGGCTTTTGACCGGAGAAATGCCGTGCCAGTGAACCAGGGCGGGTGCGTGCCAGAACAGCAGCAGCACCGGCAGGTACAGCAGCAGGGACACCGACATGTTCTTGGCCATGGCCAGCTGGAACTGCGGCGTCATCATCGCCTCGCGGCTCGCGTCGGCGGCAACCGGGGGATCCACCAGCATCGGTACGATCCAGTTGATCAGCACGCAGAACGCCGCATAGATCGCGCCAAGGACAAGCATCGCGCCCAAGCGCTCGCGTCCCGCGCGAAAAGCGCTGAGGAGCACCGTGGGCATGGGAAATTTTCCCTTCACGGCTTCCTGTGTGGCGGCCATCAGGCCCAGCATGGCAGCGGGAACAATCATCAGCGCCAGGATCAGTCCGAAAAACGGCAGCAAGGAAAGCACCGTGACTGCGGCCAGGTACAGGAAAAACAGGCCCGACATGGCCAGCGGCTGCTGCATGAAAGTCTTGATGCCCAACCTGACCCAGGTCATGCCGGTGCTTGCGGGAACAATATTAAGTTTCATGGTCTTCAGCGGGAAAAGAGAGCCGGACGAAACCGGGCGATTGCAGAAGGGCAGTTTGCCTGAAAGCAGCGATGCTTGGCGCTGGCCCTCACACAGGCCTTGGCCGAAGGGCAATCAGGCCCGCGGGGTGGCTTGGGCTAGAGGACGTATGGGTGCGTGAGCCGCTCGCGCAGGACACGCTCGAAATGGCTGGGGTCGTGCGGCTTGAGCACTGCGGCTTCACGGGGCAAATGCCAGTCCCACAGCCGCGATAGCCAAAAGCGCAGGGCTCCGGCGCGCTGCATGGCTGGCAGGAGCCTGCGCTCCTGCGGCGTCAGGTGACGCACGCTTTCGTAAGCCTTCATGAAAGCCGCCGAACGGGTTTCGTCCTGCGCACCGGTTTCCAGGTCTATGCACCAATCGTTGAGGCATACACCAATGTCGAACAGGAAGGTGTCGCAGCCGGCGAAGTAAAAATCAAAAAAACCGGTGAGCCTGCCGTCTTCGAACATCACGTTGTCGCGAAAGAGGTCGGCGTGTATGGCGCCGCGCGGCAGGCTGCCAAAGGCGGATGAAGCCGCTACATGGTTCTGGTAGGCCAGCTCGCCCAAAATAAGGCTGCGCTGCTCGGGTGTTATGTAGGGCAGCACGACCGGAACGGTCTCGTTCCACCAGGCCAGGCCCCGCAGGTTGGGCTGGCGCCGCGGGTATTCGAGGCCTGCGAGGTGCATGCGTGCCAGTGTTTCCCCGACGCCTGCGCAGTGGCCGGCAGTAGGTGCCAGCTCACTGTGGCCGCGCAGCTTGTTGACGACGGAGGCCGGTTTGTCCTTCAGGCGGTGAAGAATGTTCCCTTTGGGGTCGGCTGCCGGATCTGGCACCGGAATACCGTGCGCCGCCAGGTGCTTCATCAAGTGCAGGTAAAACGGCAACTGCTCGAATGTCAGGCGCTCAAACAGGGTCAGTACATACTGGCCCTGGTCGGTGTCGACAAAGTAGTTGGTGTTTTCGATGCCGCCCGCGGCACCTTTGATATTTTGAAGCTGCCCCAGATTCAGGGCGTTCAAGAACGCTGCAGCCTCGTCAAACGAGACTTCGGTATATACGGCCATGCCTGAAACTGGATCCTGGAGTTCTTGGAGTACGTGGGGGCTGCGAAAAATCAGAACTTCAGCACGTTCCAGACGCGTGAGCCGTTGGTGTCGTTGTTGGTCGACGCGGGGGCGGTGCCCCGGGCGCCTTCTGCGGGCTTGATTTCGTAAGCCGCACCGCCGACTTTGGGCTGGACCAGGATTTGCTGCGTTTCGCCGCCCACACGGAGTTCGTCGATCCGGCTGCCCGCGTCTTCAGTGCGAATGCGCTGGATCGCCTTGTCCGGCCGGCCGGCAGGCGCCGGGGCCTCCGCGGTCACGGGCGGCACTGCGTTTTGTGCAGGCGCTTGAGCCATGGCCGCAGCCAGCGGCAGCACCGCAAACGCGGCGGCAAGAAGAGGGCGGAAAGCGTGGTTCATGCCTGCATTGTAGGCCGCAGGGCCCGGCCGACAAGCCCGGCATGTCGTAATAAGGGGGCTGCGGCTGTAGGCGGAAAGCTTCCCCACAGGCCAGCGCGGGGCGCTATCGGCGCCGCGGGCAGCGGCGGGCCGATATCCCCGACAATCGGCTTCATGAGTACCGACAAAAAAACACTGCTGCTGGTGGACGGCTCCAGCTACCTGTACCGCGCCTTTCATGCCATGCCCGACCTGCGCGCCAACCCGGGCGACCCGGCCAGCCCGGCCACGGGCGCCATACGCGGCATGGTCAACATGATGCAAAAGCTGCGCAAGGACGTGCGCGCTGACTTCGCTGCCTGCGTGTTCGATGCCAAAGGGCCGACATTTCGCGATGCGCTGTACCCTGAATACAAGGCCCAGCGCTCACCCATGCCCGACGACCTGCGTAGCCAGGTCGAACCCATCCACGAAGTAGTGCGCCTGCTGGGCTGGAAAGTGCTGGACGTGCCCGGCGTGGAGGCCGACGACGTGATCGGAACGCTCGCCTGCATGGCTTCAACTCAGGGGATCGAAGTCATCATCTCCAGCGGCGACAAGGACTTGAGCCAGCTGGTCGACGAAAACATCACCGTCATCGACACCATGAACGACCGCCGGCGCGACCTGGCCGGGGTGGAGGCTGAATTCGGCGTACCGCCGCGGCTCATGGTGGATTACCAGGCCCTGGTCGGCGACGCGGTCGACAACGTGCCCGGCGTGCCCAAGGTCGGCCCCAAGACGGCCGTGAAGTGGCTGCTCGAATACGGCTCGCTTGATGCGCTGGTGGCACGCGCCGGCGAGATCAAGGGCGTGGTGGGTGAGAACCTGCGCCAGTCACTCGATTGGCTGCCCAAAGGCCGTGAGCTGCTGACCATCAAGAAGGACTGCGAACTGGACGGCTACATCCCCGGCCTGCCCGCCCTGGATGCCATCACCATCGGCGGCCAGCAGACGGAACCCCTGAAAGCCTTTTATGAAAAGTATGGTTTCAAAGGCCTGGTCAAGCAGATCGAAATCGAAAGCACGCCGCCGGAATTGATTGGCGGACCTGAAGGCAGGCACAAGCCCGTGCCCGCCGGCGGTCCAGGCGGCCGTTCGGATTCGCCGAGCCTGTTTGACGAAGCGCCCCTGACCGATACGCCACCGGCCGAACGCGCCAGCAACCTGAACTACGACACGGTGCTGACCTGGGAAGCGTTTGATCGCTGGCTGGCAAAGATTGAAGCGGCAGAATTGGTGGCGCTGGACACCGAAACCACCTCACTCGACGAAATGCTGGCGGAAATCGTCGGCCTGAGTTTCAGTGTCACGCCCGGCGAGGCGGCCTACATCCCGCTCACACACGATTACCCTGATGCACCCGCCCAGCTGCCGCGCGACGATGTGCTGGCGCGCCTGAAACCCTGGCTGGAAAACCCGAGCAAAGCCAAGCTGGGCCAGCACGTCAAATATGACCGCCATGTGTTTGCCAACCACGGCGTGGAAGTGCAGGGCTATGCGCACGACACCATGCTGCAAAGCTATGTGCTGGAAGTGACCAAGCCGCACGGCCTGGCCAGCCTGGCCGAGCGGCATGTGGGCCGCAGCGGCATCAACTATGAAGACCTGTGCGGCAAGGGCGCGCACCAGATCAAGTTCAACCAGGTCGACATCGCCAAGGCCGCCGAATACTCCTGTGAAGACTCCGACCAGACGCTGGACGTGCACCGTGTGCTGTGGCCGCGGCTGGAGGCCGACGAGAAACTGCGTTTTATCTATGAGCTGGAGATGCAGAGCAGCGAAACGCTGTACCGCATTGAGCGCAACGGCGTGATGATCGATGCGCCCACGCTGGCCGCGCAGAGCCACGAGCTGGGCCAGCGCATCATTCAGCTGGAAGCCGAGGCCTATGAGATCGCCGGTCAGCCCTTCAACCTGGGCAGTCCCAAGCAGCTCGGCGAGATTTTTTTCGACAAGCTCGGCATGCCGGTCATCAAGAAAACCCCCAGTGGCGCACGCAGCACCGACGAGGAGGTGCTGGAAAAGCTGGCCGAAGACTACCCGCTACCTGCCAAGCTGCTGGAGCACCGCTCGCTGAGCAAACTCAAGGGTACCTACACCGACAAGCTCGCGCAGCTGGCGTTGCCCCGTACCGGCCGCGTGCACACGCATTACGCGCAGGCCGTCGCGGTCACGGGGCGGCTTTCCAGCAACGACCCCAACCTGCAGAACATTCCCATTCGCACGGCAGAAGGCCGGCGCGTACGTGAGGCCTTTATCGCGCCTGCAGGCAGCGTGATCGCCAGCGCTGACTATTCGCAGATCGAGCTGCGCATCATGGCGCATCTGAGCGGCGATGAAGCACTGCTGCGCGCCTTCACCGACGGCCTGGACGTGCACCGTGCCACGGCCGCCGAGGTGTTCGGGGTGGCGGTCGACCAGGTCAGCAGCGAGCAGCGCCGCTACGCCAAGGTCATTAACTTCGGCCTGATTTACGGCATGAGCAGTTTCGGGCTGGCGCGCAACCTTGGCATCGAAACCAAGGCCGCGGCGGCCTACATCGACAAGTATTTTCAGCGCTATCCCGGCGTCAAGAACTACATGGACCAGACCGTGGCGTTTGCCCAGGAACACCACTACGTCGAAACCGTATTTGGCCGGCAGCTGTACCTGGCGGAAATCACCGGCGGCAACGGGCCACGCAAGAAGGCCGCGGAAAGGCAGGCCATCAACGCGCCCATGCAGGGCACGGCGGCCGACCTGATCAAGCTCAGCATGAACAAGGTGCAGCAGGTGCTTGACGAAGAAAAGCGCGCCACCAAAATGATCATGCAGGTGCACGACGAACTGGTGTTTGAAGTGCCGGAGGCAGAGGTCGAGTGGCTGCGTACCGAGATCCCGCGCCTGATGGCCAGCGTCGCTGAGCTGAAAGTGCCGTTGCTGGCGGAGATTGGCGTTGGGCCCAACTGGGACAAGGCACATTAAGCCGGCTCCATTTTCCCTGCGATGGGGCTGTGTGTGAGGCGGGGCTGGAAAATCCTCGTCGCTGGTGTTGTCCTGCCCTTGCTGATGGCTGGCGCCGCGGCAGGCTATGCCTGGTACCGGTTGACCCAGCCGTTTGTGCCGGCTGGCGAGACGCCAGCACCTGCTTCGCAAACGGCATCCGCCGCGAGACTGAAGCAACTGGTCTACAAACTCTCCACCGATTTTCCGAACCGCACGTTCGATAACGGAACCCGGCTTGAAGGTGCTGCCGTCTATCTGGAGTCACAGCTTTCCGGACTGGGTCTTCAGGTGGAGAGCCAACGCTTCACGGCCAAAGGCAGGCCATACCGCAACCTGGTCGTGAAGCTGGGTCCTGATACACCTGAGGTGATGGTGGTGGGCGCGCACTATGACGTGGCTGGTGAGCAGCCCGGCGCGGACGACAATGCCAGCGGCGTGGCGGGCCTCGTTGAGCTGGCACGCTTGCTCAAGGGCCAATCTTTCCGCCAGCGGGTAGAACTGGTGATCTACACGAATGAAGAGCCTCCTTTTTTCCGCACACCTTACATGGGCAGCGCCATTCACGCCCGGTCTCTCGCAGAGTCCGGCAAGCGCGCATACCTCATGTTGTCGCTCGAGTGCATCGGCTACTTCAGTGATGAGCCGGGAAGCCAGGACCATCCCGTGCGGCTTCTCAATGCGATCTACCCCACTACCGGAAATTTCATTTCACTGGTGGGTTTCTACCAGGACGGCGACATCGCACGCCAGGTCAAGGCGGCGATGAAGTCGGCCTCCGACCTGCCGGTGTATTCCATCAACGCGCCGGGTTTCGTGGTGGGTGTCGATTTTTCAGACCACCTCAATTACTGGAACGAAGGCTATGTGGGAATGATGGTCACCGACACGGCTTTCTACCGGAACAAGGCGTATCACACGCCGCAGGACACCGCAGACAGGCTGGATTACCGGCGCATGGCGAAAGTCGTCGATGGAGTGCGCGCGGTGGTCATGCAGCACGCTGCAGTCGCGGGGTCGGCACGTTAGGTTTATTGCCCCCTGCACCTTGTTTTGTTACGCAATGATGGGTGTTGTGACAGGTTTAGTGCGATGCTTGGTCATCGGCAGTTTTGCGCGCGGTAACCATGTAGTAGCCGAACCCCGGCAACCACACGCCCAGCAGGAAGGCTGCATACGATGCGACGATGTGACCGCGGCGCAGCGGCGACAGGCGAAAGCGGGCGCGCCAGAGTTCACGCAAGGCAAAGCGCGTGGCGAACAGCGGAATCTGCAATGCACTCGGCGCCAGGCGCAGGCTGATGTCCTGAAACCGGATGTCGGTGAAACCCTGGCTTGCAAGCGCAGTGTGCAGCGCGTCTTTCTCGGCCAGCTCGTTCACAGCCCAGTGATGGCACCACAGCCTGTAGATTCGTTCCATGAATCCGGGCAGGGGTTTGTTGTTGCGCCGTAAGGCGTCGGCAATCACCAATGTGCCGCCGGGACGCAACAAGCGAGCCGCCTCACGCACCAGCGCGCGCTTGTCGGCGCCGGGCGCGTGGCAGGCGCTTTCCAGTGCGTAGACCCCGTCGTAGGCACCCGTGCGCAAGCCGGTGTCCACATAGTCGGCCAGGTGAAAGCGGACCTGGTTGGGCAAGGCCGCGGCCTGGTTGAGTTCGGCTCCCTGCACGATTTGCCGCGCCACCAGCGTGACGGCGTCTACCGTGCTGTGCTTACGGGCTTTGACGATGGACCTCGCCGTGGCACCGGCGCCGCAGCCCAGGTCGGCCAGCCGGACGGCGCCATTGGCTGGCAGGGCCAGCCGGTGCAGTACTTCCAGGTTCATGCGCTCCAGCATGGCTTCGCGGCCCAAGGGGTTGACCTTCCAGGACCAGTAGCCGAAGTGCATGTTCATGCCGGGGCTCCAGGCGCGGTAGTCGTCGGCCACGGCGTTGTAGTAAGACCTGATGTCCGCCAGCCGTGCTTCGCCTTCTTTGGCCGGCTGGGTGATGACGCGACTGGTGGCAGGCGTTGCGGTGATCATTTTGATTCTCCGTTCATGAGCCTCTTCAGGCGGGCCAGCCGGCCGTGGAGGATTCATCGGATACAGCGGATTCGGCGGGCTTGGCGATCCGGGCGCCCTGCACATGGGTGGCCAGCTCTTTCGCAGCCAGCCATTGCCGCACCTGCATCCACACATTGCGCGAAATGATCGCCACGGTGACAAACACGCCCGCCAGCACCAGCCACAGCGAACGCCGCACGGTGTCGATGACGCTGCTGCGGTCATTGAATTCGCCGAAGGTCAGCATCAGCAGCAAGGTGCCGGACACCGCCAGCAGGTAGGCGCAGCGTATCCAGAACTCGGCCCCGCCGTCGGCGTCGCACAGCATGCGCAGCACCTTGTAGAGGATGGGCTTGAGGTAAGTGATCGCAACGACCGGGCCGACCAGCGCGATCAGCAGGGAGACAAAAAACAGGTTGGCACTCATGATGATTTCCTTTCGTTTGCTCGGATGGTTGGGTGAGTGGTGATGGAACGGCTTAGCGTGAGCAGCTTCCGGCGTCGCAGCGCGCCAGGACCGAGCGCTCGGCCGCGCGCCGCACAGCGCCTTCAAACAGCAGGCGAACGAAGCCGCGCGGGATGCGGTGGCGGTTGCGTGCCAGCACCGGGTAGCCCCATTCGGCCAGCGGGCGCAGCAAGGGCATGCGCATGGCCGAGCTGACCCAGCCCAGGCCGACGGCTTCGTAAGCCAGCCGGAACACCTCGACGCCCTTGAGCACGCGGCCGTCCGCAGTGCGTGCATGGATGAGGTCCAGCAGGTCTTGCATCGTGGCGCCGGCAGGCACATCGGCGAAGTCCGGCGCCGAGACATCGGCAAAGCGCAGATGGCCTTCGGTGTCGCGCAGCATGAGGTTGCTCATTTCTGCATTGCAGAGCGGGCAGGCGGATTCGTAGAACAGGGTCAGCGGATAAATCGTGGGATCCAGCCCGGCCTTGAAGCTGTCGTAACGGGTGTTGCCCAGGTCGGGAACGCTGCGGGTGGTTATGCGGGCGCTTGTCATATTTCTCTCCTTTAGAAATTTCAGTACAAACAGAAATCAATAGTCAAAAAAAGGGCCAAAGCTGGCCAGGTCCTCTAAATCAAAAAGTGGGCGGTAAAAGTTCGGAGGGGTCCATGAGTTTCGCGTCGCTGTCGCCTCGCACGAACTTCTGCACGCTGGCGCCCATGCGCAGCACTTTCTCCAGCGTGGTGGGTGACAGCCGCAGCATCTCGTCGGCCCACGAGCCCAGGGATTCCATCAGGCGCAGCGTTTCCCGTACCCGGTCCTGGGCATCGGCGGACTCGGCCTCAAAGCCGTCTTCCTTCACCAACTCGCGCAGCATGCGCACGGTCGGGTCAAACTCGCGCTCCTTGCGTTCGCGCACCACGGTGCGAAAGAGTTCCCAGACGTCGAGCGAGGTTTCGTAATAGTCGCGCCTGTCGCCCAGCAAATGGGTCGCACGGATCAGGTTCCAGTTCAGCAGCTCCTTGAGGCTGGTGCTGACATTGGAGCGCGCCACTTCCAGCGTATCGGCGATGTCTTCGGCATGCAGCGGGCGGCCGTGGAAGAAAAGCAGGGCGTGGATTTGTGAAACGGTGCGGTTCACGCCCCAGGCGGTGCCCATTTCTCCCCAGTGGACGACGAATTTGCGGGCGACGGGGCTGAGTTCCATGGCTTTGAATATACGCCGTCTGAAATTTCTGTCAATACAGAAATAAAAGATTCTGAAAAGAAACAACAGCAAAGGCCCAAGCCCGAGAATACGGCGCATGACAGACATCAAGACCTACGGCATGTCCGAGCGGGCCGACCACCTCGACTTCGACATCCGGTCCCAGCTGGTGCGGCCGCCGCTGGTACGCCCGCACCGGCACGAGTATTTCCAGATCCAGATCAGTCTGCAGGGCGACACCGAACAGAATGTGGCCGGCACGGTGCGGCCTTTCCGGCGCGGCTATTTGAGTTTTATCCTGCCTTACCGCGTGCATGTGATCCCGCATCCCGAGGGTTCGCGCTACGTCATCATCAACATGTCGCAGCAGTTCCTGCGCCCCGGCCTCGATGTGGATCCGCTGGATCTGGAAGACGTGCCCTTGAGCCGCGCGCCCGAACTCGCGCCCTTCCTGTTCCAGGAGTACGCTGACTTCTATTTTTCCGAGGAAGAGTTTCCCGAGATCGAAGCGCTGCTGGAAAAACTCGCGTTGGAGAACGCGCATCGCCGCTTCGGCTCCATCGAGATGATTCGCGGCCTGATGCTGCAGCTGATAGGCATGGTCTGCCGCAAGTACGAAGCCGACCTGCTGCGTTTTTCGGCCAGCCAGGCGCAGCAGGGCAGCCGGCGCGCCAGCCTGCAGCGCGCGGTGCGCTACATCCGTGAGCACCTGGCCGGCGAGGTCACGCTGGCCGACGCGGCAGCGGCCGCTTTCCTCTCGCCCAACTACCTGGCGCACCTTCTGAAGAAAGAAACCGGCAAGACTTTCACCGACCTGGTGACAGAGCGGCGCCTGGAGTTTGCGCAGGAACAGCTGGCGCACAGCAGCCAGCGCATCGCCAGCATCGCCCATGCCTCGGGCTTTGCCGATGAGGCCTATTTCGCACGGCGCTTCCGTCAGCGCTTCGGACAGACGCCCAAGGCCTACCGCGACAGCGTGCGAGCAAAAATCTCCGGCGCCTGATCCATCCGCATCTGCTGCGGTGCAGCAGCACTGCATTGAATCGTCCGGGTAATGCGTAATTGCGTCCTCCCATAGAAGCCATGCCCGTCCTAAGCTTGATGGTTGGAGAAAAAACGCTGACAACAAGCTCCAGCTTTTATCAATCCCAGGAGACACACATGACACAACCAGACATGAGCAAACGCGGAATTCTGCAAACAGGCGCCCTGATGGCGACAGGCGCTGTCGTCGGCTGCGCCACGCCGGGCACGGCGGCCAATGCGCCGGCCACGCCTTTCACGGTGGCTGAGACCTACATCCCCATCGCGGGCAGCGCCGAAATGTTTCCGGTGCGCCGCATTTACTGCATAGGCCGCAACTACGCAGCACATGCAATCGAGATGGGTTCGGATCCGAGCCGTGAACCGCCGTTCTTCTTTCAGAAGCCGACGGACGCCATTCAGGTGGTGCCGCCCGGCAAGGTCGCAGACCACCCGTACCCCACGCTGACCAAAAACTACCACTACGAAGTCGAACTTGTGGCGGCGCTGGCCAAAGGTGGGCGCAACATCCCGATGAGCGAGGCGCTGGATCGTGTTTACGGTTACGCACTGGGCCTGGACATGACGCGCCGCGACCTGCAGCGCGGCATGGGCGACCAGAAAAAGCCCTGGGAAATCGGCAAGAGCTTTGACATGTCGGCTCCCATCGGTCCCATTCACAAGGTTGCGCAGACAGGCCACTACACCAAGGGCGCAATCTGGCTCAAGGTCAACGGCCAGGTCAAGCAGAACGCCACGCTCAACCACATGATCTGGTCGGTGGCCGAGCAGATCTCCAAGCTGTCTGAAGCGTTTGAGCTCTTTCCCGGCGACATCATTTACTCGGGCACGCCTGAAAACGTCGGCCCGGTGGTCAAGGGCGATGTCATCGAATGCCATATCGACGGCCTGCCGGAGCTCAGTGTCAAGATCGTTTGAGTTTGAGTGTGGGGCAGGGCGGTGGGCAAGGGAAAACACCAGCGTCATTGCCTTGCGGTGGCAAGAACTTCCGGGGCCGCATAGACTCCGACTGTTTGCCTTTTGACAACCTCCCACAATCTACCGAGGAAACCGCCATGCTTGAACACGACCAGAAGAAAGACTTCGACGCCCTGCTGCCCGGGCGGTCCACCGAAGCCGGCGCCAGCCGCCGCACCGCGCTCAAAACGGCCCTGGGGGTCGGGTATGCCGCCACCGCCATGCCCATCATGGCGCAGACAGCCATCAAAACTTCCTCAGAAGGCCTGAAGACCGGCGAAACCACCTATGAAGTCAATGGCTTCAAGGTGCCCGCGTTTTTCGCGGCGCCGGCCGGCAAGACCAACCTGCCGGTGGTGCTGGTGATCCAGGAAATTTTTGGCGTGCACGAATACATCGCCGACACGGCCCGGCGCTTTGCCAAAGCCGGCTACCTGGCGATTGCCCCCGAGCTCTATGCGCGCCAGGGCGACCCGAGCAAGTACAACGAAATGGCCAAGCTCATGGCCGAAGTGGTGTCCAAAGTGCCTGACGAACAGGTCATGGCCGACCTGGACGGCGCCGTGAAGTGGGCAGCCGCTAACGGCGGAAATGCCAAAAAGGTGGGCATCACCGGTTTTTGCTGGGGTGGCCGCATCACCTGGCTGTATGCCGAACAAAGCAAGAACGTCAAAGCCGGCGTGGCCTGGTACGGCCGCCTGGTCGGCCAGCCATCAGCGCTGACGCCCAAGCACCCGCTGGACCTGGCAGCCAACCTCAAGGCGCCCGTACTGGGTCTCTACGGCGGGCAGGACGGCGGCATCCCGCTGACCACCGTCAACCAGATGAAAGACGCCCTGGCCGAGGCTGGCGCCAAGGGCAACAAGGCCGCGGCCGCCTCCGAGTTTGTGGTCTATCCGCAAGCTCCCCACGCCTTCCATGCCGACTACCGCCCGAGCTACCGCAAAGATGCGGCAGATGACGGCTTCAAGCGTGCGCTGGAGTGGTTCAAGGGCCACGGCGTAGCCTGATTCCCCGCCTGCAGGCCGCAAGCCGCCAAGCCCGAAAGGGCCGGCGGCTTTTTTATTACGGCCCCACCAGTTGCGCCCAAAGAATTCTTCAAGCCAGCATGAGCCCCGGAACCGGCTTTGCCGGGCCGTAGGGCGGGCGGCCCCCTCGGGGGCAGGGAGTTACGCGAAGCGAACGACCGTGGGGCTCAAGTTCTGCGGCCCCCTCGGGGGGCAGGGAGCTACACGCAGTGAGCGACCGTGGGGGCTAACCACTTGACAGGCTTGATAAGATTGAAACAACCCCGGCCGCAGGCATTGGATGCCGCGCCCGGGGTTTTGTCATCTGTGGTGTAACCTCTGCGGATAATTTTGAGTGATTTCGGGCCTTAGCCCAATAAATACGAGCGCAAGCAGCTATGACTTTGATAGCAATCCTGGTGGGAACCCTGGCTGCAGGCATTGGCAGCGTGTGGCTGGCGGCGCTGCTCAGCTTTGGCGTACTGGCCCGGTACACCCAGCACATGCTCAGCCTGGCGGCCGGCGCGCTACTGGCCACGGCCTTCATGCATTTGCTGCCCGAGGCTTTTGAAAGCCAGGCCGGGGCCAAGGAACTGTTTGCCACCTTGCTGGTCGGGCTGGTCTTCTTTTTTCTGCTGGACAAGGCCGAGCTGTGGCATCACGGCCATGAGCACCATGGCGGCGAACACCATGGCCCCGAGGTGGCGGCGCATGCGCAGCATGACCATACAGAGCATGTCCATGCCGCGCACAGCCACCACGGCCACCACGGCCATACGCATGGCGAAGCCAAAAGCGGCAGCTGGGCTGTGCTGGCCGGCGACAGCGTGCACGCTTTCGGCGACGGCATCCTCATCGCCTCGGCCTTCATGGCCGATTTGCGGCTGGGCGTGGTCGCCGCGCTGGCGGTGCTGGTGCATGAAGTGCCTCACCACATGGGTGACCTGGTGGTGCTGCGCCAGACATCCAACAACCGCCGCGCCGCCTTCATCAAGGTGTCGCTGGCCGGTGCCGTCACCGCGCTGGGCGGCGTGGTCGGCTATGCGCTGGTCGACCAGCTGTACGACTACCTGCCGTTTTTCCTGATCATGGCGTCCAGCAGCTTTATCTATGTCGCGTTGGCCGACCTGATTCCCCAGTTGCAAAAACGCGTCACTGCCCGGGAAACCATGGCGCAAATCGCCTGGCTGGGCATCGGCATCGGCCTGGTCACGCTGATCAGCGGCCTTGCGCACCACCATTGAGCGGCAAGGCGCAACTGCGGTTGCTGTCAGACGGCGCCTGACAAGTACAAGGCCTGGCGACCTATAGGCGGGTTTCGGGCGGAGCGGGAAGATAAGGCCAAGCATCTTCCTGATGCCCCGTTGCGTTGTGCAAAACACTGTGCAAAAGGCAGGCCCGCCATGAACTTCCATTCAGACTCCACCACGGTTTCCAGCGCTTTCCGCCCCTCGGCCTACGATGTCAGCGGCGAGTTGGCTCAAGAAGCGCCACAGCGCAAGCCGCGTAGTTTTCATCGCCCGCGCGCAGCCGCGTACATCGCTTTTTTCATTACCGTTTTCGCCAGCATGGCAGCCGCTGCTGCGCTGGCAATCCATGACATGCCTTTGATGGTGGTGGGCCTGTGATGAGCGGCACGCGCAAGCGGCCGGGCAATGAAGAGCCCGAACCGACATCGGAGGCGGACCTGCCGTCCGRCGGCCGGGACGAGAAAGGTGAAGCGATGATCCGCGACTTGCCCAGACGGGTGGAGCCGCCGCAGTCTCTGCAGTCGCCTGGCAAGTTGCACAACGACGCCGGAAAGGGAGGCAGGAAGTAGCCATGGCCACCAACCCGAACGTTCCGCCACCCGAGCCGCTGCCGCCCCTGGACACCCCGCCGGACCCGGGCGAAGTGCAGACCACCCCCATGCCAATGACGCTGAAATAGGCGAAAACAGCTCCGCAAGAAATGTTGACGGGTCTGGGCGGTGGCTGCCCGCCTGGAGCTTGCAAGGGCCATCAAGTCTGGATATGGTCGGGGGATTTCATTCCCGGGAGACACGATGGCCGACGTTCTGAATGTGCGCTGCTGCATCGCAGGAGGCGGCCCGGCCGGCATGATGCTAGGCCTGTTGCTGGCACGCGCCGGGGTGCAGGTGCTTGTGCTGGAAAAGCACGCCGATTTCCTGCGTGACTTTCGCGGCGACACCGTGCATCCCTCCACCCTCGAAGTGATTCACGAGCTGGGCCTGCTGGAGAAATTTCTGGCGCGCCCGCACGATGAAGTGAGCGAGTTGCGCGCCGTGGTCGGCAACACCGAACTCGTGCTGGCCAGCTTCAGGCATTTGCGCCTGCGCTGCAAATTCATCGCGATGATCCCCCAGTGGGAGTTCCTGGATTTTGTGCGCGATGAAGCGGAGCTGTATCCCGGTTTTCGCCTTATCCAGAACGCCGAAGTGACCGGCGTGATCCAGCAGGGCGGCGTGGTGACGGGCGTGGAGGTCGCCACGCCCGGGGGCGCCTTGCAGGTGATGGCGGACCTCCTGATCGGCGCCGATGGCAGGCGGTCCACGGTGCGCAGTTCGGCGGGGCTGGTCGTGCGCGATCTGGGTGCGCCTATTGATGTGCTGTGGATGCGCCTGCCCAAGATGCCGGGCGATCCTTCCACGACGGGCGGGCGCATTACCAACGGCATCTTCCTGGCCATGATTGACCGCCGTACCTACTGGCAGTGCGCCTATGTGATTCCCAAGGGCGGCATCGAGGCCGTTCGCTCGCAGGGGCTGGAGGCTTTCAGGGCTGATGTGGTGAAGGTAGCACCGCTCTTTGCCGACCGTATCGCCACCCTGGCCAGTTGGGACGACATCAAGCTGCTGAGTGTGACGGTGGACCGGCTGGAGCACTGGTACAAGCCCGGCCTGCTGTGCATCGGCGACGCTGCACATGCGATGTCGCCTGTGGGCGGCGTGGGCATCAACCTGGCGGTACAGGATGCCGTGGCGGCGGCCAATATTCTGGCTGCGCCGCTGGCGAACCCGCAGGTGGACCGGGCCGCCCTGACGCCCTTTCTGGCGCAGGTGCAAAGACGGCGGTTGTTTCCCACACGCGTCACGCAGGCGGTGCAGGTCGCCATCCAGAACCGCCTGCTCAGCCCGGTACTGGCGGCGCGGGGGCGCGACGGCCCGCCCATGGCACTGCCCTGGCCACTGAAGTTGATGCGGCGCTGGCCCCTGCTGCAGGCGCTGCCGGCCTATGCGGTCGGCGTGGGCGTGCGGCCGGAGCATGTGCGCTCACCAGCGCAGCCGGTGACTTCCGATACCGGCTGAATGGTCGTGAATGCTATTGATTTGATAGCTGATTGCGCTTTTCCCATAATGGCAAACGACCGTTTTTTGTTTCGATTTTTGAATATTTTTGGTGGCCGGTACTGACCTGCGTGGCTTTCTTTTCCAGTGGGATTTGAACGCTGGCGTCCGAAGGAAAAAGACGAAAGAAGAGGGTTTGTAGGCTTGTTCCTACGCAATCCACAGGCATTGCCTACATTCCTCGGCCGCAACGATGCCTACAGTGAATAAGGCAGGCACAGGTGCGTAGCAGGTGTGCAAGCGCCGCAACCCACCCCCCAATCCCACTCAACAGTCTGCACCTCGCTGCGGCTTTCTGCCGCAAGCAGAGGTGACCTTCAAGGAGACCGTCATGAAAACCGCCGCAGAGACAATTCACTCCCACAGGCCCGAACCCAGCCCTTCGAAAGGACGCCTGGGTGACCGGCCGGACAACGGCTCGCGGAGCAGTCGTGGTGCCGGCCCTTCGTCGGGGTCACGCCTTGACAACCCGCACAAGCGCATCCGGCTGTCCGGCCACGCACGCGCGCATTGATGCGGGTGCTTTTTCATCAAACGTTCGCGTGCGCATCAGGCGAAAAACGCTTACAGCCCTGTGGGACACCGTCTCATGGGGTAAGCCCGATGTAGCGGGCTAAATTGAATTCCGGCTGACGTTCAGCCACTCACCGTTCAGCCATTTCATCTTCAAAAAAGGAAACCGACATGCACGCATCCAAATTCAAACCTGCTGCCCTTACCGCCGTTGCCCTGGCCGCTTTGCTGGCACTGGGAGCCTGTGGCAAAAAGGTGGAAGACACCGGCGCGTCGCCTTCGACACCTGCCGCTTCACCCTCGACCACACCTTCGCCGTCGACCACGCCATCCCCAACAGGCAGCAGCTCTTCGATGGGTACGTCCACAACCGGTAGCACCCCAATGGGAACCAGCACGTCTCCGATGACAGGTGACGCAGCGACGCCTGGTACGGCAGCCAGCGCTCCGGCCAAGTAATCGGATATGAAAATCCGGCATTGACCGGTACTTTTTGAGCGGGTCCTGCGCGGCCGCTTCAACATGAAAAAAACCTGCACGCTTTCCAGCGTGCAGGTTTTTGTGTTTCTGGCGGCGCCGCGAAGCGGGGCGGCCTCAGCCCTGTGCGACCGGATGCGCCGGGTCGCTGCACCAGTCGCTCCAGCTGCCGGCGTAGAGCCCGCTTCTTCCGAGGCCGGCCAACTCCATGGCAATGATGTTGGGAACGGCGCTGACGCCGCTGCCGCAATGGTGTACCACGGTGGCCGGGTCGCGGCCGGCCAGCAGGGCTTCAAACTCGGCCTTGAGCTGGACTGCCGGCTTGAACTTTCCGTCGGGCCCCAGGTTCTGGCCGAAGGGGCGGTTCAATGCGCCGGGGATGTGGCCGGCCACCGGATCCAGCGGCTCCACCTCGCCCTTGAAGCGTGGCGTGGCGCGCGCGTCAACCAGTGTTTGTGCCGGGCGGCCCAACTGGCTCGCCACGGTCTGGGCCGATACCAATGTGGCTTTTTCCGGCGCCAGGAGGAAGCTGGCCTGGAAATGCGCAGGTTCTTCGCCGCTGTTGACGGCGCCGCCGGCGGCCTGCCATGCTTGCAGCCCACCGTCGAGCACCGCCACGTTTTCATGACCGGCCCACTTGAGCATCCACCACAGGCGCCCGCAGTAGTTGGCGCCGTTGCGGTCATACACCACCGCCTGCATGTTGTTGGCAAAACCGACGCTGGAAAGCCAGGTGGCGAACTTCTCGCGGTTTGGCAGCGGGTGGCGTCCACCTGATGCCGGTGCATCAGCGCCGCTGGCCGTGATCACGCCATGGGCGCCCGCCACGCCGTGCTTGGCGCTCAATGCGGTGTCCAGGTTGGCATACACGGCGCCGGGAATGTGCGAGGCCAGGTACTGCTCCTGGCCGGCGTGCGGCTTCATCAGGTCGAAGGTGCAGTCGAAGATACGCAGGGGCTTGGCCGATGCCATCAGGGCTTGCAGTTGTTCGGCGGAAATCAGGGTGGTGTAGCTCATGGAAAACTCCTTAATGCTCTTCAGCCGGGGCATTGGGCGCAGCGCGGGCGCGCAAAACAGTTGCGGCAATCGCGCTGACGATGATGAGGCCCATGCCGGCCCAGCCGATCAGGGGGATATTGTCGCCAAACAGGATCAGGCTGTAGATAGCCGCGAACACAATGCCCGAGTACTGCAGGTTGGCCACCATCAGCGTGCCGCCATGGTTTTCTGACATGGAATAAGCCTTGGTCATGGACAGCTGGCCCAGCGAAGCCAGGATGCCGATGGGCGGCAGCCACAGCGCGTGTTCCCAATTCCAGGGTGTGATGCCCATGACGCACATGCCGAGCGCGCCGGCAACCGCCGTGCCCACGGCAAAATAAAACACGGTGCGCGTTTCGGGCTCACCCATGCGCGAAATCGCCATCACCTGCATGTAGGCAAAGGCGGCGCCCAGGCCGGACATCAGGCCCACCAGCCCGGCGAAGGTCTGGTTCTGGTCGATGGCAGGGCGCAGCAACATGACGACGCCGGCAAAGCTGGCGAGGATGGCCATGACGAGAGGCCCCTGGCTGGAAAATAGAGCCCCCACGCTTGCCGCTTCGCGTGCTGCGCTGCCCCCCGAGGGGGCGCTCGCGCCTTGGGGCGGCCCGGCGGCGCTCAGCGTGTCATTTGCCTTCGGCGGCGCCCAGGCCATCAAAGCGCCGCCGACCAGGAAGGCCGCAATCCACACGCTGCTCATGTAGTTGAGCGTCATGGCGGTCGCCAGCGGCAGATGGGCAATGGCGTAAAACCAGGCCGACAGCGACATCACGCCAATCACGCTGCGCCAGGCATGCATGGACGGGTAGCGGGTGGCCAGGGTGATGCCGCGCGCGCGGGCGTAGGCGGCCATGAAGACGATGCCCAGGGTGCCGCGATAGAACACCAGTTCGGCGCTGTTGAAGTGTTCCGACGCGTACTTGACGCAGACCCCCATCGTGGCAAACAGGAAGGAGGAAAGAATCATCCAGACGGCTTGCATCGATTTCAGGGTAAGAAGTTATGAGTGGTAAAAGTGGCTGGGATCCGCAATGGTATTGCGCAAGCAGCTATCAAATAAATAGCAGTTCCGGTGCCGTCAGATCATCTGCGTGGTTTTGCTGGCGCCCATTTCGCGGCGGTACCACTCGTGAAAGTGCTGCATGCCGTCTTCCATGGGGCTTTGGTAAGGCCCGAACTCGTTGTCGCCGCGAACCATCAAGGCCTTGCGGCCGGCGTCCATGCGCAGGGCGATTTCGTCGTCTTCCACGCAGGTTTCCATGTAGGCGGCTTGTTGCGCTTCGATGAATTCGCGCTCGAAAGCGCAGATTTCTTCGGGGTAAAAAAACTCGACCACATTGAGCGTCTTGTCGGGGCCCTGTGGATGCAGCGTGCTGACCACCAGCACATGCGGGTACCACTCAACCATCACGTGCGGGTAGTAGGTGAGCCAGATGGCGCCGTATTTGGGCGGTACGCCCTTGCGGTACTGCAGCACCACGTCATGCCATTTCTTGTAGGTGTCGGTGCCGGGCTTGCCCAGCTTGTCTGACACGCCCACGGTCTGCACTGAATAGTTTGGTTCAAGTTGCCAGCGCAGGTCGTCGGTGGTCACAAAGCCGCCCAGCCCGGGGTGGAAGGGGCCGACGTGGTAGTCCTCCAGGTAGACCTCGATGAAGGTCTTCCAGTTGTAGTTGCACTCGTGCAGGTGCACCTTGTCGAGCTGGTAGCCGGAAAAGTCGAGGTCGGCGTAGGTGGCCAGCTGCGACATCTCGGCCGCCACGTCGCGGCCGGTGTCCTCGAACACCAGGCCATTCCAGGTCGTGGTCTTGTAGCGGTTCAGGTTCAGGCAGGGGTCGATCTCGAAGTGCGGTGCGCCGATGAGCTCACCGGAGGTGTTGTAGGTCCAGCGGTGCAGCGGGCAGACGATGTTGCTGCCGGTATTGCCGCGGCCCTGCAGCATGGTGGATTGGCGATGCCGGCAGACGTTGGAGATCAGTTCGATGCCCGAAGCGTTGCGCACCAGCGCCCGGCCTTCGCCCTCATGCGGCAGGGCGTAATAGTCGCCCAGGTGGGGCACGGCCAGTTCATGGCCCAGGTAGCGCGGCCCGCGGGCAAACAGCTTTTGCTGCTCCCGCTGGTACAGGCCCGCATCAAAATAGCTGGAAATGGGGAGCTGGCTGGTGGCCTGCAGGAGACGGAGGCTGAGATCAGACATGCAAATTTCGGTGAACATGCCTCCGCGCCAAGGCGGTGGAGGCTGTTGACAAGCGGGTAGGCAGGCTGAGCGACAGCCCACGGAGAAAACAAGGCCGGATATCCCGCAGCAGGGGTACTGCCGTTATCGAGAACTGTTATCAATTGTACCCGCGCGGGCTTTTTTGCGGGTCTTCGCGCGCCGCCACCGGATAATAGAGATGTATGGATTCGTAGCCTCGGGCGCCGGGGCCGCAACCTGCCTGCAACGGCCTAAAATCAGCCTTCATCCAAATCACCATGGCCAAAAGTCCTTCGTCCACCGCTGCTGCTTCCGCTACCGCTGTTCCGGCATTGCCCGCCAGCTATGAGGCCGCATTGCAGGAACTCGAAGGGTTGGTTGACAGCCTGGAATCCGGGCAGCTGCCGCTGGACCAGTTGCTCACCGGTTACCAGCGCGGTGCGCAGCTGCTGAAGTTCTGCAGGGACAAGCTCGAGGCCGTGGAAACCCAGATCAAGGTGCTGGAAGGCACGGAACTCAAACCGTGGGTGCAGGAATAACCGGCGCAGCCGGCGCCACGGCGCATTGCAGGCAGAACATTCCTTCACCCCCTAAAAAAGAGACCCACGATTGAACGCCCCTGAAAAACTGCCCCTGTTTACCTTGAGCGCCTGGAGTGCCGGGCAGCTTGCCAATGTCGAGAGCGCCTTGTCGCGCTGGGTTGCCTGTCCCAGCGATGCGCCTGCGCCTGCGGGCCTTGGCGACGCCATGCGTTATGCCGTGCTCGACGGTGGAAAACGCCTGCGGCCGCTGCTGGTCATGGCGGCCTGCGAGGCCGTGCAGGGCAATGCGCAAGCCGCCCTGCGGGCCGCCTGCGCGGTAGAGCTGATCCACGCCTATTCGCTGGTACACGACGACATGCCTTGCATGGACAACGATGTGCTGCGCCGTGGCAAGCCCACGGTGCATGTCAAGTTCGGCCAGGCCCAGGCACTACTGGCCGGCGACGCCCTGCAGGCGCTGGCATTTGAATTCCTCACGCCTCCCGATGACTCAGTCGATGCGGCCACACAGGCGCGCCTGTGCCGCATGCTGGCCCAGGCGGCCGGTTTTCAGGGCATGGCCGGCGGCCAGGCCATTGACCTTGCCAGCGTGGGCCTGCCGCTGACGTCCGTCCAGCTGCATGAAATGCACCGGCTGAAGACCGGTGCGCTGCTGCAGGCCAGCGTGATGATGGGCGCGGCCTGTGGTGCTGCGACACCGGCCGCTCAAGACGCCTTGCACGATTACGGCGCCGCCGTCGGCCTGGCTTTCCAGGTCGTTGACGACATCCTCGACGTCACCGCTGATTCCGCCACACTGGGCAAGACGGCCGGCAAGGACGCCGCCCAGGACAAACCCACCTTTGTATCGCTGATGGGGCTGGAAGACTCCAAAGCCTATGCGCAGCAACTGCTGGGCAAGGCACTGCGCAGCCTGGACGCCAGCGGGCTGGGTCACACCGATGCTCTGCGCGCACTGGCGGACATGCTTGTGAACCGTCATCATTGAAGCCGTCATCAGGATTGAATACCGCGGACCGGGAAACCGGCCTTGCCATAAACAGCGACACCACGATGTACCCATTGCTTGAAACCATCAACAGCCCCGCCGACCTGCGGAGCCTGCCCCGCGTTGACCTGAAACCCCTGGCCGACGAACTGCGTGCCTACGTGCTTGACAGCGTTTCAAAAACCGGCGGCCATCTGAGCTCGAACCTGGGCACCGTGGAGCTGACGGTGGCTCTGCATTACGTCTTTAACACCCCCGAAGACCGCCTGGTGTGGGACGTGGGTCACCAGACCTATCCGCACAAAATCCTCACGGGCCGGCGCGAGCGCATGGACAGCCTGCGGCAGTTTGGCGGCCTGTCGGGTTTTCCGCGCCGCGACGAAAGCCCCTACGACACCTTTGGCACGGCCCACTCATCGACCTCGATTTCCGCCGCACTGGGCATGGCGCTGGCCGCCCAGCAAAAAGGCGAAGACCGCCATGCGGTGGCCATCATTGGAGACGGTGCCATGAGCGCCGGCATGGCCTTCGAGGCCCTGAACAATGCGGGTGTGCATGACCATTGCAAGCTGCTGGTGGTGCTCAACGACAACGACATGAGCATCAGCCCGCCGGTGGGCGCGCTGAACCGTTATCTGGCCCAGCTGATGAGCGGGCGTTTTTATGCATCCGCCAGGCACATGGGCAAGCAGGTGCTGCGCGTGGCGCCGCCGCTGCTGGAACTGGCCAAACGCCTGGAGTCGCACGCCAAGGGCATGGTCGTGCCTGCCACGCTATTTGAAAACTTCGGCTTTAATTACATCGGCCCCATCGACGGTCATGACCTGGAGTCGCTGGTCCCCACGCTGGAGAACATCAAGCACCTGATGGACACCAAGGGCGGCCCGCAGTTCCTGCATGTGGTCACCAAAAAAGGCCAGGGCTACAAGCTCGCCGAAGCCGACCCCATCGCCTACCACGGCCCCGGCAAGTTCGATCCGGCCATGGGGCTGCAAAAATCCACCGCACCGGCCAAGCAGACCTTCACCCAGGTGTTCGGCCAGTGGCTGTGCGATATGGCCGAGCACGACAGCCGGCTCGTCGGCATCACGCCGGCCATGCGAGAGGGCTCGGGCATGGTTGAGTTCCACAGGCGCTTTCCTGAACGCTACCATGACGTCGGTATTGCGGAACAGCATGCGGTGACGTTTGCCGCGGGCATGGCCTGCGAAGGGCTCAAGCCCGTGGTCGCGATTTACTCCACCTTTCTGCAGCGCGGCTACGACCAGCTGATCCACGATGTGGCCCTGCAAAACCTGCCTGTCGTGTTCGCGCTGGACCGCGCCGGCCTGGTTGGCGCCGATGGCGCCACGCATGCGGGCGCCTATGACATTCCTTACCTGCGCTGCATTCCCAACATGAGTGTGGCATGCCCCGCCGATGAAAATGAATGCCGCATGCTGCTGAGCTCGGCTTTCGAGCAAAACCATCCGGTGGCTGTACGCTACCCGCGCGGCGCCGGCGCCGGCATCAAGCCGGGAACCGGCCTTGAGGCGCTGCCCTTCGGCAAAGGCGAAGTCCGCCGCGAAGGCTCGGGTGTTGCCATCCTGGCTTTCGGCACCTTGCTATACCCGGCCCTGCAAGCCGCAGAAAAACTAGGCGCCACAGTGGTCAACATGCGCTGGGCCAAACCGCTGGATGTCGAGTTGCTGCTCAAGGTCGCAGCCACCCACCAAGCCCTGGTGACAGTGGAAGAGGGTGCCATCATGGGTGGCGCCGGCAGCGCAGTCAGCGAAGCCCTGCAAGCCGCAGGTGTCAACAAACAGGTGCTGCATTTGGGCCTGAAAGACGAGTTCATCGAACACGGCGATCCCGCAAAACTGCTCGCCCTCCAAGGCCTCGATGCCGCAGGCATCGAAGCGTCCGTGAGGGCGCGGTTTTCTGCTCTGCTGGGAACCGGCAAGCCCACCCTAAAGTCGGTAGCTTAGGCAAGACTCTTAAAGCCAGCATGAGCCGTGGAACCGGCTTTGCCGGGCCACAGGCGGGCGGCCCCCTCGGGGGGCAGGGAGTTACGCGAAGCGAACGACCGTGGGGGCCACATCTGTTCAGCTTCCCGTCAGCTCTTCAAGGGTAAACCCGGCCGGGTCGAGACCCCCTCATTTTTAGAATTCCCAAAGACCTGCAAAACGGTCTGACTGGTGCCTGAGCCCAGTGGAATTTTCATTTTTACCTTTCGGAGTCAACCTGATGGATCGTCGTTCACTCATCAAACACGCCGGCGTTGCCGGTGTTTTGGCAGCAGGCGTTGCGCCGGCTGTTCACGCACAGGCCGCTGTTCGCTGGCGCCTGGCATCCAGCTTCCCCAAATCGCTGGACACGATCTATGGAGGTGCTGAAACGTTTGCCAAGCATGTCAAGGCGATTTCAGGCGGCAAGTTTGAAATCTCCGTCCATGCTGCAGGCGAACTGATGCCCGCGTTTGGTGTGGTCGACGGCGTGCAGCAAGGCTCCATCGAGGCAGCCCATACGGCGCCTTACTATTTCTTCGGCAAGGACGAAACCTTTGCCATCGGCGGCGCCATTCCTTTTGGCCTGAACAGCCGCCAGATGAGCGCCTGGACCTTTGAGGGCAACGGCTTGAAACTGATGCGCGAGTTCTACGCCAAATACAACATGATCAGCTTTCCGTGCGGCAATACCGGCGCGCAAATGGGTGGCTGGTTCCGCAAGGAAATCAAGTCCATTGCCGACATGAAGGGCCTCAAATTCCGCGTCGGCGGTTTTGCCGGCAAGGTCATCGAGCGCCTGGGCGGCGTGCCGCAGAACATTCCCGGCGGCGAGATTTACCAGGCGCTGGAAAAAGGCACCATCGACGCTGCCGAATGGATCGGTCCCTACGATGACCAGAAGCTGGGCTTCAACAAGGTGGCACCCAACTACTACTACCCCGGCTGGTGGGAAGGCGGCCTGCAACTGGACCTGTACATCAACCAGAAAGCCTACGACGCGTTGTCGCCCGAATACAAGGCGATTGTGGAAGCGGCCAGCGCCGCCGCACACGTCGACATGCAGGCCAAATACGACACCAAGAATCCGACGGCCCTGAAGCAGCTGGTGGGTGCTGGCGCCAAGCTCCGGCCGTTCCCCGCCGATGTCATGAACGCCGCTTTCAAGGAGTCGATGAAGCTGTATGAAGAGCTGTCGGCCAAAAATGAAAACTGGCGCAAGGTCTATGCGGACTATTCGAAATTCCGCGGCGACCAGAACCTGTGGTTCCGTTTTACCGAGGCGACCTTCGACCGTTTCATGCAGAGCCAGAAGCTGTAAAGCCATCAACTTGATCAGATAGGGGGCGAGCGGCTTGCAACTGGCAAGCCGCTCGCTGAAACGTTTTCGTCAAAAAGCCGCCTGCCCAGGCGGCTTTTTTGTGCGCGATCTACGGGTAAAAACGGGGTGTTTTTATGCAAAAGAGTGACAAAGTATCCATGCTCCGCCGATTCAATCAAGGCAATGCAATTCAACAGTTGTAGCAGGCCGAACCGATCTGGCAGATCAACGCAAAATTCGATAACTTCAGGAGAGAGTTTTATGGATCGTCGCTCACTTATCAAAAACGCCGGTATTGCCGGTGTGCTGGCGGCAGGTGTAGCACCTGCTGTTCATGCGCAGGCTGCCGTTCGTTGGCGCCTGGCCTCCAGCTTCCCCAAGTCCCTTGACACCATTTTTGGTGCCGCCGAAGTATTTGCCAAAGCCGTCAAGGCCATGTCGGGCGGCAAGTTCGAAGTGTCGGTTCATGCCGCTGGGGAATTGATGCCCGCTTTTGGCGTGGTCGACGGCGTACAGCAAGGCTCTGTCGAGGCGTGCCACACGGCCCCCTACTATTTCTTCGGCAAGGATGAGACCTTTGCCCTTGGCTGTGCCATTCCCTTCGGTCTGAACAGCCGTCAGATGAGCGCATGGATGTACGAAGGCAACGGCCTGAAGCTGATGCGCGAGTTCTATGGAAAATACAACATCGTCAATTTCCCCGGCGGTAACACCGGCGCGCAGATGGGTGGCTGGTACCGCAAGGAAATCAAGTCGCTGAAAGACATCAAGGGCCTGAAAATGCGCATCGGCGGATTCGGCGGCAAGGTCCTGGAGCGCATCGGCGGTGTGCCGCAGAACATTCCCGGTGGCGAGATTTACCAGGCCCTCGAAAAAGGCACGATTGACGCCGCCGAATGGGTGGGACCTTACGACGACCTGAAACTGGGCTTCAACAAAGTCGCTCCGTTTTACTACTACCCCGGCTGGTGGGAAGGCGGCCCCGAGCTGGACTTCTTCATCAACAACAAGGCTTTTGACGCCCTCACCCCTGAGAACAAGGCCATTGTGGAAGCAGCTGCAGCCCAGGCCCATGGCGATATGCAGGCCAAATACGACGCAAAAAACCCGGGTGCGCTCAAGCAGCTCGTGGGTGCGGGTACCAAGCTCCGTCCATTCCCGACCGACGTGATGAACGCTGCTTTCAAGGAGTCCATGGCGCTTTACGAAGAGATCAGCGCGAGGAACGAAAACTGGAAGAAGATCTACGCCGACTACTCCAAGTTCCGCGCCGAGCAGAACCTGTGGTTCCGCTTCACGGAAGCCACGTTTGACCGCTTCATGCAAGCCCAGAAACTCTGAACCCGGCCCATCGGTCATCCCGAAAGCCGCCTCTTGCAGGCGGTTTTTTTACGTCTGTCCCGATACTGTAAAACCGGGTTGGGCAAGTGGTGTGAAATGCTGACAAAATAGATCTCCGCCCTCTTGCTCAAAAGCGCGGCTTGCATAGCCGTCGATTGCCAGCTGGGCGCCCCGCACGTCCATTCGGACCGCAAACCCGACCACCCTTCAGGAGATAGCATTTAATGGATCGTCGTTCACTTATCAAAAACGCCGGCATTGCCGGTGTACTGGCCGCCGGTGTGGCACCTGCTGTTCACGCGCAAGCGGCCATCCGCTGGCGCCTGGCTTCCAGTTTCCCCAAGCCGCTTGACACCATTTACGGCGGTGCCGAAGTGTTCGCCAAGAAGGTCAGCGAAATGACTGGCGGCAAATTCCAGATCAGCGTCCACGCCGCCGGCGAATTGATGCCTGCTTTTGGTGTGGTCGATGGTGTCGGCCAGGGTTCCGTGGAAATGTGCCACACCGTGCCTTACTACTACTTCGGCAAGAACGAAGCGTTTGCCATCGGCGCAGCGATTCCATTCGGCATGAACTCGCGCCAGATGTCGGCCTGGATGTACGAAGGCAATGGCCGCAAGCTCATGAATGAGTTCTACGCCAAATACAACCTGGTGAGCTTTCCTGGCGGCAACACGGGCACCCAGATGGGTGGCTGGTTCCGCAAGGAAATCAAGACCGTGGCTGACCTGAAAGGCCTGAAGTTCCGTATTGGCGGCTTTGCCGGCAAGGTGGTGGAGCGTCTCGGCGTGGTTCCGCAGAACCTGCCTGGCGGTGAAATCTACCAGGCACTCGAAAAAGGCACGCTAGATGCCGCAGAGTGGGTGGGCCCTTACGACGACCAGAAACTGGGCTTCAACAAGGTGGCTCCGTTTTACTACTACCCCGGCTGGTGGGAAGGTGGCCCTGAGATTGATTTTTTCGTCAACAACAAGGCGCTGGAAGCCCTGCCCGCAGAGTACCGCGCGATCATCGATGCCGCCGCTTCACATGCGCACATCGACATGCAGGCCAAGTACGATGCACGCAACCCGACCGCACTGAAACAGCTGGTGGGCGCCAAGACCAAGGTCTTGCCCTTTCCCAAGCCCGTGCTCGATGCCTCGTTCAAGGCGTCGATGGAGTTGTATGCCGAGCTGGCCGAGAAGAACCCTGACTGGAAAAAGATATACACCGACTACCGTGCTTTCCAGAAGGACCAGATCCTCTGGTTCCGCTTCGCCGAGTCGCGCTTCGACACGTACATGCAGGGTGTCACCTTATAAGCCCCCACGCTTTTCACTGCGTCTTCGACTTCGTGTAATGCGCTGCCCCCCGAGGGGGCCGCTGCGCCTGCGGCCCGGCGAAGCCGGTTCCGCGGCCCCTGCTTGAAAGGGAAATCAGTGGTTCCCCGTTTTCCCGGGAAATAAAAAACCGCGACATGTCGCGGTTTTTTTTCGCCTGCCTTTCCGGCGGCAGTGAGCCGTGCCCTCAGCGTTGGCTGCGAAAGGTCTTCAACTCGCTTACCAGCCGTTCAAATTCCGCGACCATCTCGGGCGATGCGGCGTAGAACACCGCGAACTTCCCCATCAAGGTACGCACATACAGACGTGGTGCGATCAGCCATTCGAGTCCGCGCACGCGGATCAGCTTGCCGTAGGCGAGTTCGCGCAGCTCCATGTGCTTGTCCCAGACCCAGCTCTGGTAGAGGCCTTGTTCGTCGAGGCGCGTGACGCTGCGCAGGATGTGCCACCACGTGTAGCCCACCATCAGCAGTCCGGCGATGAACCACCCCCCGCCGGCAGCCGCGCCTGAGGCCCTCCCAGCCAGCCAGGCCTGGACAAAAGCCGCGGCCAGGGCCAGCACGATGGCGGTGGCCAACACCTTGAAGGGCACGGAAAACGCCTGCCCCGAGATGCTCCCACCTGTCGGGGTGAACTTGAAGGGCGGTGGGCCGAAATAGGTGCTGGGGGCGGGTACGGGGTCCATGGAGTGCTCGCGGTATGGAAAGGAAAAACTGACAGTATGGGCTGCCAATAAAAACGCCCCTCGCGAAAGGGGCGTTGGACGCTGGCCTGGAAGGCTGCGATCGGTTATTTGGTCTTGAACAGTTCGTCGAGTTTTTTCTGTTCGTCATCGGCATTCGGCTCCGCCGGCGGGGCCAGCGGGTCTGTGCCTGCTGCACCGCTGGCCCCGCCCGCGGGCGGGGTCGCGCTCTCGTCGACGGGGATCTCGATCTTGACCTTGTCCAGGTCGACCACCTCGGGTTTGTCGAGGAAGATCGTCACCGTTTGCGGCACGAAGATGACGATCGCCACCAGAATCAGCTGCATCGCCACCCAGGGAATAGCGCCCAGGTAAATGTCATTGGACTTGATCGGCTTGGGAATGCGTCCTTCCTTGAACAGGGTGTCGGCGATCCCTCGCAGGTAGAACAGCGCAAAGCCGAAGGGCGGGTGCATGAAGCTGGTCTGCATGTTCACGCACAGCAGCACGCCGAACCAGATCAGGTCGATGCCCAGCTTGTCGGCGACGGGGCCCAGCATGGGCAGGATGATGAAAGCAATCTCGAAGAAGTCGAGGAAAAAAGCCAGGAAGAAGATGAACAGGTTGACGGCGATCAGGAAGCCGGTCTGGCCGCCAGGCAGGCCGCTGAGCATGTGCTCGACCCACTTGGCGCCGTCCACGCCCTGGAACACCATCGAGAAGACGCGTGCACCTATCAGGATGAAGACCACCATGGCTGTCAGGCGCATCGTGCCGCTCATGGCTTCCCAGATCAACGCCGGGGTCAGGCGTTTGTGCATGGCCGCCAGGATCAGCGCACCCACCACACCCATGGCGCCGGCTTCGGTTGGCGTGGCAATGGCGGTGTTGATGCCGGGCAGGCCACCCATGGAGCCGAGCACGGCAAAAATCAGGATGGCCGACGGGATGATGCCGCGCAGGCATTTGCCCCACAGCGCCCAGCCGTTGAGCGTGCGCGCGGTTTTCGGAACGCCGGGAACATGGTGCGGCTTGAACACGCCAAGCATGAAGGTGTAGCCCGCGAAGATCAGCACCTGCAGGATGGAGGGGCCCCAGGCGCCCTTGTACATGTCACCGACGGAGCGGCCCAGCTGGTCAGCCATGACGATCAGCACGAGTGACGGCGGCACCAGCTGGGTGATGGTGCCGGAGGCCGCCAGCACGCCGGTGGCGTAGCGCATGTTGTAGCCATAGCGGATCATCACGGGCAGCGAGATCAGCGCCATGGCGATCACCTGGCCAGCCACAGTGCCGGTGATCGCGCCCAGGATGAAGCCGACGATGATCACCGAGTAGCCGAGGCCGCCCTTGGCGGGGCCGAACAGCTGGCCCATGGAGTCCAGCATGTCTTCGGCCAGGCCGCACTTTTCAAGGATGGCGCCCATGAAGGTGAAGAAGGGAATGGCCAGCAGCAGCTCGTTCGACAAAATGCCGAACATGTTGAGCGGCAGGTTGGACATGAAGCTGGCCGGAAACCAGCCCATCTCGATGGCCAGGAAGCCCGAGGCCAGCCCGAGGGCGGCCAGCGAGAAGGCGACGGGAAAGCCGATCAGCATGATCAGCACGAGGCCCGCGAACATGATCGGGGCAAAATTTTCCATCTGCATGGGGTAGTCCTGAAAGTATTTTTATGGGAACGAGCGATGCAAACGGATCACTGAACCGGTTTTTCGTAGTGCGTATCCATCTCGAATTTGCCCTGGAGATAGCAGATGCGCTTGATGATTTCCGAGAGGCCCTGTACGAACATCAGACCGAAGCCCAGCGGCAGCAGCAGCATCGCGGGCCAGCGGATCAGGCCGCCGGCGTTGCCTGAGACTTCACCTGAGCGCAGCATGCTCACGAACAGCGGCCAGCTCAGGTAGGCCAGCAGGCCCATCACGGGAAGCAGGAAGATGGCCAGGCCGAAGATGTCTACATACACCGGCCCGTTGCCCTTGAGCTTGCCGTAAATGATGTCGACCCGCACGTGCTCGTTGAGTTTGAGGACCACAGGTGCGCCCAGCATCACGGTGGCGGCGAACAGGTACCACTGGATTTCAAGCCAGCCGTTGGAGCTGATGTCCAGGCCGTAGCGCACAAAGGCGTTGCCGGCGGAAATCATCGCGGCGAGCAATACCGTCCAGGCGGCGATCTTGCCCAGTCGCGTGGTCAGCCAGTCGTAGGCCAGTGCGAGTTTGAGGAGTGCGGACACGGGATGTCTCCGATAAGTTCTTTTGAATGAGAAAGTACCCACCCGGGTACGTCGAGGCATGAATGGTACGACGGATGCCACCCGCAGCACTGAATAAAGACTGACAAAAAATTTCCGGGTTTACCCTAGGGTTTTACGGCTTGTGCCAGACTCTCGCGCATTTTTTCAGCGTACGGCCAGCCCGTGGCCGGCGGTGACGTCCCCGATGACCGCTGCCTCGGCAAAGCCCTGGGCGTGGAAAATTGCCAGAACCTCGGCGGCGCTGTCTGCATTGCAGGACACCAGCAGGCCTCCGGAGGTTTGCGGGTCACTGAGCAGGGCTTTGTCAGCTTCGGCAAAGGTTGCGGGCAAACTCACTTCATTTCCATAACTGGCCCAGTTGCGCCCCGAGGCGCCCGTCACACAACCTTGTGCCGCGAGTTCGCGCGCGCCACTGACCAGCGGCACGCGATGCCAGTCGATACGCAGCTGGACGCCGGCCCCGCGGGCCAGTTCCAGGCCGTGGCCTGCCAGGCCAAAGCCGGTGATGTCGGTGAGTGCATGCACGCCTTCCATGCGTGCCAGCTCGATACCCGGCTTGTTGAGCTGTGTGGTGAGCGCGATCATGCGGGCATAGCCCTCGGCATCCAGCTGTTCTTTTTTCAGCGCCGCTGACAGGATGCCGATGCCCAGTGGCTTGCCCAGCACCAGCACGTCACCGGTGCGCGCGCCGGAATTCTTCTTGACCCGCGAAGGGTGCACCAGGCCCAGCACCACCAGGCCATAAATCGGCTCGACCGAGTCGATGGTGTGCCCCCCCGCGATCGGGATGCCCGCATCGCGGCAGACGTCCTGCCCGCCGCGCAGGATCGCGCCTATGGTCTCCAGCGGCAGCACATTGATGGGCATGCCCACCAGCCCGAGCGCCATGATGGGCGTGCCGCCCATGGCATAGACGTCGCTGATTGCATTGGTGGCGGCGATGCGGCCGAAGTCGTAGGGATCATCGACGATGGGCATGAAGAAATCGGTCGTCGCGATCAGCGCCTGCTCGTCATTGAGCAGGTAAACAGCCGCGTCGTCGGCGGTTTCAATGCCTACCAGCAGCTGCGGCGGAATCGGGAGGTTGCTGGAGTTTTTGAGAATTTCACTCAGCACGCCAGGCGCAATCTTGCAGCCGCAACCGCCGCCATGCGACAGGCTGGTGAGCCGGGGTGGGGTGCCCGGAAGTGTTTCAGGGGCGTTCATGGCGTGCTTTCAATGGCGTTCCCGCGGTACCGGCGGTGCGCGGGGCAGCCAGTTTAAAACAAGGGGGTTTTCTCGGGCATTTCACCTGCTGCCCTCAGGCGCAACCCCGGCCGCGCTCCTGGCGCTTCAGTTGTCCTTGTCGGCCTTCAGTTCGCCTTTCACCGCGTCATACACAAACAGCTTTTTGGCCAGACCGGGCTGGTAATTGAGCATGTCAATCAGGAAGCTCAAGGCTCCGAGGTTATTGCCGAGGCGATCGACCGATCCCGCCATGTGGGCCTGCTGCTCATTGGCACCAGGTTTGAGCATCTGTTCCACGAGTTCGCGCATATGCATTACCGCCAGGGCTGCCTGGTCTACCCCCAGCATGGACAGCACGCCCTGCATCTGCGCGAGCTGCCCTGGTACCACGGCCAGGGGTTTTTTGTCCTCCGGCGTGCGGAAAAAGCTGTCGAGGGATTTTTCCAGCACACCCAGGGCCACGCGCAGTTCACCCACCACGCTTCCCATGGTCTGTTTGTCGTTGACGCGTTGGTACAGCTCCTCCATCCACGATTCCGGTGGTTGTGGCTGTCCGCCCGTCCTGGCGCTTTCAAGCCGCTCCGCAAGCCGGGCTGTCCGGGCCCACAGGCGCGGGTCGTTGGGGTCGAAATCGTCAAACACGGCTTCCAGGTACAGCACGGCGGTTGCCACCTCCAGCGCCAGTTCGGGGCTGGGGGCCTGACCCGAACTGACCGTCGAGGCGATCACGCGCGTCAGCGACCGCGCCATCGGCTCGCTCGGTGGATGCAGTTTTACCAGTGAATCCGTCACCAGGCTGAACTGGTCGTTCAAGGATTTGAACTTGCTCAGGTCTCCGGCGGTGGCTGCAGACCATGTTTCCTTTGCCGAGCTGATGCGCTTGCGGGCCTGCGCGATCAGGGCCGGGGCGAAGCGGCCGAACTGGACCGACTCATAGTCCACCGGCTTGAACCGTGTCAAGCCATAACTTGAACGAACCGCCGACAGCACCGGCGCGTCGCTGGAGCGTGGGACTTTCGCCTGGGAACACAGGAAAAGCAGATCTTCCGCAAGCCGGGCCGACGCCTCCGTACCCTTGGCCAGCCAGACATACTGCAGCAGGATGCGCAGGGTTGCACGCTTTACATAGAGATCGATCTTCAGCAGGCCTTTTGCCAGTGCTTCGAAATACGCCGCTGCAATTTTCCAGAAGGTCCTGGGCTCAATGCCGGTCTGGCCCTGGGCGAACCCCAGGCAGACATCGCTGAGGCTTTGCGCGGCTTCCGCGTCACCGGTCCGGATGAGGGTCAGCATCAACCGGTCCAGCAGCTGCCTGGATTCCCCGCCGTACGCCCTGGCATCGACAGTGATATTGAGGACCGGCTCTATCCAGCGCCACTGGAACACCCAGAGATCCGCCGGATGGACGCGGTCGGCGCCAACCAAGCCCTGGATGTCGCGGTACTGGGGGAAAAGTGACACCGCAGACACCGGTTTGCCGGCCAGCACGTCTTCGAGGTAATGCGTCAGGGAAAAACCGGCCAGTTCGATTTTGGTCGCAGCGTCCTGTGTGCATTGCCCCGGTGTCTGGATGAATTTTTGCACCGCCGTTTCCATGGCCCGCAGCACCAGCGCAGGCGCGCTCATGCCGACCATCTCCAGCGCGCCGACCGCCTGGTGCAACTGCTGGCGGGCAGTACGTAACTGACCGGCATCCAGTGCGGCGAGATCGGAGTTGCTGACGCCTTCAGCCTCCCGCAAAAAGCGTTTCAGGGCTTTGTTGGAACCTTCCAGCGACTTGCGGAGTTCTTCCAGCACCCACGCCAGGGGCCCGAGGTCCAGGAGCGTCATGTCGAGCTCGGCGGGCGATGAGTTCAGATCGTGTGGTTGCATAAGTGGCGTGCTGGTGAGTGAGTCAAGGGGCGGGGTCAAGGGGCAGTCGATGCGTCCTCCAGACACCCGCAGGCATTCTCAAGATACGGGGCGACTGGCCGGAGTCTATCCGTGTACTTGTTGTTACAAAAGGGGGTAAGTCGCCGTGGCGCGACACCTTGCCATCAATATTTCGTCGGGTTGGCAGGCCCCCTTGTTTGTCCTCGAGCCCAGTATGCAACCTAAACACTTATGCGCGCCAGCCGGTCGTCCGTCTGCTATTCTGGTCTCAATCGGCGCGCGGCTTTGATGGTGTCTTGTTTGTGTCCATTCGTGTCAGTGCTTGCCAGACTTTGTGCGGGTTCAAGACGCTACACCTTTTCATTACTCCCGCCAGCAATCATTTTTTTCGCGATGGACCGCCAGATCGATTCGCCCCTCATGCGCAGCGCCGGCCGTGACGTCCTGTCGCTGGCGCTGATGGATGCCCGCAATCACACCTTGCGGATTTTTGGCCAGTACCAGCAGGCGCTGGAATCCGTTGGTTTTGCCGTGCCGGGCTCCCCGCTGCTGAGCCCCCCGCTGTGGATGCTCGGCCACGTCGGCTGGTTCCAGGAATGGTGGATCGGCCGCAATGTGCAGCGTGCACAGGGAATACGCTGCGCACCGGGGCACACCCGCCTCGCTTCGATGGAACCCAATGCCGACCGCTGGTGGGACCCTGCGAGTGTTCCGCACAGCCAGCGCTGGTCGCTTGACCTGCCCGATGTGGAAGTTTGCCGTGCCTATCTGCTCGACACGCTGGAAAGCACGCTGGAATTACTGGGCAAAGCCGGGGAGGACGGCGACGCGCTCTACTTCTACCGCCTGTGCCTCTTTTATGAGGACATGCAGGCCGAAGCCTTGACCCACGCAGCGCAGATGCTGGGTGTGCCTATTGAGAAGGATTTGTTGCAAGCCTTCACACCCCCGCCCATGGCACTGCGGGGCGCGCTGTTGATCCCGGCTACCACCTGGAAAATGGGCTCTGCCGCACCATCGGGCACTGCAGGTTTTGTTTTTGACAACGAGCTGGCACAGCACGACATCAGCGTGCCCGAGTTCGAGATCGACGCGCAGCCGGTGAGCTGGGCGCAGTTCGTGGAGTTTGTCGATGACGGCGGCTATGACCGGCCCGAGTTCTGGCAGCCCGAGGGATGGGAGTGGTTGCAGGCCATCGTCAAAAGCGAAGGCAGGCGCGGTCCGCGTTACGTTGAACAGATTGGTGTGGCCAGCGGCGCCGTAATGCTGACCCGCTTTGGCAAGGCCATGCGCATGCTCGGCAACCAGCCGGCCATGCACATGAGCTGGTGGGAAGCTGACGCCTGGTGCCGCTGGGCCGGGCGCCGCCTGCCCGCAGAAGTGGAATGGGAAACCGCTGCGTGCACGGCCGCCCGCAGGGGCTTTCGCTGGGGCGACGTGTGGGAGTGGACGGGCACGACCTTTCGCGCTTACCCGGGTTTTGTGCCCGGTCCTTTCGCCGCGTATTCCGAACCCTGGTTCGGCAGCCAGAAGGTGTTGCGTGGCGGTTCGTTCGCCACGCGTGCGCGCCTGAAGCATCCCCGGTTCCGCAATTTCTGCCTGCCTGGCCGGGATGATATGTTCTGTGGCTTCAGGTCCTGTGCGCTATAAAAAGAATAGCTGGTAGCGCTAGTCCTGAAAGGGTTTCAGGCACTTTTCGCCAATTTTTCCTTGCGGTATGTCCACCAGGGCAAGGTGGCGCGCAGGGACAGCACTTTGCCGCTCTGGGCCGTTTCGCCGCTGTAGCCGGGCAACTCTTCCAGCGTGGCCTGCCAGTCGCGGCTCTGGAGCTCCTTGAGCAGTGCCTGCACCTGCGGCGTGGGCAGTTCGGACTTCAGGCACACCAGGTGGTAGCGCTCCTGCGCCAGCGGGATGAAGCCCAGGCCTTTCTCGCGCGCTGCCGTTTCAATGCCAAGGCCGGCATCGGCGACATTGCTGGCAATCGCCTGGGCCACGGCCGTATGGGATGGCTCCTGGCTCTGGTAGCCCTGGATATCTGAAGTCGCCACACCGGCTTTGCCCAGCAGTTCGTCCAGCAACACGCGTGTGCCGGTGCCTTCCGCCCGGTTCACGTAACGCACGCCCGGCCTTGCCAGGTCGGTGATGCCGGCGATCTGCAGCGGGTTGTTTTTGGCCACGATCAGGCCCTGCATGCGATGGGCGAAACCGATCAGCTTGTGCAGTCCGGGCTTGAGCAGGTTGCGGTAGGTCAGGGCCGTCACGGACTGACTGCCAGGCTGGTCCAGCGTGTGAAATCCGGCCATCATGCAGCGCCCCGCGTTCAGGGCGGCAATGGCGTCCACGCTGCCCATGAAGCGGATGTCCAGGTGCAGCCCGCGCGGGCTCGCCTGTTCGCGCAACGCAGAAAGCGCTGCGTCGTGGCTGGCATAGAGCGTGAGCACATGGGCGTTGTCGTCAAAGGCGGTGGAAAAAGCCCGTTCGATGTCGCCCCGCAATGCTTCGATCTGGGGCGCCAGCCGAGCCTGTGCCTGCCGCTCGGCCCAGAGCAGTTTCTCTCCGAATTCCGTGAGCCGTGCCCGCTGGCCCTTGTCCCAGACGATCAGTGTTCGTCCCAGGGTCTGCTCCCAGTCTTTGAGTGCACCCCACACGTGGCGGTACGACAGGTCGAGCGCCTTGGCGGCTTTGGAGATGGAGCCTTGTTCACGCACCGCATGGAGCATGTCCATCAGCGGATTGCGTATCAGGGCGTTTTTGCCCCGCTGTGGCGTGAGCAGGTAAGAGAGTTCGACTTTATGCATGGCGAGGCGGTAAGTGCACTGATTATGAGTGCACAGGTCAGCAGCGACGGGCGAAGGGCGGGCCGCGCTGCGAAGCGGGGATCAGCCTATGCAAATCAATTCATAGCGATGATTCCCGATATAAATCAAGGACTTGGGCGCTACGATTGGTACTGCGATCCGGAAGTATCGAAACATGAAAGCGCGTATTCGTAACCCATGGCAGCGTTGCAATCCTTGCGAAGGCGTATAGCCTTCGCTGCGGCTTGCGCCTCGCCCTGGGCACGAATCCATCACTTTCATTGTGTTTCGCTACTTCCGGATTGCAGTACCAGTGCCCCGCAGATCTCCCACATGAACACCTTCTCAGACAGCGCCGCCACGGCATTCACGCTCATCACCTCGCTCGATCCCATGCTGGCCAGCATCGTGGCCCGTTCATTGGCCGTGAGTGCCTGCGCCTGTCTCATTGCCTGCAGCGCTGGCCTGCTGCTCGGTGCGTGGCTGGGTGTGTCGCGTTTTCGCGGCCGCGGTGCGGTTCTGGCTGTGCTCAACACCGCGCTGGCCCTGCCCTCGGTGGTGGTCGGGCTGGTGGTGTACCTGTTGCTCTCCCGAACCGGCCCCCTCGGCTTCCTGGGCTGGCTGTTTTCCTTCAAGGCCATGGTGCTGGCGCAGGCTGTGCTGGTGCTGCCGGTCGTCACCGCGCTGGTTCGCCAGACGATTGAAGATGCCGACCGTTCTCATGGCGAGCAATTCCAGTCGCTGGGTGCGGGCCGCTTCGTGCGAGGCCTCATCCTTCTGTGGGACGAGCGTTATGCGTTGCTGACGGTGCTGATCGCCGCGTTCGGCCGGGCGATCTCGGAGGTCGGCGCGGTGATGGTGGTGGGCGGCAACATCGACGGCTTCACGCGCGTGATGACGACCTCGATCGCGCTGGAAACCAGCAAGGGCGATTTGCCGCTGGCGCTTGCGCTGGGCATCGTGCTGCTGGGTGTGGTGCTGCTGCTCAACATCCTGATAGCCTTGGTGCGGCGCTGGCGCGAGCAGTTCGACGACCGCCTGCCGGATGTGGCCCTGGCCACCGGGGGCGCACAGCCATGACGCAGGTTTTCAACCTGCACGCCATCGGTGTGCAGTTCGGCCAGGTCCATGCGCTCAGCGGCTGCAGCCTGCGTATCAAGGCCGGCGAAAGGCTGGCACTGGTGGGCGCCAACGGCAGCGGAAAGAGCACGCTGCTGCGAACCCTCAACGGCCTGGTACGGCCTTCTGCCGGCAGCTTTCAACACGACGTGCAATTGCGGCAGGCCATGCTGTTCCAGCGGCCTTACATGCTGCGCGCCAGCGTGCTGAACAACGTGGCACTCGGACTGTGGCTGGGTGGTGTGCGCTGGAAAGAGGCCAAAGTCCAGGCATTGGCTGCCCTGGAGCGCGTGGGGCTGGAAGACCTGGCTACACGCAATGCCAAGGCGCTGTCGGGCGGGCAGCAGCAGCGTGTGGCGCTGGCGCGTGCCTGGGCGCTCAAGCCGCAGGTCCTGTTGCTCGACGAGCCCACGGCCAGCCTGGACCCCACGGCCAAGCGCGAGGTCGAGCGCCTGATGGCGGAATTTGCCGATGCCGGCATGACGCTCATTTTCAGCAGCCACAACCTGGGGCAGGTCAAGCGGCTGGCCAGCCGGGTGATTTACCTTGAGCACGGCCGGCTGGTAGCCGACTTGCCGACTGCGGCCTTTTTCACCGGTCCTGTCCCCGCAGCGGCAGAAGCATTTTTAAAAGGAGAACTTGCATGAACAGCTTGAGCATGGTGTCGGGAATTTTCGGGTCGATCAGGGCTTTGGCGCTTGTCCCGCTTGCGCTGGCAGCTACTGTTTCGATAGCACAAACCAGCACTATCGTGATGGCGTCAACCACCTCGACCGAGCAGTCAGGCCTGTTTCCTTACCTGCTGCCCGAGTTCAAAAAAGCCACGGGCATTGACGTGAAAGTAGTCGCTGTCGGCACCGGCCAGGCTATCGATATGGGCCGCCGGGGTGATGCTGACGTGCTCTTTGTGCACGACCAGGTGGCGGAAGAAAAAGTCGTGGCTGAGGGCTTTGCCATCAAGCGTTTTCCCGTGATGTACAACGACTTCGTGCTGATCGGCCCCGCAGCTGATCCAGCCAAAACCAGGGGCAGGGACATTGTCGAAGCGCTGAAAAAACTCAGCGCCGCCAATGCCGGTTTTATCTCTCGCGGTGACAAGAGCGGCACGCACGCCGCCGAACTTCGCTACTGGAAAGCCGCGGGCGTCGAGACGCCGGGCGACAAGCCTGCGTTTGCCAACTACAAGGCTTGCGGCTGCGGCATGGGCCCGGCGCTCAACATCGCGGCCAGCAGCGGCGGCTATGTGTTGGCCGACCGCGGCACCTGGCTGTCCTTCAAAAACCGCGGCGACCTGGTCGTGCTGGTCGAAGGCGATACCAAGCTGTTTAACCAGTACGGCGTGATGGTGGTGAACCCCGCCAAGCATCCGCAGACCAAAGTGGTGGAAGCGCAGAAGTTTGTGGACTGGGTGATTTCACCAGCTGGCCAGAACGTGATTGCCGGCTACAAGATCAATGGCGAGCAGCTGTTCTTTCCAAACGCAAAATGAGTTCCCCCCTGTCCAGGCTCACTGCGTGTAGCCTGTCCTCCCCTCCAGGGGGCGGCGCCTGCGGCCCGGCGAAGCCGGTTCCGCGGCGCCTGCTGGTATGGATTGCTGCTGCGGTTGTTTTTTCAGGAGGCTTGACTATGGCGCATGCCCAATCGCCCGCAGCATCTGCTGAAGGCGCCGCGCCGCTGCGCGTGTATGCGGCGGGCAGCCTGCGCGAAGCGCTCACTGAAGCCGCGCGCGCGTATGAAACCCGCACGGGCGTGAAAACCCAGCTGACCTTTGGCGCCTCTGGCCTGCTGCGCGAACGCATCGAGAAGGGTGAGCCGGCGCAGGTGTTTGCCTCGGCCGACACGCAGCATCCCCAGCGCCTGTATGCCGCAGCGGGAAGTTCATGGGCGCAACCCACGCTCTTCGTGCGCAACCAGCTGTGCGCGTTGGCCGTGCCGCAGCTCAATGCCGATTCGGGAAAGTTGCTCGACCTGATGCTGGATCCCGCCGTCAAGCTCGGCACCTCCACGCCCAGGGCGGACCCGTCGGGCGACTATGCATGGGAAGCGTTCCGCAAGGCGGAAGCACTCAAGCCCGGTGCTTACACGGCACTGGACGCCAAGGCACTCAAGCTCACCGGTTCGCCCGAAGCGCCCCAGCCTCCAGCAGGCCGGGGGGTTTATGAGTGGCTGGTTTCGGAAGGGCGTGCTGATCTGTTCCTGACTTATTGCACCAATGCTGTGGCGGTTCGCAAGGACCTGCCGCGGATGAATGTGGTGCAGATGCCGGCGGCTCTACAGGTGAGTGCGGCCTACGGTTTGACTGCGCGAAGCGGGGATGCTGCTGCTGGGCAGTTTGCTGCCTACTTGTTGACGCCGGAAGCGCAGGAGGTGTTTCGGCGGTTTGGTTTTGGGGCGCCCTAGCAAGACACCCACCCCCGTCCAGTCTCACTGCGTGTAGCCTGTTCCCTCCTCGAGGGGGCGGCGCCTGCGGTCTGGCAAAGCCAGTCCCGCGGCTGCCCGCTTGCACTCATTAATCCAGCATGAGCCGCGGAACCGGCTTTGCCGGGTCGCAGGGCGGGCGGCCCCCTCGGGGGGCAGCGACCCACACGAAGTGGGGGAGCGTGGGGGCTACATATAATCACCCCGTGCCCCACCACCCCGTATCCCGCTCGACCCTTCCCGTATGGGAACGCCTTGCCGCCTGGCTGGCTTTCCTGGCCGTGGCGGCGGCGTTGTGGGCACCGGTGTCCATGCTCGCCCAGGACGTGCGCAGCGGCAAGCTGAGCGGCATTTGCAGCGTCAACACCGCTTCGTCTGATGCCGGCATGGACTCCACCGATGGCAATGCAGCCTCCCCAGGCCAGCGCTGCGACCTGTGCGGCTCAGCAGGGCTGGTGCTGCCACCTCTACCGGTAGCAAGCGTTTCCTGTGTCACCGGTACCACGGTTGCGGTGGCGGATATTCCGGCAACCACCGGCACTGCCATCTCCGGGCTGCCTTTCAGCCGCGCACCTCCCGCACTTTGAACTGAACCGCCTCTCGCTGGAGGCCTCAGGCATCCCGCGCACGGGCCTTGCGGCCGGCGCCGTGCCATCGTTCATTTCAGCGTGCACTTTCACGAGCCATTTCTGCGCACCCGTGCGCTCCGTTCGGCATGGCGCTCGCTGCGCTGGCTGGCCCTAATTTCAGCCGCAAATCCTGGTGCCTTTAATTTTCAATCCTGTAAGAATCAATCATGAAATACCCAAATGCTATTAAAACCATAGCTGCTTGCGCTCGTCCCTATTGGGCTGGAGCTATCTTTATTGCTGTATCCCTGCCTGCCACCGCACACGTCACCCTGGAATACCAGGTCGCCAATGCAGGCAGCTACTACAAGGGCACATTCAAGGTCGGGCATGGCTGCGGGAATTCACCCGTCAAACAGATCGTGGTCACCATCCCCGCGGGTGTGCAGGGTGCCAAGCCCATGCCCAAAGCAGGCTGGACGCTGGAGGTTACACGCGAGAAGCTGGCGCAGCCGCTGCTGGACCACGGCAAAACCGTCACCGAAGACGTGTCGCGAATCAGCTGGACGGCTAAAACCCCCGCTGACTATCTGCAGAACGACTGGTACGACGAATTTGTGCTGCAGGCCAAACTGCCTGCACAAGCGGGCATGTTGTATTGGCCGGTAAGCCAGGTTTGCGAGACCGGCAAGGTTGACTGGGCCGAAGTGCCTCAGCCGGGAAAAAAATTGTCCGATCTCAAAAACCCTGCTGCCGCGCTGGAGCTGATGTCGGCGGGTGGTGGTGAGCACAATCACTGAGCGAGCCCTGTAGTCTTGGTTTCAGATTCAATTCACTGCTTCAAGGAGCATTTACACATGACATCCGCAAAATTCTCAAAAGCCGTGTTGGCATTTTCGATGGCACTGGCCAGCATGCTCGCCCTGGCCCAGACGGCCGCCGTCAAGGTCGATGGGGCGTGGGCGCGCGCTACTGTGCAAGGGCAAAAAGGCACGGGGGCTTTTATGAGCCTCACCGCCAAAGATGGGGCCCAGCTGATCGGCGTGTCGTCGCCGGTGGCGGGCGTGGCTGAAGTGCATGAAATGAAAATGGACGGCGACGTCATGAAAATGCGGGCCGTGCCATCGCTTGATTTGCCTGCCGGCAAAAAGGTCGAGCTCAAGCCAGGGGGTTACCACGTCATGCTGATGGACCTCAAGGCACCGCTGGCCAAAGACAGCACAATCCCCGTGACCCTGCTGTTCAGGGACGCCAAAGGTGTGGAAAGCAAGCTCGAGCTGAAGCTGCCGGTTGCCACCGCCGCACCGGGAGCAGCCGGTGCCACGGCCGAGCACAAGCACTGATTTGTGTTTGCCGGGTTAGCTGCGTTTGCCCGAGCCCAGGCGGCGGTAAACCGTGGCCCGGCTGACGCCGAGCGCTTTTGCGGCCTGCAGCACATTGCCGCGTGAATCGGTCACTGCCTTGCGGATCAAGGCGGTTTCGAGTTCCTTCAGCGTTCGCGACGCGGCGCCTGAAGGCGGCAGGCTGGTTGCAGGGGGCGGCGAGTCTCGGCCGGGCAACTGCGGCAGCGCATGCAGGCGCAGGCCCGTCCAGAGCGGCACCTCCAGGATGCCGCCATTCACTGGCGCCTGGCGCTGCGCCGCGTCAAACAGCATTTCGAAGGGCATGGCAAAGAGATCGTTGCAATGCGGCGCCATGCCTGCGGTGAAGCCCAGCTGCGAAATCATCTGCCGCGCCGCCTGGTTGGCGCCAGTGACGCAACCATCGGTATCCACGCACACCAGCCCATCGGTTTCATCTCCCAGCGTGCGGCCCGGCCAATTCAGCCGGATCAGCAATGCATGGGGCTTGCCCAAAGTGAGCGCGTTCTCTATGCTGCGCGCGGATTGTGCGACGAGGTGTTTGAGCTCGGGCCTCTCGACCACTTCGATGCCCGTCAGGTCCAGCATGCCGGCGCAGCGGCCGTCGGGGCCGAACAAGGGCGCGCCGGCACAGCTGTAGACCGAGGTGGCATCAAAAAAATGCTCACCCCGATGCAGCCACACCGGTTGCAGTTCGGTCAGCGCTGCGCCGATGGCGGTAGTGCCCACTTGTTGTTCCGAAAGGTCCGTGCCGATGCGTGTGATCATGTCGGCGCGGCGGTCGCGCCGGTCGATGGGGCCATTCACATTGATGACCACGCCGGCCTGGTTGGTCAGGATGGCGAAGTAGCGCGTGTCGGCAATGGCCTGGCCCAGCTTTTCCAGCACAGGCGCCGCAGCCTGCACCAGCCGGTGGTTGGCTTCCAGGGTGCGCCGCAGTGCGGCGGCAGAAACCATGTCAAAGGAGGGAGCCTGCTCCGGCCGATGGCCCTGGGCCAGGCAGCGCATCCAGGACCGCTCTATCCAGTTCTCAACCAGCGGCGCGGTGCCTGCTGGCAGTGGATCGCCGTGAAGAACTGCCTGGCGAGCGTGTCCGATGCGCGCCAGCCTGTCTTGCCCGCCCGTCGCCGGGGCGGAGTGAAAAGGGGTCATGGATGCCATGGTGCATTGTGGCCAATTCCTGCGGCACGTGCAGCGTGCGATGCGGATGGCCGTGCTCCTGCAATATAGGACAGGCAAACCGGAGTGATTACTTTTTTTCTGGGTGGAAAGTGGCCGGAATCGATTCTTAGCGTGCGCCAGCAGCTATAAAAAACATAGCGGTTTTGAGGCCGGCCACGGTCATCAGCAGGGATCCCAGCACGTGTACGGTGGCCGTAAGCGCGGCCAGCCCATAGCGCGCTTCCATCAGGAAGATCACCACTTCGGCCGAAAACGAGGAAAACGTGGTGAGGCCGCCCAGGAATCCGGTCACCAGCGCCAGCCGCCACACTGGGTCCAGCTGCGGCATGGACTGGAAGCCGGCGATGCAGATACCAATCAGGTAGCCACCAATAAGATTGGCCGCAAGGGTGCCCCAGGGAATGAGGCCGCCAGGCGTCAGCCACAGGCCGAGGCCCCAGCGCGCCAGCGCACCGATTGAAGCTCCAATGGAAATCGCGATGACGTTCAGCATGACGGTAGTGGCGGCGGTGAGTTGGTTGTTTGGCGGGAGAATAGAGCCATGACTTTAACCTCAGCACCCGCTTTCAGCGAGCCTTCGGGCTTCCTGGGGGTGGTAATGCTCGACACGCGCTTTCCGCGGCTACCGGGTGACATCGGCCACCCCGACGCTTTTGGCGTGCCCGTTCGCCAGCGGGTGGTGCCGGGAGCCGGGCCCGGCAAGATTGTGCAGACCGCCGCCGGCCTGCGTGCTGCGGGTGTGCTGCCGGCTTTTGTGCAGGCGGTGCAGGCCCTGGCGAGCGAGGGTGCGCTGGCCATCACCACCAGCTGCGGTTTCCTCGTGCTGCTGCAGGACGAGCTGCAGGCGGCCGTGCCGGTTCCTGTTGTCACGTCCAGCCTGCTTCAATTGCCGACGCTGCTTGCACGCCACGCCAGGGTGGGCGTACTGACCATCAGTTCAGCGGCGTTGGGCGCAGAGCATTTGCGTGCAGCGGGTGTGACTCATGAACGCTTGGCGGATGTGGTGGTGCAGGGGGTCAATCCTGACGGTGAATTCGCCACCGCTATTTTGGGGAATCGCCAAATCATGGTCATGGAGAAGGCGTGCGGTGACGTGGTGGCAGCGGCAATCGCTCTCCGTCAGCGTGAGCCTACCCTCCAGGCGGTAGTGCTTGAATGCACCAACTTGCCGCCGTATCGCCAAGCGATTGAAGAGGCCACCGGCTTTAAGACCTGGGCGCTGACCGACGATGAACGGCTGCTGCGCCCGTGGAGATGAGCGCCGCTGGCCTCACATCTTGCCCGGCAGCCAGGTGGCGATCTGCGGGAAGAACCAGAGCAGCAATACCATGCCGCACATGAGGAAGAAAAACGGCAAGGTCACTCGCGCGATGTAGGTGATTTCCTTTTTGGTCATGCCCTGGAGCACAAACAGGTTGAATCCCACGGGCGGCGTGATCTGCGCCATCTCGACCACGATGACGATGAAGATACCGAACCAGATCAGGTCCAGTCCGGCTGCCTGCACCGTGGGCAGGATGACGCCCATGGTCAGCACCACCATCGAAATGCCGTCCAGGAAGCAGCCCAGGACGACGTAGAAGATGCTCAGCACGATGATGAGCATGAAGGGGCTAAGACCGAGGCTGGAGACGAATTCGGCCAGGTGGCGCGGCAGCCCGATGTAACCCATGCTCAGCGTCAGGAACGCGGCGCCGGCCAGGATCAGCGCGATCATGCAGTACAACCGCGTCGCACCCAGCAAGGATTCCTTGAAGGTGTTCCAGCTCATGGATCTCTGCACGACGGCCAGCACGAGCGAGCCGACGACGCCGATGGCTGCGGCTTCGGTCGCGGTGGCCACACCGGTATAGATGGAACCCAACACGGCGCCGATCAGGAGTACGACCGGAATCAGGTGGCGTGACTCGTAGATTTTTTCGCCAAAACTCATCGCGGCATCGGGCGGCGGGATCTTGCCTTTGTTGAGCAAGGCCCAGACGACCAGGTAGCCTGAGAAAAGAGAAGCCAGCAACAGGCCGGGAAAAACACCCGCTATGAACAGGCGGGCAATCGACACGTCGGCGCTGACGCCATAGACGATCATGATGATGGATGGCGGGATCAGAAGGCCCAGCGTGCCGGCGCCCGCGAGGGAGCCTATCGTGATGTCTTCCGGGTAACCGCGTTTGGCCAGCTCCGGCAGAGTCATCTTGCCAATGGTGGCGCAGGTTGCCGCTGAGGAGCCAGAGACCGCGGCAAAAATGGTGCAGCCGATGACGTTGGTGTGCAGCAGTCCACCCGGTAGCCGGCTGACCCAGGGGGCGAGGCCCTTGAACATGCTTTCGCTGAGCTTGGTACGAAACAGGATTTCTCCCATCCATACAAAAAGGGGCAGGGCCGTCAGTGTCCAGCTTGAGGAAGACCCCCAGATGGTCACCGCCATGGCGTCGCCCGCGGCTCGCGAAGAGAAAAGCTGCATGCCTATCCAGGCCACACCCGACAGCGTGAGGCCTATCCAGACACCGGAGCCCAGAATCAGGAAAAGCGAAAGTATCAGCAGCGAGGTGATGGCGAGATCGGACATTGAAGCTCTTTTGTTCTTGCTTATTCGTGATGCAGCGCTTCGTCGCTGCTGGCCTGGGTGCGCCGGCCTCTGATTTCCAGCACCAGTTCATCGATGAATGCGATCATCAGGATGACGGCACCTACGCCCATGGTGATCTGGGGAATCCATAGCGGCGTAGCGTCATTCCCGGTGGAAATGTCGTGGTAGGCATAGGAGTTGACCGACAGCATGACGCTGTACCAGGCGAACAGCATCGAAAGGGCGCTAGCCGCGGCCAGGGCCCAGATTTCCAGCGCGCGCTGGGCGCTGCCACGAAGGCCGTTGAGGATCAGCGTGACGCGGATGTGCTCACCCTTCTTGAGGGTGTGGGCCAGCGCCAGAAAACCGCTGGCAGCCATGCAGTAACCGGCATACATGTCGGTCCCGCGCAGCGACCAGGCGAACTGGCGGTCGAGGACGCCGGCCAGTACCGACACCAGCGTACCGATCATGAACAGGGCGCCCAGCCATGCCGCACCGTCATACAGCGCATCGAGCATGCGGCGCATGGCTATTTCTTCGCTGCGTTGGATTTTTCGAATGCAGACAGCAGGGCTTCACCCTCGGGGCCGGCGCGTTTGATCCAGTCTGCCTTCATGATGCTGCCCACCTGGCGCAGGTCGGCTACCAGCTTGGGCGAGGGCGTCATGATCTTCATGCCTTTTTCGGCCAGGGCTTTTTTGTAGAAGTCGTTCTTCTCCTCGCTGACTTTCCAGCCACGGGTCTCGGCATCCGCAGCGGCCTTCAAAACGGCAGCCTGGGTAGGTGCGTCCAGCGCCTCAAAGGATTTTTTGTTCACGATGACGGCGTTCTTGGGCAGCCAGGCCTGCACGTCATACCAGTACTTGATGCTTTCGTAGGTCTTGGTGTCGTAGCCGGTGGAGCCCGAACTCATGTAGCTGTTGACGACGCCGGTTGCCATAGCCTGGCTCAGCTCCGCGGCCTGAACGGTCACGGGTTGCGCGCCGACCAGCTCGGCAATCTTGCTGGTGGCCGGGCTGTAAGCGCGCCACTTGAGGCCTTTCATGTCGGCGACGGCGGTGATTTCCTTGTTGACGTAGATGCCCTGGGGAGGCCAGGCCACGGTGTAGAGCAGCTTCATGCCTTGCGCGCCCAGCAGTTTTTCAAGCGCCGGCTTTTGCGCTTCGGCCAGCTTGTGTGCCGAGGCGTAGCTGGAGGCCACAAAGGGCAGGCCGTCTGCACCAAATATTGCGTTCTCGTTCTCGAAGTTGACTAACAGGATCTCACCGATCTGGGCCTGGCCGCCTTGCACCGCACGCTTGATTTCGTTGGCCTTGAAGAGCGAGGCGTTGGCGTGCACCGTGATCTTGAGTTTGCCGCCGCTGGCCTTGTCGACGTCTGCCGCGAACTGCGTCAGCGTTTCCGTGTGGAAGTTGCTGGCCGGGTAGGCCGCGGGCAAATCCCACTTGGTCTGGGCGAAGGCGTTGGCGCCGAAGGCGAGAGCGGCGGCCACCAGGGTGACTTTGAATTTCATGAAAAGCTCCAGGACAAGGAATTAGTAAGTAGTAATAGGATAGACGCAAATCCCGCGCCAGTTCACCGGGCATACCCCGAAAAGCCGGCGCCTACCTGTTTTGCGACCTTGAGGCCCCGCCATGAACCTGCGTTTTGTTGAAGCTTTCTATTGGGTTGCCTCGCTCAAAAGTATCTCGCGCGCCGCGGAGAAGCTCTACCTGACGCAGTCTGCCATGTCCAGCCGGATCGCCACACTGGAAGAAGAGCTGGGCATCCTGCTGCTGGACCGGCGCGACAAGCAGTTCAAGCTCACCGTCGCGGGCGCGCGTTTCCTGGTCTATGCGCAAAAGCTGCTGGAGCTGCAGCGCGAGGTCAAACACGAGATGGGTTCGGGTGCGGCCATGGCGGTATCGATGCGCATAGGCGCCATCGAATCGGTGTTGCACTCCTGGCTGATTCCCTGGCTCGAAAAGCTCCGCGTAGACCACCCCGGGCTGGAGCTGGAGCTGACGGTGGAAACCACGCCCATCCTGATGGACCAGGTGCAGCGCGGCACGCTGGACCTGGTCTTCGCCGCGTTGCCCGCTTCGGCGGACGGTGTGCGCAACCAGGCTTTGCCGCCCATGGATATGGCTTTTGTGGGAAATCCGGCGCTGCATAAAAAAAGAAATTACCGGCTGGATGAACTCGCGGAAATGGAATTGCTGACGTTCCAGAAAGGCTCGCAGCCGCACGTCACGCTGGTCGACCTGTTCAAGCAGAACCGCATGGAGCCCAAAAAGGTGCATGCCATTTCATCCATTTCCGCGATGGTCCAGCTGGTGCAGGGCGGCTTTGGCGTGGCCCTTCTGCCGCGCATCGCAGTGCAGCGCCTGACGGGGTTCGCCAGCCTGAAATTGCTCACCTGCGACACCCGTGTGAAGTCGTTGCCGATCCACGCGAGCTACCGCACCGACCCGACTTCATCGGTGGTCGAGACAGTGGTCAGGTCGGCCGTGCAGTTTGCCGCGGAGAGCACGGGAGCCGGCACCAAAACGGGTCGCAAGCCGGCGGCCAGGGTTGCAAAAACAGGCAAAAAAGGTGCGTCAGGGTAAATACCAATCATCGAAAAAATCGATGACGTAAGCAAAAAATTACTTGTTTGATTTCGTCATTTGCTAATCGCACACTTCGTCACATGTCATCCAACCGTCATGTTTTTACGAGGAGTGCGTCATGAAGAAATCTTGGTGGGCCAAAGTGGCCGCAGTGTTGTTGTCAACCGGCATGGCCTTTGGCGTGCATGCACAGCAAGAGATAAAAATCGGTGTGCTTTATCCGCTCACCGGGCCGGCCGCCTCCGTGGGTGCCGAGCTGCGCAGTGCGCTGGAACTCGCCGCCGACATCATCAATAACGGTGCGCCCGGTGTTTCCGAGCTGCCGCTGTCTGCCGGCAAGGGCTTGCCCAACCTCAAGGGCGCAAAAATCAAGCTGGTGTTTGCCGACCACCAGGCCAACCCGCAGACTGGCGCTACGGAAGCCGAGCGCCTGATCACGCAGGAAAAAGTCGTGGCACTCGTGGGCGCCTATAACAGCGCCGTCACCGCCACGGCCAGCCAGATCGCCGAGCGCGCCGGCATCCCTTTCCTGAACCCTGAATCGTCGTCGGCATCGCTCACGCAGCGCAACTTCAAGTGGTTCTTTCGCACCACGCCGCATGACGACCTGTTTGTGCACAACGCCTTTGATTTCCTGAAAGAACTCGAAGCCAAAAAAGGCATCAAGGCGGGCGTGGTCGCCAGCCTCAACGAAAACGGCTTGTGGGGTACGGAAACCACCAAGCTGCAGACCAAACTCGCGCCCGAGTTCAAGCAGAACCTGGTCAAGCAGGTGATGTACCCGGCCAAGACCACGCAGCTGACTTCGGAAGTGCAGACGCTCAAGGCCGCCAATCCCAACCTGGTGCTGCAGTCGTCCTACACGGCCGATGCCATCCTGTCGATCAAGACCTACAAGGAACTCGGCTTTTCGCCGGACATGATCCTGGCGAACAACGCGGGCTTCACCGATACCGATTTCATCAGGACACTCGGCAAGGACGCCGACTACATCATCACGCGTGAAGTCTGGGCGCTGGACCTGGCCAACCGCAATCCTCTGATCAAGCAGGTCAACGACCTGTTCAACAGTCGCTACAAGATCAACTTCACCGGCAATTCCTCGCGCACTTTCACCGGCCTGATGGTGATGGCGGACGCCATCAACCGCGCCGGTTCCACCGAACCCGAAGCCATCCGCAAGGCGCTGGCCGCCACCGACATGCCCGGCAGCAAGCTGATCATGCCGTGGAAGGGTGTGAAGTTCGATGCGACCGGCCAGAACACCCTGGGCCAGGGCATCCTGGTGCAGATCATCGGCGGCAAATACAACACGGTCTGGCCGTTCGACATGGCCTCGCGTGAAGTGACCTGGCCCATGCCCAAGTGGGACCAGCGCAAATAAGCCGCGAGTTTTGACCTGAAAGCCAAGAGACAACCATGACTACGGAAATATTGCTTCAGACGCTGGCCTCCGGCGTGCTGATCGGGCTGATTTACGCGCTGGTGGCTATCGGCCTGACCATGATTTTCGGCGTCATGGACATCGTGAACTTCGCGCACGGGGAATTCCTCATGCTGGGCATGTACTCGGCCTTCTGGCTGTTTTCCCTGTATGCGCTGGACCCCATGCTCACCTTGCCGCTGACAGTGATCATGCTGTTCGGCTTCGGCGTGCTGCTGTACAAACTGGTGATCGTGCGCATCATCAACGCGCCCATGCTGTCGCAGATCTTCACGACCTTCGGCATCATGATCCTGCTGCGCGGCGTGGCCCAGTTCCTCTGGAAACCGGATTTCCGCTCCATCGAGAATTCGGCGGTCAGCGGAACGGTCAAGCTGTTGGGCGTGCAACTGGGCAAGCCGCAGCTGGTCGCCGGTGTAGGGGCCGTCGTGGTCACCGGCCTGATTTACTTCTTCCTGAACAAGACCCGGCTCGGTGCGGCGCTGGAAGCCACCGCCTCTGACAAGGAAGCGGCCCGTCTCATGGGCATTGATTCGCACAAGATGTTCTCGCTAGCCTGGGGCATAGGCGCGGCCTGCGCCGGCGCAGCCGGGGTGCTGCTGTCAACCTTCTTCCCGATTTTTCCGGACGTTGGCGCTAGCTTCATCCTGCTGGCTTTTGTGGTGGTCAACCTGGGCGGCTTCGGCAGCGTCTCGGGCGCCTTCTGGGCCGGCATCCTGGTCGGCGTGATCGAGGTCATGGGCGGCCTGCTGCTCGGACCGCAGTACAAGACGGCCATCGTGCTCGTGCTGTTCCTCGGCGTGCTGATGTTCCGCCCGCAGGGTTTGATGGGCAAGGCATGATCATGAAGCAACTCTTTTTTGTTATCGCCGCTCTGGCGCTTGCCTTGGCCGTCCCCGCGGTCACGGATGCCTCGCACCTGAACATGGCGATCCTCATCCTCATGGCGGCCCAGGTGGGTGTAGCCTGGAACATCGTGGGTGGCTATGCGGGACAGGTGTCCCTCGGCCATGCGGCTTTCTACGGACTTGGCGCCTATGTCTCAACACTGCTGCTGATCAAGTTCGGCATCAATCCCTGGATAGGCGTGCTCGCCGGCGGTTTGGTGGCAGCCTTGCTCAGCCTGGGGTTTGGCTGGTCCTGCTTCCGGCTCAAGGGCCACTACTTTGCGATGGCCACCATCGCGGTGGCCGAACTGGTGCAGATTTTCTTCACTGAGTGGGATTACGGCGGTGCGGCGGTCGGGCTTTACGTGCCGATGGACAAACAAGGCTGGCTCTGGCTGAACTTCGCTACCAAATTGCCGTACTACTGGCTGGCACTGGGACTGCTGATCATCACCTTGGGCGCGAACTGGTGGATAGAGCGCAGCTACCTCGGCTACTACTTCAGGGCCATCAAGGATGAACCCGACGCGGCCCGCAGCATCGGCGTGAACATCGCCCGCTACAAGCAGGTGGCACTGTCGGTCAGTGCTTTCCTCACGGCAGTCGGCGGCAGCTTGTACGCACAGAAAGAGCTTTATATCGATCCGAATTCGGTGCTCTCGACGGCGCTCTCCATCAAGATGGCGCTGGTATCCATTCTTGGAGGTGTGGGCACCTTGTTCGGTCCGGTTGTGGGTGCCGTGGTGCTGACCAGCATCGAGGAATTCACGCGCATTGCCTTCGGCGGTACGGGCCGCGGCACTGACGTCATCATTTATGCGAGCCTCATCATCGTGATCGCGGTCTTTTATCCCACGGGCCTCATTGGCTGGCTGCGCAGCTTCCGGGAGCGCCGCGAGGCACGCGCCGATGCATCGCGGCAGATGGCGGTGCCCACCGCCACCGTGCAGAACGCCGGCGAGGAGGCCGTATGAAGTTGCTGGAAGTCAAACAGGTCAGCAAGCGTTTCGGCGGGCTGGTCGCCAACCAGGATGTGTCCTTTAGCGTGGACACCGGACAGGTGGTGGGCCTGATCGGCCCCAACGGCGCCGGCAAGACCACCATGTTCAATTGCGTGGCGGGGTTTTTCGCTCCCACATCGGGCAGCATCATGCTGGGCGGCCGCGACATCGCAGGACTGCCGCCTGAAACATGCGCCCGTGCCGGTGTGGCACGGACTTTTCAGATTGCGCGCACCTTCACCAGCATGACGGCCTGCGAGAACGTGATGACCGCGGCCATGCTGCTGCAGCACAACGTTGCGAAGGCACGCCAGGCTGCCATGGACTGGCTGGCTTTTGCCGGGCTTGAACGCTTTGCCGACCGGCCTGCCGCCAGCATGACCATCAGCGAGCAGCGGCGCCTGGCCGTGGCGCGTGCGCTGGCCATACAGCCGCGCATCCTGCTGATGGATGAAGTGATGGCGGGTCTCAACCCGTCGGAAGTTCGCGAAGCGGTCGACGTCGTTCTCAAGATCCGGGACAAGGGCATTGCGTGCCTGATCGTCGAGCATGTGCTGGAAGGCATCATGCCGATCGCCGACAAGATCGTCGTGCTGGACCGCGGCGTGAAGATCGCCGAAGGCACGCCGCAGCAGGTGTCGAACGACGCTGCCGTGATTACCGCCTACCTCGGGGACTGAAGATGCTTGAAATCAAAAACCTCAAGGTCTGCTACGACGACGTGCTGGCCATCTCCGACGTCAGCCTCCAGGTCGAGCCCGGCAAGATCGTCGCGCTGGTAGGCGGCAACGGCAACGGCAAGTCCACCACCTTGCGCGCCGTGGCAGGCCTCAATGCCGCCGCAGCGGGCAGTATTACCTTCAACGGTGAGCCGGTTCACCGCATGCCGGCGCACAAACGCGTCCCGTTAGGTCTGTCGCTGGTGCCGGAAGGCCGGCGCCTGTTTCCCCGGCTGACAGTGCTTCGCAACCTGGAGCTCGGTGCCTTTACGCGCACGGACAAGCACGAGGTGGCGCGGGGCATTGAAGAGATGCTGCAGCTGTTCCCCATCCTCAAGGAGCGCGCCACACAACTGGCCGGTACCATGAGTGGGGGCGAGCAGCAAATGCTGGCCATCGCCCGCGGGCTGATGGCCCGGCCCAAGCTGCTGATGCTGGATGAGCCTTCGTGGGGCATCGCGCCCAAGTTTGTGACCAAGGTGCTGGAGGTTATCCAGCAGGTCAATGCCACAGGTGTCTCGATATTGCTGGTGGAACAGAACCTGCAAAAGGCCTTGGGCATCGCGCATTACGGCTATGTCATCCAGACTGGCCGTATCGTGATGCAGGGCAAGGGTCATGAGCTCCTCAATGATGACCGGATCAAAAAGGCCTACCTGGGCCTTTGACGGAAAAGCCGCTGTATCACCCTATTTTTTCCAATCAAGCTTTACCCTGCCATGAACAAGATTTTTGATCGTCCCGCCGACCTCCGGATGGCCAGCCGTTGCGGCGAGTTTGCCCTGCCCACCGCGGGACACGCGAACGGCCATATCCAGGCCAACCTCATGATCGTCCCCCAGGCCCAGGCCTTTGACTTCCTGTTGTTCTGCCAGCGCAATCCCAAGCCCTGCCCATTGGTGGAGGTTCTGAAGCCGGGCGCCACGGAGCCTTTGTGTGCACCGGGGGCGGACATCACGACCGACATTCCGGGCTATCGCGTTTACCGTGACGGCGAGTTTGTTGAAGAGCGCGATGAGATCCGGTCGATCTGGAAGGACGACTATGTGGCCTTCCTGATCGGCTGCAGTTTTTCTTTCGAGGCCGCGGTCACCCAGGCCGGCATTCCCCTGAGGCATGTCGAGCAGGGCCGCAATGTCTCGATGTTCCGTACCAGTCTCCAGTGCCAGCCCGCTGGTGTGTTCAGCGGTGAAATGGTCGTCACCATGCGGCCCATCAAGAGCCGCGATGTGGCAAAGGTGGTGGAGATTTCTGGCCGGTTTGACGTTGCGCATGGTGCGCCCGTTCACATCGGCAATCCGGAGGCGATCGGCATCACCGACCTGTCGCGACCGGATTACGGCGATGCAGTCGACATCAAGGATGATGAAATCCCGGTGTTTTGGGGTTGCGGCGTCACGCCGCAATGGGTTGCCCAGAAGAGCCGACTGTCGATGTGCATCACCCATGCGCCGGGCAAGATGTTTGTGACGGACCTGAAAGGGTGAGTTCCATGCACCCGCCGCCGGGCTAATTCTCAACTCCCAAGGAGTTCCCATGAAAGCAGTTTTAATAGCCGTGCTCGTCACGGCGGGGGCAGCGCACGCCCAGACAACCTGGAAGCTGGCCACGGGCTACCGGGCAGAGTCCTTCCATACGCAGAACCTCCTGCAATTTGGGCGCGATGTGGATCTGGCCACGCGCGGACAGCTGGTCATACAGGTGTACCCCAACAACACCCTGGCCAAGCTGGCGGACATCAGCGCGGCCGTGCAGCAGGGAAAGGCCGAAGCGGGCGAGACCATCCTGGCGAGCATGGTCAAGGAAATTCCGCTGGCTGGCGCGGACTCCATTCCCTTCGTCGTGGCCTCCTACAAGGACGCACAACGCCTCTGGAAACTACAGCGGCCAGGCCTTGAAAAGCATTTCACCGAGCATGGCATGAAGCTCCTGTACGCAGTGCCGTGGCCGCCGCAAGGCCTGCATTCGAACAAGCCGGTGCGGGGCCCGACGGATTTTCGGGGCACCCAGATGCGCACCTACAACCAGACCACCATGCGCATCGCCGAAATGCTGGGTGCCAAGCCGGTGGATGTGGCCATGGTCGATGTGGGCAAGGCATTGGCCGAAGGCCGGATGGACAACATGATCACGTCGGCGCTGACCGGCGTGGAGAACAAGGTTTGGGGCCCGATCAAGTATTACTACGAGATCAATGCCTGGTTCCCCAAAAACGCGGTGTTTGTGAACAGCAAGGTCTTTGATGCACTGAAGCCCGAGGCGCGCGCTGCCGTGCTCAAGGCGGCAGGCGAGGCGGAAGTCCGCGGCTGGCAGGCCAGCCAGGCGCTGGCGACCAGCGCGACCGAGGAATTGCGCGCCAACGGCGTGAAGATAGAACGCATTCCCCCCGAACTGGACACTGAGATCAAGCGCATGGGCGAGAAGTTCTCGCGCGAGTGGATACGATCGGTGGGCAATGAAGCCAATGATATTTTCGTGCCGTACTACATGCCGCAATAAGCACAGGCTTCGAATCGCATGAAAACTCCTTCTGCATCCATCGCCGCCTACCTTCATGCCAAGGATGGCAACCGGCCTCACCTGCTGGCGCAAGCCTTTACGGACGATGCCCTGCTGCAGGTCACCGTCCACACCGGCGCGATCTCGTTTCCTCCGGTGTCACGGGGAAGGGACGCCATCGGCGAGGTGCTGGTGCGCCGTTTTGGCCAGTCCTACGAGAATGTCTACACCTTCTGCCTGAGCTCGCCGCCGGAGGCCGACGCGCAGGTGTTTTGCTGTGACTGGCTGGTTGCCATGACGGAAAAGGACAGCCGCGCCGTGCGGGTCGGGTGTGGTCGCTACGATTGGTGTTTTTCGCCGCCTTCATGTCTGGCGGAAAGCCTTTCAATCACCATCGCGAGCATGCAGACCCTGCCGGCCTCGCACACTGACGAGGTCATGGATTGGGTCGCCGGTCTTCCCTATCCCTGGTGCCCGGCTTCAACGGCCCTGCGGGGCGCGCCGGACATCCAGCACCTGGCGCCGGTACTTGGGTACATTGGCAGGGCGCAGATGGCCAATTTTCCGGACAAGAGATCCCGGCCGGCAACGCCTCACAGCGTCGTGCCAAGCCAGGTCTGACAGCAGCAAGATCAATAAGATCCATAGAGATCAGCAAAGAACACGTTAACTCTGAAATCAAAAAAATTATGCAAGACACCACTTCAAAACCGGGCGGCGACCGTTGGCAATTCTGGATAGACCGCGGCGGCACCTTCACGGACATCGTGGCCAAGAAGCCCAATGGTTCGCTGGTCACGCACAAGCTGCTGTCGGAAAATCCGGAGCAGTACCGCGATGCGGCGGTAGCCGGCATCCGCCACCTGCTGGGCCTGAAAGCGGGCGAGCCGATACGCGCCGACGTGGTGGACTGCGTGAAGATGGGAACGACCGTGGCGACCAATGCGTTGCTGGAGCGCAAGGGTGAGCCGACCTTGCTGGTGACCACGCGCGGCTTTCGGGATGCCCTGCGCATTGCCTACCAGAACCGCCCCCGTCTGTTTGACCGCCACATCGTGCTGCCCGAGTTGCTTTACAGCGCGGTGGTGGAGGCCCAGGAGCGTGTGGGCGCGCAAGGCGAGGTGCTTCAGGCGCTCGACGAAGTGCTATTAAAAAAGGAGCTGCTTGCGCAGTACCAGAAAGGGCTGCGAAGCCTTGCAATTGTTTTTATGCATGGTTACCGGTTCACGGAGCATGAAAAGGCCGCCAAGCGCATCGCGACCGAGGTGGGTTTTACCCAGATCAGCACCTCGCATGAAACCAGCCCGATGATGAAGTTTGTGAGCCGCGGCGACACCACGGTGGTGGACGCCTACCTCTCCCCCATCCTGCGACGTTATGTGGAACAGGTCGCCAGTGAGATGCCGGGGGTACGGCTCTTTTTCATGCAGTCTTCCGGTGGGTTGACCGATGCGCATGTATTTCAGGGCAAGGACGCCATCCTGAGCGGCCCGGCGGGCGGCATTGTGGGCATGGCCCGCACGGCCGCAATCGCCGGCCATGCCAAGGTCATAGGCTTTGACATGGGCGGCACCTCGACGGACGTGTCGCATTACGCCGGGGAGTTCGAGCGCGAATTCGAAACCCAGGTCGCCGGTGTGCGCATGCGGGCACCCATGATGAGTATCCACACCGTGGCGGCGGGCGGCGGCTCCATCCTCAAATTTGACGGCGAGCGCTTCCGGGTTGGTCCACAGAGCGCAGGCGCCAACCCAGGCCCCGCCAGTTACCGGCGCGGTGGCCGCCTGGCGGTGACCGATGCCAACGTGATGGTCGGCAAGGTGCAGCCGCGCTACTTTCCGAAGGTATTTGGTCCCAATGCCGATGAGCCGTTGAGTTACGAGGCGGTAGAGGCCCAGTTCAACGAACTGGCCGGGCAGACCGGGCGCAGTGCCGAGGTGGTGGCTGAAGGCTTCATCAACATCGCGGTCCAGCAGATGGCCAACGCCATCAAGAAAATTTCAGTGGCACGCGGCTATGACGTGACACGCTACACGCTGCAATGCTTTGGCGGTGCGGGCGGGCAGCACGCCTGCCTGGTGGCCGATGCGCTGGGCATGACCAAGGTGTTTGTGCACCCGCTGGCGGGGGTGCTGAGCGCTTATGGCATGGGCCTGGCCGACCAGAATGTGATTCGTGAGCAGGCGGTGGAGCTCAAGCTCTCGGCCGCCGTGCTTCCGGAAATTGCCGACAAGCTCAACGCGCTCGCTGCGACGGCAGAGGCCGAGCTGCAGCGCCAGCAGGTCAGCACCGGCAGCATCACCACGCATCACCGCGTGCATGTGCGTTATGAAGGCAGTGACTCCGCGCTCATCGTGCCCTTCGGTACGCTGGACGAGATCGAGTCCGGGTTCGAAGCCGCTTACCGCCAGCGCTTTGCCTTCCTGATGCAGGGCAAGGGCCTGGTGGTTGAGGCCGTGTCGGTAGAGTCCGTGGTGGCAGGCGACGCGCCTGCCGAGCCGCGCCACACCACGCATGAGCCGCGCGAAGTACCTCGCCGCGAAACCGTGCGCATGTACTCCGGCGGCCAGTGGCATGACGCCGCGCTGGTGGTGCGTGAAGATCTGCGGCCGGGCGACATCATCTCGGGGCCGGCCATCATTGCCGAGAAGAACGCCACCACGGTCGTGGAACCGGGTTGGGAAGCCGCGCTGACGGCGCTGGACCACCTGGTGCTGGACCGCCGGGCCGAACGCGCCGTGAAGTTTGCGGCGGGCACCACGGTAGACCCTGTGCTGCTGGAGGTCTTCAACAACCTCTTCATGAACATTGCCGAGCAGATGGGCCTGCAGCTGCAGAACACCGCTTACTCCGTCAACATCAAGGAGCGCCTGGACTTCAGCTGTGCACTGTTTGACACCGAAGGCAACCTGATCGCCAATGCGCCGCATATGCCGGTGCACCTGGGTTCCATGGGCGAAAGCATCAAGACGGTGATTCGCGAGAACGCCGGAAAGATGCAGCCTGGTGATGTGTATGTGCTGAACGACCCCTACCATGGCGGCACGCATCTGCCCGACATCACCGTCATTACGCCGGTCTACCTTGGTGCGGCGACACAGCCGACGTTTTATGTCGGTTCGCGCGGACACCATGCCGACATCGGCGGCACCACGCCGGGCTCCATGCCGCCGTTCTCGACATTGATTGAAGAAGAGGGCGTGCAGATCAACAACGTCAAGCTGGTAGAGCGCGGTGTGCTGCGCGAGGCGGAAATGATTGCGCTGCTCAAAAGCGGCAAATACCCCAGCCGTAACCCGCAGCAGAACATGGCCGACCTGAAAGCGCAGATCGCCGCCAATGAAAAGGGCGTGCAGGAGCTGCGCAAGATGGTGGACACCTTCAGCCTGGAGGTGGTGCTGGCTTATATGCGCCACGTGCAGGACAACGCCGAGGAGTCGGTGCGCCGCGTGATCACGCGCCTCAAAAATGGCGAGTTCACCTTGCCGCTGGACAACGGCGCCCAAATCAAGGTGTCCATCCGTGTTGACGTCAAAGGACGCAGCGCCGAGATCGACTTCACCGGCACATCGCCGCAGCAGACCAATAACTTCAACGCGCCGACGGCGGTGTGCATGGCCGCAGTGTTGTATGTGTTCCGCACCCTGGTTGACGACGACATCCCGCTGAACGCGGGCTGCCTGAAGCCGCTCAAGGTCATCATCCCGCCGGGCTCCATGCTTAACCCGAACCCGCCGGCTTCGGTGGTGGCGGGTAATGTGGAAACCTCCACCTGCATCACCAATGCGCTTTATGGCGCGCTGGGTGTAATGGCCGCCGGCCAGTGCACGATGAACAACTTCACGTTCGGCAATGCACGCCACCAGTACTACGAAACCATTTCGGGTGGTTCGGGTGCCGGCGGAAAGCTGGATGATGCGGGCAAGCTGGTGTCGGGTTTTGACGGCACCTCTGTAGTGCAGGCACATATGACCAATTCGCGGCTGACCGACCCGGAGGTGCTGGAATTCCGCTTCCCGGTGCGGCTGGAAAGTTATGAGATTCGCCAGGGCTCTGGTGGTGCGGGCCGATGGCAGGGCGGCAATGGCGGGGTGCGCCGTGTGCGCTTCCTGGAAGCCATGACGGCCAGCATCCTGTCAAACGGGCGCAAACACGGCGCCTTCGGCATGGCCGGGGGCCAGGCCGGGCAGGTCGGGCAAAACGTTGTGGTCCGGGCGCAAGGCCAGATCGAAACACTGGGCCATATCGGCCAGGCCGAGATGCAGCCCGGTGATATTTTTGAAATCCATACGCCGGGCGGCGGTGGCTTCGGGAAAGCTTGATGCCAATCACGGGCCGGTGTATGCCGGCCTGCTTCCCAAGCGGAGCGACCGCGCAGCTGTGACGGGTGGGTAAAGCGCCTGCCCGTTCACGCGTGCGCCTGATCGTCATTCGCAAAGTCATCTGCTCAGCCGCCCGTAACACTTGGGGCTGGCTTTAGTACCTGCAAACGGCTCGACGCTGTGCATCGCGGACGCGCCGTAAACCGGACCTCCCTCCCGTTTAGCACTATCTTTTTTTGCACGGCAACGATCGGCCATCGCCAGGACAGTGGAAAATCTGCAGTGGAGCCAGCGCACCTTGTGACGGGGGCAGGCAGGCTTTTAGGGGTGCGGAATGCCGTAATTTCATATGAAATCCGGCCCTGGGCCAATCAGCACGAGCGCGGGAAGCTATCAATTCAGGAGCATGTATGACCGGTGCATTTTCCGACAACTACCGACTTCTGGCCCAGTACAACCGCTGGATCAATGAACGGCTGTATGGCGCGTGTGAAACCCTGTCAGATGAGGAGCGCAAGCGTGACCGTGGTGCCTTTTTCGGCTCGATCCATCACACGCTGGGCCATCTTGTCCTGGCCGACCAGGTCTGGCTCAGGCGCTTTGCGCAGTGCGGTAATGAGAACGGAATCCATTTCACGTCGCTGGGCGCTGAAGTGCTGGACATGCCGCAGGCCTACACGCTGGACATGGTGCTCTACGAAGACTGGGCCGGACTGAAAGCCAAACGGCAGCAGCTCGATGGCGCCATCGAGCAGTGGGCTGCCGACATGCCTGAGGCTTACCCGGCCATGACCATGCGGTACGCCAACTCGAAAGGGGTGCAGCGCGAGCACGTGGTCTGGAAGGCCCTCACGCATTTTTTCAATCACCAGACACACCATAGAGGGCAAGTGACGACACTGGTCACGCAGGCTGGGGCAGCGGTGGGCGTGACGGACCTGATTGCGCTGGTGTAGAGGTCTTTAAGGTGCTATGAAATAGATAGCTGCTTGCGCTCGCCCCTAAAGGGCTGGAGGCAAAAGTTGGCAATAAAAAACCCGCTCCAGGCGGGTTTTTTTATGGATGCGGGCCAATTACTTCTTGGCAGCGCTTGCAGCAGGCTTGGCCGCTTCAACCTTGACTTCGGTTTTGGTTTCTTTTTTGGTGTCCTTCTTGGCGTCTTTTTTGGACGTTACCGCCTCTTTGGCATCTTTGGCCGATTCCACCACGGCGTCTTTGGTCGCGATAGCCGCACCCTTGACTGCATCCTTGGTGGCGATGGCTGCGTCTTTGGCCTTTTCGGTGACCGGCTTGTCGGCCTTCTTGCTGGTTTTGGCGTCCGCTTTGGCTTCGGCCTTGGTTTTTGCCTTCGCATCTGYGGCGGCCGGGCCGGTATAGGCGGCACCGCCAACGGTCAGCCCTGCGGCGGAGAACTCGGCTGCGCGTTTTTCTCCCACGCCTTTGACGCGGGTGATGAAGTCATCCCAGTTTTTGAACTCGCTTTTCTTGCGCTCGGAGATGATCAGCTTGGAGGTGACGGGGCCGATGTGTTTGATGCCGTCGAGTTCGGCCTCTGTGGCTTTGTTGACGTCGACCGCAGCAAAGGCTGCAACGAGAGACATGGCGGCGAAAAACGCCAGTACTTTCTTGAACATGGAAATCTCCTCAGTGGTGAGTGGCGAAGCGCGTTATGCATCCTGTGAATAAGAATGCTGTGTTTATAACGGCCCGGTTTCACACGGGGTTGACCTGCCTGATGCGATTGGGTTGGGGAACCCCAAGCCTCAGCGATTCTTGCCCAGCCACTGCATGTAAGCAGTTACACCCGCTTTCACATCAGCAAACACATGGTCACACCCAGCGGCACGCAGGGCGCCGAGGTCGGCCTGCGTGTAGCTTTGATATTTACCCACCAAGGCTGGCGGGAAGGTGATGTAGTCGATGAGCCCGCCGCGCACGGCATCTTCCAGGCTCAGCGCCGCAGCATCCTGCCCTTTGCGCAAGGTGTTCACGACGGCGAGCGCGACATCGTTGAAGGGCTGGGCCTTTCCGGTGCCAAGATTGAAAATGCCGGATTGTTCTGGATGGTCAAAAAACCAGAGGTTCACGGCCACCACATCGTCGATGAAGACGAAGTCGCGCATCTGGCCGCCGGCGCCGTAGCCGCCGTATTCGCCAAACAGCTTGACCTTGCCTTCGGCCTGGAACTGGTTGAACTGGTGAAAGGCCACGCTGGCCATACGGCCCTTGTGCTGTTCGTGGGGGCCGTAGACATTGAAGTAGCGAAAGCCCGCAACCTGGGTGGCTGCGCCTTCAAACCGGTTGCCGAGTTCACGCCGCAGGCGCTGGTCAAAGAGCAGCTTGGAGTAGCCGTAGACGTTGAGTGGTCGTTCGAATTCGGGCGATTCCCTGAACGTGTCGGATCCGCCGTAGGTGGCGGCCGACGAGGCATACAGCAGGCGTGTTCCCTGGTCCTGGCAGGCATGAAACAACTCGCACGAAAGCGTGTAGTTGTTGTCCATCATGTACTTGCCATCGGGCTCCATCGTGTCGCTGCAGGCGCCTTCGTGGAACACTGTCTCGACCTGACCATAAGCGCCTTCGGCAAAGAGGTCGTAGAAGTCGTCGGCATCCACGTAGTCGGCGATCTGCAGGCCGGCCAGGTTGCGAAATTTGTCGCCTTCGGTCAGGTCGTCGACCGCGATGATGTCGTCGATGCCGCGGGCATTGAGGCCCTTGATGATATTGCTGCCGATAAAACCCGCAGCACCCGTGACTACTACTTTCATGATGATTCCTTTAACCTGAGGCGCAATTTAATGCGCGGCAAACAGTTCGTCGTAACTGACCGTTGCGGTACCGAACTTGCCGACCACAATGCCGCCGGCACGGTTGGCGATGGGCACCGCATCACGAAGGCTCATGCCCGTGGCCGCCATGGCAGCCAGTGTGGCGATCACCGTATCGCCGGCGCCGGTGACGTCGAACACCTCACGTGCCACGGCCGGTACATTCAGCTCACCCTGGGCGTCAAACAGGGTCATGCCTTCTTCGCTACGTGTCAGCAGCAGGGCATCAAGATTGAGTGCGGTGCGCAGGTTGTGGGCTTTGGTGCGCAGCTCGGCTTCGTCGCTCCAGGTGCCGATCACGTGCTCGAGCTCGGCGCGATTCGGCGTAATGATGCTGGCGTTTTTGTAGCGTGCGTAGTCCGCCCCCTTGGGGTCGACCAGCACCACCTTGCCGGCAGCGCGCGCCTGGGCGATCATCAGCACGATATGCGCGAGGCCACCCTTGCCGTAGTCGGAAAAAAGCACGGCGTCGTGCTGCGTGTGCAGTTTTTCAAAGGTGGCGGACTGGGAGGCGAGCACCTCGTTTTCCGGCGTGTTCTCGAAGTCGAGCCGGATCAGCTGCTGCTGGCGGCCAATGACGCGCAGCTTGACCGTTGTTTTGAGCCGTGCATCGCGGCCGAAGTAAGGGGCGATGCCGGTTTTTTCGACCAGCGCCTCCAATTGGTGGCTGGCCTCATCATCGCCCACCACGGTCAGCAGCGAGGCTTGCGCGCCCAGCGTGACGATGTTGTAGGCCACGTTGGCCGCGGCGCCTATGCGTTCCTCGGTGCGCGTGACACGTACCACGGGCACCGGGGCCTCAGGCGAGATGCGGTCTACCGCGCCGTACCAGTACCGGTCGAGCATGGCATCGCCCACCACGAGGACACGGGCTTTGGCGATTCGTTCAGCGGATAGTGTGAGAGTAGTGGTCATGTCTGTCTGTATTCAAACCAGAACAGCGTGGAACCGGCTTCGCCGGGCCACAGCTGTTGCCCCCTGCAAGGGGGGAGGAGGCGAAGCCTCCACGGGGGTGTTCATAATTCTTCTATTCGGCGGGTCGGGTAGCTGTCCCAGGCCTGGCAGCCAGGGCAGTGCCAGAAGTGCTGCGTGGCTTCAAAGCCGCACGCGGCACAACGATAGCGCATCAACGGCTTGGTTGCCTGACCCAGCGAGCGCTGCACCAGTGCGTGATGATGCGCATCCTGGAGTTGTTCCCCTTCTATCCACTTGCCGGCGGCCACCAGGGACGCCTGGCGTTCCATATGCCTGGCATACCACTGGCGTGCCGACGCAGGGTCTTTTTCCAGTTTGACGATGGCTTCAACCACGTCAATGGACGGCGTGTTGGCGTAACTGGTCTTCAGCAACTCCAGTGCGGCGGCTTCCTGGCCGCTTGCCTGGGCGATATTGGCAAGCAGGCCGGCGGCAAGTGGCAGGCCTTGCGGTGCCAGGTCTTCCAGCTTCTGCAATGTGCGCAAGGCATCCTGGGACTTGCCGAGCTGGTGCTGCAGTTTGGCCAGGTCAATCAGTGGGCGGGCCGACACCGGGGCCATGGCGACAGCCTGCTGCAATGTCTCCAGGGCCTGGCTTGTGTCGCCTGCCGCTGCGGACGCAATGGCCTGCTCGCAAAGGTAATGCGCCTGCCGGGCACTGAAGCTGCCATGGCTGGAGGTACCCAGCCTGGCGGCGATTTCGGTTGCGTTAGGCCAATCCCGCGAGCGTTCATAAATGGACAGCAACGCAAGCCGGGCCTCTTCCTCGAACGGCGTTCCCTCCAGTTTGCGCAGCGCGATTTCGGCACGGTCGAGCAGGCCGGCTTTGAGGAAATCCAGGGCCAGTGCATGCTGGGCGCGGTCGCGCTCCGGTTGCGTCAGGTCGCCGCGCGACATCAGGTGTTCGTGCACCCGCACGGCGCGCTCGTATTCGCCGCGGCGGCGGAACAGGTTACCCAGGGCGAAGTGAAGCTCGGACGTGTCGGGGTCGTTCTGTACGGCTTCGATAAAGGCGTCAATGGCCTGGTCCTGCTGCTCATTGAGCAGAAAATTCAGGCCTTTGAAGTAGGCTTTGGGCGCCTGGCGGTTTTCGATGCGCAGTTGCCGCAAATCCAGTCGCGAAGCCAGCCAGCCTAAGGTAAAGGCGATCGGAAACCCGAGCAGGACCCAGGTGAAATCAAATTCCATGGTGGAGGGTGGAGGGGTCTTCGGTCACGGTATGGGGGCCCATGGTGGAGGAGGCATATTTCGCCGATCTGCGCTTTTTCCACCAGCGCGGCATCATGACAAGAATACCGAGCGCCAGCCCGCAGGCGAAGACACTCAGGACAACCAGCACCAGAGGTGCTCGCCACATCGTGCCAAAGAAAAAATTCACCGAAACCGTTTGCTGGTTATTCAGTGCAAAAGCAAACAGCGTAAAAAAAATGGCTGCCTTGAGCAGCCACATGAGGTATTTCACTTGGTCGTCCCCCGTGGTGGTCTCGCGATTGTAGCCAGACCACCGGGGGAAAACAGCAAGACCTTACTTCGGATCCGTGACCGCCAGGAGCTCCTGGGTACGGGCATCCACTGCTTCCCGCAACGCCTTGCCCGGCTTGAAATGGGGCACCCGTTTTTCAGGGATGGCCACGCTTTCACCGGAACGCGGATTGCGGCCCATGCGAGGCGGGCGGCGGTTGATGGAAAAACTGCCAAATCCCCTGATTTCAATGCGGTGGCCGCGCACCAGGGCGTCGCTCATGGCATCAAGAATCGTCTTGACGGCATATTCGGCGTCGCGGTGCGTCAGCTGGCTGAATCGGGCTGCCAGTTCTTCGACAAGATCGCTTCGGGTCATGGATAAAGTAGCTGTACAGCGATGCAATCCGCCAGGGGCGCATCACACCGCTGCACGGTCGCCTTACTTTTCGTTGTTGTCCAGCTTGGCGCGCAACAGGGCGCCAAGGTTGGTCAGGCCAGCGCTTTCACGCGAAGACTGCTGGCTCAGGGTTGCCATGGCTTCTTGCTGGTCAGCGTTGTCCTTGGCTTTGACCGACAGCTGGATGTTGCGGGTCTTGCGATCCACATTCACCACGACTGCGGACACTTCGTCGCCTTCTTTCAGCACGTTGCGCGCATCTTCGACGCGGTCACGGCTGATTTCGCTGGCGCGGAGGTAGCCGATGATGTCTTCGCCGAGATCGATTTCAGCGCCCTTGGCATCAACAGTCTTGACCTTGCCGGTCACAATCGCGCCCTTGTCGTTGATCGACACGAACGTGGTGAACGGATCGGAATCCAGCTGCTTGATACCCAGGGAGATGCGCTCGCGGTCGACGTCGACTGCCAGAACGATCGCTTCGACTTCCTGGCCCTTTTTGTAGTTGCGAACGGCGGCTTCGCCGGGTTCGTTCCACGAGAGGTCGGACAGGTGCACGAGGCCGTCGATGCCGGCAGCCAGGCCCACAAAGACGCCGAAGTCGGTGATCGACTTGATGGGGCCCTTGACGCGGTCGCCGCGCTTGGTTTCCTGTGCGAACTCTTGCCATGGGTTGGCCTTGCACTGCTTCATGCCCAGGCTGATCCGGCGCTTGTCTTCGTCGATCTCGAGGACCATGACTTCGACTTCGTCGCCCAGCGCCACGAGCTTGCTCGGTGCCACATTCTTGTTGGTCCAGTCCATTTCGGACACGTGGACCAGGCCTTCGATACCTGGCTCGAGTTCAACAAATGCACCGTAGTCGGCGATGTTGGTGATCTTGCCGAACAGGCGCGTGCCTTGTGGATAGCGGCGGTTCACGCCCATCCATGGGTCGTCGCCCATCTGTTTCAGACCCAGCGAGACACGGTTCTTTTCGGTGTCGAACTTCAGGATCTTGGCCACAATTTCCTGGCCAGCCGTCACCACTTCGCTTGGGTGACGCACGCGGCGCCATGCCATGTCGGTGATGTGCAGCAGGCCGTCAATGCCGCCCAGGTCAACGAACGCGCCGTATTCGGTGATGTTCTTGACGACGCCCTTGACGGAGGAGCCTTCCTTCAGGGTTTCCATCAGCTTGGCGCGTTCTTCGCCCATGCTGGCTTCGACCACGGCACGGCGTGACAACACGACGTTGTTGCGCTTGCGGTCCAGCTTGATGACCTTGAATTCCATGGTCTTGTTCTCGTACGGAGACAAGTCCTTGATGGGGCGGGTGTCGATGAGCGAGCCGGGCAGGAAGGCGCGGATGCCGTTGACGAGGACGGTGAGACCGCCCTTGACCTTGCCGCTGGTCTGGCCGGTGACGAATTCGCCGGACTCCAGGGCTTTTTCCAGGCTCATCCACGAGGCCAGGCGCTTGGCCTTGTCGCGGGACAGCAGGGTGTCGCCATAGCCGTTTTCGACGGAGTCGATGGCCACGGAGACAAAGTCGCCGACCTGGACTTCGAGTTCGCCCTGGTCGTTTTTGAATTCTTCGAGCGGCACATAGGCCTCGGACTTCAGTCCGGCGTTGACGACGACGTGGTTGTGGTCGATGCGAACGACTTCAGCGGTGATGACTTCACCGGTGCGCATTTCAGAGCGCTGGAGCGATTCGTTAAATAGATCGGCAAAAGATTCAGACATGATTTTCCTCATCCACACAACAGGGTTCCAATAGCGGAATTGCTATTGTTTTTATAGCTGCTTGCGGCGGTTGCTTGCGGCCAGACGTTGAATAAGGCTGCGGGTTACGTTAATGAACCTGCTGACCAAGCGCAGGGTGCGCGTCGGGGGTCAGAAGGGCCGGGTGCCTTGCCACCAGTCAATCACCTGATCAACCGATTTTTCAATCGACAGATAGGAATTGTCCAGGGGACGGGCGTCATCAGCAGGCTTCAAAGGGGCGGCTTTTCGCGATGAATCGCGGGCGTCACGTGCCTCTAAATCTTGCTGAATCTCGCTGATTATAGCTGAATTTCCCTTTGAAATCAACTGCTTATGCCGTCGTTCAGCGCGGTGCCGGGCGCTGGCCGTCAGGTAGATTTTGAGCGGTGCATCGGGAAAAATGACGGTTCCCATGTCCCGCCCGTCTGCTACCAGCCCGGGCAACTGCCGGAAACTGTGTTGCAGGGTCAGCAGCGCAGCGCGAACCTGGGGATGGGCCGAGACCCGGGAAGCGGCCATTCCGGCAGCTTCGGAGCGGATGGCTTCTGACACATCTTCCGCCCCGAGGAAAATCCGGTCGCCCTGAAAGCGAACCGGCATGGTGCGGGCGATTTGCGCAACAGCCGCCCCGTCGTCGAGCGAAACGTCGGCACGCAAGGCGGCAAATGCGCTCAAGCGATACAGGGCGCCGGAGTCAAGATAGTGGTAGCCGAGCCGTTGGGCCGTCAGAGCTGCCAGGGTACCCTTGCCCGAGGCAGTGGGGCCATCGACGCAAATCACCGGAATATGGTTGACATCTGCTCTGGCCACCGTGAACAGGGCCTCGAAGTAGTCCGGAAATGTTTTGCCGACACATTTGGGGTCAAGAATCCGGATGGGCAACCGGGCCGGATTGAAAGCGGCCAGCGAAAAACACATGGCTACGCGGTGATCGTCATAGGTGTGAATGGGCGCGGTTTTCCATTCGCCGGGCCGGGGCGGCGTAATTTTGAGATAGTCCGCCCCTTCCTCCACCGTGGCGCCGAGCTTTTGCAACTCGCAGGCCATCGCGGCGATGCGGTCGGTTTCCTTGACGCGCCAGCTGGCGATGTTGCGCAAGGTGGTGCATCCCTCGGCATACAGCGCCATCACGGCCAGCGTCATCGCGGCATCGGGAATATGGTTGCAGTCCAGATCAATCGCCTTGAGCGGCCAAGCACCGCGCGAGATGCGCAATGAATTGGGCGTGCTGTCGATTTGCGCGCCCATCATTCGTGCGGCCTCCACGAAACGAATGTCGCCCTGGATGGAGTCGGCCCCGACCCCCAAAACTTCTATGCCATTTTGGCCTGCAGAGCCCGATGCTATTGCGCCAAGCGCTATGAAATAGCTAGCAGAGGAAGCGTCGCCTTCAACATGGATTTCTCCGGGCGACTGGTAGCGGCTGCCGGCGGGGATGATGAACTGCTCCCAGCCTTTACGCTGCACGTCAATGCCGAAACGTTCGAGCAGCTTGAGCGTGATTTCAATGTAAGGCCGTGAAATCAGCTCCCCCACGACCTCAATGCAGATGTCGTCGACAGCCACAATGGGCAGAGCCATCAGCAGGGCGGTCAGGAACTGACTGGAAACATCTCCGCGCACCCGGATGGGCTCTTTCAGGTTCAATTGGCCGGAACGCAGGCGCAGGGGCGGAAAACCTTCATTTCCCAGGTAGTCGATGGAGCAGCCCAGCTGCCGGAGGGCATCAACCAGGTCCCCGATAGGCCTTTCGTGCATACGGGCCACGCCCGACAGCTCAAATTCTCCGCCCAGCAAGGCCAGAGCGGCCGTCAATGGACGCATGGCAGTACCGGCATTGCCCAGAAACAGCTTGACCGGTGTGTGAACGTTGCGGCCGCCAAGGCCGGTGATCATCGCGGTGCTGCCCTCTTGTTTTACTTCGCAGCCAAGCAGCCTGAGCGCCGTCAGCATCACGGCGGTGTCGTCAGACGCCAGGAGATCGTGAACTGTGGTTTCCCCGTGACTCAGGGCGGCCAGCAACAAGACGCGATTGGAAATGCTTTTGGATCCGGGCAGGCGGACAGTGCCTCCCGCTCCACTGAGGGGCGGAATGTCCAGGAACTCGATGTCGAACATGAATCGCAGGTTTATTTATGCGATTTTTGAGAAGAGATGCGCCAGTTGGCGCGCGTCTCGCTGGCTTGCTCAATGAGCGCTTCCAGGCCGTCGCCGTTGCTGCTCGAAATGAGTACTTCGAGGGACTGCAGGGTCTGCTGAAAGATCTTGGACTGCGCCAGCAACTCTTCGCGGTTGGCAATCAGGATGTCGCGCCACATTTTCGGATCGCTGGCAGCGATGCGTGTGAAGTCGCGAAAGCCGGGCCCGGCCAGGGACATGTAGTCCTTCCCGTGCTCCTGTCCGGTAATGCCGTTGATCAGTGCAAAGGCGATCAGGTGGGGCAGATGGCTGACTGCGGCGTACGCAGCGTCATGTGCCTGCGGCGACATCTTGAGGACATGGCAGCCCATGGCGGTCCATACGTCGGTGGCTTTTTGCAGCTGGACCGTGAAAGTCCGCTCTATGGGGGTCAGGATGACCTGCTTTCCGTTGTAGAGGTCGACATCGGCGTGTTCGACACCCGACACCTCTTTGCCGGTAATGGGATGGCAGGGAACGAAAGAGCCGACGTTACCCTGCAGGACCCGCCGTGCGGCATCGACCACGTCGCGCTTGGTGGAGCCGACATCCATGATCAGGGTGTTTGGGCCAACAAGATGCCGGATCGCCTTGAAGGTGGCTTCGGTTGCAGAAACCGGCACCGCCAGCAGGACAATGTCAGCTCCGGAGACCGCCAGCAGGGCGGAAGGTGCCTCTACGTCAATGACACCCATCTGGCGTGCGCGCTCGGTCGTCGAAGGCGACTTGCTGTAGCCCACCACGCGTTTGACCAGACCGGCGCGCTTGAGAGCCAGCGCAAAAGAACCGCCCATCAGGCCGCATCCAATGAGACCTAATTGTTCAAACATGTCGTGGTACCAGGAGTTTTGTGAGTTCGTGCATTAATCGCTGACAGGATAGGTTCCGAGAACCTTGTAAAAGGCGCACATTTGTTGCAGGTCAGCCAGTGCCGCCTTGACGTGGTCCTGCGACGGATGGCCTTGCAAATCGATATAAAAATAATATTCCCACTGGCCGGAGCGTGCCGGGCGCGATTCAAAGCGGGTCATGGAGACGCCGTGAGATTTCAACGGCATCAGGATGTCATGGACGGCGCCGGGGCGGTTGGGTACGGAGACCACCAGGCTGACACAGTCTTTGCCGGAGAGGGGCGGGGAGGGTAGTGTTTGCGGCAGGCACACTACGGCAAAGCGCGTGCGGTTAAACGCGTCGTCCTGAATGGCGTGGGCGGCCGTATACAGGCCAAACTGGGTGGCGGCCCGATCACTGGCAATGCCGGCCCATGCAGGGTTGGTGGAGGCAAGGCGTGCACCTTCCGCATTGCTGGAGGCTGCCCGGCGCTCCACATTGGGCAGGTGCGTGGTCAACCAGCCCTGGCATTGGGCCAGGGCCTGGGGGTGTGCATACACGGCTTCGATACCTTCCAGGGACTCGGAAAGCCGCAGGAGGTTGTGGCGCACCATCAGGCTGATCTCGCCAACGATGTGCAGGGGAGAGTTCAGGAACAGGTCGAGAGATCGGGACACGACGCCCTCGGTCGAGTTTTCGACCGGCACAACCCCGTAGCTGGCGCTGCCGGCAGCCGTTGCACGAAAAACCTCGTCGATGCTGACACAGGGAACATGCTCGATGCTGGCGCCAAAAAACTGCAGCGCTGCCTGCTCGCTGAAAGTGCCGGCGGGACCGAGGTATGCCACACGCACCGGAGATTCCAGTGCCAGGCAAGCCGACATGATTTCACGCCATACGGCAGCAACATGTTCGTTTTTGAGCGGCCCTTGATTGGCTTGCTGGATCTGCTCAATAACCTGGGCGACGCGGTCCGGGCGGAAGAAGGGCGTACCCTCGCGCTTCTTGACTTCGCCGACCTGCTCCGCGACTTGGGCGCGGCGATTCAGCAGGGCGAGCAGTTCTCGGTCCAGTGCATCAATCTGTACGCGTAAATCTGCAAGATGGGTGGTCATGTCAGAGACCACCCGGCCATGCGGCGGGCGCTGCAGACCTGCCGGAAAGGCGAACCATAATGAGGGCGAAAAAACATTTCATCCTAGGCGTGTTTTTGTTCGAATTCTCGCATGTACTCCACCAGTGCCTGGACACCGGCCAGTGGCATGGCGTTGTAAATGCTGGCGCGCAGCCCTCCCACTGACTTGTGACCCTTGAGCTGAAGCAAGCCCCGTGCCTTGGCACCTGAGAGAAACGCGTCGTTCCGTGACTCGTCCCGCAAGAAAAATGGAACGTTCATCCGGGACCGGCAGTTTTTGTCGACCTTGTTGAGATAAAACTGCGAGCCGTCAATGGCGTCATACAGAAACTGCGCCTTGGTTTTGTTGCGCGCTTCCATTGCGGCAATGCCGGTAGCGCCGCCTTCTTGCTGGCGCTTGAGCCACGCGAAGGTAAGGCCTGCAATGTAGATTGCGTACGTGGGGGGCGTGTTGTACATGGACTGGTTGTCCGCTACGGTCTTGTAGTCAAAGGCGCTGGGGCAAATCGCCAGCGCACGGCCAAGCAGGTCTTCCCGGATGACCACCAGCGTGACACCTGCAGGCCCCAGGTTTTTTTGTGCACCACCAAATGCCAGGCCAACGAGAGACCAGTCAACCGGCCGCGATGCTACATGAGAGGAAAAATCGATGACCAGTGGCGCATCGCTTCCCAAGGCCTTAAGGTCTGGAAGGCTTTGAAACTCCACACCGTGGATGGTTTCATTGGTGCACAGGTGGACGTAGCTTGCGTCCGGCCGCAGCTTCCAGCCGGACGGAGGTGGTAGCAGCGTGTGCCCGTTGTCTGCATTGCTCGCAGCGACCTGGACATCGCAATACTTGCGTGCCTCTTTTTGCGATTTTTCACTCCAGCTGCCTGTTACCACGAAATCGGCCGAACGACCCTGCGAGACATTGAGGGGAACAATGGCATTTTCGGCAAGTCCGCCGCCCTGCATGAACAGGATCTTGAAGTGGGCCGGAATGGCCATCAGCTCGCGGAAATCGGCCTCCGCGTTTTCATAAATGGAAATGAACTCCTTTCCACGGTGACTCATCTCCATCACGCTCATGCCGCTGCCGTGCCAGTCCAGCATTTCGCCCGCCGCCTGCCGCAAGACCTCTTCGGGCAGGTTCGCCGGGCCAGCGGAAAAATTGAAAGGACGGGTCATTTCTTGGCGGGCGGCTTGCCTGCTCCCGGCGCGGGGCCGGTGCCAATGATCTTCAGCGCCACGTCGTCGAACTGCTTGGCACGTGCGAGGACGTCGGCACGCGAGGCTTCTACCAGCTTTTGTACAAAGACATTGCCCAGCTCGGGCGCCGTAGCCTGGTATTTCTTGACGGCAGGTGATTCAAAAAAAGCAGCAAGCTGCTGGAGTTCTTCCTGTGTGAACCGCTCTGCATACGCAGGTACCAGCGATTCGGCGCTGACTTTGCTAACCTGCTTGCTGATCAGCTGGCTCGCATCATCGGCATATTTCTTGAGTTCGGCGTTAAGTTCTTCAGACGCTTTTGGCTGCTTGGCTTTGGGAACATTTGCCTCCATTTTTGGAGCCCATTTAACAATGAGTTCCTGCGCCGTGGTGCCCGCAAGCTGGTTCACCAGCCGGTCAAGCTCCGGCCCTTGCTGCAGCGCGACCACTTTTTTGGCCAGCTCTGTTTTCGGATCTGCTGCTTGCGCGTGAACAGCCGTGGCGCCGCAGGCCATGGCAGCGATCGTGATAGCGGTAAGGAAGTTTTTCATCAGGTACTTTCGATGTTGGGGGTGTCTGTGCCGGTACCGGTTTCAGTATCGGGTTCATCCAGCGTGGCATCGTTTTCAACGATGCGCTGAAGGCCGCTTAATTGTGAACCTTCATCAAGGCCGATGAGCGTAACACCCTGTGTAGCCCTTCCCATTTCGCGGATTTCGCTGACGCGCGTGCGGACCAGCACGCCCTTGTCGGTGATCAGCATGATCTCGTCGTCCACGTGAACCAGTGTGGCCGCAACCACCTTGCCGTTGCGCTCGCTCTGCTGAATGGCGATCATGCCCTTGGTGCCGCGGCCGTGACGTGTGTATTCGGTGATGGACGTGCGTTTGCCATATCCGTTCTGGGTGGCTGTCAGCACACTTTGCTGCTCGTCTTCGGCGACCAGCATGGCGATCACGCCCTGGCCGTCTTCGAGCATCATGCCGCGCACGCCGCGTGCATTGCGGCCCATGGGGCGCACGTCGTTCTCATCGAAGCGCACGGCCTTGCCACCGTCACTGAACAGCATCACGTCGTGCTTGCCGTCGGTCAGCGACGCACCAATCAGGTAGTCGCCTGCGTCAAGATCGACCGCGATGATGCCGGCCTTACGCGGATTGTTAAATTCGTCGAGAGCGGTTTTCTTCACGGTGCCCATGGAGGTGGCCATGAAGACGTATTGATCAGCCGGGAAGCTGCGCTTTTCGCCCGTGAGAGGAAGGACGACGGTGATTTTTTCACCTTCCTGCAGGGGGAACATGTTGACGATGGGCCGACCGCGAGAACCGCGAGAACCGGCGGGTACTTCCCAGACCTTGAGCCAGTAGAGCCGGCCGCGATTGGAAAAGCACAGGATGTAATCGTGCGTGTTGGCGATGAAGAGCTGGTCGACCCAGTCGTCTTCCTTGGTGGCGGTGGCCAGCTTGCCGCGGCCACCGCGTTTTTGTGCCCGGTATTCCGACAGCGGCTGGCTCTTGATATAGCCGGTGTGTGAAAGCGTCACCACCATGTCAGTGGGGGTGATCAGGTCTTCGGTGCTGAGATCGAACGAGCTGTGCTCGATCTGGCTGCGGCGAGCGCCGAGCTTTGTCTGGCCGAATTCCAGCTTGATGGCTGTCAGTTCTTCGCCAATGATGATGGACACTCGCTCAGGCTTGGCCAGGATGTCGAGCAGGTCGTCGATCTCGGCCATGACTTCCTTGTACTCCGCCACGATCTTGTCCTGCTCCAGGCCGGTCAGGCGTTGCAGGCGCATCTGCAGGATTTCCTGTGCCTGTGTTTCCGAGAGGCGGTACAACCCGTCGTTGCCCATGCCAAACATCTTCTCGAGACCGTCGGGGCGGTAGTCATCGGCGTTCACCACGCCGCCATCGGCACGCGTGCGGGTCAGCATTTCGCGCACCAGGCTGCTGTCCCAGGGGCGCAGCATCAGCTCGGCCTTGGCGACGGGAGGCGTGGGGGCATTTCGGATGATGGCGATGAAGTCGTCAATATTGGCCAGGGCCACTGCGAGGCCTTCCAGCACGTGTCCCCGCTCCCGTGCCTTGCGCAGCGTGAACACGGTACGGCGCGTCACGACTTCACGGCGGTGCGACAGGAAGACCTGGATCAGGTCCTTCAGGTTGCAAAGCTTGGGCTGGCCATTGACCAGTGCCACCATATTGATGCCGAAGGTGTCCTGCAGCTGGGTCTGCTTGTACAGATTGTTCAGCACTACTTCGGGCACTTCGCCACGCTTGAGTTCGATCACCAGGCGCATGCCCGACTTGTCGCTCTCATCCTGAATATGGCTGATGCCTTCGATTTTCTTCTCGTGCACCAGCTCGGCCATGCGCTCCTGAAGCGTCTTTTTGTTGACCTGGTAGGGGAGCTCGTCGACGATGATGGACTGGCGCTGGCCCTTGTCGATGTCCTCGAAATGGCACTTGGCACGCATGACCACCTTGCCGCGGCCGGTGCGATAGCCGTCCTTGACGCCATTGATGCCGTAAATAATGCCGCCCGTGGGGAAGTCCGGTGCGGGCACGATCTCCATCAATTCGTCAATGGAGGCCCCCGGGTTTTTCAGCATGTGAAGGCATGCATCGACCACTTCGTTGAGGTTGTGGGGCGGAATGTTGGTCGCCATGCCCACCGCAATACCGCCCGATCCGTTGACCAGCAGGTTCGGCAAGCGGGTCGGCATGACCAGCGGCTCCTGCTCGCTGCCGTCGTAGTTGGGGCCGAAATCGACAGTTTCCTTGTCAAGGTCGGCGAGCAGCTCATGGGCAATTTTTGACAGGCGGATTTCGGTGTAGCGCATGGCCGCGGCGTTGTCGCCATCGACAGAGCCGAAATTCCCCTGACCGTCAACCAGCAGGTGGCGCAGGGAAAAATCCTGGGCCATCCGCACAATGGTGTCGTAGACTGACTGGTCGCCGTGCGGATGGTACTTGCCGATCACGTCGCCGACGATACGCGCTGACTTTTTGTAAGGACGGTTCCAGTCGTTGTTCAGTTCGTGCATGGCAAAAAGCACGCGCCGGTGTACCGGCTTGAGGCCGTCCCTTGCATCGGGCAGAGCCCGCCCCACGATCACGCTCATCGCGTAATCGAGGTAGCTTCGCCGCATTTCCTCTTCAAGACTGATGGGCAGGGTTTCTTTAGCGAACTGGGTCATGAGCGGCCTGGTTGGGATTTCGAGATCTTGAAGGAAACCGCTGATTTTAAGGCCGGAGTTTAAAGCGATGGCCTGTGGCGGGACAGCAACAAATGCTGAAGAATCTTAAGTCTGTGTCAGACGAAGCCGATAGCGTGCTTGAAGGTTCAGGCAGGTGTGGCACAATCGATGTAACGCTTTGAGTGATGGTCACTCACGGCGTGTAAATTACTAATCGCAGCCAGTCTGCGGCTTTTCTCTAGAGGAGAACCATGAAGAAACTCAACAAAGTGGCAATGTTGTTTGCTTCCGCAGCGCTTGTTACCGCCGCTGGTGCACAAACTATCGACAACTGGAAAAACGGTTCCAACGAACTGGTCTGGAAAAACGGTACCAACGAACTGTGCTGGCGTGACGCTTATTGGACGCCTGCTACTGCAGCGCCTGGTTGCGATGGCGCAATTGCCCCTGCAATGGCTCCTGTTGCTCCTCCGGTTGCTGGTCAAGCTGCGAAGCCTGCCCCTACTCCTGCCACTCCTCCTCCTCCTGCCGCAACGAAAGTTACGTACGCTGCTGACGCTTTCTTTGACTTCAACAAGTCAGTGATCAAGCCAGAAGGCAAAGCCAAGCTGGATGACCTGGTCGGCAAGATCAAGGACATCAACCTGGAAGTCATCATTGCCGTGGGTCACACTGACTCCGTGGGTAGCGATGCTTACAACCAGAAGCTGTCGGTTCGCCGTTCGGAAGCCGTCAAGGCATATCTCGTGTCCAAGGGCATCGAGAAAAACCGCGTCTACACTGAAGGCAAGGGCGAGAAACAGCCAGTTGCTGACAATAAGACCGCCGAAGGCCGCGCGAAGAATCGCCGCGTGGAAATCGAAGTGGTTGGCACCCGCGCCAACAAGTAATCCTTTCGGATCGCTTAAAAAACCGCGCTACGGCGCGGTTTTTTTATGCCTCAACGATAATGCGTCATGTCTATCAGCGATAACTTCGACCCCGCCGAACTGGCGAAATTCTCAGACCTGGCCCACCGCTGGTGGGACACCGAAAGTGAATTCCGCCCCTTGCACCAGATCAATCCGCTCCGCCTGGGCTGGATCGAGAGTTTGGTCCCACTTAAAGGGCTGCGTGTACTCGACGTCGGCTGCGGCGGCGGCATCCTGGCCGACTCGATGGCGCGCCGAGGCGCCGATGTCCTGGGCATCGATTTGGCGACCAAAGCGCTGAAAGTCGCCCAGCTTCACGCGCTGGAGGCACAGACCGAGGGTGTCCAATACCGTGAAATCAGCGCCGAAGCGCTGGCAGCCGAGCAGCCTGGCCGTTTTGACGTTGTCACCTGCATGGAAATGCTGGAGCACGTGCCCGACCCGTCTTCCATCGTCAAAGCCTGCGCCGCGCTGGTCAAGCCTGGGGGGTATGTGTTTTTTTCGACCATCAATCGCAATGCCAAGGCCTTTCTGTTTGCCATCGTTGGGGCGGAATACGTACTGAATATGTTGCCACGCGGCACCCACGAGTACGCCAAACTGATCAAACCCAGTGAACTGGCCGGATACTGCCGCGTCTCCGGTCTCTCGCTTGAGCAAACCCGGGGCATGGAATACAACCCCCTGACACGTCACTATTGGCTCAGTGCGGACACCAGCGTGAATTACCTGCTGGCCACGCAAAAGAGCTGAGTCTCGTTTTTACCCACATTCGCGCTACATGTTCAAAGACACCGATGCCGTGCTGTTCGACCTCGACGGCACCCTGATTGACAGTGCCCCTGATCTGGGCGCAGCGGCCGACAAAATGCGCACGGACCGTGGCCTGGAATCGCTGCCCCTTGCGCTTTACCGTCCCATGGCCGGCGCGGGTGCGCGCGGCATGATTGCCGTGGCTTTTGGGTTGACGCCCGAAGACACCGGCTTTGGCGTGCTCCGGGAAGAGTTTTTCAGCAATTACGAATCGCGCATGACCGAAAACACCTCAGTGTTTGAGGGGGTGGCGGATCTGATCGCGCGCATCGACCAGATGGGGCTGAAGTGGGGCGTGGTGACCAACAAGTCCGCCCGCTTCACCATTCCGCTGACCAAGGCCATGCCTTTGTTCAATACAGCGAAAACCATCATCAGTGGCGACACCACGCCGCATGCCAAACCCCATCCGGCTCCCTTGCTGGAAGCGGCACGCCAGCTCGAGCTTGCCCCCGGGCGCTGCATTTATGTCGGCGATGACGAGCGCGACATCCTCGCAGGCCGGGCCGCGGGCATGCCCACGGTGGCCGCAGCCTACGGCTACCTCGGCAAAGCCGCCGATACCGAGGGCTGGAAGGCCGATGCCACTATCGCGGCGCCCGGCGCGCTCTTGAATTTGCTGCGAATGGCGTAAACTAGGCTTCCTGGGGCTGCATTGGTTTCGACGTGGGTTCGGACGCGGTGTGGTGCATGTCGAGCTGAGTGTGCTCGTAAAACTGATTCAAACAAACTAACTGCAAACGACGAACGTTTCGCACTCGCTGCTTAATTGCCAGTGAGCTTTACAACAGCAGGCCGATGGGCTGGGCAAGGGGTGTTTAGCGCAAGTTAAATGCTCCCGGCTGTAAAGATAATTTCATCGGCTGGCTCCGGGCTGGGTACCTTAACCCGGGGCAAGAAAATAGGGTGCTGGCGTCCTGTGTAGCGTGCGACTGCGCGACACAGGTGGCGAGACTCAAATCAGACCGCTAAACATGTAGATCTGCCCGAACAAGGCTTGCGGACGGGGGTTCAAATCCCCCCAGCTCCACCACTTCACGAAAGCCCAGCCTTTACCGGTTGGGCTTTTTCATTGGGCGCGTATTTTCGGGGTGCCTGTCTGCTCCCTGCTCATGCCCGCCGCCCTGGTACCGGGCGACAATAGCCCCATGGCAAGCATGCAACTTCAAGAAATTCTTTTCTCTCAGGGCTTTGGCACGCGGCGCGTGTGCGCGGGGCTTATTCAACAGGGTTTTGTGGCTGTAGCGGGCGTCCTTTGTGCGGAACCAGCTATGGAATTCATAGCAGAAGGCCTGCACTTCACGGTGCAGGGCGTGGCCTGGGAGTACCACGAGAAAGCCTACCTGATGCTGCACAAACCGGCCGGCTACGAATGCTCGCAAAAGCCCAGCACCTATCCCAGTATTTACACCCTGCTGCCGGCGCCGATTCGCCAGCGCGGCGGTGGCGCGGCTGCCGGCGTGCAGGCGGTAGGGCGGCTGGATCAGGACACGACGGGTCTTTTGCTGCTGTCGGATGACGGCAAGTTCATCCACCGCATGAGTTCGCCCAAGCACCATGTGCCCAAGGTGTACGAGGTGCGGGCCAAGCACCCGGTCGACGACAAGCAAATCCAGAAACTGCTGGCTGGCGTGGTGCTGGACGACGACCCGAAACCCGTGCGAGCCGCCGCGTGTGAAAAAACTGGTGAAAACCAGCTCAGCCTGACCCTCACCGAAGGCAAATACCACCAGGTCAAGCGCATGATTGCCGCGGTGGGCAACCGGGTCGAGGAAGTGGGCGGCTTGCACCGTTCACGCATCGGTTCGCTGGATTTGCCGCCTGACCTGAAACCCGGCGAATGGCGCTGGCTGACGCCGCAAGACATGGCGAGCATTTCAGTGCCTTCGGCCAAAACCCCCTGAAACCGGTAAAAAACCTGACCCAGACGCGGCGGCAAGCGGTTACGCTGCCAGCTTCGCAAAAAGCAAACCTGGAGGAAACATGAACCCACGCCGTCAATTCCTGAATGCCGCCGCAATCGGTGCCGTGGCCGCGCCGTCGCTGGCCCTGGCGCAGCACGCGCCAAAAGCGTCGCGAGGCCCAGTCCTGTTAACCGTCAGCGGGCGGATCGGCGCGGGCAACCGCGGCGCCTTCGATCCGGCGTTCGACCAGATGATGGGCAAGCAGAAAATCCAGTTCGACAAGGCCCATGCCTTTGACTTTGCCGCGCTCACCGCGCTGCCGGCTGTCACTATCAAGCCGACGCTGGAATACGACAGCAAGCCGCACACCCTGAAAGGCCCTTTGCTGGCCGATGTTATGAAAGCTGCCGGTGTGAAGTTGACGGACAAGACGACGCTTTTCCTGCGCGCCGTGGACGGCTATGCAGCCCAGGTCACCGCCGCCGAAGCCAGCAAATACCGCTTCATCGTTGCCACCCACCTGGACGGCCAGCCCATGACGCTGGGTGGGTTGGGTCCGCTTTGGGCGGTGTACGATGCCGACCGTTTTTCCGACATGGCTGCCAAGCCGCTGCCGGCGCGCTTTGCATCCTGCCCGTGGGCGATGTACCACATCGAAGTCAAAGAGGCTTGAGCGGCGCCTGCTCCCGTTGAAATGACGGTCCAGGCCTTCTTTTTCCAGATGAAATCGGTCTTTTAGCCAATAGGGACGGGCGCAAGAAGCTATAAAAAACGTAGCACCCGTCAAGCGGTTCAATCGATGTCTTTGAGAAAGTCAGTGATCGCTTCAACCATTTTTTCAGGCTGGTCGCGCTGGGGTGAGTGTCCGCAGGCGGCCAGCCTCAGTTGACGGGCATGGGGTACGGCCAGCGCAATCTCGTCCAGTTGCCGCATCGTGCCGTACTCGTCATCAAACCCCTGGATGAGCAGCAGCGGCGCCGCAATGCGCGTGCAGTCCGGCCGGATGTCAAAGTTGCGAAAGTCCGGCGACAGCCAGACATCGTTCCATTGCCAGAAAGCGACGTCCACATCAGCGTGGTAACGAGCCAGGCGTTCGCGCAGGCCGCCAGACTCGAATGCAGTGGTCGCCTGGGCAATTGCCTGAACTGCGATGTCTTCGACCAGCACGTGCGGTGCCATCGCGATGCAGGCCGAAACCGGGTGCCGGCTGGCGTGGAGCAGGGCGATGCTGGCGCCGTCGGAATGGCCGAGCAACACGGGGTTTTCAACCCGCAGCGTATCCAGCAGCGCGGGCAACACCTCCCAGGCCTCGCGGTGCATGTAGTCGGGTAGCAGGCGGCCGGTGCGCTGGCCGTTCTGCTTTGCCGGTTCACCGCGTACGTTTGGTACGGGCTCTGACTGCCCATAGCCGCGTCGCGAATACACCATACCCGCCCGTCCGGTTGCCGTGCATACCGCCTGGGGCCAGTCCAGGCCGCGTTGCGTCCAGAGGCTGACCGAGCCCAGGCCTTCATGCAGGAAAACCACCGGAGCGAGGTCGGCGCGCCCGGCGATGTGCCTGACCTCCAGGCGCGCGCCGTTGATCTCCATCAAATTCATCGCTGCATCGTAAAGGATGTAAACGATTGGGCGAATCTGGCGTTGGAAAAAGGGGCCGCAGAGGACTTTTGGGCACCTTCAGGCATTTGCCATGGCTGACGCCCGGTACACTAGCCGGTTGCACGTAGAAAGACCGTTTTTGTGAATGTTTTCGTCCGTTTTGCCGCCGCCTGGCTGCTTGCCCTTGCCGGTTTGGCATGCTCCACCGCCTTTGCCCAGACGGCCGCCGCTGGTGCCGCACTTTCGGGAATCACAACGCCTGTTTTTGTGCTGAACTCGCTCGAAGACAGTGTCAGCGTGATCAACCCGGCCACCTGGACGGAAACCAGACGCATTGCCACCGGCAAGCAGCCGCATCACCTGTACCTCACGCCCGATGAAAAGTCGGTGATTGTTGCCAACGCGCTGTCGGACTCGCTCACCTTCATCGACCCGAAAACCGCTGAAGTGCAGCGCACGGTGCGCGGCATCATCGACCCGTACCAGCTGCGCTTTTCTCCCGACATGAAATGGTTTGTGACGGCCGCCAACCGCCTCAACCACATCGACATCTACAAGTGGGACGGCAAGGACATCACGCTGGCCAGGCGGGTGGCCACCGGCCGGACACCGAGCCATTTGTGGATCGACACCAAAAGCACCACGATTTATTCGACCATGCAGGACAGCGACGAGCTGATCGCCATCGACCTGCCCAGCCAGTCCATCAAGTGGCGTGTCAAGACCGGTTCCATCCCGGCTGACGTGTACGGCACTGCCGACGACAAGCACCTGCTGGTGGGCCTGACCGGCGGCGACGCCGTCGAGGTGTATGACGTGAGCGGCGCGCAGCCGCAGCGCACCAAGGTCATCAAGACCGGCGCCGGCGCGCACGCGTTCCGCGCCTTCGGCGATAAACGGCATGTGCTGGTCAGCAACCGCGTGGCCAACAGCATCAGCAAGATCGACCTGCAGACCCTGGAAGTGGTGGACAACTACCCCGCGCCGGGCGGCCCTGACTGTATCGACGTGAGCCGTGACGGCAAGCAGATACTGGTCACATCGCGCTGGGCGCGCAAGCTCACGGTGATCGACGTGGCAAGCCACAAGATCGTCCGGCAGGTCAATGTTGGAAAGAGCCCCCATGGCGTCTGGACGCTTGACCACGCACCTAGATAGGCCCCCACGCTCCCCCACTTTGTGTGGGTCGCTGCCCCCCGGGGGGGCCGCTGCGCCTGCGGCCCGGCAAAGCCGGTTCCGCGGCCCCTGCTTGCTTGAAGAGTCCCAGTGGACCGCCGCTGCACCGGGTCCGCTGCGGGCGTTACTTGCTATCATTTTTGCAGCTGCTTGCGCTCATCCTGCTTGGGCTGCAGGCAAAAACAATGCACAAAAAGCCGCACAAAATGCACCGCAGCCGGCCGAAGCGGCCTGCAAACCCGTCTACCTGACGCTGGACACCGGCCACATGGCTGTTGCGCCGCTGATGGCTGAGGTGTTGAACAGACACAAGGTCAAGGTCACCTTTTTTGYCGCCAATGAGCGCACGCAAACCGGCGATGGCAGCCTGGGCACACAGTGGGCTGGCTGGTGGAAGGCGCGGGCGGGCGAAGGCCACGAATTTGCCTCGCACACCTGGGACCACGTTTATTGGCGGGGCGATGTACCCGGCGCACCCGGTGCACCGGTGCAGTTCAAGATGCGGCCTTCTGCGGGCCCGCTGGAAGGCAAGGACTTCACCTGGACGGCGAAGCAGTACTGCGAGGAAATCGGCAAGTCCAGCAAACGCCTCGAAGAAATCACCGGAAAAAAAACACTGCCGCTCTTTCGTGCGCCGGGCGGTAAAACCTCGCCCGCGTTGCTGGCGGCGGCCAAGTCCTGCGGCTTTGAGCATGTGGGCTGGTCGCCCGCTGGTTTTCTGGGCGACGAGCTGTCCAGCGAAAAATTCGGCAATGATTTCCTGCTGAAGAAGGCGCTGCGCGACATCCGCTCCGGCGACATCCTGCTGGCCCACCTGGGCATCTGGTCGCGCAAGGACCCCTGGGCGCCTGCCGTGCTGGAGCCGCTCATCACCGGCCTGCAGTCGCGGGGCTTTTGCTTCAAGACCCTGGCTGAACATCCCCAGTACAAAGACTGGATTGCGTCGCAGGCCGCCCCGGTGCCTGCCAGGCCTTCAAAATAAGCCACATGGACTGGTTCAGCGATCTCTTTTCAATGGCGCAGCAGTGGCTGTTTGAGTCGGCCGTACAGCCGGCCATGTTTGCGCTGGGCATGGGCAATCTGCTGGAAGACGGCTACGACGCCACTGCCTGGTTCATGGTGGGCGTGATCCAGGTGCTGATATTGCTGGCCATCGTCGGCCCGCTGCAGCGCTGGCGGCCGGTAGAACCCGTGCTGGACCGGGCCACCATACGCACCGATGTGCTCTACACCCTGATCCACCGGTTGGGCCTGTTTCGCATCGCGCTGTTTTTCACGCTGGACCCGTGGTTTGACGAGGCTTTTGGCGCGCTGCGCACGGCCGGCTATGGCACTTTCCACCTGGACCAGCTCTGGCCAGGTGTGACGGACAACGCCCTCGTCAGCTTCGCGATTTACCTCGTGGTGTTTGACTTTGTGGCGTACTGGACGCATCGCGGCCAGCACCAGATCGAGTGGTGGTGGCGCCTGCATTCGCTGCACCATGCGCAGCGGCAGATGACGATGTGGAGCGACAACCGCAACCACCTGCTGGACGACATCCTGGTTGATTCCATCGTCGTGCTGGTGGCCCAGCTCATCGGCGTGGCGCCGGGGCAGTTCATTGCCATCGTGGCCTTTACCCAGCTCAGCGAGAGCTTTCAGCATGCCAATGTGCGGATGTGGTTCGGGCATGTGGGCGAGCGCCTGTGGATCAGCCCGCGCTTTCACCGCTTGCACCACAGCATTGGCATTGGCCACGAAAGCCACGGACCCAAAACACTGGGGGGCCACAACTTCGGCGTGCTGCTCCCCTGGTGGGACATGCTGTTCCGCACTGTCAATTTTGAGCAGCGTTATGACCCGACGGGCATTCGCGACCAGGTCGAAGCCAACCGCGACTACGGCAAAGGTTTCTGGTCGCAGCAGTGGCTGGGCCTGAAACGCCTCGTTGGCAAAGCCTGAACTTGCTGAGTTCTTAACCCAGCATGAGCCGCGGGACTGGCTTTGCCAGACCGCAGGCGGGCGGCCCCCTCGGGGGCAAGGAGTTACACGCAGTGAACGACTGTGGGGGCTACACTTTCAGCATGAGCAAACTCCTTGACGCCTTCTGGCGCGCCGCGATGTATTGCCTGCACCCGCGGGTCATTGTGCTGTCGATCCTGCCGCTGGTGATCATGGGGGGGGTTTCGCTGACCCTGGGCTACTTCTTCTGGGACAGTGCTGCGGAAGCCATCCGCGTGCAACTTGGGAGCTTCGAGCTGGTTGATGCCATGGTTCGCTGGCTGGAGGGATTGGGCCTGGGCCAGCTGCAGTCTGTACTGCCCAAGGTGCTGCTCCTGCTTTTGATCATCCCCGTGATCATCATCGTCTCACTGCTCTTCGTGGCATTGCTCATGACGCCGGCCATGGTGGCCTTGGTGGCTGAACGGCGCTTTCCCCAGATGGAGCGCAAGCGTGGAGGCTCCCTGTTTACCAGCCTGTTCTGGTCGCTGGGCTCCACTTTGCTGGCCGTGGTGGCGCTGGTCGTTTCGATTCCGCTTTGGCTGATTCCACCGCTGATCCTGGTGCTGCCGCCGCTGATCTGGGGCTGGCTGACTTACCGTGTCATGTCTTATGACGCCATGGTGGACCACGCCAGCAGTGAAGAGCGGCGCCAGATATTCAAGGAGCATCGCCTGCCGCTGCTGGCGATCGGTGTGTTCAGCGGTTACCTGGGTGCGGCCCCCAGCCTGCTGTGGGCCTCGGGCGCGATGTTTGTGGCAATGGCGCCCATCCTGGTGCCGGTGGCCATCTGGATCTACACCCTGGTGTTTGCGTTTTCCTCGCTCTGGTTTGCGCACTATACGCTGTCGGCCCTGGAACAACTTCGCAAGAAGAATAATGCCCTGGCGCCCGACCCGCTTGCGCAAGCAGCTATTGAATCGATAGCAAATGAGCTGGCCCCCGATGCCCTCCCCGGGCCGGCGCCCAGCTTCGGCTCACTGGGCGGCAAGCCCGAATCACAACCCTGAACCCGTTACCTGACAAGCCTGAACATGACCCCACAATTCGGCCTCATCATCGTCGGCGACGAAATCCTTTCCGGCAAACGTGCCGACAAGCACCTGCCCAAAGCCATCGAACTGCTGGGCGCGCGCGGCTTGCAGCTGGCCTATGCCGACTACGTGGGCGACGACCCCGCCCGCATCACGGCCACGCTGGCGCGGGCGTTTGCCGCCGCGCGTGAACACGGCGACGTGGTCTTTTCCTGCGGCGGTATAGGGGCCACACCGGACGACCATACGCGGCAGTGCGCGGCCAAGGCGCTGGGCCTTGAGCTCGCGCTGCACCCCACGGCCAAAACCCTGATCCTTGAGCGCATGGCGGATGTGGCGAAAGAGCAGGGGACACCCTACGAGCCTGACCGCGACGACAACATCCACCGGTTGAACATGGGCGTGTTTCCGGTCGGCGCGGAGATTATTCCGAACCCCTATAACAAGATACCGGGCTTTACCTGCCGGGCGGGGCAGGGGGCGGTTCACTTCGTTCCCGGCTTCCCGGTGATGGCTTGGCCGATGATTGAATGGGTGCTCGACAACCAGTACGCCCACCTGCACCAAAAATCGCCTTACACCGAGAAGTCGGTGATCATTTTTGGGTCCATGGAGGCCATGCTCACGCCCCTGATGCTCGATATTGAAGCGGCCCATGCGGGAGTGAAAGTGTTTAGCCTGCCCAGCGTGGACCACCCGGAATATGGCCGCCATATTGAACTGGGCGTCAAAGGCGCGCCCGAGGCGGTCAATTTGGCCTATCCAGCCATGCTGGCCGGGCTGCACAAATTTGACCTGAAGTTAGGCCCCGAGTTGGTGCGTTAATTTTTTGCACCAAGCTTGTGCGTGTATGTTGATGCACGATCATGGTGCATTCGGTGCTGGCCGGTGTTTTTTGCATTTTCAGCCTGCCAAAGGCTGGAACTGAAGCCAGATCACGGCACAATCCGGGGCTTGGCGGGAAACTCAACCGCCAATGTCTGTGGCACAAAAAGTGCATTCGACAGCCCGAATAGATTTTTCAACCACCCATCCAGCAACAGGAGATTTTGATGGCAAAGACCGTCGCAGACGTCATGAAAATGGTCAAGGAAAACGAAGTCAAGTTTGTTGACTTTCGTTTTACCGATACCCGGGGCAAAGAACAGCACGTGACCGTGCCCGTGTCCCACTTTGACGAAGACAAATTCACGTCGGGCCATGCATTCGACGGCTCCTCAATTGCCGGCTGGAAGGGCATTGAAGCCTCCGACATGCAACTGATGCCTGACCCAAAGACGGCCAACATCGATCCGTTCTTTGAAGAAACCACGCTGTTCATGAGCTGCGACGTGCTTGAGCCCGCCGACGGCAAGGCCTATGACCGCGACCCGCGCTCCATCGCGCAGCGCGCAGAGGCTTACCTCAAGGCTTCCGGCCTGGGCGACACTGCTTACTTCGGCCCCGAGCCAGAATTCTTCATCTTTGACGACGTGCGCTGGAACACCGACATGTCGGGCACCTTCTTCAAGATCGAAGAATACGAAGCGCCCTGGAATTCTGGTGCCAAGCTCGAAGGCGGCAACCGCGGCCACCGTCCTACCGTCAAGGGCGGCTACTTTCCCGTGCCTCCTGTCGACAGCACGCAAGACATGCGCGCCGAAATGGCCCTGATCCTCGAGTCGCTGGGCATCCCCGTCGAAGTGTTCCACCACGAAGTGGCCGGTGCCGGCCAGAACGAAATCGGTACCCGTTTCAGCACGCTGGTTCAGCGCGCCGACTGGACCCAGGTCCTGAAATACGTCGTGCAGAACGTGGCCAACGCCTACGGCAAAACCGCCACCTTCATGCCCAAGCCTGTTGTCGGCGACAACGGCTCCGGCATGCACGTTCACCAGTCCATCTGGAAAGACGGCAAAAACCTGTTTGCCGGTGACGGCTATGCAGGCCTGTCTGATTTCGCCCTGTACTACATCGGCGGCATCATCAAGCATGCACGCGCCCTGAACGCCATCACCAACCCAGGCACCAACAGCTACAAGCGTCTGGTTCCTGGCTATGAGGCGCCGGTCAAGCTGGCTTACTCGGCCAAAAACCGTTCGGCATCGATCCGCATTCCTTACGTTGCCAATCCAAAGGGCCGCCGTATCGAAGCGCGTTTCCCCGATCCACTGATGAACCCTTACCTGGGCTTCTCGGCCCTGATGATGGCGGGTCTGGACGGCGTGGAAAACAAGATCCATCCCGGCGAAGCCGCCACCAAGGATCTGTACCATCTGCCACCCGAGGAAGATGCAAAAGTACCAACCGTGTGCCACAGCCTGGACCAGGCGCTGGACGCACTCGACGTGGGCCGCAGCTTCCTGACCAAGGGCGGTGTGTTCACCGACAGCATGATCGACGCCTACATTGAACTGAAGATGGGTGAAGTGACCCGCCTGCGCCAGGCGACCCACCCTATCGAATTCGAGATGTACTACTCCCTGTAATCAGGGGGGCGAAAGCCCAACCGCCTACTGTTTATTTACACAGTTTGTGGTCAAAAAAGGACGGCATATGCCGTCCTTTTTTATTGCCCAAGCCGGTTGTGGGTTTGCTGGCTTTGTATTTCGGCGCCTTTGCCGCATACTGATAGACCGTCCTCGCCCTTATTGGGCATCGGGAGTACCTATGAAACACACCTTATTGCTTTCTACCTTGTCGTTGCTGCTGGCTGGCGCGGGGAATGCTGCATGGGCGCAGCAGGTATACCGCTGCGCAGGAGTCGGGGGTGCGGCCCCTGAATACATCAACAACACAAAAGACGCCCAAACCCGGAGCTGCAAACTGCTGTCCGGCGGCAATGTGACGGTGATGCAGAGCACGCCGGTGCCCAAAGCCGCGGTTCGCGTGGCTGCGGCCGCAGGCTCCAGTGGCCCGCGCACCGATGGTAGCCCCGAACAGCGGACCCGCGACAACGATTCGCGCGCCATCCTTGAGGCCGAGTTGAAAAAGGCCGAAGCCAAGCTGGCCGAGCAGCAAAAAGAATTCAACAACGGTGAACCTGAAAAACAGGGCATTGAGAGCCGTAATTACCAGCGCTACCTGGACCGCGTGGCCGAGCTCAAGGACAGCATCACCCGTAACCAGAGTGACATTGCCGGCCTGAAGCGCGAAATTTCCCGCCTGCCTGCCCCGGCCTCAGCCGCCGTCGTCAATTAAACCAAGGCGATAAGCCGCGGCGAGCCGGCTTCTGGAGGAAAATGGATGGCTTGAACAAGCCCTCCATCCGTGCCGCTTTATCGTCCGTCCCGGTCACCGGACTTCCCCCCCGCTTTCAGGCGTTTGACCTGCTGGCCACGCTGGTGGCTGTGGTGCGTACCGACGGCACTGTGGTGTTTGCCAATGCCGCGCTGGAAGACGCGCTGGGCACCTCGCGGCGGACCATTGAAGGCTCGCAGCTCCCCGATTGCTTTACCGAGCCGCTCATTTTGCAAAATGCGCTGGAGGGCGCGGGCAGCAATGAATTTGCCGCCCTGCGTTACGACGCGTGGCTCAGGCGCCTGAACCACGAACCGCTGCCCGTGCATGTGGTGGTGGCGCAAACCGACACCCCGGGTGAGGCGATTGTGGAGCTGCTGCCGCTGGAGCAGCAGGCCAAGCAGGAGCGCGAAGAGCGCCTGATCGACCAGGCGCAGGCCAACAAGGAGTTGATCCGCAACCTGGCCCACGAGATCAAAAACCCCTTGGGCGGTATTCGCGGCGCTGCGCAGTTGCTGCAGATGGAAATCGGCAAGGACCTGACCGAGTACACCCAGGTCATCATCCATGAGGCAGACCGCCTGCAGACGCTGGTAGATCGCCTGCTGGCCCCGCACCGCCGCCCGCACTTGGTGGGCGATGTCAATATTCACGAAGTGTGTGAGCGCGTGCGCTCCCTGATCCTGGCGGAGTTCCCAAAAGGTTTGAGGGTTACACGCGACTACGACATCTCGATTCCTGATTTCCGCGGAGACCGCGAACAGCTCATTCAGGCGGTGTTGAACATCGCACACAACGCCGCGCAGGCTTTGGTGGAACGGGTGGCGGCAGGCAATGCGCACATCACTTTCAGGACAAGAATCGCCAGGCAGGTAACTTTTGGCAAGCAGCGCTATCGCTTGGCATTGGAATTGCATGTTATCGACAATGGACCGGGTGTGCCGGACTCCATCAAAGACCGCATCTTCTATCCGCTGGTATCCGGGCGGGAAGGTGGTTCGGGGCTGGGGCTGACATTGGCGCAAACCTTTGTCCAGCAACACCACGGTTTGATTGAGTGCGACAGTGTGCCGGGCCGTACAGATTTCAAGCTGCTTATACCGCTGCCTTGAAATGTGTTCTCAGCCATGATTGATACATAACGCGATCGTGCAGAGGGTTCCAGAAAGCCCTGCATTGAAAGCACGAAAAAAGGGACTGCACTACATGAAACCGATCTGGATCGTTGATGATGACCAGTCCATCCGGTTTGTTCTGGAAAAGGCCCTGCTCCGCGAGGACCTTCCTACGCGCAGTTTCACCAATCCCCGCGAAGTTCTTGCCGCACTGGAAAGCGCGACGGAGGATGAAGGGCCGCAAATTCTTGTGAGCGACATACGCATGCCGGGCGGCTCTGGCCTCGACCTGCTCGAAAAGGTCAAGGAAAAACTCCCCGGCCTGCCGGTCATCATCATGACCGCGTTCTCCGACCTCGACAGCGCGGTGTCCGCCTTCCAGGGCGGCGCTTTCGAATACCTGCCCAAGCCGTTTGACTTGCCAAAGGCGGTAGAACTCATTCGCCGCGCAGTGGAAGAAAGCCAGCGCGAAGAGGTGGCTGAAGAGCGCATGGCCTCCGCGCCCGAAATGCTTGGCCAGGCGCCGGCCATGCAGGACGTTTTCCGCGCCATCGGACGGCTGAGCCAGAGCATGGTGACCGTGATGATCACCGGTGAGTCCGGTTCAGGCAAGGAACTGGTGGCGCGTGCGCTGCACAAGCATTCGCCGCGCGCCAACGGGCCCTTTGTGGCCATCAATACCGCGGCCATCCCCAAGGATTTGTTGGAAAGCGAACTGTTCGGTCATGAGCGCGGCGCGTTCACCGGCGCGCAGACCATGCGGCGCGGCCGCTTTGAACAAGCTGAGGGCGGTACGCTCTTTCTCGATGAAATCGGCGACATGCCGTTTGACTTGCAGACGCGCCTTTTGCGTGTGCTGAGTGACGGCCATTTCTACCGCGTCGGCGGGCACAACGCCGTCAAGGCCAATGTGCGCGTGATCGCTGCCACTCACCAGGACCTGGAGCAACGCGTCAAGGAGGGCGGCTTCCGCGAAGATCTGTTCCACCGACTCAATGTGATCCGCCTGCGCCTGCCCGCACTGCGCGAGCGGCGCGAGGATGTCTTCATGCTGACACGCCACTTCCTGCAACAAAGCGCCAAGCAGCTCGGTGTGGAGCCCAAGCGGATTTCCGATACAGCGCTGCAGCAGCTCAGCAACTTTGGTTTTCCCGGCAATGTGCGCCAGCTCGAAAACATTTGCCACTGGCTCACCGTCATGGCGCCGGCGCAGGTGATTGAGCCCAAGGATCTTCCGCCCGAAGTGCTGGGCATTGTTCCCGAATCGGGCAGAAACCCCGTTTTCGCAGAGAAGGTTGGGGCGGCCAAAGCGGAGTGGTCGGCAGGCGCCGCGGAGAAAACTCCTGCCAGCCATGGGGCTGAAGCGGCCGTACCGGTTCCGCCGGTCTCTGGCCCTGAACAAAGCTGGGAAAGTGGTCTTGAAGCAGAAGCCCTGGCGTTGCTGGCGACCGGTCGCAGCGATGTGTGGGATGTGCTGACCCGGCGTTTTGAATCCAAGCTGATTCAGACCGCACTGGTCAATACACGCGGGCGCCGCATTGAGGCCGCTCAAAAGTTAGGCATAGGCCGCAATACCATCACGCGCAAGATTCAGGAGCTCAACCTGGAGTGAATGTGGCCCCCACGGTGGATGTGGCCCCCACGGTCGCTCACTTCGTGTAGCTTCCTGCCCCCCGAGGGGGCCCCCCGCCTGCGGTCTGGCAAAGCCAGTCCCGCGGCTCATGCTGGTTTTAAGAGTTCAGTGCGTAAGCAGTGAGGGCTGGTATTCACCAGTGGGCAGCCGCGGAACCGGCTTTGCCGGGCCGCAGGCGCCGCCCCCTTGAGGGGGGAACAAGCTACACGCAGTGAGCTTGGACAGGGGTGCATCACTTTTGGGGGAACGGGCTACACGAAGTGAGCCTGGACGGGGGTCAGCCCAGCTCCACGGTCACCGGCGCATGGTCGCTGGGCTTTTCCCATTTGCGGGGCACGCGGTCTATGGTGCAGCCTTTGACTTGCGGCTTCAGGGCGTCGCTGACCAGGATGTGGTCGATGCGCAGGCCGCGGTTCTTCTGGTAGCCCAGCATGCGGTAGTCCCACCACGAAAAGCTTTTGGGCGGCTGCTCGAACATGCGGAAACTGTCGGTCAGGCCCAGCGCCACCAGCTGGCGGAAATGCTCACGCTCTTCCTTCGTGTGGTGAATGGTGTCGCGCAAGCCCTCCGGGTCGAACGAATCCTGATCTTCCGGTGTGATGTTGAAGTCGCCCAGCAACACCAGTTGTGGGTGGGCTGCCATCTCCGCGCGTACATAAGCCTGCAGACCTCCCAGCCAGCGCATCTTGTAGGCGAACTTTTCGCTGCCGGGCTCCTGCCCATTGACGAAATAGCCGTTCAGCACCCGGACGGGTCCCGCAGGGCCATCCACCGTGGCGGCAATGACGCGTGAATGCTCGTCTTCAAAACCGACAATGTTTTTCACGACATCACGCAGCGGCGTGCGCGACAGGATGGCCACGCCGTTGTAAGTTTTCTGGCCGAAAGCGGCGGCTTCATAGCCGGCGGCCTTGAGCGCTTCCAGCGGGAACTTGTCGTCCGTCATCTTGAGCTCTTGCAGGCACAACACATCGACCGGATTGGCCGCAAGCCAGTTCAGCACATGCGCGAGCCGCGCAGTGAGGGAGTTGACGTTCCAGGTGGAAATTTTCATGATTTAGTGCTCCAGCCCAATAAGGACCTGCGCCAGCAGCTATCAAATATGTAGCAAGGCAAATACGCCGATGACCAGCCCCACACCGGCCACGACGAACATGCCGTATTCAAGCCACTTCTTGCGGGTCAGCAGCGCAATGGCCGCAAGGGCAATGGCCACCTGCAGCACCGTGGTGGCCTGCGCCCAGCGGTGGTGCTGGTGCATCTGCTCATCGGACGACTTGTCCCAGGTGGTGGCTTCGGCTTCTAGCTTCTCGGCGCCGGCCTTGATCTCATTCTTTTCCTTTTCGTAGCGGTCTACCTTGCCCTGGTAGCCGGCTTTTTTGTCCTCAGGCGCCAGGTCGCGGGCGAGTTCGGCCAGCGACTGCTTGGTGCTTTTCGACTGGAAGTAATTCCACTGGTTGGAAGCTTCCGTCTTCTTGATGGCCGCGTTGTTTTTATACAAGCCCGCATTGGCCTGCGTGGCACCGCCCATGTAGGCAAAGATGGCGCCTATGGTGGCAATGATGGCCGTGATGACCGCGATTTGCGCGATCATGCCGCCGTTGTCGTGGCCGCCGTGGCCGCCTTGAGCCGCATGCTCGAGCTCATGGTCGTGGGGCCCGTGTACGTGAAATCCGCCTCCTGACATATCTGTTTCCCTCGTGTGTGTGTTGTTATCTGTTATGGATGGTTTTATTTTTGGTAGGTGATGAAGCTGAACTTCATTCCGTTGGCCGACACGTGATTTTCACGTGCGGCCTCCCGCCATTCGGGCCCCAAGGGCGGCGCGTAGGCGTCGCCCTCAATAGTTTCGGCGATCTCTGTGACTTCTATGCGATCTGCCAGCGGCATCGCCTGCGCGTAAATCTGCGCGCCGCCCAGGATCCACACCTCGGCTGAAGATGCGCACAGCGCCAGCGCGTCGGCCAGGCTCGCGGCCGTTTCGGCGCCGGTGTCTTTCCAGTCAGGCTGCCGCGTGATGACGATGTTGGTGCGGCCGGGCAGCGGGCGGAATTTCACCGGCAATGAATCCCAGGTCTTGCGGCCCATGATGACCGGCCAGCCGGTCGTCAGGCGCTTTAAGCGCGCCATGTCTTCCGGCAGGCGCCAGGGGATGGTGTTGTCGCGGCCAATCACGCCGTTGGCGGCGCGGGCGAAGATCATGTGGATTTTCATGGTGTTCAGAGGGAATCGATCCGGATGATATCCAGATTCAGGGGCCTGGCCGGCGCGATGATCGCGCTGCCGGGAACTGCTTGCAGTTGCTTGAGCAGGCGTGGATTGAGCGCCTCGGAGGTATAGACAGTGTGCACCATCGCCAGTTGGTCGGGCGGTGTGACGGCCTGAAGGTAGTCCTGGTAACGCGAGCGAAGCGCGTCTTCGCCAAGGCCGGTTGTGTGGGCTTGCTCATGGTCAATCCGCACCACGAGGATATTCACGGTATGAGACAGGCCTGCCGCGTCGGGCAGGTCCAGCTGCACGGCCCAGCAGCCGTCGGTCAGTGATTCACCCGCCAGCACCTCCGCCAGAAGCGGCGCCGCACCGGGTGCGATGGCGCGTACAGGGCGGCACAGGAGGGCCTCCCACAACTGCTCGTACAGCGGCGTCAGCCTCCTGTGCGTGTAGCGGCGGCGTATGACGGCTTCACGTGCGGCCTTCGGGTCGCCGTGCGATGCGAGATAGCCGCAAATGACGTTCTGCGCCCCGAGGGCGATGCGTTTGTCCAGCCGGATCGATTGCCGCAATTCCTCGACGCCGGCGTTGTCGCCTCTTTCGAGCAACGCCAGGCCGAAGTAGAACCGGGCCATGGCCATTTCGGGATGGCGGGCGGCCGCTGCAGACAGCAGGGTCAGGCTTGAGTCGTCGCTCTGCAACTGCTCTTGCACAATCGCCGTCGCCAGTTCGGTCTGGGCGGGCGTTTGTTCGGAGAAGAGCACATGCACCCCACCGGCCACCAGCCACCGCATCCGCAGGTGTTCGAATCGCCAGTCGGCCTGCGTGTTTTTCTGCCAATCCTCATTGCAGGCCGACAAAACCCGGGCCCATTCCTTGCCGAGAAGCATGTCTCCGGCGCAGGGCGAGCTTTCAACCGGCGGCGGCTCGACCTGCAGGCCGAGCGCCGCCGCACGTTCATGCAGCGGCGGGTGGGTGTCTTGCGCACGCCGTGGGCGGCTGGCTCCCTCCGCGAGCGCCTGCGGCATGAAGCTGCCATGGGCCTCGACAAAATCGGATGTCAGCCCCCAGAAGTTGCCGGGCGCTTGCGCCGATTGCATGCGCAGGTTGCTCAATTGCGTGGGCAGTTTCCGGGCCAGAAGAAAAGAAATAAATTCCAGCCTGGCAAGAGCGTCGGTGAGGTGGCGCGCTGAGGAAGTCCGCGCTGCGACGGCGTCGGCCTCGAATTCACACTGGCGGGACCAGCTGGATGATCGCGAGACAAAGTAGGGAACAAACCAGGACGCGATGGCCTTCAGCCCCCCATCCACGAAGCTGTCGTTGCCTTGCATGTGAAGGTAGTGGTCCCATTTGGCCCGCACCCTGTAGATCCAGTGACCCAGACGCCCGTGGTTGCGGGAAAAGTGCCCCAGCTCGTGCGCGATGACGGCTTTCACTTCGTCCTTGTTCAGCATCTTCAGCAAGGGGACACCCAGTATGAGAGTGCGGCGGCTGCCAAACAACGACAGGAAGCCGCCGGTTTGATAAGCCGCCGCGTTCAGTTCGTTGTCCAGCACGATGCGGTGGATGCGCGGCGCCGCGGCGCTGGTACACAAGCCGTCCACCATCTCAAAGAGCGCGGGTGCTTCTTCACGGCGAATGGTGTGCCGGCCAACCGTGCCGGGCGAGGGCTGGACCAGCCACCACAGGAAGAGAAAGGCCGCGAGGCCAAACACCGCGGCAAAACCGGGTCCCCAAATGGCGGCCTGAAGCATCACGAAGGGCGCGATCGGCAAGATGACCACCGTCACAAAGATCAGCTCCGAGGCCAGAGCCAGCAGTGTGAGTGAAAACCGTTGCCGCGAATTGAACGTGGAAGCCGGCGCTGCGGAGGGAGCGCCTGCCTGCACGGATGTCACACCGCTACCGGCGCCTTGATGGCGTCGTGATGCTGATACTCGAGAAACTCAAAATCTTCAAACTGATAGTCAAAGATCGATTCGGGTTTGCGCTTGATCTGCAGCGTGGGGTAGGCAAAAGGCTTGCGGCTCAGCTGCAAGGCCACCTGCTCATGGTGGTTGCTGTAGATGTGGCAGTCGCCACCGGTCCAGATGAAATCACCCACACCCAGGCCGCATTGTTGCGCCACCATGTGGGTGAGGAGAGCGTAGCTGGCAATGTTGAAAGGCACGCCCAGGAAAATGTCAGCGCTGCGCTGGTAGAGCTGGCAACTCAGTTTGCCGGGCTGACCCTGGACTTCAGATGGCGCCACATAGAACTGGAAAAACGCGTGGCAGGGCATGAGCGCCATCTTGGAGAGGTCGGCCACGTTCCAGGCGCTCACGATGATGCGGCGCGAATCAGGGTTGGTCTTCAGCGTCTTGATGACTTCGCTGATCTGGTCGATGTGGCCGCCATCCGGCGTTGGCCAGCTGCGCCATTGCACGCCATAAACCGGGCCCAGGTCACCGTCTTCGCGCGCCCATTCGTCCCAGATCGTGACGCCGCGTTCCTTGAGCCAGTTGTTGTCGCTCGATCCCTGCAGAAACCACAGCAGCTCATGCACGATGGATTTGAGGTGAACCTTTTTGGTGGTCACCAGCGGAAAGCCCTCATTCAGGTCAAAGCGCATCTGGTAGCCGAACACGCTTTTCGTGCCGGTGCCGGTGCGGTCGGCCTTGAAGGCGCCGTGGGTGTCCACATGGCGCATGAAATCTTCATATTGAGAGCGGATGGAGCGGGTCATTTACAACCAGTCGGCTTGGGGTCAGGAGGGGGGSGGGGGCCGGCGGGGCGGCGTGCGGCCAAAGGTTTAATTATGCCTTTAGCACCCGTCCCGGGTTCATCAGGTTATGAGGGTCCAGGCCCTGTTTGATGGCGCGCATCATGTCCAGAGCCACAGGTGATTTGTGCTTGGGCAGCGTGTTGACCTTGAGGCTCCCCACACCGTGTTCGGCCGAGATCGAGCCCCGGTAGCGGTCCACCGCTTCGTAGACCAGGGCATTCATGGGCGTCTCCTGCTCGTTCAGGAAACGTGCCTGGTCTTCATTCTCCGGCGCCTGCACGTTGTAGTGCAGGTTGCCGTCGCCCAGGTGGCCGTAGACGACCATGCGCGCGCCGGGAAAACGCGCGAGCAGCAGGGCATTGGTTTCAGTCACGAATTCGGGGATGCGCGACACGTTGATCGAGATGTCGTGCTTGATGTTCAGGCCTTCTTCGGCCTGCGCCATCGGGATGCTTTCACGGATGTGCCACAGTGCGTGCGCCTGCGCCATGCTCTCGGCGACCACGGCGTCGGCAACGCAACCGGCTTCCATGGCGGCTTCCAGCAAGCGTTCGAAGCATTCACGCGCATGGGCTTCGGATTCGTTGTCCGAGTTCTCCAGAACCACGCACCAGGCGTGCTCTTGCCAGAAAGGCACGCGTTGTTGCGGGAAGTGCCTGGCCACCAGGCCCAGTGCGAACTGGCCCATGACTTCGAAACCGGTCAGGCCGGAGCCCAGGTGCTCATGCGCCAGGCCCAGCAGCTGTACGGCGGCCTCAAGCGACGGCACGGCCGCAAAGGCGGTGAGCTGGGATTTGGGCATGGGATACAGCTTCATGATGGCGCCGGTGATCACGCCCAGCGTGCCTTCGCTGCCGATGAACAGGTGGCGCAGGTCGTAGCCGGTGTTGTCTTTTCGCAGGCCAGAGAGGCCGTCCCAGATTTCGCCCTGCGCGTTGACGACTTCCAGGCCCAAGCAGAGGTCGCGCGTATTGCCGTAGCGCACGACCTGGGTGCCGCCGGCGTTGGTGCCGAGGTTGCCGCCAATGGTGCAGCTTCCTTCCGAGGCCAGACTCAGGGGAAACAGGAAACCGGCTTTTTCGCAGGCTTCCTGCAGGTTTTGCAGCACGCAGCCGGCATCGACCGTGATGGTCAGGTTGCCGGCGTCCAGCGTGCGCACCTTGTTCATGCGTGTCAGGCTGAGCACGACCTGCGTGCCGGTGTCGTCGGGTGTCGACCCTACCACCATGCCGGTATTGCCGCCTTGCGGCACGATGCTCACGCGTGCTGCGGCGCAGGCTTTCACCACGGCCGCGACTTCAGGCGTGGAGCCAGGACGCACCACGGCCAGGGCCTTGCCGGTTTCGCGCCTGCGCCAGTCCTGTACCCAGGGCGTCAGGTCGCCATCAATCAGGACATTGGGTGCGCCGACGATCTGGCGCAGGGACTCAATCAGTTGGGTGTGTGTGCTCACGATGTTCGGCTTCAGGTTAAGGGGTTGATGGATTTGAGGCGCTGGAAGCGGTGGAGGCGTTTTTCAGCCGCACCCGCACATGCATCGCGCAGGCGACAAACAGCGTGAGGCACAGCAGTACCTCGATGAAGGCCAGGTAGTTGCCGGGGGCGCGGTCGCTCCAGGCCCGCACCACGCCTTCGGTGAAATAAAGCCACACCAGCAGGCTGACCCAGCGGTAGGTGTACATGCGGTTTTTCATGATGCCGGCCAGCGGGATGCACAGCGGCAGCACTTTGAGCGCCAGTAATGAGCCGCCCGGGCGTATGGGCGCCAGCCACATTTCCCAGGCCAGGCCCAGCACGATAAGGCCCAGCAGGCTGGCCAGCGCGAGCCGGCGGGTGATGTCAATTTGCGTTGTTTTGTTCATGGTCATGGGAACCCGCTGGACCGTCAACAGGTTCAAGGTCAGTGGCATGATACCGGGGATGAAATTTCAGCAATATCTCGAGGACCTCTTGAGCGACCTGTCGCGCTTTCCATGGCGTGGCACAGCGCTCACGCTGCGTGACCGTTTCCGGGAAGACCACATGGGCCTGACCGCCAGCAGCCTGACCTTCACCACCTCGATCGCGCTGGTGCCGTTTTTTACGGTGGCGCTGGCCATCTTTACGGCCTTCCCGATGTTCTCGAAGTTGCAGGGCGCCCTGCAGGCCTGGCTGATTCAGAGCCTGATCCCCGACAACATCGCCCGCCAGGTGCTGGGTTACCTGACGCAATTCAGCCGCCAGGCCAATAAGCTGGGCATCGCGGGCCTGGCCGTGCTTCTGGTCACGGCCATCGCGCTCATCCTGACCATTGACCGAACGCTCAACGGTATCTGGCGCGTCAAAAAGGCGCGGCCACTGACGCAGCGTGTGCTCATTTATTGGGCTGCCATTACCTTGGGGCCGCTGCTGCTGGCGGCCAGCCTGGCGGTCACTTCTTATGTGCTGTCGGCCTCGGGCGGCCTGGTGGGCGCTTTGCCCGTCAGCCTGCGTTTTCTGCTCAGCGTTCTGCAGTTTTTCCTGGTGGCGGGGGGCATGGCGGCGATGTACCGCTATGTGCCCAATACCTACGTGAAGTGGTCGCATGCCTGGGTAGGGGGCCTGTTTGTGGCTGCGGGCATCGAGGTGGCCAAACGCGTGCTGAGCCTGTATCTGGGCGCCGTGCCGACCTATTCGCTGGTGTATGGCGCGTTCGCTACCTTGCCCATCCTCCTTGTATGGATTTATGTGTCCTGGGTCATCGTGCTGATGGGCGCTGTGATTGCCGCGTACCTGCCCAGTCTCCTGGCCGGAGTGGCCCGTCGCGGCAGCGCGCATGGCTGGCATTTCCAGCTGGCCATTGAAGTGCTCCAGCAGTTGCACCGGGCACTGGCTACCCCGCGCAAGGGCGTCAGCGCTTCGCAGCTGGCCGAGCTGCTTCAGGTGGACGGGCTGCAGCTGGAGCCGGTACTGGAAACACTGGTTGCCCTGGACTGGGTAGGCCAGCTCAATGAAGCCGAGGGCGAGGTAGAAGCCCGTTACCTGCTGCTGGCCGATCCCGACGCCACGCCGCTGGAGCCGCTGATACAGCAACTTCTGCTGGACAAAGCCGAAGCGGTCCAGGGCCTCTGGGAAAAGGCCCGGTGGCCGGCCATACGGCTGCGCGACGCGCTGTAAACCGCCAACTCCGACCCGCCAATCCCCGCACAGCAGGTTTCGGGGCTAGTCCATCCGGACTAAAAACCAGTCGCTGTTTGGGGATATTTGTGCCTGCCGGCGTGTTGTAACAAAATCTGATTTTTGATTTTTTCACGCACTGACAATGCCATCAAAAACACCAGCCAGGGAAAAATTGGACGGCGCCATTGCCCATGAACGGCAGGCGCACCAGGAAGCCCGACAGATCTACGAAGAGCTGACGGCGAAAATGTGGGCCTACCAGACCGGCAAGGGCCCGGCGCCCACCAATAAAGACTTCGAAATGTGGAGTCAGGCCGTGGAGCAGCGCGTCAAGGTCAAGCAGTTGGGCATCCGGGTAGACGGCGAGTCCGGCCTTTAATTTTTTTGCGTCGCGCCTTCGCGGCGGGTCAAGCGCATACCCGCGTCGTTTTGCCCTCCTGACGTGGCCTCCTTGCGATTTGGCAAGACTCCGCTTCAGCCCAAATGCGTGCCAGGAGGCAGGTTTGAGCCCGTTTTCAAGCCTGATTGCCTCATCCTGCAAAAGCCGTTCGGGGGACGTAAGCCTTGTAAGAATTTTTATGCTGCACCGCACAAATTTTCGCCCGTTAGGCCTTCAGGCGCGCGGGAGGAATTCTTACAAGACCATCTTTATGCTTACGCCACGATTCTCTCCATCTGCTGCAATCCCCTCAATTGACAACCAAGCTGGAGAGAACCGTGACATCACCATCGAACCTGATCGCCGACCCGGCCCTGACAAACGAGCCCATCAACATCAACGAGGAAGCCTCCCTGAAATACTGGGTCAGCGCACTCGATTGCAGCGAGCTTGAACTGCGTGTTGCCGTGGCGGAAGTAGGCCCTGCCGCCAAAGACGTGAGCACTGAGCTCGGGCGGTCTTTATGAGTGCCGCCATTCCCGATGCGCCCGGGCCGCTCGCGGTGCGGGTGAAGGAGCCGTCAGCAGGTCTTTTTTACTGGGTGGTCACGCAGCTGTCAGCCCAAGAGCACATGGCGGACCTGCGCATTGAAGGCTCCGACCACCCGTACCCCACGCATGAGGCGGCGTTGCAGGCAGGTGCGGCATGCCTCAAGGCGTTAAAAACCGGCCCTTTGCAGTCACTGGACTCCTGATAAAGCCCGATAAGGTCCGTTAGAGCCCGTTGTGGGAGGCTAAGGCCACGCCTGGAAACGGGCTCAGTTGCCTTTGATGCGCCGCAAGGCCTGAACCCACATGTCGCGGTACATGACCCAGTCTCCCATGAAGCTGTAGAGTGGCCGCTTGAACGAGGCGGGCCGGTTCTTTTCGAACCCAAAATGCCCGATCCAGGCGAAGCCGTAGCCGCACAGCAGGCCGGCCAGCAGCCACCACGGGTTGCGGGTCATCAGCAGCGCCGCCAGGCAGAGCAGCGTGAGGCTTGAGCCTGCAAAGTGCAGGCGGCGGCAGGTCGGGTTGCGATGCTCGCCCAGGTAGAAGGGGTAAAAATCCGCGAAAGACGCAAAGCTGCGGGGATCAACGGGTGTCGTGGCGCCGGTTTCCGCCGAATCGGGGCTGATGGCATTCATGGGTTTGTCTCCTGCGCCGGATATCCGGTGGTGCGCCTCATTTTGCGACGCTGGCCATAATAGTCAATCCATGGCCGCCAGCCCTCGTCACACCCTTTCCGCGCTCCTGCCTGCATGCCAACCGATCTGCTTCCAGAAACTCCCCATGGTGAACCGCCTGTGACGACGCCCCCCGCGCGATGGGTAATTTGCCTCTGCGCGGACTGGTGCGGCCTTTGCCGCGACTACGGTGTCGTCTTCTCGGAAATGGCCTTGCGCTATCCGGAAAGCCGGTTTGTCTGGCTGGACATTGAAGACGAAGCCGAGCTGGTCGGAGACCTGGAAGTGGAAACCTTTCCCACGCTGCTGATTGCCGATGCGGGCGGCACGCACTTTCTGGGCCCCTTGACGCCGCATGCGCAAACCCTTGCACGCCTGCTGGACTCGCTGGAGCAGACCAACATCAGGGCAGTGCCTCATTTGCCATCCACGCAGGCACTGTTGCGGGCGCTGGAAACGGCGCCGCACCGCGTGGGCACGCAACGCCAGGTCAGGTAGCCGTCGTTGAAAACGGCGCCTTCAGAAAACCCCTGAAGCGCGCACGGCCGCCGCGAGTGGGGCTGGTGGTCAGGCGGTAGTGCGGAAAGCGCTGCAGAAAGCGGCCGATGGCAACGCGGCCTTCAAGCCGGGCCAGGCTGAGTCCGGCACACTGGTGAATGCCGAAGCCGAAGGCCAGGTGGCGGTTGTCCTGGCGTGCCAGGTCCAGGTGTTCGGGCTGGGCAAACTGCGCCGGGTCGCGGTTTGCGGCTCCAATGCACAGCGTCAGCAACGCGCCTTCGGGCAAGTCCACACCGCCCACCTGGCAGGCCTTGAGCGCACGCCGATTGCCCAGCTGGTTGGATGACTCAAAACGTAGAAATTCATCGATTTCAACAGTCAAATCGGCCTGCGACCCTTTATTTACTTGCGCGAGCAGCTCTAATTTTGATAGCAACATCTGCTTCGCGTCCGGCCATTCCTGCAGTAAAACCAGTGCGTTGCCGATGAGGTTGGTCGTGGTTTCGTGGCCGGCGTTGAGGATGAACACGCAGTTTTGCAGCAGTTCGGTTTCGCTGAGTCTTTCACCCGACGCTTCTTCGCCGATCAGCCGTGTCAGCACATCGTGTTCCGGGTCGCCAGGGTGTTTGCGCCGGTCGGCCACCAGGTCCTTGAGGTAGCCGGTGAAGTCCCGCACGCTGCTATTGCCCAGGGCTTCCTGTTCGGGCGTCGGTTTGGGTTCCAGCGCGCCGAGTATGGCCAGCGACCAGCCGCGCAGCGGCGACCGGTCGGCATGCGGCACGCCCAGCAGGTTGCCGATGATCTCCACCGGGATCGCCGAAGCGAAATCCTCAATCAAATCACCGCCGCCCCGGCTTTCGATCGCATCCAACAGGCTATCGACCAGCGTGATGAGCCCGGGCTCCATATCGGCAATGGCGCGCCGCGTAAGGGCGCCCATGATCAGTTTGCGAACGCGCGTGTGAAGCGGCGGGTCGTTGAACACCAGGCTGGTGGTGTGGTGTTCAAACAGGGCCGAGCCCGCTCCGTACTTGGGCTCGAACTCCACCTTCTTGTCCGAGCTGAAGGTTTGCGCATCGCGGTACACCGCCACCAGGTCGGCGTAACGCGTGAGAAACCAGGAGCCATCCGGCATGCGCTTGACCGGCTCGGTTTCGCGCAGCAGTGCGTACACCGGATAGGGGTTGGCGTAAAAATCCGGCGGCAAGGCGCGCAGGTCGAAGCTGGCGGCGATTTCCTGCGCACGCTGCTGCGTCATCGCCGGCGTGGCCGTCAGCACGCTCATGGCTTGATGAAATCCTTCAGTGCAAACAAAACCCCTTCGGGTGCTTCGGTCATCATCTGGTGGCCGGCCTGCAGCATCAACGTCCTGGCATTTTTTGCTTTGGCCTGCAGCGGCGCCGCCATTTTGGGCAAGGTCATGGAATCGTTCTTGCCCAGGATGAACAGCACCGGGCACTGTACTTTTTCGATGGCCGCTTCACCGCCGGTGTAGTCGTCGCAGGCCTTGAAGCCGCGGTGGAACAGGTTGATTTTGGTATTGCTGGCCAGCACCCGTTTCATGAGCGCCTTCGACCCTCCGTACAGCCAGGTGCCCGGGCCCAGCGATGAGGGTGGCGGCGCCAGCATGGAGTGTGAGAAGGTGTTGACCATATCAATCGCCTTCATGGGCTGGTTCAGCGCGTTGTCCAGCAGCGCGGGGGAAACCGTCATCGGTGCGGCGGTTCCCAGTAGCGCCAGGTGCGTCACCCTTTGCGGTGCAGTGGACGCCGCATGCAGCGCCGTGAGGGAGCCGAAGCTGTGGCCCACCAGTGCGGCGGTCTTGATGCCGGCCGCATCGAGGAGCGCGATGATGAAGGCCGCCGCTTCTTCGACTGATTGCGGCGGCTCACCTTCGCTTTTGCAATGGCCGGGCAAGTCGGGTGCCAGCACGTTGAAGCCGTGGTGCGCGAAGTAGCGGGTCTGCAGTATCCAGATGCTGTGGTCGTTCAGAACGCCGTGGATAAACACAGCCGTGGGTTTGGCCGCATCAAAAGGTTTGCCGCCGGTGTAGCAATACGTTTTATGGCCGTTGACGTCGAGGTACATGCTTCAGGTCCCCGCTTTCACGGCGGCTTTTTCTGCCGCCTTGAGGGCGCGCTTGAGGTCGTCCAGCAGGTCGTCCGGGTCTTCCAGGCCAATCGACAGGCGAATCGTGCCTTGTGTGATGCCGCCGGCCGCCAGCGCTTCGTCGCTCATGCGGAAGTGCGTGGTGCTGGCAGGGTGGATCACCAGGCTGCGGCAGTCGCCTACGTTGGCCAGGTGGCTGAAGACTTTCAGCGCTTCGATGAAGGCCTTGCCCTGTTCACGGTTGCCCTTGATGTCGAAGCTGAACACCGAGCCGGCGCCGCGCGGCAGCAGTTTTTTGGCCAGTGCGTGGCTGGGGTGCGATTCGAGCATCGGATGGCCCACGCGCGAGACCAGCGGGTGGGCGGCGAGAAACTGCACCACTTTTTCGGTATTGCCCATGTGCCGCGCCATGCGAAGCGGCAGGGTTTCAATGCCTTGCAGAATCAGCCATGCCGTGTGCGGGCTCATGCAGGCGCCGAAGTCGCGCAGGCCTTCACGCCGCGCGCGAAGCAGGAAGGCGCCCACGGTGCTTTCCTCGCTGAACACCATGTTGTGAAAGCCTTCGTAGGCCTCGGTCAGCTCGGAAAATTTGCCGGACTTTTCCCAGTCGAAACTGCCGCCGTCCACCACCACGCCGCCAATGACCGTGCCATGGCCGCTCAGGAACTTGGTGGCCGAGTGGTAGACCAGGTCGGCGCCGTGGTCAAAGGGCTTGATGAGCCAGGGTGAGGTGAGGGTGGAGTCCACCAGCAGAGGCACGCCGGCTTCATGGGCAATGCTCGACACCGCTTCGATGTCCAGCACATCGAGGCCCGGGTTGCCCACGGTTTCCCCGAAGAAAAGTTTGGTGTTGGGCCGCACGGCGGCGCGCCAGCCGTCCAGGTCGCCGGGCTTGACGAAGGTGGTGGCTATGCCGAAACGGCGCAAGGTGTAGTGCAGCAGGTTCTGGCTGCCGCCGTACAACGCGGTGCTGGCGACGATGTGCGAGCCGGCGCCCATCAAGGTGGCAATTGCCAGGTGCAGCGCAGCCTGCCCGCTCGACGTAGCAATCGCGCCTATGCCGCCTTCCAGGGCCGACACGCGCTGCTCCAGCACCGCATTGGTCGGGTTGCTGATGCGTGAATAGACATGGCCCGCGCGTTCGAGGTTAAAGAGGCTGGCCGCGTGGTCGCTGGATTCGAAGACGAAAGAAGTCGTCAGGTGAATCGGCACGGCACGCGCGCCGGTGGATGGGTCGGGCGCGGCGCCGGCGTGCAACGCCAGGGTGTCGAAGCCGGGGTCTGAGTAACCGGGCATGGGTTTGTCTCCAGTCAGAAAAAAGTGGCGGTGCGCCGGGCAATCGCAGGAGCCCGAACAGATTCTTGCAACCTGCCGTTTGATTGTGGGCTATATTTAAACTGAATTCCCTGTTGCCGCGCTGTGGTGGGACAATGAGGGCCGGCAAGCAGCACAACCGAGGAGATGGCCATGAAGGTTCTAGACATACTGCGCGTGAAGGGCAACACGCTTTACACCGTCCAGCCTGACGAACCCCTTGCCAAGGCGGCCCAGATCATGGCCGAAAAAGACATCGGCTCACTGGTCGTCATGGAGCATGGTGACCTGGTCGGCATGCTGACATTTCGCGAAGTGATTGTCTGCATCGTCAAAAACGGCGGCGAGATCGGCAGCACGCTGGTGCGCACCGCCATGGACGACCACCCGCTCACCTGCACGTCGGAGACCGAACTCGACGAAGTCCGCCGCATGATGCTGGAACGCCACGCGCGCTACATGCCCGTGATGAACCAGAAAGTCATGATGGGCGTGATCAGCCTTTACGACGTGGCCAAGGCCGTGGTGGACAGCCAGAACTTCGAAAACAAGATGCTCAAGGCCTACATCCGCGACTGGCCGGAAGAAGACGGCGCCGACCGCAGCTGACACGAGTGGTACGGGCCTGATGGTGTTCTTTGCATAAAAGATGCCGCCAGCCCAATCAGCCCAATCAGGAAGAGCGCAAGGCGCTATCAAAATAATAGCCAGGTGCGCTAGGTATCTGGCCTGCTTTGCGGGGCAAGGCGATGGGAGCAGGGGTGCGCGACAACGCCAACAACGCCAACGGCCAGCTGTTTTATAGCTCCCTGTTCCTTTCCAGGCTTGCCGACCAGATACTGCTGTTCCTGGTTCCTCTGGTGGTTTTCGAAATCACGGGAAGTGTGGCCTGGTCAGGTATCGCCTTCACGGTAGAAACGCTCCCCCGCTTCCTGGCTTTTCCCGTGTGCGGCGCGCTGTGCGACCGGGTTTCGCCTCTCAAGCTTTTGCGCATCAGCCAGCTCTACCGCGCGCTCGTGTGCATCGGCGGGGCGGCCGCTTTTCAGTGGCTGGGCGGCATTGGCTGGTTGATTGCCCTGTCGGCGGTCTGCGGTGTGCTGACCACGCAGGGCCTGATGGCCCGCGAGGTCATGCTGCCGCAGATATTCAGGCAGCACCGCTTTGAAAAAGTGCTGGCCCATGCGCAGATTGCCGACCAGCTCGGCATGGTCCTGGGCCCCGTGCTGGCGTCACTGCTGCTGCGCTGGATGCCGTGGCCCGCGGTGGTGGCGGCCACCGCGGCGCTCTTTTTGCTGGCCGATGGCGCCGTGACCTTGTGGCACCGGAAGAACCCGGTTGAGCTGGCCGCGCCCGAGACCGCCCCGGACCATTGGCTGCTGCCCATCCGCACCGCGTTTTTGCAGGTGCTGCACCTGCCGGGCCTGAAAAAAGTGATTGCGCTGGCGGCCGGCGTCAACCTGGTGATCGGCGTGACGCTCGCCACCTCGGCCGCGATGGTGACCGGGCTGCTGCAGCGCTCTGCGGGCGATTACGCGTTGCTGCAAACGGCCGGCGCCATTGCCACCGTCATCATCCTGCTGTTCATCGCCCGCACTGTGCTGCCCTTGCGCACCCTGGGCCTGGTGTCATACAGCGTGATGTTGGCCGGCGGTTTGCTGACGGGGCTGGCCGGCAGCTTCTGGGTGTACACCGCCGGTTTCTTGCTGGTGATCGGCTTTGACAAGATGTTCAACGTCTATATCCGCAGCCTGCGCCAGAAACTGATTCCACCGCGCGACCTGGGCAAGACTACTGGCGTGATCGTGATGCTCAACAATTTGTCGCAGCCGCTGGCGGGGATGCTGGTGGGGGTGTTTGCAGGGGTGATGGAGGGGCGTGGGGTGATTTTGGGATTGGTGGGGGTGATGGGTTTGATTGGGATTTTGGTTGCCTGGATGAGGCGAGGCGATTAGATTGCAATCCATGTGCAATTTCTGGCCCTACGCCACCGTCAAACCTTAACGACCTGAAAGTAGCGTCAATGCGTCTCTTTGTCACCATCGTCGCCTTCGCAGGGCTTGTCCTGTTTGGGGTCGCCTTTGTTGCCTCCTATGTCAATCCAGGCCTTGTCGAGACCTTGGCGCGTGATGCGATCCGAATGGAAGTGGAGCGCAGAGTGAGCGAACGAATCGAAGCACTGGACGGCGGCAAGCTCGCGGAAATGGCAAAAGGCCTTTCTGGCAGGAATTCATCGGAGATCGCCGAACTCAAACGCAAGCTGGCTGAAGGTCTTCCTCAAAAGGTTGCCGCTGTCGCTGCGCAAATGAGAAATATCGATTGCGAGTGCCGCAAGGCGATCGAAAAATCCATGACCGGGATTCTTGAGCGCAGAACCGCCGATCTGTCGCGCATCAACGAGCGGCTCGAACTTCTGATTCGCACCCAGTACATGGGTGTGGCGGAATCACTGACGCGAGAGTTCCGCATCTTTACCGGCGCAAACGCGCTCGTCTTCTCGCTGCTCGCCATTGCCGCAGCTCTTCGCAAGCGCGCCGGGCTGCAACTTGTGCTGCCGACGGTGGTGCTGCTTGGGGCCGCAGGATTGGTTGGGTATCTGTACCTCTTCCATCAGAACTGGCTGCACACTGTTCTCTTCTCGGACTATGTTGGCTTGGGGTACTTCATCTATTTGGGGCTTGCAATCGCCTTGCTCACGGACATTGTGTTCAACAGGGCGCGCCTTACGACGCGGCTAATCAACGCCATATTCAGTGCTGTTGGGTCCAGCTTGCAGGCAGTGCCATGTTGAGAAATGACCTGACTACAGTATCGAACAAACGTGTGCCGCAAAGCCGCATCTAGCATTTCACCTCAAACAGCAGTCATGGACCGTACAGAATTCTTCTTCGCGCTATCCGGCATGGTTGTCGGCGTGTTTGTGGCCGCGACGGGATGGCCGGAGACATTCGACAAGATATTCCTGGGCGGCGCTGTTGCGCTTGGGGTTGCCGGTTCTGTGTCTGTCTCATTCATCCTTCATCGCCTAAGTGCCGGTCATCGCGATATCTACAACGAGATCGGCGCTAACCATGAAGACTTGTCGTGGGGCATTGGTGACGCTTTTGGCCGATTCAAAAAATTCTTGCGCAGTTCACGCCACCGGGAGCTTGATGACGGTTTTCTCAGTACCGCTGTGGTGGTGGGCCGCACGAGCTGGCGTTTAAGTTTTGTGCTGGCGGGAATTGCCTTGTTCTTTGCGCTCAGGAGCCTGGTCGGATGACTCCGACGCTAGGTGTCGCCGACATGGGTGAGAAATACTATGTCTGGGAAATCATCTCGTACGCATGGACCGAGATCGGAATCGAGGACACCGAATGCCGGCAACTTGTGCTGAAAGGCAATATCTCGGCGGATGACCTCAAGCTCGTCGATCGAATCATCTTCAGGGATGTCTGCGCCTCGTTTGCCTTTGACACATTCCTGATTTTTCCGCTCATGCTGTGGATGATCATGCCGGACTGGGGATACGAAGAGAAGTACCTCAAGAAGCGTATGGAGCGTTGGTACGCCCGGCCATATTGGATTCACTTTCTGAACCCGATGCGATGTCTGGGCTATCCGCTTGCCGTGCTCATGGCGCTCAAGTACCGATCGATGCTGCGCAGAGTTGTGTTGAATGGGCACGATGACGTCTAGGCAGGGCATCGGACTCTGCCGGCAAGCGCTCGCTCAAGGTTCAACTTGGCGCTATTAATTCAGGAGCCGGTTGCGCCCGTATCCATTGGCCTGGAGGCCGATTTTTTATGAATTTCAGCCCATGCTCGAGTGAATCATCTCCCGAACCCGCGGATAAATCTGCTGGTTCCACTTGCGCCCGCTGAACACCCCATAGTGCCCCACGCCGGTCTGCACATGGTGGGTTTTCATGTAGGGCCGGATGCCGGTGCACAGATCCTGCGCCGCAACCGTTTGCCCTACGGCGCAGATGTCGTCGCGTTCGCCTTCAACGGTCATCAAAGCTGTGCGGCGAATGGCGGCAGGTTTGACGAGGCGGCCGCGATAGCTGAGCTTGCCGAGCGGCAGGTCGTAGGTCTGGAAGACTTTTTCGACCGTTTCGAGATAGAACTCGGCTGGTAAATCGTTCACGGCCAGGTACTCGTCGTAAAACACGCGGATGATATTGGCCTTTTCCACATCACCGTCCACGAGGTGCTGGTACATGTCCTGGAAGGATTTTTTGTGCCGGTCCAGGTTCATGCTCAGAAAAGCGCTCAACTGCACAAAACCGGGATACACGCGGCGCATGTAGCCGGTGTGCGGAAGCGGCACATGGCTGATCAGGTTTTTCTCGAACCACTCAATCGGCTGGCTGGTAGCCAGGGTGTTGACGCCGGTGGGGTTCACGCGGCAGTCCACCGGGCCGGCCATCAGGGTCAGGCTGCGAGGCTGGGCCGGGTCGTCGTCTTCAGCCATGATGGCGGTGGCCGCCAGCGCCGCCACGCAAGGCTGGCAAACCGCCACCACATGTGTGCCCGGGCCAATGGCCTGGGTGAAGCGGATCATATGGTCGATATAGTCGTCCAGCGCAAACGGGCCGTGGCTCAGGGACACATCGCGCGCGTTGTGCCAGTCGGTGATGTACACGTCGTGGTCTTGCAGCAGGGTGCGCACGGTTTCGCGCAGCAGCGTGGCAAAGTGGCCCGACAGCGGCGCCACCAGCAGCACCGGCGGCTGGAAGGGCAGGCCCGCGGGTGTTTCCTTGCGAAAGCGCAGCAGGGTGCCAAAGGGCATGGACAGAACGGTTTCTTCCGTCACGGCAAGTTCGCGCTCGCCCACCTTCACTGAACTGATGCCGTAGGCCGGCCGTGTATGCGTCAGCCGCAGGCGTGAAAACACCTCCATCGACGCCGAAATCTTGCGGAGCAGGCTGCCTTCGGTTTTACCCAGCCAGAATGCCGCGCTACCGCTTTGGGCGAACAGGCGAAACGGCGACAGCAGGTCGGACTGGGTTTGGTAGGCCTGGTAAAGCATGGTTGTCCTGACATGAATCGGAATTCGTTGTCTCTTTGTCTCTGCCAGTCCATGCAGGCAAGTTACGGGCCAGTCGGAGCCGAAAAGCGCAGGCTGGCATAAGCCTTGCGGGAGTTCATGCATCCATCCTGCTAGCCAGCAGGGCCTTTCCGGTTCAAGGAGCATGTGTATGGCCAAAGCCATCCTGACGATCAGCAGCAAGAACTACGGAGCGTGGGCCCTGCGCGGCTGGCTGCTGGCGAAGTTCGCGGGTCTGGAATTCACCGAAAAAGTGATTTCACCGGACGACCCGGCGATGAAGGCCGAAATGCTGCTGCTCTCGTCCAGCATGCTGGTGCCTTCGCTGCAGCACGGCAACGTCAAGGTGTGGGACACCCTGGCGATTGCCGAATACCTCAATGAAATCAAGCCCAAAGCCCAGTTGCTGCCCGCGGACATCAAGGTGCGGGCGCACTGCCGGGCGGTGTGCGGCGAAATGCATTCAGGCTTTGCCTCCATGCGCGCTGCGCTGCCGATGAACATCAAGGCCCATTTCTCGAACTTCAAGGTCTGGTCCCGCGCGCAGGCCGACATTGACCGTGTCCTGGAAATCTGGAAGGAATGCCTGGCCACCTATGGCGGCCCCTACCTGTTCGGCAAGCAGCTGTCGGTGGCCGACGCCATGTATGCGCCGGTGGTGACCCGATTTCTCACTTACGACGTGCCGCTGGACAAGGCTTGTACCGCGTATTGCAAGCGCATCATGGAGTTGCCGGCGATGAAGGAGTGGGTGGCTGAGGCGAAGAAGGAGCCGGATGACATTGATGAGTTGGATGCGGAATTTTGAACACCCCCGTCCAGGCTCACTGCGTGTAGCCTGTTCCCCCCTTGCAGGGGGCGGCGCCTGGGGCCGGCGAAGCCGGACCCGCGGCCCCCACTGATGAAATACCCCCGCTACATACGCCCTGAAATCTTCAAGCCAGCATGAGCCGCGGGACTGGCTTTGCCAGACCGCAGGCGGGCGGCCCCGGAGGGGCTGGAGCCCGCGGCTCCAAGCCTGCCTGTGCAGGCTTGGACGGGCGACAGAGGCGAAGCGTCTCGCGAGCCGCGGCCTGCAAGGCCTCGGGAGCTACACGAAGTGAGCGACCGTGGGGGCGCTATTTCCAGGGGGTGGGTGGTGGAATTTCGCAGACCGGGTCTACGTCTATAGATTTGAAGTCCGCTGGCCCGACGATTTCCAGGTATTCCATGTCGGGGGAGTAGTCGAACAGGAAATGCTTGATGCCTGGTCGCTGGTGCACCACGTCGCCGGCCTCGACCAGGGTCTCCTTGTCTTCGTACATAAAGCGGGCCCAGCCCTTGGTCATGATGACGATCTGGAAATCTGCCTCATGACGGTGCCATCCCGTGCCTGTTTCTGGTGCCATATTCGCCTTCACAAGGTGCGCGATGACTTTGCCGTTGGTCGCGTCGGCAATGCCAAGGTCACGGTACAGGAAAAAATCGCGCAAACCACCGGAGACAAACTGCGTGTCGCCAGGCTTGACATGGGAAAACTTGGTCGCGGTGCGGTCCAGCATGGGGTGCTCCTGTTCAATCAAGACATCCAATTCAGGATTGGTGCGGTGCAGCAAGCATGAAGTGTTCCAGAGTGTGTACGGCAGGCGCTACACCGCTGGCTGCACAGCCAGGGCGACAGGGAGAGCGGCCGGTTGCAAAGCTATAGTTCAGGAGCGTCTAAATCCACCACCCATCCGACTCCAAGGCGTTTGACATGTGGCTCAAGCTCATTCGTTTCCTCAAGGGGGAGCAGAGGCCTGACCCTTTCTTCAAGCGAGGGCCGGGCTTGATCGGTTTTGTTGACACTTTCACCTTAGAAGACACTGTCCATGCGTCCATCGTTGAAGACCCGAAAGCCCATTGACCAACTCAAGCCGGAAGACCTCATCGCTTTTCCCATCTGGGAGTTCGCAAGCGACGAGGAAGGGGATGAAGAGCAGGACGAAACCTGGGTTCGTCCCCATCCGGCGAAGATGATGGGTCCAGACCTTTACGCCCTGTCCGTTGCTGCTGATTTCCTTGCTTCCTCAGGCCAGACGTTCACCGGCTTTGTTGGCTTGACCACAGCTGGCGATCTCGAGTTTGGGCATGGGGTGCTGCTGCACGAAAACGACCACATCTTCGTTCCCTCGGCCGAGTACCCGCAAGCAAAAAAAGAACGCAAGGCGGTTGCGGCCGCGCTGCGCATGAAAGAGTCTCAGGTCTTCCCGCTCAAGTTCACATTACGTGTTCTTCTGCAGGGCGAAGTTGCACCGCGCCACGGAGAGTTCGCGTAGTCGCAGTGCCGGCAAGCAACCAAACGCTCGCATCATGTCTGTTCTGGATCGACCATTCTTCAATCTGTCTGTGATCAGGGCACCGGTCGCCGAGGTTGCCCAGGCGTTTGATCGCTATCCGCCAATGCGGGTTCATAGCAGCCCAACCCCGTTTGTCTTGCCAGAACAGCCGTACACGGAAGACAAAGACGCGTCGCCGCTCATTCTGTGGTCACCGGCTAACGCCCCTGGGCTAACGGTTTTTATGCCTCACCTGTCTGCGGGAGATGGTTACGTGCCAGCCTATGCGCAGTCGACGTTTCGCTTTGATGTAATTTCCGTTCGAAGTACGGCTGATGATTGCAAGAAGGACGCGCTCAATGAGTTCTCGGCTTATTCCCAAGGCGCTTTGTTGCGCTTTGTACGCGTTATGAGTGACAACCCGGGTTGGGACTTCTATCAAAAGGGAGATCCTTTGTCCTTCGAAAACCTGGAAAAGTATCAGCAGCGATTAAAGCGGAAACGATTGCAGCGAGGCGATGTGCTTGCCTACATTGAATCCTGGGGAGCCCCAATAACATCGGCAATGTTCTGGCGCAGCGACTTTTCCGCTGTTACCTTCTTGCCGAAAGGGCCGGCCCCTTCGGCATTGCTCTGACATGACCACGAGAAACCAGCGCTACCCACACTCCGGGTTTGTCCGGGCGTGTCAACGGCGGGCCTGAATCAGGCTGTCCGCGCCCCCTCAGCCCCCTCTGGGATAATCCCCCCATGAGCGGAAATACCTTCGGAACCCTATTCGCAGTCACCAACTTCGGTGAATCCCACGGCCCGGCCATTGGCTGCGTGATTGACGGCTGCCCGCCCGGCATGGACTTGAGTGAGGCCGACATTCAGGGCGACCTGGACCGCCGCCGGCCAGGCACCAGCCGGCATGTGACCCAGCGCAATGAGCCCGATGCTGTCGAGATCCTCTCCGGCGTGTATGAGGGCAAGACCACGGGGACCCCCATCTGCCTCCTGATCAGGAACACCGACCAGCGCAGCAAGGACTACGGCAACATCCTGGAAACCTTCCGCCCAGGCCATGCCGACTACACCTATCTGCACAAATACGGCCGGCGCGACCCGCGTGGCGGCGGCCGTGCCTCCGCCCGTCTGACGGCCCCCATGGTGGCTGCCGGCGCGGTGGCCAAGAAGTGGCTGGCTGAAAAATACGGCACCACCTTTCGCGGCTGCATGACGCAGATTGGCGACATCGCGATTCCGTTTGAATCGTGGGAACACGTGCCGGGCAATCCGTTCTTCGCGCCGGTGGCTGACGTTTCGAAACTGGAAGACTACATGGACGCGCTGCGCAAGGCCGGCGACTCCTGCGGCGCGCGCATTCGTGTCACGGCGTCCAAAGTGCCGGTGGGCCTGGGTGATCCGCTCTTTGACAAGCTGGATGCCGACATTGCTTTTGCCATGATGGGCATCAACGCCGTCAAGGGCGTTGAAATCGGCGCCGGCTTTGCCAGCGTCACGCAGCGCGGTACCACGCACGGCGACGGTCTGTCGCCAGAGGGCTTTCAGTCGAACAACGCCGGCGGTGTGCTGGGTGGCATCAGCACGGGGCAAGACCTGGAGGTGTCCATCGCCATCAAGCCGACGAGCTCGATCATCACACCGCGCCAGTCGATCGACACCGCGGGCAACCCCTCCGAAGTGGTGACGAAGGGCCGGCATGACCCTTGTGTCGGCATTCGCGCCACGCCGATTGCCGAGGCCATGCTGGCCCTGGTGGTGATGGAGCATGCGCTGCGTCAGCGTGCGCAGAATGCGGATGTGGTGGTCGCCACGCCCAACATCATGCGAAGCCGCAAATAAATCTGCTGCGCGGCCCGATCTCGCATCTGCGGTCCTCACCGTACGGTGTGTACGGCCCCGGTCTTCGACGCGACTTCGGGCCGCTCGCCACGATTTCTTTACGACTTCGCGCCGGTGCGTGCCTTAAGCTTTATGGCTCAGGTGGCGCAGCCCGAAACGGGTTAAAGCCCGTGATCAGCGCGGTGGCCGACAGCACCAGCACGCAACCGGGCAACATGCTGATCGTCACCGGCTCCCCCAGAAACAGCCCGCCCCAGGTCACGCCGAACAGCGGAATCATGAAGGCCGCCGACGTGGTGGCGCTGGCCGGAATCTCGCGCATCAGCCGCATGCTGATCCAGTACATAAACCCGGAGGTAAACGTGCCCAGCACCGTAACGGCAGCCACGGCGCCCGGCGTCAGGACAGCCGAGGGTGCGGCGATCCCGCCCGGTATGAGCAGGATCAGGGCCGCGGCCACATGCACCACCGCTGACGAGGGCAGCGGCGAATAGGCCATGGTGGCGCGTTTCATGAGGATGGCACCGAAGCCGTAGCTGGCCGACGCGGCCACACAGGCCAACGCCGCCAGCACGACCCGGGGCGTGACGGCGACGGGCCCCAGTTGCACCAGCAGCGCGACGCCGGCAAAGCCGACCGCGCAGCCGAGCAGGCGGATGCGGGTGAGTTTTTCCTCACCTGCCAGCGCGGCGGCCATCACGCCGAAGAGCGGCACCGTGGCATTGAGCACCGCCGAATAGCCCGACGGGATGACCAGCGCGGCCCAGTTGTACAGCACAAAGGGAACCACCACCGACAGCATGCTCAGCAGCGCCAGCCGGGGCCACGCCTCGCGCGGCGGCCATTGGCCGCGCAGCCTGCTCATCAGCAGGCCCAGCACGATCGAGGCCAGGACGCAGCGGGTGGCCGCTACCACCCACGGCCCCAGGGCGGGGCTGGCGATACGCAGCAGGGGAAATGATGCGCCCCAGAGGGCGGACATCGCGATGAGCTGGAGGAAGTGTCGGGTTTGCATCAAACGCCGCTCGGGCGGCAACAAAAGCGGCAATGGAAAAGGTGGCTGCCTTGATTGTGCAAGATTCGGCCCGACGCTGCAGCGGCCCGCAAGGCATGGCCGGGGTGAAGGCGCGGATTTTTCCTACACCGCGCCGGGCTCGGGCCACTCTAAATGGAGGTTTTCACCCATCCACTTTCACTTTCGAGGAAGCGCCATGCCCAAAATCACTCCCTCTTCACGGACGTCCTCCACGCGCCCATCCGCACGCGCGGAGCCCGTCACCGCCAAACAGCAAAAGATCCAGCGAGAGCAGGACAGCAAGGACGAGGCCAAGCGTGCCGAGCGCGAAACCACTGCCGGCAAGCAGAAAAAAGCCGTGCAGGCCGGCCTGCAGGATTACCCGGAGCCGCCGTTGCCGAAGCAGCACCTGCGCAAGCCCGGCCTGGAAGCCGAAATGGAACTCAAACCGCAATTCATGGCGCCCAACTACAAGGGCAGCGGCAAGCTGGAAGGGCTGACGGCATTGATCACCGGTGCAGATTCCGGCATTGGCCGCGCCGTCGCGGTGCTGTTTGCGCGCGAAGGCGCCGACGTGGCCGTTGCGTATCTTGATTCCGACCAGGATGCCAAAGAAACAAAGCGCTGTGTTGAAGCGGAAGGCCGCCGTTGCGTGCTGGTTGCCGGTGACGTGAAAGATGCCGGGTTCTGCCGTGAGGCGGTGAAGAAAACCGTCAAATCGTTGGGCAAGCTCGACATCCTGGTGAACAACGCGGCCTTCCAGGAGCATGCCGATTCGCTGGAAGACCTCACGGAAGAACGCTTCGACGAAACCCTGCGCACCAATGTGTACGGCTACTTCCATATGGCCAAAGCGGCATTGCCGTACCTGAAGCAGGGCTCATGCATCATTAACACCGGCTCGGTCACAGGTCTGGAAGGCAGCGCCAGGCTGCTGGATTATTCTGCGACCAAAGGGGCCATTCACGCCTTCACCAAGGCGCTGGCCAGCAACCTCCTGGACAAAGGCATTCGCGTGAATGCCGTGGCGCCCGGCCCGGTGTGGACACCGCTCAATCCGGCGGATTCACCGCCCGATGTCATCAAGGACTTCGGCAGGAAGACCGACATGAGGCGGCCGGCGCAACCTGAGGAGTTGTCACCTGCTTATGTATTTTTGGCTTCTCCTGTTTGTTCCAGTTATGTCACGGGGATTGTTTTACCGGTGACGGGGAGTGTTGGGGCGGTTTGATTTTTTCGTAAAAAAAGGCTTTTGACTAATGGGAGTGGGCGCGAGCAGCTATTGAATTGATAGCGCCTCTTTGAGGCCGGATGTTGCTCCGGCTATGTGCCTTCTTCTGAGATCTGCTGGCCGGGGGTAGCCCGGCGGCTACTCACTTTTCTTTTGCTTCGCCAAAAGAAAAGTAAGCAAAAGAAAGTTACTTGCATGCCGGGCAACCCCCGGCCAGCCACCCTCAGCAAAGCGCGCATCGCCAGAGCAAGAACCGCCCTGGCAGATGCACTCAAATCAGGTTTCTCATCGCCTGCGCCGTCTCCCGCAACACCGATAAAACCCGTCCCCCCGCATCCTCACTCGACTCATGCCCCATGGGCATGGTCACGCTGAGCGCGCCTGCCACTTCCCCGTGCCGGTCCCGCAGCGGTACGGCAATACCGCGGTAATTGAGTTCCAGCTGCTGCTCGGAAATTGCCCATCCTTGCGCCCGCACGCGCGCCAGTTCTATCCGCAGGCGGTCCTTGCTGGCGATCGTGTACGAGGTATAGGCCTTGAGTTCGTGACTGGCCAGCCAGGTTTCCAGCCAGGCGGGGTCGCGCATCGACAGCATTAAAAGGCCTGCAGCCGTGACCTGGGCCTGCACGCGTGAGCCCAGCACGTAGCCGGTGTTCATGGCGCGGCTGGAGCCGTTGCGGGCGATGTAGACGATGTCGTCGCCGTCCATCACGCTGACGTACGCGCTCTCCTGCGTTCCGGCGGTCACGCGCTGCAAAAAGGGCTGCACGATGCGCGGCAGGCGTGCCGACTCCAGGTAGGACTGGCCCAGCCTGAGCACACGCGGTGTCAGCCAGAAGAGCTTGCCGTCGCCGGCGACATACCCCAGGTGTTCCAGCGTCAGCAAATAGCGGCGGGCGGCCGTTCGTGTCATGCCGCAGCGCGCCCCGGCCTGGCTGGCGGTCAGGCGTGGGTTGGCGTCGTCAAAACATTCGATGACGGACAGGCCTTTTTCCAGCCCGGCAATCCAGTCCCGCTTGTCCAGCGTGGAAGGGCTGGGGCCCTGCAATGTAGAGGGTGAAATGGGGAGTTTGGCCGCGGTCATTTGCTGAAGTATTCACAACACGGTGTCAACGTAGGCGTAGGTCAAACCCTTGTTTCGTTCGATCATCGATCTTAAATGAGCGATAAACGATCAATCGAGTAATAAACCTGTTGGGGTTCCTGGGGCTAGCTACTAAAGTTCACACCGAATCTGGCAATTTCAATCGATTATCGAACGTTTCAGGCAATCCAGCATGTTTTCCACCATTCAGGGCAATACCGATGTGTATCTGATCCCCGGCGATCCGGTCGGGCAGGTGCGTGCGCCGGAGGTGTTCAACCTGATCTTCAAGACGCTGGGTATTGATGCTGTCCTTGTCCCGGTGCATGTGGCTGCCGGGGACATCCAGGCTTTTGTGAAGGCCGCTTTCCTGGCCAGGAACGTCAAAGGCATGCTGCTGACCATTCCGCACAAGGCCGAAGTGATGAGCCTGCTCTCGCATTGCAATGACGCGGGCCGGGTAGCCGGCGCGGTGAATGGCATTCGCCGTAACGCAGCCGGTGAACTGGAAGGCGCCTTGTTTGACGGCAAAGGTTTTGTCCTGTCGCTGGACTATTTCGGTGTGGCCTACGCCGGCAAGCGCGTGTTGATACTGGGCGCAGGCGGCGCGGCTGCCGCGATTACCGCTTCACTCGCAATGGCGGGCAGCCAGGCGCCAGCCGCCATTTCGCTCTATGACCCGGCGCCCGGCAAGGCGCAGGTGCTGGCCGACCAGATTGCCGCCGCTATGCCGCTGTCAAACGCAAGCATCGCGGCTGTGAGCAGCGGCGACCCGTCGGGCCATGACGTGGTGGTGAATGCCTCACCGCTGGGGCTCAGGGCCGATGATCCCCTGCCGTGCGATGTGTCCCGTATGGCGCCGCACGCGGCCGTCATGGACATCCTCATGAAGAACCAGCCGACGCCGCTGGTTCGGGCTGCCCGCGAGCGCGGTCTGGCCGCGCAGCCCGGATTTGAGATGCTGATCCAGCAGGTGCCGGACTACCTGGATTTTTTTGGGCATGCCGCAGCGGCGCAGGCCGTTCGCCGCGATGCCACCTTTATCCGCGGGCATTTGTACCCCGCCACGATGGCCGGTGAAATCAGGCGCCCCTTCCAAACCACACCATCTGACAGTGTTCCCATCCCAGGAGTCGGGGAAGCACGACTCGCATCACCTTGATTTTTTAACCCCCCAGAGGAGACAACCATGAAAAAACGATTCGCTCTCAAATTGATAGCTGCTTGCGCGCTCACAGTAAGCGCTAGCGCCGGTTTTGCGCAAGACGTCATCAAAATCGCCAACATTGTCGAGCTGTCCGGCGGCGGCGCCACGGCAGGCACCAACTTCAAGAACGGCGTTGAGCTGGCCGTCAGGGAAATCAATGCCAACGGCGGCATCCTGGGGAAGAAAATCCAGACAACCACCGCTGATACGCAAAGCAATGCGGGCGTGGCCAAGGGGCTGACGCAAAAGGCCATCGATGATGACGCGTTTGCCATCTTCGGCCCGGTGTTCTCCGGCTCCATCATGGTCAGCATGGCCGAATCACGACGCGCCGAGGTGCCCAACTTCACCGGGGGCGAGGCAGCCAGCATCACCGAGCAGGGCAACCCTTACGTGTTTCGCACCAGTTTCACGCAAGCCACTGCCATGCCCAAGGTGGCACGCTACATCAGTGACCAGGCCAAGCTCAAAAGCATTGCCGTCATTTATGTGAACAACGATTTCGGCAAGGGTGGCATGGACTCGATCAGGAAGGCCCTCGCCAATTCGCCGACCAAAATCCTGAGCGAGATCTCCACCGAACCCGGCCAGGTCGACTTCTCCGCCGCGGTGCTGCGTGCCAAGCAAAGCAATGCAGACGGCGTGTTCGCCTATTCGAACGAAGAAGAGTCGGCACGCTTGCTGCGCGAGCTGCGCAAGCAGGGCTGGAACAAACCCATCATCGGTGAAACCACCCTGACGGGCCAGAAGGTCATTGAGCTGGCCGGTGAGGCTGCCAACGGCGCGATTGCCCACGTAGGCTTGACGGTGGATGCGCCGGTGCCCGCCATCCGCGCCTTCAAGGCCAAGTTCGAAAAAGACTACAAGTACATCTCCGACCACAACGGCATGAAGGGCTACTCCGGTGTCTACGTGCTCAAGGCCGCCATCGAAAAAGCCGGCAAGCTGGATCGCAAGGCCGTGGCTGCGGCCATGAAGGGCTTGAAGGTCAACACCGACAAATACCCCGGCGCGCTGATGTACACCGAGTTCGACAACAAGGGCGACCTCGACCGCATGAGCTTCATGGTGGAAGTCAAAAACGGCAAGCAGGAAGTCATTGACATGGTTCCCCCGCTTGGCCTGGCCACCCGGGACGTGAGCAAGACCCTTCCTTTGGCACCTGCTGCGGCCAAGCCGGCCGCGAAGAAGTAACTGAGTAACTGCAACCTCGGCCGGCCATGCGGGGCCGGCCGCTCATGGGGCAGGGCGCAAGCCCTTCCCATTGAGAACTCCGCTGAATGCAACCGACTTTCTCCATCGGACCTTCCCATGACAGACTTTCTCCAACTCTTTTTCTCGGGCCTGGCCACCGGCAGCATTTATGCGCTGGCAGCCCTGGGCTTTACCTTGCTGTGGCAGGCCTCGGGAACGATCAACTTTGCGCAGGGTGAATTTGTCATGCTGCCGGCCTTCATGATGCTGGCCTTCATTTCGCTGGGCGCACCCATGCTGGTGAGCTTTGTGCTGGCGGTGCTGCTGGCCGTGCTGCTGCTGGGCTGGGTCTTCAAGCGGGGGGTGGTGGATCCGCTCTTCAAGTACGGCATGATGCCCATCGTCGTGGCGACCATCGGGCTTTCCATTGCCCTGCGCAATGGCGTGCGCGCCGGCTACAGCGCCGAAGCCCATCCTTTTCCGAGCCTGTTTGCCGACAAGTTGTTCAACATCGCCGGCGTCACGATAACGCTGCAGGACATCGGCACTTTTGCGCTGGCCCTGATCATCGTGATGGCGACACAGGCTTTCCTGGCCAAAACCGTCACGGGCCGTGCCATGCAGGCCGTGGCACAAAACACCGAAAGTGCTTCGGTACTGGGCATCAATGTGCCGCGCATGATTTTCTACACCTTCGCCATCAATGCCGTGCTGGCGGTGGCGGCGGCCCTGYTGGTCACGCCCACTTACCTTGCCAAGTTCGACATGGGCGAAGGCCTGGGTACGAAGGCTTTTTTCGCCGCCATCATCGGCGGCTTCAACAACTCGCGCGGCGCCTTGCTGGGCGGGCTGATCGTAGGGGTATGCGAGAACCTGGCTGCCGCCTATATTTCACCGGCCTACAAGGACGCCGTGGCGCTGGTTATTTTTATGGTGGTGATTCTCTTCAAGCCACAAGGCCTGCTGGGTAAAAAAGAGGAGCGCAAGGTATGAAGCTCGCCAACAACAAATTTGCCCTGGTATTGACGGTTCTGGCCGCTTTGCTGGTACTGGCAGTGCCGCAGTTCCTGAAGAGCTACGGCATCTACCTGCTGACCTACTGGCTGGTTTTTATCATTGCCACCATGGGACTGAACCTGACCATTGGCTACGCGGGCCAGAAATCGCTGGGCCACGCGGCCTTCTTCGGTATTGGCGCCTACACCGTCGCCATCCTGATGAAGGCGGGTGTCAGCTTCTGGCTTGGTTTGCCGGCTGCCGCACTGATCTGTTTTGCCGTCGGGCTGATCCTGGGCTTCCCGGCGCTGCGCGTGCAAGCCATTTACCTGGCATTCGCAACGCTGGGTTTTAACACCGCCATCTGGCTGGTCATGCGCAATGAAGAGTGGCTCACCGGAGGCACCTTCGGCATCAACAACATTGCACGGCCGTCCCTCTTCGGTTATTCGCTCGAAGGCAACCTGCCTTACTACTACTTTGTACTGGCCGTGACGGTCATCCTTTCGGGCCTGCTGTGGGGGTTGCTGCGCTCACCCTGGGGCAAAGCTTTCACGGCCTTGCGCGACAACCCGATACGGGCCGAGAGCCTGGGGGTGGATATCCGCAATTACACGCTGCTGAGTTTTGCCATTGGCGCGGCTTACGCCGGCATCGCCGGTGCGCTGTTTGCATCGCTGGTGCAGTTTATTGAGCCGGGGCCCTTCACCGTGGCCGCGTCCATCATGATGTATCTGATGGTGGTGGTCGGCGGTGCGGGCTATTTCCTGGGCCCCATCGTGGGCGCCGCGGTGGGGGTGGTGCTGCCGGAATGGCTGCGCGATGTGCCGCTGGTGTCCAACTGGTATTTGCCGATGTTCGGCGCTGCGGTGGTGCTGTTGATGGTGTGGCTGCCCGATGGGTTGCTCAGCATTCCTGACCGCATCCGTGCCAAGCGCGCAGCGCGTGAGGCGTCCCAGGCACGTGCGGCTGCAGCCAGCCGGATCGGAGCGGCATCATGACAAACGCATTGTTAAAAGTTGCCGGGCTCAAGAAGGCCTATGGCGCCATTCAGGCTGTGGGCGGGGTCTCCTTTGAAGTCATGCCGGGGGAAATCTTTGGTGTCATCGGACCCAATGGCTCGGGTAAAACCACCATGTTCAACAGCGTGTTGGGCCAGATCAGCCCCGATGCCGGCACGATCGAACTCAACGGCAAAACCATTACCGGCCTGTCACCGCTGGAGCTCAGCCGGCGCGGCGTGGGCCGCACCTTCCAGACGCTGCAGGTGTTTGGAAAGATGACGGTGCGCGACAACCTGATCGTGGCAGCCCAGGAGCACAAGGGCAGCCTGCTCGGCCGCATGTTTGCGCCCGGCGACTCGGGGCTGGGTGACAAGGCCGATGCGCTCATCGACCAGTTCCGTATCCGCCATGTGGCTGACAAGCTCGCCGGCACCTTGAGCTACGGTCAGCAAAAGCTGGTGGACATCGCCATGGCTTTCATGGCCGAACCGGATCTGGTACTGCTTGATGAGCCGTGTGCCGGCGTCAATCCCAGCCTGGTGGGCGGCATTTCGTCGCTGCTCCGGGATCTGAACCAGAACCCCAAATTTGGCCGCAAGGCGTCGTTTGTGGTGATCGAGCACAACATGGATTTTGTGATGGGCCTGTGCCACCGCATCATGGTGATGGTCGAAGGCAAGGTGCTGGCCATTGGAACGCCGGCGGAAATTCGGGCCAATAAAGAGGTATTGGACGCATATCTTGGTAATTAGAGCCCCCTGTCTCGGCTCACTTTGTGTAGCCGGAATCCCCCTCGGGGGGACAACCGCTGCGGCCCGGCGGAGCCGGTTCCGCGCCGTTGCTTGGAAAGAGGTCAACTGAGGCTTCATGGAGATTGATATGACAAGTGACATCTGTATTGAATTTGACGATGTGGTGGCGGGTTACAAGGACTTCATGATCCTGAACAACCTGTCATTCAAGGTGCGTACGGGTTCCATCACGCTGCTGTTGGGCCCCAATGGTGCGGGCAAGTCCACGGTTTTGAAAGCGCTGTTTGGCCTGCTCAAACCGCGCCAGGGCCGCATCCTGTTGAACGGCGAGGACATTTCGGGCGTCAGCCAGAAAGAATTGCTGGCCAAAGGAATTGTGTTTGTGCCCCAGGGGCGCAACCTGTTTGGCCAGCTCACCGTGTGGCAGAACCTGGAGCTGGGCGGCATCACGTTGGGTACGAAAACCACACACGAGCGTATTCCCGAGGTGCTGGAGTTTTTCCCGCGCGTCAAGGAACGCCTGCATTCCCAGGCGTCAGCGCTTTCGGGTGGTGAACAGAAGCAACTTGAAATCGGCCGGGCTTTGCTGCTGCGCCCCAAGGTTATCCTGATTGACGAACCCTCGATCGGGCTATCACCCATGGTGGTGCAGGACGTGTTCAAGCTGTTGCAGAAGCTGGCGGCGCAGGGCACCACGGTATTGATGGTTGAGCAAAACGTCAAAAGTGCGCTGAAAATTTCCGATGACGCCATCGCGCTTGAGTCGGGGCAACTGGTGCTGCACAAGCCGGCGGCCGAGCTGCTGGCAGACCCCAACATCGAACGCCTTTTCCTCGGCGGCGGCCATGTGCCGGGCGCAACCGTGGCGCCCGCCATGGCAACTTCCTGAATCTGCTGCAACCTCTCACCGGAGACACACCATGAGCACCTTTGCACAGGCACCAACCGCAGACCGGGAAGCCATTCCCGAAGTTGCCAACCCCCTGGGGCTGGACGGCATTGAGTTCATTGAATACACCACTGCCAAGCCGCAGGCGTTGGGACAGGTGCTGGAAACGATGGGTTTCCGTCCGGTTGCCCGCCACCGCTCGCGCGAGGTATTGCTGTACCGGCAAGGCAGCATGAACGTGATTGTCAATGCCCACATTCCCGCCATGCCGGATGGCGCCGCGCCGACCGACAAGCCGGTGATTGCCGCTGTGGCCTTGCGCGTGCGGGACGCGGCAGACGCTTACCACCGTGCGCTGGAGCGGGGCGCCTGGGCCGTGCCGTCGCGCGTCGAGGTGATGGAACTGAACATCCCGGCCATCCATGGCGTGGGAAAAAGCCGCATTTATTTTGTCGACCGTTACGACAAGTTTTCGATCTATGACGTTGACTTTGTCCCCATTCCCACGGTGGAGCAGCATCCGCCGGCGGTGGCGGGACTGCATTTCTTTGGTGTCGTGCAATACATCGGCAATGACCGTACTGAAGACTGGGCCGAGTTTTACCGCGAGCTGTTTGGCTTTACCGACCTGCCTGACGAACAGCGCTTCGGCATTCTGCCCAAGGGACGCATCCTTCGCAGCCCGTGCCCGCCTTCGTCGCGCTTTTACCTTCAGCTGATCGAGCCTGAAGCCAGCGTGCTCGACGTGGAAGGGGATGAAAGCCTGCAGCGCATTGGCCTGGGCAGCGCAGACGTGCTGGCCACTGTCGGCGAGCTGCGCAAGCGCGGCGTGGAATTCCTCGAGTCACCCGGGGTCCATACCGAGGACCGCGGCGCGCTGACCAAGAGCTGGATGGGCAGCGTGAGTTTTGAGCTGGTCCATGACGTACGCTAAACAGGCGCCAGGCATGAGCCACTACAGCGGCAACATCGACGATTTCGGGATGGACACCATCTCGCTGGCAGGTCCGCTGGAAGCCAAGCTCAAAGCCGTGCGCGAGGCTGGCTTTACGCAGATCATGCTCGCGGCCAAAGACCTGGTAGGCCACCCAGACGGCATGGAAGCCGCCGTCGCTGCGGTGCGTGCAAGCGGTTTGCGCGTCACCGGGTTCCAGGTGTTGCGTGATTTTGAGGGGCTGTCCGGGCACCTGCACGACTACAAGATGGACATCGCCAAATCGATGCTGGAAATGTGCCATGCGCTGGGCTGCCGCCTGCTGCTGATCTGTTCGTCAACCTCGGTGCACGCCACGGGTGAAACCCAGGCGCTGGTCAGGGACTTGCGCAAGCTGGCCATGCTGGCGATTCCGATGAATATCAAGATCGCCTACGAAGCCTTGTCGTGGGGCCGCACCGTCAATGAGTTCCCGCAGGCCTGGGACATTATTTGTGAAGCCGACATGCCCAACCTGGGTTTGGGCTTTGACTCCTTTCATATGTTTGCGACAAAGACCTCGCTGGATGAGCTGGACATACTGGATCCGGACAAAATTTTTCTGGTGCAGCTGGCCGACTTCATGTGGACGGAAATCAAGTCGGTCGAGGAACGTATTGCCACCGCCCGGCATTTCCGCGTGTTTCCAGGTGAGGGTGTGCACAGCGAAGCGCTGGCCACACTGGTCACCAAGCTGCATGGCCTGGGCTACCGTGGCGATTACAGCTTTGAAGTGTTCAACGACGACTACCAGCAAATGCCTTTGCCCACAGTAGCCCAGCGCGCATGGCGCTCTGCACTGTGGCTGGGGGAGGATGTGCTGCGTCGTTCCGTGCCGCTGCCTAACCAGATCCGCTTGAGAAAATGAAGCTCCCACGCTCGTCACTTCGTGCCTGCGGTGCGCTGCCCCATTCTTCCGCGTATGGGGCGCATTTCCCCTTGGCGCGGCCCGGTGGAAAAACATCAGCCATTGTTTTTTGAGAGTTCACGGCATGAGCAGTATTTTTGAAGGTTTTTTGTCCACGCCGGAAATTCTGGAGGCCTTCAGCGAGCGTAACTTCCTGGATGCCATGTTGCGCTTTGAGGCTTCGCTGGCACAGGCGCAGGCCGAGGCCGGTCTGATTCCCGAGGCGGCGGCCCGTTCCATCGCCGGCACCTGCAAGGTCGAGCTGTTTGATGTGGCCAAGATCGTTCGCGAAAGCGGGCGCGCCGGCAGCATCGCCATTCCACTGGTCAAAGCCCTCAAGGAAACCGTAGGACTCTTCAACAAGGAGGCTGCCGGTTTTGTCCATTTCGGCTCGACCTCCCAGGACGTGATCGACACCGCGCTGGCGCTGGTGACCCGCAATGCGTTGGACCTGATTGAGGCCGACATCCGCAAGGCAGTGGCGGCGTTGCTGGTGCTGGCCCGCCGCCATGCCGCAGCCCCTGTGCTGGCCCGCACGCTGATGCAGCCGGCATCGGTCACCAGCTTTGGTTTCAAATGCGCGGGTTGGGCCGCGCCGCTGGCGCGCAGCCTGCAGCGCCTGCAGGTGGCCCGCCACAATGCGCTGGCCGTGCAGCTGGGCGGGGCCGTGGGAACACTGGCGCAGATGAACGGCAAGGGCCCGCAAATCATGGCGCATATGGCGGCCGACCTGAAGCTCAAGCCCGCTGCATTTGCCTGGCACACCCAGCGCGATGAGTGGGTGGCGCTGGGCTGCGAGCTGGGCCTGCTGGTAGGCAGCCTCGGGAAGATCGCCAAAGATATCTCGCTGATGGGCCAGTACGAAGTGGGCGAACTGGCGGAGCCGACCGAGCCGGGCCGCGGCGGTTCATCCGCCATGCCGCACAAGCGCAATCCGGTCGCCTGCATGGTGGGACTGGCTGCAGCGCAGCGCGCGCCGCAGCGCGTGGCCGCCCTGTTGGCGGCCATGGCGCAGGAGCATGAGCGCGCCCTGGGGAACTGGCAGGCCGAATTGGCCGAATGGCCGGGGCTTCTGATGTCGGCGCACGGATCCGTCCGCGCCATGGCCCAGGCCCTGCCGGGCCTGCAGGTGGACACCCAGCGCATGAGTGCCAACCTGGAGGCGCTGCGTTCCGTGCTGCCCGCTGATGCCGCCGACGAGTGGTTTAACCCGGCGCTGGTGCGGCATGCGTCAACACTCGCGCATGCCCAAGCCGACGCTGTTGAAGCACTGGTGGGGCAAACGCACACTGACAGCCATCGCACCAATACCGCAAAAAGGTAAAACATGAACGACCATGACAAGGGAATGATCAACCGCAGGCGCGTGCTCGGTGATGCCTGGGTGGACCGTTCCATCGCCAAAAGCAATGCCTTCAACGGCGAGTTCCAGGACCTGATCACGCGTTATGCGTGGAATGAAGTCTGGGGCCGGCCGGCGTTCGGCGACAAGACGCGCCGCCTGATGGTCCTGTCGACCATGATTGCGCTCAAGGCGTACGAAGAATTTGCCATGCATGTACGCGCCGCACTCGACGGCCCGCCGGAGTCGCGGCTCACGCCGGACGATATCAAGGAAGTGATTCTGCAGGCCGCCATTTACTGCGGTGTTCCCGCCGCCAACCATGCGTTCTCTGTGGCGGGTGACATCCTTCGCGAAAAAGGCCTGCTCGCCGACTGACAGGGCACGCATCTGCGGCTCCCAAGCAATACATCATTGAAAGACGCATGAAAGAACCTCATCTGCACTGGATCAGTGAAGGCCAGGGGCCTGTCGTCGTGCTCAGCCATGCATTGGGCTGTGACCTCACGATGTGGGACGGCGTGACGGCCATCCTGAAGAATCGTTACACCGTGCTGCGCTATGACCACCGCGGCCACGGCCAATCGGAAGCGGTACCAGGCCCTTACACACTCGACCTGCTGGCCGATGATGTGGTGGGCCTTATTAATGGGCAGGGCGGTGGCCCGGTGCATTTTGTCGGGCTCAGCATGGGCGGCATGACGGCGCAGGCGCTGGCAGCGCGGCATCCGCAGCTGCTCAAAAGCATCGTCATTGCCAACGCCGCCATGTTTTACGACGACGCGGCGCGTGCCATGTGGCAGGCGCGCGTTCACACCGTACAGGCCCAGGGCGTGGCGGCGATATCAGACGGTGCGATGCAGCGCTGGTTTACGCCGGAATTCAGGGCGGACGAGGCGGGCGGCGGTGCGCGCAAGGTAGCCGCGCTACGCAAGGTGCTTGAAACCACCGATGCCACCGCTTATGCGGCCAGCTGCGAGGCGGTTTCCCGCATCGACTTCCGAATCAGTAACGGCGCGATCCAGTGCCCGGCCCTGGTGATTGCCGGCACGCGCGACGAGGCAACGCCCGTGGCCATGTCTGAAGCGATTTGCGCCAGCATCAAGGGCGCGCAATTGCGCACCTTGCCAGCGGCTCATTTGAGCGCGGTGGAGCAACCAGATGCATTTGCCGACTTGCTGGAACGCTTTTTCGAAAGCCTGCGCTAGGGCGCTGCCGGCGGCCTGATCGGGCAGGTGCGGGAGCGGGGGGGCAGGGTGCTTCGGTGATGGGGCGGCGGCGTCGATAATCGGCCCAGGCTAATAGCCAAGCCCCACCCACCCGAACATCCGGAAAGCCCCGCTTCATGAAAACAATCCTTGTCCTGAATGGCCCCAACCTCAACTTGCTGGGAACGCGTGAGCCGGCCGTGTACGGCTCTCAGACCCTGGCCGATGTGGAAGCGCTGTGCACCAAGGCCTGCGCAACCCACGGTTTCAGGCTCGACTTTCGCCAAAGCAACCACGAAGGCGTGATGATTGACGCCATCCATGAAGCCGGGCGCGCCCAGGCGGCTGGCACGCTGGCAGGCATCGTGCTGAATGCCGGTGCTTACACCCACACCAGCGTGGCCCTGCACGATGCCATCAAGGGCGCGGGCGTCACGGTGATCGAGCTGCACATCAGCAATGTGCATGCACGCGAGGCTTTCCGGCATCACTCTTATATTTCACCGGCTGCCAAGGCGGTGATGGCCGGCTTCGGCGTCAAGGGCTACGCCCTGGCCATCGCGGGCCTGGCCGAGCTGGCGGCCTGATCCGGTTGCGGCTGACCCATGGCTGCGCCACCGAAATTTCCCGTTGACGAACGTGAGGTGGAGTTCAGTGCCATCCGCGCTCAGGGTGCGGGCGGGCAAAACGTCAACAAGGTCTCCAGCGCGATTCACCTGCGCTTTGACATTGCGGCCTCGTCACTGCCTGATGCCGTCAAGGAGCGGCTGCTGGCAACCAGTGACAATCGCATCACGCAGGAGGGCGTGCTGGTGCTCAAGGCCCAGCAGCACCGCACCCAGGAAATGAACCGCAGCGATGCCATGGCGCGCCTGCAGGAGATTGTTGACAGCGTCTCCACACCGCCCCGGGCGCGGCGCGCGACGAAACCCACCTACGGCTCGAAGCAGCGCCGGCTGGCCGGCAAAAGCCAGCGCTCGGAAATCAAGTCGTCGCGGGGCAAGGTGGGCGGCGACTGAGTCCTGCCGGCAGTCCACCAGGTACCGTTCAGGTCACCATATAGCGCCCGGGTTTGTGGTTGACCCAGAGGAAAAGGCTCATCAGTACGGCGGCCATGACGGAATACGCCACGCGCTCAGGGGGCACGACTGCCAGCGCCATCAACACCACGGCCGAATCAATGGCCATCTGTATCTTGCCGGCGCGCCAGCCGTGCTTTTCCTGAAGATAGAGGGTCACGATGGTGGCGCCGCCCAGGCTGGCCCGGTGCCGGGCCAGGAAGAGGCAGCCGGTCCCCAGCAGCAGGCCGCCCACCAGCGCGGCGTACAGCGGGTGGATGTCTGCGATGTCGAGCACCCGGGGCGACCAGTCCGCCAGCAGCGACAGCAATGCAATGGACAGGAAGGTCTTGATGGTGAACTCGCGGCCCATGCGGCTCCAGGAGAACCAATAGAAGGGCAGGTTGACCAGAAAGAACAGCTTGCCGAAACTCACGCCTGTGGCGTAGTGCAGCACAAAGGCCACGCCGGCCGTACCGCCCGTCAACAGGCCCGCCTGGTTGAAGATCACCATTGCCAGCGAAACAAACAGCGTGCCCGTGAAGATGCCTTGCGCATCGTCAAAAAGGGTGTGGCGCTCGGGGGGAGGAAATGGGGCCATGGGGACGCTGGGATATTTGGCTGCGGGCAGGTTGCAGCAGCTGTGCATGATTTGTGCCAGTGCTGGCGGCACGCTCGTCCGCGCAAAAGGCGATGCGCCCGTGTTCCCCGCAAGCCAGGATTGCGCTTTCCAGGCGCTAAATATGCATGATTTAGGGCTCCAGGCCAATAGGAGTATGCGCGAGCAGCTATCAAAACAGTAGCGCTATGCGCGGCGCTGGTTTCCTTGCTGCAGTCTGTCCCGCACTTGTGCAGTGATTTCCAGGGAGCGCCGGGCGATGGCGGGGTCGTAAATGTGAGTGGTCACCATCAGTTCATCGGCCCGGGTGTCCTCGATGAAGCGCTGAAGCTGGTTTTCAACCGTTGCCGCCGAACCTGCGACGGCATAGCGCAGCATACGCTGCGCGCCGGCTTTCTCGGCCGGTGACCAGTAGCTTTCGATGTTGTCGATAGGCGGCGGCATCGGCCCCGGCGTGCCGCGCAACAGGTTGGTCATGGCCTGCTGCACGGAGGTGAGCTGGTAGCGTGCCGCTTCGTCCGTTTCGGCCGCGACGACATTGGCCACCACCATGGCATAAGGTTTGGCGAGCTGGGCGGAGGGCCTGAAGCCGCTGCGGTACAGGTCCAGCGCCTGCATCAGCATGTCAGGAGCAAAGTGCGATGCGAAGGCAAAGGGCAGGCCCAGCATGGCAGCGAGCTGGGCACCGAAGAGGCTGGAGCCCAGCAGCCACAGTGGTACCTTGAGGCCCGCGCCCGGCACGGCGCGGATTTTCTGGCCGGGCTCTAGCGGTTCAAAATAGGCCTGCAATTCCTCGACGTCCTGCGGAAAGGTGTCGGCGTTGTTCTGGTTGTCACGCCGCAGCGCGCGTGCGGTGAGCTGGTCGGTGCCCGGTGCGCGTCCCAGCCCGAGGTCGATACGGCCAGGGTACAGCGAAGCCAGCGTGCCGAACTGCTCGGCGATCACCAGCGGCGAGTGGTTGGGCAGCATCACCCCGCCGGAGCCTACGCGTATGGTTTGCGTGCCGCCCGCCACATGGCCGATGACCACCGCGGTGGCGGCGCTGGCGATGCCGGGGTTGTTGTGATGCTCGGCCAGCCAGAAGCGCTTGAAACCCAGTTGTTCGGCATGCCGGGCCAGGGCCAGGGTGCTGCGAAAGGCATCGGCGGCAGTGGCGCCCGTGACGATGGGGGACAGGTCGAGGACTGAAAAGGGGATCATGTTTTTGCGCCCTCTCCCCGAAGGAGTGGGAGTGAAGAGGAAGCGAGCCGGCCTGAATTCATGGATGTTGTTGTAAGGGTGCCGGGCCAGTTTAGGAGCTTGGCGATGGCCGCATGAGGGGCAGGGTATAAGAACCTGTTTACGGTCTAAACGAGGCCGCGCAAGCCCCTTCTCGGGATGGGATGCAAGGCGCGGTGCGACGCCCATAGCACAGCTATGGGTTAGCATCGCAACGCCGCAGAGCGCCCGAGAAGGGGCTTGCCCTTCGGGTTGGGGTGACGCAAACGCGGTCGCGTTTGCATCCCCATTGGGGCAGCTGCACGACGCCCAGCCGGCCGGCTGGGCGGTCGGGCGATTGAGCCACCCAGGCCCCTGCATGGGCATTAGCCCATGCAAGGGCCCGGTCGGCCCACTCATCCCGATTGCACCCCAACGCGGCTCCGTTTAGACCGTAAACAGGTTCTATCTCCCATGACAGATTCGGCAAACATTGAGCTGCCCTCCGAAGCGCTTGCGATGCTGCGCACGGCCAGCCGTTTTGAAACCCCTTGCGGCGACGGCACCATGGTCTGGCACACGTGGGGCCAGGCCACGCGCCGGCCCGGGCTCGCGCCCCTGGTGCTGCTGCACGGCGGCAGCGGCAGCTGGATGCACTGGCTGCGCAACATCCCCGCGCTGGCCGCGTCGGGCCGCTGGGTGCTGGTGCCCGACCTTCCCGGTTTTGGCGATTCGGCCGCGCCTTTACGGGGCACCGATGCCGACGTGCTGCCCGAACCGGTCGAGCAAGGGCTGGCCCTGCTGGCGGGCGAGGCGGCCTGCGACCTCGTGGGATTTTCCTTTGGCGGCATGGTGGCCGGCTTTGTGGCGGAGCGCTTCCCCGCCCGGGCGGCGCGTGTGGTGCTGGTGGGTGCGCCCGGCCTGGGTGTCGCGCCCGAAAAAGCCATACGCCTGCGCGCATGGCGGCATATCACCGATGCGGGCCAGCGCGACGAGATCCATCGCCACAACCTCGCGGCGCTGATGCTGTACCGCGCGGACGCGATCAACGAACTGGCCTTGCGCCTGCACATCGCCAACGTGCTGCGCGACCGCATGAAGGGCCGCAGCCTGGCGCGCACCGGCGCGCTGGCTCAGTCACTGGCGCGGCTGCGCTGCCCGGTGTGGGCGATTTACGGGGAAGAGGATGCGCTGTACCGCGGCAAGCTTGATGGGCTGCGGGCAGCCCTGGAGCGAGCTGCGGACTTCAGGGGCCTGGCCCYGGTCGAAGGCGCCGGCCACTGGCTGCAGTTCGAGCGCGCGGAGGCCTTCGACAAAGCCCTCCTCACGACGCTCGAAGCGCCTCTTTAGCTTTTACTTTTCAATCGCGAGCAGTTCGATGTCGAAGGTCAGCGTGGCATTGGGTGGCACCACGCCGCCGGCGCCGCGGTCGCCATAGGCCGTGGCGGGTGGACAGGTCAGTGTGGCCTTGCCGCCGACCTTGATCTTCTGCACGCCTTCGGTCCAGCATGGCACCACGCGGTTCAGCGGGAAGGTGGCGGGCGCGCCGCGCTTGTAAGAGCTGTCAAATTCCTTGCCGTCGGCCAGCGTGCCGCGGTAGTGCACCTTGACGGTGTCCGTCGCTTTGGGCTGCGCGCCGGTGCCGTCGGTGCTGTGCACGATCTTCACGCCGCTGGGCAGGGTCTCGGCCGGGGCGGCGGCAAGGGCGGTGCTGGACAGGGCAATGGAGGCCAGGGCGATGAGCGCGGCGGTCAATGTCTTCATGGAGGTCATGCTTTCGTGGCTATGGGGTAATCGGAGAGGGTGACCTGGATTATCGTCCTGGCTCTCGCCTTGCCTCAGTGGTGCCGGCTCGCCTATCTCAGGTTGTCAGGTCGCTGAGCTGGATCCTGAGGGGGCGGAAGGTATGAGTGGTACTCCAGCCAATCAAAATTGGCTCAAATTGGTAACGTCAGCGTGAAAAATTTTGCATTGGCCTTACCAGTTCGAACCATAACCCCATAGCAAAAACCGCCGTCGCATAAACTGCACTTCACGCGGAGGATTCATGCTGGACCAACTCAAACAGGTCGACAACCGTCGGCTCTACCAACAAATTGCCGAGCAGATTCGCGCCTTCATTGACAAGGGCAACTACACCGCGGGTGCGCGGTTGCCGCCGGAGCGCGATCTGGCCCTGCAGCTGGGCGTCTCTCGCCCCTCGGTGCGCGAGGCACTGATTGCACTGGAAATTGAGGGCAGCGTGGAAGTGCGCATGGGCGCTGGCGTGTATGTCTGCAGCGCGGCCCAGCGCAAGCCGCAGTCCCTGGCTGCCATGGGCGAAAGCCCGATCGAACTGATGCAGGCACGCGCCGCCCTTGAGGGCACCATCGTGCTGCAGGCCTGCGCCAGGGCCACGCCCGAAGCACTGTTGGCACTGCGCCAGATTCTGGATAACATGCTGTCCGCCATGGCGCAAAACCGCTCGCCCCTGGCCTTTGACCGGCAGTTTCACCAAACGATTGCAGCCATGACAGGCAACTCCGTGCTGGAGCGGCTGGTGGGCGAGCTGTTTGACGAGCGCCACAGCCCGATTGCCGCGCGCCTGAGCGCGCATTCCGAATCGGGCCAAAGCTGGGCGATTGCGCTGCAGGAGCATGAAGCCATCTTGCGCGCCCTGGAGAACCGGGACGTACTGGCCGCACAGAACGCCATGCGCATGCATCTGCAAGCCTCCGAACAGCGCTGGGTCGAGAACCGCCGTGAATGGTCATGAGCTAGGGCCTGTTAACCTTTACCCCCTGTATCCGTGGTCAGGCCTGTGCAATTGCGCAGGCTTTTTCCCGTTTTTTTCACCCCGATTTTGATCCCGGATCACGGGTAAGCACCAATACACACGCACTTCCCGGTAAGGCCAAATACGCCACATCGTGTCAGGTGGCCTTACCAATTTGCAGGGCGGCAGATTCATCCCTCCCGGTCCCCTGACCTACCAAGAGGAGTTCGCATTGCTGTCTTCCGTGTCCGATCCGGTTCGTCCCGACGCGCCCAGCCCCGCCGAGGCCGGCGTACTGTTGCGCCTGGAAGGGATTACCAAACGCTTCCCGGGGGTGCTGGCGCTGGATGGTGTGGGCTTTGAGGTGCGAAGCGGCGAGGTACACGCGGTATGCGGCGAAAACGGCGCAGGCAAATCGACGCTGATGAAGGTGATCAGCGGCCAGTACCAGCCCGATGCGGGGGCCCTGTACTACCGCGGCGAGGTCTGTCAGTTCCAATCCACCGCCGAATCCCAGGCTGTCGGCATTGCCATCATTCACCAGGAGCTGAACCTGGCTCCGCACCTCACGGTGGCCGAAAACATTTACCTGGCCCGCGAGCCACGCAAAGGCTGGCTGATCGACCGGGCGGCACTGCGCCGCCAGGCAAAGCAATGCCTGGACCGCTTGGGGCAGGACATCTCACCGGACGCCCTGGTCAAAACCCTCTCGGTCGCCCAACAGCAGATGGTGGAAATTGCCAAGGCGCTGTCGCTCAACGCCCAGGTGCTCATCATGGACGAGCCGACCTCGTCCCTCACGGAGTCGGAGACCGAGAAGCTGTTTGCCATCATCCACGAGCTCAAGCGTACGGGGGTGGGCATTGTCTACATCTCCCACCGCCTCGACGAACTGGCGCTCATCGTGGACCGGGTCACCGTCTTGCGCGACGGACGCTACGTGTCCACCGAACGCCTGGCCGACACCAGCGTGGAAGAGATCGTGGCAAGGATGGTGGGGCGCTCGCTGGACGATGTATTCCCCAAAAGAACGTCCGTGCCCACGACCGACGTGTTGTTGCGCGTGCAAGGCCTGACACGCCAGGGTGTGTTTCACGACGTGAACTTTGAGCTGCGCCGCGGCGAAATTCTGGGCTTTTCAGGGCTCATGGGGGCCGGCCGCACTGAAGTGGCCCGCGCCATTTTTGGTGCCGACTCTATCGACGCCGGCGAGGTGTTCCTGGCCGGGGAGCGACTCACCATTCACTCGCCACGGGATGCCGTGCGCCAGGGACTGGCCTACCTGTCAGAGGACCGCAAGCACGACGGGCTGGCACTGAAGATGAATGTGGCGCAAAACATCACACTGGCCCACATGGAAGCCGTGTCCAACCGTGCGGGCATGATCCAGTTTGCGAAGGAGCAGGATGCCGCACGCCATTACATCGGCGCTCTCGACATTCGCACGCCCAGCAGCAGCCAGATCGTGCGCCTGCTCTCGGGGGGCAACCAGCAGAAGCTCGTGATCAGCAAATGGCTGTTCCGTCAATCACGCGTGCTGTTCTTTGACGAGCCCACACGCGGCATTGATGTGGGCGCCAAGTACGCGATCTACCAGTTGCTGGACCAGCTCGCAGGCCAGGGCATTGGCGTCGTGATGATCAGCTCCGAGCTGCCCGAAATCATGGGGATGACCGACCGTGTCGCGATCTTCCATGAAGGCCGCCTGGTCACCATCCTCCCCACCCGCGAGACCGATCAGGAGGAGGTCATGCACTACGCCTCCGGCCGCAGCGTGCCGCCCCTGCAAGCCGACCAGCTGACCCACTGAACCCTCCAGGACTTCTTTCCCGAACCACACCATGACCGAACAACAACAAGACCTGTTTCAGAAATTTGCCGCGCTGGCCAGCCTGCTGGGACTCATCGCCATCTTCTCGTTCACCAGCAACGCCTTCTTCAGCGTGGGCAATGGCATGACCGTGGCGCTGCAGGTGACATCCATTGCCTACCTCGGCATCGCAGCAACCTGCGTGATCATCACGGGGGGTATTGATCTCTCGGTAGGTGCCATCCTGGCACTGTCCGGCGTCGTGGCCGCCATGCTGGTCAAGGCGGGCGCGCCCGTGCCGCTGGGCATGTTTGCCGGCCTGCTGGTCGGTGCCCTGTGCGGGCTGATCAACGGCCTGTGTGTGACGGTGCTCAAACTGCCGCCCTTTATTGCCACCCTGGGAATGATGCTGGTGGCACGCGGCGTGGCCTTGCAGCTGACCGATGCCCGCGCCATCAGCGGCCTGGGCGACAGCTTCGCAGAACTGGGCAACGGAGCCTTGTTCCGCATCGTCAATATCGGTGCGGACGGCTTCCCCGATGTGGTGTTCGTCGGCATTCCCTATCCCGTGGTGCTCATGATCGTGCTGGCGCTGGCCGTCTCCGTCCTGCTTAACCGTGCCACGCTGGGCCGCCATCTGTACGCCATCGGCTCCAACCTGGAAGCCGCCCGGCTCTCGGGCGTGAACGTCAACGGCGTGACGCTGTTTGCCTATGTGCTTTCCGGTTTGCTGGCCGGGCTGACCGGTTGCGTGCTGATGTCACGCCTGGTCACGGCCCAGCCCAGCGAGGGCCTGATGTACGAACTTGATGCCATTGCCGCCGCGGTGATAGGCGGGACCTCGCTCACGGGTGGTGTGGGCACGGTGTCGGGCACCGTCATTGGCGCGTTCGTGATTGGCATCCTGCGCAACGGTTTGAACATGAGCGGCGTGTCCGCTTTCACTCAACAAATTCTGATTGGCGTCGTCATCCTGCTGGCCGTATGGATCGACCAGATGCGCCATCGCAAGTGATCCCTACCGGCAGGGCTTACCGGGACTTCGAGAGACAACCTCCACAACCACTACCCATGAGGAAAGAAATGAAAAAATTTGTCCACACACTGATCGCAGCCGCCCTGGTGGCTGCGTCGTCGATGGCTATGGCCGCCGACAAGGAAATTGCCGTCATCGTGAAGACCGCCAACTCGGACTTCTGGCAAAACGTGAAGAAGGGTGCCAACGCTGCCGTGGGAAATCTCAAGGGCTACACCGCCACCTTCCAGGGCGCAGCATCCGACACCGACCTGGCCGGGCAGGTGGCCCTGGTGGAAAACGCCGTGAACCGCAAGGTCGCCGGCATCGTGCTGGCCCCGTCGGATCCGGATGCCTTGATCCCCGCCATGAAAAAAGCCTGGGAAGCCAAGATTCCTGTGGTGTTGATTGACTCCGCCGCATCGGATTCCGGCAAGGCTTACTACCAGTCCTTCCTGGCCACCGACAACAAGACTGCCGGAGAAATGTCCGCCAAGACGCTGATCGAGAAAGTCGGTACCACCGGCAAAATTGCCGTCATGTCCTACACCGCGGGCTCGGGCTCCGAAATCGGCCGCGTGGGAGGTTTCACCGACTACATCAAGAAGCATTCCAAGCTGCAGATCGTGGGCCCCTTCTACTCCAACTCGCAGATGGGTACCGCACTGAACCAGACCACCGACGTGCTGGCCGCCAACCCCGACCTCAAGGGCATCTTCGGCGCTAACGAACCCACCGCTATCGGCATGGGCCGCGCACTGGTTCAGTCGGGCAAAGCCGGCAAGGTGGTCGCCATTGGCTTTGACGGAAACTCCGACCTGCAAGGCTTTGTGAAAGACGGCACCATCGAGGCGATTGCCGTGCAAAGCGCCTTTGAGATGGGCAACCTCGGCGTAAAGACGGTGGCGGAAATCGTGGCAGGCAAGAAAGTGCCCGCCTTCCGCGATACCGGTGTGTTGATGGTGACCAAGAAAAACATCGACACGCCCGCAGCCAAGAACGTTCTCTACTAAACCGTTCCAACCCAAGGACCCTCCGGCACCGGCTGCCGGAGGATGGGCATATGCACACCACGGATCTGAAACTCCTTCCCCGCGTGGACCTGCGGCTGACAGCCCTGGGCCTCGGCTGTTCGCAAATGGGGGGCCTGTACCGTGCCACCAGCGCCCGCGAGGTAGAGGAGGTCTTTGCGAACGCCTGGGCGGCCGGCGTGCGCTATTTCGACACGGCACCCTACTACGGCTACACCCGCTCCGAGCACCGCCTGGGCGCCCAGCTGGCCGACTGCCCCCGGCACGAATATGTAGTCAGCACCAAAGTGGGCCGCCTGCTGCGTCCTGATGCCAGTGTGACTGCTGGCGATGGCGGATGGGCCAACCCCTACCCGTTTCGCCCGCAGTATGACTACAGCTACAGCGGCGTGATGCGCTCATTCGAGGACAGCCAGCAACGGTTGGGTCTGGCCCACATCGACATCCTGTACGTACACGACATCGGCCGCGACACCCACGGCGAACAGCATGCGCATTACTGGCAACAATTGACCACGGGGGGCGGCTTCCGCGCGCTGGACGAATTGCGCGCAAGCGGTGCCACCAAGGCAGTGGGCCTGGGCGTGAACGAATGGCAGGTGGTGATGGACAGCATGCAGGAGTTCGACCTGGACTGCACCATGCTGGCCGGGCGCTACACCCTGCTGGAGCAGGACTGCATCACCCCCTTTCTGGGCGACTGCATGCGCCGCGGCAACGCCATCGTGGTGGCCGCGCCGTTCAACTCCGGCGTCCTGGCGGGCAACACCAAATTCAATTATGCGGAAGCCCCGCCCGCCGTGGTGGCGCGCGTGCAAGCCTTGGCGCTGGCTTGCGAGGAATTCGGCGTGCCCCTGCAGGCCGCCGCACTGCAGTTTCCACTGGCGCACCCTGCGGTGGTGAGCTGCGTCACCGGCACCCGCACCGCAACCCAGCTGCAACAGAACGTCGCCTGGCTGGAGACGCCCATTCCCGCCACGCTGTGGCAGGCCCTGCGCACCCGCGGCCTGCTGCATCCCGATGCGCCGGTACCAGTCTGAGGAGGCCCCCATGCTGATCGACGCGCACCCGCATTTCTGGAATCTGGCAAACCGCACTGGCCACTGGTCGTCATCTTTGGCGGCAATGCGCGCCGCCTGTACCACCTTGGCCAACATATAGACGGAAATTGACATGCAACGAATGGGATGGGTCATTGGTATCGACCCCCGGCACATCGCCGAGTACAAGCGGCTGCACGCGGCCGTCTGGCCCGCTGTGCTGCAGCGCATTCACCAATCGCAGGTGCGCAACTACAGCATTTTTCTGCGAGAGCCGGAAAACCTGCTGTTCGGCTACTGGGAATACCACGGCCGGGACTTTGACGCGGACATGGCCGCTATCGCCGCTGATGCTGAGACGCAGCGTTGGTGGACCCTCTGCGGCCCCTGCCAACGCCCCCTTCAAACCCGCGGCCCAGGCGAGCACTGGGCCGCCATGGAATCCGTATTCCACATTGACTAACCACTTCCACCCAAGGACATCTATGCTGACAGTCATTTGCGAAACTCCCGGCGTGCTGCGCACGGTCGAAGGGGCCATGCCCATCCGCAATGAAGGCGATGTGCTGCTGCGCATCCGCCGCGTGGGGGTGTGCGGCACAGATCTGCACATCTTCACCGGCAAGCAACCCTTCCTGGCCTATCCACGCGTCATGGGCCACGAGATCGCGGGTACCGTAGAGGAAGCTCCAGCGGACGGCCCCCTTCAGGCCGGCGACAGCGTCTTCGTCATGCCTTACCTGTCGTGCGGCCGGTGTGTAGCCTGCCGCCAGGGCAAGACCAACTGCTGCGTCCACATCCAGGTGCTGGGCGTGCACCGCGACGGCGCCTTCACAGAGTATCTCAACGTACCCGCGCAGTTTGTGCGCAAGGCAGAGGGTGTCTCACTGGACCAGGCCGCCATGCTGGAATTTCTGGCTATTGGTGCCCACGCTGTACGTCGCGCCGACGTGCAGCCCGGCCAGCGTGTACTGGTGGTAGGGACGGGCCCCATCGGCATGGCTGCCTTGCTATTCGCCGGCCTGCGTGGTGGTCAGGTCACAGCGCTGGACACGCGAAAGGAGCGGGTGGAATTCTGCAAACAACACCTGGGGGCGCATGCGGGTGTTGTGATAGGTGACAACGACCTGGACGAGCTGCGCGCACTGACCGATGGAGATTTTTACGATGTCGTTTTTGACGCCACGGGCAACGCAAGGGCCATGGAGCGCGGCTTCCAGTTCATTGCCCATGGCGGCAAGTATGTGTTGGTGTCGATAGTGCTGGACAATATTACGTTCGCCGATCCGGAGTTTCATAAACGCGAAGCGACGCTGCTGGGCAGCCGCAATGCCACCATGGAAGACTTCGAAACGGTGCTTGAGGCGATGCGGGGCGGCAAAATCCCCACCGCAGCACTCAACACTCATCGCATGGCCCTGGCCGATGTACCCGCCCAGTTCGCCACCCTGCTGGACCCCACGCAGGGCGTCGTCAAGGCGCTGATCGAATGCTGACCGGAGTCTCCACGTGAGCACGCCCATCCTCCAGTTTGGCACCGGGCGCTTTCTGCAGGCGCATGCGGACCTGTTTGTGTCCGAGGCCCTGGCCCAGGGCCAGGCGCTGGGCGGCATAACCGTGGTGCAGAGCACAGACAGCCCGCAGAGCAGCGCGCGCGCCGCGGCACTGGCACATGGCTACCGCGTCGAATTGCGCGGCATGCAACATGGCCGGCGTATCGAGGAAACCGTGCAAGTGAACGCAGTACAGGCCGTCTGGCATGCCCGCCGCGACTGGACACTGTTGCGCGATGCCATGGCTACCACCGTGCAGGTCATCATCTCCAACACCGCGGACATGGGCTATGCACTGGACGACTCCGACACCGCGGCGCTGCTGCGTAGCCCGACGACGACGCCGCCGCCGCGCAGCTACCCGGCCAAGCTGGTGGCGCTTCTGCACCACCGCTGGCAGCAGCAGCCGGAGGCTCCCCTGACGCTGTACCCCTGCGAACTGGTCAACCGCAACGGGGACACGCTGCGCAACCTGGTATCCACGCTGGCACAGAGCTGGGGCGTTACGCCCGCCTTCCTTCGCTATGTGCGGGAGCACTGCGTGTGGGTCAATTCACTGGTGGACCGCATCGTGTCGTCTCCGCTGGAACCCGCCGGTGCAGTGGCCGAGCCCTATGCGCTGTGGGCCATCGAACGCCAGCCGCGCATGGTGCTTCCTTGCAGCCACCCGGCCATGGTGGTGACGGATGCACTGGCCCCCTTCGAGCAACGCAAGCTCTGGCTGCTGAACCTGGGCCACACGATATTGGCCGAACGCTGGCAGCTGCTGGGCGGTGCTGCTGACATGACCGTGATGCAGGCCATGCACACCCCGGCGCTGCGCACCCCGCTGGAGGCCGTGTGGGCCGACGAGGTGCTGCCGGTATTTGACGCCGAGGGCACAGGCCCCGAGGCCCACGCCTACCTGGTGGAATTGCGCGACCGCCTGCTCAACCCGTTTCTGGAACACCGTCTGGCCGACATTGCCAAGGACCACGCGCAGAAGAAGCTGCGCCGCCTGGCACCCGTGCTAGAGCGCGCCGTGGCGCTGCAACTGCCCATCGCACAGACCCAGCTGCGCAATGCGTTAGCTGAAACCGGAAGCACCCTGGGCACTGGTGCCTGAACCACCGGCTGGTCACCTGCGTTTGATGACATGCTGCGGCGCAACATCCGACGCCGCGAGCCCTCATGCCAGGGGCCAGTCCCTCAGCGCCCGGGCGTGGAACGGAAATTCGCCGCAATTGCGCCTCCGGGGTTACGATGCGTAAACCATTCACTCCGTCGGTGGTTCCATGGTGGCACTTGCCGCACAATTCGATTCGCCCCGCCGGCTGCATCAAAGAGCCAGCGACCGGCCGCAGGACTGGCTTGGCACAACGCCCCTGCTGGACCTGGACGACACCAAGCTGCGCCTGAAGGCTCGCTCGATTGTCCAGCTGTGCCGCACCGACCGGGACAAGGCACTGGCTATCTATCGCTTCGTCAAGCGCCTGCCTTATACCAAGCGGATCAAGCTGCAGTACCCGACCGCCCGCGACGTACTTGAGGCGCGCGGAGGCGACGGTGACGACAAGGTGACGCTGCTGATCGCGCTGATGCGCTCCGCCGGCATCCCGGCCCGTGTGCGCTACATGGAGATGCGCGGCGAGATGCTTCGCGGCCTGATCCCGCGGGCCACGCCGGCGGCGCGGCCGCTGGCGGAGTTCTGGCTGGGCCGTTGGGTGCGCACCGACACCTACATCTTCGATGCCGAATACGTGGCTGCGGCGCTCGAACGCCTGAAAGCGAACGGCTGGGAGTGCGGCTGGGGTATCCACATCAATGCCCAGCTTCTGTGGGACGGAAAGAACGACGCCTTCCTCGGCGGTGTGCCTACCGAGCAGGACCCCATGCTCACGCGGCTTCTGTGCGTGGTGAGCGATCCTCTGGAACTGGTGTCGGCATCCCTCGGGGGCAGCGGGCTGCGTTACCGTCGATCACTGCGGGCCTTGCAATGGAATGCGCTGGCTCCGACCATGATTCGGGCCATTCGTGAGCTGCGGGCCGGCTCGCGTTTTTATTGAAATGACAGGCCCTAGCCCATCCGCCGCAGCAACTCCGGCACGGATGACACCAGCATCGCCACGCCGGAGCAGGTCAGCAGGCTCAGCACCAGTCTGCGAAAGGCCAGGTCGCTGATGCCCGTGTAAACACGCCCGCCCAGCCAGGCGCAAATGAGCGCAGCAGGCGCCACGATGGCCAGCATGGGCAGCGTTTCGCGCGTGACCAGGCCGGCGGCAACATAGCTGGCCATGGTGACGGTCAGCACGGCCAGATTGAAGTTCTGGATGACGGCGCGCTGGGCACTCTTTTCGTAGCCGCGCAGGGTGCACCACAGTGTCGGAATCACACCGCTGAAACCACCCAAGGCCCCCATGAAACCACCGGCAACGCCAATCGTGCCGTCGGCGACGCGGCCCCCATGGTGAATGCGCGGGAGCTTGCCCGAAAAAAGCATGGCCGGGCACCATAGCGCCAGCAGCATGCCGAGAAACAGCTTGAAGAGCTGGACGTCAAGTTGCGGCAACAACAGCAAACCCAGCGGGAGCCCCAGCAGGCCGCCGGCCAGAAACGGCAGCAGGCGCTTCCAGTCAGTTGTGCGGCTGACCGTAAAGGCCGCCATGACCTGGCCCGTCAGGCCGCCGAACACCGCCATGACAGCCGCCAGCTTCGGGTCTATAGCCCAGGCCCAGAAAGACATGGCGACAAGGCTGAAGCCAAAACCCGACAGGCCCTGGACAAACCCCGCTGCCGCCGCCCCCGCGACGATCAGGATGATGTGAGCGTCCAACTCAGGCGTAATCACTCACGGGCACGCAGCTGCAAAAAAGGTTGCGGTCGCCGTAAACGTTGTCGACGCGGCCCACCGGCGGCCAGTATTTGACCTGCTTGAGCGAGGCCAATGGGAAGGCGCCGGTTTCGCGGGAGTAAGGGCGGTCCCAGTCAGCGCCCATCAGGCTGGCCGCGGTGTGCGGCGCATGCTTGAGCGGGTTGTTGTCTTGCGGCCATTGGCCAGCTTCGATTTTTCGGATCTCTTCGCGGATGGCGATCATCGCGTCGATGAAACGGTCCAGCTCGGCCAGGGTTTCGCTTTCGGTCGGCTCGACCATCAGGGTGCCGGGCACAGGGAAGCTCAATGTGGGCGCGTGAAAGCCGTAGTCCATCAGGCGCTTGGCCACGTCTTCGGCGGTGACGCCGCTGGTTTCCTTGAGCGGGCGCAGATCGAGAATGCATTCATGCGCGACATGGCCATTCTCGCTGGCGTATAGCGTGGGGTAGTGGTCCTTGAGGCGCGAGCTGATGTAGTTGGCGCTCAGGATGGCGACTTCAGTCGCCTGCGTCAACCCTTCTGGTCCCATCATGCGGCAGTACATCCAGCTGATGGGCAACACCGCTGCGTTACCCAGGGGGGCCGCAGAAACCGCCCCCACGCCGTTGACGGGAATGCCGGCCGTGGCATGGCCGGGCAGGTAAGGCACCAGGTCAGCCACCACGCACACCGGGCCAACGCCCGGGCCGCCGCCGCCGTGCGGGATGCAAAAGGTTTTGTGCAGGTTCAGGTGGCTCACGTCGCCGCCGAACTCGCCCGGCGCGGCCACGCCCACCAGTGCGTTCATGTTGGCGCCGTCCACGTAAACGCGTCCGCCGTGGCTGTGCACCATGGCGCAGAGCTCTTTTACCTGGGTTTCGAACACGCCATGCGTGCTGGGGTAGGTGATCATCACGCAGGCGAGGTTGGCGCTGTGCTGTTCGCACTTGGCCTTGAGGTCGGCCATGTCGACATTGCCCAGCGCGTCGCAGGCGGTCACGACGACGGTCATGCCCACCATCTGGGCGCTGGCCGGGTTGGTGCCGTGAGCCGACGAAGGGATCAGGCAGATGTTGCGATGACCCTGGCCTTTGGCTTCATGAAAGGCCTTGATGACCAGCAGGCCCGCGTACTCGCCTTGCGAGCCGGCGTTAGGCTGCAGGCTGATGCCTGCATAACCCGTGGCCTGGCACAGCCAGTCGCGCAACTGCTTGTCGAGTTCCGCATAGCCCTGCAGCTGGTCTGCGGGTGCGAAGGGGTGAATGTTGGCGAACTCCGGCCAGGTGATGGGAATCATCTCGCTGGTGGCATTGAGCTTCATGGTGCAGCTGCCCAGCGGAATCATGCTGCGATCCAGTGCGAGATCTTTGTCGCTCAGCATGCGGATGTAGCGCAGCATGCCGGTTTCGGAGTGGTGGGTGTTGAACACCGGGTGCGACAGGAAGGCGCTGGTGCGGCGCAGGCCGGCGGGGATCAGCGACTCGATGCCCTTTTCGAAAGCGCTGACCACGGGTACGGTCTGGCCGGGCCTGGCGAAGAAGGACCAGAGCAGTTCGATGTCCTTGCGGCTGGTGGTCTCGTCCAGCGACACGCCCAGGTGATTATTCAAGCGAAAACGCAGGTTGGCGCCCGCCGAACGTGCGCGGTCAGCTATCAAATTGGTAGCGTCACCCGTCTTCACCGTGACGGAATCGAAGGCGCCTGTGTTGGTGATTTCATAGCCCAGCTCTTTGAGACCCTGCACGAAGATGGCCGTATAGGCCGCCACACGCTCGGCGATGCGCTTGAGGCCTTGCGGGCCGTGGTAGACCGCGTACATGCTGGCGATGACGGCTGGCAGCACCTGCGCGGTGCAGATGTTGGAGGTGGCTTTCTCGCGGCGGATGTGTTGCTCACGGGTTTGCAGCGCCAGGCGGTAGGTCGGGTTGCCGTGGCTGTCGATGGTCACGCCGACCAGGCGGCCGGGCAGCGAGCGCTTGAATTCGTCGCGGCAGGCAAGGTAAGCCGCGTGCGGCCCCCCGTTGCCCATGGGCATGCCGAAGCGCTGGGTGTTGCCGAGCACGATGTCGGCATCCCATTCACCGGGCGGGGCCAGCAGCGTGAGCGCCAGCAGGTCGGCCGCAACGCAGAGGGCTGCGCCATCGACATGCGCCTGGCCGGCCAGCGGGCGCAGGTCATGGATGCTACCTGTGGTGGCGGGGTATTGCGCCAGCACGCCGAAGTAATTGCCTTCGGCCATCAGTTGCGGCACCGTGACGGCTGCCGTGCTGACCTTCACCTCGATGCCCAAGGGCTTTGCGCGGGTCTGGATCACCTCAATTGTTTGCGGGTGGCAGTCGCCTGCGACGATGAAGACATTGCTTTTGCTTTTCACGCTGCGCTTGGCCAGGGTCATGGCTTCGGCGGCGGCGGTGGCTTCGTCGAGCATGGAGGCGTTGGCGATCGGCATGCCGGTCAGGTCGCAGACCATGGTCTGGAAGTTGATCAGCGCTTCCATGCGGCCCTGCGAAATCTCAGCCTGGTAGGGCGTGTAGGCCGTGTACCAGGCGGGGTTCTCGAGGATGTTGCGCAGGATCACGCCCGGCGTGTAGGTGCCGTAGTAGCCTTGGCCAATGAAGTTCTTGAACACCTGGTTCTTGGCCGCGATGGCTTTGAGCTGCTTGAGCGCGGCCGCCTCCGTGACGGGGGCCGGGATGGCCATGGCGGTGCTGCGTGCAATCGAGCGTGGAACAATGCCTTCCACCAGCGCGCGGCGCGAGGCTGAGCCCACGATGCTGAGCATGTGGACTTCGTCGGCGTCATCGATGCCGATGTGGCGGGCGATGAATTCGGCAGGGTTTTCAAGATCGCCCAAGGGCTTGGCGGATTGCATCAACATGTCGGGTCCCGTGTCAGGCTTGGCAGCCAGGAGTCAGAAAAAAGAATCGGTCAGAAAATCAGGCAGCGAAGGCGGTGTAGCGGGTTTCGTCCATCAGCGCGTCAAGCTGCGTTGGGTCGGACAGCTTGACTTTGAAAAACCAGCCGGCGCCCATCGGGTCGCTGTTAGCGAGAGATGGGTCGTCTCTTAGGGCTTCGTTGATTTCGGTGACTTCGCCACTCAAGGGCATATACACGTCGGCCGCGGCCTTGACGGATTCGACAACACCGGCGGTTTCTTTCTGGGCGAAGGTGGTGCCGACAGCCGGCAGGTCCACAAACACCACATCGCCCAGCGCATCCTGCGCATGCACGGTGATGCCGACGGTGGCGACGTTGCCTTCAATCTTGACCCATTCGTGGTCTTCGGTGTATTTGACGGTCATGAGGTTCTCCAGGGGTTGAGTGGGGTGAATAAAACGGGGAGCTTGATCTGGTGCTTAACCGCGGTAGTAGCGGGCGGGAACGAAAGGCATGGCGGCCACTTCCATGGGCACCGGCTTGCCGCGCACGATGGCGTTCACGCGTGTGCCCAGCGCAGCGAACTCAGGTTTGATGTAACCCATGGCGACGGGCTGGTTGATGGTGGGGCCCAACAAACCGCTGGTGACTTCGCCGATAGCCATGCCGTCGGTGCTTTGCAGTTCGGTGTGGTCGCGTACAGGAACGCGCTCCAGCGCCACCAGGCCGATACGCTTGCGGGTGAGCAGGGCGGGGTCGGCCAGCTGGGCCAGAATTTTGTCTGCGCCAGGGAAGCCGCCGGCACGCGCGCCGCCGGTGCGGCGAATCTTTTGCATGGCCCAGTTGAGGTTGGCTTCCACCGGCGTGGTGGTGGTGTCGATGTCGTTGCCGTAGAGGCACAGGCCGGCCTCCAGCCGCAGCGAATTGCGCGCGCCCAGGCCGATGGGTTTGACTTCAGGTTGCGCGAGCAGCGCGCGTGCGAGTGCGTCAGCTTGCGAAGCAGGCACCGAGACTTCAAAGCCATCTTCACCGGTGTAGCCGCTGCGGGTGATGAAGCAGTCGCAGCCGGCCACGCTGAAGCGGCCGCCGGTCATGAATACGAGTTTTTCGACACCGGGCGCCAGGCGCTGCAAGGCAGTGACGGCCTGTGGGCCCTGCAGCGCCATCAGCGCCATTTCCGGCATGGGGATGACTTCGCAGCGCGAGCCGATCTTTGCCTGGATGTGTGCAATGTCGCCGACCTTGCAGGCGCCGTTGACGATGACAAAGAGGTCGCCGCCGTTGGCGTAGTCGCGGTTGAAGAACATCAGGTCGTCGATGATGCCGCCGTCGTCGTTCAACAGCAGGCCGTAGCGCTGCTTGCCGGCGGGCAGGTCGATCACATCAACGGGTATCAGGGATTCCAGCGCGACTGCGGCATCAGCACCCACCAGGCGTAGCTGGCCCATGTGGGACACGTCAAAAAGGCCGGCAGCCTGGCGTGTGTGGTGGTGTTCCGCCATCAGGCCCGCGGGGTACTGCACCGGCATCGAATAGCCCGCAAAAGGCACCATGCGCGCGCCAAGCTCCACATGCAGGTCATGCAGGGGCGTTTTCAACAAGGTTTCGGGGGCGGCGGAAGAGGTGGACGAATCGGACAAGGCATTCTCCAGGGGGCAAACACGGTCATGGCAAGAACTTGTTCTCAATCCATGGGCTGCCCCTGCTGTCCACTTTACCTGAGAGATTCACCCGGCGATGCAGGCTTGCTCCTTCGGTGGGCTGCCCGTGAAAGGCGGCCTCTCTCCAGTAGGGAACGCCTTGCCGCGTGGTGCGCCGCAGGGCGGTTGCCAGTCCTTTTGCCTGAGCGTTCAGTGCTACTCAAGGGGGGTGCCCCCAGGGTGCTCGTGCGCCTTCGGCGGTTTTCGCGAGGAAAACTCTCTCCTGACACCGCTGAGTGTAACGGAAGCCGCTGTCGGCTCGATCAGGCGGCCTGGTGCTGCGGCAGCAGCATGGCGATGCGCTCGCTGATGGAGTCGGCGCGCTCGTGGCCCGCGATTTTTTCGATTTCCTCGATCATTTCGCGCGAGGCGCTGAGCATGGTCTCGCGGTCTTTGGCATTGCGCAGCGCTTCGCGAAAGCGCTCGGCCATCTCCGGGTTGCGCCGGGCGAACATGCGTTCGCAGATGTCGAACAGGAACATCCGGGTTGTGGCAAGCGAGCGCTTGCCTTCAAATTGATCGGCAGAGACCTGAATGGCCTGGGTGGTTTCGGGGCTGGGAAAGTTCTGTAACTGCGCCGGCGTGAGTGTTTGGGCGGGTGCAGGCGCAGGGTTTTTTGCCGGCGCGGACGTCTTGCCGGGATGGGCTTCCAGAAAGCCGTCGCGCAAAAGGCGCAGGGCAATGGCTTCGCCGTCGCCCTCAAACAGCGGGCGGAAGTCCTGGGCCGACTTGCTGCCGTCGGCCATCAGCAGCAGGGTGCGCTCGCGCTGGCCTAGCGTTCTCACGCCGGGCTTGAGCTCGGCACGGGCGCGGTCGGTTTTGTGGAGCTGCATGGATTTCATCCTGAAATGAAACCCCGAGCATGGCTGCTGAAAATGACAGCCTCGTGAATCCCGTCCGAAAAGCTATTTTGCGTAGACGAGATCCCGCAGAGCCAGCGACAGCTGCGGGACGTAAGTGACCACCATCAGGCAAGCCAGGATGACGAGCACAAAGGGGATCAGGTGGGTCACGATGCGGTCCAGCGATATCCTGGCGACGGTGCAGGCCGCGAACAGGTTCACGCCGAAAGGCGGTGTGATCATGCCCAGGGCAAGATTGACCACCATCACCAGCCCGAAGTGCACCGGATCGATGCCGAAATGCACAGCCACTGGCGCCAGGATGGGTGCCAGAACAATGATGGCGGCGCTGGTTTCAATGAACATGCCGATGATGAACAGCGCCGCGTTAACGCCGAGCAGGAAGAGGGCGGGCGATTGCAGCACTGCTTCCAGCCAATGGCCTATGGCGTCCGGCACGCCGGCCCGGGTGATCAGAAAGGCGAACAACCCGGCATTGGCGATGATGAACATGATCACGGCGCTGGAGAGCACCGATTTGCGCAGGATGACGTACAGGTCGGCCGGCTTGATTTCGCGGTAGATCACGGTGCCGACGACCAGCGCATAAAACACCGCCACCGCCGACGCCTCGGTCGGCGTGAAAATCCCGCCGTAAATGCCGCCCAGAATAATCACCGGCATCAGCAGCGCCCAGCTGGCCTGCCAGGTCGCCTTGCCAAAGCTCAGGCGGCCGTCGCCGTCGTGCTTGCCCCAGCCCTTCCAGCGGCAGTACAGGTGCACGAACAGCATCAGCGCGCAGCCGATCAAAAGCCCCGGGCCGAAGCCGGCGATGAAGAGTTCTCCGATCGAGACCTCGGCGCTCACGCCGTAAAGAATCATGGGGATGGATGGCGGAATGATCACGCCCAGTTCTGCGCTGGTGGCCTGCAGGGCTGCGGCGTAGGCGGTGGGGTAGCCGTGCTTGATGAGCGCCGGGATCAGGATGGCGCCTATGGCGAAAGTAGTGGCCACAGAAGAGCCCGACACGGCCGCAAAAATCATGCAGGTCAGCACGCAGGTCATGGGCAGGCCGCCCTGGACGCCGCCCACAATGCTTTTGGCGAACTCGACCAGGCGGCGCGAGATGCCGCCGGTTTCCATCAGGTTGCCGGCCAGGATGAAGAAGGGGATCGCGGCCAGCGGAAACTTGTTGATCGAGGAGAACATCTCCTTGACTGAAATCAGCATGTTGGCGTTGGACGCCTGGATACCGAAGATGGACGCCAGGCCGATGGAAACGGCCACGGAAACGGTGAGTGCAAAGCACAGCACCATGGTGGAAATCATTACCGCGGTCATACTTGGCCCCCACGCTTTTCACTTCGTGTAATGCGCGAGGCCTTGCAGGCCGCGGCTCGCGAGACGCTTCGCCTCTGTCGCCCGTCCAAGCCTGCGCAGGCAGGCTTGGAGCCGCGGGCTCCAGCCCCTCTGGGGCCGCGCCTGCGGCCCGGCAAAGCCGGTTCCGCGGCCCCTGCTTGAAGGTGAAATCCAGTTTTTGTTCTCATTGTGCGGTTTCCAATTCATTCCGCTGTGGGTCGATCAGGTTGCCGATGATGCCGATCACGCAGAACATGCCGCCGACAGGCATGGCCACATAGCCCCAAAACATGGAAATGGATTCAAGGCCGGCCATGGACTGCACACGCCCGCGAAGGGAATAGTCCCAGCCCCACCAGACGATGACTGCGACGAGGAACAGGGCGGCGAGGCAGACCAGCCAGTCCAGCACCCGCCGGATGCGAGGTGGGCTCCAGCGATAGAGCACATCCACGCTGACCATGGCGCCCTGGCGGAAAGCCGTGGGAATTCCCATAAAGACCATCCAGATCAGGCTGAGGCGGATCAGAATTTCACTCCACTCTGCAGGCTGCTCGAAGACAAAACGCGTCAGGATCTGGAACACGCCGAGCCCCGATGCGATGACCAGCATCACGCAGGCCACCAGCATGGAGAAGCCGGTGGTCCACCGTTCAAGTTGGAGAAATACTTGTTTCATGGATGCGCCGATACATGAGGAGAATTGAAAATTTCAATGAAAACGCCCGCAGACCAATGGTGGCGGGCGCAAGTAGCTACAAAAAAAGTAGCAAAATAGCTGCGGTACGGTTTACTTGTAGTTCCTGATCGCGTCGATGTTGGCTTTGCCGAACTGCTTTTCAAATTCGGCGTTGACTGGCGCCAGCGTTGCCACGAACTTCGCCTTGTCGACGTTTTCGATCACGGTCATGCCTTTGCTGCGCAGCTCGGCTACACCGTTGGCATCGTCCTGGTCCACGCGGGCCCGGTTCGCCTTGGTCGCTTCCTTGGCAGCGTCAATGAATGCCGTCTTGTCGCCAGCACTGAGCTTGTCGAAAGCTGCCTTGTTCATGACAAAAATACAGGGTGAATAAACGTGACCGGTCAGTGAAAGGTGCTTTTGCACCTGGTCGAACTTGGCGGACATGATCACAGACAGGGGATTTTCCTGGCCGTCGACCGTGCCTTGCTGCAGCGCCGTGAACACTTCGGGAAAGGCCATGGGCGTGGTGATGATGCCAAGGCCTTTGTAGGCGGCGATGTGCACCGGATTTTCCATGGTGCGCATCTTCAGTCCCTTCAGGTCCTCCGGAACTTTCACATCCCGCTTGCTGTTGGTCATGTGGCGAAAGCCGTTCTCGGCCCAGGCCAGCGCCTTAAAGCCCTTGGCATCGAATTTGGTCAGGAGATTCTGGCCGATGGGGCCGTCCAGCACGGCGCGTGCGTGCGCCTTGTCCCGGAACAGGAAGGGAACGTCGAGGATCTTGGTCTCGGGGACAAAGTTGGGTACGGGGCCGGTGGAGGAGAGGGCCAGCTCCTGGGTGCCCAGCTGCACGGCCTCGATGGATTCGCGTTCGCCGCCCAGGGCTCCGTTGTAGAAGGTCTGGACTCTGTAGCGGCCTGCTGTGCGTTTCTCGACTTCTTTGGCAAAGGTGTCGATGGCAATGCCCTGATGCGAATTCTGGGCCGTGGAAATGCTGATCTTCATGGTGGTCTGTGCATTTGCAGACGCCATGAATCCCGCTGCGAGCGTCATACCGATAATCAGTTTTGAAAGCTTCATGTTGTTTGTCTCCGTTGGGTGATCGGGCCGGGAATCCTGTGGACGACTGGGGCCGGTCCCGCATCAGGATTTTCCGACCATAAGCACACGCATTATTGCCGCGATGCACCAGCGGTTGTGCGCGGGTTTTCGCTTAAGTACGCCGCGATGATGCTTTCAAAATCACTGTCAGGCAGCAGGCCCAGCGACCGCGCGCGTGCTGCGTCGATATTGGCCGGCCAGTTGCCCACGATTCCTGCGATGACGGGGTCGTACACCCAGTCGATCAAATCCGCCACGTTCTTTCCTGCCACCCGTGCCAGGGCTTGCGCCATTTCGCCGACCGTGGTCTTGAGGGCCGGCAGATTGACGGCTGTGCGGGCACCCCATTCGGTGTCGCTGGCTTGCGCAGCGCGAATCAATCCCTCAACCGTACGGCCGGGCGACGCAAGAGCCACCGCCGTTTCGGGCGGCACAGGACACTGCGCCCTGATCCCCGCCAGGGGTTCCCGGATCATGCCGCTGAGAAAGCTCGATGCCGCACCGTTGGGTTTTCCGGGCCGTACGCTCACGGTCATCAGGCGTACGTTGCGCCCGCGTATGAAACCCTTGCGCGCGTAATCAGCCACCAGTTGCTCGCCGATAAATTTCTGGATGCCGTAGCTGTTCTGTGGTGTGGGCAGCGTTCTGTCATCGATGACCGCCGGGAGTGGTTGCTCGGGTGAATTGCCAAACACTGCAAGCGAACTGGCGAATACGACGGTGGGCGATGTATTCAGGGCACGGCACGCCTGCAGCAGCGCACGCGTGGCGTCGACATTGCTGCGCATCCCAAGGTCGAAATCCGCTTCGCATTCACCGCTGACCGCCGCCGCCAGATGGAATATCAGCGTGTCTTTTTCTGTCACCACGAGTGCTTGCGGATGACCGTCTTCCAGCAGCCGGTTCAGATCGCCGGTGATGGTTCGAATGCGGTTGTCCGCGGCCAGCGCGGCCGGGGGCGCCACCCTGTCAACCAGTGTCACTGTCCGGATGGTTTGCGGTGCGCTGCCCGCAAGAGCCAATTGCCCCGCGTCCAGAAGTTGCCGGGCCAGCCTGGCCCCGAGAAATCCGGCGCCACCGGTGATGACGATATTCATGGGTATGTTGTCTCCATTTTTTGTAGGTTACTCGCCTGCATGCCCGCACCGATCCGGTTGCCTGCGGTATGTCAGGCAGTTTAGTTCGAAGGAGGAGTCGTTCCATGCAGCCGACAGATGGTGCCGGTTTGGATGGTGCTTGGAGAAAAAGACATCGTGCAACTCCCGGGGGGCACGGCTCCTGCTCCGACATTCGAGCCGTTCAGGATTCGCCGCGGCGGCACAGTCACTGATTGGGGCGCCAGGACGCCGCCAGTGATGAGCGGCTTGGCGCCAGAATGAAATGGGCCGCTGGCTCGAGCCCCGATCCTTCAGGCTGCTACCACGGGCTTCGGATTGGTTTTCGGCTTGCCCGGCACAGTTCCCAGCAGCCACAGATTCAGGCCTGCGTGCCGGCTGATGAGCAGCGCGGATACGACAGGACCAGCAATCCCGGCGACGAGTCCCAGCGTCATCAGGACATAGGTGTCCGTGATACCCAGTTTCCTGAAGGCGATACGGCTCGCAGCCGTAAAAAAAACATGCAGCAGGTAAATCGCAAATGAGAAGGATCCAATGTAGGCCAGGGGCGCGAAACTCCAGCCACTCCGCAAAAGAAGAAAGGCACTTGAGACACCGAGCGCCAGTGCGGCGACAGAACTTCCCTGCTCGGAAAATTGCGGAAAAAGCATGGCCCCGGTAGCGGCGCAAATAAATACGGCCGCTGCTACAAGCCGGGCCTTTGGCGTTCCGATGTCAAATCGTTTGCAGGCAAGTCCGGCCAGGAAAAAAGGCAGAAGGTAAACAGCGCCGCGGGCGGCGAAATAGTTGGGAGGACTGAAGTAGTCAAACAGTACCGCGCTGAGCGCCCAGGCGACCGCAAATCCGGCCGCAGTAGAAAGTGCGTTGAGGTGTTCCAGCAGCAGAACGACCAGGAAGACAATAAAAAGCGCTTCAAGAAACCAGAAGTGCCCCACGGGCTCAATGTGCAACAGCCACCACTGGTTGACCGATGAGTTGGCGCCTGGCGTGAAGGCCTGCACGACGGCAAAAATAGTTCCCACCGTAATCAGGGGGAGCAGCAGCCGCCGGACCTTGCCTTTAATGAATTCAGCAGCATTGCCTTCATAGGGGCGAAATGCATACACATAGCCTGAGATGAAAGAGAAGAGCGGCATGCGGATATAGGCCAGCCCTTCATTGAACATCTGCAACCAGTGCCCCTCCGGAACCTTCAGGCCCACTGAGGGCGTATCCCCTACTACATGAAACAGAACCAGCAAGATGCAGGCGATGCCTCTTACCGTATCCACTTCCATGCTGCGCTTCATTTTCTTACCGGTCATCAGCCTTGCGTTCCTCTTCTTGTTTCTTTGCTGTCTTGCTCACTGCAACTGCGTGCACAAATTATGTGCGCAGCGTAGCCAATAGCTGCCACGGCTGTGCGCCAAAAGAAAGCAAACTGTTGCAAGCCGTATCGTTTTGCGAAGCAACTGCCATCAAGCGCACAGCTGTTACGTAGTTGCAACCAATACGCGCGGGGTCTGACACCTCAATTGCATGCCTGCCACCCTACACTGAGTCGTCTTGTTCCTACATCAACTGTGCCGTCTTTGGTATTGCGACTTATACCAAGCTAGACGATTCTCAGTGGGCCCCTTCTGCCACGCCTGCACACGCAGGCAGGGGGCAGAACAAAACACAGGAAGTGATATCAAGGCATGAAATCTCACGCTCCGCTTTTTAGCGAAGATCCTGCGCACTATACGGCGCTGATAACGCAGGCTACGGCCATCACCCGGCACGCCGACCTGCTCGAATGGTTGCGCGGTGACGTCCAGTATTCCCTTCCACATGACATCCTGATGGTGGGCTGGGGCGACTTTCAGGAAGGTGCTATCCAGCACGACATTCTTTCTGAATTGCCTGGCGTACGTTCTTATGCAGACGGTACAGACGGCGTGCCCTTTTTGCTTGGCCGGCTTCATGACCACTGGGTGGCGGCCGGTGGGCAGCCCTGCCTCCTCAATTTCAGCCAGTTCGAATATTTGCTCGGCAATGCGAGCTTGCCGGGCTCCTTCACCCGTACCCTGGCGGGGATGCGCTCGGTGCTCGTTCACGCGATGCATGACGAAAGGGCGCACCAGGACTGTCTGTATGCGTTTTTCCGTGCAGATGAGATTCCCAGGGAGTCTGGGCTGAAGGCCATGAGGATGCTGATGCCTGCCATTGATAACGCGCTGCGGCAGATGGCGCTGTTGCCACAGCAGCACCCGCAAGCTGTCGTTACGGTGCGCAACGGAGCCGACGACGCGTCCGGCCTGAGCGAACGTGAAACGCAAATCATGGCCTGGGTCGCCATGGGAAAAACCAATGCCGAGATTGGAACCATCCTCAACATCAGTGGCTATACGGTGAAGAATCACATGCAGCGCATATTCCAGAAGCTCAACGTATTTAACCGGGCCCAGGCTGTCTCCAGGATTACGCGGGTGAGCTTGCATGGATGATGTCAACCCGCTCAATTCAGCCTCGGCATGGCTTAACCGGCGCGAACCCCGCTCCATGGGGTTGGGTCGAAGTCATCTTTTCACCGCAGTGGAGGCCGCGCTGGACCCTCTGGTTCTGGTGTTCTCGCTCTGGGGACTGGCTTTGTTCTTTGAAGGGTCGGTGCGTCCTGCCTATCTAATTTTGTCGGTCATCGTGTTTTCGCTGACGTTTCCCGGTACCTCCCAATTGCGTTTGCCCGTGTGGAAGGTGTTCTCGAAGATTGCATTTCACTGGATATGGATTGCCGGCTTGTTGTTGCTGACGGGTTTTGCCACCGAATATTTCTATAAATTTTCCATGACGGTATTGGTTAACTGGCTATGGGTCGCGCCGGTTGCCCAGGCGGGTGCGCATGTGGCTCTGCGTGCTGCCGCTCCGCAGTTGCTGAAATTGCAGGGGGCGGTTCGGGGTGCTGTCATCGTCGGTATGAACGAGCAAGGCGTTTCTCTGGCCCGGCACATCACAGGCTCGGCGTATTCGGGCATTGATTTGAAGGGTTTTTTCGACGACCGCGGGGAGGACCGCAGGGAGTCACAGGATGACTACCAACTGGTGGGAAAAATTGACGACCTTCCGGCTTACGTCAAGCAGCACCGTATCCAGTTTATTTATCTGTCCTTGCCCATGGCATCGCGGCCGCGCATCCTGCAGGTGCTTGATGGCCTGAAGGACACCACAGCGTCGATTTATTTTGTCCCCGACATGTTCATTACCGACCTGATACAGGGCCGCAGCGATTCGGTCTGCGGGGTCACGGTGATATCTGTCTGTGATACGCCGTTCCGGGGTGTCAGCGGCGTACTGAAGCGGGCCAGCGACGTCGCGCTGTCACTGCTGATCCTGTTCCTGATTTTTCCGGTCATGCTGGTGATCGGGATCATGGTCAAGCTTGACTCTCCCGGGCCGGTTATTTTCAAGCAGCGGCGCTATGGCCTGGACGGTGAGCAGATTCTGGTCTACAAGTTCCGGTCCATGGCTGTTACCGAAGACGGTGGCACGATTCAACAGGCTCGCAAGAATGACATGCGGATCACCCGCCTGGGCGCTTTCCTGCGCAAAACCTCACTCGACGAATTACCGCAATTCATCAACGTATTGCAAGGGCGCATGAGCATCGTCGGGCCGCGCCCGCACGCCGTGGCACACAACGAAATGTATCGCTCTCTCATCAAGGGCTACATGGTTCGCCACAAGGTCAGGCCCGGCATTACCGGCTGGGCTCAGGTGAATGGGCAGCGCGGCGAAACCGACACGCTCGACAAGATGCAGTCGCGTATCGATTGCGACCTGGATTACCTGCGCAACTGGTCGCTGCAGCTCGATTTTTTCATCATTCTGAAAACGATCCGCCTGGTCTTCAAGGACAGTGCGGCTTACTAAAAGCAAAAAAAGGACAGCTGATGCCTCACCGCGACCTCCTTCCCATTCCGCTCTTGTTGCTGAGCCTGATTCCCCTGGCGGTGCGTGCCGATGAGCTTGACACCCTTCAGTTCAAGGCTGGGCAGTCCGTCACGCACGACAGCAATGTCTTCCGGTTGTCCGATACAGCGAATGCCCAGGCATTGATAGGAACCACGGACCGCGCGGACACAGTTTCGGTGACGACAGCAGGTTTTAAGATAAACAAGCCTTTCGGGCTTCAGAGATTTGAGCTCGACGCTGGGGTCGAAGACCATCATTACAGCCGCTTTTCCAATCTTGATTTCACCGCGGTGAACTATGCGGCCGCCTGGCGCTGGAGTTTTACGCCGGCCTTGCATGGCAACCTGACCTCCGATCGGCGGGAATTTGTCGACAACACGGCCGACGTCCAGAATTCAGGTCAACTCAATCGCCGGACCAACCGCTCGACCGTGTTTGATGCGGAATACGAGCTCGATGGTGCGTGGCGGCTGGTTGGCGGACTTTTCGAACGCACCAGCACCAGCAGCCAGCCCTTCACCTTTGAAGGCGACTCACGAATTCGGGGAGCCGAGGGCGGCGTACGCTATGTCTTCCCCTCGAACACTTCCATGGCTTATCGCTATAAGCGGGGCAACGGCGACTATCCGGGCCGGGTGCCGTCGCCAACGTTTGCGGGGAGCTTTACGGATACTGAGCACGAGGTTCGGCTGGACTGGGCGCCGACCGGAAAAACCACCCTGCGGGCACGCTTGTCCCACCTCGACCGCGAGCACGACGGATTGGCTGCGCGGGATTTTTCGGGTTTTACCGGCCAGCTTGATGCGACCTGGAACATCACGGCAAAGACAAGTCTTGCCGGAGGCCTGGTGCGGGAACTGGGCAGCTATCAGACTTCTACAGCCAGCTATTACGAAGGCTATCGCTTCTTTATCGCGCCGACCTGGAAGCCCAGCGAGAAGACGGCAGTTCGCCTGCGCTACGACCACGGCGCACGCGACTTCCGGGGGCCTTTGCCGGGCTTTGCCGCAACGGATCGCCACGACACCAGCAATCTGGTTTCCCTGGCACTTGAGTGGCAGGCGCTGCGTGCCCTCAAGTTGATAGCTTCAGTGCAGCGCGACAGGCGCAAATCCACTGAGCCGGGTTTTGACTACACCAGCAATGCCTTTGGTCTTTCAGCACAAGCGAGCTTTTGATGGAATCCTTCAACCAACCCCGCTTTCAGGCGCCGGCGTGGCCCCAGCCTGCGGCGTCCTTTACAGACATTTTGCTTTCCGAAAAGGCGACAACAAGATGAAATTCATGATTCGTAACTTTCCTCCGGTCTTATTGGCCTTGCTTCTGGCGATGACGGTTCCCGCGTTCGCCCAGCCGGCCGCACCAAGTCAGTCTGCTGCAGTGACGGCTCCGGTTGCGCCTGTTGCACCGGCTGCTGCCGGTGCTGCGGCTGTGCCGACCAACCAGGACTATCGCCTGGGCGCCGGCGATTCCATTGGCGTGCAGGTGTACCAGAGTCCGGATCTCTCGGTCGACGCACGGGTATCTGAAAGCGGCGTGATCAGCTATCCCCTGATTGGCAGCGTTCAGCTGGGTGGCCTGACGATTGGAGAGGCCGAGAAGAAAATTGCAGATGCCTTGCGCACCGGCGGTTTCGTCAAGGTACCGCAGGTCAACATCGTCCTGCGGCAGGTACGGGGCAATCAGGTCGCCGTGCTGGGGCAGGTAAGCCGCCCAGGCCGTTTCCCCCTGGAAACATTCAACACCCGTGTCAGCGACATGCTGGCTGCTGCCGGCGGTGTGACCCCTACGGGTGACGATGTACTGATCCTGACCGGCCAGCGTGAAGGCAAGCCGTTTCGGAAAGTGATTGATATCCCGGCACTCTTTCTGAACGAGAAATCAGATGAAGATATTGTGCTGGCGGGCGGAGACACGCTGTATGTCAACAAGGCGCCGATGTTTTATATCTACGGCGAGGCACAGCGCCCCGGACCGTATCGCATTGAGCGGGGCATGACCGTGATGCAAGCGCTTGCCCAGGGCGGCGGACCCACGGTGCGCGGCAGCGAAAACCGGCTGCGCCTGCATCGCCGCGACGCGGCGGGGAAGGTCGTGGAAACAACCCCCCGGCTCACCGACCCCGTTCGCGCCGAGGATGTGATCTATGTTCGTGAAAGCCTCTTTTAAATCATGACACTCCATCAATTCCTGCTGATCCTGCGGGCCCGTTATCGGGTTGTTGTGCTCGTCATGCTGGTGGCCATATTGGCCGCGCTGGCCGTCAGCCTCGCGCTTCCCCGCAAGTACACCGCCCAGGCCGCCGTACTGGTTGACGTGCGCTCACCTGATCCGGTTGCCGGCGGCGCGGCCTTGCCCGGCCTGGTCGCACCCAGCTATATGGCGACCCAGGTGGACATCATCGGTGGTGACCGTGTGGCCCAGCGTGTGGTGAAAATGCTCAAGCTGGATGAAGACCCACGCACCAAAGCCCGTTGGCTTGAGGCCACCGACGGACGCGGGTCGCTTGAGAGCTGGCTGGCCGAGTCCCTGCAGAAGGGCCTGGATGTGCGGCCCGCGCGCGAAAGCAACGTGATCAACATCACCTACAAGGGCAGCGATCCGGATGTCGCCGCCACTACGGCCAATACTTTTGCCCAGGCCTATCTCGATACCAACCTGTCGCTAAAGACGGAACCTGCCAAGATCTACGCCGAATGGTTTGATGACCAGACCAAGGCATCTCGCGCGAAGCTCGAAGAGGCCCAGGCGCGCCTGTCGGAGTACCAGCAGAAGGCCGGTATTGTCAGCAGCGACGAGCGTGTGGACTACGAGACCGCGAAGCTTGGGGAAATTTCCTCCCAGCTGACGACTGTGCAGGGCGAGACTACCGACAGCCAGAGCAAACGCAGCTCCCGTGGAGATACCGTCGCTGAAGTCATGCAGAGTCCGCTGATCAATGGCCTGAAGGCCGATCTTTCGCGGCTGGAGGCCAAGGTACAGGAAATCAGCGTGCGCCTCGGGGCTAACCACCCTGAGCGGCAACGCGCTGAATCCGAACTGGCCGCCGTGAAAAGCCGGCTGGCAACCGAGACAGCGCGCATCACGGCGTCTATCGAAACAACCTACCGTGTGGGCAAAGACCGGGAGCGTGAACTGCAGGCCGCGGTGGGCGCACAGAAAGCGCGTGTCCTCGAACTGAACAAGCAGCGGGATGAGCTTAATGTGTATCGCCGTGATGTGGAGTCAGCGCAACGTGCTTTTGAGGCCGTCAGCCAAAGTGCATCGCAGACACGCCTCCAGAGCCTGAGCAATCAGACCAATGTTGTGCGGCTGAACATGGCAACGCCTCCCGTCAATCCTTCGAGCCCGAAACTGTTGGTGAATCTGCTGGTCGCTGCTTTTGGCGGGACTTTGTTCGGCATTGCATGCGGATTGCTGCTGGAACTGGCCAACCGCCGGGTACGCTCTGCTGAAGACCTTGTGCAGATATTGGGCCTGCCTGTGCTGGCAAGCATTTCTTCGGATGGAGGAAGCGGCAGGCTTCCCGGTTCGCGTCGCCTGATGCTAGGCAATGGAGGGACAGCATGAATAGAAACAACGCTCCGACGATACGATCGGTTCCCCTGACAGTTCCCAGCAAACCGGCCACGGGTGCCGGCCGCTCCATGGGGACAATCCTGGTGGACGCAGGTCGGCTGTCGCCGCCGGATGCCGAACGTATTCTCCATTTTCAGCGGGACCGTGGCTTGCGCTTTGGCGATTCCGGCAAAGCCTTGGGCCTGTTGAATGACGACGATGTGCGTTTTGCCCTCTCGGTCCAGTTTGATTACCCCTACCTTGCCAATGAAACCAAGCTCAGCCGGGAGCTTGTGGCGGCTTACCAGCCGGGTAGCCAGCCGGTTGAACAGTTGCGTGCGCTGCGCAGCCAGTTGATGCTGCGCTGGTTTGACACCGGGGCCGAGCGCCGGGGATTGGCGATTGTCAGCGCCGGAGCGAAAGAAGGACGCAGCTATATCGCGGCTAACCTGGCTATCGTGTTTTCACAGCTGGGGGAACGTACTTTGCTGGTCGACGCGGACATGCGGACGCCACGGCAGCACCAGCTTTTTAACCTTGGGGCGACTGCGGGCCTGTCTGACATGCTCGCTGGCCGCGCCGGGCCGGAAGCGGTCATCAGCATACCGGCCCTGCAGGATCTGTCGGTGCTGCCTGCGGGGGTCATTCCGCCTAATCCACAGGAGCTGCTCGGGCGGCAGGAGTTTTCCAAACTGTTGCAATCATTGGGCGAAGACTTTGACGTCATCATCATCGATACACCGCCGGCCAGCGAATGCGCCGATGCGCATACGGTGGCCGTACGCGCAGGAGCTGCTCTGGTTGTGGCGAGGCAGAACATGAGTTCCATGCCGCAAATGACCCGCTTCACCCACAGCCTGCGGGAGTTCGGGGTGGCTTTGGTAGGCTCCGTGCTTAACGATGCTTGAAGAATCGGCCAGCCCCCAGCCTGTAGGCGGCCTCATGTGCGGCGGCTCCCAGAAGCCCGCCTGCGGCGTCTGCTGCCAGGTCAGACCAGCTGGCTGTCCGGCCCGGCAGGAAAGCCTGATGCAACTCATCCATGGCACCTACCATGATGGCGCTGGCTACGCAGCAAAGCGCCATGCGCCAGCCGCGCGTGCCGCTTGCAATACCGGCAGCCACGCCCACCATGCCAAAGACAAGCAGATGCGCCAGTTTGTCCCAAGGCGAAGGGAACAGCCCAACGGCAACGGGCTGTGCGCCAAGAATGTAAAGCGCTGTGGCCGTCAGGACGACGGTAATGCCCGCCAGGATGCGAAGGGTACGCAGGGGACTGCCGGTGGTTACGGTGTTCAACATGACCACGATTTTGTCATGCCGCAGGCTGAATGGGTGAGGCCGTGCTGAGTTCTTCCTTTGACGGCCCCGCTGACTGGCGCCAGCGCTGGTCGCTGCTGGTGGAAAAGATTGAGCGGGTGCAAAGCCCTGTCGACAGCCAGGTGCTGCTGGCATCCCTTAGCCATCCTGCCAGGCCGCTGGTACTGGCTTTTGCCAATGCTCATGCGATGAATTCCATGGTGGCATCGGTTCCTTTTTTTGAGGCAATGCGGTCGGCCGACCTGGTGCTCAGGGACGGCTCCGGCATGGCAACGCTGTTTAAATTGCTACGGATGCAGCCCGGTCTCAATCTCAATGGGACGGACTTCATTCCGCAATTGATCCGGGCGTTTGACGGCCGCCGCATTGCGTTGTTCGGGACACGTGATCCCTATCTGGCCAAGGGCCGGCTGCGTGTGCAGCAAGAACTGGCTCCCCACAGCCAGCTCATTGCCGCCGATGGTTTCCTGGATGTAGAGGCATACGCGCTGCTGGCAGTTCAGCATCAACCGGCGCTGATCGTGCTCGGCATGGGTATGCCCCGGCAGGAGGAAGTGGCGGCCAGGCTGCGCGCTTTGCTGGATTTCCCCTGCCTTATCGTTTGCGGCGGAGCCATCATTGACTTTCTGGGTGGAAAAACACCGCGCGCACCGATGTGGATGCAAAGGGCCGGTCTGGAGTGGTTGTTTCGCCTGGCGCTGGAGCCGCGCCGGTTGTTTCAGCGCTACGTGATAGGCAATCCGCTATTCTTAACGCGGGCCTTGCGCCTGGCCTCGCTGAACCGACGCTGATGCGGCATTCACTGCGAGCGATTGACGTTGCGGCCGCAAGTGCTGGCTTTCTTCGTCTACGGCTACCGGTGCGTAACGGTTGTCTACATCCGGTGTGCAGTTGGCTTTAACAATCTGACCGGGGTTGCCCATCACTACGCTGTAGGGGGGAACGTTCTCAAAGACATACGCTCCGCCGGCAATCCTGCTGCCTTTCCCCACGGTCACACCGCCCACCACAATCGCGTGCGGACCGATCCACACATCGTCTTCAATGACCGGGTAAACGGTGTTCCGCCGGCCCTCACTGTCAATGTAATCCCGCTGCCCGATCGTTACGCCATGAAACAGCGTGACGTTGCTGCCGATACGTGCGTTCGCATTGACGACGATGCCGCGGCCATGGGTGAGTGCAAGCCCGGGCGCAATGGCGGTTCGCCAGGGTATTTCGATTCCTGCCAGCTGGCTCGTCAGGCGGTACAGCAGTTTTGCGGGAATCATCGCGAGCCAGCGCCATGCAGGCGGAAGTTGCTGGGCTGTCTGGCAAAGACGCAAGGTGACCACCACACGAAATGCCGGATCCAGAAGGGCGCCTTTCAATGCCAGATGCCTGTCGGATCGTCCAAATTTCCGGTGAATATCGGCTTTCAGGGAAGGCATGCTATTTTTTCCATGGTTTGGCTGCTGGTTGATGCCCCGGTACAGAACCACCGGGCCGAGTCATGCACGCCGGTGCGATAAGGTGTCCACGCCAATCCCAATTGTTCCGTTGCTGCCTGCGAGTCGAGTTGAATGTGCTGTGACCACAAACGGAGTAATCCCGGTGGCAACGCATCGGGTAGCCGCCAGCCGGTGATGCCAAGCAATTTCAAAGCCCGCTCAGCTGCCTTGAGTGGCGGGCCACCTACCCAGGAGTCCACGCTCAGCTGGCGCCCGCCGATGCGTTTCACCGGCGTTGCCCTGATTTCGATAGCCAGGTCGACAAAGTAGTCGTTCCAGCGAGGACTGTCCGGCGCAGCCAGATTGAAAGCCGGCAACTCGCCTGGAGCCACCGGCAGCTGCAGTGCAACCAGCAGAGCCTGGCAAACGTCGTCCACGTGGACAAGATTGGACCAACCATCGCCTGCGATGCCAAGGTCGCCAAGACGCCCGGACTGAAGCCATCGGCCGATGCGTCCGACCCAGAGTTCACTGCCAGGACCAAAAACACAGCCTGGCCGCAGCATCACGGCTGTACCGCCGCGACGAGCAAATTCCTCCAGACTGGTTTCCGCTTCGCACTTGGCACGGCCGTACCAACCCAGGCTGGGATCACGTGGCGCACCCTCACGGATAAGGCCTTCTGCAGGGCCATAAATCGACATGGTGCTCAAATGAACAATGCGCGGACAGTTTGCCTTGAGCGCGGCGTCGACCAGGACGTGCATGCCTTCAGAAATCGACGCTGCATCGCCCGCCACGCAGTTAACAACCGCATCGAAGTTTTTTAGTGCCACCGCAAGTTGCCCGGCGTCTCGGGTATCTAGTTCCAGCCATTCGGCCCGCAACTTTTCCGTGCCGTTCGAAAGATTCTTCTGTCTGGACGCGCCCGTGGGGATCGCCCACGAAGTGCTGTGCAGCATTTCCAGCAGGCGCCTGCCGATGTGGCCTGACCCTCCCAATACCAGTACCTTCATGCGGCCTCCTTCAACTGGATCGGTGCCCGCTCTGCACGCAAGCGATGCGACAGCGTGTCGCCCAGCCGGAGCGACATGGCAATCAGGGTCAAAGTCGGATTGGCCTGGCTTGACGTAGGGAAAACGGCGCTTCCGGCTACAAACAGGTTGTGCACCGAGTGAACCTGGCAGTCGGCATTGACCACGCTGGTGCGCACGTCATTGCCCATTCGTGCGGTGCCGATGTGGTGTCCCCCGTAGGCACCGAAGCGCACGAGGTCGTCCTCAAGGGTCTGGCGGTTGTAGTCGAAGTGGGCCTTTCCGCTGCGCGCGAATTCTTCAGCCATCACGTCCAGGGTTTTGCGGACGGAGTCGATATCAGCCTGGCTGTAGCGCCAATCCACCTTCAGGCGAGGCATGCCCAGCGCATCGACAGCGCCGGCAAGTGTGACGCGGCTGTGGGCCTGGGGTATTTGCTCACCATGAACTTCAAGGCTGAAGCGGTTGGTGCGGTTGCGCAGAATCACTGACGGGAATTTGCGTTCAGCGAAGGAGCGCCTGGCCAACCAATGGGCCAGGAAAGCCGTGGTGTCCAGAGGGTCGGCCACCACATTGAGGAGATGGCGGGCGTAAGTCCCTGCCGTGGGGGCATGGCCATCGTTGAGCCGCTTTCCGTATTCGTAGCTGATCAGCTTGCGGGCCAGGAACAGCCCCGACAACACCCCGTTGCGATGCACCGGATCGGTGATGCGCGGGAAATGCAGGCGGGCGACTGCGTTGGCAAGGCCCAGGCGCCTTTGCTCGTGGGCGGCCACAGACAGCCTGCGCCTGCAATAGATGCCTTCCGGGGAAATTTCATAGCCGTGCCGCACATTGCTGACGGGCCCATGAACGGTCAGGGTGCCGACATTCCCGGCGATGTGGCACATGTAGTAGCGTCCCACCACATCATGCTGGTTGCCGACGCCTTGCGGAACGACATCCCGCGACGCCAGTAACAAACGCGCCGTTTCGAGCCCGCCCATGGCCAGTACCGTGGTATTCGGAGTCACCCAAAAGTGTGTTCCTGCCAGGGTGCGTACCTCGAGTTCCCGGATGGCCCTTCCGTCGGCGTGCAGCCGCACTGCGGTGCAGTTGGCTCCCAGCAGCACCTGGATATTGGGCGCCAGCTCAAGCCGCCGTGCATAGCGATTGCCGAAATGCGTGGGACAGGAAAACCGCTCCAGCCCATTGGTCAGCACGCGCGAACTGTCGAACCCTGCAATCATCGGACCGATTTCCGGCTCCAGGGCTTCACCCGCGTCATAAATGAACCGCCCGGCTTCCGCGAGGGCATTGGCACGCGGGTAGTAGGGCAGCAGGTCTTCGTAAGACAGTGGCCAACCGCTGTGCGGAATGTAGCTGCGGGTCTCGAAGTCAATGGGATCGAAGGGCATGCAGCGTCCGCCCCAGATCGCGGTGGATCCCCCCAGGCGCCGCTGGCGATATTTGCCGGGTGGGCTGTGCAGCCGCTCATCCGCGACTTCTCCCTCGCAGAGCGACTGGGTGGGAGCGTGCGCCTGCAGCTGCCCCGACTCCAGCAGAAGCACGGAATGCCCTTGCTCCGACAAGGTGAGCGCCAATGCAATGCCCGCAGGGCCGCCACCCACTACGCAGACGTCCGCCTGAAGGCGGCTGCCGGCCTGAATGTCATTGGCCTGCGTGATCATAGGTGGGTGTCCGGGACAGATTTGGCGGTGGTGCGCAGCGGTTGGGCTGCTACGCCGAAATTGCGCTGGTGGATGCGCGCAACGCTGGCAAAGAAACGGGCAAGGGAAAAGTTCTGTTCGTAAAGTGCCCGGCCGTTGCGCTCCAGTGAAGTCCTCAGCGCAGGCTCGTTCAGCACCCGCTGCAGGCCCCTGGCAATACCGGCTGCGTCGCCAGCCTGCACAAAGCACGCATTGACCCCATCGGTCAACACGGAAGGTATTTCGCCTACCGGGCTGCAGACCACCGCAACGCCGTTGGCCATGGCCTCCAGGATGACCAGTGGCAGGCCCTCGTCGTAAGAAGGCAATACCAGGACATCGGCGCGAGCCATCAGGCGTGCGACCTGCTGCTGGTCGGACCAGCCGGCAAAATCAAGCAGTGCTTCGATGCCCAGTTGCTTTGCCTTTATCCGGTAGGCTTCGATATCGCCGCCGCCGGCCAGAATCACTTCGGTTCGTGAGGCATCAAATCCCGGGAGCGCCAGCGCCTGCAAAAGATCCGATACCCCCTTGCGCTCCGACAGGTTTCCCAAAAAGAGCACGCGCTGCACGATTTGTTCCGAGGCTATGCGCCGTGCATGGGTAGGTTCGGGAACACCGTTGATAACGATCTCCACGCGATTGGCCGGCACGCCGAGTTCTTCGACCACAAAACGCCGTGCGGATGATCCCAGCACCACACAACTGGCCGGCAGCGAAAATACCCAGCGCGTCAGCATCTGCAGCGGACGGGGCAACGACCGGTAGAAATGATGCAGCTGCGCAGCGTGCAAATGAAGCACCACCGGAATACCGAGGGCGCGGCAGACAATGATGATCACGCTCTTGCGAAAGAGGCTCAACCGCTCGGCCATGTTCACATGGACACCCGCCAGCCGGCCGTTGAGTTTTCCGCGCACTATTCTGGCCATGGCAGTTGCCAGCACCCAAAGTGAATACAGCGCGTTGGCGCCGCCGCGGGTGTCAAGCGGACGGAGTTCCGCCGCATCGGCAGGGGCGGAAAACGCCTGGGCCTGAATCAGGTAGTCCGCGACCTTGAACATGCCGCCGCCTTTGGGCGTCCAGGGACACGCAAGGTAGATATAGCGCCCCTCGCGTTCTCGTGCGGCCGAATGCGGCAGCGATTCACTTCTCATAATTACTTTCCTGTACCTTGATAAGAAAGACCGGGCTTTCTAAAGAGTGCGCGCTTGAAGAAGGTGGTCATGGGACGCTCCAGCCACACGTACGAGATGCAGCCTGCAACCACCACGGCCGTGCCCACAGCAAGCACGATGGCCAGGCTGTCCTGCACGCCCAGTTTTTTCAGCGCCAGCACACCGGCCGGTACCACGAAGGTGTGCGAGAGATAGATGGAATAGGAAGCGTCACCCAGGAAAGACAGGCGGGAAGCCAGTGGCGCACGCAAGGTCCATGGCTCGAGCCAGATTGACCCGAGGACGACCAGCGCAGCACCGCAGCCCCATGTGGCGAAACGGTCGGCCGAGTGCCCCCAGTCAGGGATAAACATGAACATCACGCCAGCGGCGATGACGATTAGGCCGACTCCTGGCGATGCATGCCGGAAATGCAAAAAGGCATAGGCAATGCAGACCCCAAGAATGAACTCAAAAACAATGCTCTGGGCGTAGAAACCCAGCACCACCGAGTCCGGTACATACCGCCCAGCCGTGAAAATCAGCAGAAAAACCAGCAAACAAAACCGGATGCGTGGTGCGCCCAGCGCAATGGCTGCCGCAAAAACCGCATAAAAAAGCATTTCAAAATTCAATGTCCAGCCGACGGGCAGCGCGGGCAATACGAGGCCCCACGGGCTCACGGCAGGGATGAACAAAAGGGAGGCGGCCAGATGCCCGGGCTCGACGGACGCGCGGGACGCGAGGGTCGGCAAAGCCAGCAAGAGGACGACCTTCAACAAGGTATAGAACCAGTAGAGCGGCGCGATCCTCAGCAAGCGCCTTCGCATGAACACCCAGGCGGCATTGACCCGGGACGCAGCGTCGGAAGGCAATGCCGACGTTGACATGGCCATGACAAAACCGCTGATGACGAAGAAGATGTCCACTCCTGCGGAGCCGTCTGCCCAATAGTGGGTTGGCCCGGTTCCGCCGATGTGGATGGAGATCGCCTGGGTAATGTGCATGACCACGACAAGCATGGCCGCGGCAAATCTCAGAATCTGTATGCCCGTGAATTGCTGCGTCGCCCGTTGCTTCTGCAGGCTTCCATCTGGGCCGCTCAATGCGCGCTCCCCTGAATTACCTGGCGAGGCGCCATTGAGAAGTCCTTGAGTACCCGGCTCGCGATGGCCTCGCCAGCCGGGCGTTGCCGGCGAAGCAGGCCGCGTATGAGGCCTGCGGCATTGAAGCACCATGAGATCACCGAATACAGCGCCTTGGTGACAGACCGTTTTCGCCAGGTCATCAGCAACACCGGCGCCGTGACGATGATGCAAAAGAATGCCATGCGCAGGGGAGCCGACACCGGCCAGAATACCAGGCTGGCCATGACCGCCCACCAGCCCAGGACGGCCAGGTACAGGCGCAGTTCCCGCAGGCCCTGCAGCGCCAGATGCAGTCGGGGCTGGCCGGCGGCAGCGCGGACCAGTTCGCCCAGCCCGCAGATATAGCGGGTGCTCCAGCGCCGCATCAACAAGCGATAGGGTGGTGCATCGTGGCCAAAGTGATTGGCGGCATCCACCGGCAGGCGCCACAGGTGCCAGCCGAGAGCGCGCAGCCTGATGGCCAGGTCAAACTCTTCATAGCTGTGCAGGTTACGGTCGGAAAGATAGCCCGCGGCCTCAATGGCTGTGCGACGGTAAAGGCCTCCGCCGTCGAGCCGGTCGACCTTGCCAGGCAGCAGGTGCGGCGAGGCGCGTTCTCCACGCGACAGGTATTCCAGGCTCTCGGTGTTTTGCTCCACCACGCGTCCGCCGACGCCTGCGACGTCCTCATGGGCATCCAGAAAATCGAGTGCTTTCTCAAGAAAGCCTTCCTGCATCTGCATGTCGCCATCGAGGATATAAATAAAGTCGCCATGCGAATGCTGGTAGCCCAGTTGCGGGCCCACGCCGCAGCAGCGCTCGTTGGGATTGGCCAGCTGGACGATACGGATGGGGTAAGTACATGCCAGTTCCACTGTGCTGTCGGTCGAGCAGGAGTCCGCAAGAATGACCTCTCCGCCCACGGCGGAAACAGCGCGCAGCGCACTCTCGATGGTCGCCCGGATGCGTTTTTCCTCATTCAGTGCCTTGATGACCACGGAGACCCGGCAGGAATGCCAGAGAGGGATGATTTTGCGGGGTGATTTGGGGTTCATTTTTTATCCTGCTTCGGCCGGACTGCCGGTGTGAACCGTCCGGCGCGTGCGCCAAAGCTGCCAGTTTTTTACCACCTGGCCCGGCATGAAAAGCATGGCCGCCGTCAGCCACCACCGTCTTCCGGTAGCCGCGCGGTGGGCGCGCACCAGCCAGTCGAAGCCCTCACGGCGGCTTCCGGATGCCAGTGCCTGCCGTGCCAGCGTCAACTCGTGTTGCGCCACAAGCCACAGTGCAGACCGGCGTTGCATGATGGTCATGGTCCCTGAAAGTGCACGTTCCCGCATGCGTTCCAGAAACGGTGGCATGGCCAGGTCGGGGTGATATGTTGTCAGGCCGCCTTCCACCGCCAGCCGATACGCCATCAAGGGCGACCGGACTAGCGCAACGGGGGTCTTCTCAGCCAGACGGAACCATAGATCCAGGTCTTCGCCGTGCGACTCTCCCGAAGGAAAGCATGGCTGCATTTGCCGCAAGCGCGTGCTTCGCACGGACACCGCGCTGGTGCACAGCGACGGCGCGCTCATCCAGCGCCGCGGCAGATCGGTGATGAGTTCCACTTCCGGTTGATCTGCCAGCACTGGCCAGTTCGGCGGCCACATGGTGTGGGTATCGGGAACCGGCAGGAAGTCGGTGGCCACCGTGTCGACCTGCGGGTAACGCGCCTGCGTCCACAGAAGGGTTTCCAGGTACTGGGGATGGTGCCAGTCATCGGCGTCGAGAAAGGAAACCCATTCGCCTTTTGCCAGAGAAATTCCCAGGTTCCGGGCGGCGGAAACACCGGCATTGGCCTGGCGCACCAGGCGCAACCGCGGGTCAGGTATGAACGTTACCAGTTCCGCACCGCCGTCGGTGGAACCGTCGTCCACCACAATGACCTCAAAATCCGAGAAGGTTTGTGCCAGCACCGACGCGATGGTGTCGTTGATGTACGGTGCCTTGTTGTAAAGCGGAATGACAATCGAAAATTTCATGGTCGGGCTCGAGAGGTAGCCGGGGACGGATGGAAGTTCCCGGCGAAGCGGGGCATGGCGCCTTCCGGCAAGCTTGCCGGCTGCGCTCTGCGGGCATGGGCTTCGCGCGCTGCAGCGGCCAGTGTCATCAGCAAAAGCACGTGGGTAGTGAGCTCGGGGCCGTAACCGAAGAGCAGCAGCGGCACTTCACTGATGGCGCGCAGTGCCAGCGCCACGAACAACGCCAGTGAAAGGCCGCCGCTGGCACGTGCATAGCGGATGGACAGGACCAGCAGCACCAGTGCGTACAACACCAATGCAGCGGCACCCACCGTGCCGGAGCGCGATAACGTGTCCATAAACTGGTTGTGCGCGTGGGTCGCATTGGGCATACCGATGCTTTCACGGAAACTGACATCCCACAGGGTGGGTCCGTAGCCGAACGCAGGGTTGCGCTGCCATTCGTCGTAGGCAATTGCCCAGATCTGATCACGGCCGGTCATGGACGCGAGTTGCGCGCCCTGGGCGCTGTCAAAGAAGCTGGACAGACGCGCATCGATATCGCCAAACATCAGCACCAACGTGACGCCGGCCACCGCAACCATGAACCCCACCAACGAGACGATGCCGAATTCCGGCCGCACCGGGTCAGTGGCGCGGCGCAGAAACGCGGGCCCCTGGCGTACAGCAAGAATGCAGGCGGAGCACAGGGTAAAAGAAATCCAGGCTGTTTTGGATTGAGCGAGAAAAAGGACAAGGAGCCCCATTCCCCACGCCAGGCGATTCAGCCAGACGCTCTGCAGAGGACGCGCGAGAAGACACAGCAAGCCCAGCTGAGCCAGCATGCCGAGTGACACGGCATGTGCAGCCAGCCCTGCCAGCCGCGGTACACCAGGCAGCAAGCCCTGTGTATAGGAGAGGTCCAGCACCAGCGTTGGCTTGAAAGGGATCAGCAGCAAGCCCGCTGCCATAAAGAGCAGCAGGGCGTTGCGAGCCGCCTTGAATGCGAGGTCTCTTTCCATGCTGGTGGCAAGCACTGCCGCGATGCCGATGAGCAGCGGGTACACGTAATCGTGTGACACATGCGGATGCAGGCCCAGAAGAGCCGGTGAGGCCACCGTGCCTGCCCAGAAAAGAACAAAGGTGATCAACATCACCGGGGGGGCCTGCACCGTCTTGTCGCGTTGAAGCCAGTGCGTGATGATGCGTTCCCCCGCCAGCGTGAGCAGCAAGAGGGAAACCAGCGGCTGCGCCAAAGCCACCAACGGGTGGCGCACCACCACCGCAACTTCGTCCAATTTAAATGCACTGCTGGAGAGGTCGCGCCCCGAGAGGAAATTGTTCAGGGCCACCATTGCCAGGATGGCGTAGAAAATGACATGCATGTACCCGTGCGCACGGCGTGACGTGACATGAACTGCACCCGCCATGCCCAGCGTCGCCAAAAGCGCCGCCAAAATGGCACCGGCAACCAGAACCGAAATAACGATGGGTTGATCCAGGATAGCTCCTTAGAGTGGCTGCTCAAGGGAATTGGAAAGATCGGTACGTGGTGCCGAAACACCGCGGCGCAAAAACTTCGCCAGTCCGGGGACAAACCGGATGACCATTTCGGATGTTTCCCGCCCCAGCATTTGCGGCCTCAGGGCAAGCAGCAATGCCGGCAGGACTACTGCGGACAGGCTTCCGGCAAGCAGCGAGAGCAGGGGAATATCAAACCGTGCAACCGCGTGCTGACCTGCCATCACACCTAAAACGCAAGCGGCACAAAGAAGAAACCCGCGCAGGGCATCCGGTAGCAGGGACATCCAGCCAAGCTCCAGTGCACGGAATGCAGCCGTAGCCGTAACGGCTGCGCGCAGTACCAGCAACAGACCCGCCACGACTGCAGCCATGTGGATTCCCTGGCCTGCAAACAGGTAAAAACCGAGGATGCCCAAAACGATCAGCGGGAGCTGCAGCGCAAATTCGTAGTACTTGCGTCCGGTGTTCCACAGCACGGGTGTCGACAGTCCCCAGATGACGTACGCCGGCATGCAGAGGAACAAAATTCCCAGCACCCAGGCTGCCCCACTCCATGCGGGCCCATAAAGCACACGCACGATGTCGGGCGACAGAAAGGCAAGCGTCGCAAAGGCGGGGAGTCCCAACACCACAATGGTGGCCAGCATCTGCAGATAAGCGCGGCCCAGTCGTGGCCGGTCGTTTTGCAGGCGTGCGCCCGCCGCCAGGAACGCGGGCTGAAGTGCGCCCAGCAGCAAGGTGTTGGGCATCGTGGCCAGGTTGTAAGCCACGTTATAGAGACCCAGCGATTGCGCGTTGAGCAACCGGCCTATCAATACCCGATCAAGGTTGTTGAGCACCCAGTTGACGATATTGGTCAAAAAGACCGTGTGCCCCGTGCCGACAGCGGACTTTGCATCGGCATACCAGAACAGCGGGCGAAGCGCATGCGGCTTGAGGGCATAACTTGCAACAAACACGACAGCCGCCTGAACCAGCCAGGCCGCTACCAGCGAAGCCTCACCCTGGCCAAGCAGTGCCATCGGCACCCCAACAGCCACATACCCAGCGGCATAGCTGCCGACCTGAATCAGTCCCACTGCCCGGAAATTCAAGTCACGCTGCAGCAGGTAGGTAGCCGGTGCTGCCGCAGCACCCAGCAGGCACGCCACCGATAACCATTCAATGACGAATTGCGAGCGCGGCTCCCGAAAATAAGCCGACAGCAGCGGCGCCAGAAAATACAGGGCAAGCATGGTGGCAATACCCACGATCAGTTGCCATGTCCAGGCAAACCGGACATCTTCGTCACTCAGTGTGGTGCGTTGCAACAGGCTCCAGCTGAAGCCAAAACCGGAGACAAATGTGGCGAATGTCAGTACCACCATGCCGATGGCAAAAACGCCAAAAATCTCCGGCCCCAGGGTGCGGGCCAGAATCACCTGGGCCACCAGCTGCAGCCCAAAGCGTGCCGCTGTGGAAACGGCGCTCCATTTGACCGCTGCAACACCCGGACGGCCGAGGCCACTCATCCTCAAGACCTCTCTGCTTTATGGCGGCGAACGGCAATCACGCCCATCAACGCCAATGTGGCCAGCAGCGTGCCGTAAGGGTGCCATCCGGATTCGTCCGTATCTGCCTCGCCCGCCGCCGTGACACCCAGGCCGGATTGGCCACTGCGCACCGCGTCCACACTGTGGACTGTGTTGACCTTGACCGGCTCAGTGCCGGGCTGCAGTTTCATACGTGTCGCTTTGGCGGTAGCTCCCGTTGGCGTCACCGCTGCGGGCGCTGCAGGCGGGTTGGTAGACGCCGTTGCTGAAGCAATCCAGGTGGCCAAAATGGCGGTAAACAGGGTTCGAAACATAGGGTTTTCCTTCTGTCAAAGCAGGAAAAGAGTTTGTTGTGCAGTGCAGCAATTGACAATAGTCCGAATGGCTCATGGCGCGCTTTATGCTATTTATTGAGTTCAAAAAAGCGTGGCGCATTCTTGGGGCAAGACTTGAATTGCTCACATGCTGACTGCCGGCTGGATGAGTCCGTTCGGGCTATTGCGCATGGGCTCAGATGCAGATATGTCCATATCGGTTTCAGAGGTGTTCCTGTAGCCTTCGGGATTGCGCTGCTGCCAGTGCCAGGAGTCGCGGCACATGTCATCGATCGTGCATGTGGCACGCCAGCCCAGCAGGCTGCCGGCCAGGGAAACATCTGCAAAGTACTGTGCGACATCCCCGGCTCGTCGAGGTGCAAATTCATAAGGAATCGGCCGTCCGCTTGCCCGCTCAAACGCCTGGACCACACCGAGAACACTGGTGCCCTCGCCGGTGCCCAGATTGACCGTAAAGCTCTTGCCGCTTGCCAGCAAAGCATCGACTGCGGCGACATGGCCTGCTGCAAGGTCGGTGACGTGCAGGTAGTCGCGCACCCCGGTGCCGTCGGGTGTGGGGTAGTCATTGCCGAACACATTGAGCGTGGCCCGTTTGCCCACGGCCACCTGGGTGACGTAGGGCATCAGGTTGTTGGGGATTCCGTTGGGGTCTTCGCCGATCAGTCCACTGGGGTGCGCGCCCACCGGGTTGAAGTAGCGCAGCACCCCGACCCGCCACGCCGCATCTGAAATACGCAGCGATGCCAGGATGTTTTCACACATCAGTTTGGTGTGGGCATACGGGCTCTCCGGCATGCATGGAAACTGCTCGTTGATGGGCACGGTGGCGGGGTCCCCATAGACCGTGGCGCTTGAAGAGAAGACTACGGCCCGGCAGTCCGTCGTTTCCATCGCCCGCAACAAACTCAGGAGGCCGCCAACATTGTTCTGGTAGTACATGAGAGGGCGTTGCACGCTTTCCCCTACGGCCTTGAACCCGGCAAAGTGGACGGCCGCAACGCAGTGGTAGCGTTGCAGGACTCCGGCCACAAAATCGGTGTCCAGTACGTTGCCGCGTTCGCAGGGTACGGGCTGACCCGTCAGCTGCTGCAGCCGGTGCAGCACGGCAGGATGGCTGTTGGAAAAGTCGTCGAGGATGACAGGCTGGTAGCCGGCATTCACCAGCGCCACAAAAGTATGGCTTCCGATGTATCCGGCCCCACCGGTTAATAGCACACTGGGTTTGTTCAGGGTCATTGCAAAAGGCTGCATGGCAGCGGGTTGATTTGATACGGGTCACGGCGCCGGCGTAACACTGCTGAAACATGTTCGCGTGAGGGATTGCATGGACAGGCAGCATCCAGACATCACCAGACCATTCCCTTTCAGGGGCTAGGTACGAGTGTCTTTGACGCGTGGAGAAAGGATGTCAGCGTAAGCCGCATATGTGCGTGGGAAGCTGTCACGCTGGCCTCAAAGCGTTTCGAATCGTTCGGTAAGCACTTGTGAATGACGGTTGCAAATCGCCAGCTGGCGGGCAGCTGAACTGTTCGTGAGCAGTTGGCATCCCAACGGCAAACGACAAAAAGTCACAAAGATCAGGGGCTGCTGCGACTGCTCGCACAGTGCGCTGAATTCCCGGGAATTAACCCGGCGTAGCAAATCGCATGAAAAAAGCCCGGGGGAGGCCGGGCTTTTGTTGATGGAGATGCTTTGCTTACATGCCGCTGTAGTTGGGTCCGCCACCGCCTTCGGGCGTGACCCACACGATGTTTTGTGTTGGGTCTTTGATGTCACAGGTTTTGCAGTGCACGCAGTTCTGCGCGTTGATCTGCAGGCGGTCGGTATTGTCGGGGTTCTTTACGAACTCGTAGACACCGGCCGGGCAGTAGCGGCTTTCGGGGCCGGCGTACTTGGCCAGGTTGATGCTCACCGGCACGCTCGCGTCCTTGAGCGTCAGGTGCGCGGGCTGGTGCTCTTCGTGGTTGGTGTTGGAGACGAAAACCGAACTAAGGCGGTCGAAGGTGATCTTGTTGTCGGGCTTGGGATACACGATGGGCGTGCACTCGGCCGCCGGCTTGAGCTTGGCGTAGTCCGGAATGCTGTTGTGGATGGTCCAGGGCGGCGACTTGAAGCCCAGCTTGGGCAGCAGCCAGTGCTCGATGCCGGTCATGAAGGCGCCGACGTAGAGGCCCTTCTTGAACCAGGACTTGAAATTGCGCGACTGGTTGAGCTCCTGCGCGAGCCAGCTCTTGGCATAGGCTTCAGGGTAAGCGGCCAGTTCATCGTGCTGGCGGCCGGCGGTGACCGCTCCATAGGCGGCCTCAGCGGCCAGCATACCGCTCTTGATGGCCGCGTGGCTGCCCTTGATGCGGGCGGCATTGAGGTAGCCGGCTTCGCAGCCGATCAGCGCGCCACCGGGGAACACGGTTTTGGGCAGGCTCAATGCGCCGCCTGCGGTGATGGCACGCGCGCCGTAGCTGATGCGCTTAGCGCCTTCGAGATACTGCTTGATGCTGGGATGGGTCTTCCAGCGCTGCATCTCTTCAAACGGGCTGAGGTAAGGGTTGGTGTAGTCCAGGCCGGTGACCATGCCCAGCGTGACCTTGTTGTCTTCCAGGTGGTACATGAAGCCGCCGCCGTAGGTCTGGCTGTCCATGGGCCAGCCGGCGGTGTGAATCACGAGGCCCGGCTTGTGTTTGGCCGGGTCGATTTCCCAGAGCTCTTTCACACCCAGTGCGTAGCCTTGCGGGTCGCGGCCTTCGTCGAGTTTGAAGCGGTTGATCAGCTGGCGGCCCAGGTGGCCGCGCGCGCCTTCGGCAAATACGGTGTACTTGCCGTGCAGTTCCATGCCGAGCTGGAAGTTGTCGGTCGGCTGGCCATCCTTGCCGATTCCGAGGTTGCCGGTGGCCACGCCCTTGACGGAGCCGTCGTCGTTGTAGAGCACTTCGGCCGCCGCGAAGCCCGGGAAGATTTCAACGCCCAGGCCTTCGGCCTGCTGCGCCAGCCAGCGCACCACATTGCCCAGGCTGATGACGTAGTTGCCTTCGTTGTGAAAGCAGTCGGGCACAAAAAAGGCGGGCGTCCTGATCGCGCTTTTCTCGCTGAGAAAAAGAACCTCGTCGGCGGTGACAGGCTGGTTCAATGGCGCGCCTTGCGCTTTCCAGTCCGGAATCAGTTCGGTCAATGCCTTGGGGTCCATCACCGCGCCCGAAAGAATGTGGGCACCGGGTTCGGAACCCTTTTCGAGAACCACCACGGAGATGTCCGTGCCTTTTTCTGCGGCCAGTTGTTTCAGGCGAATGGCGGTAGCCAGCCCGCCGGGTCCGCCGCCCACCACGACCACGTCATATTCCATTGCTTCGCGCGGGCCGAACTGGGCCAGAATTTCTTGGGTATTCATCGGGGACTCGCTGATAATGATTTTCAGGAAGGATTGTCGGTCTCGCGTTGGATTTTATGTCGCGAATGCGGCGATGCGAACGGTCGTTCTCTTTTGTACGGTTTAAATTGAGAGAGGAGCCTCTAATGGCTTACAGCATTGATCTGTCGGGGCGTGTCGCTCTCGTGACCGGTGCATCCGGCGGGCTGGGTGCGCAGTTCGCCAAAACACTGAGCCGTGCCGGCGCGGCCGTGGTGCTGGCCAGCCGCAGGCTCGACAAGCTCAAGGACCTGCGCGCGCAGATTGAGGCTGCGGGTGGCGATGCGCATGTGGTTGAGCTCGACGTGACCGACCACGCCAGCATCAAGGCCGGTGTGGCCCATGCTGAAACGGAAGTCGGGCCCATCGACATTCTGGTCAACAACTCCGGCGTGAGCACCACACAGCGCATCCAGGACGTCGGCGAGGAAGACTACGACTTCATCTTCAACACCAATGTGAAGGGCGCCTTCTTCGTGGCGCAGGAAGTCGGCAAGCGCATGCTGGCCCGTTCGCGCGGTGCCGGGCCCGGCAACTATGCCGGCGGCCGCATCATCAACATCGCCTCCATGGCCGGCTTGCGCGTACTGCCGCAGATCGGCGTGTACTGCATGAGCAAGGCCGCCGTGGTGCAGATGACCAAAGCCATGGCGCTGGAGTGGGGCAAGTTCGGCATCAACGTCAACGCCATCTGCCCCGGCTATATTGACACCGAGATCAACCACCACCATTGGGAAACCGAGCAGGGCAAGAGGCTGGTGCAGATGTTGCCGCGCAAGCGCATCGGCAAACCGCAAGACCTGGATGCACTGCTGGTGATGCTGGCCAGTGGCGAGAGCCATTTCGTCAATGGTGCAGTGATTGCAGCCGACGACGGGTTTGGCGTTTGATCGATCGGCATAACAAAGATTAATTTTCGGAGAAGAACATGATGGATTCCGTAGTGCCCTACCTCGGCCCGATAGGCCTGATCTTCCTGGCCTTGCTGGCGGGCGTGGTCAGCCCGGGCCCCAGTTTTGTGCAGGTTGCGCGCATCGCGGTTTCGCGTTCACGCGCTGACGGCCTGGCTGCCGCGGTGGGTATGGGCCTGGGGGCGCTGGTGTTTGCCGCGTTGGCGCTGGCCGGGCTGCAGGCCCTGCTGGCCGCCTTGCCTGGTGTCTACATGGCGCTCAAGGTCGTGGGCGGCCTGTACCTGATGTGGATCGCCTTTAATATCTGGCGCGGCGCGCGCCAGCCGCTGGAAATGGGCGGCGGTGACACGGGCGCTTCGCGCCGCACGGTGCTGCAATCGTTTCGCCAGGGGCTGGTGACGCAGCTGAGCAACCCGAAGATCGTGGTGGTTTACAGCAGCGTGTTCGCGGCACTGTTGCCCGCACAGTTTCCCTTGCCCGCAGCCCTGCTGGTGCTTGTGGGCGTGCTCGTGATGGAAACCGGCTGGTATGCCGTGGTGGCGGTGGTTTTGTCTTCCGCTGTACCGCGCGCAGCCTACCTGCGCAGCAAGGCTGCGGTAGACCGCACCGCCGCCGGTGCGATGGGGCTGCTAGGTTTGCGCCTGGTAGCCACTGCGCACACTGTCTGACGGATGCTGACGGGCATTCTGGCCGGGCTCGCGGCGGGCGCGCTGTGGGGCCTGGTGTTTGTGGCGCCGCGCATGCTCGACATGGGTGCGGGTGGCTATTCGTCCATTGACCTGACGGCCGGGCGCTTTGCGGTATACGGCGTGGTGGCTGTGCTGGTGATGCTGGCGGGATGGCGCACTCGCCGCCTGCCCACGGTGCGGCAGGCGTGGGCCGCTCTGGTCATGAGCATTCTCGGGTTCAGCGGCTACTACCTGCTGTTGGTGCTGGCCATACGCGACGCCGGCACCGAAGTGCCTTCGCTGGTAATCGGCACCATTCCCATTTGGGTCATGTTGCTGGGCAAGCCGCAAGGCCTGCGTTGGGCTTCCCTGCTGCCCGGCCTGGCGCTCACCCTGGCGGGGCTGGCGCTCATGATGGGTTCCACCCACGAGGCCGGTCAGGGAACCGCCACGAATTTCTGGCGTGGCATGCTGTTTGTGTCGGCCTCACTGGTGTGCTGGACGGCGTTTGCGATCCTGAATTCTGCCTGGCTCAAGCGGCATCCTGAAGTCAATGCCACCGACTGGGCCAACTGGCTGGGTGTGGCGACTGGCCTCGGGGCATTGCTGATGTGGCTGCTTGCGGGTTCGGACGCAAGCGTGCTGGCCGGCCGCGAAGACCGCGGTGTGTTCGTGTTGCTCTGCGTGCTGGCCGGTCTGGGCTCCACCTGGCTGGCGACGATTTTGTGGAACATGGCCAGCCAGCGGCTCAGTGCCAGCCTGTGCGGGCAGCTCATCGTGAGCGAAACCATTTTTGCGCTGCTGTATTCGTTTGCCTGGGATGGCCACTGGCCCACACTGGTACAACTGTCTGCGTGCGTGTTGTTCACGCTGGGAATTCTGGCCTCCATCAGGGCCCATCGATAGAGGCAATTGGCATCATGAAAATTGAAATTCCCGAAAAGAAAAAGCTGGTCCACGAGATGCATATCCCCATCCGCTGGGGTGACATGGACGCGATGGGCCACCTCAACAACGGCACTTACTTCCGTTATCTCGAAACTATCCGCATTGACTGGATGTATGGCATTGGCTGCAAGCCCGATCCGTCGGGCGAAGGCCCGGTCATCGTCAACGCTTTTTGCAATTTCTACAAGCAGCTGGAATACCCGGGCGACGTGCTGATGAAGATGTACGTGAGCGACCCGGGGCGCACCACGTTTGAAAGCTGGGCCACGATGGAGCGCGCGGATACGCCGGGCGTGATCTGCGCCGCGGGCGGCGCCACCACCATCTGGGTGGACTTCCCGGCGCAAAAGGCCAAAGCCCTGCCCGAGTGGATGCGCAAGCTGGTTGAAGCGTAATCCTGAAAGAAAAAGCCCGCAGGCCTAATCAGGCCGTGCGAAAGCAGCTATCAATAAAATAGCAATACTGGTGGCATATGGGTGCTGCGGTATCGCAGAAAAAGCTTCAGCGAACTGTGCGAAAGCTGTCCGCGTGTTCTTTCAACCAGCGCTGGGCAATGGCGCGGGTTTGCTGGCCGGGTTCGGCAACAGTTTCCTGGTCGGGGTGGAAGTCCCGCCTGAAGTAGGCCAGCAACGGGGCCGTGCAGCGCCACACAACGCCATTTTTTCCCCAGAAAAATTTCATCGCACTCCACCATGTGCCTGGTTTGAACAGCGTGCCGTCATGCCAGAGGTTCAGCACCGTTTGACGGCCCGAGTCCCACGAAAACAGCAGCAGCGCGTAGACATACCAGCGCACGCGCCATGCGTGGTTTCCGCCAAGCGCTTGGTACAGGTCATAGGCTACCGCGCGATGCTCGGTCTCTTCGGCTGCATGCCAGCGCCAGAGGGTCTGCATCTTCGGGTCTGCCTGATCCAGCGCGTCGCCGTGGCGAAGCATGTAGTCGGCCAGCACGGCCGTGAGGTGTTCGTAGGCTGCCGTGACCGCAAGGAAGTGGTGGGGCGCCACACCGCGTTTTTTGGCAAAATCAATGCGGGCCGTGGCCCAGTGTTGCCAGCGGTTAACCAGGCCCTGCCTCTCCAACTGTGCGTTGTACAGACCATGGATGTGGCGGTGGGTAGCCTCCTGGCCGATGAACTGCGCAGTGGCTTCATGCAGCAGCGCGTGCTCTGGCGTGCGAGGCAGCAATTTGGCGCAGTCGCGCACGGCCTCGATGAACGACTGCTCTCCGACCGGAAAACTCATCGACAAGGCGTTGTGGTACTGGCTCAGGAAGGCATCGCCGCCAAACCAGTGGCGGTCAAAGCCATCGCTCAGGTCGATCTCCAGCTTGCGCACGGTCAGGCCGTAAGCGCCGGCTGATGGGGTAGAAGATGTCGAGGCGGTGGATGTGGCGTCTGGTGCCATGGTTTTAAGTCTTGTGAGAAGGCTGATTCATGAGCATAGCGGGTGCGCAGGGTCCTGGGCGTGATTCGCGCCTGAGCGGTTTCAGGCGGCCTTGGACGGCTTGGGCACACGGCCCATCAGGTAAAACTCGGGGTTGGGCTGCATGTTGCTGAAGCTCGCCATGCGGTTGGAGAGGCCAAAAAAAGCCGTGATGGCCGCGATATCCCAGGCGTCTTCATCGTCAAAGCCGTGGCCGTACAGCGCTTCAAAGTCGCTGTCTTCAATCTGGTCCGCTTGCAGGCATACCTTCATCGCGAAGTCGAGCATGGCGCGCTGGCGTGGTGTGATGTCGGCCTTGCGGTGGTTCACCGCCACCTGGTCGGCCACCAGGGGTTTCTTTTCATAAATGCGCAGGATGGCGCCGTGCGCCACCACGCAATACAGGCATTTGTTGGCGGCGCTCGTCGTGGTGACGATCATCTCGCGCTCGCCCTTGGTCAGGCTGCCGTTGGGGTTGGAGCCCTCTTCCTTGAGCATCAGCGCATCGTGATAAGCGAAGAAGGCACGCCATTCGGCAGGGCGGCGCGCGAGGGCCAGGAATACGTTGGGCACGAAGCCGGCTTTTTCCTGCACCTCCAGGACTTTGGCTTTGATGTCTTCCGGCAGGTCCTTCAGTTCGGGAGCAGGGTACCGGGGTGCTGTGCCGGCGGTTTTGGGGCTGGTCATGAGGGTTCCTTCAAAGGCTTTATAAGTGACTCGATAAGTGACTCGGACCCAAGCGTAACTGCAAGATTACCCGTCAGGTCGCGCTGGGGAATTGAAGCCAAAACAGATGCAATTGATAAAAACTATTAGGTAAATATCTTTAATTGCCTTTGATTATTTTGCAGTGAAACCTAGACTGTGCTTCACAGGCCATCACCTGGCAAGCCCGTCAAAGGAGACCCCATTAGCAGCCCCACCCACACGGCCTTGACCAAAGCGTCCCGGCTGTCCCGCAGTGCAATTCCATGCCGTCATTCGGCACCACTTAATCATCAAAGGTAACTCATCATGGCTGATCACAACACGCAAAGCGAAGGCGGCTGCCCATTCTCGGGTGGCGCCCGCAAACATGCTCTGGCTGGTGCCGCAACGAACGCCGATTGGTGGCCCAACCAGCTGAACCTCAAGATCCTTCACCAGAACTCGTCGCTGTCCGATCCCATGGGCGAGGCGTTCAACTATGCCGAGGAATTCAAGACCCTGGACCTGCATGCCGTGGTGAAAGACCTCCATGAGCTCATGACGGATTCGCAGGAGTGGTGGCCTGCGGACTACGGCCACTATGGCCCATTCTTCGTTCGCATGGCGTGGCACAGCGCAGGCACCTACCGGATCGCCGACGGGCGCGGCGGCGCCGGCTCCGGCACACAGCGATTCGCACCGCTCAACAGCTGGCCGGACAACGGAAACCTCGACAAGGCACGCCGCCTGTTGTGGCCGATCAAGCAGAAATACGGCCGAAAAATCTCCTGGGCCGACCTGATGGTTCTGGCCGGCACCGTGGCCATGGACTCCATGGGATTCAAGACCTTCGGCTTTGCCGGCGGGCGCCCGGACGTCTGGGAGCCGGAAGAGATTTACTGGGGCCCTGAAGCCGAGTGGATGGGCGACAAGCGCTACACCGGCGACCGCGAACTCGAAAACCCGCTCGGTGCTGTGCAGATGGGGCTGATCTATGTGAACCCCGAGGGCCCGAACGGCAGACCGGACCCGCTGGGTTCGGCGCGGGACATCCGCGAGACCTTCGCCCGCATGGCGATGAACGACGAAGAAACTGTTGCGCTCACCGCCGGCGGGCACACCTTCGGCAAGGCCCACGGCGCAGCCGATCCGGGCCAGTACGTGGGTCCCGAGCCTGAGGGCGCCACCATTGAAGACCAGGGGTTTGGCTGGATCAACAAGTTCGGCGGCGGCCACGGCGTGCACACCGTCACCAGCGGTATCGAAGGTGCCTGGACCAAGAACCCCACCAAGTGGGACAACGGCTACTTCGAAAACCTGTTCGGCTACGAGTGGGAATTGACCAAGAGCCCCGCCGGTGCCCACCAGTGGAAGCCCAAAGACCCTGCCGCGTCGACCACCGTGCCGGATGCCCATGACTCCGCGCTGCGCCATGCCCCGATGATGACGACCGCCGACATGGCTATGCGCATGGATCCGGCTTACGAAAAAATCTCGCGGCGCTTCATGGCGAACCCGCAGGAGTTTGCCGACGCCTTCGCCCGGGCCTGGTACAAGCTGACGCACCGTGACATGGGCCCGGCTGCGCGCTACCTCGGCCCGCTGGTGCCGAAGGAGGCACTGATCTGGCAGGACCCGGTTCCCGCCGTCGATCATCCGCTGGTCAATGAGCAGGATACTGAGGGCCTCAAGGCCAAGGTCCTCGCGTCCGGGCTCTCCATCTCCCAGCTCGTCACAACGGCCTGGGCGTCTGCTTCCACCTTCCGTGGTAGCGACAAGCGCGGCGGCGCAAACGGTGCGCGCATACGCCTGGCACCGCAAAAGGATTGGGAAGTCAATCAACCGGCCGAGCTGGCGAAAGTCCTGAAAGTGCTGGAGGCCATCCAGGGCGAGTTCAATGGCGCGCAGTCTGGCCGCAAGAAGATTTCGCTGGCTGACCTGATCGTTCTCGGTGGCTGCGCGGCCGTCGAGGCAGCTGCCAGGAAGGCTGGCCACGACGTGAAGGTGCCTTTTTCACCGGGCCGTACGGACGCTTCGCAAGCGCAAACCGATGTGGCGTCGTTTGCCGTGCTGGAACCGGCCGCAGACGGTTTCCGAAACTACACCCGCAAGGGGCAGGCGCAGCGGGCAGCCGAGCAGCTGGTGGATCGCGCGAACCTGATGACGCTGAGCGCTCCCGAGATGACGGTTCTGGTCGGCGGCATGCGCGCCCTGAATGCCAATGTCGGGCAGGCACAGCATGGCGTTTTCACCAAGCGGCCCGGAACCTTGAGCAACGACTTCTTTGTGAACCTGCTCGAGATGCGCACGAAGTGGCAGAAATCTGCCGACGCTGAAGGTGTGCTGGAGGGCCGCGACCGCACGACGGGCGAACTCAAATGGACGGGTACGGTGATAGACCTCGTCTTCGGTTCGAACTCGCAGCTGCGGGCCATTGCGGAGGTCTATGCGTGCAGCGATTCGCAGCAGGTCTTCGTGCGTGACTTTGTGGCGGCCTGGAACAAGGTGATGAACCTGGACCGCTACGACCTTGCCTGATTGAGCAGACCCTCATAGGCGCTGATTGAGGCCAAGCCCGCCCTGGTGAAGACCGGAGCGGGCTTTTTTGCTTTCCATTACGCTTCGTCTTTTAGGAGCCTTCATGACGCAGCCCGCAGACAAGGATTTCGACAAAGGCCTCGCCACCCGCAAGCAGGTGATGGGCGAGGATTTTGTGGCCAATGCTTTCGACAAGGCCACCGATTTTTCCCTGCCGATCCAGCATTTCATTACCCGCAACGCCTGGGGCGATGTATGGCAGCGGCCGGGGCTGGATCTCAAGACGCGTAGCCTGATCACGGTGGCCATGCTGACGGCCCTCGGCAAACAGCATGAACTCAAGGGTCATGTGCGTGCCGCACTCAACAACGGCGTGACGCCGGAGCAGCTTCAGGAAGTGCTGCTGCACGCGAGCATTTATTGCGGCCTGCCCGCCGCGGTCGAGGCATTTCGCACGGCGGCCGAGGTTGTTGATGCGCCTCCAAAGGCTTGAGGTCTGTAAGCGATTTGAGGTTGCAGCCCTTCCAATACATGGATGTATGGCTACTAAAAAGATAGCAAATAACTTTTATCCTTATCCGCCATGAATGAACCCAAGCCCTTGATCCGCCGCTGCACCGAGGCCGACTGGCCCGCCGTTTGGCCGCTGCTGCGCGCCACCTTTGAAGCAGGCGACACCTATGCCTTTTCGCCCCACAGCACAGAAGCTGAAATACACGCGGTGTGGATGGACGCGCCCCGGGCGACGTATGTAGTGCGTGAGGGGAACAGCGACGACGGCCGAGTGCTAGGCACCTACTTCATCAAACCCAACCAGCCGGGGCTGGGTGCGCATGTCTGCAACTGCGGCTATGTGGTCGCGCCCGAAGCGCAGGGCAAAGGCCTGGCGTCGGCGATGTGCGAGCACTCCCAGCAGGAAGCGCTGGCCATGGGTTTTCTGGCGATGCAGTTCAACCTGGTGGTGTCGACGAATGAGCGTGCTGTTCGGTTATGGCAAAGATTGGGGTTTGAGATTGTGGGGACCTTGCCGGGGGCTTTTCGGCATGTGAGGTTGGGGTTGGTGGATGCGTTTGTGATGTTCAAGACTTTGCGGCGTTGAGGCCGGGACAAGCCCCGGCCTCAACAAGAAAAACTCAAACCCATCCTTCAAGCACAACCTTCCCCCGCGCCTTCCCAGACTCCACCAACTCATGCGCCCGCCGCAAATTGGCGGCATTGATCGAACCAAACGTTTCCGTCAGCGTCGTGCGGATCAAGCCGGAATCGACAAGTTGGGCGACCTCATTGAGCAGGCGGTGCTGCGCCACCATGTCGGGTGTGCCGAAGAGGGGGCGTGTGAACATCAGTTCCCAGTGGATGGATGCGCTCTTGCGTTTGAACAGCGTGATGTCGAACTTCACCGGGTCGTCAATCAGGCCGAACTTGCCTTGTGGTGCGATGGCTTCGGCGATTTGTGCCAGGTGGCTGTCGGTTTGCGTGAGGCCCACGATGTAGTCCACCGCGGGGATGCCGATACGCTTGAGCTCTTCGGCAATCGGCCGGCTGTGGTCGATGACATGATGGGCGCCGAGTTCCTTCACCCAGGCTTGGGTTTCGGGCCGTGACGCGGTGCCTATCACGGTGAGCGAGGTCAGGCGCGTGGCCAGCTGCGTCATGATCGAGCCCACGCCGCCCGAGGCGCCGATGATGAGCAGTGTTTTGTTGTTGGGTGTTTTGCCCGGCACGATGCCGAGACGGTCGAACAGCATTTCCCAGGCGGTGATGCTGGTCAGCGGCAGGGCGGCCGCTTCGGCAAACCCCAGCGTTTGCGGCATGCGGCCGACGATGCGTTCATCGACCAGGTGGAGTTCGCTGTTGGTCCCGGGCCGGGCGATGGACCCCGCATACCAGACCTTGTCACCGGCCTTGAACAGTGTGACCTCGGGGCCGACGGCGCGCACGATGCCGCTGGCGTCATAGCCCAACACCTTGTAATCCGAGCCAGCGCTGCGCGCCGCGCTGGCGCGTACTTTGGTGTCCACCGGGTTCACTGAAACGGCTTTCACCTCGACCAGCAGGTCGTGGCCGGTGGGCGTCGGGTCGGGCAGGGTGATGTCGGTCAACCCGGTTTGGCCGGTCTGGTTGAGTGCGTGGGCTTGTGTGTAGCCGATGGCTTTCATGGTGATTCCTTTGCGTGTGATGTTGCGTGGCGTTGTGTTCAGCAGTGCTCAAAACTGATTCTTGAACTGTATTGGATTTGAAAATGAAGATAAACAAGCTTTCAATTGAAGCTATTTACAAATAAAATTTGTAAATGAAAGCCCTGCAAGACCTGGAAATCTTTATTCGCACTGTCGACACCGGCAGCCTGTCGGCCACGGCCCGCAGCCTGGACCTGACGCCGGCGGCCGCCAGCGCGGCACTCAAACGGCTGGAGGCAGAATTGCAGGCGCCGCTTTTTGTACGTTCCACCCGCAGCCTGCGGTTGACGCGCGAAGGTGAGGTTTTCCTCGCACACTGCCGGCCCGCGCTGGCCGCCCTGCGCGATGCGCAGCTGGAACTTGCCAGCGGCCGGCAGCAGGTGCGCGGTGTGCTGCAGCTGGCCGCGCCATCAGATTTTGGCCGCAATGTGCTGCTGCCCTGGCTGGAAGCGTTTCAGCTGTTGCATCCCGGCATTCAATACCGGCTGCACCTGTCGGATCGCGTGACCAATGTCTACAGCGACCTGGTGGATGCGGCTTTTCGGCAAGGCGAGCCGCCCGATTCCAGCATGCTGGCGTTGCCGGTGGATTTGACGAATCGGCGCGTGCTGTGTGCGTCACCTGCCTACCTCGCGTCGCACGGCACGCCTGACACGCCGCAGGCACTGACAAAGCATATTTGCCTGTGCTTCATGCTGGGTGAAGACGTGTATGACCGTTGGAAGTTCTGGAGAAATGGCGAAGAGCTCACGGTGCGTGCCACTGGCGGCAATGTTGCCAACGATGGCGACGCGGTTCGCCGATGGGCCCTGGCCGGCCGCGGCATCACTTACAAGTCGCGGCTGGATGTGGCGGGCGACCTGGCTGCGGGGCGGCTGGTCGCTCTGTGCACAGAATGGCAAACCGAGGCTGTGCCGCTGTACATGGTGTTACCGGGGCGGCGGCAACTGACGCCCGGCCTGCGCCTGCTCAGGGAATTTATCGGCGCACGCTGCCTGGCGCTTTCCGAAGCCCGGTGAAGCACTCGCCACATGAGGAAACCGTAGGTCCGTGTGCGGTGTGGAAAACCACCCTTACTTCAGGGTGGGGATCAGGACTACACGCTCGCGGTCGTGCGGGGCGCACAATGAATTTTCCAGTTGCCTCCCTGGTAGCTGCGAGACAGCCCGGCCGGCAGGCCTCTTCGCTGCAACCGTCCTGAAAGGAAAACAATACCCATGCAAGTCCAAGTCAATTCCAATCACACCATGCACACCGGCGAATCGTTCGAGCGCTGGGCCAGCACCGAACTCAACACCTCACTGAGCCGCTTCAAGGGTGACATCACGCGCATTGAGGTTCATATGAGCGATGAAAACAGCGACAAGATCAGCCCCGACCAGAAACGCTGCGTGATGGAGGCGCGGCTGGCGCATCATGAGCCACTGGCCGTCAACCACCACGCGCCCAGCCAGGACGAAGCCTTTCGCGGCGCAAGCGACAAGCTCAAACGGGTGCTTGACCACACGCTGGGAAAATTGCGCGACCACCACCGCACGCGTGAGACCATCCGGCACGAGCCGGACGCCATCTGAACCGTTGACTAACCCTGGTCGCCCAGGGGGACGGTTTTGGCCATCGCAAAGCGGCGGAGCATGGCCCCGCGCCGTTCAACGCATTGCTCTTCCCTCACCGCGAATCCCTGGCGCTCGAAAAATGGCCGGCTCACCAGGCTGGCCTCGGTAAAAAGCTCCACGATGCCGAGACCGCGCAGCGCAGTTTCGGCATGGCCATAAAGCTTCGAAGCCACACCGCGGCGCGCGGCAGCGGGCGACGTAAACAGGAGGTCAATATGGCCATTTTTTTCGTAGGCAATAAAGCCCAGCAGACCGCCGCCTTCCGCGTCTTGCGCCAGCAAAATTTGTAATGGCCTGAGCCGCGCTTTCCATGGGCCCAGATCGGGTGGGCGGGGCGCCCAGGCCTCGCGCTGCGCGGCGTTGTAGTGGCTTCCCGCCAGGCCATGAACCGCATCGGTGAACAGCTGGGCGACTGCGGCGAGGTCTGAATCCTGGTAAGGGCGGATATGCATGATGGGATCAACAGCGATAAAGCAGGCGATGATAAAGGTGATTTTGGCCTGCAGCCCAGTCAGGGCGGGCGCAAGCAGCTATTAATTCAGTAGCATGCCAATGGCCGCCATCTTGGTCATTGGCGCATGGCAGTTGCGCTGACGCGGATAAAAACAGCCACGGCCTCTTCCTTTTACGGCAAACTGTAATGTCCTGCTCCCGAATGACAGGACATCAGCTGCCTGGGATTGGCTGCTGTGAAATAAAACTGCGCCTCACCTTATGAAAATAGCCCTGCTGTCCGATGTGCATGCCAACCTGCGTGCGCTGGAGGCCTGCCTTGCCCACGCTGCAGAGCAGGGCGCCGGCCGTCTGGCCATACTGGGAGACCTGGTGGGCTATGGCGCGCAGCCGGCCGAGGTGGTGCAACGGATTCGCGACCTGGCTGGGGAGGGCGCCGTCGTGCTCAGGGGCAACCATGACCAGCACACCGTGACACCGCCCGTACAGGCCCGCTCGCTCGACCAGAGCGGCGCAGCCTGGACGCACGAACGGCTGGACAAGGATGCGCTGGACTTCCTGGAGAGACTGCCACTGACGGCCACCATTGGCACCGCGCTGCTGGTACACGCCAGTGCCGACTCGCCGGGGCGCTGGCACTATGTGGACAACGAACGCCGCGCGGAGGCCAGCCTTGATGCTGCATCGCTCGATCCGGACGTGCGCTATGTGTTTTGCGGTCACGTACACCAGCAGACGCTGTATTTCCACGGTGCGGGGCAGGGGCTGATGCGCTTTCAGCCTACCCCGGGCGTGCTCATTCCGGTGCCGGCGCACCGTTACTGGCTCGCCACCGTGGGTTCGGTGGGCCAGCCGCGCGACGGCAATACCAAAGCCATGTATGCACTGTTTGACCCGGAGCTGGCCGAGCTGACTTTCCACCGCGTGGCTTATGACCACCTGGCTGCCGCAGCCGATGTGCGCGCTGCCGGCCTGCCCGCATACTTTGCGCAGCGGCTGGAGGCGGGCCTGTGAGGTTGATGGCACCCGGCACCGTGGTAGATGGATTTGTGGTTGGCGAATGCCTGCATGCCGGCGGCATGGCGCACATCTACCAGGTGGGGTATGCCGACGCAACGCACGCCGTACCTTTTCCGTTGGTGATGAAGGTGCCGCGCATGACGCCCGGCGACGGCGCGGAAAACATTGTGGGTTTTGAGGTCGAGCTGCAGCTGCTTTCCGTGCTGACCGGGCCGCATGTGCCGCGGCTGGTGGCTGCGGGAGACCTCGAAAAACTGCCCTACCTGGTGATGGAATACATCCCCGGCCGCACCCTGCAACAACTGCTGGACGAGGCCGCAGCGCCGCTGCCCGCGGAAGAAATTGCCCGGCTGGGTGTGGCAGTGGCCCAGGCGGTGCACAGCCTGCATCTGCAGGATGCCTGCCACCTGGACCTGAAACCGGCGAACGTGCTGATACGCCCCGGTGGCAATGCCGTGCTGCTCGACTTCGGTTTATCCTGCCATGCGCATTACCCGGACCTGCTGGCCGAAGAGCTGCGCCCCGCCGTTGGTTCCCCCACCTGGATGGCGCCCGAACAGGTGGTGGGCGTGCGTGGCGATCCGCGCAGCGACATCTTTGCCATCGGCGTGATGTTGTACGAACTGGCCACACGGGCGCTGCCTTTTGGCAGCCCGCAGACCCGCGGCGGCCTGCGGCAGCGCCTGTGGATGGACCCGGTGCCGCCGCGCACGCTGCGGCCCGACCTGCCCGAATGGCTGCAGGAAGTGATCCTGCACTGCCTGCAGAACGAAGCTGACCGGCGTTATGCGTCGGCTGCACACCTGGCGCTGGATCTCTCTGACCCAGCGCAGATCGCCGTGACGAGGCTGGGCCAGCGCCTGCAACCCACGGGCTTCTGGATGCATTTCAAGCGGTGGTTGCGCGCAGCGGGCAAAGATTACCAACCCAGCCCGCTGCCTTCCCGGCAAATTGATGCGGCGCCCATCATCCTGGTGGCCGTGCCTTGCCTGGACGTGAGCGACGCCACGCTGTATTCATTGCGGCGCGCCGTGATGCGGGTGCTGGGCACGACACCACGCGCACGGCTGGCCTGCGTGACGGTGATTGATCCTGCGGCAACCCCGGGCCACGACACTCAGACGAGTGAAACCACCGTGCACCGGCGCTACCTGGGCATGCTTCGCCAGTGGGCTCAGCCTTTGCACCTGAGCAGCCAGACGGTGTCTTTCCACGTCATCGAATCGGGCGATGTTGCGCAGGCACTGCTGCACTATGCCCAGGGCAATCATGTCAGCATGATCGTGATGGGCGCTGCGACGCATGGCCTGCAGATGCAGCGCCTGCTGGCGACGGTGCCGATCAAGGTCGCCATGGCGGCGCCCTGTACGGTGATTCTGGTGAAGCAGGAGTTGCCGTTTGACCAGCTGGGGAATGAGGCGGATCCACCGACGCTCGCCGGCATCAACACGCCAATGGTTTAAGCGGAAAGCCACCCCATCCCTTTGTGGACGAGCGCAAGGCGCTATATAAAACGTAGCAAATTAAAAAATTGAAAATGGTCCGTTCACGAGCCGGCCATGAGCCGGTGTACCAGGTCGGCCGTGGTGGACGCCTTGTACTTTCGCATCAGGCGGGCGCGGTAAATTTCGACGGTGCGGTGGCTGATCACCAGCGCGCGGCCGATTTCCTTGGAGGTCATGCCGTCCATCAGGTGCGCGGCCACTTCACGTTCACGCGCGGTGAGCTCGGCCGTGACGGGGCGGCGCGAACTCAGGTCCTCGAAAGTCCAGATGCCGGCTTCGTGCGGTGCGCTGCGGTTGAGTGCCCGCCCCGTGACGTGGCACCAGAAGGTTTCACCTTTGTTGCGGCCGTCCACGCGCTTCATGATGCGGTCGTCGGAATACAGGCCCTTGGCGTTCAGGATGGGAATCATGCGTGCGCCTATGCGCTCGTACTCGTCCGCACTGGGATAAAGAATCATGAATGACTGGCCGGCGAGCTGTTCGCGCGTGGCGCCAAACATCTCGCACAAATGCTGGTTGCAGTCCACAATGGAGCGGTTGCGGGACAGCACCAGTCCCACCGGTGCCAGATCGAATGCGAGTTGGTAATCGACTTCCACAGTACTTACCTTTACGGAAAACTACCTAACTTGATAAGTAGTATCGTAATGGATTGCTGATGGCACCTGCCAGCGTCACGACACAAGGAGATTATTTGTGAAAAAACTTTTCCCTTCCGCCGCAGAAGCCCTCAAGGGCGTCGTCAAGGACGGCCAGCTGATGGCCGTTGGCGGTTTCGGCCTGTGCGGTATCCCCGAGGCGCTGATCGAAGCCCTGCGCGACAGCCAGGTGAAGAACCTCACCGTGATTTCCAACAACGCCGGTGTTGACGGCTTCGGCCTGGGCAAGCTGCTGGAAACGCGGCAGATCAAAAAAATGATTTCGAGCTACGTCGGCGAGAACAAGGAGTTTGAGCGCCAGTACCTGGCGGGCGAGCTGGAGCTGGACTTCACGCCGCAAGGCACGCTGGCAGAAAAGCTGCGCGCAGGCGGTGCCGGCATTCCGGCCTTCTTCACCAAGACCGGCGTGGGCACGCAAGTGGCAGACGGCAAGGAGCTGCGCGAGTTTGACGGCGAGACCTATGTGATGGAACGTTCACTGGTGCCTGATGTGTCGCTGGTCAAGGCGCACACGGCCGACAAGTCCGGCAACCTGCGCTTTAACCTCACGGCCCGCAATTTCAACCCGGCCGCCGCAATGGCCGGCAAGATTTGCATTGTCGAGGTGGAGAAGATCGTTGAGGTCGGCGAGCTGGCGCCGGACGACATCCATCTGCCCGGTATTTATGTGCATCGCATTGTGCTCAATGCGAACCCCGAAAAGCGCATCGAAAAGCGAACCATCACCGAGAAAGCGGGAGTTTGATATGCCCTGGACCCAAGACCAAATGGCGGCACGCGCCGCCCAGGAACTCGAAGACGGTTTCTATGTGAACCTCGGCATCGGCATCCCGACGCTGGTGGCCAACTTCACGGGTGACAAGGAAGTGTGGCTGCAGTCGGAAAACGGCATGCTGGGCATTGGCCCGTTTCCGACCGAAGACCAGGTGGACGCCGACCTGATCAACGCCGGCAAACAGACCGTGACGACGATCAAGGGCTCATCCATCTTTGGCAGCCATGAAAGCTTCGCGATGATTCGCGGCGGCAAGATCAATTTGTCGATTCTGGGCGCCATGCAGGTCAGCGAAAAAGGCGACCTTGCCAACTGGATGATCCCGGGCAAGATGGTCAAGGGCATGGGCGGCGCGATGGACCTGGTGGCCGGCGTCAAGCGCGTGATCGTCCTGATGGAGCACGTTGCCAAAAAGAAAGACGGCACCGAAGACATGAAGATACTGCCGAAATGCACGCTGCCGTTGACGGGCGTGGGCGTGGTGGACCGCATCATCACAGACCTCGCCGTGATGGACGTGGTGCCCGAAGGCCTCAAGCTGGTGGAGCTTGCACCCGGCGTCACCCGCGAGGTCTTGCAGGCCAAGACGGGTGTCCAGCTGATTTGATCTGCAGCCGGGCGGTGGTTTTGCACTGCCGCCCGGCAACTTTCAGCGTGCGGCTAACGGCTGCACAGGGTTGCGGAAGACCTGCACCAGGCCCAGCAGGATCGCCAGCATGCCCGCCAGGCTCCAGGGCGCCAGGCGGTTGCCCAGCACCAGGTAGTCGAGGGCAGCCGTGCCTGCAGGCACCAGATAGAACAGGCTGGTGACGTTGACCAGATTGCTCGCGTGAATCAGGCGGTACAGCAGCAGTGTGGCTACCACCGACATGACAACCCCCATCCACACCAGTGCCACCCAGAAGCCGGTGCCCAGATCAACAGACATCGGCTGAAACGGCGCAAAGAGCAGGCACAGCAACAGGCTGCAGGCCAGCTGCAGCGGCAGCACTTCGCGCGGCGCTTGCCTGACTGACTTTTGCAGGATGGCGCCCACTGTCATGCAAGCCAAAGCGCCAAAAGCAAACAGCATCCCGGTGGTGGTGAAGTGCGCACGCGCAATGCTTTCATACACCACCAGCACCAGTCCGCCCAGGGCCAGGCCAAGGCCTGCCAGCCGCCGCCGCGAAAAGGCCTGGCGCTCCGTCAGTGCCAGCGTCAGGATGGGCTGCACGCCCAGCACGGTGGCCAGTACGCCGGGCGTGAGGCCGTGGTCCAGCGCCAGCAAATGGCAGATGGAATAGCTGCCGATCATCAAAAGCCCCGTCAGCGCGACGCGCAGGCGCGTGCCGGGCGCCGGCAGCCAACGCCGTCTGGCCAACCCGAGTGCCAGCAGAATGCTGAGCGCAAGGGCAAACCGTAAACCCAGAAAGGCGAAAGGGCTGGCGTGCTGCAGCCCGAGTTTGGAGAAAAGCGCGCCGCTGCTCCAGATCAGGACGAAAAGGGAAGTCGGGCCGAAGGTGGCCCAGGCCGTGTTTTTTGAAATCATGAAATTACCTGCCGAAAAGAGGACAAGCTCCAGCGAGCGCACGTGGCGCGGCTGCGCCAGTGGCTGAATCAAACGAGGCTGGAGAGCTGGACCGGCTGGAACTCAGCCGGGAACGCGCGCGGCCGGCGGGTAAGCGCCGGAAGCGACCACGTTGCGCGGAGGTGCGGCAGGTGGGGGAGCGGTAAAGCCGCTTGTCAGGCGCATGTCATCGGCCAGCAGGGCTGGCGCAGTGGCATGGCTTGAAAAAGGCGTGTACATGGGCAGACTATACCCGGCGAAACGGGTGCGGGAGCGATGGCTTCATGAAGGGACGCCGCGCGGGGTTCAGGACGCGGCTTTTTTACCACGCTTGCTGCGCGTGGCCGAGGGTGACTGGGTGGCCTGGGCGGCCGGTTTTGCGGCAGCTTTGCGCTTCGTTGCGGGTGGTGTTTGCAGCAGCTCGTCTTTTGCGAGGTTTTCAATCATCGCCAGCAGCACCGCGCGCGTGGTTTTGATGTCTTCGGGTGCAATGCCTTCGATGCTGACGTTGTTGGTTTCTTCGGCCAAAGGCACCAGCAGCTTCTTGAGCGCCCGGCCTTTGTCGCTCAGGTGCACGTACATATTTTTCTTGTTGGTGGGCAGCTGCTTGCGCACGATGTAGCCCAGCGACTCCATGGCCTTCATCGCAATGAACGTGGTGGGTTCCATCACGCCTGCGCGCGCGCTGAGCTCCTTTTGCGTCAGCCCGTCCGACTCCCAGAGAATGCGCAGGAAGGTCCAGTGACCAAAGGGAACACCATGCTCTGCCAGCCGCACCTGCAGCGCGCGGTGAAAGGCCCGTGAGGCATCACGGATCAGGTGCGCGAGGCGGTCATTGGGAACGGCTTCACGCCAGTGCCGGATGATGTTTTGGGTGTCGTTGGTCATGAACCGGCATTGTGACGCACTTGATACCCCGGCTGGCAATCCCGCCCGGTGCGGGCAGACTCCAGCAGCGCCAGGCACACCGCCGTGGTGGCCCGGGCCCATTCACCGCTGTGAACCGGTGAGTCGCCGTTCACCACTGCGGCAAAGAGCTCGTCGATCACCTCCTGGCGCGGAACCGGCGGGGCTGGAAGGGGTTCGAAGGTTTTTTCGCCGTCAGCGTAGATGGCGATGCCTGCCGGACCGGGGCGAAGATCCGCTTTTTCGCAGCTGACAATGAACTGGCCGAAGTGCTGGTGCTGCAGGCCTTGCGGCAGGGCGGTGCCGGCCATGTACAGGCTGCCGCCGTAGTTGCGCGCCGCTTTCAGCGCGGCTTCTTCAGCGGGGGTGGACGCAACCTGCAGCCGTTTGCGGGCGGCGCCATAGTCATTCGGGTTTTTGGCCTGGCCCATTTCGCCGATGTTGCCCAGCAGCTCATCCGAGTCATAGTGACCATAGCCACTGTAGGTGGCAGAGGCGAACGCACCGCCTTCAAATTCGATCAATGCGCTGTAGGCGCCTTCAGTGGGGCGAGCGGTATCCCAGGCGCCGCTGTGGGCCCGCACGCTGCGCACCAGCCCGCCGCCCAGCAACCGGACGATGTCCATCTGGTGCGTGGCCTGGCTGTGGATCACGCCACCACCGGCTGCCGTGTCGAGTTCCTCCGGCCTGCGCGGCCGGTAGAGGAAGTCGGTGTAGTTCATGGCGTGAATCATCTTCACCGCGCCGCAGCGGCCGCTGTCGATGAGTTCGCGCGTGCGCCGTATCGGCGTGTTGAAGCTGTGACTGTGGCCGACGATGAGGTGAACGCCTGCGCTGCGGGCCGCTTCAATCATGCTGGTGCATTCGTCAACCGTCAGGGCCATCGGCTTTTCCACCAGCACATGTTTACCGAAGGAGGCGGCGAGGCGCACGTGCTCCGCATGGAACTGGTGGGGCGATGCGATGTAGAGCACTTCCACGGCCGGATTGGCGCACAGCGCTTCGATGGATTCGTAGCTGGGCGCGCCGAAATCTTTTTCAAACTGCGCCCGGGCCTGGGCAATCGGGTCGGTCGCGCCCACCAGCGTGACGCGGCTGTCATGCACAAAGGTGGGCAGCATGAGCGTGAACGCCCGTCCCAGGCCCACCACGCCCATCTTCAGTGTGCGGTTTGTCATAAGTCCAGTACCAGTTCAGGCGATTTTGCCCGCGAGACGCAGACCATGATGTGGTCAGCCTTTTCCTCGTCGGTCAGCACCATGTCGCGGTGCTCGGCCTCGCCTGCCAGCAGGCGGGTCTTGCAGGTGCCGCAGGTGCCGCTTTCGCAAGAGCTGGCCACGCGCAGGCCCGTGGCGCGCAAGGCCTCCAGAATGGTTTGTTCTGCACTAACCTCGACGCTCTTCCCGCTCTTTTGAAGCCGCACGGTAAAGGGCGTGTTATCGGCATACACCGTGGCGTCGACGCCGAAGCTTTCAAAATGCACCGAACCCGAAGGCCAGTGGCCCGACATGTCGGCCACGCTGTCCATCAGGCCTTTGGGGCCGCAGCAGTAAATGTGCGCGGCGGTGGGCTTTTCAAACACCGGCCACAGGTCCAGCGCCTGGTCGATGTCGCCGTTGTCGTGGTGAATCTGCACCTGGCCAGCAAACTCGGATTGCAGCTCGTGGATGAACGCCGTGCTGCCCGCATCGCGCGTGCAGTAGTAGAGCTTGAAGCTGGTGTTCGTGCGCTTGAGGTGGCGCATCATCGATAGCACCGGCGTGATGCCGATACCGCCCGCCACGAAGATCGACTCAGCGGCGTGGCTTGCCAGTTCGAAGTTATTGCGCGGCGCGCTGACTGGCAGCAACTGCCCCGCTTGCACGTCGTCCGCCATGCTGATGGATCCGCCACGGCCGCGCTCATCACGCTTGACAGCGATCTGCCAGGAGCCGTTGTCAGCCGGGTCGCTGCACAGGGAATAGTTGCGCCGCACGCCGCTCGGCACTTCAACCGTCAGGTGCGAGCCGGGCGTGAAGGCGGGCAGGGGCGCGCCGTCCGGATGACGCAACTCGAACAGGTAAATGCCTTGTGCAACCGCTTCCTTCCTGATCACCCGCAGGTTAAAAAAATCCGGCTCAATGGCGGCCGCGGCAGGGCTGCCTGCTGCGACGCTAGGGTTAACGCTCATCGTTGTCTCCGCACGGTTGTTGACAAATATCAAAAGTCCGATATTCTTAGTGTGCTAAGAATAATCTGCTTGCCCCGGATTTGCAAGCTGCTTTTTGATTGCATGCGAGCCCATGAATTAGCAACCGATGTGAAGGATATTTGCGATGTTGACCGCTGAAGAAAATGACCTGTTGTGCCGCGTGGAGGGTCAGGCTCCCATGGGCCAGTTGATGCGCCGTCACTGGACACCGGTCTGCCTGATCGAAGAAGTCAGTGAGCCTGACGGCACGCCGGTCAAGGCACGGGTGTTTGGGGAAGACCTGGTGGTGTTTCGCGACACCAAAGGCCGGGTCGGCGTGATGGACGAATACTGCCCGCACCGTCGTGTGTCGTTGGTGTTTGGCCGCAACGAAGATTGCGGCCTGCGCTGCCTCTATCACGGCTGGAAGATGGACGTGGAGGGTAATGTGCTGGAGATGGTTTCAGAACCCGCCGCCAGCGGCATGGCGCAAAAGGTCAAGCACCTGGCTTATCCGGTGAAGGAGTGGGGCGGTTTTGTCTGGGCTTACATGGGGCCGAAAGAGACGCAACCTGATTTTGTGCCACCGGCTTGGGCCCCCACCGCCGACACGAGGGTGACGATTGCCAAGGCACTGATTCCCTGCAACTGGGCGCAAATCCTGGAAGGCGCGATCGACTCGGCCCACAGCTCCAGCCTGCATTCTTCAGACATGGTGCCGGCGCGCGTGGAAGGCGCGGAGGCCACGGATACCAACTGGCTGCGGCCCTCTACCGACAAGGCGCCGCGCATGCAGGTGGAGCGCGGTGCTTACGGTTTCCGTTATGCGGCCATACGCCGCCCCATCAAGAACGCGGCAACCAACGACTACATTCGCTCGACGGTGTTTGTGGCGCCCGCCACCGCACTGATCCCGCCCAACAACCTGTACAACGTCGCCAACATCAACGTGCCGATGGACGACACCAACACCGCGTTCTATTTCATTGCGTGGGGCCATCCGTCGCAGACGCCCGACACCGGCACCTGGCGCAAATTCCTTGGCCAGCAGCTGGGCGCCGACCTGGACGACAAATACCAGCCACTGCGCAATCGTGCCAACCACTTCTGGCAGGACCGCGAAGCCATGAAAGCCGGTAACTTCACCGGTATCACCGGTTTCCCCAATCAGGACATCGCCATGTGGGTGACCATGGGCCCGATTGCCGACAGAACGCATGAACGTCTGGGCGCCAGCGACATGGCGGTGGTGGAGTTTCGCAGGCAGATGCTGGAGGCGGTGAGCGCGTTCCAGGCGGGGGAAGCCGCCATCGGCACAGGCGAGCTCCGTATTCCGCCCAGTGTGGTCGCTTTTCAGGCTATTGTTCCGAAAACGACGGACTGGCGTGCCTACCAGGCGTCCTATGTGTGGGATTCCCGCGAGCCAGCGCTGGAACCGTCCTATTCCACCTAGGGCGCCACATAGGGCATTTTTTCTGCCTCTGTGCTTCTTTTCCGCCATGACACTTTAAAAAATCATCAGGAGACATTTCATGAAACAGCGCCGTCATCTTCTTCATCTTCTAGGGGCCAGCGCCATCCTGGCAGCCGGCACTCTGCTGCCGATGTTTGCCGCCGCCCAGGGTGCCTACCCCAATCGCCCCATCAAGTTCGTGGTGCCCTACGCGGCCGGCGGCCTGCCCGACACCGTGGCCCGCATTTTTGCGCAGCGGCTGGGCGACAAGCTCGGCCAGTCAGTGGTGGTTGACAACCGTCCGGGTGCCAATGGCGTCGTGGCCGCGCAGGCGCTGGCCACCGCCCCGAAAGACGGCTACACCTTCCTGGTAACGGACGGCTCGATGTTCTCCATCAATCCCGCCATCTACAAAAGCCTGGGTTACGACTTCAAACGCGATTTCATGCCCGTGTCGCTCGCGGCTCGCGCGCCGCTGTACCTGGCGGTTCATCCCAAAGTACAGGTCAATACATTTCAGGAGTTCATCGCGCTCGCCAAGGCCAAACCGGGAACCTTGAACTACGGCTCTTCGGGCATTGGCAGCACGCACCACCTGACCATGGAGGCGCTGAAGGCATCGCTCGGCCTGCAAATCACGCATGTGCCGTTCAAGGGCACGGGCCAGTCGGTTCCGGCGCTGATCGGTGGACAGGTCGACGTGTTGTTCTCGGCGCTGCCGTCCCTGGCCGGTTTTGTGAAAGGCGGGCAGGTCAAGCTGCTGGCCAACAATGCGGCCCAGCGCTCCAGCCAGGAGCCCAATGTGCCGGCGATTGCGGAAACCATTCCTGGGTTTGACTTCGCGCCCATCGTGGGCGTGCTGGCCGCTACGGGCACGCCGGCGAGTGCGATAGAGCGCATCAGCGCCGAGATGGCCCAGATCGCCAGGATGCCGGAAGTCATCACCACGCTGAACAACGCCGGCATCGAGCCCATCGGTAGCAGCCCTGCCGACTACAACAAGGCCATCCTCGGTGAAAACGAACGCCTGGCCAAGGCCATCGTGGCCTCCGGCATCAAGCCGGAATAAGGAGCCGCCCACAAAACCCTCCTGGCGTTGTTGCGCCGCCTTGCCGTGCTGTAGCACTGTCTGCGGCGACGCGCCTAGCCAGGACCGCTCCGCTGGGTTTTGTGAACGTCTCTAAACCTTCAATCCATCAAATCTCTCAAGGAACACACTGCGACATGTCAAAACTGAAACTGACTTTCGGCTGCTGGAACTATGACCGCACCCGCGCCTTGATGGACGGGAGCGTGCAGCCCGATGGCATCGACCTGAACTACCTCAACATGCCGGTGGAGGAAACCTTCTTTCGCATGCTCAGGCACAAGGAATTTGATGCGGCTGAAATGTCGCTCTCGTCGTACACCGTGTCCCTGTTCAACGAGTCGCGGCCGTTTGTGGCGATTCCGGTGTTTCCCTCGCGATTTTTCCGCCATTCCTGCATCTACGTGAATGCCAGGTCCGGCATTCGCGAGGCGAAGGACTTGATAGGCAAGCGCGTCGGCAACCCCGAGTACCAGATGACGGCGCCGGTGTGGATACGCGGTATCCTGTCCGACCACTACGGCGTGCCTGTTGACAGCGTGACCTACTTCACCGGCGGCGAAGAAGAACCCGGCCGATCCGAAAAGATCAAGCTGGATTTGCCGCCCAACATCAAGGTCGAGCGCATTGGGCCCGGGCAGACATTGGCGCAGATGCTGCTCGACGGCGAGATCGACGCGCTTTACACCGCGCGCATGCCTTCGAGCTTTTTGAAGGGGGGCGGCAAGGTCAAGCGCCTTTTTGAAGACTACGAACAGGTCGAACGCAATTACTTCAAGGAAACGAAAATATTCCCCATCATGCATACGGTGGCGATTCGCCGCGACGTGTATGAAGCCAACCGCTGGGTGGCACGCTCGCTGATGAAAGCGCTGGAGGAGTCCCAGCGGCGCACTTACGAAGACCTGTACGAAACAGCGGCGCTTAAGGTCATGCTGCCCTGGCTGACTTCGCACGTCGAGCAGGTCAAGCGTGAGATGGGCGAAGACTTCTGGCCTTACGGGTTTGAGAAGAATGAAGCCACGCTGCAGACCTTTTTACGGTACTCGTTTGAGCAGGGCCTTTCAAAGCGGTTGCTCACGCCGCAGGAGCTCTTTGCCCCCGAGTCACTGGAAGCTTTCAAGATCTGACATGGTGATGAATGCTCCTGTTTTGATAGCTGCTTGCGCCCGTCTTATAAGGGCTGAATGCCGATTTGATGCTTGATCTGGATGTCTGATACCTTTTTCGGTTACCTGCTGGCCAGCGCTGCGCTGTTGCTTTTCACGGTCTCCATCCTCGTTACCAAGGTGGCGTCCAGCCGCCTGGAGCTTGGCCTGGGCTTCCTCATCGCGGCTTCCTCCAACGTGGTGTTTTCCGCATTGGCCACGCTGGTGCAGATGGGCCTGCGCACGGATGGCTTGCGGTGGAACGCGCAGGCGTTCTGGCTTTTTGCCGCTGCTGGCGCGTTTGCCACTTACCTGGGGCGCTGGTTTTTTTACGAATCCGTGGTGCGTTTTGGACCGGCCAAGGCCAGTGTTTTCCAGATCAGCAGCCCGCTGTTCACCGCACTGATGGCCTGGCTGCTGCTGGGTGAGCGCCTGAGCTTGCTGGTGGCGCTGGGCATGGTCATGACGATTGGCGGCCTGATGCTGGTCAGCTACAAGCCCGGATTTTTTTCACGCCGCGGTTCCACGCCAGCGCTGGCGCCCGACGGAGGCCCCGCACCCGCAGCCACGCGGCCCACGGCGCTTCAGCGGGCGTTGCAGTCCGCCTTTTTGTTGGGCATGGGTAGCTCGCTGGCGTATGCGATCGGCAATGTGCTCAGGGGGTCAGCTGTGCGCAGCTGGAATGAACCCGTCGTGGGCGCGCTGATAGGCGCCGCCAGCGGCCTGGCGCTGCTCCTGGTTTTCAGCGCCGACAAGGGTGCGATGGCGGCCCGCCTGCGCTCAGCCAGCCGCAGTGGCATGGCGCTCTACGCCCTGATCGGCGTGACCACCATTTCAGCGCAGATGTGCGTGATCGGCGCCATGCGCTACATCCCGCTGTCCGTTGCCACGCTGGTGACGTTGTGCACGCCGGTCCTGGTGTTTCCGCTCAGCCATCTGCTGTTCAAGGACCAGGACGCCATCAAGGCCACCACGCTGGCGGGCAGTGGCTTGACTTTGCTCGGTATCGTGATCATCGTGATGCGTTAACGCACCGACCCTGACCCGGAAACTCAATACCGCAGTGCCAAAAAGGCACCCAGCCGGCACAGCCCCGATGATTGGGGTACGCGGTTACGAAGGAACTCAAGGCACAGATATCCTGGAAGGCTCCGAAGCAGTTATGCCGGTCCCTAAGGTCGGCCCCCTGTGCGCCGGCAATCAGCGGGCTTCAAGGCCTTCAAAGCACGTGCTCAGCACCAGGGCGACAATTTCATCGTCGGTGTACAGCTCTCCCATTTTCAAAAATTCCAGCACGGGATCGCAGGCGCGGGCATACAGGGTATACAGCACCGCAATGGGCGGGAGCTTGGGGTTGAGGGCTCCTTTTGCCTGCGCCGCCTCAATCCAGGCTCCCAGCCGGTCACTCACGTCCATGAGCCCGTCCATGTAGTCCTTGTTGGCGATCAGCGCGGTGCGCAGGCTGGAGTTCTGGCTGGGTAGCGAGGGCATTTCACCCGCCAGCTTCAGGCCCATGGTCCAAGCCACCACTTTGCGCAGCTTGTCCACGGCGGACAACTCGGGCTGCAAGTCGTCCAGAAAGGCCTGCGCCCGGCGCATGACGGACACCATGGCCGCCGCGGCGAGGTCTTCCTTGCTGGGGAAGTGCTTGTAAAGGCTGGCTTTGGCAATGCCCACGTCGGCCGCCACTTCGTCCACCGTCATGGCTTCAAACCCTTTTTCAGCCAGCAAACGGTTCACCGACTGGATGATGGCGTCTTCACGCGCCAGCAGCATTTGTGCCTTGAAGGAGGCCTTGGGGGGGAGGGGGCTCGTCATGCTGTGATTTTAGCCAGTTTAGTTTGAAAAAAGAATTATGAGGAAATATTAATACTGAATAGTTTTAATAAATACTGAGTAGTATATAATTGACCTGAGCAATTCAAGGAGTGCGGGTGTCAATCAAAGTAGCCATCGTCGGTTCGGGTATTTCAGGCTTGGCGGCCGCCCACGCCCTCAGGGGCAAGGCAGACATCACGCTGCTGGAGGCGGGCGCCTGGTTTGGCGGGCATACCCACACCGTCGACGTGACGCTTCCCACACCGCGCGGTGAGGTCACCCATGGGGTGGATACAGGATTTCTGGTCCTTAACGAGCGCACTTACCCGCAACTGATCAAGCTCCTGGCGGAGCTGGACGTGGCAAGCGTCAAGTCAGAGATGTCGTTTTCGGTGCAGACCGACGATTTTGCCAACGGCCGCGCCATGGAATGGAGCGGCTCCAGCCTGAACACCGTGTTTGCGCAACGCGGCAATCTGGCCAACCCGCGCTTTTGGGGCATGCTACGCGACCTGCTGCGCTTTAACGCCCTGACCAGTCGCATGGCCCAAAGCGGAACCGATGCGCAACTGGGCCAACCCCTCGGAAAGTTCCTGGACGAGCACGGCTTCGGTGCCGCGTTTTGCGACTGGTACTTCCTGCCCATGATGGCCTGCATCTGGAGCTGCCCCACCGCGCAGATGCTGCAGTTCCCGGTGTCGACCATGGTGCGCTTTTGCCACAACCACGGCTTGCTGCAAATCACCAACCGCCCCCAGTGGTGGACCGTGCAGGGCGGTGCCAGGCGCTATGTCGAAAAAATCATCGAGGGCATTGCGGACAAGCGGCTGAACACCCCGGTGCGCCGTATCGAACACGTTGGCAACACGCCGGACGGCAAAGCCAGCGTGCGCATTCACACCGACGCGGGCGCCGAGCTGTTTGACAAGGTCATCATCGCCACCCACTCCGACCAGGCCCTGCGCATGCTGACCGCGCCGACGGCGCAGGAGCGTGAAACCCTGGGAGCCATTCACTACCAGTCCAACAAGGCCGTGTTGCACACGGATGCCTCCGCCCTGCCGACGCGCAGGGCCGCATGGGCGGCCTGGAACTACGAGCGTGCAGGCGGAGCCGAACAGGAGGGCGCGCGGGTGTGCCTGCACTACCTGATCAACCGCCTGCAGCCTCTGCCCTGGGAGCAGCCGGTGGTCGTATCCCTGAACCCGGTGCGCCCCATCGCACAGGAAAAAATCATCGGCGAGTACGACTACGCCCACCCGGTGTTCGACCTAGCCGCCGTGGCGGCGCAGACCCGCATGCCGGCGCTGCAGGGCAAAAACCATCGCTACTTTGCGGGCGCGTGGATGGGCTACGGTTTTCATGAAGACGGCCTCAAGGCCGGGCTGGCTGCCGCCGCGCAGCTGTTGGCGGACGCATGAGCCAGCCCGTGCCGCTCATCGGTTTCGGCCAGGTGCGCCACACCCGCCTGCGCCCGCGGCGCCACGCGTTTGTTTACCCCACGTACTTCCTGATGCTGCCGCTGCGCAGCCTGCAAAAGCAGGCGCCGCAACCGGGCCAGTGGCGCATCAATCGCGGGGGCGCGCTGAGCTTTTTCGAGGCCGACCACGGCGACGGGCGCGCGCCGGAGCAGGGCGGCGCCATCGCCTGGCTGGACGAAGTGTTGCGGCGCGAGGGCATCCATGACGCGACCGGCGAGGCCTGGCTGCACACCTATCCGCGCGTGCTGGGCTACACCTTCAAGCCGGTGAGCTTCTGGTATTGCCACCGCGCGGCGGGCGACCACGAGGGCGGTCTGCGTGCCATCGTGGTGGAAGTCAACAACACCTTCGGCGAGCGTCACTGCTATGTGCTGGACGCCCCGCGCTATGGCGTGGAGCAGCGCGCGGACAAGGTGTTTCACGTCTCCCCCTTCAACCCGGTGCAGGGCCACTACCGCTTTCGCTTCATGCGCAGCGAACACGGCGAACAGGACGGACAGGCGCGTACGGTGGCCCGCGTGGATTTCTACGACGAAGTCGTCGCCGACGCCGCCGTGCTGCAGACCAGCGTGAGCGGCACGCTGCAGGCCATCACGCCCGCCGTCCTGCGCGGCGCCCTGTGGCGCTATCCCGCGATGACGCTGGGCGTGGTGCTGCACATCCACGTCCAGGCGTTGCGCCTGTGGCTGAAAAAAGTGCCTTTCTTTCGCAAACCCTCGCCGCCGCAAAGCCTTGTCTCGCGCTAGAGGCGCACGCGCAATGCATAAGCCCCATTCCAGGAGTCCGACATGAACGCCGTTACCCGCACCGTCCAAGGCCTTGCGTTTCCAAATGATGCGCCGGCCGCCGCCCGAAGCGCGCTGCGCCTGCTGCAAAACCTGCGCCACGGCGCGCTGACCCTGCACCTGCCCGACGGCTCGCAGCGCCGCTTTGGCGAGCACCCGCAGCAGCACGACATGCATATGCCCGGACACCCCAGCGCCAGCATCACCTTGCACAACTGGAAGGTGTTCGGCGCCGCGCTCAAGTCCGGCGACATTGGCTTTGCCGAGAGCTACATCGCCGGGGACTGGAGTACGCCCGACCTGACCCAACTGCTCAAGCTGTTCTCCGCCAACCGCCGGGAGGTCGACGCCATGATCTTCGGCACATGGTTCGGGCTGCTGCTGTACCGCGTCAAGCACCTGCTGCACCACAACAGCCGCGCCAACAGCCGCAAGAACATCCATGCCCACTACGATCTGGGCAACCCGTTTTACCGCCTGTGGCTGGACGAGACCATGAACTACTCCGGCGCCTGGTTTGACGGCGACCTGTCCCGCTCCTTGCCCGAGGCGCAGAACGCCAAGGTGCGCCGCGCGCTGGAAATGGCCAATGTGAAGTCCGGCGACCGCGTGCTGGAAATCGGCTGCGGCTGGGGCGCGCTTGCCGAGCAGGCCGCCGTCGAACGCGGCGCGGCCGTGGTGGGCGTGACGCTGAGCACCGAGCAACTGGCCTATGCCAATGCCCGCATGCAGCGCCTGGACGTCGGCACCGGCGCGGGCGGGCGGGCCGACCTGCGCCTGCAGGACTACCGCGACATCCAGGATGCGCCGTTCGACGCGATCTGCTCCATCGAGATGGTGGAAGCCGTGGGCCAGGCCTATTGGCCCACCTACTTCGCCACCGTGAGCCGCCTGCTCAAACCCGGCGGGCGGGCCTGCGTGCAAAGCATCGTCATCAACGACGCACTGTTCGACCGCTATGTCGGTTCGACCGACTTCATCCAGCAGTACATCTTTCCCGGCGGCTGCCTGCCTTGCCCGCGGGAGTTCCGCTGCCAGGCCCAGGCCGCGGGGCTGGAGGTGGTGGACGAATTCGCCTTCGGCGCGGACTACGCCGAGACGCTGCGCCGCTGGCGCGACGCCTTCATCGCCCGCAAGGCCGAGGTGGCGGCGCTCGGCTTTGACGAACGGTTTATGCGCATCTGGGAGTTTTACCTGGGCTACTGCGAGGCTGCCTTTGACACGGGTGATATCAACCTGATGCAGTACACCTTGCGCAAACCTGAAGCGCTTTCGATATGAAAAACGCATCTGCTTGCGCGATATTGGCGGTCATTGGGTGCTTGTCTTGCTTGCAAGTTCAGGCTCTGCCCCTGCCGCAAGAGCTGCGCTCCGCCTTGCCCGCGGCCAGCCTGTCGGGTCAGGCTAATTTGAAATTCTGGGGCCTTGAGGTTTACCGGGCGACCCTCTGGGTCGCACCAGGATTCGACGGGCCAGCCTATGAAAAAAGCCCGTTTGCGCTGGAGCTGGCTTACCTGCGTGACTTCAAAGGGGCCGACATTGCCCGGCGATCCATTGCGGAGATGCGCCGCCAGGCGCCCGTCACCCCCATGACCCCGGCGCAGGAAGTTGCCTGGGAAAACCAGATGCGCGCGCTGTTCCCGGATGTCAAAACCGGCGATCGCATCACCGGGGTGCACCAGCCCGCCACGGGCGCGGTATTCTGGAGCAACGGCCGCCTGCTCGGTGAAGTGCGCGACCCGCTGTTTGCCAAACTCTTCTTCGGTATCTGGCTGTCACCGCAAACCTCCGAGCCGCAAATGCGCCGCGCGCTGCTGGCGCAGGAGAAATCCCCGGCCCCGGTGGGTGCCGCACCATGAATTCCTCTATGGCCGCGCGCATCGAAGCGGAGCCCCGGGTTCTGGGTCTGAGCGGCGGGGCGCGCTACGGCCTGCTGGGGTTGCCCCTGGCGTTTTGCGCCTTGCCGCTGTATGTATTAATGCCCAATCTGTACACGCGCCATTGGGGCGTCTCGCTCGCGGCTTTGGGCGCCGTGCTCCTGGGCGCACGTCTGCTCGATGCGGTCATCGATCCGTTGTTGGGCCGCTTGTGCGATCGACTCTATGTCGTATCGCTTCGCGCCGTGCTGGTGATGGGCGCATTGGCCGGAGCCGTTCTCGCCGTGGGATTTTCTTTTTTGTTTGTGCCGTTGGTGAGTGATCCCACCGCACTGCTCTGGTGGGCGGGGTTCTGGCTGGTCGTGACCTACGCGGCCTACAGCGCTTTGTCTATTGCGCACCAGTCCTGGGGCGCCATGCTGGGCGGCGACGCGCTGTATCGCAGCCGCGTGGTGGCCTGGCGCGAAGGGCTGGGCCTGGTGGGCGTGCTGCTCGCGTCGGTCACGCCCGCGCTGCTGGGCGTGCCCGTCATGCTGGCCCTGCTGGTCGCCGRCCTGGCAGTCGGCTGGTGGGCCTGGCGTGCGGCGCCCCGGCCTGGGCGCCGCCATGCGGCGACAACCGCTGCAGACACAACGGCCGGCGTGCTCCGGCATCCGTGGCGCAATCCCGACTTTCGCCGCCTCCTGGGCGTCTACCTGCTCAACGGCATCGCCAGCGCCATCCCTGCCACGCTGGTGCTGTTTTTTCTGCAAGACCGTTTGTTGGCCAGCGAGGCCATGCAGTCCGCCGCGCTGGCCGTGTACTTTGTGTGCGGCGCGCTGTCCATGCCGCTGTGGCTGCGCGGGGTCAAGCGCTGGGGGCTGGTGCACAGCTGGCGCTTTGGCATGCTGCTGTCCATTGCGGTTTTTCTGGGCGCGAGCCGGCTGGGCGCGGGCGACGCATCCTGGTTTTTGCTGGTGTGCGCCTTGTCGGGCGCGGCTTTGGGCAGCGACCTGGTCCTTCCCGGCGCGCTGCTGGCCGGCGTCATCGCCAGGGCCGGTGACCGCGGTCGCGCCGAAGGGGCTTACTTCGGCTGGTGGAACTTCGCCACCAAGCTCAATCTCGCGCTGGCCGCCGGCCTGGCCCTGCCTTTGCTGGGCTGGCTCGGTTATGTGCCCGGCGTGCGGGATGCCAACGCGTCCGCCCTGCTCACCGCCGCCTACTGCCTCCTGCCCTGCGCGCTCAAAGCCCTGGCGGCCGGTGCGCTCCATTTTTTCATCCTCCCAACCACGGCCCAGCCGCACACCCCATGACACAACGCACTTTTTTCCACCGCTCACGCCTTCTCGCCGTCGTGGTGTGCGCCGCCTTGCTGGGCGCATGCAGCACGCCGCAAGTGCAGGACTACGCCAAGGAGGCCCCGGTGCTGGAGTTGAGAGACTACTTCAACGGCACGCTCGACGCCTACGGCATCTTCACCGACCGCTCCGGCAAGGTCGTCAAGCGTTTTAGCGTGGTGATGACCTGCACCTGGAAAGGCGACGCCGGCGTGCTCGACGAAGCCTTCAGCTATTCCGACGGCACGACCCAGCGGCGCATCTGGCGCCTGACGCGCCACGCCGACGGCCGCTACACCGGCCAGGCCGACGACGTCGTGGGCACCGCCGAGGGCCGGCAAAGCGGCAACGCCTTCAACTGGGCCTACACCCTGGCCTTGCCGGTGGACGGCCGGGTCATCAACGTGCAGTTTGACGACTGGATGTACCTCATGAACGACAAAGTCATGCTCAACAAGGCCGCCATGCGCAAGTGGGGTGTGGGCCTGGGCGAAGTGACGCTGTCCTTCATCAAGCGATAGATCAGCATGGCACTGAACTCTCGCATCGCGGACTGGCGCGGCCGCACGGTCTGGCTGGTAGGCGCATCCACCGGCATAGGACGGGCCACCGCTTCGGCGCTGCACGCCCGGGGCGCGAAGGTGGTGGTTTCGGCCCGCGGCGTGGATGCGCTCAACGCCTTCGTCGACGCCCACCCCGGCGCCCTGGCCCTGCCGCTGGACGTGACCGACGCGTGCGCGGTCAAGGCCGCGGCATCGGCCCTGGCCGCCCAGGATGCGTTGGACTGCGTCGTGTACTGCGCGGGCCACTATCACGCCATGGACGCCGCCCACATGGACCTGGGTGACCTGCTACGCCACAACGAAGTCAATTACCTCGGCGCGCTCTACTTGCTGGACGCCGTGGTGCCGCAGCTGCTGGCGCGGCCGCCGAACCCGCGCAACGGCCAGCGCGGCCACATCAGCCTCATGGGCAGCGTCGCCGGCTACCGCGGCCTGCCCAACAGCCTGGCCTACGGCCCCACCAAGGCCGCGCTCATCAACCTCGCCGAGACCTTGTACCTGGACCTGCAACCCCGGGGTGTGGGTGTTGCGCTGATCAACCCCGGCTTTGTCAACACACCGCTCACGCAACAGAACCAGTTCAAAATGCCCGCCTTGATCAGCCCCGAACAGGCGGCCCAGGAAATACTCAAGGGCTGGGCACGCGGAGAATTTGAAATCCACTTCCCCAAACGCTTTACCCTCTGGATGAAAGCCCTGCGGCTTTTGCCCTATTTCCTATTTTTCGCGGCGACCCGCCGCCTCAGGCAGGCCTAGAAATCCATGAACTTCGCCAACTACGCTGTCGACCGCATTGCCGACACCTTCCAGACCCTCACCCCCGCGGGCGTGGAAAAGCTGGGCGCCATCTACGCTCCCGATGCACGTTTTAAAGATCCGTTCAACGATGTGCATGGCTTGCCCGCGATCCAGCAGATCTACAGCCACATGTATGAGACCCTGGAGAACCCGCGCTTCGTCATCACCGGGCGCATCGTGCAAGGCACGCAATGCTTTCTGACCTGGGAGTTCCACTTTGCCTTCAAACGTTTTCAGCGGGGAAGGGCGCAGTGCATCCTGGGCGGCTCGCACCTGGTGCTGGACGGCGAAGGCCGCATCACGCTGCATCGCGATTACTGGGACGCGGCGGAAGAGCTGTATGAAAAGCTGCCTGTGGTCGGTGGCTTGATGAGATGGTTGAAGCGGCGCAGCAGTTCGTGAGGCGGGCAGGCGCGGCGGCTCCTAGTTATGTCAGTGGGTCAATACGCACGTTGGTGCGTCGACCGTTACAGATGCGAATAGATTGCCGCAAAGACACTCTCGCCGTTGGCAGTAAAAGCAGCAATTGGCCTAGCACTGAAGAAGAGGACCAAACTGACTAAGCGAGGCTGACTTCTATCGATTCAAATCCGCAAAGGGTGTGCATTGAGGATGCATCGCCAAGCAAGAGGCTCGAACACCAAAATTAGTTGAATTGTCACCATTCGTGTCAGAATCGCCTGCAAAAGTAGCGGGGAGACTCAATGGTTGCGGTCGCAGAGGTTGACTTGGGTTTGCTAGGGGTACGCCTTCCGCGCGGGGAGGTTGCTATGGTCATCGCGCAACCCCACCTAGTTCTCCTACCGCAGGAGCCCTTTACGTGGACTCTCGCAGAACGACAGCGGGGTCTGCAGTGCATAGATGAAACTCTGGCGGTCTCTCGGAGTTGCGCGCACGGCTTAGAAAAAACTCACTTCACCATCTTTCCCGAATGTACGATTCCAGGACTGGATGGCGTGAATCGCATTACGGCGGTCATGGAAGCTGCCGAGTGGCCAATGGAAACGCTCGTCATCGGCGGAGTGGATGGACTGACTAAAGATCAGTTTGTTGAACTGGTTCAAAAGCCGAATACGACGTATGACATCGTCGAAAACCGACTTGACCGGATACAGGCGCATCAATGGGTGAATTGCGTGGTCACCTGGGCGAAACTGCCGAACGGTGAAGTTCACAGTTGGGTACAGCCGAAGCTCTCCCCTGCTTGGGTTGAACTAGACGTCAATTACATGTCGATGTACCAAGGCCGTTCAATCTACGTGTTTAAAGGCGTCCACTCGAACGCCGATGCCCCGTACCAGTTCGCCACCCTGCTTTGCTTCGATTGGATCGGGTCAACGGATGCGAAGCGAATGTGGGAGTGGCTACTCGATGGGATTGCCACACGGGCTGGCCAGTTAGGCGGCATGCTTCCTCTGACTTGGTTGTTCGTAGCGCAATGCAACCCTGCGCCGTCTCATGCTTCCTTCATGAGCCAGGTGGGGCCATTCTTTGATCCCGCTCAATATCCGAGAGTCACTCGCGACGAGACCTGCTTGGTAATGGCAAACGTCGCCGGTAAGGAGACGCCCGGCAAAGCTGAGAAGTTCGGCCAGTCCGCAGTCATCGTTACACAGAGCCGCTTCTCGCGCCCAAAGTGCATGCCGACATACGGCAACGGAGGTACGCCGCAGCGAGGAGGGGAAATACTAGAGAACTTTCGAGACGCTGTTTTTCGCGAGCGCGGAGCCTGTATTCACTCGTTCTTGGTCATTCATCCGTCAACGCTGCCTCCGGGATCGGCAGGGCGCCGATTCGCGCTACGTGAACCTACCGTACACCCGTTTCATGGCGTGGATGATCCCAGGGCACCCGGAGGCGCTGTACCTGCGGTTGTCAAGTGGATGAACGATGAACTTGATGAGCCTTCAAAGTCATTGGCCACTGCGCACGCACACCTGCCATTGACCGCAGCGGCTGGTGTCGCACACCGGCGGGCGGTCGGTGAGCTACGTAAGCTGAAAGCAGGTGCTCTCGGTTCCACCGTGAACTTTGCGAGTCTCACAGCTTGCAAAGGCACGCCGGACGAATGGACGGGCGGCGAAAGCCATGCTGTGAAGCACCTTCTACACACCTTCTCGATTCTCGACTTGGCTCATTACCCGGCAACATTCCATGGAAACGGGGCTCATGCGACCATCATGAAGGACGATAGCAGTCTGGAGGTTATTGCCGTGATGGGAGCCAGCCATGAGGACTGCGATAGGCACGTGCTCAACTGCTTGCCTGAGCACAGGGGGCAATTGGTGGTTGTCAGCCGAGACGAGGACAACACCCCATGGGACCCGCGTTTCAAGTCCATCTACGATCAAGTCCAAGATGAGCCATCTACCGAAGCGAAATTCACTCAACCAACCAGCGCGATCATTCGCGTTGGTTACCACGATGTGCTTGGCGCGTATCGGAATGCGGCGAACCAAGACAAGTTGAAGGAGGCACTCGATGCAAAGCTCTCCTGAGACTTTGAGCCTACCGGCAGAACTGAGGGCCACTTTGGCGGACCTCATGGGGGGAGCGACGTTCTCTGAAGAGGTCCTCCGGGACGGCTGCCTGCCCGTCGTGATGATGTTGCGCCAACATTCGTTGGCCGCCTTCGCCGTCGGCGACCAAGACGATTATTTGCCGCTGTATGAAGCCTTCAAGAAGCACTACTTGAAGAATAGTGCGCAGTGGTCAACGAAGGACGTGGCCTTCGTGTACTGCCTTCCGGCGGAAGTCACTGTGGACGCAAACTTCTGTTCGCGTGTGGAGGTCGACGTGTACTTCTGCAGGAAATACGTCGTTCGTCTTGACGGTGCCCTGGCCAATAGCTTGGCCAGGTTGCCCTTTCTTCCTCTTTCGCCCATTACTCCAGGCACCCAGACGAGGCCGCCGTCAGCGCAGACACTGCTTCGTCAGCGCAATCTCAAGGCGGACCTTGCTAAGGCGCTCGTGGTGCCGTCGACGAGTAGCGCATCGACAATCCTGCACGGCTGTCTTGCTGGCATCTATGGCCCCTCCGAAGCACTGCAGTCGGTAGCAGGTCCCAGTGCGATTACTGAGACCGGGGAAGACCGGGCTCAAGCCACCCTGAAGTTCATCTCTATCGAGAACTTTCGAGCCTATCGGACGAAGAAGGTGTTCGAACTCGGATCGGCAGTGACCATCCTCTACGGTCCCAATGGCTTCGGAAAGACATCGTTCTTCGATGCCATCGATTTCGCTGTCACTGGTGGTGTCGGTCGCCTCGCCAAGGCACCTGGCGGGCTAACCCGGATCGCAAAGCACCTGGACAGCGGGAGCGACCCCACAGAGGTCTCACTTACGCTGGAGCGGGAAGGCAAGACACATGTCATCACGCGTAATCTTGCTGATTACAACAACGCCTTGGTTGACGGCAAGGTCACACCACGTAAAGAAGTTCTTAGTCTGCTGACCGGCGGAACGACCCCGGGTGCCGATCGAGTAGACAGCCTAGTGGACCTTTTCCGAGCAACGCACCTGTTCAGCCAAGAGAACCAAGAACTCACGCAAGACGTGGCGTCGAAGTGCGAGCTATCGTCAGAGTTGGTCTCGCGGATGCTCGCCTTCGAGGACTACGCGAACGGTCTCAAGAAGGCCGAGGAAGTGCTGAAGCTCGCAGCGCAGGAACACAGCAAGGCAACTAGCGACATAGGCGACGCCAAACAGGCCATCGCGCTTGAGCGCAAAGAGCTAGAACGTCTGGAGGGACTTGCTGCCTCGGATACCTCCTCAGAAGCGCTGGACGCCCGCTTCGCTGGTTTGGAGGAAGCTATCTCGGCCGCCGGCTTCGACATCTCCGGGATTGCGTCACGCGACACTAGAGGCTTGAGGGCCATGCTAGACGCTGCGGCGACTGAGACAGTCGCTCAGCGGGCGATGTTGTCGCGGGCTATAGATCACGTCGGGAAGCTCGGCGTTCTTCGCGAGCAACTTGAGCCGATGAGAGTTCAGTTGACTGAGCGGCAGGTCCAACTGCAGCATGCTGAAGCGCAAGAGAAGGAGGCGTCAGAACATCTCGGCACCGTGTCTAGCCAGTTAGCGCAGCTAAAGATGCAGGAACAGGGCTTTCAACTTCGACGGGACTGGTTGAACTGGGCCGTGTCGGTCCAACCCGAGTATGAACAGTTGACAAACCAAGCTCAAAGTCTGGCGGCAGGGCTAAGCGCACTTTCCTCGCGTGTGAGTCAACAACGTGCGAGCTTAGAGCAAGCGCAAGCGGCTCAACTCGAAGCCGTGGCGTTGGTCCAATGGGCCGAGACCGCATTTAAAGCCGCATCGGAGAAGCGAGCTCATTTCCAATCGGTCAGAGAAGTCGCCGCAGCGTGGGAACAAGCTGCGCCAACCCTCGTTAATCTTCTGAGCGCTGAGGCTCAACTACAGGCCTCAATCGAGGAACTTCGCAGGCAACTCAGAGATGTTCGGTTGGACGAACACTCGCAGGAGCTTTCAGTTGCACAGGCCGAGCGGGAGCTTGCAGAGGCCAGCAGCAGCGATTCGAGGCTCAAGGAGCTTATTTCGGAACTTCGCGGCCATGTGGATGGGCCAAATTGTCAACTGTGCGGGCACGACCATGGAAGCACGGAAGGCCTATTGGCAGCCATCGACCGGCGAATGCAGCACGGTGACCGTATCGTCCAGCTTAGCAATATTGCCGTGACACAGCGGGCAGCGCTCTATATGCTTGTAAGCCAAGGTCAAGCACTCGCCGAACGAGTGAAGCAGGAGGAGTTGCAGCTCACGCATGCGCAGACCCAACGGTCGCAATTGGAGCAACAGCGCGCGAACTTCGAGGCGTCGCTGAGCTCAATTGGGATTCCTTTAACCAGCGAGACGTCGCAGCAGACGCAAATCCTCAGTATCAAGGTTCATGAGGATGAGGTGAACGCCGCGGCGGCCATTGGCTCAGCGAGACAATCGCTTGAAACAGCCGAAGCCGTGCTCACAGCTGCCCATGCAGCCGATCAAGCGCTCGGCCAGCAGCGGCAGGCCGCTGAATCAGCGCTGAGCGTTGCACAGAAGCGCTTGACCGAGTTGCTCAATGAAGCCAATCGAGGCTCCATCAATCTGGCAAGCGGCCTCCAGGCTCTGACAGACGCGGAGCGCGCCACCGAAGAACAAAGGATCTTGACAAGCGCGGCCGCCCAATCAGCGAATGAGCACGTCGACCGTCAGAAGGCAACCCAGGCGGCGGCAAAGGCGGCCGTTACTGCCGCTCGAATTAGCCACCAGCAGGCGAATCAAGCTTGGACAGGGCATCAATCCGGCGTTCAGTCGATCTTGTCGGAGCTGGCAGCTGCAAAGTTCGACAGTGCGATTTCGCTGGAGGAGCTCCGTCAGCAAGGGGAAGTCGCCGCAGCACGCGAAGCCTCAGCGTTAGGGTTGCGAGACCGCGTTGCGGAATTGGAGGTGGCCGTTGACACCGCCGCCACTTCCGCCGCATTCGAGAACATCCGCCAGCGCATTCTTGCGAATGAGACAGTGGTTCAGGAAGCTACCGCTCGCGCGCAGCAAGTCCAGCCTTGGGTCGGGTATTTCACTGAGGTCAAGAAACTTCTCAGCACGCAGCAAGCCTTCGCGACCGACCACTTCATCGCCGAGTACGGGCCAAGGACCGCTGTTATTCAACAGCGGCTTCGTCCGGTCTACGGCTTTGGCGAAATTGAGGTGTCCAGCAAGGACGCTGCCATCAGCATCCGTGTCCATCGCAAGGGAGAGACGTTGAGGCCGACGGACTTCTTCAGTCAGTCGCAGGTGCAGACATTGGTCTTGGGTCTGTTTCTCACCGCTTGCAGTTCGCAGACCTGGTCGGGTTTTTCGTCCATCATGATGGACGATCCGGTAACTCACTTCGATGACCTGAACACGTATGCCTTACTCGACCTGATTCTTGGCCTGCAGAGTTCTCCGGAAGGCGAGCGGCAGTTCGTCATCTCTACCTGCGACGAGAAGCTATTGCAGCTAGCTCGCCACAAATTCCGTCATATGGGGACATCTGCGAAGTTTTATCGGTTCCAAGCCATTGGCTCAGAGGGCCCAATGGTGTCCGAAATTTCCGCGTAGCAGTTGCTATTGGAGATTTAAGGGCGTCGTGAAGCTTTTTGCAGCGGCTTCACGCAACGAATGTGAGATTGCTATGTAAATCTTGCTAAATCAAGGACTTACAAGGGTTTGGAGCGGGTGAAGGGAATCGAACCCTCGTATGAAGCTTGGGAAGCTGCCGTTCTGCCATTGAACTACACCCGCGACTCTGTCGATTATAGAAGCGGTCGCCCAGCGGAGCCAGCCAAGCCTGAGCTGTCGATCACGGCCGCAGGTACGCCCAGCCTTCATGCTGCTTCTTCATGATTTCGGTGACGCCGGCGGGCACATAGCTGATGCCGGCGAGCATGTCGTCTTTCGTCAACTTCTGGCCGCGCATGGTGTTTTCGCAGGCGGTGACCTTGATGCCGGCTTTGGCGGCGTCGCCGACGCGCGCGCCGGTGGGAGACTCCAGCTTGAGCATGCCGATGCCGGGCCCGTAGGCGACGATTTCAATGTCGACGTTGGTGGCGCCCACGTCGTCCTGCAGGTTTTTGGCGTTGTTCAGTGCCAGGTTCCACTTGGCTGGGTCGTTGTCGCTGATCTGGATCACAATTCCCGGACGTTTTGTGCCTGTGGCGCCCGCTGGTTGTGCGCGAGCAGCTATCAAAAAAGGAGCGGCAAGGGCTAGCGAGCCGACGGCCCCGGCCTGGATGAAGAGTCTGCGGTTCATGTTGGTGTGTCTCCTGAAGGGGAGGGCTCATTTCAACACAACGGCCGCATGAAACAAGCCCCAAGCTCGTGAGAGGCTTGGGGGCTTTCAGGGTCGGGGGAGAACCGGCGGGCTCTACCGCCTTTGCCTCGCGTCGACCTCATTTACCGCCGGTTGCGGGTAGCGGTACGGCGGGCGCATTGCCGTCCGAGTGGATGTGATGGTCGGGCGCCTTGATCAGCTTGCGGACAAACACCACGACCTGCCACACGACCAGCGTTCCGATCATGGCCAGCAAGGTTCCGCTGATGGGTCTGTTGACGAAGACGCTAAAACTCCCCCGGCTGAGAAGCATGGCGCGGCGGAAATTTTCCTCCAGCATGGGTCCCAGAATGAAACCCAGCAGGAGTGGCGCGGCTTCCATCTCCAGGCGCAAAAACAAATAACCCACCAGGCCGAACACGGCTGTGATGTAGATGTCGTCCAGGCTGTTGTTGATGCTGAAGGTGCCGATGCAGCAGAAAAAGAGAATCGCCGGAAACAGCACGGTGTAGGGAATCTTGAAGACCGACAGCCAGTAGCGCACCAGGGGCACGTTGAGGATGACCAGGAAGCAATTACCCACCCACATACTGGCTACCAGACCCCAGAACAAATCGGGGTGGCTGGCGATCATATTGGGGCCGGGCTGGATCCCCTTGATGACGAAGGCGGCCATCATCAGGGCCATGACGGCATTTTCGGGAATGCCGATGGCCATGAGCGGGATAAAGCTGGTGCGTGCGGCGGCCTCGTCGGCGGCGGCCTGCCCGGCCACGCCTTCGATGCAGCCGGTGCCGATCTCATGCTTGTACTTGCTGAACTTCTTGTCGGCGGCGTAGGCGGCGAACTGGGCAATCGTGGGGCCGCCGCCGGGCAGTATGCCCAGGACCGAGCCGATGATGCTGCCGCGCAGGGCGCTGGGGATGATGCGCTTGAACTCGGGCCAGGTCGGCATGAGCTTGATCTCGCCGTTGAACGGGGTGAGCACGTTTTTGTTGTCGAGATTTTTCACCACCTCTGCAATGCCGAAGCAGCCCAGGGCGATGCTGATCAGGCCAATCCCGTCCATCAGGAACGGCAGGTCCATGGTGTAGCGCGCAGTGCCGCTGTTCACATCGGTGCCGACCATCCCAAGCAGGACGCCAACCATGGCCATGGCCAGGCCGTTGAGCAGGCTGCCGCTGCTGACAAAGCTCACGCAGAAAAAACCCAGCAGCATGAGGGCGCAGTAGTCAGCCGGCCCAAACAGGAAGCCCACTTCACCCAGTGGTTGAGCCAGGGTCGAAAGCACCAGAATGGCCACGGTGCCGCCAATGAAGCTGGAAATGCCCGCGGTGAACAGGGCCAGGCCGGTCTTCCCCTTGAGCGTCATCTGGTAGCCGTCTATACAGGCGACGATGCTGCTGGCATGCGGGATCTTCATGGTGATGGCGCTCACGCTGTCGCCATATTGGGCCCCGTAGTAAATGCCGGCCAGCATGATGAGCGCGCCGCCGGTGGGAATGGAATAGGTCAGGGGCAGCAGCAGGCTGATGGTCGACAAAGGGCCCAGTCCCGGCAGCAGTCCGATGAGTGTTCCCACCGTACAGCCAAGAGCGCAATAAAGGAGGTTTTGCCAGGTCAGCGCATGCTCGAAACCCAGCGAGAGGTTATGCAGGATGTCCATCAGTAGAGGGGCAGGCTAAGGCCGAGAAAGTTTTTGAAGGCAAAGGCAACCAGGATCAGACCCACCGAGATCTTGATGTTGCGCACCACGGAATACGACGTACCTGCAAGCGTGGAACAAAACACCAGAAATATGATGGCCAGAATCATGTTGATGTAGTGGGAGATCACTGCAAACCCGACGAGGCTCAGCAGAATGAGGGCGATATTTTTGACGCCGTAGTCCAGGGGGACGGGGTCATAGAAGTGCGAGCGCACCACCGTGAGCACGCCAATCACAAACAGCAGGGAGCTCACGATCAAGGGGAACATGCCGGGTCCGGACCGGCTTAATTCGCCTACTGTGTAATTCAGCGACACCCCGCCAAAGAGCAGGGCGATCGCCATGAGGCAGAGGCCCCGCACGAAGTTACGGTTCTTCATGTTCATAGCGGTTTTCTCCATGGCTGCGCCGCTGCGGGCGTTGTCACAAACGGGGGGTGATTCATCCGTGTCTCCTTGGTGGTGGCCCCGCCTTTGGCCGGTGCACAAGTTGCAACCGACTGGGGGCGTTTGGGATGGAGCGGATGTTAGGAAGCGAGGCTTCCAATCGGCTTTCGTTTTACGCAGCCGAACTCAAAATACGTGTTATCACTAACGGGTAGAGGCGCGCCTGTGAAGCCGCTGGCTGCGGCTCAACCGGGTGCGCTCAGCCCTGTGGGCCGGATGCCAGCGGCAGCCGCAGGGTGGCACGCAAGCCGGTGCCTGAGGGCGCATCGGCCAGTTCGATATCGCCGCCGTTGCGCCTGGCATAAGCGCGCGCAATGGCCATACCTAGCCCGGCGCCGCGCGCACCTTTCTCGGTCGGGCCGGCCGAATGAAATCGTTCAAACACTTCAGCACGCCGCGTCTTGACAATACCCGGGCCGTCGTCGCGTACTTCGGCCATCGCCATCTCATCAACGATGTTCACCATCACGGTGATGTGTCCGCCTGCCGGCGTGTAGACGATGGCGTTGTGCACCAGGTTGGAAAGCGCCTCGTGCAGTTCGGCGCCTCGAGCCAGCACCGGGACCGCGGGGCTTTCGTGCGATGCGCCGGACACCGGTGCATCTTCAGCCGCGTCTACCCAGCCCAGGTCCTGGTTTTTTTCATGGGCCAATGTCAGGTGCTGCAGCACCACGTCCCGCGCGATGCCGTTGAGGTCGACGACGGCGGGTGCGTCTTCGGGTAGTGCGCTGTCGTTTGCATGCGCCAGCGACAGCAGTTGCTCGCACAGGCGCCGGCTGCGCGAGATCTGCACGACCATGGCGCGCAGTGTGGTGTGAAGCTGTTCAGGGTCTTTTTCGCGCAGCGCGACACCGGCCTGGGTCAGCATGATGGCCAGCGGTGTGCGCAGCTGGTGCGATGCGTCGGCCAGAAACTGCGACTGCTGCTCAAGCAAATCACGGTAGCTGGCCAGGTGCTGGTTGACGGCATCGACCAGCGGCGCCACTTCATGCGGCACGCCGCTGGTGTCCAGCGGCTTGAGGTCACGGCCCTTGTTTTCCAACACGGTTTTGCGCAGGCGCTCCAGCGGCCGCAAGGACCAGGTCACGCCCAGCCAGACCAGCAGAACCATCACCAGCACCATGCGGGTGTCGCGTATCAATTCCTGCCGCAGCGTGGCCGCCTGCGCCCGGTCGCGCGGCTCGGTACTTTCGGCCACCTGGATCAGCAGGTCAAAGGCCTGGCCACGCTCGTCAAGCACTTTGCTTTGAAGCGCCACCACACGCACTGCATGGTCCCGGTAGTCGCTGTCGTACCAGACCACGGGGGAGGCGATGGAAGAGGGCGAGGGGGCCTGCTGCGCAGGCGGTGCAGGCAAGTCGGTTGCGCCTAGCAAGGTCACCTCACTTGCAGAGTCCACCCCTAGCGGAGTCAATCCGATATGCAGGTACTTTTGCAGCGGGCCGGCGGCATCGACCACCGCCTGTACCGCCAATGGCGCATTCAGGTGCAGCAAACCGTCCGGACCTACCGACAGACTGCCGCGCAGTACATGGACGGATTCGAGCATGGCCTGGTCGTAGGCGTCCTGCACCTGGTTCCGCAAGGCTCGATAGTCGTTCCAGCTGTCCAGGGCCAGCAGGCCCAGGATGGCCGGGAGCAGAAGCGTCAGCAGTCGCGCGCGTATGCCGAAGCGGTCGAGGTCAGTCCGCAGTATCTTCATGCGCTTCACGTGCGGTGGCCTCCAGCATGTAGCCCAGGCCGCGCACGGTGACGATGCGCACGTCGCCGCCGTCGAGCTTGCGGCGCAGCCGGTGGAGCACCAGTTCGATGGCGTCAGGGCCGGCATTGCTGTCGGCCGGAAAGACCTTGGCCGAGAGTTGCGACTTTTCTACCGGCGAGCCGCTGCGCGCCAGCAGCACCGACAACGCGGCGCTTTCGCGCGGTGTAAGTTGCAACAGCGTGCCGGCCAACGTGAAGGCGCGGCTGTCGTGGGCACACGAGAGCGAACCGCACTGCAGCGGCGCGTGCGAGCGCCCCCGGCTGCGTCGCACCAGCGCGGCGATGCGGGCCTCGAGTTCTTCAATCGCAAAGGGTTTGGTCAGGAAGTCGTCGGCTCCGACGTTCAGGCCTTTGACCCGGTCTTGAAGCGAGCCCTGCGCAGTCAGCACCAGCACGGGCGTGCGGTTGCCGGCCTTGCGAATATCGGCCAGCAGGTTCAGCCCGTGTTTGTCGGGCAGCCGCAGGTCGAGCACGATCGCGTCGTAGTCATTGCCGGCCAGCAGTGACTCGGCGGTGCCGGCGTCCTGCGCATGGTCGGGCACAAAGCCACTTTGCTTGAATGCGCGCACCAGCCACGAGGCCATCTCGGCTTCGTCTTCCACAAGCAGCAGGCGCATGTTGGTTCGATTCGCTGTTTGCTGTGAGTGAATCGATTCAGCGCTGGATGTCCCCAAGGCACAGGTACTTCATCTCCAGGTATTCCTCCATGCCATGGCGGGAACCCTCGCGGCCCAGGCCGGACTGCTTGACGCCGCCGAAGGGCACATGTTCAGTGGCGATCACGCCGGCATTGATGCCGACCATGCCGTATTCGAGCGCCTCGGCCACGCGGTAAATGCGCCCGATGTCGCGGCTGTAAAAATAGCTGGCCAGGCCAAATTCGGTGTTGTTGGCGGCGTCAATCGCCTCTTGCTCTTTCTGGAAGCGGAAGACCGGCGCGAAAGGGCCGAAGGTTTCTTCGCGGGCGCAGAGCATGTCTGCGGTGGCTTCGGAGATGACGGTCGGCTCAAAGAACTGGCCCTTGATCTTGTGACCACCCGCAAGTAGTTTTCCGCCTTTAGCCATCGCGTCATCCACATGGCGCTGCACCTTGTCGACAGCGGCGTCCTCGATCAGCGGGCCCTGCACCACGCCGTCCTCAAAACCGTTGCCGACCTTCAGCAGCTTGACCTTGGCAGCGAACTTTTCAACGAACTGGTCGTACACCCCATCCTGCACATAAATGCGGTTGGCGCAGACGCAGGTCTGTCCCGCATTGCGGTATTTGCTGGCCATGGCCCCATCAACGGCCGAGTCCACATCGGCGTCGTCGAACACGATGAAGGGGGCATTGCCGCCCAGTTCCAGCGCCAGTTTCTTGATGGAGGGCGCGCTTTGCGCCATCAGGATGCGGCCAACTTCGGTGGAGCCGGTGAAGCTGATGTGGCGCACCACGTCGCTGGCGCAGAACACCTTGCCCACGGCAATGCTATTGGCGCTGTCGGCTGTCAGCACGTTGAGCACGCCGGCCGGGATGCCGGCGCGGATGGCCAGCTCGGCGGCGGCCAGGGCCGTCAGCGGTGTGAGCTCGGCCGGTTTGATGACCACCGGGCAGCCGGCTGCCAGGGCAGGGGCGACCTTGCGCGTGATCATGGCCAGCGGGAAGTTCCAGGGCGTGATGGCCGCGCACACGCCGATCGGTTGCTTGATGACCATCAGGCGGCGGTTGTTGTCGAACTGGGGCAGGGTCTCACCGTTGACGCGCTTGGCTTCCTCGGCAAACCACTCGACAAAACTCGCACCGTAGGCGATTTCGCCCTTGGCCTCGGCAAAGGGCTTGCCCTGCTCGGCGGTCATGATGCGGCCCAGGTCTTCCTGGTTGGCCATCAGCAGCTGGTACCACTTGAGCAGGATGGCGTGGCGCTCCTTGCCGGTCTTGCTGCGCCATGCGGGCCAGGCCGCGTTGGCCGCGGCAATGGCGGCTTCGGCATCCTGGGCGCCCAGGTTGGCCACATCGGCCAGCTTCAGGTCGGTGGCCGGGTCATTGACATCAAAGCGGGATGAACCGGTGACCCACTGGCCATTGATCAGTGCGTTGGTCTTGAAAATGCTGGGGTCTTTGAGAAGGGAGATGGGGGAAGTTTTCATGTCCATGTGCTGGTGTCCTAAAAACGGGGGGCGTGATGGAAAGCCCGGAACTGCTTTTATTCTGACAGTTTTCGGGCTTCCGGATGAAAGGAGGGAAATGCAGGTGTGGGCGCCGGTCAGCCAGTGCGGCTCGGCGGCTGTTGCCGGCCGGCAGGCTATTTCATGCGCTGGGCGAACTGCTTTTCCAGCTCGGCCCCGCTACCGCGTGTCCAGAAAGCGGGGTCAAAGGCGAGCGACCGGCGCATGTTGCCGGGCGCCGATGGCAAGTCGCTATTCGCCATGGACAGGTCCGTGACCGGTGCGCTGGCGGCAGGGCGGCTGTGTCCGGTGTCGTAGCGCAGGATGGCGTTGAAGTGGGTGGGGCCATAGGGTATTTCACGCGAAAAGGCCAGCTGCGCTTCTTCAGAGGTAGCGAAACTGACGAAGGCGCGTGCCAGCTCGCGCCTCGGCGAGCCCTTGATGATGACCCAATAGTCCAGTTCATACACGGCGTCCTGCCACGAGATAGACAGTGGGGTGAGCCGTTCGCGGTTGGCCGCAGCGATGCGGCCATTGAAGGCGGTGGAGAGCGTGGTTTCGCCGGAGGCCAGGCGCTGGGGCGGCTGGGAGCCCGATTCCCACCAGACGATATGGGGCTTGAGTTGCTCGAGCTTGGCGAGAGCGCGCTTGACGCCCGCCTCGGTAGCGAGTGTGGTGTACACGTCGCGGCGATGGACCCCGTCGGCCATCAGTGCGATTTCCATGTTGTAGCGCGCACCCTTGCGCAGGCCCCGCTTGCCGGGAAAGCGCTGCACATTCCAGAAATCCTGCCAGTTGCGCGGTGTCTCCTTGAACCGGCCTGGGTCGTAGGCCATCACGGTGGACCAGACAAAAGCGCCGACGCCGCAATCCTGCACGGTACCAGGCAGCAACATGCCGGCATGGGGAATGCTGGCGCGGTCGATGCGCTCGAACAGGCCGGCATCACATCCCGCCTTCAGGTCCGCGGACTCCACTTCAACCACGTCCCATTCGCTCTTGCGTTCGGTCACCATGGTCCGGACGGCCGAGAGCTCTCCTGAGTACTCGACCCCTCGTGCATCGGTTTTGTAGGCTGCCTTGAAAGGCTGGATGAAAGCCACATCCTGGGCTTTGCCGTTGGCTCCGCCGAAGTTGGCGACGGTCAATCCCTGCATCGGCGCTTGAACAGGCGTCTGGGCTTGTACGGAGAGCGCCAGGCCGAGTGTTATCACGAGTGTCAGTGTGTGGGGTGTTTTCATTGAGGCAGCGCTCCGGGTGCTTGAGGGCAAGGGTGTAAGTTTGTAGAGTCCACCCGGGCTTGTCAGGCCCTGCGGCCGCGTAGCCATTCGAGCAGCAGTAAAAGGGTGGTGGTGAACAGGATGAGCAAGGTGGCCACTGCCGCGATGGTGGGCGAGATGTTTTCCCGGATGCCGGTAAACATTTGCCTCGGCAGGGTGGCCTGGTCCGCGCCCGCCAGAAACAGCGTGACCACCACTTCGTCAAACGAGGTGGCAAATGCAAACAGCGCGCCCGAGATGACACCCGGCGCTATGACCGGCAGGGTGATCCTGAAAAACGTCCGCAACGGGGTCTCGCCAAGGCTGAGCGACGCGCGCACCAGGTTGTGGTTAAAGCCGGCAAGCGTTGCGAGCACGGTGGTCAGCACAAAAGGCGCACCCAGCGCGGCATGCACCACGATCAGCCCGAAGTAGCTGTCGGCAAGACCCAGCGGAGCGAAATACAGGTAGGTGGCCACCCCGACGACAACGATGGGGACCACCATGGGCGCGATGAGGATGCCCATGAGCAGGCTCTTGAACCGGAAGTTGGTTCTGGACAGGCCGACAGCCGCCAAAGTGCCCAGTGCGGTGGCGATCAGTGTTGCGGCGGGGGCCACGATGAAACTGTTTTTGGCGGCCCTGGCCCATTCAGGTGAATCCAGCAGGTTGCGGTACCACTTCAGCGACCAGCCCGGGATTGGGTAGCTCAGAAAAGAGCTGTCGGAGAAAGACAGCGGCACCATGACCAGGATGGGCGCCAGCAAAAAAACCAGAATGGCAACGCAGGCGGCGCGCACCAGCCACCAGCCGGCCTTGTCTGCCAGGGTGGCATAGCGGGGAAAGGCGGGCCCTTTGATTTTGAGCATGATGAATTGGCGTCTGCGTCTGTAAAAGAAAAAGGGATGTCAACCGATGCTGAGTTCGGCCTTGCCGATGCGCCGGTAAACGCTGTAAAGAACCATGGTGGCCGTCAGCAAAACTGCACCCAGCGCACAGGCCATGCCCCAATTGACTTCGACGTTGGTATAGCGGGCGATGTAGTAGCTCAGCATCTGGTCATCCGCACCACCGAGCAGGGCGGGGGTGACGTAATAGCCGATCGACAGGATGAACACCAGCAGCGCGCCTGCGCTGATGCCGGGATAGGTCTGCGGCACATACACCCGAAAGAAGGCAGACAGGGGTGCGCTGCCAAGCGACACGGCGGCCCGCACGTAGGTTGCCGGCACATTCTTCATCACGCTGTAAAGCGGCAGGATCATGAAGGGCAGCAGGATGTGCACCATGGCAATTACCACGCCTGCGCGGTTGAACAGCAGCGCCAGGGGGCTGTCTATGAGGCCGATACCCATCAGCCCCCGGTTGACCAGGCCTTCTGATTGCAGCAGGACGATCCAGGCCGCCACGCGCACCAGAATGGATGTCCAGAAGGGCACCAGCACCAGAATCATCAAAAGGTTCGCCTTGCGCGCCGGCAATGAGGCCAGCCACCAGGCCAGGGGGTAGCCCAGCGCAAGGCAAAAGACGGTGACCAGAAAACTGATCTGAAAAGTTCGCAGCAAAATGGCGCCAAACGCGCGCTGGTCCGGCGGCATGCGTTCCACCTCGCCCTTGCTGTCTCGCCGCAAGTCCACCGATGCCAGCAGATAGTCGGGCGTCCAGCGGGAACTGTTTTTGGCAATCGCTTGCCAGAAGAGGGGTTCCGCCCAGCGTGGGTCGAGCTGGAGCAGCCTGGCCTGTATTTCTTCAGGCGAGCCTGTGACAGGCAGCGCGCGATAGGTCCCCATGACAAGGGAGCGCGCACCCGGCACTTCGGAGTTGAGGCGACGTGCCAGTGCACCGGCATCTGAACTGTCAGAAAGATGGCCCAGGTCTTCCACCAGTGCTGCGTAACTTGCAGGGCCGGGTGGCGTCTGGGCGTTCCAGTCCTTGAGGCTTTTCGCCGTCCGGGGCAGCGCCCTCGCCACCTCCGGATTTTCAACGGCGCGTTGCAACAGGGCCGCAATCGGCACCAGCAAGGTCAGCAGCAAAAACACCAGCAAGGGCACTGTGAGTGCAAAGGCGCGCCATTTTCGACGAGCGTCTGCGCGCGACAGCGCCTGACGCAATGTGACGGCGTCATTGCCCTGAGGGGCGCCCTGGCTGGTGATGCTGCTCATGGGGTGGTTGCTCCGCCGGCTTATTGCGTAGCCCAGGCAGCAAAGCGTTTTTCAAGCGCCTCGCCCTGGTCGGCCCAGAAACCAACATTCATCTGGATCGCCTCTTTGGCATTGGCCGGCGACGTTGGCAGATCGTCCAGCACCTTCTTGTCGAGCTTGGCCAAAGCCTGGTTGTTGACGGGGCCGTAGGCAATGTTCTGCGCATAGACGGCCTGGGTGGCGGGCTGGCTGGCAAAGGCGATGAATTTCATCGACGCATCCTTGTTGGGCGCGCCTTTGGGAATGACCCAATAGTCCAGGTCATAAATGCCGCCGGGCCAGTAGATCTTCAGGTTGCGGCCTTCGCGGTTGGCGGCGTCGATGCGGCCGTTGTAAACGGTGCTGAGGGCGACGTCGCCTGCCACGAGGAACTGGGCGGGCTGGGCGCCGGCTTCCCACCACTGGATGCTGGGCTTGAGTTCTGTCAGCTTGCGAAATGCGCGGTCGGCTCCGTCCTTGGTGGCCAGGACCTTGTAGACGTCGGCGGGTTTGACGCCGTCAGCCATCAGTGCGAACTCGAGGTTGTAGCGGGCGCCCTTGCGCATGCCGCGCTTGCCCGGGATCTTCTTGACATCCCAGAAGTCAGCCCAGCTGGTGGGCGCAGTCTTGACTTTGTCGGCATTCCAGGCCATCACGGTGGACCACACAAAAACGCCTACACCGCATTCCTTGACCGCTGCGGGCAAGAAGTCTGCCTTGGGGCCGATTTTGCTGAAGTCGATTTTCTCGAACAAACCTTCATCGCAACCGCGCTGCACATCAGGTGCTTCGACTTCCACCACATCCCAGGTGACTTTTTTCGTCTCGACCATGGCTTTGATCTTGGCTTGCTCGCCGTTGTATTCCACGGCAACGACTTTGGTGCCTGCTTTCTCGAAGGGCTCGTAGTAGGCCTTTTTCTGCGCATTGGCATTGGCGCCGCCGAAGTTCACGACAGTGATCTGCTGCTGCGCGAACGCGGGTACGGCCAGGCACGAAGCCATGGCAAGGGCAATGATGTTTTTCTTCATGGTGCTATTTCCTCGGTGGTTGATAAAGGCAGAAGGGAACGTTGAAAATGGTGAAAAGAGAAAGCGGTTACACCGCATAAATCCGCGTAAATGCGGGCGGAAATTCGAGGTGCACCGCTTCGCCCGGTTGCGGCGGCGGCTGGCCGTTCAACAGGGTGAGCGGCAGCTTGACTGTCGCTTCCGCCTGGCCGGCACCGACCTCACACAGCAGCCGCAGGTGGTCGCCGAAATAGATGATGCGGGCCACGTGTGCGGGCAGCGCATTGGCAGGCGATGCAGGCACCTGGCGATGCAACACAATGCGCTCCGGCCGGATGTAGGCTTCGACCTGCGCGTCAGCAACTGCCTGATTCACGTTGGTGCCGCCCAGAACGCGGCCATCCGGCAATTCGATGCCTGTGGCATTTCCCTTGCCTTTGAGTACCGTGCTGTCTCCGACGAAACCGGCAACAAAGCGGTTGGAGGGCGTCTCATACAGTGCCTCTGCCGGCGCCAGCTGCTGGATCGCGCCGTCGTTGAAAACCGCCACCCGGTCGCTCATCGTCAAGGCTTCCCCCTGGTCATGCGTGACATAGACAAACGTGACGCCCAGCTGCTTGTGCAGTTCCTTCAGTTCGATCTGCATGTGCTCGCGCAGCTGCTTGTCGAGTGCGCCCAGCGGCTCGTCCATCAACACCAGCTGGGGTTCGAACACCAGGGCCCGCGCCAGGGCAACGCGCTGCTGCTGGCCACCCGACAGCTGCCCGGGCAGGCGGTCCGACATGCCCGACAGGCGAACCATGTCGAGCGCACGCTTGACGCGGCTGGCCTGGTCGCTTTTTGATACCTTGCGCACCGTGAGTGGATAGGCCACGTTCTGGCCCACCGTGAGATGCGGAAACAGCGCATAGTTCTGAAACACCATGCCGAAGTTGCGTTTGTGCGGCGGTGTGCCGGTGATCTGCGAACCGTTGAGGAAAATTTCCCCGGCAGTCGGCGATTCAAAACCGGCAAGCATCATCAGTGTGGTGGTTTTCCCCGAGCCGGAAGGGCCGAGCAGGCTCAGGAATTCCCCGCGATGAATGTCGAGGTCTAGCTGCTGCACGACAAGCTGCTCGCCGTCATAGGTTTTCTGCACGCCAGAAAAGCGCACAAGGACATCGTTATCGGTCATCGTTTTTCCTGAGCTGTCCACGGAGATCAGCGCGATGCGGCGAGACTGTCGGCCAGGATTTGCAGGCCTTCGTCCAGCAGGGCGTCTGCGGCCGTGAGGGGAACCAGAATCCTGATCACATTACCGTAGGTGCCGCATGAGAGCAATATCAATCCACGCCGGGCGGCTTCGGTCACCACGCGTTTGGTCAGCGCCGCATCGGGACGGGCTGGGTCCCCGTTTTCAAAAAGCTCTATGGCCACCATGGCACCCAGGCCGCGCACGTCGCCAACGGCCGTTTCCTTCTCTGCGATGGCGAGCAGTCCCTTGACCAGGTAGCTGCCCAGCGTTTTGCTGCGCGCCAGGAGTTTTTCTTTCTCAAAGGCCTTGAGGACGGCCAGTGCTGCCGCGCAACCGATGGGGCTGCCTGCGTAGGTGCCGCCCAGGCCCCCGGGGCCGGGTGCATCCATGACCTCGGCGCGGCCAACCAGGCCGGAGATCGGGAAGCCACCCGCCATGGATTTGGCAATGGCGATCAGGTCGGGCGCCACCGGCCACTGTTCGCTGGCATACCAGGTGCCTGTGCGTCCGGCACCGGTCTGGACTTCGTCGGCGATGAGCAGGATGCCGTGCCGGTCGGCCAGCGCCTTCAGGCGGCTGATGAACTCCGGCGGAGCAATGTAGAAGCCTCCTTCACCTTGCACCGGTTCAATGATGAACGCCGCCACGCGCTCGGGTTCCACATCGTTTTTGAGAATCTGTTCAACCGAGTGCAACGCCTGGTCGATGCTCACGCCGTGCAGCGCGTTGGGGTATTCGGCATGGAACACTTCGCCGGGAAAGGGGCCGAACCCCAGCTTGTAGGGTGCCACCTTGCCAGTCATGCCCAGTGTCATGTTGGTCCGGCCGTGGTAGCCGCCGGTAAAGGCGATGATGCCGGGGCGCTTGGTGTAAGACCGGGCCACCTTGACCGCGTTCTCGACCGCTTCGGCGCCGGTGGTCAGCAGCAGGGTCTTTTTGGCGAAGTTGCCGGGCGCCAGGGCATTGAGCTTTTCTGCCAATTCAACATAGGGTTCATAAGCGACGACCTGAAAGCAGGTGTGCGTGTAGAGGTCGAGCTGGGCCTTGACTGCGGCAATGACTTCGGTATGCAGGTGGCCGGTGTTGAGCACGGCGATGCCGCCGGCGAAGTCGATATAGCGGCGGCCTTCCACATCCCACAGCTCGGCGTTTTTGGCCCGGCTGACAAAAATCTCGTGGGCCTGGCCTACGCCGCGTGTCACGGCGGCTTGGCGGCGCGCCATCAGGGCGGCGTTGCTGGAAGTCTGGTTTGGCTGCATGGTGAAGGTGATTTCCGGAAGTTCTGGATTGACTGGGTGGAGGAAGGAGATGAGCGGACTTTAGAAGCCGGCGCCAGCCCCGTCCATGTACACCGCCGCGCTGTTTTCGACATACTGTGCGGGTCTAGAATCCTGTACATGGATTCCCCAACCCGGTGCATGGGCATTGCGATGCACAATCTGCCCTTTTTGGTTTTTTGATGCTCACACTTCGCCCGGAACTGCAGACCCCCCTTGTGAGCCAGATCGTCGACGGCCTGCGGGGCATGATTGCCGGGCAGGCGCTGAAACCGGGCGTCAAGCTGCCGTCCATCCGCGGTTTTGCCGCCATGCACGGCGTCAGCGTCTTTACGGTGGTGGAGGCGTACGACCGCCTTGTGGCCCAAGGATGGCTTGTTTCCCGGGCCAATGCCGGGTTTTTCGTCAAGCGCAGGGGCGATGATGGTGCATCGGGTGTGCCGTACGCGCAGCCCCCGCAACCTAAATTTGACGCCCGCTGGTACCTCAAGCAGATTTTTGAAAACCGCAACCTGCCGATGAAGCCCGGTTGTGGCTGGTTGCCGCACGATTTCCTGTTCGGGGACGCGCTCCGCCGCAGCATGCGGCACCTGTCGGTGGACGGTTCCTCTCTTGAGGGTTACGGCCTGCCTTATGGGCATATGGCCCTGCGTATGGTCATTGCGGAGGCGCTGGCTGAAAACCAGATATCGGTCGAGGTGGATCAGGTGCTGCTGACGCAAGGCTCCAGCCAGGCGCTGGACCTGGTGGCCCGGCAACTGGTCAAACCGGGAGACACCGTGCTGGTCGATAGCCCCGGTTATCCCAACCTGATGTTCATGCTGCGTTTTCTGGGCGCCAACCTTGTGGGGGTGCCGCGCACCCCTACCGGGTACGACCTGGCCGCGCTGGAGGCGCTGCTGGCCGAGCACAAGCCCAAGGCCTTCTTCACCCAACCCCGTTTGCAAAGCCCGACGTGTTCGATTGCGTCCGCGGCCCATCTGCACCGCTTGCTGCAACTGGCCGAGGCGCACGGCTTCACGCTGGTGGAAAACGATATTTACGCCGACATGGACCCGGTCTCGCGGTCCACGCTGGCAAGCCTGGACCAGCTGCAGCGCGTGGTCTATATCGGCAGCTATTCCAAAACAATTTCTCCCAATCTGCGCGTGGGCTACCTGCTGGCGCGAGGCGAGCTGATCGAGGACCTGGCCCAGCTCAAGATGATTTCGGGCCTTACCTCGTCCGATATCGCCGAACGGCTGACTTTCGGGGTGGTCACAGACGGCCGCTGGCGCAAGCACCTCAAGTCGCTTCGCGAGAAGCTGGCTGCAGCGCATCGCAAGACCGAAAAGAACCTGACCAGCCTGGGTTTTGAGCTTTTCCATGAGCCAGGGGCCGGCATGTACCTGTGGGCCCGGCACCCGGACCTTCCCGATGGCGCCGTCCTGTCCAAAGAGGCTACGCCCGAGGGCATCATGCTCGGCCCGGGACAATTGTTTCTGCTGGAGCCCCATCCGACGGGTTGGCTCCGCTTTAACGTGGCTTTCAGCGACGATGAGCGCATATGGCGCTTTTTGTCCCACCGCATTGATCTGGGCCGGCAAGCTGCCCAATAAGCGGGGGCATCCCCCTCAAACCTATAATCAAAGGCTTAGCCCAAGCGGGTGAGCCCGAGGGCGCCGCCTTGCCAAAACCACTATTGCAGACCATGAGCCATCCCACTTCCATGTCAGCCCCCACGTCAGCTTCAACGCCCGTATTCACCGTCTCGGACATTCGCAAGACATTTCTCGATTTCTTTGCGTCCAAGGGCCACACCGTGGTGCCATCCAGCTCGTTGGTGCCGGGCAACGACCCGACGCTGATGTTTACCAACTCCGGCATGGTGCAGTTCAAGGACGTTTTCCTCGGCACCGACAAGCGCCCCTACGTGCGCGCGGCCTCGGTACAGGCCTGCCTGCGCGCCGGCGGCAAACACAACGACCTGGAGAACGTGGGCTACACCGCGCGCCACCACACATTCTTTGAAATGCTGGGCAACTGGAGCTTCGGCGACTACTTCAAGCGCGAATCGCTCAAGTGGGCCTGGGAATTGTTGACCGAGGTCTACAAGCTGCCACCCGAGCGCCTGCTGGCCACGGTGTACGAAGAGGACGACGAGGCCTACGACATCTGGACCAAAGAGATTGGCCTGCCGCCCGAGCGCGTGATCCGCATCGGCGACAACAAGGGCGGCCGCTACAAGTCCGACAACTTCTGGATGATGGCCGACACCGGCCCCTGCGGCCCGTGCAGCGAAATCTTTTACGACCACGGCGACCACATCCCCGGCGGCCCACCCGGCAGCCCCGATGAAGACGGCGACCGCTTCATCGAAATCTGGAACAACGTGTTCATGCAGTTCGACATGGCCGCTGATGGCAGCGTCACCAAATTGCCAGCGCCTTGCGTCGACACCGGCATGGGCCTGGAGCGCCTGGCCGCCATCTTGCAGCACGTGCACAGCAATTATGAAATCGACATCTTTGCCGAGCTGATCAAGGCGGCGTCGCGCGAGACTGGCGAAAAAGACCTGGGCAACAAGAGCCTGTTTGTCATTGCCGACCACATCCGTGCCACCGCTTTTTTGGTGAGCGACGGCGTCAATCCGTCCAACGAAGGCCGGGGTTATGTGCAGCGCCGCATCATCCGCCGCGCGATCCGCCACGGCTACAAGCTGGGCAAGAAGACACCGTTCTTCCACAAGCTGGTGGCTGACCTGGCCCGCCTGATGGGCGATGCCTATCCCAAGCTGAAGGCCGACGAAGCTCGCATCACATCTGTGCTGAAAGCCGAAGAAGAGCGCTTCTTCGAAACGCTGGAAATCGGCATGACCATCCTGGACACCGCCCTGGCGGGTGGCGCCAAGGTGCTGCCGGGCGACGTGGCCTTCAAGCTGCACGACACCTACGGCTTCCCGCTGGACTTGTCGGCCGACGTGTGCCGTGAGCGCGGTGTGGAAGTGGATGAAGCCAGCTTCAAGGCCGCGATGGACAAGCAGAAGAACCAGGCGCGCGCCGCCGGCAAGTTCAAGATGGATCGTGCGCTGGAGTACAGCGGCGAAGGCCATGCGTTCACCGGCTACGAATTGCTGGAAGAGCCCGCCAAAGTCGTCGCGCTGTATGCCGACGGTGTGGCCGTGCAGGCACTCAATGCAGGCCAAAGCGGCGTGGTGGTGCTGAGCACGACACCGTTCTACGCCGAAAGCGGCGGCCAGGTTGGTGACCAGGGCCGGCTCACGGCCGCCGGTTCCACCTTCACGGTGGACGATACGCTCAAGATCAAGGCTGATGTGTTCGGCCACCACGGCACTCAGGAAGAGGGCGCGCTGAAAGTCGGCGACACCGTGACCGCGCAGGTCAACACCGCGCTGCGCGCCGCCACCGTGCGCAACCACAGCGCCACCCACCTGATGCACAAGGCCTTGCGTGAAGTGCTGGGCGACCACGTGCAGCAAAAGGGTTCACTCGTGAACGCTGAACGCACACGCTTTGACTTTGCGCACAACGCGCCCGTCACCGACGCGCAGATCCGCGAGATCGAAGCACGCGTCAATGCCGAAATTTTGTCCAACGTGGCGACCGATGCCAGCGTGATGGCCATGGAAGATGCGCAGAAGTCCGGCGCGATGATGCTCTTCGGCGAAAAGTACGGTGAGACCGTGCGCGTGCTGACGATCGGCTCCAGCAAGGAGCTCTGCGGTGGCGTTCACGTCAAACGTACCGGTGATATTGGCCTGTTCAAGATCGTGGCTGAAAGCGGTGTGGCCGCAGGTGTGCGGCGCGTGGAAGCCGTCACTGGCGAAAACGCGCTGGCCTATCTGCAGTCGCTTGAATCCACGGTGGAAGCCGCGGCAGGTTCGCTCAAGGCCAGCCCATCCGAGCTGCAGGGCCGCATCAGCCAGGTGCTGGACCAGGTTAAATCGCTGGAGAAAGAAATCGCTGCGCTCAAGGGCAAGCTGGCTTCTTCACAAGGCGACGAACTGGTCACGCAGGCTGTTGACGTCAAGGGCCTCAAGGTGCTGGCCGCGAAGCTCGAAGGCGCCGACGCCAAGACGTTGCGTGACACCATGGACAAGCTGAAGGACAAACTCAAAACCGCCGTCATCGTGCTGGCGGCCGTCGATGGCGACAAGGTGCAGATCGCCGCGGGTGTGACCGCCGACAGCGTGGGCAAGGTCAAGGCCGGTGAACTGGTGAATTTTGTGGCCCAGCAGGTGGGCGGCAAAGGCGGCGGCAAGGCCGACATGGCCATGGCCGGCGGCACCGATGCGTCCAAGCTCGGTGATGCGCTGAAGTCGGTGCAGGCCTGGGTGACCGAGCGCGCCTGAGGCGGTCCGTTAAATCGCTATTAATTTGATAGCTGCTCGCGCAAGCTAGTAAAGGGCTGGAGGCCAATTTCGTTCAAGAAATTGGCCTTTTTTCATTGTTTTTTCACTCAACGGCGGCCCAGAACACCGCAAACCAGCTTTGTGGGTCGGTCCAGTAGCGAACCTGCCCGAATCCGGCCTGCCGCAACAGCGCCGTCATGCTTTCCACGGTGTACTTGTAAGAGCACTCGGTGTGGATGCGTTCGCCGGCGCCAAAGCGCCGCGCATGCCCAGGCCAGCGCACCGTAAGGTCCGACAAGGCTTCCAGGTGCATTTCAATGCGCGACTCCGCGGTATTGAAGAGCGCCACGTGGCGCCACTGGCGAACATCAAAATCCGCCTGCAGGAGCTCGTTGACGTTGAGCAGCACGTTTTTGTTGAAAGCAGCCGTCACGCCCAGCGCATCGTCGTAAGCTGCCTCCAGCCGTGCGGTGTCCTTCACCAGGTCAATGCCCAGCAGCAGGCCGCGCGCCTTGCCTTGTGCCGGGTCGGCGATGTGCTGCAAGAACCGCAGGGCCTCTGCCGGATGAAAGTTGCCCAGGCTGGAGCCGGGGTAGAAAAACACCCGCTCCTGGCTTTGCACTTCGCGCGGCAACACCAGGCCGGACGAAAAATCCATGCCCAGGCCGACGATGTCGAGCGCGGGGAAGCTGTTTTGCACCTGCGCGGCGGCATCGCGCAAAAATTCCACCGAGATGTCGACCGGCACATATTGCCGCGGCTGAAGATGCGGAATGAGCGCTGCAGCCTTGGCGCAGTTGCCGGCACCCAGGTCGATCAGGCAGGCGTTGTGAACGCCAGCCGCGCTCAGCGTGGCGGCGATCTGCGGGTAGGACGCCGCAAAAATGGCGGCCTCGGTGCGGGTTGGGTAGTACTCCTCAAGGCCTGTAATGGCCTCGAAAAGTTTCGAGCCCAGCTCGTTGTAAAAGAATTTGGGGCTGATGGTGGCCGTGGGCTCAAGCAAACCCTCTTCCAGCTCCTGCGCCACATTCTGGGTCTGGCCCGATTGCGACTCGTTGTAGAGGTTGATGAACTGCGGCGATGCCGTTGGCAGGGCCTCAGCGAGACCGGGAAATTTGAGGGGCAGGTTCACGTTGGATCAGCCAGTTAAGTGATATCGACAGATTTAAAAGCAGATAGCGAAACGCCTTTGTAGGACTGAACCGCTTTGGGCGCAAGCGGTGCCGGCCAAATGCTGTCCTATATAGGGTTCTTTTGGACCGCCCGCTGGGCTGAGCGCGGTCAATCACCGCCATCTGTACTTCCTGTGTCACTTGGTCGCTGAATGCTGCCATTTCTTACAAAAAGCCGGGTCCGCCCCGGTATTGCGCGAGCGGCTCAGGGCGTTGGCCGAATCTGGCTTGTGTCCCCCTGCGCGAAGTGCTGCAGGGTTTCGCCGGCCATGCGGTAGCGCACCCATTCAGCTTGCGGCTTGGCGCCCAGCGACTGGTAAAACTGGATGGCCGGCTCGTTCCAGTCCAGCACGCTCCATTCGAACCGCCCGCAGCCGCTGTCAAAAGCCAGCCGGGCCAGGTGACGCAACAGCCCCTTGCCGGCGCCGCTACCCCGGTGCTGGGGCGATACGTACAAATCCTCCAGGTACATGCCTTTGCGTCCCAGCCAGGTGGAGTAGCTGAGGAAATACACCGCAAAGCCCACTGGCTGGCCGTCTATCTCGCAGATGAGGGCCCGGGCAGGCGTCCCGGCCTCAAACAGGCTGCGCTCGATGTCTGCGACGCTCGCAATGACCTCGTGCTCTGCTTTTTCATAGATGGCCAGTTCAACGATAAAGGCGTGAATCGCTGCGGCGTCGCCGGCTTGCGCATTCCGGATATGGATGTTCATGAAGTTCCTGTGATTTGTGTGAAGGCGCCGGCTGGCGCATGCAGCGGATGCTATACGGTCCCTAAAATGCAGGCAGTGCATGTTCTTGCGTCATCTTGCTGTCTTGCGAGAGAGAAGTCATCCACCCCATTTTTACCCCTCAACCTGCGTATCACGCCAGGCCCATGCCGACCCCGTTTCCGATCCCGTTTATTTCCCGCCGCCATTTCCTGCAGCAGACAATCGCCGCCGGCTCAGGTGTCGCCGTGCTTCCCGCAATGTCGCAGGGGCTGACCGGCCCGGCCTACGAGGTGGCTCCCTGGGCGGGCCCGTTGGCAGCGTTCTCGCTGGTGGACACAACCGGCAAGACCTGGCGCCCGTCTGATTTGCGCGGCCGTGCCGTGCTGCTGAATTTCTGGGCCAGCTGGTGCGAGCCCTGCCGCGCTGAAATGCCGACGCTGCAGCAGATTGCCGACCTCTACGGCGACGACAAACTGCTGGTGCTGGCCATCAACTTCAAGGAGCCGGCAGCGCGTGCGCTGCAGTTCGCCAAAACCACTGGCGTGACGCTGCCGGTGCTGCTGGATCTTGATGGCAAAGTCGCCCGGGGCTGGGGCGTGAAGGTTTTTCCGACAACCTTGATGATTGACCGCAGCGGCCGGCCGCGCCAGCGCGTGACAGGCGAGGTCGACTGGACCAGCCCGGCTGCAGAAAAGCTGATCGCCGGCTTGCTCAAGCCCTGAATCTGCCTCGGCACGGCTCCAGCGATAATCGAAGGCCAGCCCTCGCGCTGCCTTTGCGGGCCGTGTGGGCTGCCAGACATCCCGGAGCATCTTTACCTGCCCCGGTGCACGTCGCACTCACACCCACCCGGAGATACCTTTCATGTCGACCGTACGCCGCACTTTCCTGAAGAACACCGCAGCCGCCGCCGTGGCTGCTGCATTGCCAACTATCAACTTTGCCCAGACGCCCGCCACCGCGCCCAGCCGCAGCAACTTCGCACCCCAAAGCGGCGCCTGGCGAACTTTCGACGTGACCACGCGCGTTGACATCCTCAAACCGCAAGGCGTGACCAAGGTGTGGCTGCCGATCCCCTCGGTCAACAGCGACTACCAGCAATCGCTCGAAAATGGTTTCTCCAGCAACGGCACTGCCAAGCTCATGCAAGACGGTCAGGACGGCGCGAAGATGCTGTATGTGGAGTTTGCGGCGAGCGAGCCAAAGCCCTATGTGGAGCTGACCAGCCGCGTGCAGACGCAAGGCCGAGCGATGGACTGGTCGCAGAAAACAGCCCCAGCCGAAAGCGCCGACACGCTGCGTTACTTCACGCGCCCCACGGCGCTGATCCCGACCGACGGCATTGTGCGCAAGACAGCGCTGGCCGCCACCCAGGGCGCGAAAACCGATGTCGAAAAGGCGCAAAAGCTTTACGACTGGATCGTGGCCAACACCTACCGTGAACCCAAGGTGCGCGGCTGCGGCGAAGGCGACATCAAGACCATGCTGGAAACCGGCAACCTGGGCGGCAAGTGCGCCGACCTGAATGCGCTGTTCGTGGGCCTGTGCCGTTCGGTGGGCCTGCCTGCGCGCGACGTGTACGGCATTCGCCTGGTGCCTTCGGCCTTTGGCTACAAGGAGCTCTCGGGCAACCCCGCCAGCCTCAAGGGCGCGCAGCATTGCCGCTCGGAGGTCTACCTCAAGGGCTACGGCTGGGTGGCGATGGATCCGGCCGATGTGGCCAAGGTCATGCGCCTGGAAACGGCCGAATGGATCAAGACCACCGCCAACCCGGTGGTGGCGCCTGTCAACAAGGCGTTGTTTGGCGGCTGGGAAGGCAACTGGATGGCCTACAACACCGCGCATGATGTCGCGCTGCCCAAAGCCAGCGGCGAGAAGCTCGGCTTCTTCATGTACCCCGTGGCTGAAAACGCAGCCGGCCGTTTTGATTCTTACGCACCGGATGATTTCAAGTACCAAATCACGGCAAAAGAGGTCAAGGCTTAAAGCGTCCCTGCGGCGTGCGGCCTAAAAAAGGCTGATGATGCAGAAAAATAGCGGGACAGCGATTGGAACCGGAATTTTTAAAGACGGCTTGCTGCGGGGCTCTTCATCGTTTTGGCTTGCGTCATCAACTTGCTCAATGCAAAAAGCTGTGTGAAACTGGGCTGGAAATTTGCGGGGTTTCACGGAATTTTTATAACTGTATAAATTTACCGTGTATGGGCTTGAAGCCCAGCATGCAAGCGGCTTACAGGGGTTTTAGATGTCCAGATTAGATTGCAAGCGCCAGGTTATACCGCAGGTTTTGCAGCATACATTACGTTAGGCCTGCCAACCTACTCTTGGGGGAGATCGATTGGGAAGACTACTTGCTGCTTTCAACGTCTTGGCCGGAGGGGCATCACTGGTCGGCCTCTACATTACGGCCTTCACAGACTATCGTTCTTGGGTTCTGGCACTTCTGTTTGTGCTTACTGCGGTCTTTGTCACCTACGTCCTGTTTGTGCCTGGCAACCTGATAGAGCGGAATGTTGCGGCGAAACTCATGCGGCACTACGAGTCCCCCACCGGAACTGGAACGATAACCAAGGTACAGGACGAGTTTGTGATCGATGCGTTCAGTTCGCTTCAGATTCCATTCCCTCATCCATTCAAAGAGCCGCCTGAGGTCGAACTGATTCGCTTGTCCGGACCGGGGCACATCCGACTCAAGGTAGCCAACGTCACTTCACACAAGTTTGTCGTGTCCCAAGACAGCAGTGCCTTCACGGTCGACAAGGCAACGTTCCGGTGGATCGCATCAGGGACGCTTCTTGCCGAAGCAAAGCCAAGTATCGATGGCAGCAGCGTTCGCGGGCAGGCCTAACCACTCGCTCAACCGGACCCGCTACGGCAGGCAGCGTAAGCCTGATCCGAGGCACATGGTGCATCATCTCGTACCAGGCTTACGCCGCCTGCCTCCGCGGGCCGGTTAGCTCGAACGTTAAAACTCTACAAAGACAATGGTGCGGCGAAGATCTCTGAAGGGAGTTGCGTGTGGCCTCGCGACATCTTTTGCAAGCAGAAATAACGATGCTGATGGCTATTGGGCCATGGGGAAGCTCCTTAGGTACGCAAATGTTTCAGGTGCGACGCAGCTCCTAATTGATTTACTGGCGCCAAGCGATCAACCTCTCCCCGAAAATACAGTTGGACTCGTAGCGGATCGATACAGAAAGCAATTGGGCAAGCAATTGGCAACGCAACAACTTTCGCCGTCGTGGGTTGTTGTAGCAAGGGTTCATATTGACTTCTCAGTATCGGAGGACGACTTGAAGCGGCATATGGTCTTTGGAAGAGGGCAACCTTTCGGTTGTGTCGTTGAGATCGTCGATGACAATGCTCGTATGTATTCCGCAAAAGCGTATGGACGGGTCACAGAACATGATCCCAAAAAGGAGTCTCGCAGTGTCAGGTGCGACGAGTTTTAACAGGTTGTTCGTCACGGACATGCAGCAGCAAAATGCCGCTGCGCGGCGTATTGCCCGCCGTACAACGTCGACGTTAGGCATCATGAACCCACGCACTGCACTCCTTCTCGTTGGAATAGCCCTTACTGCCGTTGCAACGCATGCTGCACCCGAAACCGCTTTGCCGCCCGACGTCGTCCAGGTTCGAACGGCTGGGTACTGGAAGAACGGATCGCGTGAAGGGGCGTACCGTGCCGTGGTTGTTCAGGAAGGATGGGAACATGTTTGGTCAAGGCTTCGAGTTGAATCGGTCGCAGCGCCGTCCTCGCGCGGAGGCAACTTTGAGGTTGTTTCCACCGCAACGCCCTTGTTACCCGTAGCGGAAGGAACCACCTTGCTCGACGTAACGCTCAAGCCGAAGCCGGGCAAGGGAGTCGTTCTCACTGTTGTGGCTACGGAGAACATGCCGCCTTTTCGGAAGTCGTCGTATCAGTTTCTTGCTACGACGCCAGGAAGAGTCGAGCGAGTTGGCCGCTAGAAATGACGCCTAACCCTTTCATCGAATGGGCAGTCACAAGCTGGTTTGGTCCGCTTGTGACTGCAGCTCATGTCAAACGTCTGGTCGCGTAAGAACAGCCGCCCATGTCCAAGGCCATTCATTTCATTGGCGCGCTCTTCGCGATGGGGCTTGTCTGGTTTTTTGCCCTCGTGGGCTTGGTCGAGTGGCTAGCGCCGGGCATCGTGTCGGGTTATGGCTTGGTCGCAATACTCGCCACTTGCCTGCTACTTGCCGGATACCCCGCATGGAGGCTCTTTGTCCAGCGACGTCCTTAGCAGGGTTACGCGGTCTAGCGGGTCGCTCGATACGGACACGCCGCGACAATGCGTAGCGAGCCGTGTGCAGGAGCATACGTCTGGCGGCGCATTGCCACTGCGTGCCGGCCAACTCCAATGTCAGGTTTCATTAAATTTTTAAACGCTATGCCCACGACATGATTCACTTGACTCGAACAACCATCGCACTATTCTTTATCTCGATTCTTCCATTGCAATTATCTGCAGCAGAGGCGAGTTTGACTCCCGGTGAAAGAGTTATCGCCGTAGCCTCCGTTCAGCCGGTAGAAAAGTTTTCAATTGAAAATGCGCCAAACGGCCTGGATATTATCTTTCCCGGCCCGGCCTTCTTCGTGAAGAAGGGGGTTGAAAAGAATCGAATCAACGAACTTAAGGCGGCGCTGGAAAAGCAGGCCTTCAACGTACAAGAGGAACTTGCATCTGCCACCTTGAGTGCTTTGAAGGAGGCCAACCAAAGTGCCATACCGGGAGATGGGATCAAATATGAAAAGGACGACCCGACGTCGATTGACTACAAAAATAGCGTAATCGCCGCGGACAGCATACTGACGGTGACCATATCGAATATGGGACTTTATTCCAGTCGGCTAAAGACGACGTTCGCGCCCAGGTTGAATGTCTCGTTTGAACTCGTAGACATAAAGACAGAGAATTCGATCTATTCGCAGTCCATCAGTTATGGCGCAGACGCCAACAAAAATTCGGATGACGAGATCACCGCCAACGCGAATTACACCTTCGCATCGTTCGAGGATGCCCTCAGTAGAGCGGCGGAGCTGGTTGAGGCGTATCGAGATGGAATCAAGAGGACGGCGCAACTCGCTGCTCAACAAATAAAAAAGGCACATTAGGTGGCACGACCGGTGGGATGTAAGTCACTTACGCTTTTCGCAGTCCATGAAACCTAACCTATCGTTCCCGCGGCTGCCTGCGTCATGTGCCTGGGCCTTCTCGCAACGTCGTTGCCTACCTATGTATCAGTCTTCACATGCCTGCCCACATGACAAGGGCCAGTCTACTGGCGAGGTTCCCGTGAAGTTGACGGCTAACCCTTCCTTCGAATGGTCCCGCCTTCGGCGGTCCGCTTGAGTCAAACGTTAGGTGCACATACATGTCGGAAGTCTCACTTATCCGCAAGAGAACGATTGTTCGCCTCGCTCTTGCCTTTGCTGCGATATTGGCAGTCGGCATTTTTCTTTCCCGGAGCGGCTGGCACGGCTGGGCGTCTGGGCAAATCACGGTCTACCGCAAACTGGGCCCGTCCTTTATTGCGTATGCCGTCGGCCCTCATGCCGTAACATTCCAGTTCGAGGTGTGGTTGCGCATCATTTGCGGCGCATTGTTTGTACTCGTCGGTGCAGGTGGTCCTCTCGGGGTCGTGCTCGCTTCACCTTCACGTCGAGAGAAGGTATTCCTTGCGGCCACTGAGGCTGGCCTGCTCAAGCCGCAGGGCGTGAAAGTTCCAATGTGGCTTGTCGTCAGTATTCTGGCTGCACTCTTCGCGGTGTTCATTCATGCTGCCACCAAAGTCATCTAACCCTTCAGCCAAACGGACACACAACGGCGGGGCAGGCTTGCCCGCTTCGTCCGTATCGGTGGCGCCGTCACGTGCTGCTTACTTCAAACGTTAGGAGCCGAGAAACACATGCTCCACGACCCGTGGCTTAGCCGATGGCTTCCGATGCTCCAGGAGTCCGCTGGCTCACTGCCGGTGCTTGAGATCGGTTGTGGAACAGGCGCAGACACATCCACCCTGGTCGGTGCCGGCCTTTCCGTTCTCGCCTTCGATCTTTCCGCCACTTCTGTCGCCGCTGCGAGGCTCCGGGCGCCTCAGGCACGCATCTCATGCCAGGACATCAGAGATCCGTTTCCCCTTCTCCCTGGCGAAGCTGGTGCTGTTGTGGCAAGCCTCACCCTGCACTACTTTCCATGGCATGAAACCCTGGGACTTGTGAGCCGGATCAGGCAGACGCTCAAGCCGGGTGGGCTGCTCTTGTGCCGGCTGAACTCGGTCGAGGACAAGAACTTTGGAGCCACTGGGCATCCTGCCATTGAGCCGAACTACTACCTTGTTGACGGCCAGGCCAAGAGGTTCTTTGATGAGCAGGGCGTCGACGAACTGTTCGCAACCGGATGGCAGGTCTTGTCCAGGGAGCACCAAACGACTAACAAGTACGTTCGCAAGAAAGCGTTGTGGGAAGTCGTGGTCCAACGCGGCGCCTGACCCATCGTTCCAGCGGACCGCCTTCGGCTTGGCGCTGGGGCGAGATATTCCAAGGCCTGATCAAGGCCGCAGATCCTGCAGCGCCAGCCGGCTTTCAAAGCGTCGCTGTTCGCCTGTTACCGGGTCCATGAAGGCAATGGATTTGGCCAGCAACTGCAGCGGGTAGCGGTAATCGTCTTCCGGTGTCACTTCCACTGGTGGGTACATGCGGTCATTCATCAGCGGCAGGCCAAGCGCATTCATGTGCACGCGCAGCTGGTGCTTCTTGCCTGTTACGGGGCTGAGTGCATAGAGCGCTTGGCCGCCGCGTACTTCGATCACATCGATCAGCGTTTCGCTGTTGGGCTGGCCCTCTATTTCACGCTGCCGGAAAAAAGGCTCGTCTTCGACGATGCGGCTTTTGCGTGTGAGGGGAAAGCTGAGGTCGTTGCGCCATGGGGCCACGGCTTCGTAATGCTTGGTCACTTCATGCCGGCGAAACAGTGACTGGTAGGCATCGCGTTCAGCCGGGTTGACTGAGAACAGCACCAAGCCCGCGGTTTCGCGGTCGATGCGGTGGATGGGTACGAGGCCGTCGATGCCGAGCCGGTTTTTCAGGCGCACCAGCAGGGTCTCCTGCAGATAGTGGCCGGAGGGCGTCACAGGTAAAAAATGCGGCTTGTCGGCCACGACAAGGTGTTTGTCCTGGAACAGCACGGTCTCTTCAAAGGGAATGCGGGGCTCTTCGTCCAGCGCGCGGTAGTAGTACACGCGCATGTGGCCGCGGTAGGGCCGCTCGGCGGTGACGGCTTCGCCGAATTCATCCACCACCAGGCCGTCCCGCATGCGCTGCAGCCACACCTGGCGCGAGATGGCCGGGAAGCGTTCCACCAGAAAGTCAGTGATGCTGGGCCAGCTGCCGGCCGGAAGGCCGACGCAGCTGGGGCTGATGCCAGCCCGCGTGGCCAAACCATGCAGCCCGAGCTTGGGTGTTTTACTCACACCTGCGCAACCGCAAAATCAGGCACGGACAAACACGACGTCCCAGACGCCGTGCCCGAGCTTGATGCCGCGGTTTTCAAATTTGGTCAGTGGGCGGTAGGCTGGCTTGGGGGCATAGCCGCCGGCGCTGTTGTCTGCGGTGTTTTTCAGCATCGGCTCGGCGCCCAGCACTTCCAGGATCTGCTCGGCATAAGGCTGCCAGTCGGTGGCGCAGTGCAGGTAGCCGCCGGGTTTGAGGCGGGCCGCCAGCTTGGTGATCAGCGGCGGCTGGATCAGTCGGCGCTTGTTGTGCTTTTTCTTGTGCCAGGGGTCGGGGAAAAAGATGTGTGCGCCGTCGAGGCTGGCGCGGGGGAGCATGTCGTCAATCACTTCGACGGCATCGTGCTGCAGGATGCGGATGTTGGACAGGCTCTGCTCGTCGATACGCTTGAGCAGGGCGCCCACGCCGGGCGTATGCACTTCGCAGCAAATGAAGTTCTTCTCGGGCATCAGCGCGGCAATGTGCGCTGTCGCCTCGCCCATGCCAAACCCTATTTCGAGGATGGTGGGGGCGCTACGCCCAAAGGCTTTTTCAAAATCCAGCGCTGCATCGGCATATGGCAGCAAAAACTTCGGGCCCACATCGGCAAAGGCCTTGGCCTGGCCTGCCGTGGTGCGGCCGGTGCGGCGCACAAAGCTGCGGATGTTGTGGGGCGGGTGGGTGTCGGCGGGCGCGCCTTCGGGCGAGGCAGGCGGCACGGGGGGAAGGGTTTCAATCACTTGCCGATTTTAGTCGCCCAGAGTGGCGCGGCCAGTTGCAGCCAGGCGGCGGGTGTCGCGGCGTTGGCTATTCGCTCGACTTCCAGCCCCAGCGTTTGGCCCGCCTGGGCCAGCAGCGTCAGCGGTTGGGAGGTGTCCAGCGGCTGGGCACCGTTCTGCTTGGACAGCTTTTCGCCATTGGCGCCCAGCACCAGCGGCGTGTGCAGGTAGCGCGGCAGCGGCAAGCCGAGTGCGCGCTGCAGCAGGATTTGCCGCGCGGTATTGTCGGCAAGGTCTTCACCGCGGACGATGTCGGTGATGCCCTGGGCTGCATCGTCCACCACCACGGCCAGCTGGTAGGCCCAGAGGCCGTCCGCCCGTTTCAGGACAAAGTCGCCGACATCGCGGCCGACGTCTTGCATCTGTGTGCCCAGGCGGCGGTCGTCCCAGCGGACTTCGGCTTGTGCGGTAGCCAGCGGCGTGGCATCAGTTGCTATTAAATTAATAGCTGCTCGCGCAATACCTGATTGGGCCAGGGCGCTATTTGGCACATAATTTGGCGTCAAAAACCGCCATGCACGTGCAGCACGGCCATGCAGCCCGTTGCGGCAGGTGCCGGGGTACACCAGTTCGCCATGGCGTTCGCGTGGCTGCCCGGACGCGGCCAGCGCCCGCGCAATGTCCTGCCGTGTGCAGGCACAGGGGTAGGCCAGGCCGCGGGTGACCAGTGAATCCAGGGCGTTCTGGTACAGGGCGCCGCGTTGTGACTGGTAAACCGGTGCTTCATCGGGTACCAGGGCACAACAGGCGAGCTGTTCAAGAATGACGCGGTCTGCGCCCGGCACACAGCGCGGGGTATCGACATCTTCGATGCGTACCAGCCAGCGGCCGTGGTGCGCCCGGGCATCCAGCCAGCTGGCCAGGGCCGCCACCAGCGAGCCCGCGTGGAGCGGGCCTGTGGGAGAAGGCGCAAACCTACCTTTGTAGCCCGAGGCCATAAGCAGAAGAAACTATGAGAAAGCTAACCTGGCGGCCGCCGCGCCGGGCCGCCCCAAGCAAGGCCAGCCCCCTCGGGGGGCAGCGCAGTACGCGAAGCGACAAGCGTGGGGGCTAACAAACTTCGAGGGCCATCTCAAGGCCCGAGACAAAGCCATCTTCGACGCGGTGGCCGAGGCACCAGTCGCCGCACGCGCCAATGCGCGATTTGGCGTCCCAGGCGTGGGTTTTGCCCAGGGGTTGTTGCGTCTGGGCGTGGCGCCAGCGGTGCACCGCCGCATGCGGCGGCTGGGCGCGGATGCCGGTCACTTCTGTGAAGGCCTTCAGCAGCTTGGCCTTGACACGCTCGGCATCGTCTTCCAGGTGGCGTTCCGACCATTCCGGGCTGGCCTGCACGGTCCAGCGTTCGATCGGGCTGCGCCCAGGCTTGGACGATTCCCGCGCCAGCCAGGCAATGCGGTGGTGCGTGCTGCGCGCTGCATTCCAATGGGGCCCCAGGTGCGCCATGGTGGGCTGCATCGCTTGCGGAAAAGCCAGCATCAGTGTCCAGCAGGGCGCAACGCTGACCTCTGACAACTCGGCCACCAGGGGCTTGGCCTGTTGCGAGCTGAGCAACAGGGCCTGCGCCTGCGAAGACGGCACCGCCAGAATGACGGTGTCAAAGCCCGAATGCACGCGGCTGTCTGCGCCGGGCCCTTCGGTTTGCAATTGCCACTGGCTGGCGTGCAGCTTGTCGGGTTCGATCCGCATGACTTCGGTTTCCAGCGCGAGCTGGCCGGCGGCATCGAGGGGCTGGGCCCACAGCCGCACCAGTGCGTTCATGCCGGGTGAGGCGACCCAGTGGGCTTCCTTGGGCGGCAGCGCCGAGGCCACGACACGGCCCAGTTCATCGAGGATGCGCACGGTGTTGGCGCTCCAGGGCCGGACCAGCCCGGTAGCGGTGGCCAGGGCCTTTTCAAAGCGCGCGTCCCGCACGGTGAAATATTGCGTGCCGTGGTCAAAACCGCCGAATTCGCTTTCGCGTGTGGCCATCCGGCCGCCGGCGCCCCGGCTTTTTTCAAACACGGTGACGCGGTGCCCGGCCTGCACCAGGGTACGGGCGCAGGCAATGCCCGCAATGCCTGCGCCTATGACGGCAATGCGGCGCGGAGCCGCGGATTCAGGGGAGCGGATGGATTTTTTTGTCATGTCTTTGTACTTTGTGCGGTTTGACGAATGGGGTGCTGCGGATCGTTCAAGTGATTTGCGGCGTCCCGGCGTATGTCATCACATCTCAACCATAAACGAAAACTTCAGGAAGCTGTTCTACGCACACACTCTACACGCAGCCGCAGCGCATGCGCAGTTATTGCGTGCCACTACGGGTTTTCATGCAGACTGGTCGCGCTCCAGCAGGGCTTTTCGTGTGGCGGAATTTTCCAGTTGCTTCAGCCACCACTGCAGTGCCCGCCCGCCATGGCCGTCCACGGCGCGCAACCACGCATAACTCATGGGCACGAGGCGCGGGGCTCGCTGCATTTTTTTCTCGACCAGCCTGCCGGTGGCGACATGCGGACGCGCAAGGTATTCAGGCAGGAAGCCGCCGCCCAGGCCGCGCAGCTGGGCTTGCAGTTTTTCCTGCATGCCGGGCACCGTAAAAATGTCCTGGCCGCCGAGCAGGCCCACAGTGATGCCGCTGCCACGCTGCACGGAATCTGCCACGGCCACGGCCCGGTGGGGCATCAGCATCGCATCCGTTATCGGTTCAGCAGCTTTTGCCAGTGGGTGATGGGGCGCCACTGCGTAGATGAAATGAATGCTGCCCAGCGTCTTGTGCTGCACCGATGTATTGACGGACGGTTCCATGGCCACCCCGATGGCCAGGTCTGCCTGGCCTGAGGTAAGCGCTTCCAGCGTGCCTGAGAGCGCTTCTTCGCGGATCCGCAGGCGTGTGGGTGGGTTCAGGGCAAAAAAAGCCTCGCACAGCTCCATCACGGTGGTGCGCGAGATCACGCTGTCCACGGCCAGCGTAAGCTGCGGCTCCCAGCCGGTGGCGACGCGTTTGACGCGATTGGCCACGGCGTCGAGTTCGGCCAGCAATCGGTTGCCTTCACGCAGCAGTTCCTTGCCGGCCTCGGTCAGCTTGGCCTGGCGCGAAGAGCGGTCAAACAGCAGCACGTCCAGGGCGTCTTCCACCTGGCGGATGCGGTAGGTGAGGGCACTGGGAACGAGGCCCAGCTCGCGTGCCGCAGCTGCCATGCTGCCGGCCCGGTGCACGGCGCCAATCAGGCTGATGCTCTCGGGGGTCAGGGCATCGCGAATCCGGTTATTGCTCATTGGGAGAAATATCATTCAAATAATTTGAATGATGCCATCAAAACGCAGCAATGAAAAGCGGGCTGCCGGCGCCTACATTGGAGTCATTGCAACGCAGTTCAACGCACCTTGAAAGGAGCACCTCATGATGGCTTTAAGAACCTCCGGCGAACGCGGTTATGCCGACCACGGCTGGCTCAAATCTTTTCATTCCTTTTCGTTCGCCGGCTATTACGACCCGGCCCACATGGGTTTTGGCAACCTGCGCGTCATCAACGAAGACCGCATTGCCGCCGGCCGCGGCTTCGGCACCCATGGCCACAAGGACATGGAAATCATCAGCTATGTGCTGAGCGGTGAGCTGGCGCACAAAGACAGCATCGGCAACATCAAGGGCATCCCGCCCGGTGATGTGCAGCGCATGAGCGCGGGCACCGGCGTGCAGCACAGCGAGTTCAACCACGCAGACGGCCAGACCACGCATTTCCTGCAAATCTGGATTGAACCCAACGTGACCGGCATTCCCCCCAGCTACGAACAAAAAACGTTTGCCGATGCCGAAAAGCGCGGCACGTTGCGGCTGGTGGCTTCGCCCGACGGCAGCCAGGGCTCGGTGCTGATCCATGCCGATGCCAGGCTCTATGCAGGCCTCTTCAACGGCGCGGAAACCGCCACGCTGTCGCTCGACGCGAAACGCAAGACCTATGTGTTCCTGGTTCGCGGACAGCTTGAAGTCAACGGCCAGGTGCTGAAGGCCGGCGATGCCGCTGCGCTGCAGGCAGAAGGCACACTGCAACTGGGCCACGGCCAGGACGCCGAGGTGCTGGTGTTTGACCTGACGCCGTAACGCCCGGTCACATGCTGTAACCCATCACCCAGGTCAAGCGCCGAATGCTGGCAGCAGTATGGCGCTTGCCCAGAGTGTTTTTTTCCTCCATCATTTCCCCGTTTACTTTATTTATAAGGACTCGTCATGCTCAATTCCCTGCAAAACCCTCTCTCCCTGATCGGCCGCTTGCTGCTGGCCCTGCTGTTTGTGCCTGCCGGCTTCAGCAAGATCGCCGGCTTTGCCGGAACGGTTGGCTACATCGCCTCCAAAGGCGTGCCGCTGCCTGAAGTCGCTGCCGCCATTGCCATCGTGGTAGAGCTCGGCCTGGGCATCCTTTTGGCCGTGGGCTTCCAGACGCGCTGGGCCGCGCTGGCCATTGGCGTCTTCACCGTCGTCATCACCTGCGTCTTTCACGCGTTCTGGGTTGATCCTGCGCAACAGATGGCGTTCTTCAAGAACATGGCCATCGTCGGCGGCCTGTTCACCGTCGCAGCTTTTGGCGGCGGCGCCTGGAGCGTAGACGGCAAGACCAAAGGCTGATCCATCAACGGGGCTGCAGCTTTGGGCATGAAGCCCTGCTGCAGCCTTTTTGTTTGCCTGCTTTAGATTTCAACTCTCTGCCGCGAAAGACACCGAATGTCCAAAGTTGTCGTGATTTACCACTCCGGCTATGGCCACACCCAACGCATGGCGCAGTCAATCGCCGAAGGCGCAGGCGCTGAACTGGTGGCCATCAATGCCGACGGCGACCTGCCCGAAGGCGGCTGGGAAACCCTCGATGCCGCCACGGCCATCATCATGGGGTCACCCACCTACATGGGCAGTGTCAGCTGGCAGTTCAAGAAATTTGCCGATGCTTCGTCCAAACCCTGGTACACCCAGGCCTGGAAGGACAAGCTGTTTGCCGGTTTCACCAACAGCGCAGCCATGGGCGGTGACAAGATGTCGACGCTGAATTACCTCTTTACTTTGGCCATGCAGCATGGCGGCATCTGGGTCAGCCAGGGCGTACTGCCCAGCAACAGCAAGGCGGCGGTGCGCAGCGACACCAACTACCTTGGCTCTTACAGTGGCGCTGTCGCACAATCGCCATCGGATGCAGGTGCCGGCGAAATGAATGCAGGCGACCTGGAAAACGCCCGCAACTTCGGGCAGCGCGTGGCCGGTATCGCCGCGAGATTCGCTCCCTGAATCAGCTTTCTAAACCAGCTTTCTTTTTACAGGAATTGTCATGACCGTTGAACTCAGGCGCAACCCTCCGGCGGAGCTGGCCCAGCATCTGCAAATCCGCAGCCACGAGCTGATTACCGACGCTACGCTGGCAGAAGGCGGTGACGATGCCGGCCCCTCACCCCACGACCTGTATGACGCGGCGCTCGGCGCCTGCAAGGCCGTGACGGTGATGTGGTACGCCCGCAAGAAGGGGATTCCTGTCGATGAGATAAAAACGCGGGTTGAGCGGGACGACTCTCAGGAGCGCGCCGGTGTCTACAGGCTTGCCACCAAACTCCAGATCAAGGGCGCCCTGACGGATGCCCAGTTGCAGGAATTGCACACCGTGGCCCAGAAATGCCCGGTGCACAAGCTCATGAGCACGGTCACGACGGAAATCACGACGGATGTGGAGCGGCTGGCATGAGCGTTGCGCTGAAACTGACAGGACATCACAAAGACCTGGGCGGCGGCTTCATGGTGCGCCGCCTGCTGCCTTCCGCGCAGCAGCAGTCGGTTGGTCCTTTCATTTTCTTTGACCACTTTGGCCCGGTGACCGAACAACCCGGTACCAACCATGACGTACGGCCGCATCCGCACATCGGCCTGGCCACTGTGACCTATCTGTTCGAAGGCGCCATGATGCACCGCGACAGCATCGGCTCTGCCCAGCGCATAGAACCCGGTGCCATCAACTGGATGACGGCAGGGCGGGGCATTGTGCATTCAGAGCGCGCGCCCGACGACCTGCGTGACATCCCATATGTGAACCATGGCTTGCAGCTATGGGCTGCCTTGCCCGCAGAGTTTGAAGAAACAGCGCCGGGTTTTTCACACACGCCGGCGGACAGCATCCCAGAGGTATCCGTGGACGGTGCGGTGGTGCGTGTGCTGGTCGGTGAGGCATTCGGAAAAGTCTCGCCCGTCAAGACCTTCTCCAAAACTCTTTACCTGGATGTGGCGCTGGCGGCGGGCACGCCTTTCACGTTGCCGCCGCTGGCAGCGCAGATGGCTCTGTATGCGGTGGACGCCGACCTGCTGCTGGACGGCGAGCCGCTGGCAATGCACACGCTGGCGACCCTCTCGCCCGGCACAGCAGTACAGCTCAGCGCAAACACCCCGACGCGGCTGGTGGTGATTGGCGGCGACGCACTGGATGCACATCGCTTCATGTGGTGGAACTTTGTTTCCAGCCGCAAGGAACGTATCGTGCAGGCCGGCGAGGACTGGGCCGCCCAGGCCATGGGGCAGGTGCCCGGGGAGACTGAATTCATCCCGTTGCCTGAACGGAAATTCACTGCGGGCTGAGGCGCGATCAAAGCCTTTTCAGGGAAAGCGCAGCGTTTAAGATCACGCGATGCAAATTTTCAGCCTGCTTCCCTGGTCCGACTGGATGGCCATTGTCTGGTTCTTTGGCGGCTGGATGGGCTATGCATGGTTCGCCCGGCACTATGGGGTCAAACGGCCTTCGCTGCTGCGTACCACCAACCGTTACCGGCACCATTGGCTGATACAGGCCACGTCGCGCGACCCGCGCGTGATCGACGGCATCATCACGCAGAATCTTTCCAGCACACCGGCATTTTTCTCTTCAACCACGATCATCATCATCGGTGGGCTGTTCGCGCTGCTGGGCACCACCGACAAGGCGGCCGAGCTGGTGCGCGAAATCCCGTTTGCCGTGCGCACCTCGGTACTGATTTTCGACCTCAAGGTGCTGCTGATGGTGGCCGTGTTTGTTTATGCGTTTTTCCGCTTCAGCTGGTCCATGCGCCAATACACCTTTGTCGCTCTGCTGATTGGCTCCATGCCGTCGCCGCAGGAGTTTGAGGTGGGGAAGTTCGACCGTGAAGCGTTTGCCACGCGCGCCAGCCGCATGGTGAGCCTGGCGGCCGAAACCTTTAACGACGGGCTCCGGGCCTACTACTTCAGCTTCGGCATCATGGCCTGGTTTTTTTCCACCTTTGCGTTTGCGCTGGCCACCGCCGTGGTGGTGCTGATTTTGTACAACCGCGAATTCAACTCGGATGTGCTGGACGTGTTGCGCGAATAGCCTGACAGTGCTTCTCAGGGCCGGCCGTCGGGCAGGTCACGCGCCAGGCGCAGGCCGCTGAATTGCCAGCGGGCATCGGGCGGAAAAAAGTTGCGGTAGCTGGCACGTATGTGGCTTTGCGGCGTGGCGCAGGAGCCTCCGCGCAGCACAAACTGGTTGCACATGAACTTTCCGTTGTACTCACCCACCAGGCCTTCCCAGGGCTTGTAGCCGGGGTAGGGGTTGTAGTTGGACTGTGTCCATTCCCAGACGTCGCCATACATCTGCGCCGGCACACCCTGGCTTTCCTCCTGCTGTGGCAGGGGGTGGTATGCCGATTTTTCTACAAAATTGCCTTGCGGCACAGGGCTGGCCGCCACACTGCGTGCTGCCAGTTCCCACTCAAACTCTGTCGGCAGGCGTGCACCGGACCAGCGCGCAAAGGCATCGGCTTCGAAGTAGCTGAGATGGCAGGCCGGCGTGTTCGGGTCTACATCAATCAGCCCTTGCAGCGTGAAGTGCTGGTAGCGCCCACTGGAGCCCTGCCAGTAGAAGGGCAGGCTAACGCCGTTCTCAGTGACCCAGTCCCAGCCCATGGAAAGCCATAGCTCCGGGCGCTGATAGCCCCTGTCGGCGATGAAGGCCATGAACTCGCCGTTGGTGGCGGGCCGGCTGGCCAGCTCGAAGGCCGCCACATACACCTTGTGGCGCGGCGTTTCGTTGTCGAAGGCAAACCCACCGTCGCGTCCCGCGTCAAAGCCGTGTTCCACCAGACCCGCGTCGTGGCGCAGCCAGTCCACCGGTTGCGGATGTATGCCGGCAAGCGGCCAGCGGCTGGCATAGGCGGGACGTGCCGGATTGAAAGACAGCGCGTGTTTGATGTCTGTCAGCAGCAGTTCCTGGTGCTGTTGCTCGTGGTGCAGACCGAGGGTGACCAGTTCCGCTAATTCTCTGCGCTGCGCGGTGTCGGTGCCGGCCTCCACCTGTGCGATCACGGCCAACATGCACTGGTCGATCTGTGCGCGATAGGCCAGCACCTCATCGAGGGAGGGGCGGCTGATCAGTCCGCGTTTGGGCCGCGGGTACTTGTCGCCTACGCCGTTGTAGTAGCTGTTGAACAGCACCCTGAAGCCGGGATCAAACGGCTTGAAGTCCGGTTCAAACCGCTCGAGGATGAAAGTCTCGAAGAACCAGGTCAGGTGAGCCAGGTGCCATTTGGCAGGGCTGGCGTCCGGCATGGATTGGAGCTGGCAGTCTTCGGGGCTCAGGGGTTTGATCAGGGCTTCGGTTTGCTGGCGTACCGCGCTGAACCGAGTGGCCAATGCGGACGACCGGGCCTTGGCGCCGGGGATGCGTGAATGGGATGACTCGAGGGGCATGATGGCTACCGTGTATTTGGGGGCGGGCTCCGCCTCATTGGCATGCACAAAATAAAGCAGGGTGTGGATGTGACGGTGGTGAGCAACTAAAAGCTTCGCACGGCACTCATTCCTCAGCTGTCAGACAAGACCCCGAATGCTGGAGGTACAGCCAGGGGAACAGGCCTTGACAGTGGTTTGGCCACGGGATTGACCTGAGGTTTCAGCTCAGGGTCCAGCGCGCGCCGCTCGTCAAACACGAAACATTCACCGTCAAAATGCGCGCGTCCGCTTTCCTCGAAATACTTAAGGATGCCGCCCTCGAGCTGCCAGACGTTTTCCACCCCGGCTTCGCGCATGAGGATGGCTGCCTTTTCGCAGCGAATGCCGCCGGTGCAAAAACTCACGACAGTTTTGCCCGCAAGCTCTTGCCGGTGTGCCAGCAGGGCCTGGGGAAAATCGGTGAACTTGCTGATGCGCCAGTCGATGGCGTTTTTGAAAGTGCCGACATCGGCCTCAAAGTCATTGCGGGTGTCCAGCGTCACCACCGGGCGGCCGGTATCATCGCAGCCCGCGTCAAGCCATCGCTTGAGCGTGGCGGCGTCCACCGCCGGAGCGCGCCCAGCGGCCGGCTGGATAGCGGGGTGGTTCATGCGGATGATTTCCGGCTTGACTTTGACCAGCAGCTTGCGAAACGGCTGGGCAGCTGACCAGCTTTCCTTGGCTTGCAGGTCGCTGAAGCGGGCATCCTGTTTCAGCCATGCCAAAAAATCATGAATATCTGCCGCCGGGCCCGCCAGGAAGAGGTTGATTCCTTCTTCTGCCAGCAGTACCGTGCCTTTGATCGCGCGTTGTTGGAGCGCCTGTTCGATGCTGCCCTGCAGCATCGCAGGGTGCGCCAGCGTGACGAATTTATAGGCCGCAATGTTCAGGATTTGCATGATCCGGTCGATTGTAGGCAGGCATGCGGGGCCTTGCACTGCGTCACGGCGCCTCAGCGGACAGCCTCGGCCCTAAAATGACCTTTATGTTTGTTCATTTGCGCCTTCACACCGAGTTTTCAGTCGTCGACGGCACCAACCGCATCGATGAAGTTGTGGCCGCTGCGGCTGCCGACCACCAGCCGGCCCTGGCCATCACCGACCTCAGCAATCTGTTCGGGACGGTCAAGTTTTACAAGGAAACCCGGGGTGCTGGTGTCAAACCCCTGATTGGGGCCGATGTGTGGGTGCAGGTGCCGGGCAAGGACGCCGGGGCGCCCGCCGCGCGCCTGCTGCTGCTGGTGCAAAACCGTCAGGGCTACCTGAATCTGTCCGAGATCCTGACGCGGGCCTGGACAAAAAACGTGGTGCGCGACCAGGCGGTGGTCAAGCTCGAATGGCTGCAGGAACTCAATGAAGGCCTGATTGCGCTGTCGGGGGCGCAGGGCGGGGCTGTGGGCCAGGCGCTGCTGCAGGGCGACAGCGCACGCGCCGTCGAATGTGCGCTGTACTTTGCGGGCCTCTTCCCGCACCGTTTTTACCTCGAACTGCAACGCGCCCAGCGTCCCGATGACGAACGTCATGTGGCGGCCGCCGTTCAGCTGGCCGCGCGGCTCAAGCTGCCGGTGGTGGCGACCCACCCAGTGCAGTTCCTGACTTACGACGATTACGAGGCACATGAGGCCCGGGTGTGTATTTCGGAAGGCGAAATCCTGGGCAACACGCGCCGCGTGCGCAAGTTCACGCGGGAGCAGTACTTCAAGTCGGCCGCGCAGATGGCGGCGCTTTTTGCCGATGTGCCCACCGCGCTGGCCAACACCGTGGAAATTGCCCGGCGCTGCAACCTCACGCTGGAGCTGGGAAAACCCATGCTGCCCGACTATCCCACGCCGGAAGTCAATGGCGTGCGCATGCCGATCAACGAATACTTCCGCCACGCGTCGTTTGAAGGGCTGGAAGAGCGCCTGACTCACCTGTACCGCGACGTGGCCGTGCGCGACCAGAAGCGGCCCGAGTATGTGAAGCGCCTGGAGTTCGAGATCAACACCATCCTCAAGATGGGTTTCCCGGGCTACTTCCTGATCGTGGGTGACTTCATCAACTGGGCCAAGAACAACGGCTGCCCGGTGGGGCCGGGCCGGGGCTCGGGCGCGGGCTCGCTGGTGGCGTATTCACTCAAGATCACCGACCTGGACCCGCTGCAGTACAACCTGCTGTTCGAGCGCTTCCTGAATCCGGAACGGGTATCCATGCCCGACTTCGACATCGACTTTTGCCAGAGCAACCGCGACCGCGTGATCGATTACGTGAAAGACAAATACGGCAAGGAAGCCGTGAGCCAGATCGTGACCTTCGGCACCATGGCCGCGCGCGCCGCCATCCGCGACGTGGGACGCGTGCTCGACTTTCCATATGGCTTTTGCGACGGCATTTCCAAGCTGATTCCGAACAAGCCGGGCCAGCACATCACGATTGAACAAGCCAAGGAGCAGGAGCCCATCCTGGCCGAGCGCGAGCGCAAGGAAGAGGACGTACAAACATTGCTGGCGCTCGCGCAAAAGCTCGAAGGCCTGACCCGCAACGTCGGCATGCATGCCGGGGGCGTGCTGATCGCGCCCAGCAAGCTGACCGATTTCTGCCCGCTCTATGCGCAGCCTGGCAGCGATTCCGCCGTGAGCCAGTTCGACAAGGACGACGTGGAAGCGATCGGCCTGGTCAAGTTCGACTTTTTGGGCCTGGCCACGCTGACCATCCTGGAAATCGCCCGGGAGTTCATCATCGCGCGCCACCCGGCGCAAAAAGACTTCAAGTTTGAAGACCTGCCACTCAACGACCGAAAGGTTTACGAGTTGTTCGGCCGGGGCCAGACCGAAGCCGTGTTCCAGTTTGAAAGTATCGGCATGCAGCGCATGCTGAAAGACGCGAAGCCGGACCGCCTCGAAGACCTGATTGCGATGAACGCGCTCTACCGGCCAGGGCCGATGGAGCTGATCCCGACCTACATCGCGCGCAAGCAGGGCAAGGAAGTGCCCGAATACCCGGACCCGCGCGTCAAGGCCATTCTCGAAGAGACCTACGGCATCATGGTCTACCAGGAGCAGGTGATGCAGACCGCGCAGATCCTGGGCGGCTATTCGCTAGGCGGCGCCGACTTGCTGCGCCGCGCCATGGGCAAGAAGAAAAAAGAAGAGATGGACGCCCAGCGCGAGATCTTCCGCAAGGGTGCGGGCGAGGGCGGCCTGAGCGAGGAGAAAGCCGACGAGGTTTTCGACCTGATGGAAAAATTCGCGGGCTACGGCTTCAACAAGTCGCACTCCGCCGCCTATGCGCTGCTGGCCTACCACACAGCCTGGCTGAAGGTGCACTACACCGCTGAATTCTTCGCCGCCAACATGACGGTGGAAATGGACGACACCGACAAGCTCAAGATCCTGTTCGGTGACGCGCAGAAGATGGGCATCCAGTTCGAGTCGCCCGACATCAACCGCGGCGACTACCGCTTCGAGCCGATCAGCGCCACATCGGTGCGTTACGGCCTGGGCGCCGTCAAGGGCACGGGCCAGCAGGCGATTGCCGCCATCGTGGCGGCGCGCAAGGAAGGCGGCCCGTTCACCTCGCTCTACGATTTTTGCGTACGTGTGGACCGCAGCCGGCTCAACAAGCGCACGGTCGAGGCCCTCATCAAGGGCGGAGCTTTTGACAACCTGCAGCTCAACCGTGCGTCGCTGCTGGCGTCGGTGGACCGCGCCTTTGAGTTTGCCGCTGCGACCGAAGCCAATGCCAACCAGGGCGGGCTGTTCGACATGTCCGACTCGCACGCGGCCAGCACCCAGGAGCCGGCGCTGGTCGAGGCTATGCCTTTCGGTGTGAAGGCGCGGCTGGTACTGGAAAAAACGGCGATCGGGTTTTACCTCTCGGGCCACCTCTTTGACGAGGTGGAGACCGAAGTGCGCCAGTTTGCCAAGCGCAAGATTGAGGACCTGATCGATTCGCGCGAACCTCAGCTTCTGGCTGCCATTCTGAGCGACCTGCGCGTCATCAACGGCAACCGCGGCAAGCTGATCATTTTCAAGCTCGACGACAAGACCGACGTGCTTGAAGCCTCGGTGGACGAAACGACCTTCAACGCCAACCGCAACCTGCTCAAGGACGACGAACTGGTGATCGTGCAAGGTACGCTGCAGGGTGCGTCGGAGCGCTTCGGCCGCCGCTTCAAGGTCACGCAGGTCTGGGACCTGGAAACTGCCCGCTGCAAATTCGGCAAGTACCTGCGGGTGGCGGTCAACGGTACCGCACCGGATATCTCCCGGCTGGTCAGGGACTTCCCGCCACGCCGCGAGATGTCAGACCAGGGAGAGTTGAGCCGCGGTTTGCCGGTACGGTTGAGCCTCAGGCGCCAAGGCGAGGCCGGCGGCGTGACAGCGGAGCTTCATCTGGGGGAAGCGGCCAAATTCTTCCCCACCGATGCCGCGCTGGCCAGCTGGATGGCGCAGGCCGACAAAGGGCTGGTGCAGATTGTTTATGAATGAAATTGGCCTCTGGGCCAATAAGGATGTGCGCGAGCAGCTATTGAATTGATAGCGGACTGTTGCGCGGGGCCTAGTCCTTGGGCCTGAATTCCAGAATCATGGGCGTTGGAACCCGCCCATCCACGTCGCGCGGCATGGTGCCAGTGCGGATGATGGCCTTGATCACCGCATCGTCCCAGGCTTTGTTACCGCTGGATTTGACCAGGCGCTGGCTGATGACGGTGCCGTCCAGTGTGGTGCGCACTTCCACCTCGGCGGTCGGGTTGCCCGCAATGTCTTCGGTGAACACGATATTGGGCACGACCTTGGCCCTGACCTTGCCGCCATAACTCGCTGAGGGCCCACCGGCTTTTTGCGCTGTGCCTTTGGCCTCGGCGCCGCCGGTGGCACCGGCCTGGCCCATCATTCGCTTGAGGTTTTCGTCGCGCAGCTTCTTCGCAGCAGCATCGGCCAGTTTTTGCTTCTCGTCGTCTTTCGCGTCCTGCTTCTTCGCTTCGGCCTTTTTGGCGTCTTCGGCAGCCTTGCGTTTGGCCTGCTCTTCTTTGGCCTTCAGTTCTTTTTCTTTTTTCGCGAGCTGTTCGGCCTTGAGCTTTTCCTGCTTCTGGTTCTCGGCCTCTTTTTGCTGCTGCAACAGCTTGCGCTTTTTCTCCTGCTCCAGGGCGATATCGACATTGGATGCCGGCGGCGGCGTCTTCACTTCCGGCGTGGGGCGCGCGGGTGGGGGCGGCGGTGGGGTAGGGGCTTCCACCAGTTTGGGCGCTGCCGCCTGCGGCACACTGGACCAGATTTCTGCATCAAACGACACGGCCTTGTCGCTGTGTTTCCAGTTGATGCCCCAGGTCAGCGCGGCCATCAGCAGGATGTGGGCGAACAAGGCCAGCCCGAACGCGCGCAACGACCCGCTGTCGCGGGGCGGTCCGAATTCGAGGCGATCTGCGGCGCTGGGCATGGTGGGTTACGGGCGGCTACTTGGTGCCGGTTTGTACCGAAAGGCCCACGCGTGACACCCCGGCTTTTTGCAGGTTGTCCATGACCTGGACCACGGTTTCGTACTTGATCGATTTGTCGGCGCTGATGACCACGGGTACCGCTTCGGCGCCGGCGGCCTTCACCGCCGGTTCCAGCCGGGCGATGTCGCCTGCGACGTTGCGCACGTTGCTGGGCACGCTGTCGGTCTTGATTTTGATCTGCACGGTTTCATCCTTGCTGATCAGGATCTGCACCGGGTTCTGCGGCTGGCTGGGCGCCTTGCCGACCTTGGGTAGCGCGATCATGCTGGGCGTGATCAGCGGCGCCGTCACCATGAAGATGATGAGCAGCACCAGCATGACGTCGATGAACGGCACCATGTTGATTTCGCTGATGGTGCGCCGGTTGCGGCCGCGGCGGGAATTGACTGCTGGCATGGCGGTCTCCTTACAGCTCTAGTGTCCCGAAGGAGATTGGGCGCCCAGGTTGCGCTGCAGGATGTTGGAAAACTCTTCGATGAAGGTTTCGAGCCGGTTGGCAACGCGGTCAATGTCGTGCGAGAAGCGGTTGTAGGCCACCACAGCCGGAATGGCGGCGAACAGGCCGATGGCGGTGGCGACCAGCGCCTCGGCAATGCCCGGTGCCACTGTGGCCAGCGTGACCTGCTCCAGGGCCGCCAGACCGGTGAAGGCGTGCATGATGCCCCAGACCGTGCCGAAGAGGCCGACGTAAGGCGAGACGGAGCCAACGGTGGCAAGGAAGGAGAGATTGGCTTCGATCGCGTCCACCTCACGCTGGTAGCTTGCGCGCATGGCGCGGCGCGCGCCGTCCAGCAGGGTACCGGCGTCGGTGATGCGGCGCTCGCGCAGCTTCTGGTATTCACGCATGCCGCTGGCAAAAATGCGTTCCATGGGGCCGGAGTGCTTGGCGTTTTGCGCAGCACCGGCGAAAAGGTCGTTGAGGCTCGTACCCGACCAGAACTCGCGGTCGAATTCGTCATTGAGCTTCTGCACTTTTTTCAGGGCAATGATTTTCCTGAAGATGGCGGCCCAGCTGGCGATGGACACGCCGACCAGCAACGCCACCACGGCCTGAACGACCCAGCTGGCATTGAGGATGAGGCTGACGATGGAGAGGTCTTGATTCATGTTGAAGCTTTGCTCAAGTTTTTAGGCTGTCAAGAATGGCAGCAGGAATCCGCCTGGGCTGCAGGCTGGCGGCGTCGACCCAGCCGATCCTGATGCTTCCCTCACAAAGCAAGATGGGTGGTTGTCCCTCTTCCTGCTCTGTTTTTTGCTCTGTTTTTAATAGCACCTGCTGCCCAATTATCATGGACGCGCGGCCTGCTTCTACCAGGCTTGCCGTAACAATGAGTTCATCGTCCAGGCGGGCAGGGCGATGGTAGCGGATGCTGGTTTCTGCCACCACAAATATGCCACCGGTACTTTCCCTCAGGCGCTGTTGTTCAACACCGAGTGATCTGAGCCACTCGGTGCGCGAACGTTCAAAAAATTTCAGGTAGTTCGCGTAGAAAACGATGCCGCCGGCGTCGGTGTCTTCCCAATACACCCTTACCGGCCAACTAAAAACGCGCGCAGCCGGCTTCATGCCAGCACCGCCTTGAGCCGGGCCACAGCTTCCTTCAATTGATCCATGGAGTTGGCCGTGGAAAACCGTACGAATTGTTCAGGTGCCGCATGTCCGAAGTCACGGCCCGGCGTGACGGCCAGATGGGCACGCTTCATGAGCTCGAAGGCGAAGTCCCAGCTGCCGCTGACACCCAGGCGGGCGGCCGCGGCAGTGCAATCGGCGTAGGCATAAAACGCGCCGTCCGGCATCACCGGAACCGTGAGCCCCAGGCGGTTGAGCTCGGGGATGAAGTAGTCGCGGCGCGCCTTGAATTCGGCGCGGCGGCGTTCGTACTCTTGCAGGCTCTCCGGCTCGAAGCAGGCCAGGGCGGCATGCTGGGCCACGGTGCTGGCGCAGATAAAGAGGTTTTGTGCGATGCGCTCGATCACCGGCGCCAGCGCTTCGGGCACCACCAGCCAGCCCAGGCGCCAGCCGGTCATGTTGAAGTATTTGCTGAAGCTGTTGATGCTGATCACGCTGTGGCCCAGCTCGCCGGGCATGGCCAGCGCCGAATGGCCGAAGTGCTCTTCGTAGCTCAGGCCCAGGTAGATTTCATCGATCAGCGTGATGCCGCCGCGGCTGTGCACAAATTCGTGGATGCGCTGCAGCTCTTCCGGTGCAATCGAGGTGCCCGTGGGATTGGACGGGGAAGCCAGCAGCACGCCGCGTGTTTTGGAGTTCCATGCCGCTTCCACCTTTTCGCGGGTCAGCTGAAAGCGTTCTTCGGCGGTGGTGGGGACCAGCACCGCATTGCCTTCTGCCGCACTGACGAAATGCCGGTTGCAGGGGTAGCTCGGGTCGGGCATCAGGATTTCGTCCCCCGCCTCAATCAGGGCCAGGCAGGCCAGTTGCAAGGCAGCGGAGGCGCCCGCGGTGATGATGATGCGGTTGGGCGCCACCTGCGCCCCGAAGCGGGAAGCATACCAGCTGCTGATGCGTTCTCGCAGGGCCGGCAAGCCGGTGGCCTGGGTGTATTGCGTGGTGCCGCGCTCGATGGCACGGGCTGCGGCCTGTTGCACCAAAGGCGGCGCCGTGAAGTCGGGCTCGCCGATGTTCAGGAAGATCATGGGCGATGCGCTGTGCGCAAATTCCTGCGCCAGCGCAGAGGCCGCTTTGGCAACCTCCATGACATAGAAGGGCTCAATCCGCTGAGCCCGCTGGGCGATTTTCAAGGCTGGCCTTTCACGGGGCGAGCCCCTATCGGGATTTGTCGGCAGCGACTTCAGCGGCGCGCAGCGAGGGCGCCATTTTGTTCAGGACCCCGTTGACGTACTTGTGGCCGTCGGTGCCGCCAAAGGCTTTGGCAAGCTCGATGCACTCGTTGATCACGACACGCCAGGGTACATCGAGGCAGTGGGTGAACTCATAGGCGCCTATCCACAGCACAGCATGCTCCACCGGCGATATTTCGGCCATGGGCCGGTCCAGCAGGGGCGTGATGTTTGCATCGAGCGTTGCCGCGCCTTCGATGCAGCCATGCAAAAGCGCATCGTAGTGGGCGGAGTCGGCTTTGTGAAAACCCACGAGGTCTCGGGTAAACGCGTCAATCGAATCCGCTTCGTTTCGGCCTACCAGGTGCTGGTAGAGCGCCTGCAGTGCGAACTCGCGTGCGCGCGTGCGGGCGGATTTGTCCGCCGCCTTTTTGACGCCGGTGTCGGTCAGGCCGGTGCGGGTTTGGGGCGGGCGTTTGGGTTTGGTGATGGGGTCTGCCATGAAGTGCCAGTCAGGTTAAGGGATGCAGGAGCAGGCGCTCAGGCAATTTCATTGATCAGGTTGGCCATTTCGACGGCAACGCGGGCGGCGTCGCGCCCTTTGTCGACCTGCCGGGCTTCAGCCTGTGCGACGTTTTCCGTCGTGAGTATGGCATTGGCAATAGGCAACTGGTAGTCAAGCGCCAGGCGCGTGACGGCGGCGCCGCTCTCATTGGCCACCAGTTCGAAATGGTAGGTCTCACCGCGAATGATGCAACCGAGGGCGATCAACGCGTCGTATTTGTTGCTTTCGGCCAAGGCCTGCAATGCAACAGGGACTTCCAGTGCGCCGGGCACCTTGACGTGTTTGATGTTGTCCTCTTGCACACCCAGCGCGGACAGCTCGTGTTTGCAGGCTTCTGCGAGCGCATTGGTAATGCTTTCATTGAAGCGCGCCTGCACGATGCCAATGGAAAGTTTTTTGCCGTCAAGCTTGTCGCCTGAACCTTTTTCTGCTCCAAACACGGTGTATCCCTTTTGATTGATTTTTTAAGCTAAATGAATGGACTAGTCTTTGGTGGTGTAGCCCACGATCTCAAGGCCGTAGCCCGTCATGCTCGGCATGCGGCGCGGGTTGCCCATGAGGTTCATCCGGTGCACGCCGCATTCACGCAAAATCTGTGCGCCCACACCGTAGGTTCGCAAGTCCATGCGGCCGCGTTCGGGTGCCTGGCTGGCGCGCGCGGTGCCTTCAAACTGGGCGAGCAATTGCGCCGCGCTTTCACCGCAATTGAGCAGCACGGCAACGCCCCTGCCTTGTTCTGCAATGTGTTTGAGGCTCTGGTCGAGACTCCACGAATGCATGGAGCGGCCTGTTTCAAGAACGTCCAGCACCGACAGAGGCTCATGTACCCGCGCGGACACGACATCGTCGGCAGACCACGCACCCTTGACCAGGGCCAGGTGCAGGCTTTGGCTGGGTTTGTCCCGGAAGGCATGGGCGGTGAATTCGCCAAAGGCGGTCTGCAGTGTGCGGCTGCCGATTTTTTCCACCAGCGAATCGTTGCGGCTGCGGTGTTCGATCAGGTCGGCGATGGTGCCGATTTTCAGGCCATGCTGCGCCGCAAACAGCAACAGATCCGGCAGCCGGGCCATGGTGCCGTCGTCTTTCATGATTTCGCAAATGACGGCGGCCGGTGAGCAGCCGGCCATGCCGGCCAGATCGCAACCGGCTTCGGTGTGGCCGGCGCGCATCAGCACACCGCCGTCGACAGCCTGCAACGGAAAGATGTGGCCGGGCTGCACCAGGTCGCTGACCCTGGCGTCTTTGGCCACCGCGGCCTGCACGGTGCGGGCGCGGTCGGCGGCTGAAATGCCGGTGGTCACGCCTTCGGCGGCCTCAATGGACACGGTGAAGGCGGTGGAATGCTTGGTGCCGTTGCGTGTGGCCATGGGCGGCAGCTGCAGCAGCTCGCAGCGCTCGCGGGTCAGGGTCAGGCAGATCAGACCGCGGCCGAAGCGCGCCATGAAGTTGATGGCTTCAGCAGTGACGTGGTCCGCCGCCAGCACCAGGTCACCTTCGTTTTCACGGTCTTCCTCGTCGATCAGGATGACCATGCGGCCGGCACGCATGTCGGCAACGATGTCTTCAACAGGGGAAATGGCAGTGGTCATGGTTCAGGGCTTTTTGGGGATGTTGTTATGGGTGTCGCCCAGCATGCGCTCGACGTAGCGTGCGATCAGGTCGATCTCGAGGTTGACGTCGGAGCCTGCAGCCAACCGGCCCAGCGCGGTGTTCTGCACGGTGTGGGGAATGAGGTTGATGCTGATTTCCGTGCCGCCCGCATCGTCGGCCAGGTCGGTGACGCGGTTGACGGTCAGGCTCACGCCGTTGACGGTGATGGAGCCCTTGTAGGCCAGGTACTTGCCCAGCTCGCGCGGGGTGCGAATGCGCAGCTCCCAGCTTTCGCCCACCTGGGCGAAATGCGTCACGCTGCCGATGCCGTCTACATGGCCGGAAACGATGTGGCCGCCGAGGCGGTCATGCGCACGGAGGGCTTTTTCGAGGTTGATGGGGCCGGTTTCCGCCAGCCCGGTGGTTTTGGCCAGGGATTCGGCGGAAATGTCGATGGTGAAGCGGTTGAGGGGAAGGTCCAGCGTTGTGGCCGTCATGCAGGCGCCGTTGAGGGCGATGCYGTCGCCCAGGCCCACGTCATCAAGGTAACCCGCAGGCGTCTCGATGGTGAGGCGCTTGCCGTGGTCTGAAGAGCTGCCCAGGCTTTGGATGGCGACGATGCGCCCCAAGCCGGTAATGATTCCGGTAAACATGGTGCCATTTTCGCAGGGATTCCGGGTGCGGCGGCGCGGACGGCGCCAAAGGCCCGGAAAAGAGGGCGTTCAGCCGTGATTCACAGGGCTTGCGCGGGATTCGCGGGCCGGTTTAGCCGTCTTTATTCAAAGGAAAATGGCTGTAGCCCAATATTGACGAGCGCAAGCAGCTATTATTTTTATAGCGACCGGGCGATGTTTCGTCTGCGTTCACCGGGCAGGCCGGTGCCCACCATCGCGCTAAAAAGCGTCCCGACCCGCCACACGGGCGACGATACGCAGGTCGGGCCCAATCCTTTCGGCAGACACAAACTGCAGTTCGAGCCCGTTGGCGAGTGTTTGCAAGGGTTCCAGGGCAGCCATGCCCTGGCCCGGCCCCAGCAGCCTGGGCGCCAGGTAAACCAGAAATTCATCCACCAGCCCGCTGCGGATCAGGGATGCATTGAGCTTGCTGCCGGCTTCGACGTGCAGTTCGTTGATTTCGCGCTGCGCCAGGTCTTTCATCATGGCCGCCAGGTCCACTTTTCCCCGGGCGTCGGGCAGGCAGGTGACCGTCGCGCCCTTGGCGACCAGCGCGGCTTCCTGGGGTGAGCTCCGGGTGGCGGTATAAATCCACACCGGGCCGCCCGACCGGAATATTTTGGCGCCAGGCGGTGTTTGCAGCAGGCTGTCGACAATCACGCGGCAGGGTTGCACCGGCGTTTCCACCAGCCGGACGTCCAGCTGCGGGTCGTCTTCAAGCAGGGTCCCGATGCCCGTCAGCACTGCGGAGGCCCGGGCCCGCCACGCATGGCCATCGGTCCGCGCCTCAGGCGAGGTGATCCACTGGCTCTGGCCGTTGGCCAGCGCTGTGGTGCCGTCCAGTGAGGCGGCAACTTTCAGGCGGACCCAGGGGGTTTTGCGGACCATCCGGCTAAAAAAGCCGATATTCAGTTCCCTGGACTCCCCGGCGCCCGGCCCGACCTCCACTTCGACGCCAGCGGCCCGCAGGCGCTCAAATCCCTGGCCGGCCACCAGAGGATTGGGGTCCGCTATCGATGCAACCACCTTTTTGATGCCGGCAGCAACCAGCGCATCGCAGCAGGGGCCTGTTCGCCCGTGGTGAGAGCAGGGCTCGAGGGTGACATAGGCGGTGGCGCCTTTGACCGAGTGGCCTTTATTCGCTGCATCGCGCAGGGCCATGATTTCGGCGTGGGGGCCGCCTGCCTGCTGGGTATGTCCCGTTCCCAGAATATTGTTCCCACTTGAATCTGCCAAGATGCAACCAACGCGAGGGTTTGGAGCGCTGAGGTACAGGGCTTCTTTGGACACCCGCAAGGTCTGCAGCATCAAAAGGTTCATGGATTTTCTAACGGCTCAGATTTTGGGAGGGGAACTGGAGGATCAGGGGTTTGACTCGGAGGCAAAGCCCATCTCGAGAACCCTTCGACTGGCGACTATATTCCCTTGTCTTGTCGCGGGGTTCATTTTCGTTTGCATAAGGGACTCTATGATCTGGGCCTGCTGGCTCCGGCTGATTTCCGGTCTCGAAGAAATGATGTTCATATCCAGCAAACGGCCATCTTCTGCAATCCATATTTCTATGACCAGACGACGCAGTTTCAGGCTTGCTGCAATTTTCTCAGGGAAATTCCAGTCGAGCATCGGAAGGGCAGGTTGATCTACCTCTTCAATGTCAAAAAAGCGAAGGTCAGACATACCCGGTTTTCTCGGGCTCGTGGAGGAAAGCACCTGGCTGGGCGTGACCACACCTTCAACAGGCGATGGTTTGCTTGTTGCGGCGGAGTTCTCGGGTGTGGGTTCGGTCGGCTCCGCCTGAACAGCGTTGCCGGGCCCGGATATCACCCGGGCGACCATGTTTCGCTTAACCGGGCTTATCGCTGCCGAGGTTTTTCTGGGCTTTTCGATAGATTGCGATACCAATAACAGCAAGCCACCGTGCATGAGCAGTGAAACGATGGCCGCAAGAACCCAGCACGTCCGTTGAGATAGGCCTCTTCCCGTCTTATGTTTCACCGGTTGGCATGGCTGGGCGCATCATTTCCAGCAAGAAGTGGCGGCATCCAGAGCAGATGAATACCCTGAATAATTAACGTTGCTTTTCACCCCCGTATTCGTAATCTGGAAGTCGCCGCATTTATCGGCAGACATCGGACCGGGTGAGCTGCGTGTCGCGGTGACGGTATAAGTTCTTGCCGCCGCGGCAGATACAGCGATGGTGTAGGCACCGCCGCCATCACGAGGTGATTGCTTCAAATTTCCCGGAAACAAATCGGCCACGAGGGTACCTGCGGTATTGCTGTCGTATTTCATGTTTTCCGTGTAGTGGCGCTCCATCCATTGCGATGCTTCAAGGAGCACAGTCCGGACTTCAGCCCTGCGTCCTCTTGCCACGTATTCCTTGTAGCTCGGAAGTGCGACAGCGCTCAAGAGGCCAATGATGGCGACCACGATCATCAGCTCAATCAGCGTGAAGCCTCTGCTTCGATGGGCAATGCCGAACAATCGATTTTCCCTTGTAGTTTCGTGAGAAAGAATTTTCATAGGATTTACCTGGTCTTGAAGGAGGGGATCTCGCGCCAGTAAATTCGCGCATTTGTATTGTTTGAGCTACCGCCTTCATCGGTGGTGTCACCAATAATACGTGTGCAATTGAGCTGGCCCGACGCGCACTGGGAAGTGGTTGCATCCCCGGATACAGTGACTCGCTGATCGGTGATTTTGATGGATGCGGTGTTATAGGTGACTCCACCAATCGTGATGGTGCCAAAGAGTCCCGTGTTCAACAGGCCGGTGATGGGGTCTACAAAGGTAATGTAGGCAGCCGGTCCACTAAAGCAGATGTTGCTGCTCGTGGCCGCCGGTGCGATAGACACAGTAGCCAGCAGGCCCTGGCTCATGGTCGGGTTACTCACCACCATTTCCGAGGTGTCCGGCAAATTGATGTACCAGCCCTTGTTGTTTGTCCAGTCCATGGCTGCGCCAGTCACATAACCTTGGCCCAGAATGCCATTGGTGGGGTCCGCGTCATCCACAGTAATGCGTACGAATGTGCGGGCTGCCAGCTGCGTCCGCAGGCGGGGAAGGCCGGTCGTCGTGTTGTCGAGCAATGTAGGGTCGGCAATGTAGGCAGCGCTGGAATAGAGGGGTTTGTCCCAGATGCCAAAAATCCCGTGAACGCGGCCGCTACCGTCGGGGAAGTCGGAGCTGACGACGGATTTGCCGGTGGCGAAGTTCACCACCACACCACCCAATGGATGGAACCGATACTCTGGGGCAGACGTGATGGGCAGGCGGTCAACCGATGCGTCCGTGGGCTTGGCGATGAACAGCGGCCGTTTGTTGGTGCCATCCGTATTGGCATAAGCAACCTTCCAGAGCGCTGGATTAGGGCTCGAAACGTCGAACTTCCACAGGTTGCCCTTGAGGTCGCCCGCATAGATGACGTCCGCGACTCCGTCATTGTTCGTGTCCACCCAGGTGGCTTGCGACAATCCATTGCTGGGCCCCGCGGCAGCCACCAGCTTGACGTAATTCACGCCGGGCGTCCAGACACCGCTATACGGGCCATTTGCAAACAGGATATAGAGCGCCGCCGATCCGTTGGTGCTGTTGATGCCGTTCGGAACAATCGTGGCAAATTTGCCATTGTTCATTTTGGCAACAGCGCCGGCTTGTTCACTTGAACGATTCGTGGTGCCCATTTGCGCCAGGTTGTACCCGAGGTCGCCGCTGCTGTCGTCTGCCTCGGAGAACTGCCATTTGAAGACGTTCGCTGCATTCGTTTCCGTCAATGTAGTGGGATCCGTGACATCAAGAGCAAACACGCCTTTGGCGCCGCGTCCCAAAGACGCAAACAGATAGGTTTTCCACGCAGCCGCAGGGGCCAGTGCGTCATAGCCCGGCGCTGTCGCATTGGTGATCGTGGATCCCAGCAATACATCTGCGGAGTAGGGCGTTCCATCCATAAATGACTGAACTTTTTCGCCGGCAGGGTCCACCCAATCTTGCAGGCGGGAATGAATAAGTTGTGGCACGTACGAAATGATGGGTGTACCGCCTACTGATGCAACAGTGGAAGCGTCGAAACCGTGCAACATGCCGTCACCTGCGCCAAGCCAGACAATGTTTTTGCGGTCTTTTTGCGCCGTGACAAACGTACCGTAGCCCGGAAAGACAGTGCCGAAGTAGTCTGCATTGGGCTTGGACGTCACCACGGGGTTGGAGTTGACGACGGGGCCCATGATGGAATTGGCGTTGCGTTTGCGGAACCTGAGGCCTGTCGGGGCTTCGTCAACCCGGCTGCCCCGCAGCCAGTTGAGCTTGGCTTGGGCCGTTGCATCGGTACCGCCCACTGCGGTGGTTTTGACGGCATTCGACAGTGCAGCCCAGGTAAACGGCGTGCCGGTTGAGTTCCCGACATTGGTAATGACCTGGCGAGTGGTGGATGCCGTCAATTTGGTATGGCCGTCCCAGTAATAGTACGTCCGGTCCAGTGTGCCGTCACTCTTGAGGCGAATATCAAAGTCACCGTCCGGCTTGACGATGAATGTCAGCAATTCTCCATGACCATCATCGCCGTCAAAGCTGGCCAGGTATTTCAGGCTGCCGGTCTGGATCTGGGCAGAAGCGACAGCAGGGGCGGTGTTGGAGGCTCCCACGATGGCACTGAAGGCGGCGCGCAAGGCTTTTTCCAGCTCGCTTGGGCGAATCGCCAGGAAATAGTTGTCGGGGAAGCCATCTGCGCCAGACGTGCCATCCAGCTTCTTCACATCCCAGTTGGCCTTGTCGGTGGTGGGTTTTTCGAAGTAAATTTTCGGGACTGATGGCGGTACGGTAACGTTTTCATTTTTACTGAATCCGCCCCATTTCGCGGCAAGCCAGAGCGGATCTTGCAACTGTGCTGCCGTCGCTGTTCCAAAATCGTATTCAGCCCGGCTTTCTTCCTGGTTCACTTCGCAGTTGTTGCAGCCGCCCGATGTATTGATGTTGGGGTGCACGGTACCATCCGCCTTCTTCACTGTCAGCGTGGTGCTGTCTGTGAAGTTGTAGGTATAGATGCCGGAATGGAAGTGCGCGCCGTCTTTGGTGCTGCCCGATATGGTGTATCCAAAACCCTGGGGGTTCAGTGACGCAGCATTAAAAACCCGGGTGTAGACGTAGACCTTGTTGCCCACGACTTCGTAGCGCAGGATGCCGGACGCATCGCTGTCGTAGTCACCACCCTGCTCGGAGTCTTCCCAGATGATCAGGAACTTTCCGGATGTAGCTGTGGGGGTACCGACCACCCGGAAGTCCACCAGGGTGCCACCGCCAACAGCGCCACCCACAAGCAATTGATAGGACGGTTGGATGATGATTTTGCGACCCGCAATGGTGGGGTGCGGAATTTCAATGCGGGGTTTTCCGGGCGACAGCGCGACCGAGAAGCTTTTGACCTTGAATGCATCCGGATTGGCAACCAGCTGCGCGGCAGTCGGTGTTCGCACGGCGTTGGTTCTGGCCCAATAGGCCGCACCAGACAGCGCATACGAGCCGGCATACGTTGGGGCGTCAGGACACAGACCGTCTACTGCTGCCAGCGTGGAAATTGTCTTGCCGGTACAGGTTCCATCGTTTGTGGTGCCATTGTTCCCGATGAAAAACTTGTTGCCATGAATCCCTTCATCCGTACCAATCACATTGATCATGTTGACCAGGCTTGGGCTGCCCGGCAATGTGGCGAAAGGACTCCACTGGGTGCTCGTGTTGTTGTCATAAGACGTCACGCTGGCATTGAAGTTGATGGCATTGATGGCGCGGCACTGGCCCTGGCCGAAAATGGCATCGGCAGCTGTCTTGGCGGCGGCGTTGGCCCGGTTCACCGGGTCAATCCAGGCAGGCTTTGGCAGCCCCATGGCGGCATCTTTTGAGCCTGTTTGTGTGTAGTCATAAGTACCGCTTGCCGACAATCCACCAAGATAGCGAAGCGCTTCGGTGAACATCTCACCCATGGGATTGCCCCAGCTGGTGCACTGGTTGTCCGTCAGTGATGTCAGCTGGAAAGTACAGTTGCCGTCCCCGATATAGGTACCGTCGCTATAGCGATACCCATAAACGCGCAACTTGTTGATGGTGTAAACAATGCCCTGCGTGGCGGTGTACGTGCCATCGGTGGTGTAGTTCACTTCATTGCGAAATGTCTGCAAATTACTTCGAAGGACACCGCCGCTGATATTTTTGGCAAAGGAGCCGGTCATCAGTCCGAATTCGGCAAGGTTGCCTTCACCGTACTCATGCAGCAAGCCGATTGGCTTGAAATTGGCGGACGGATATTGCCTGCAATTTTCGGTACCCAGCAGCGCCGATGCGCAAACCTCGACCCGCACGATAAAGTCAGGGCCAGTGGTGCCAATGATGACTCCCGCCGTGCTCTTTGTGGGATTGCTGGAGCCGGATCCCAATCCGGTGACGCCTACGTTGTTACCGTTGGAGGCACTTTTTTCTCCACTCCAATGGCACTGCCACCGCTCATTGGCATTCCAGAGCTGGTAGTCGCCCTTGGCGATCCGCATCAAGGGCGGGTTGGCATTGGTGTGGGAATCGCCGTTGCCTGCCGTGTTGGTATTGAACGGCGAGTTGGCGGTCAGGTTGTCACCCAGCGTGGTATTGCAGATGGTGGCAGAAGTCTGGGTCAGGTTCTGGATGGTCCATTGCTTGATGGTCAGCGTAGGTGTTCCAGCGGTCGCACCGACATAACCCGTTGGCGTGATCACCATGGTGATCCAGGCAGGGTCTACGGCCACCGCGACACCTTCCATGTATTGGGCTGGCGTGGTCGTGTACACCGCCCTGATCTGGTCGCCGACCTCGACATTGAATGTGGTGGCCTGGGCGACGGAATGCGTCACACAGTTGTACTGAGGGGGGGCATTGGTTGCACCGCCATAGTAAGTTTCAACAAGAGTTTGGCAAGTGGTGGCAATGGCTGCCGCTGGCGCGGTGCCGGGACCGTTCTTGTGAGCCTTATTGGAATTGAACGCAAACTCGATAAGGCGCCGCGCGTTATTGGTGTTGTCGTTGCTGATGACGCTCGAAGCCGCAAGCTGGCTGGCCGTAAAAGGCGTAAGCTGATCCAGGTCGTCGCCCTTGTAATACTTGGCGAATGAATGGGCATCTGTCGGCAGGCTGGTACGCTCCAGAATGGTCAGTGCATTGGTGTCGGTGGAACGCAAGCCGCCGTACAGCACCTTGCGCACCACGTCCATGCGGGTCATGGTGGCCCAGTTCAGGAAGTTGCCGCTCCAGTTGCCCGTGCAATATTTGTCCGTGTTGGTGCTGACGGGCGCAAAGCGGTTTGTCGTGCCGCTGTAGCTATAGCATTTATAGGAGTCGAAATACCCGTAGTAATTGAAGCTGTGCTTGTAGGTGGTTTCGGGGATTCCGTCGCCGTCAAGATCCGAGAACTCGTCATACGCCCGGTAAAAAAGCTGATGGTCTTTCGACATGTTCAGCATGATCATGGGCCTCGGGGTCGAGGTCACGATGTTTGGCGGGATGGCCGGAGTCAGTGCCTGCGCGAATGCCACGCCTTGCGAAGTGAGCGCTGCAAGTAAAAATCCGGCAATAGTAATGATTTTTTTCATGGATTTTCTCACTTCATGTAGGGGCGAAAATAAGTCTGCATCACAACTTCAGTATTGAGATCTGCACCGAAACCACGGGCCGTAATGCGCATGACTTTGTCGTTGCCTGCGGCGAGGTACTCAATCAGGTATTCAGGCTGCCGTGCGACGCCGGCGAATCTCGGGACCCCGGTAAAGGTGCCCAGAGGTACTGCGCCGGTAAAGGTGCAATTGGTGCCGACACCTAACGCATCGCTCGGTTTGGCACTGGGCGAAGCAGGTGGCCCCTCCCAGAGTCCTTTTTTCCCGTTGATGGTCGGCCACCAGGGTTCAGGGTTGGTGACGGTGGTGTAGTTGCTCGTGTCGTAATACGTCCGTTCGAACCGGCATTGCCCTCTGGGGCAGGTATTGTCGAAGTTCGGCGCCCTGGTTGCTCCTCCTACGGGCCTGTCGTCGTTGCGCGCGCACAGGGCATTGGGGAGTACCGTGGGTACAAGCGAACGCAAGTCCCGTTCTGCGTCGCGCAGTGCGGCTTCTGTTGCCTGGCGGGCGACTTCATAGTCGAGTTGATTTCTCGAGAGCGTTTCACCGGTGGTTGCGCGCCGCATGCCGATGGTGCTGAGAATCGTGATGACCAGCAGGAACATCAAGACCACAGGCAGGGACACTCCTCTTTCGAGGCGTGGGGCGGTGATTGGTATGCCGGCTCGCATTAGTAGATACCTGTCAAGTTGTTGCGAATGGCAAACACGCGCTCGTACTTTTTGTAGATAGTGCGGTCCGAGGCCGTATAGGTGACGTTGGCACCCCGGCAATTGGCATAGCTGCGCAAGGAGCCGGCCTTGTCCTGGGTGCGTGAATTTTCCTGCGTGCGGGTCAGCAAACACACCCTGACCGCAGTGACGCGTTGCCACGAGGTCAAATCTCCGACCTTGGGCAATGCGGTCACTTCGGCAGCAGTATGGTAGGTCTCAGGAGACAGGCTGGTTACCCCGGCAGCCACGCCATACCGGATCACCATGTCTTCAATGCCTTCAAAAATCGGTTGATAAACAGTGTCTTCCGGGTTTTTCCCATTGCCGTTGCATCCCAGGCTTTTGGTGTTCACTGTTCGGGTGGTACTGCCGACCCCTTGGGCCGTATAGCTGGTGGCGACCAGGCCAAAGCGGTTGGACACGTAGCGCGGCAGTCCTGCGGTGATCTGGCCTGCATTGTTCGGGTCAAGTGAAACTGCTTGCCTGAGGCAGTCAAACCCATTTCCAAAAGTGCTCGCGTCCAGCTCGGGCATGGCGAAATAGTTGATAACGACCGAGTCTGGTGCGTTGGCTACGGTGGTACCGCAAGTCCTGGTGGTCGGGTTGAATACCGCGCCATCGCATCCAAACAACCCTTGCTCGTAGGCTGGAGCCGTTGAGTTTTTGGTGTTGCTGAACTTGCCCAACAAGTTGGGCGCCGCGGAGGTGGTGGCCATGATCGCGGGATAGAAGCCCGCCATCTGAAGGTCCCGGCCAACCATGTCCAGCGCAAGCTTGCCGGTCTCGTTTAGCATCGCCATATTGGCGGAAGCAGTGGCGGTTGCGCGAGTCCCCAGGTAGGCCGCCGCTGCCGCGAGGGCGAGCACCAGGCTGATGACCAGACTGACCAGCAGTTCGATCAGTGTCAAACCGCGCTGGCGGTAGCGCGCTTGCGCCCTTCCGGTGTGAAGTGTTTTCATGGAATCATCTCTAGATTGGCGCATTGCACGCCGGCCAGGGCGGTAGAGGTGCCCAGCGCTGCGGGGCAGCAGTTTCGCGACGCGATGCCTGTTGTAGTGGCTGTGCACGAATCGGGGGAACGCAGAGTCGTGCCATCCAGGTTGTCCTTGCTATACCAGGCCACTGTCACCAGAAAGCGCAGGTTGGTGCCCTTGGTTCCGGTCGACGTCACGATGCCCACCGCGCCCGGCAGCTGGCTGTTCAGGTCAAGACGCCAGACAGCGAGGTCATAGGCCGCCAGCTCGGTCGGGGTACAGGTTGCAGTGTTGCAATCTTTGGCCGGGTTCAGGTAGGTTGGGGTTCCATCAATGGATGCACGTTCGGCGGCATAGGTCCGGGAGAAGCTGTAATCAGTCTCGACCGCACTGGCATTTGCCCTGATGCGGTCCGCAAAGCCGCTGATGCTGGACGACAGTGCTGACCGCACCCATCCGGTTTGTTCAAATTTGAGAGAGGCTGTCTGCATGCCAACCATGCCCAGCACACCGATGGAAAGGATAAGCATGGCGATCAAGGCCTCGATCAGGCCTGCACCTCGCTGGCGACTTATGGACATGCACTGACTCCCGCATATTGTTTAACGCTCACTCGACCTGCAGAACTGATACAAATAGACCGGTAGTGCGGACTGCTGGTGTTTTCCAGGATATAGGCAAGCGTGAAGTTGGATTGAATACCCGCAGCGAGCCCTCGCGAGTCAAAGGTCATGCGCCGATCCGATCCGCTAGAGGCCAGCTCAAAGCTTTCGTTGCCGGTCTGGCGCACGGAAATCAGGCTTGAACCGACTGTTGTCGGGTTGTTTTGGGTAGCACTACAGCTGGGGTTGGAAAAAACTATCCAGCCAGTCTGCCAGTTGCTCCCTGCGGTTGCACACGTGGGGGTACCGCCGGTCAATGCGTTTGACGTATTGGTTGACATGCAGATGGTGACGCAGTTATTTCTGCTGATCGCCTCAACCCGCGCACGCGATATGTCATTGGTAAATTCGGCTGCGATGGCGCCAGCCTGGTTTCGCACCACAAACTGCCTCAAATTAGGCAGCCCTATGGCCAAAATCATGGCTAAAACAGCAACTGTCACCATGATTTCGATGATGGTGAAGCCTGCGTTGCAAGCGCGCGGGGCCGCTTTGGCTGGGCGGCGTAAGGATGTTGAGCACACGGTCATTCGCATGTCGTGAGTATAGGAACCGGGTTTGTCGCGCGAGGCTCCGGCTGTCGGACTCTGGCTACCACTAATCTGGTAGCGGACAGGACGCTTTTCTGCGCCGCGAGCGATTTCTACCGCCGGACCTCGTCCACCAGCGTCTTGAACTCGTCAATATCCTCAAAGCTGCGGTAGACGCTCGCAAAGCGGACATAGGCGACCTTGTCGAGCTTGCGGAGTTCACGCATGACGAGCTCGCCGATACGGTTGGACGGCACTTCCCGCAGCCCCAGGCTCAGGAGCTTTTCCTCGATACGTTCAACCGCCGAGTCGACCTGCTCGGTGCTGACGGGCCGCTTGCGCAGCGCCAGGTTCAGGGACGCCAGGACTTTGCTGCGCTTGTACTCGATGCGCCTGCCGTCCTTCTTGACGATGGACGGGAAGGTGACATCGGGCCGCTCATAGGTTGTGAAGCGCTTTTCACACGCGCCGCACTGGCGGCGGCGGCGTATGAACTCGGCGTCTTCACCCACCCGCGTCTCTACGACCTGGGTTTCAAGGTGGCCGCAAAAAGGGCATTTCATCAGGGTTGGTCCGGGTTTGAAGGCATAAATCGGCCTCCAGCCCAATCAGGACATGCGCGGGTAGCTATCAAAATCATAGTGTCCGCGCTGCCCGTCATGATTAGCGGTAGACCGGGAAACGGCTGGTCAGGGCGTGGACCTTGGCACGCACCGCTTCAATGTTGGCCGCGTCGCGCGGGTTGTCCAGCACGTCGGCGATCAGGTTGGCCGTGATGCGGGCTTCTTCGTCCTTGAAGCCGCGGGTCGTCATGGCCGGGGTGCCGATGCGCACGCCGCTGGTGACCATCGGCTTTTCCGGGTCGTTCGGGATGGCGTTCTTGTTGATCGTCATGTGGGCGCTGCCCAGCACGGCTTCGGCTTCCTTGCCGGTGATGCCCTTGGCGCGCAGGTCGACCAGCATGACGTGGCTTTCAGTACGGCCGCTGACGATACGCAGGCCGCGCTGCGTCAGGGTGTCGGCCACGATCTGCGCGTTTTTCACGACCTGCTGCTGGTAAGCCTTGAACTCGGGCGCCATGGCTTCCTTGAAGGCCACGGCCTTGGCTGCGATCACGTGCATCAGCGGGCCGCCCTGCAGGCCTGGGAAGATGGCGCTGTTGATGGCTTTTTCGTGCTCGGCCTTCATCAGGATGATGCCGCCGCGCGGGCCGCGCAGGCTCTTGTGTGTGGTCGACGTCACGATGTCGGCGTGCGGCACCGGGTTGGGATACACGCCTGCGGCCACCAGGCCGGCGTAGTGGGCGATGTCGACCATGAAGATCGCGCCGACGGCCTTGGCCACCTTGGCGAAGCGCTCGAAGTCGATGCGCAGGCTGTAAGCCGACGCGCCCGCGATGATCAGTTTGGGCTTGGTCTCGTGAGCCTTGCGCTCCATTGCGTCGTAGTCGATCTCTTCCTTGTCGTTGAGGCCGTAAGAGACGACGTTGAACCACTTGCCGCTCATATTCAGGGCCATGCCGTGCGTCAGGTGGCCGCCTTCGGCCAGGCTCATGCCCATGATGGTGTCGCCGGGCTTGAGGAAAGCCAGGAACACGGCCTCATTGGCTGAAGCACCGCAATGCGGCTGCACGTTGGCGGCCTCGGCGCCGAAGATGGTTTTGATGCGGTCGATGGCCAGCTGCTCGGCCACGTCCACGTGCTCGCAGCCGCCGTAGTAGCGGCGGCCGGGGTAGCCTTCGGCGTATTTGTTGGTGAGCTGCGAGCCCTGCGCGGCCATGACGGCGGGCGAGGCGTAGTTTTCGCTGGCAATCAGCTCGATGTGGTGCTCTTGCCGGGCATTTTCAGCCTGGATGGCGGCGAAGATTTCGGGATCGGTTTGTTCGACCAGGATGTTGCGGTGGTACATGGCAGTCCTTAAAGACGTGGTCCCTGCTATTCAATGAATGAAACAAGGGCTGCCCAGGCGAACGGCTGAACGCTTCGGCCCAACGGCTTTCAGCGGTGCGCTTCCCAGTGGTGTCCCACGTCAGCTCCAATGGTTGCGAAAACCTTGAGCCTATCGCCAGTCGCGCACCTCGCTAGTGTAACTGAGCGCGCCTAAAACCTGCCGCCTCCGGGGTTCTTCACCTGCAGCCCGAAAAGCAAAAAGCCGGGGCGCTGGCAGCGGCCCGGCTTTTTGGCAGTGCATGGGGTGAAAAGGCCCCCACAAAGCGGCCGAATCAGGACTGGTTCAGCAGCGCCACCTTGTCAGGCGTCTTGCCTTCAGCGTCGGGTGTGGCCGGCAGGGAGGCCGGTACCGGGCGCGACGTGCCACCGGGTGTGGTGAAGAAAGGCGAGGGCGCACCGCGCTTGGAGGCAGACGCCACCACGGCCAGCAGGCGGGCATGTTCGCCCATCACCTTGCCGGCGTACCCGCCGTCGTCGTCCATGTTGGCTGCGCCCACATAGTATTTGAGGCCGCCCTCGACAGAGCCGGCGCGGGCGATGCATTCCTGCAGCACCTTGACGCCTACGCGCAGGTTGGTCACCGGGTCAAACGCCGCCAGCTTGCCGCCGAAGTTGTCGTACTTGTCGTGGTGCACCTTGGTCATGACCTGCATCAGGCCCTGGGCGCCGACCGGGCTTTGCGCAAACGGGTTGAAACCGGACTCGATCGCCATGATGGCCAGGATCAGGGTGGGGTCGAGCTTGGCTTTCTGGCCGATCTCGAAGGCCTCGGCCACCAGCACGCTCAGCGGCTCGGGCGCGACGCCGTACTTCTTGCTCAGCCAATAGGCCACTGCCGCCTGTTGGGCGGGCAGGTCTTTCGGGTTGGACGCCGTGGCGCGCTCAATGGCGGCCGGCTCGGTAAAACCGATGGCAGCCTCCTGGCGCTGCTGCAGCCAGGTCATGAGCTTGAATTCACCGGCCTGACGCAAGTCGGGCCGGGCTGTCAGGGTGATCACCGCAAACACGACCGCCAGGCCCAGAAGGGCGAAGCTGTTGTGGGTAATCTCGAAAAAGCCTTGGGAGATGTCATCAACAATGTTTGAAACACTGCTTCGCACATTCTTGATGTGTGCGTTGACATTCAGGTTAAGGCCGAATTGTCCTAGCGCTGTCATAGCACTCCTTTCTACGCTTGCAGGCCCTTTGGGGGCCAGGCAGGCTTTGATTGGGTCGCCATCAAACCAAGGCAAGCCTTGTGGGTGTTGACCCTTGTTTGACGTTGCCGGCTTCTTTGAGGAATAGGGCAGCGGGTTCGGGTTGTCCCTAGGATTCGTGGGACTGGCGGGATTCTATGGGGTTGGTTAATAACCTGTCAATAATAACAAATCAATTCTTTATATCAAAAAGTCAAATAAAAACCTTGATTTCCGGCAAAACCGGCCTGAATCAAGGTGTTTACGGGCTTTATTTGAGATGGAGCTCTAAGTTAAGTTTTGCCTCTAAAAAGCGCGATCAGCCTTTCGCGGCTGCGGTTGTAGGCCGTTTTCCATGTTGCATGTAGTCGCCGGATCGGCGCCTGCGGCCGGCCTGGGTTGCCTGGGAGCACACAAAAAGGCATCGGCAATCACATCCTGCGCTGTGATTGAAAAGATGGTCTTGCTTGCGGGACGGCAGGGGTTTAACCTGCAATTGCGTGTTCACTCACGCATCAACCGGGTAACCAACCCCGGAAAATCTGGAAGCAATCACTTGCTTTCATCGCACTGGAGACGATAACTCTCTTCTTTGCGGAACCCCGACGGCATGAGCATAAACGCCCGCCGTCAACCCCGGTCGGTCTAACTGCCCGGGGTTTTTTCTTTTGAGGCGCCGCTTTTCACAGGCTTCAATGCCCTTCGATTGACCGTCTTTTTCAAATAAATCATTGACCTGGCGGCCCCGGCGCTAAAAACTCGACGGCTATGGCAATCAAAGATTTGAAGAAAAAATGGCAGGAATTCAACTGGCGCGAGACCAATTGGCGGGAAATCGGCAAAACCCTGCCGGCACGGGCGGCCGCCGTGGGCCGGTCGCCGCTCTGGCAGCGTCGCGCGGCCTGGGCGGTGGGCAGCTTGGTGGTGTTGTGGGTGGTGGCCTATGCGGCCGTGCCGCCCATCCTCAAATCGCAACTGGAGAAGATCGCCTCTGAAAAGCTGGGCCGCCAGGTCACCGTGGGCGAGGTCGACTTCAAGCCCTGGTCGCTCGAACTGACTCTTCGCGACCTGGCCGTCGCCCGTGCCGGCCCTGTGGGTGGCGCTTCGGCAGCTTCTCCCCAGGCAACGCCCCAGTTTTCCGTCAAGCGCCTATATATAGATGCAGAGCTGGAGTCCCTGCTTCGCCTCGCCCCAGTGGCCGACGCTGTTCAGGTGGACGAACCCATCGCGTTTCTTACCCATCAAGGTGAGGGCCGTTACGACATCGACGACATCCTGGAGCGCTTCAAAACACCCGCAGATGCCCCTGCCGGCGACCCGCCGAAGTTCGCGGTCTACAACATCGTCGTCAGCGGCGGGCGCATGGACTTCACCGACCAGTCCGTCGGCAAGACCCATGAACTGCGGGAGCTGGGCCTGTCGGTGCCTTTCCTGAGCAACCTCAAATCCCAGCGAGAGGTCAAAACCTCGCCGCACCTGGCCTTCAAGCTCAATGGCAGCAGCTTTGACACCGCAGCCGAAGGCACGCCCTTTGCCCAGACCCACAAAACCGACGCCACCTTCACGCTGCGCGGTTTTGACCTGAACCCTTACCTGGCGTACTGGCCGGCGAGCCTGCCCGTCAGGCTGCAAAGCGCGGTGCTGCATGCCGACGCCAAAGTCGCGTTTGAGCAGACACCCGCCACGGTGGTGCGGATTTCCGGAACCGTGACGGCGGAAAAGGTTCGTGTGCTGGCTGCGCAAACGGTCGGGCAGTCGCCGGCTGTGGCGCCGGCGCGGGCTGCAAAACCCGGTGCATCCGGCAAGCGCGCTGCAGGCGGCGAAGCCCAGCCACCGGCCCGCGCCGACTTGCTGGCCTTTGAGCGCCTGCAGATCACGATGGACGACGTGCGCCCGCTGGAGCAGTTCGTCAAACTGTCTGCGGTGGAGCTCACGGCCCCCACGTTGTCCCTCGCCCGGGACCGGGCAGGGCGGCTGAATCTGCTGTCGCCTGCGCCGGATGCTATTAAAAAAGGAGCTGGTGGCGCACAGCCAGAAAGGGCTACAGGCCAAAACTCTTCCGATATTCAAGCCCAGGCACCTGCCGGTGCGGCTTCGGCTGGCGCCCCGGCGTCTGCACCTTCAACTAAAACCACGCCTTCGTCCGCCCCCTGGAAAGTGCAGATCGCCCGCGTGGCGGTGCGTGCCGGCCGTGTGAACTGGCTGGACGAATCACTGGCCTCACCCGCTGACATCCGCTTGGCTGGGCTGACGCTCGATGCCTCCGGCATCGCCATGCCTTTTGCGGCTAACGCGCCCCTGCGGTTCAATGGTTCGCTGGGACTGGAGCCAGCAGCCATAGCGCCGGCACCCGCGCCGGCAAAAACCGGCGCCAAACAACCGGCCAAAACATCGGCCTCATCTGCGGCATCCACTGCGCAAGCGATTGCAACACCGGCGCTGCTCACCTTTAGCGGCACAGCCACTGACCAGGCCGCCCAGGCTACGGCCACCGTGGCCGCCTGGCCCCTGGGCATGGCCGCCAAATACGTCGGCCAGTTCCTGCTGCCGGCGCTGAACGGGCAACTGGACGCCCAGCTCGGCGTGAACTGGCAGGCGCCCAGCGGTGACAAGCCGCAGCAGTTGCAGGTCACCGCCCCGCAACTGGCTGTCAGCGACATCCTGCTGGCGCAGGGCAAGGTGTCGCTGGTGTCCGTCAAGCGTGTCGAACTCGCGCAGGTTGACATCGACGTGACAGGCCAGTCCTTCAAGGCCGCCAAAATGCAGCTGGACCAGCCCAAAGCCAAAGTCGACCGCGACACCGACAAGCGCTGGATGTACCAGCGCTGGATGGCGAGCCCGGGCACCGCAACGCCGGCGCCGCCCCCTACCGACGCGGCAACACGCGCGGCGGCGCCTTCATGGGCCGTGGCCATTGCCGATGTGCAGCTGGACGGCGGCGCCATGTCGTTTTCCGACCAGTCGGGTAGCAAGCCGGTGGCGTTTGAAGTGACCGCCGCCAAAGCCCAGCTGGGCGGACTGGTGCTGGACGACAGGCCGGACGCCAAAGCGCAAGCCGCCAAACCCATGCCGCTGACCGCCTCCCTGCGCCTGGCCACCGGCCGGTTTGAACCCGGCAAGGTCGACTTCAACGGCAATCTCGGCTTGAGTCCGGTGCAGGCGCAGGGCCGGCTGGTGGTCGACAGGCTGCCGGTGCAGGCCTTCGAGCCCTACCTTGCCGATGTGCTCAACATCGAACTGCTGCGCGCAGATGCCAGCTTCAAGGGGCGTGTGGCTTACCGGCAGACACCGGCCGGCCCGCAGGCGCAGGTGGCCGGTGATGTGTCGCTGGAGGAATTCAGGGCCAACACGCTGGCGCCCAGCGAAGACCTGCTGGCGTGGAAGGCCCTGAACCTGCGCGGCCTGAATGTGGCGCTGGACCCGGCCAAAGCCACCCGGGTGGACGTGCGGGAAACCGTGCTCACCGACTTCTTTGCACGCGTGATCATCCTGCCCGATGGCCGCATCAATTTGCAGAACCTGGTGAAGCCCGGCAAAGACGCCGTGGCCGCCAGTGCGGAAGGCGGAACGGCCACCCTGGCCCTTTCGCCATCATCGGCGTCATCTTCACCGCAAGCTTCATCTGCTACTGAAACGATAGCTGCTGGCGCACAGCCATTGCCGTCTGGCGGCCAAAAAGGCTCAAAATTCGTGTCAACAGCGCCGGTCAGCCCGACGGCCTCCGCCGCGGCGGCTGGCGGCTCACCACCGCCCATCGTTAACTTCGGACCGATCAGCCTGATCAACGGCAAGGTGTTGTTCTCCGACCGTTTCGTCAAGCCCAACTACTCGGCCGACCTGAGCGACCTGACCGGCAAGCTCAGTGCTTTTTCATCGGTGGCGCCCACCGTGCCGGGTACCACGGCCACCGTGCCCAACATGGCCGACCTCGAGCTGCGCGGGCGCGCCGAAGGCACGGCTTCGCTGGAAATCCTGGGCAAGCTCAACCCGCTGGCCAAGCCGCTGGCGCTCGACATCAAGGGCAAGGTGCGCGACCTTGAGCTGCCGCCGCTGTCGCCGTACTCGGTCAAGTACTCGGGTTACGGCATCAACCGCGGCAAGCTCAGCGTGGACGTGGGCTATGTGGTGCAACCCGACGGGCGGCTTACCGCTACCAACAAGGTCATCCTGAACCAGCTCAGCTTTGGCGACAAGGTGGAGGGCTCCACGGCCAGCCTGCCGGTCAAGCTGGCGGTGGCGCTGCTGGCCGACCGCAACGGCGTGATCGACATCGACCTGCCCATCAGCGGTTCGCTCAATGACCCGCAGTTCAGCCTCGGGCCCATCATCGTCAAGGTCATCCTCAACGTGATCGTGAAAGCCATCACCGCGCCTTTCAGCCTGCTGGCGAATGCGCTGGGCGGCGGCGGGGAAGAACTCAGCACCGTGGGCTTTGCCACCGGCAGCGCCGAGCTGGGCCCGGAGGCTAAAGCCGGCCTCGACAAGGTGGCCAAGGCGCTGGTTGACCGGCCATCGCTGCGGCTCACCGTGGTGGGCACCAGCAGTGTCGACGCCGAGCGCGATGGTTTCAAACGCGAGCGGCTCGACGCCCTGGTGCGCGCCGAAAAGCGCCGCGCCACGGCCAAAGAGGGCGGCACCGCGACGGCGGCAGTCAGCATCAGCCCGGCCGAATATCCGGCCTTGCTCAAGGAAGTCTATAAACGCGCCGACATGCCCAAGCCGCGCAACCTGGTCGGCCTGGCCAAAGACCTGCCCGTGCCCGAGATGGAAAAGCTGCTGCTGGCCGACATTAAAGTAAATGACGACGCCATGCGCGAGCTCGCCGTGCAGCGCGGCGTGGCGGTGAAAGACTACCTGGCTTCGCGCGATTTACCGCCTGAAAGGCTCTTTCTGGGGGCCGCCAAAGCCGTGCCGCCGGAGGCCAAATGGACACCGCGCGCGGAGCTGAATTTGGCGATGCCTTAGAGCCTGTTCATGATCTATTTGAGGCCACGTTGGGGTGCAATCGGGATGAGTTGGTGGCCCGGATCCCGCCGCATGGGCTACTGCCCATGCAAGGGAACGGGGCGCCAAATCGCCCGATTTCACCCCAACCCGAAGGGCAGGCATTTTTTCGGGCGGTCTGCGGCGTTGCGCTGCTCGCCAATAGCGGGGCTATTGGCAGCGCACCGCGCCTTGCATCCCATCCCGAAAAAATGCCTGCGTGGCCCCAAATAGATCATGAACAGGCTCTTAAAACAGCGAAAATAGCGTCAGTGCTTTATTGATAAAGCTTTTATGGGGCCTTTGGGCCTGGGCGCGCAACACGGGTTGCGGCGCCGGCCCCCCATCCAATCCAACACCCGCTGCCGCCCGCAAAGTCCTCCATTCCCCGGGGAGCCTTGCGGCTGGTGGCACTTATTTTTTGACCTTGCGTTCCCATGTTTAAATCTTCCAAACCTGAAACCCCCGCCGTGAAAACGCCCACCACCAAGCAGGCTGAAGCCCATCCGCTGGACGGCCTGACCGGCGGCGCATTCTCTGCGCCCACATCCGGTGAACGCACGGCGCGCATCCGCACCTGGCTGGCGACTGAGCCGTCGGCAGAGCAGATGGCCGAGGTCTACAAGGACCTGGCCAACCGCGACAAGGGCGCCGCCAAGCCGCTGAAAGAAAAGCTCGACGAGCTCAAGCGCAGCAAGGGCCAGGAGGCCGTGGCCGCCGAGTGGGCCGAAAAAGCCCAGGCGCTGCTGGCCGTGCCCAAGCTCAACCTGGCCGACGCCCTGGCCTGGCAGCGCGACGCCGCCAAGGCCGGCGCGCCGCTGTCCAAAGAGCCGCTGGCCGGTTTGAAAGTGCAGCTGGCCGACCGTGTCAAGACCATTGAAGACCTGCAGCACCGCACCCAGGTGCAGCGCGAAGCCGCCGTGCTGCTGGCCCAGCGCACCGAAGTGCTGTCGCTCAAGCCCTGGCGTGATGCCGAAGCGGCTCTCGAATCCCTGCGCGGTGACGTCACGCACTGGCAGTCGCAGGCCGATGACATCACGCACGACGCCAATTGGGCCAGTGTGGACGCCAAGTTCCCTCCGCTGCTCGACGCATCTCGCGCGCAGTTGCTGGCCGTGTGGGAGGCCTTTCAAGGTGCGCTCGCGCAGGCCCAGAAGGCTGCTGAAGATACGGCGGCGCCGCTGCCCGCAGTGCCGGTGTGGGCCGACGAGCTGCGCGCCGCGCGTGGCCTGCCCCCTGCAGCGGGTGAGCAGCCTGCACGTGCGCCCAAGGCCAAGATCGACCCGGCCGTGCTCAAAGACATGCGCGAAAAATCGTCGGCCATCGTGCAGGAAGCGCTGGCACGGCTTGAGCACGAAGTCACCGAAGGCCATGGCAAGTCCACCCCCAAGGTAGCGGCCGACCTGCGCCATGCGCTCAAGGAACATATCCGCAACATCGACAGCAAGCTCGAAGCCGCCGCGCACGCCGCATTGACGGCTGCCGGCGAACTCGAAGGCTGGCAGCGCTGGCGCGCCGACCAGATCCGCGAAGAGTTGGTCGTGAAAGCCGAGGCCCTGGTGGCCAAGCCGCTGGGCGGACGCAAGCAACAGGAAGCCCTGCGCGCCATGCGCGAGCAGTGGAAGACCAGCGACCAGGGCGGCACGCCCAACCACGCGCTGTGGAAGCGTTTTGACGATGCCTGCAACGAAGCGCACAAGGTTGTTGAGGCCTGGCTGGAGAAGGTCAAAGAACAAAGCGAAACCGTCAAGGCCGAGCGCAAGCTGCTGATCGACGAAGTGCTGGCTTGGGCCGAAGCCAACAAGGGCAACACCGACTGGAAGCACCACATCCGCAGCCTCAATGGCTTTGTCGAAAAATGGCGTGAAGCCGGTCATCTGGGTGAAAAGGCGTTTGCCGAAATCCAGCCGCAATGGAAAGCCGCGATGGACGCCGCAGACGCTCCGCTGACCGCTGCGCGCCACGACAGCATTGCACGCCGCAAGGCCATGATTGAAGAAGCCAATGTGCTGGGCGCCGAGCCGATGTTGCGCATCGACGCCGTCAAGTCGCTGCAACAGCGTTGGCAGCATGAAGCGCAGGCCGTGCCGGTCGAGCGCAAACAAGAGCAAAAGATGTGGGACGCCTTCCGCAAACCCATCGACGATGCCTTCCAGCGCAAGACTGCCGAACGCGAAAAAGCCGCTGCGGCGCTGGGCGAATACGACCGCATGGTGCTGGACGCATCCAAGGCCGTTGAAGCCGCCACCGCCAGCGGTGATGTGCAGAAGATCCACGCGGCTGCCAAGGCACTGGAAGCCATCGTGCGCGGACAGGTGCCTGTGCCCGCACCGGCTGCGGTACCTGCTGCTGCCCCGGCGGCGCCGTCGGTCGAAGCCGCATTGGCTGATGCGAACGCTGTCCCGGTTTTGAAAGAAAATGAGGCTGTAGCGCCCGTGGAACCTGCGCAAGCAGCTACAGAAAACGTAGCAGATGCACCTGCTGCCACGGAAGCCGCCAGCGAAGCGGCGGCCACCGAATTTGCCGAATCCAGCGAGCCGGCGAGTGCGCCTGCCGAACCGGCACCCGCGCCCAAGCCCGCACCCAAACCCGTGGTGGCACGGCGCGGGGACGACCGCCCGGGCATGAAGAAACCTGAGCCCGCAGCGGCCGGACGCGGCGGCAAGTTTGGCGACCGCAAGGATTCGCGCCCGGGCAGCAAGCCCGGCGGCCCGCGCCAGAGCACCGACAACAAGTTTGAGCCTTACCGGGAAGGCCGCGATGACCGCGGCCCGCGCGGCGCTGACCGTGGCGACCGCAATGCACGCCCTGCATTCGAAGAGCGCGGCCCACGCCTGGGCGATGCGGCCTTCCGCGCCCAGCGCGAAGCCTTTGAAGCCGCCAACCAGGCGCTCAAGAAACTCGCGATGCAGGCGCATGGCGAAGTGCTGACGCACTTGCTCACCGCCTGGGAAAAGCGCGACCCCGCACAACTGCCGAGCGCGCAGGACCTGGGCAAAGCCGTGGCACCGGCCGTGCGCAACCGCTGGGTGCAGGCTGTCAGCACGCCTTCCGGCAAGGACGCTTCCGAAGCGCTGCTGCGCCTTGAAATTGCCGCCGAACTGCCGACACCGGCCGAGCACATCAGTGCGCGCCGTATGCTGCAGCTGCAGCTGCTGACCAAGCGCAATGCCCCCGCGCCGGCTGAAACCTGGGGTGAAGACACCGCCCAGGTGCTGGCTGCTGACTTTGACGCCGGCAACGCCAGGCGTGTGCAGAACGTGCTGAAGGCATTGCTCAAGCGATGAGCGAGGTTGGCGCTGCTGTGGCCTTGCCCCAGGAGCGGCAACAGACGCTGGGTGAGGAAATCGCCAACAGCGTGAGCCACGGTCTCGCGCTGCTCGCTGCGCTGGTGTCGGCGCCTTTCCTGGTCATCGCCAGCGCGCGCGACGGTGACGCGCTCGATGTGGCGGCAGTCTGCGTTTTTGCCGCCACCATGGTGGTGCTGTATTTCACCTCGATGCTGTACCACGCCTTGCCTGCCATCCGGGCGATGCGTGCCAAGCGGGTGTTCCAGGTGTTGGACCACGGCGCCATTTACCTGCTGATTGCCGGCACCTACACGCCCTTCACGCTGGGCGTGCTGCGCGGGCCCTGGGGCTGGACGCTGTTCGGCCTGGTCTGGGCCATGGCGCTGGCCGGCGTGGCCGTCAAAGCCTTCGCGGGCGTGCGCTGGCCACGGCTGTCCACCATCCTCTATCTCGCCATGGGATGGATCGCCGTGATCGCCATCAAGCCGATGCTGGAGCTGATTCCAGGCTGGGGGCTTTTCTGGCTGGTGGCCGGCGGGCTTTTTTACACGCTCGGTGTCGGCTTCTTTGCCACCGATTCACGGTTGCGCTACGGCCACTTTGTGTGGCACCTGTTTGTCGCGGCCGGTACGGTGTGCCATTTTGTGGCGGTGCTGTATTACGCCGGTTGAAATTCCCGGCCTGCAGCTGCTATTAAAAATATAGCTGCTTGCGCTTACCTCTATTGGTTTAGAGGCCGATTTTCATATAAACCGCGAGCGCAATGCGGCTCTTGCGCTCAGGAAGCCGCTTCAATCAGGTGGGCAATCCCGTCAAAGCCCAGCCGCCGTGCGTGCTGCAGGGCGTTGAGTCCTTCCTGATCCACCAGCGCCGGGTTGGCCCCGGCTGCCAGGAGGCGTTGAACCACGGCGGTATGGCCCTGCATGACAGCCAGGATCAGCGGTGTGCGGCCTGCTGTATCGGCTGCATTGACGGGTGCGCCTTGCTGGAGCAGGCGTTCCAGCAGCGCCAGGCGTCCTGCGCGTGCTGCCTCCTGCAAGGCACCTGCCAGGCGGTTGGGCCCGGCACCTGCTTCTGCACGCGGCGCGCGGTATTGCAGGGTGCTTTCCTGCTTTTGTAGAGGCGCTACGGCGCGTGCTGCAGGCGCGGCGGGCGCTGCTGCGGCAGGCGCCGCAGGTGCGGGGCGTACAGCCGGCGCTGCTGCGGCCATATCAGCCTGCGCTGGTGGCGCCGACAGCGATCCGGCCGCGGCGCCGGCCATGCGTGGCACGATCGAGGGCTGCGTGTTTTCCTGGACGGCGGCGGCAGGCGCGGGCGCGGCAACGGGCGCTGGTGCGGGAGGCGGCGCGGCTGGAGGGGCTGCGGCAGCCAGTGCTGGCGCGGCTTCAGCTTCTCTTTGCCGGACAACAGGTTCAGTCACCGGGGGCGAGGCCACTGCTTTGTCCTGCGCCGCAGGAGCCGGTGATTTCGAAACCGGCTTTGCAATGTCGGCAGATCGTTTTTTGGCGTCGGCCTCGGTGGCGGGTGGTTGCGGTGCCACCAGAGCGGGAACTGGAGCCTTCGATGGCGAAGCTGCCGGCGGTGAAGCTGGCGACGATGACGATGACGATGAAGGTGTTGTGGCGCTGGGCTGGCCAAACGCCAGTTCTTTTTCCTCGTCGGTGCCGCGGTCAAATTGCAGCACCAGCAACCCGGTCAGGCCAGCCAGCGCAAAGCCCGCCAGCGCGGAGATTTTCCAGCGCGACTGGTTGGCTGCCGGGCGTTGCGCTGCATCGATGGTGGCCCCGGCTTGTGGTGCGCCTGCCTGCTTGCCGGCTTCGATCACCATCTGCGCGTGGGCGCGCACGGCGTCGCGCACATGCGCGCCGGGGCGGCGTGTGTCGTCTGCGCTGGCCTCACGGTAGCGCTGCAACAGCTCGTCGCTGTGCGGGCTGTGATCAGGCTCTGTCATGCAAACTCCTGTAGCTGCTGGCGCAGGCTGTTCCGGGCATAGCGCAGGCGGCTCTTGGCGGTTTCAAAGCTGACGCCGGTCGCGGTGGCGATGTCTTCTACGCTCATGCCGGCTTCGGCTTGCAGCAGGAAGGCTTCGCGCTGCTCCAGCGGTAGCCGTTCCACCGCGGCGATCAGGGCCTCGGCCTGCTCGCTGGACTCCAAACGGCGCACCGGGCCGAAGCCCGAGTCGGCTGCCAGCGTATCGCCAAGGCCCAGGCCTTCTTCATCGTCGCCGCGTCCATCGATGCTGACGTGCTGCTTTGCCGTGCGGAAGTAATCAACCATCCGGTTGTGTGCCATGGTGAACAGCCACGTTTTGAACTTCGCTGTCACCGTATAGGTGGCGGCACTGCGGGCCACGGCAAACCAGACATCCTGCAGCAGGTCGTCGGCCACCGCCTGCACCCGCACACTGCGAAACACATAGCGCCACACGCCCAGTTCATGCCGCGCATACAGCGCATCAAAAGCCGCCATGTCCCCGGCCGCATAACGCAGCATCAGCGATTCGTCGCTGTCTTCGGCTGCATCGTTGGTCGGCGTGGCGCTGGGCATGTACCAGATTATCACGGCGCAACGCGCGATCTTTCTCACGACAACAGACCACCGCGCAGGGGCTCTCCAGACCAGCAGGGGCCGCGGAACCGGCTTTGCCGGGCCGCAGGCGCAGCGCCCCCTCGGGGGGCAGAGAGTTACACGAAGTGAACGAACGTGGGGGCTCAATACCGTGGAGGGTCAGGCACATAAGACGGGTTTCCTGACTGCGGGAACGGATCAGGGATGGGGTTGCGCGCGACGGGTTCGCGGATCACACCGCTGGCGATGAGGTTCTCGCGGCTGTCGTAGCGGATGCGGATGACCTCGTTGGGCTGTGTTTGCAGGCGCGCGAAGGTGGTCTGCGATACCAGTGAGTTTTCCCGTGCGCCGTGGCCCGTGCCCAGTTTGGGGGCTGGCAGGGGGGCGGAAGGCAGCCTTCTGACCCGGCCTTCGGACAAGGCAGAAGCTTCCGCGCTGCCGCTGGCGCGGTCGGCCAGCGCGGATTTTCCGGCGGTGGATGATTCCGCCAAAGGTACCGGTGGAGCTGATGAAGGCGAGGGGGCGTTTCGCAGGCCCAGTGATGCGTCGGCCTCGCGCTCGTTGCGGCCGGAATAGGCGGGCGCCTGGGCGACCGGCTCGGGAGCTTGCTCCCTGAAGAGCGCCACACCGATCACGCCGACGTTGCCGGGCCTGCCGGTGCGGCCGGCGTAAGAATCCCCAAGCGCAGAAAATTCAAATGCCGCGACCTCGCTGCTGCTTTTGCGCCAGCCGGTGACCTGGTACTGCTGCCAGGGCGAAAACACATAACCGGTCTGGTCCCAGGCGGCGGTTTCGCCGCTCAGCACGTTCACGCCGTCGACGGCGGTCACGGCCAGCACCCGTTCACCGAGCTTGTTGCGCACGGCGATGGCGTATTTGGCGCCGTATTGGCCGGCCACCCAGTATTCGCCGCGGTGGTGGTACAGCGGCAGCGTGGCGCCGGTGTTGCGGTCAATCACGGTCACATCGGCCAGCCGGCCGACGGCCTGCGCGGGCAGGGCGGCCATGGTGAGGATGGCCAGCAGGATCGAAGAGGCAAGAAGGGGGGTTTTCACGTGAGCTCCAGAAAGTGGTGGAGCCCATTGAAACGAAGGGGCGAGGGAAATGGGGTTAAGCCGGCCTGAAAAGGGCCAGACCGGGTCGGCCGGTTGCTATGTATTTGATAGCTGCTTGCGCCCGTTCAGATTGGGTTAAGGGGCGATTTGTCTCTCCGAAATTGTCAGCGTGGCGCCCGAAAGCCGCCGGGCGCTTATTTCGGCATAAAAAACTTGTCGAACAGCACCGTCAGGGGCGCGAAGTCCTGCGTGAACCGTGTGCGGTTCACAAAGTAGGCTTCGCAGGCCACGGCAAAAAATTCGGCCGGTGACCTGGCGCCATAGCTGTCCAGCCATGGCGGCTCGGCGCCGAAACGTGTGGCCATGGCGACTTTTTCGCAGAACCCGTCGTAAGCCGGCTGCATGACCGCATGCCACGAGGTGAGGGCACTGCGCGTGGGCAAGGGCGGGCAGCCGTCGGCGGCGCCATCGCGCATGTCGATCTTGTGGATGAATTCGTGAATTACCACGTTGTGGCCGTGCTCGGCCGAGTCGCCCGCGCCCGCCACGTCCTGCCAGCTCAGTGTGACGGGGCCGCCCTGCATGGCTTCGCCCAGCAGCTCTTCGCTGTAGTGGTGCACCACGCCGGCCTGGTCGGTGACCTGGCGGCGCGCCAGCATGGCGCCGGGGTGAACCACGATGCCCTTGAAGTCGTCGTACCAGCGCAGGCCCAGGTGCAACACCGGCAGGCAGGCTTGTGCGGCAATCGCGACCGCCATTTCATCGGTGACCTTCAGGCCGTGTGCGCCGGTGAATTCCTTTTGCTTCAGGAATTTGTCGGTCAGTGCGTTCAGCTCTTGCAGCTCGGTGACCGGCCGCCGGGCCAGAAAAGGGAACTGCAGCAGGGTGTCCATCCACAGGGTTTCCGGGATGGTTTTGGCAGGGGCTTTGGAGCCGCCAAGTGTTCGTAACCAGTTCAGCATGGGATGAAGGTTGTGGTTAAGCGAAATGAAACAAGGGTCAGCACAGCGCAATCCTTTGCAGCCCGCCTGCGGACAGGCGCAGCACTTCCGCGCGCGGCGCCGGGGCGCCCAGGTCCCAGTCGCTGAGCACCACGCGCGACAGGCCGCCACCCAGGTCATGCACGGCAGGCTTGTGCGTGTGGCCGTGAATCAGCGTGCGGGAATTGGCCGCCTGCAGCCACTGGCGCGCAGCCCGGGTGTCGACGTCGGCATATTGTGCGCCGGACTTCTTGCGCGCTTCGCTTTGCTCGCGCAGCCCGCGCGCAATCGCCTGGCGTTCGGCCAGCGGCCTGGCCAGGAAGGCGCGCTGCCATTCGGGGCTGCGGACCTGGCTGCGAAACTGCATGTAGTCGACATCGTCCAGGCACAAGGCGTCACCATGCGACAGCAGCCAGCGCCGCCCGGTGCCGGCGGGAAAAACCAGCACGGTCGGGTCTGCCAGCAAGGTGGCGTTGCACAGGTCCATCAGGGCCTGGCCCACCAGGAAGTCACGGTTGCCGTGCATGAAAAACAGGGCCAGCCGGCCTGCAGCATTGCCCATGGCCTGCACGCAGCGCGCGTCAAAGCCGGCGGCAGGGTCCAGCAGGTCGCCTTCCACGGCGTCATCGCCGACCCAGACTTCAAAGAGGTCGCCCAGGATGAAGACCGCATCGGCCGGCGTGGTTTCAAGATAGTGCTGCCAGGCCGCAAAAGTAGCCGGCTCCGAGGCCTGCAAATGCAGGTCGGAAATGAAATCGACCGTGCGCCACACGGGCGGAGCCGGCAGCTCCGCCATGGGGGGCACGGCCTGGGGGGTGTTCACCGGCTGGATTTCGGCAAGCGCGGCCCGAAAGGGCACTCAGGCCACTGCAACGGCTTTTTGGATGATCACGTCTTCCATCGGAACGTCGTCGTGGAAGCCCTTGCGGCCGGTCTTGACGGCCTTGATCTTGTCGACGACGTCGGTGCCGGCCACTACCTTGCCGAACACGGCATAACCCCAGCCCGATGCGTTCGGTGCGGTGTGGTTCAGGAAGCCGTTGTCGGCCACGTTGATGAAGAATTGCGAGCTGGCCGAGTGCGGTGCGTTGGTACGCGCCATGGCTACGGTGTAGTTGTTGTTCTTCAGGCCGTTGTTGGCTTCGTTCTCGATTTCGCCGTCGGTTGGCTTTTGTTTCATGCCCGGCTCAAAGCCGCCGCCCTGCACCATGAAGCCCGGGATGACGCGGTGAAACACCGTGTTGGCGTAATGGCCCTTGTTGACGTAGTTCAGGAAGTTGGCAACGGTCTTGGGTGCCTTGGCGGCGTCGAGCTCCAGCGTGATGACGCCGTATTCGGCGATGTGGAGGTCTACTTTGGGATTGCTCATGATGGTGTCCTGTAGGGCTGTGTCAATTAATTGACGAGGGTTGCTGATTTGATGAGAACGGGCGTCTTGGGAACGTCCGTCGGGAAGGGGCCGCCGGCGCCGGTGGGCACGGCCTTGATCTTGTTCACGACGTCCATGCCGCTCACGACCTTGCCGAACACGGTGTAGCCGAAGAGCTGCGGTGCGTTGACGAGCTGGGCGCGTGGGGTGTTTTCATACACGCGGCCCTGGTATTCGAATTTGGGAACCGGGTCGCCGGGGGGGATCACGGTGGGGTTCAGGAAGTCGTTGTCTTTCACATTGATGAAGAATTGCGACGATGCGGAATTTGGGTCGTTGGTGCGCGCCATGGCGAGCGTGCCGACCACGTTTTTGGGGCCGCCCTTGGCGAGCGCCTCACGGCCTTCATGCGGCACCGGCGGGCGGGTTTTCTTCTCGGCGTAGGTGGCGTCGTAGCCGCCGCCCTGCACCATGAAGTTGCTGATCACGCGGTGGAAAATCGTGCCGTCGTAGTGTTTGTCCTTGACGTACTGCAGGAAATTTTCAACGGTCTTGGGCGCCTTGTCGGGATAGACCTCGACCACGAAGTCGCCTTCGCTGGTGACGAACTTGACCTTGGGTGCGCTTTGCGCGAGCGCCGGACCGGCCAGGAGGGCCACGCCCGCCGCCGCTACTGCTGCGAGTGTGGCGCGGCGCAAGGGAGAAAACACCGCGAGCGCGGCAAACGTCCTGTGAACTGCCATCAAATGGTTCCTTCGAAAAAAATCTTCCACTGGTTTCCCTGGCGGATCCAGTACTGGCGTTTGGTGCGGCCGGTTTTGGCGCCCTTGATCAGTTCGCCAAAGGTTACCACCATCGTATCGGTGCTGTCGGTCCAGCGCAGGTAAGAAACGTCCTTGAGCAGGATGTCGCGCCCACCGAGTTGCTTGAGCTCGCTTTGCAGCAGCGGCGTCCATTCGGCCAGCGTCTTGCCGTAGCTTGTGAAGTCGGGTGTGTACCAGGTTGTAAGTTTGGCCATGTCGCCGCTGGACTTGGCATGGTGCCAGCTTTGCAGCGCGGTTTCGAACGACCGGGTGTCGGCCGCCAGTGATTGCGGCGCCACCCATTTGAGGCTGTGGGCAATCACGACGGGCGTGCTGCGCACCTCGACGGTGCGGATGATGCGCTCCAGGTCGGGGTTGGCCAGCACGACGCATCCGTCGGTGGACAGCGGTGCCCGGGAAAACTGCGCCGGTGGTGTCCCGTGCAGCCAGATGCCGCCGCCGGTCTTGCCGCGCTTGACATCGAGCTGGTTGGGGTAGTTGATGGGCAGCGCGCCCGAGCCGTAAAAGTCGCGCAGCGATTTGGGGTTCAGGTTGCTGGTGATGTAGTAGACGCCGACCGGCGTGCGCAGGTCGCCTTCGACGGATTTTTCAATACCGGATTTTCCAACCGAGATGTAATAGTCCGCCACGAGTTTGAGGCCCGCGCTGGTGTTTTCAAACAGGTAAAGGCGTGACCTGGACGCATCGACGGCAATGGCGTGTTTGTTACGCGATGAAAGCACCAGGAATTGCGACGGCACCAGGCCGGGGGCGGGCCTCTCGCGCAGCGCGCGCAGGCGCAGCAGCGACTCCTGCCGCAACTCGGCCAGCAGGGCTGCCGCGGCCTTGGCAGCAGCGTCTGGAACATCGCCGGGCGTGCGCACAGGGCGTGTAAAGCCGGCCAGCAAGTCGCCGTAAACCAGTTGGGCCAGCTGGAAGTTGGGGTGGTCCTTCACGAGGCCTTCGGCCTTGCGCAGGGCTTCGCGTGAATTTGCCTGGCCGATCAGTTTGTAGATTTCAATCAACCGGGCTTCCGCTTCGCCGCCGCGCGCCTCATGCGGGGCGGAGGCTTTTGCCGGGGCGGGCCGCTTGGTTGTGTGCGCGCGGGTTTCGGCCCGCGCAGGCGAAAAGGCCAGCACCAGGGACGGTGCGATGAAGAGAAGCATTGCGGCCGCTTTTTTCATGCGGGCTTCCACGAAAGTTTGCCGGCCAACACAGACGGACAGGAACAGGCTGAACAATGCACTTGGGTCAGGCCGGCCGCCAGCGATCAGCCGCCTGTGGATTCCTTGACGATGACCCAGCGATCACCGGCCTTGGCCATCTCCAGCGTCTTGCGGCTGGAAATATTGATGGAGTCGGCGCTGTAGTCCTGCTTGAACCTGGCCGTGGCCTTGGCGCCCTGTACGGCGATGGCCAGGTCGGAGAGCTTCACGCTGATGCGTGACTTGCCGACGATGCGCGCGCGGCGGTCTTCTTCCCAGGCCTTGCGTGCCTGCTTGCCGGGAGGCGCAAAGTTCTGGCCGTAGCTGCTGAGGTAGCCGTTCATGTCCTTGTCGGACCAGGCCTGAGCCCAGCTGCGCACGGCTGCTTCGACTTCTTTTTCGGTGCCTGCGGCGGCAGCCGGTGCTACGGGTGTTGCCGGTGGCGCGGCAGGAGCAGGCGCTGCGGCCACCGGGGCTGCCGGCGCTGGCTTGGCAGCCGCTGCGGGAGCCGCAGGGGCCGTTGTGGCCGGGCCAGACGTCGGTGCGCCGGCAGCCGGCTTGGTCGGGCTTTTTGATTCGGCGGAGAACAGGGTGCGGATCAGTGCCAGCTTGGGCGGAACGGCAGCGTTGCCGCCGTCGAGTTGCAGGGCCTTGCTGTAGGCCTGGCTGGCGAGCCTGGCGTAGACGTCGCCCAGGTTTTCATGTGCGGTGGCGTAGCTGGGGTTGGTCCGGATCGCCATTTCAAGCGCCGCCCGGGCCTTGTCGAACTGGCTCTGGCCGGCATACAGCACGGCCATGTTGTTGTAGGGCTCAGGCAGCTCGGGGTAGTCTTCGGTGATTTTGGTGAAGGTCGCGATCGCGTCGCTGGTCTTGCCGGTTTCGGTCTGGATCACGCCCTTGAAGAAACGCATTTGCGGGTCGCGCGGCTTGCTGGCGAGGTACTGGTCAACCTTGGCCTGCGCCTCGGCATACTGGCCGGCACGCATCAGGCGGCTGACGTCGGCGTAGTCGTCGGCATGGGCAACGGACACCGACAGGGTGACCGCCACGGCCAGCATGCGCAGGGCGGCGGACAGCGGATTGCGTGTAAGGAAGTTTGGCGTGGGCATGGCACTCTCGCGATTTGTTTTAAAGCCCCCGGTGCTGTTTTGGCAGCCGTTGGGCGGAAAGTCAACATAAACAGCCAGGCTTTTCAGGGCGCTCCGGGAGCCGCTGAACGTTGTCCGACGGGCTGGATATACTGGGCGATTGTAACTGAGGGGGGTATAGTTCATGGCCCCCAGAATCCCGTACTTTCCGTTTTTATCGCACGTTTTCGCGTGTACGCCGAATGGCCCTTGCCCGCCCGCGGCGTCCGTGAGATAAAGCTTCTTTCCTTTGCCTGACCACCGGCTGCTTCCGGCCGATGCCAGGCTTCGCAGCATAATTTTCATGAGCCTTCGCATTTACAACACGCTGTCGCGTGCCGTGGAAGAATTTTCCCCGCTTGATCCCGGCCATGTGCGCATGTATGTGTGCGGAATGACGATTTACGATCTCTGTCACATCGGCCATGCGCGCATGATGATGGCGTTCGACGTGGTGCAACGCTGGCTCAAGGCAAGCGGCCTGAAGGTTACGTATGTGCGCAACATCACCGACATCGACGACAAGATCATCAAGCGGGCGGTTGAGCGCGGCATCACCATCCGCCAGCTGACCGACGAGATGATCGCGGCCATGCACCAGGACATCGGCGCGCTGGGCATAGAGCCTCCATCGCTGGAACCCCGTGCGACTGAGTACGTGCCGCAGATGCTGGGCATGATCGCCACGCTGGAGGAAAAAGGCCTGGCCTACAAGGGCTCCACCGGTGACATGAATTACGCGGTGCGCAAGTTTCCCGGCTACGGCAAGCTCTCGGGCAAGTCACTCGACGAGCTGCGCGCCGGCGAGCGCGTCGCTGTGCTCGACGGCAAGGAAGACCCGCTGGACTTTGTGCTCTGGAAAAGCGCCAAACCCACCGAGCCCGACGACGCCAGGTGGGACAGCGCCTATGGCCCCGGCCGTCCAGGCTGGCACATCGAGTGCTCGGCCATGTGCCGCGGCACGCTGGGCGAGACCTTCGACATTCACGGCGGCGGCGCGGACCTGCAGTTTCCGCACCACGAAAACGAGATCGCCCAGAGCGAGGCGGCCAACGGTAAGCCGCTGGCCCGCTTCTGGGTGCACAACGGTTTTGTGCGCGTCGACAACGAAAAAATGTCCAAGTCGCTGGGCAACTTCTTCACCATCCGCGAAGTACTGGCCAAATACGATGCCGAAACCGTGCGGTTCTTCATCGTTCGCGCCCACTATCGCAGCGCCCTGAATTACAGCGACGCCCACCTGGACGATGCGCGCAACTCGCTCAAGCGGCTTTATACGTCGCTGGATCTCGTCAAGCCGGCAGCGCTGCCGACCGACTGGGCGCACCCGTTTGCGCAGCGCTTCAAGGCGGCCATGGACGAAGACTTCGGAACGCCGGAGGCCGTGGCAGTGTTGTTTGAGCTGGCGGGTGAAGTCAACCGGACGGGCTCTGCCGAACTCGCAGGGCTGTTGAAAAACCTGGGCGGCTGCCTGGGCCTGCTGCAGGGCGCGCCTGGGGCCTACCTTCAGGCAGGCGCCGGCCTTGACGACGCCAGCGTCCAGCAGCTGATCGCGCAGCGGGCAGCTGCGAAGCTGGCAAAAGATTTCGCCGAAGCCGACCGTATCCGCAAGGACCTGCTGGCCAAAGGCATTGTGTTGAAGGATTCGCCCGCCGGCACCACCTGGGAGGTGCAATCGTGAGGGTCCGGGTTGTTTTTTCACCCTGTTTTTCAAGCCATTTCGGCCTCCAGACCAATAAGGACCGGCGCAAGCAGCTATGAAAAAGATAGTGAAAAGCGGCCCGGGCAGCGCCGAGCTGGCCGACGTTCCCGAGCCGGCCACCACGGTGCCCGAGTATTGGGCCGATGCCTGCAAACACCTGGTGAAAAAAGACCGCGTGATGAAGCGGCTGATTCCCTTGTTCGGCGACGCCTGCCTGCAAACCCGCGGCGATGCCTTTGGCACCCTGGCGCGCAGCATCGTGGGCCAGCAAATTTCGGTCAAGGCGGCGCAAAGTGTCTGGGCCAAATTTTCGGCGTTGCCGAAAAAAGTGACGCCTGCCAATGTGCTGCGCCTTAAAGTTGACGACATGCGCGCGGCCGGGCTGAGCGCCCGCAAGGTCGAATACCTGGTGGACCTGGCGATCCACTTTGACGCCGGCACCGTCCACGTCAAAGACTGGGCGGCGATGGACGATGAGGCCATCATCGAAGAATTGGTGGCCATTCGCGGCATCGGCCGCTGGACGGCCGAGATGTTTTTGATTTTTTACCTGATGCGACCGAATGTCCTGCCGCTGGACGATGTGGGGCTGATCACCGGCATCAGCCAGAATTACTTTTCGGGTGAATCCGTCAGCCGAAGCGACGCGCGAGAGGTGGCCGCCGCCTGGTCGCCTTACTGCAGCGTGGCAACTTGGTATATTTGGCGCTCTCTGGACCCATTACCGGTTCTGGGTACCCCCACGGGTACCGAGCAAATTTAAGTTTCATGAAGCCCTGAGGAGCAGCACATGGCGAAGAAGACCTTCCTCGATTTCGAGCAACCGATTGCGGAGCTTGAAGGAAAAATTGAAGAACTGCGCTACGTACAGACCGAGTCGGCTGTCGATATCTCTGAAGAAATCGACCAGCTGGCCAAAAAGAGCCAACAGCTCACCAAAGACATCTACAGCGACCTCACGCCCTGGCAGATCACCAAGATCGCCCGCCACGCGGAACGTCCCTACACCCTGGATTACGTCAACGAAATCTTCACGGATTTTGTTGAGTTGCACGGCGACCGGCATTTTGCCGACGACCTGTCCATCGTGGGCGGCCTGGCGCGCTTCAACGGCACCGCCTGCATGGTGCTGGGCCACCAGAAGGGCCGCGACACCAAGGAACGCGGCCTGCGCAACTTCGGCATGAGCAAGCCCGAGGGCTACCGCAAGGCCCTGCGCCTGATGAAAACTGCCGAGAAGTTCAAGCTGCCGGTGTTCACCTTTGTCGACACGCCCGGCGCTTACCCCGGCATTGACGCCGAAGAGCGCGGCCAGTCCGAGGCCATCGGCCGCAACATCTTTGAGATGGCGCAGCTCGAAGTGCCCATCATCACCACCATCATCGGCGAAGGCGGCTCCGGCGGCGCGCTGGCCATCTCGGTGGCCGACCAGGTGGTCATGCTGCAGTATTCAATCTACTCTGTCATCAGCCCTGAAGGCTGCGCGTCCATCCTCTGGAAAACCTCCGACAAGGCGCAGGAAGCCGCCGAGGCGCTGGGCATCACGGCGCACCGGCTCAAGGCCCTGGGCGTGATCGACAAGATCGTGAACGAACCCGTGGGCGGCGCCCACCGCGACCACAAGCAAATGGCCGCTTTCCTGAAACGTGCGCTCAACGACGCCTTCCGCCAGGTCAGTGACCTGAAGGTCAAGGAGCTGCTCGACCGCCGCTACGAGCGCCTGCAAAGCTACGGCCGCTTCACCGACACCAAGGCCGACGCCGGCAAGTAAGGCGCCCCGGCACAAGCTGGAGCGACAAGACCATGGTGCGCCCCCGTATCGGTCCTTACAGTGCCGAGGAAGAGCAAGCCCTGGCGAAGTTGCGCCGGCGATTTTGGTTGACCTCTGCCGCGCTCTATGCGATTTTTCTGTCGGTCATGTTCGGTTTCGTTCCACGCGAGCTTGCCGCCGAGCCGCTGGCGGTTTCCTTTATGGACTCGATGGCCCATGTCGTGCCCATGCTGGACCAGTTGCCTAAGACTCCTGGTTATGACCCTTTTCTGCGTTTTTACTACGCGGTGCTCTGGCTGATTTCGCCTGTTGCCGGCCTTGTGGGCTTGTGGGCTGGGCTGGACTATCTAGTCAAGCATGACCGCTACGCGCGAATCAAGAGCCCGAACCGTATGTTGGTCTGGAGCCTGCTGTTCTGGTGTTTCCTGCTGGTTTTTGCTGCCATCTGGCCTGTTGCGGACGGTGGGGTGCCCTCCTGGCGGGACCATGGTTTGGTCTCGAGTATTTTTGGCATAGCGCTACGCGGCGTCTACCTCCTGTGGTGCTGGTTCGCCATCGGTGGCACGCTCGGGGTGCTATGGGTGCGTGCCAGGATTGACCGGGAAAGATTCGCCGAAGCCAAGCCATGAATGACAGCGCCGTGATCGCCGCTGCGATTTCCCAATTTCAACCTGCTTTGCCGCTGGCCGTTGCGCTCAGCGGCGGCGCCGATTCTGTCGCCTTGCTGGTAGCCTGCGCCGAGAAATGGCCGGGGCAGGTTCACGCCATTCATATTCATCACGGCTTGCAGGCGGCGGCCGACGACTTTGAGCAGCACTGCGTTGCCCTCTGCGCGCAGCTCAATGTGCCGCTAATCGTCCAGCGTGTGGACGCCCGTCATGCTTCTGGCGAGAGTCCGGAAGACGCGGCGCGCAAGGCACGTTATGCGGCGTTTAAGGCTGCAGCCCAGGAAGGATATGCGCAAGCAGCTATTAAAAACATAGCAATTGCCCAGCACGCCGATGACCAGGTGGAAACCATGCTGTTGGCGTTATCACGCGGCGCGGGGCTGCCCGGGCTGGCCGCCATGCCGGCGAGATGGGAGCGTGACGGCATGACCTATTACCGTCCGCTGCTGACGGTGCCCGGGGCATTGCTGCGCGATTGGCTGGTGACGCGCGGCATCACCTGGGTGGAAGACCCGACCAACACCGACGAGCAGTTCACACGCAACCGCATCCGGGCCCGCCTGCTGCCCGCGTTGGCGCAAACCTTTCCGCAGTTTCGTGAAACCTTTGCACGCAGCGCGCGTCACGCGGCCCAGGCGCACGGGTTATTGGTCGAGGTGGCACAGCAAGACCTGGTTGTCGTGGGAACCCCCCCGGTGATCAAATCCCTGCAATCCCTGTCACAGCCGCGGCAGGCCAATGTGCTGCGTTATTGGCTGACGCTGCAACAAGCCACTCCCAGCGCAGCACAGCTCGACCAACTGCTCCTGCAAATCGCCGCCTGCACCACGCGCGGGCACCAGATCCACCTCAAGGTGGCGACCGGGCATGTCACGCGCACTGGCCAGGTGCTGAACTATGCGGCTGCAGGGGATAAGGCGAGCTAACCAGGTAGTAGTCCCTAGGTATAATTGAAGGCTTTGCTGGCGCGAAATCGCCGTTAAAAGCCCTCAAACGGGCGCTTTTACACAGGTTCCCGGCAAAAAATCCGCAACAACTCCTGATTGACATCCTGCAATGGCATTGATCGTTCATAAATACGGCGGCACGTCGATGGGCTCCACCGAGCGCATCCGCAATGTCGCCAAGCGCGTGGCCAAGTGGGCGCGGGCCGGCCACCAGATGGTGGTCGTTCCCAGTGCCATGAGCGGCGAAACCAACCGTTTGCTCGGCCTGGCCAAAGAACTGGCACCCGCCAGGACAAGCGATGCTTATGGCCGCGAGCTTGATGCGCTGGCCGCTACCGGCGAGCAGGCTTCCAGCGCACTGCTGGCCATTGCGCTGCAGGCCGAAGGCATGCCGGCCGTGAGCTACGCCGGCTGGCAGGTCACCATCAAGACCAACAATGCCTACACCAAGGCCCGCATCGAGTCCATCGACGGTGAGCGCGTACGCGCCGACCTGGACGCCGGCAAGGTCGTCATCATCACCGGCTTCCAGGGCGTGGACGAGGCCGGCAACGTCACCACACTCGGCCGCGGCGGCTCCGACACTTCGGCCGTGGCCATTGCCGCGGCGCTCAAGGCGCACGAATGCCTGATTTACACCGACGTCGACGGCGTTTACACCACCGACCCGCGCGTGGTGCCTGAGGCGCGCCGCCTGCACACCGTGAGCTTTGAAGAGATGCTGGAGATGGCCTCCATGGGCTCCAAGGTGCTGCAGATCCGCTCGGTGGAATTTGCCGGCAAATACAAGGTGCCGCTGCGTGTGCTGTCCAGCTTCACCGAATGGGACATCGACATCAACGAAGAAGCCAAGTCAGGCACTTTGATCAGCTTTGAGGAAGACGAAAACATGGAACAAGCCATCGTATCGGGCATCGCTTTCAACCGCGATGAAGCCAAAATTTCCGTGCTCGGCGTACCCGACACCCCGGGTATCGCGTACCAGATCCTGGGCGCCGTGGCCGATGCCAACATCGAAGTCGACGTGATCATCCAGAACGTCAGCAAGGACGGCAAGACCGACTTCAGCTTTACGGTTCACCGCAACGATTACTCCAAAGCCATCGACCTGCTGAAAACCCAGGTGGTGCCCAAGCTGGGCGCGCAGGAAGTCACCGGCGACGCCAAGATCTGCAAGGTCAGCATCGTCGGTATCGGCATGCGCAGTCACGTGGGCATCGCCAGCAAGATGTTCCGCGTGCTGAGCGAAGAGGGCATCAACATCCAGATGATTTCCACCAGCGAAATCAAGACCTCGGTCGTCATCGACGAGAAATACATGGAGCTCGCCGTGCGGGCCCTGCACAAGGCTTTTGACCTGGACCAGCCCGCCACCTGAAAATGGCTGAGAAGTCGTGAGATAATCGATTTATTGGAAACGTGACCGAGTGGCCGAAGGTGCTCCCCTGCTAAGGGAGTATGGGGTGTAGAGCCTCATCGAGGGTTCGAATCCCTCCGTTTCCGCCAAGACTACCGACTCTCTCCCGCATGGGGCAGAGTCGGTTTTTTTKCGCCGGATTTCTGCGATTGTTTCAAGAATGGGTAACCTTGCTTTCAACGCGAAGCGTCCGTCGCGCTGTTACCTTGCCACGCTCTTGGACTCAAGCTTTTCCAGGTCAGATACCTGGCACGGGCATGAAAATCAATCAACGACCACGCAAATATGGCCGTCCATTTTTCTTTGCTACGGCACGGGAGGACTGCTGTCCGCCAGCTCGACTTCCACGTCATAGATTTCGGTGATTTTCCAGTGCGAACCGTCATGGCTTGCCTGGCCGAGTACTTTTACAAGGAATGAACTGCGCTGCTTCTCCGTCTGCAGTGTGATTTCGCAGATGAAGTCGAGCTTTTCGGGACCGTCGGGAAGCGCCCCAAGGAGTTGATAACCAGCCCGGCTGAACCTGCCCTCTTTTCTTCGCTGCCGTAATTTTTCAATCTCAGGCGTGTGAAGAACGAGGGCAGTGAGGTGGTCGATAAGTTCATCGATCACTACCTGCGGGTTTATTTTCATGTTGTATGTGAGCTCTTCTAGGAATCTCCTGATTATCGATCTTTAGTATTACATTTTTCTATCTCTGTTGTAACCAATCTCTAGTTAATACGGCATTTCGTTTTCAATAATTTCATCAATTGCAATAGAAAATTCGTCGGAACCAACGTTTTTGTTAAGCGCCAAACCCCGGCAATAGACTGCAGGCTCTCATGCCCGACCTCTTTACCTTGGTGACAGCGTTGCCGTTTGAGAATGTGTTTCCCCGCAACGCAAAAAAGTCGCCCGGAGGCGGCCAACTATGTTGTCTCGTGTTCTCAAGCTGGCGTGGCCAAAGAAGCCGCCAATTGACCGGCCTTTGCCACGATGGCTTCGCGTTCCTCCAGGGGCTTTGGGCTCCCGGTCAAATACACCGTGATCACCACAGGCGCGCATCCCGCAGGCCACAAAACGCCGATGTCGTTGGTGGTGCCATGGGCGCCTGTACCCGTCTTGTCGCCAACCGGGCAGTCCCGCGGCAGCAGGGCGCGCAATCGCCGGTCGGATGTCTTGCTGGCGATCAGCCACTGGCGCATCTGCTGGCGCGAGGTGTCTGACAGCGCATTGCCCAGCACGATTTTTTGCACGGTGCCCAGCATGGCGGCAGGCGTAGTGGTGTCGCGTGGATCGCCGGGCGTGGCTTCATTCAGCGCGGTTTCAATGCGATCCAGTCGTGTCATGCGGTCACCGAGCGAGCGCGCGTAGTCGGTCAGGCCCTTGGGCCCGCCGAAGCTGGCCAGCATCAGGTTGGCGGCCGTGTTGTCGCTGACGGTGATAGTGGCTTCGCACAACTCCGCGAGCGACATGCTGCCACCGGCTCTTGGCCCGGTGACCGGTGAATGGGAAACCAGTGCCGCGCCGTCAACAGGCAGCAGGCGGTCCAGCCGTTCCTTTCCGGTGTCTACCCGGTGCAGCACCAGCGCAGCGGCCAGCAGCTTGAAGGTGCTGCACAGGGGGAAGCGTTCCGCCGCGCGGTGTCCATGCTGCACGCCGGTACCGGTGTTGAGGATGGCAACACCGAGCCGGCCGCCGCTTTCCCGTTCAAGGGCTTTGAGCCGCCCGATGACCGAACTTGAATCAGCGGCTTGCGGTGCGCCGCTCATACCCCATAAATTCTGGGCATGAGCTGAAACCATGCCCGCCGCTATGAAGCTTCCCAGTGCGCCGGTAAATTGTCGTCTCTGCATCATTTTTACTCTCGGGTTGGTATGAAAACGGTAACGATATTGAAGGGCTGCAATTCCGGCAAACGGGAATAATCGAGGCAACTCATAAGTAAATCTTGGGCTTGAACAGATGCATCTTCCTTTGAACGCCTTGCGCGCCTTTGAGGTGTCCGCGCGCCACCTGAGCTTTACACGGGCCGCAGACGAGCTGAACGTCACGCAAACCGCGATCAGCCAGCACGTTAAAAACCTGGAGGAACGCATGGGCGTTCCCCTGTTTCGGCGGCTTCCGCGCGGCCTTGCCCTGACCGACGAGGGCCAGGCACTGTTGCCCGCGCTGTCGGAATCGTTCGGCCGCATCGGCGCGTTGCTGGAGCAATTCCGCGATGGCCGCTTTAGGGAGGTACTGAGCGTCGGGGCTGTCGGGACTTTTGCCGTGGGCTGGCTGATCCCCCGTCTGGCGGCGTTCCAGCAGGTCCACCCTTTTGTTGATTTCAGGTTGTTCACCAACAACAACCGCGTGGACCTGGCCGGCGAGGGCCTGGACTACGCCATACGCTTTGGCGACGGCGCATGGCACGGCACCGAAGCCGACCTGCTTTTTCCCTCGCCGCTGTCACCCGTTTGCTCTCCTGTAACGGCTTCCCGTCTGCGAGAACCTGCTGATCTGGCCGGTGAGGTGCTGTTGCGCTCTTACCGGTCCGATGAATGGGTGAGCTGGTTTGCCCTGGCCGGTGTGGACTGCCCGGTGGTCAGGGGGGCGGTGTTTGATTCGTCCCTGACCATGGCGGAAGCTGCCGCGCAGGGCGCCGGCGTTGCCTTGCTCCCGGTGAATCTGTTTACGCGAGAGCTGCACGAAGGGCGCCTGGCAAGGCCGTTTCCACTGGAAATTGAAAACGGCAGTTACTGGCTGACCCGGCTCAAATCCCGGCGCGTGACGGGGGCCATGGGCGTTTTTCGTGACTGGATCACCCGCACATGCTGCGCACGATAATTGCTGTGCCGAGCCTGCACCATCCCGCCTGAACACGCACCACGGAATCACCCATGCGCCTGCGCCACATCGAAGTCTTCAACGCGGTCATGCTCACCGGCAGCGTCAGCGGGGCGGCCCGCCTGATCAATGTCACCCAGCCCGCCGTCAGCCGCATCCTGCAGCATGCCGAGCTGCAGCTGGGTTTTGCCCTCTTCCAGCGCAGCAAGGGCCGGCTGACGCCGACCTCCGAAGCGTTGACGCTGTACCCGCACATCGAGCGGCTGTTTGCCCAGCTCGATGAAGTGCAGCGCCTGGCGGCCAACTTGAAAACCGGCGAAAGCGCCAGGGAACTCCGCATCCTGACGGTGCTGGCGCTCAGCTACGAAATCCTGCCCCACGCGATCAAGCTCTTTCGGGTCAAGCATGCTGACGTGGCGATTACCGTGCGGGCGTTGCATTCGCCGCAAATTATCTCGGCGCTGGCGCTACAGGAGGGGGATGTCGGTTTCCTTTTCAGCCCGGCAGCGCATTCGGCGCTGGCACAGGAACACCTGGCCGACGGCCGCATGGTGTGCGTGGCGCCCAAGGGCATGCTGCCTGCGCGCCTGGTCAAGCGTGGCAGTGTCACGCTTGAGGACCTCACCAAGGTACCGGTCGTCGGGCTTGATGTGATGGACCCGGTGGGCCGCAGCCTCAACCAGGCCTGCCGCGAGGCAGGGGTGGGCCTCGAATTCCATATCACCGTGCAGACCTACCACTCGGCGCTGGCGCTGGCCCACCACGGGCTGGGCATTGCGGTGATTGACACGTGCACAGCGGCGTCCGCCGATCTGACGCGTGTGGACCTGCTGGAACTGGAACCCTTGATCCCGGTGCCGATCAATGCGCTGTTGCCCGCAGGCAAACCCGGCTCGGTCATCGTGCGGTCATTTGTGAAGTGTTTTCAGCAAGCCCTGACGCAGCGCGCTTCAACTCCCGCGTTGCGCAAAGCCTGAAGGTCAGCGCTCCAGCATGCGGCTGATGCGCTGCGCAGAGCCGAACGCCAGGGTGAAACCCAGGGCGCCATGCCCGGTGTTGAACAACAGGTTGGCCGGGCCTTTGGCATGCGTGCCAATGACCGGCAGCCCGGTGGGAGTAGCAGGGCGCATGCCGGCCCAGGGGTTCAGGGTTTCAAAGTGGCTGCAATCCGGAAACACTGTCTGCGTCGACGCTTTCAGCGAAGCAATCTGTGCCGGGTCGACGGCGGTGTCGTAGCCCGAAAGCTCGGCCATGCCTGCCACGCGCAGGCGCGAACCGATGCGGGCAAATACCACCTTGCGGGCGCTGTCGGTCACGCTCACCTGCGGTGCTGCGCCATCGCCAGGTGCGACGTCCACCGTGATGCTGTAACCCTTCAGCGGGTAGACCGGAAGGTGCACACCTAGCGTGCGTGCCATGCGCGCAGACCCGGCGCCCATCGCCATCACATAGCGGTCGGCTTCGAGATGGCCTTGCGGCGTCGCGACAGCTGCAACCAGGTTGCCGCGCACAACCAGTTGCTCGACGGGTGTGTCCAGCAGGAAGCGCACGCCTTCCCGGCGCAGCACCGCGAACAAGCCATCGCAGGTCTTCTGGCAGTCGGCCGCACACTCGCCTGGTGTGTAGATGGCGCCGGCGATTTGTCCGTGGCGGTTTTTGAGCGCGGGCTCGATCTCCACGCAGCGGTCGGCGCTGACCGCCTCCTGGGTACTGCCCAGTTCACGTTGCAGCAACATCTGCCGGCGCGCTGCAGCGAACGCGGCATCGCTGGCGTACAGCACCAGCTTGCCCGTGGCCGAGAAATCGCAATCCAGTTTTTCTTCGGCCATCATCGCGTCAAAAGACTGGCGGCTGAGCGCCGCCAGCGACAGCAAATGGCTGGTGGTGTTGCGTGAGGTCTTGCTGTTGCAGGCCGCCAGAAACTGCGCGCCCCACAACCACTGGCGCACATCCAGGCGAGGCCGCAGCTTCAACGGGGAAGAGGGCGACAGCAGCAGCTTGGGAAGCTGCCGCCAGATGGCGGGATCTGCCAGCGGCTGCACGTAGGAGTAGCTCAGTTGTGCGCCGTTGCCGCCGCTGGCGCCGCTGCCGGGGCTGGCGCGGTCCACCACTGTCACCTCGTGGCCGGCCCGCCGCAAGCTGTAGGCGGTTGCCAGTCCCACGATTCCTGCACCGAGCACACACACATGCATAGAAGCCTCTTTGTTCCCTGAAAGAGCGCCACTTTACGCAGTGGGTACAGGTTTGAACAATGCTGAATGCGCGAGGGTCATGACGTGTGGTTATGCCCTCCTGCGAAGGGTGGCCGAAGGGATTCTGGGTAAACCATGAGTTTTGGTCATGGGTTTGCCGCGAAAATGAATGACACGCCAGACGCTGCTGTTCCTACACTAGCGATGCCAGCTTCCCGAAACTACCAACCCACCGCCCCCCCCCGAAAGGACAAGCATGAAATTCACTATCCTCATGACCGCCGTGCTGCTGACAGCCGGCCTGGCCACCACTGCCGGCGCGCAAACGGTGCCGACCCTGAAAAAGATCGCCGACAGCAACAAGATCACCGTGTCCTATCGCGAAGCTTCGGTGCCTTTCAGCTACCTGATCGGGTCCAAAACCTCGGTGGGTTTTTCGGCAGAACTGACAGAAGCCATCATTGACGACATTCGCAAGAAGGTGAAAAAACCCAATCTCGAAGTCGCCTACATGCCCGTGACCTCGCAAAACCGCATCCCCTTGCTGGTCAACGGCACCTACGACCTCGAGTGCGGCTCGACCACCAACAACAGCGCGCGTGGCAAGGACGTGGCATTTGCCATCAACCACTTCTATACCGGCACCCGCCTGCTGGTCAAAAAATCATCCGGCATCAAGAACTACGCCGACCTGGCCAAAAAGACGGTGGCCAGCACGACCGGCACCACCAACGCGCAAGTGATCCGCAAGTACAGCGCCGACAAAAAGCTCGACATGCAGCTCATCTTGGGCAAGGACCACGACGATTCGCTGCTGCTGGTCGAGAGCGATCGCGCCCTGGCTTTTGCCATGGACGACATCCTGTTGTTCGGCCTGATGGCCAACTCCAAGAATCCGGCGTCGCTGGAAGTGGTGGGTGATTCGCTGCAGGTGGAGCCCTATGCCTGCATGCTGCGCAAGGACGACCCTGAGTTCAAGAAGCTGGTGGACGGCACGATCATCCGCCTGATCAAGTCCGGCGACTTTGCCAAGATGTACGCCAAGTGGTTCACCTCACCCATCCCGCCAAAGGGCGTGAACCTGAACCTGCCGATGAGCGAAGAGCTGAAGGCCAACCTCAAGGCGCTGAGCGACAAGCCGGCCATGTAAGCACCAGACGGGGAGCGCCTGCGCGCCGCTCCCCGTCCTGCTTTCACAGCTGCCGCGCCCGATCGGGTCCGCAGCTTCTCCTCCCCCAGAAATCCCCAACCCGGAGCCTTTGGCGCCAGTGGGTGGGTGCGCGCCTTGAATTTTGTTTTGGAGTTTGAGCCATGAGCAGCACTGAAAGACAGGCCCTGCACAGAGCCCATGTGGTCGGCATCCTGGGCGGCATGGGCCCGGCGGCCGGCGCGGACTTTGCGCGGCTGTTTGTCCAGGCGTGCGCGGATCACATGCGGTCGCTGCAGATTCCCGTGTCTGACCAGGCATTCCCCGAGCACTGGCTGGCCCAGGTGCCGGTGCCGGACCGCAGCAACGCGCTGGGTTCACCGGGGCCGGGCGGCCATCAGCCCCTGGATCCCATGTTGCAAGCAATGGGGAAACTCGCCGCGTTAGGTGCCACCACTGTCGCGGTGGCGTGCAACACGGCCCATGCGTGGCACGCCGAATTGCAGGAGCGCTTTCCCCAGCTTGAAGTGCTGCACGTGGCGCGTGAGGTCGCGCAAAACCTGGCCGGCCGCGGGGTAGGGCAAGTAGGTTTGCTGGCGACCGAGGGTACGTACCGGGCGGGCCTCTACGACCAGGCCTTGCGCCAGGCGGGGCTGCAATGCCACATTCCTTCCGTTGAAGAGCGTGAACGCCTGATGCGCGGCATCTATGAGGGCGTGAAAGCCGGCAACATGGCTTTGGCGCGTGAATGTTTTGCAGGCGTGGCCAGCGCGCTTGCAGGGCGGCACGGTCTTTCAGTGCTGGTTCTGGGCTGCACCGAGATTCCGCTGGCACTCAGCGCGGTGCCTGGCATGGATTCACTTGAACTGGTGGATCCGGCGGCCCTGCTGGCGCGGGCGCTGGCGCAGCGAGCGTATGCCTGAGCGTTCATCACCATCCTGCATGGCTCAGAACAGCCAATTTTTGAATCAAATAGGCCTCTAGTCCAATGGGAATGTGCGCGAGTAGCTATAAAAATGATAGCGAAAACGGGGCAGTTTCCCAGTCTCTCAATCGGCTGATGCGCTCCAGCGGTTGTCCCAGGCCTTGTCGAGCGTGCGCCGGTCGCGTTTGGTGGGGCGTCCATGTTCCTGGCTGCCGGCCGGATCGGCTGCCACCCGGCGCTGCTCGGCGGCCTCGGCTTTGAGGCGCAGGCTTTCTTCGGTTTCTTCGTAGAGCTGCTGGGCCACCGGCGCTGCGCCTCGCAGCTTGCTGATGCCGCGCACCATCAGGGTACGGGTGTAGGGGCCCTGCCGCAGTGTCACGGTGTCGCCGGATTTGACTTCACGCGCGGGCTTGGCTTCGATGCCGTTGATGCGTACGCGGCCCTTGTCAATTTCTTCCACTGCCAGGGCGCGGGTCTTGTAGAAGCGGGCGGCCCACAGCCACTTGTCGATTCGCAATTTGTCCATTGGGGCCTATTCTGTACCAAGGCATGGGGCGCTGTGTAGGATCGCGCCGCGTTTGGATCGTGAACAGGTTCTCACGTCGTGGGCAGGCGTACCGTGGCGTCCAGGCCCGTCACACGGCCGTGCACGACGCGGTTTTCCAGCGTAATGCTGCCATGCATGGTTTCGGTGATCTCGCGGCAAATGGCCAGGCCCAGCCCGGAGCCGTGGCGCACGTTGCCTGCGGAAAAAGGCTGGTAGAGCCGCGCCGACAACTCTGCCGACACCCCCGGCCCGCTGTCGCTGATGGTCATGGCGACAACGCTTGCATCGCGCACAATGCGCACCGTCAGCGTGCCGCCGGCCGGCGTATGCTTGATGGCGTTGTGCAGCAGGTTGCGCGTGAGTTCGCCCAGCATCCATTCATGCGATGTGACGCGCGCCGGCACGGTTTCTATCTCGAAATCGATGTCCTTCTCGGCAATCAGGGGCGAGAGGTCCAGCGCCACAGAGCGCACCACCTGCGCCAGGTCGATGGCCTGCAGGTCAGCCTGCTGGCGCAATTGCTCCACCTTGGCCAGCGCCAGCATCTGGTTGGCCAGGACGGTGGCGCGGTCCACCGTCTGGTTGATTTCCGCCAGCGCGTCACGGGCATCCATGTCGCCGCGCAGTGCGGATTGCACCTGTACCTTGAGCACCGCCAGCGGTGTGCGCAGCTGGTGGGCCGCATCCCGGACAAAGCGCTTCTGGTTGTCCAGCAGGTGCTGCAGCCGGCCCATAACCTCGTTGGTGGCATCCACCAGCGGCAGAAGTTCGCGGGGCGCATCGGGCGCGGTAATTGCCGTCAGGTCGCCTTCGGGACGGGCCTGCAGCTCGGCGCTGAGGCGCCGTACGGGCCGGGTGGCGCGCTGCACCACGACGATCGCCACCAAGGCGATCACCGCCAGCAGCAGGGCCTGGCGCCACAACGTGTCGAACAGGATTTTGCGGGCCAGTGTTTTGCGCAGTTCCAGGGTTTCGGCCACCTGGATTACCGCCATGGCGCGGCCTTTTGCACTGGACACGGGCTGGAGCAGAACCGCGACCCGCACATCGTCGCCCATGAAGACGTCGTCATAAAAATCCACCAGCGCCGAATAGGGGGGCCGTGCCGGGATGCGCCCGTGCCAGAACGGCAACTCCGAAAAACCGGACACCATGCTGCCGCCGAGGCTGGAGACCCGGTAAAAAAGCCGGCTCTGGTTGTCAGCTTCAAAAGCTTCCAGCGCCGCGTAGGGCACTGTGACGCGCAGCTCGGACTGCTCGTCGTAGCCCGTAACATCGAGCTGCTCGCCGATGGATTTGGCAGAAGCCAGCAGCGTACGGTCATAAGCCGTGTTCACCGCGCCCAATGCCTGCTGGTACAGGCTGAAGGTGTTGGCCACTACCAGCAGGCCCACCGGCAAAAGAATGCCGATGAGCAGGTATCTGCGCAGGGAGATGGCGCTTGCGCCGGGTTTTGTTTCGGGTGCTGCGGGGGGAACTGCCTGAACGTCCTGTCGCGGCTGCGGGGAGCTCATGCATCCACTTTCAACAAATAGCCCAGGCCGCGCAGCGTGACCAGCGTGACGCCGGTTTGCGCCAGTTTCTTGCGCAGGCGGTACACCACCACTTCCACCGCCTCGTATTGCACGTCCGCCTCGCCGGGAAACACCAGCTCGAACAAGCGCTCTTTTGACACTGCATGGCCGGGTTTGGCGATCAGTGCCTGCAACAGCGCCAGTTCACGGGGCGTCAGCTCCAGCACCTGGTCGCGGTGGTAGATGGCCCCGCTGTCTTTTTCATAGCGCAACTCGCCCACGATCTGTGCGCCGGCGTCGTTTTCCATGGGAAGGGCGGTTGCCGCACGCCGGCGGCTCAGGGCACGCAGGCGTGCTTCCAGCTCATCGAGGTCGAAGGGTTTGGGCAGGTAGTCGTCGGCCCCGGTGTTCAGGCCCATGATGCGGTCACCTACCGTGCCGCGAGCGGTCAGGATCAGCACCGGTGCGGCAAGACCCTTGAGACGTGCCTGCTCGAGCACCTGCAAGCCGTCCATGCCGGGAAGGCTGAGGTCCAGCACCACCACATCGGGCTGGGTGTCCGTCCATTGCGCCAGCGCCTGGCGGCCGTCGGTGCAGCTGAAAACCTCCATGCCGCGGCGGCCCAGTGCTCGCTGCAGCGCGGCCTGCATCGAGGCATCGTCTTCGATCAGTAACAATTTCATGGGGGGCAACATGTTAGGGCCTGTTAACACTATGTTTGCAAGATGCGTTGCGAGTCAAAAAGGCCTTGAGCAAGGCGCAAAACGCAGGCGGGGTGGACCCCGTCAAGGCTTTGCAACGCCGCGCAAGGCTTTTTTGATCGCAACCCGGAGGGAATGGGGTGAGAAAGCCGCCACTCGGCGTTGCGCTCCTAGCCCAGACGAAGGTCTGGGCGTCGTCACGCGCCTTGATTGGCGGCTTTCTCACCCCATTCGCATTTGCAAACATAGTGTTAACAGGCCCTAGACATTAGCACTTTCCCCAATACTTGCGGACAGCCGTTTGACAGAAACGAAGCGCATGATAAGCCCGTGGTCGGCTGGATACCTTCGCCAGCCCGGCAAGCTCAACAATTTCATATTCCTATTTTCAAGGAGACATTCATGCGTCGCGATACCTTCCTCAAATCCCTGGCTGCCATGGCGGCCGCAGGCGCCTTGCCCCTGCCGGCTTTCGCCGCCGCCAACGTGAAGATGATGATTCCCGCCAATCCCGGCGGCGGATGGGACACCACGGGCCGCGCCCTGGGCAAGGCCCTGACGGACTCCAAGGCCGCCGACACCGTGACCTACGACAACAAGGGCGGCGCCGCCGGTGCGCTGGGCCTGGCCCAGTTCGTCAACGGTTCCAAGGGTGACCCTAATGCCTTGATGGTGATGGGCGCCGTGATGCTGGGCGGCCTGATCACCGGCAAACCGCCGGTCAGCCTGTCGCAGGCCACCCCGATTGCACGCCTGTCCAGCGAATACAACGTGTTTGTGCTGCCCGCGAATTCGCCGTTCAAGTCCATGAAGGATGTGGTCGAGCAGCTCAAGAAAGATCCCGGCAGCGTCAAGTGGGGCGGCGGTTCCCGCGGCTCCACCGAGCACATCGCGGCCGCCATGATCGCGCAAAAGGTCGGCGCCGATCCCTCGAAGATCAACTATGTGGCTTTCCGCGGCGGCGGTGAGGCCACGGCAGCCATCCTGGGCGGCAACGTCACGGTGGGCGGTAGCGGCTACAGCGAATTTGCCGAGTACATCAAGGCCGGCAAGATGAAAGCCATTGCGGTGACTTCGGGCAAACGCCTCCCCGGTGTGGATGTTCCGACGCTCAAGGAGCAGGGCATCGACGTCGAAATCGGCAACTGGCGCGGTGTCTACGGCGCGCCCGGCATCACGGACGCACAGCGCAAAGCGCTGACCGACATGGTGCTGGCCGCGCTCAAGTCGCCCGCCTGGGCCGAGGCCGTCAAGAAAAACGACTGGACTCCCGCAGTACTGACAGGCGAGGCATTTGCCAAGTTTGTGGACGACGATTTTGCGGCGCTGCGCGCCACGATGGTCAAGTCCGGCATGGTCTGAGCTTCCGCGTTTTTACGCTTCCCACGCTTCGCGTACCAGCGGCACGCGGTTCCGTCAAATTTGATGAAAATTTGACGAAAGGCCCGCGTGCCCCCAGACTGCTCATGTCTGGCCAACCTTCCCCGCCTTTCGGGAACTATAACGATGACAACTTCAGATCCCTCGGCCGTCTGGCCGCAAACTCTGGTCGGTGCCGGTGTGCTGCTGACCGGCCTGGCGCTGGCCTTTGGTGCGATCAGCATTTCTTCCGAGGCAGGTTATGGCGGTGTAGGCCCCAATTTCCTGCCCTGGGTGGTGTCGGTGGGCCTCGCCATTTGTGGCGCCTTCATCATCTGGGAGGCGCGCAGTGGCGGCTTTCGGGACCTGGACCTGCCTTCGGGTGCGGCGCAGGCCTACTGGCCGGGTTTTGTATGGGTCTCGGCGGGCTTGTTGCTTAATGCCGCCCTCATCACCACCATCGGTTTTATTCTGAGCTGCACGCTGTGTTATTTGCTGGCTGTGCAAGGCCTGCGCCGTGCGGGTGGCCAGGCAAGCGTCAATGCGCCGCTTACCTGGGTCACCGATTTTGGGGTGGGTTTCGCGATTTCTGCGCCGGTGTTCTGGATGTTCACGAAATTCCTGGCGATTAATCTGCCGGGCCTGACCAGCACGGGGTGGATCTGATGGATATTTTCAATGCCCTGATGGCGGGTTTCGCGACAGCGATCACGCCGGTTAATTTGCTCTGGTGTCTGGTGGGTTGTGCTCTCGGCACAGCGGTGGGTGTGCTGCCCGGCATCGGCCCGGCGGTGGCGGTGGCGATGCTGCTGCCCATTACCGGCAAGGTCGATATCACGGCCTCGATGATCTTCTTCTCAGGCATTTACTACGGCGCGATGTATGGCGGATCGACCACGTCCATCCTGCTGAACACGCCTGGCGAAACCGCCAGCATGGTGACGGCCATGGAGGGTAACAAGATGGCCAAGAGCGGGCGCGCGGGCGCGGCACTGGCCACGGCTGCTATCGGCTCGTTTGTGGCAGGCACCATTGCCACCGTCATCGTCACGCTGTTTGCGCCTTTTGTGGCCGAGTTCGCAGTCAAGCTGGGTCCACCGGAATACTTCCTCTTGATGCTGCTGGCCTTCACCACGGTGAGTGCGGTGTTGGGCAAAAGCACCTTGCGCGGAATGACGGCGCTGCTGGTCGGCCTGGCCGCAGGCTGCGTGGGACTCGACCAGATCTCCGGCCAGGGGCGCTATACCGGCGGCATCCCGGAACTGCTGGACGGCATTGAAATCGTGTTGGTGGCGGTGGGCCTCTTTGCGGTTGCCGAAGTGCTCTATGGGGTGCTGTATGAAGGCCGCATGGTGGAAGAGCAGAACAAGCTCAGCCGCGTGCACATGACCAAGGCGGACTGGAAGCGGTCGATCCCCGCCTGGTTGCGTGGCACGGCCATCGGCACGCCCTTCGGGTGCATCCCGGCGGGCGGCACCGAGATCCCGACCTTCCTGAGCTATGCAACGGAAAAGAAGCTGGCCCAAAACCAGCCGCACAGTGCGGAGTTCGGCACCAAAGGCGCCATCGAAGGCGTGGCCGGCCCCGAGGCTGCCAACAATGCGACCGTGACGGCTGCGCTGATCCCGCTGCTCACGTTGGGCATACCGACCTCCAACACCACGGCGATCTTGCTGGGCGCGTTCCAGAACTACGGCATCCAGCCCGGTCCGCAACTGTTCACCACGTCAGCCGCCCTGGTGTGGGCGCTGATTGCTTCGCTTTACATCGGCAACGTGATGCTGCTGGTGCTGAACCTGCCCATGGTGGGCCTGTGGGTCAAACTGCTGAAAATTCCCAAACCGCAGCTGTACGCGGGCATCCTGATTTTTGCGACGGTGGGCGCATACGGCATGCGGCAAAGTGCATTCGACCTCTTTTTGCTGTACGCCATCGGCCTGCTCGGTGTGCTGATGCGACGCTTTGACTTTCCGACCGCCCCTGTGGTGGTGGGCATGATCCTTGGCCCGCTGGCTGAGGCTCAATTGCGCAATGCCATGTCGATTGGCGAAGGCAGCCCCGCCGTGTTTTTCCAGCGCCCCATGTCGATCACGCTGGTCGTGATTGTGGTTGCGGTGCTGGTGCTTCCGCGTATGGCTAAATACTGGAAGGCGAAAAAACCTGCAAGTTGAGTTTTATTACTAAAAGGAGATGACATGCTGAACATCAAACGACGCACCGCATTGGGTGGGCTCGCCGGGTTGGGCCTGACCACATTGGGCAGTACATTCCCTGCATTGGCGCAATCCGCCAAGGCAGCGGCAGCTGTCGCTTCTCCAAAAGGTAAGGCCGCCAAACTAACTTCGAAACTGCGCATTGTGATACCGGCCAACGCCGGCGGGGGCTGGGACCAGACCGGCCGTGCGCTGGGTACGGCCTTGCTGGGTGTCGGCGCCGCTGACGAGATTGAATACGAAAACAAGGGCGGCAAGGGCGGCACCATCGGCCTGGCTTATTACGCCGAAAAATACGGCAACGATCCCAACACCCTGTTGATGGGCGGTATGGTCATGGTGGGCGCGGTTGCCTTGCAAAAACCCGCGGTCGACATGACTCGCATCCAGCCGATAGCCCGCCTGACCAGTGACTACCTCGTGGTGGTGGTGGCTGCCAGCTCGCCGATCCGTACCGTTGCCGATCTTGCCAGCCGGCTGCGCACCAACCCCAAAGACGTGCCGATCGCCGGCGGGTCGGCCGGTGGTGTGGACCACGTGTTTGCAGGGGTGTTGACCCGAGCCTCCCAAAGCAAACCGGAAGAACTGGTGTATTTGCCTTTCGCCGGCGGTGCCGAGGTGGTGCAGGCTGTGCTGGGTGGCAAGGCAGTGGCCGGCATATCGGGCTACAGCGAGTTCAGCGATGAACTCGCCAGCGGAAAATTGCGTGCCATTGGCGTGTCGTCCAAGCGCACGGTTTTTGGCATTCCCTCGATTCGCGAGCAGGGGCTCGATGTGGACATGGCCAACTGGCGTGGCGTGTTTACCGGCCAAAACGTGCCACCCGCCCGCCAGGCCGAAATGGTCGAAGCGGTGAAAGCCGCCGCAGGGTATGAGTCCTGGCAAAAAACACTGAAGCAGAACCACTGGGACTCTTCGCTGCTCTCGGGGCCCGGTTTTGCCAGCTTCATTGACTTTGACCTGACGACCTCGCGAGTCATGGTGCACCTGCTCAAGCTCAAAGCCTGACACTCTGCGGCAGGGTTTTCGGAAGGGGCGACCGCGTGGGTCACCCCTTTTCTTTCTCCGGCATCCATCTGATGGATGGCATGGAAAGTGCTGTACCTGCTGGGGAAGCCGGCAAATGCCGGCCTGTTGCCTGATACATGCCACCACCGCTGGAGAATCTCATGCCGACTGTTCGACGACGTATTTTTCTCGGTGGGCTCTCTTGCCTGGGCGCAGCTGCCGCCGGCGTTGTCCCTGCACCCTTGTGGGCACAGGCTGCCGTGAAGGGCAAGCTTGCGCCCAGGTTGCGCATCGTCATACCAGCCGCCTCGCGCAGCACGCTGGACGAAGCGGGCCGTGCCCTCGGCGATGCCCTGGTCGGTCTGGGCCTGAGCGACGAGATTGAATACGAAAACAAGGAGGGCAACGGCGGCACCACGGGGCTGGCCCTGTATGCCGGCAAGTACGGCTCCGATCCCAATGCGCTTTTCATGGGCGACAGCAACCTGGTCGGCGCAGTGGCTTTGCAAAAACCAGCCGTGGACCTGACCCGGCTCCGCCCGGTGGCCCGCCTGACCAGTGACTACCTGGTGGTGGTGGTCGCTGGCAACTCGCCCATCAAGACCGTCAACGAACTGGCTGAGCGCCTGCGCACCAGCCCCAGGCTGACGCCCATGGCGATTGGTTCTGTTGGGGGTGTGGACCACGTGTTCGCCGGCCTGCTGGCCAAGTCGGCCGGTAGCCGCCCTGAAGACCCGGTGTACCTGCCCTTTGCCCGCAATTTTGAGCTGGTGGATGCGGTATTGACCGGGAAAGCAGTGGCTGGTGTTTCCGGATACGGAACTTTCAGCGCAGAACTGGCCAGCGGCAAGCTGCGCGCGGTGGGTGTGTCATCCAAGAAGACAAGCTACGGTGTGCGGTCCGTGCGAGAGCAGGGGCTGGATCTGGACATGGCGAACTGGCGGGCTGTCTTCACCGGCCAGGGCGTCACGCCCGCGCGCCAGTCGGAGATGGTTGAAGGCGTCAAGGCGTCGCTGGCCTATGAGCTCTGGAAAAAAACGCTCAAGGAAAGTTATTGGGAGCAGTCCTGGCTGTCCGGGGCTGACCTTACCAACTTTATCGACTTTGATACCAAGACCACACAGCTGATGATGCAGCTGCTCAAGCTCAAGGCTTGATAGCCACCGCAAGGAATATGGCTTATTGGGTGGCGCCCAGGGCCCGCGCGCGCTGGCGTGTGCTGGCCAATTCCGCGGTGTCTGCACCGGCTGCCGGCCAGCCTGAAAGATGCTGCTGCGCCAGCTCGGCAAGCCCCGCAATCCATTCATGGCTGTCGTTCAGGCAGGGGATGTAGCTGAACTCCTTGCCGCCCGCGTGCAGGAAAGCCTCGCGGGCTTCCATGTTGATTTCCTCCAGCGTTTCGAGGCAGTCGCCGGTAAAGCCGGGACAGATTACATCGACGCGCCCGACACCTGCCTTTGCCAGGGCCACCAGTGTGGGCTCGGTGTACGGCTCAAGCCATTTGGCCTTGCCAAAGCGCGACTGGAAGGTCACCTTGTACTGCGCAGGCTGCAGGTTCAGTTGGGTGGCCAGCAGCCGGGCGGTTTTATGGCATTCGCAGTGATACGGGTCGCCCAGCTTCAGGGTGCGTTCGGGTACGCCGTGAAAACTCATCACCAGTTGTTCGCCGCGGCCGGCGGTGCGCCAGTGTTCGCGCACGCGTGCCGCCAGCGCGCTGATATAGCCGGGATGATCGTGGTAGTGGTTGACAAAGCGGAACTCGGGGATGCGGCGTATGCGCGCCGCCCAGGTGTAGACCGCATCAAAGACGCTGGCGGTGGTGGTGCCGCTGTATTGCGGATAGGCCGGCAGGATGAGGATGCGCATGACGCCGTCGGCCTTGAGCTGGTCAAGCTGCGAGGCGATGGATGGATGGCCGTAACGCATGGCGTAACGCACCTCGACGGGCAGTCCGCGCACTGCCAGGTAACCGCGCAGCATGACAGCCTGCTTTTGCGTCCACACCCGCAGCGGCGAGCCTTCCTTCATCCAGATGCTGGCGTACTTGGCCGCGGACTTTTTGGGCCGCACGCGCAGGATGATTCCGTGCAGGATCAGCCACCAGAGCGCTCTGGGGATCTCCACCACGCGCGGGTCGCTTAAAAACTCCGCGAGGTAGCGGCGCAATGCCGGTGCCGTCGCCTCATCGGGCGTACCCAGGTTGCAGAGCAGGACGGCCGTGCCGCAGGCCGTGGGCGTGGCCGGCGCTGCACCGTGCGTGAAGGGGGGCTCAGGGTTGAAAGGTGTGAGGATGCGCGAGCGAAAAGACATGGGTTATTCTCGCCTATCCCATTGACGCTGCCTATGCTTGACCTGTCCACCATAAAAGCCATCACACTTGACCTCGATGACACCCTGTGGCCCATCTGGCCTGCCATTGAAAGGGCCGAGAAAGCACTGGACGACTGGCTCAGCCAGCATGCACCGATGACCGCGGCGCTGTTCTCCAATCCGGCGGCGCGCCATGAGATCCGGGAGCACGTCACACGCTCGCGCCCGGAGCTCAAATACAACCTGAGCGCGATACGCCGGGAGGCGATACGGGTGGCGCTGTACCGCTCCGGCGAAGACCCGTTGCTGGCGGAAGCCGCGTTCAACGTCTTCTTTGAAGAGCGCAACCGGGTCACCTTGTTTGAAGACGCGGTGCTGGCGCTGGAATTCCTGTCCGGGCGTTACCCGCTGGTGGCGGTTTCCAACGGCAACGCGGACGTCGAACGAATCGGTATAGGCCGCTATTTCAGGGCGGCCATCAGCGCCCAGCAGTTCGGTGTGGGCAAGCCCGACCCGCGCATTTTTCATGCGGCAGCTGGGGCCGTGGAGGTGCAGCCCCAGGAAGTATTGCATGTGGGTGACGACGCCACGCTGGACGTGCTGGGCGCGCTTAATTGCGGCATGCAGACGGTGTGGGTGAATCGCTCCGACCAGATGTGGGCACACCCCGCGGTGCCGCACGAAACAGTGACCACGCTGACCGAGCTGTGCGATTTGTTCCCGCGCTGAACGGGTTGACTTTCAGGAGGCGCTTTCCATGACACTCAAAATCTACGGCACAGCTGCCTCACGCGCAGCGCGCCCCCTGTGGGCAGCGCAGGAAATGGGCCTGACCTATGAGCACGTTGCGTTGCCGTATGTGGGTGGCGCCACGCGCACGCCGGAATTTCTCGCCATCAACCCGAACGGCCGCATCCCGGTAGTGGACGACGATGGGGTTCTGGTCTGGGAGTCCATGGCCTGCGTGCTTTACCTGGCCGAGCGATTCAAAAAAAACGATGCGCCAGGCCTTGCCGCACAGAACCCTGCGGAGCAGGCAGACATCCTGCGCTGGAGCTTCTGGGTGGTGACCGAGTGCGAGAAAGACGCCCTGGCGTTCCTGATGCATCGCATCATGATGCCGGCAGAGCGCCGCAAGCCCCAGTTGGCCGAGGACGCCGAGCGGCATCTGCTGGGCCCACTGCGGGTGCTTGAGCAGCATTTGCAGTCGCGCAGCTACCTGGCGGGTGAACGCTTTACGGCGGCCGATATCTGCGTGGCTTCCGTGCTGGCGTGGATTCAGGGTGCTGCCGGTCTGATGGCGCAATGCCCGGCAGTGGACGAGTGGCTCAAGCGCTGTCTTGCGCGTCCGGCGTACCGTGCAGTGAGATTGATGGCGAAAAGTGCCTGAAACCCTTTGTGGCTTTGCGCAAACAGCTATTTAATTGATAGCAATACGGGTGACGTGGCCGCAATGACCGCGGAGCGCGGATGTGCCGGGGCAGATCAATGCAGGCGCTGCGCCGCTTCCAGCCCCGAGCGCACGGCGCCTTCCAGCGTGGCCGGATAAGGCCCGGCGATGTAGTCGCCACAGGCGTAAAGGCCAGGCGCCACATCAGTGGCCGGACGCAGCAAGCCTGGCGTACAGGCAAAAGTCGCGCGTTTTTCCACGATGGTTTGCACCACCTGCAAGGTGTCCAGGCCCAGTTGCTGGGCCGCCTGCGCCAGCACCTGCGCGGCAAGCGTCGCGCCATCGCCCGTGCTGGCGCTGATCACAAAAGCCAGCAGGCCGGTGGGTCCGCCCAGTTGCCCGCGGTCGAACACAAATTGCGCGGGTGCGGTCGCATCGGCGGGTAAGGACAGCATGGGCTGCTCAAGGCGCACGCCTGCCGCCCAGGCGTAGACCGTGGTCAGCGCTTCGTGTTGAAGGCCTTTCACCTGCGCCAGCCAGTCGCCGGGTTGCAGGCCGCTGTCTTCCGCAAGCCGCGCCGCTTCATGGGGCGGGCAGGCCAGCACCACGCAGTCGAAGGCTGCGCTGATGTCGGTGTTGACCACCCAGCTGGAACCGAGGGGCGCAATGGATTGCACGCGGGCGCCCAGCCGCACGGTGCTGCCCTGGGCCGCCAGCCAGCGCAGGGCGGCGTCGGGCAGCAGCGCGCTGAGGTCGGCGCGCGGCAGCAAGAGGTTGGAACCGCCGCTTTCCGAAAACAGCGAGTCGTGCATAACGCGCAGGAAAACCTGGCCGCTGGCCCGCTCTGCAGGGGTGTTCAGCGCCGAGACGCAGAGGGGCTCGATCAATGAGGCCATGGCACCGGGTGACAGGCTGCGGCACAGGTCGGCCACCGACACGCCGGGGTCGCACTTGAATTTCGCGAGCTGCCAGCCAACGGCGACCTTGAGCATCGAAAGTTTGTCGGCCCAGGACCAGCCGCGCGCCAGGAGGATGCCGGCCAGCGCATCGAGGGGGGCCGGCAGTTGCGGAAGCTTCAGGCCGCTGCCGTCCGGAAACCGCAGCGTCAGCGGCAGCCGCAGCAAGGAAGTTTCTGCGTCGACACCCAGGTCCTTCATCAGGCGCAGCGTTTCGGCATAAGCGCCAATCAGGATGTGCTGGCCGTTGTCGAGCACGACCGGCTTGCCTGCCACAGTGCCGCCAACGCGGCGCGCCCGCCCGCCGGCGATGCGGGTGGCCTCAAACAACGTGACCTGATAACCCAGGCGCGTGGCCTCGACAGCCGCAGTGCAGCCGGCCCAGCCGGCGCCGATCACGGCGACTCTCATGACGGGCACGCTTGCAGGCCGGGGGTTGCGCGAGTTCCATACCAGCCGGGGCCGCGGGACTGGCTTTGCCAGACCGCAGGCGCAGCGCCCCCGCGGGGGGCTGCGAACCACACGAAGTGGGGAGCGTGGGGGCTCATTGGATTTTGCCGAAGGCCTGGGTCTTCCACGCTAACCAGAATTTGCGCAGCGGTGTGAGGCTGACGCGCTGGTGCAGCACCTGGTAGCCGTCGGCGGCGATTTCGCGCAGCAGGGTGCGGTAGATGCTGGCCATCATGAGGCCGGGTTTCTGGGCGCGGCGGTCGGCTTCGGGCAGCATGGCCAGCGCTTCGTCGTAAAGTGCCAGCGCGCGGTCGGTCTGGAATTTCATCAGCGCGCTGAAGCGGTCGGAGTACTGGCGCTTGAGGACCTCATGCGCCTTCACGTCAAATTGCTGCAGCTCGTTGACGGGCAGGTAGATGCGGCCGCGCATCGCGTCTTCGCCGACGTCCCGGATGATATTGGTGAGCTGGAACGCCAGGCCGAGTTTGTGCGCGTAGGCGGTGGTGGCTTCGTCGGTCTGGCCGAAGATGCGCGCCGCCACTTCGCCCACGATGCCGGCCACCAGGTGGCAATACTGCCGCAGGCCGGGAAAATCCAGGTAGCGGTTCTGCTCCAGGTCCATCTGGCAGCCGTCGATGACAGCCTGCAGGTGGCGCGCTTCGATGCGGTAAGTTGGGGCGTGCGGCATCAGCGCTTTCATCACCGGATGCGTCGGGGTGCCGGCATAGGCGTTTAGCACTTCGCCTTGCCACCAGGCGAGCTTGGTGCGCGCTACACCGGGGTCGGTGATTTCGTCGACGACGTCGTCGATTTCGCGGCAAAAGGCGTAGAACGCGGTGATGGCGGCGCGCCGTTCCTTGGGTAAAAACAGGAAGGCGTAATAGAAACTGCTGCCGGATGCGGCGGCTTTTTGCTGGACATATTGCTCAGGCGTCATACGGTAATTGTCACATGGGACTTGTTGGCCGGATGGGTATCAGGATGCTTTGGGGGCAGTGCGTTCGGCGACGTAAAGCTTCAGCGCAAGCACCAAGGCAATCAGGACGACCCAGACGATCAATACATCGCCGAATTGCCAGAAGAGCCAGAGCGGAGAGCCTAATTGACCCAGCAAGGGCAGCAGGAACGGCTGCAGCCGCGGTGTCCAGAAACCAGGCCTGGACATGCAGGCCGATACCAGGGGATCGAAGCTGCCCGGATTGCATCCGAGGGCCTGCAGTATTTCGCGCGATACATACGTGCTCAGGAAGGGCGTGCCGAAGGCGATGCAAAACGCAATCAACCCCAGCAGCAGAATCCAGAAGCTGGATTGCAGAAAACGGTGCAAGGCCCGCCGGAAGGAAATTGCTGCCGGGACAGGCGCACGCGAAGTGGTCACGGGCTTGCGGGGGTTCTGGGCGGCATGGCGGCTCCAGCCGATGGCAACCAGCCAGGCCAGGATGAGCCCCCAGAAACTGCGCAGCAGCATGAAGGGGTAGTCCAGCGGCGTCTCTGCAGACAAAAAGGGTGTGAGCCTTGAGGCCAACGCGTTCTGGAGGAAGGAACACGTTCCGGCTCGCGGGTCTGCATGGAATTGGCAATTGAGGGCGGCCAGGGCCTGCTCTGCAATGACGCCGCCGATCAGCGCGAAGCTGATGCAAAAGAGAAAGAGGCCCCACACCAGCGCGCGATGGAGTCCCGAAGGAGGCAGTTTTGCCGGTGGCGTTGCCATGTGGCTTTCTGTGGGTTTGTTGATAGATCTGTCCGTCCCCGGTGAGATCCGGTTGTTTGCCTACATGAACAGCGCACGCCAGCCCATCACCAGCACATCCCGGGGGCCCAGCTTGGGGCGCCGCTGCAGGGTATTGAATCCCTGGGCCTCGATCTTCTCAAGGATGCGCAAGCCGCCTTGCACCACCAGGCGCAACTCCCAGCCGCCGCGGCCCGGTATTCTTTTCGTGAGTGGCAAGCCTTTTAGCATCGTGGCCCTTGCAGAGCGTGCGCAAGCAGCTATCAAATTGATAGTAGAGGGGTTGGCATCCAGCGCCAGCAGCTGCGCTTCGTCAACGCCGTGGCGAGTCCAGGCATCGGCCGGCAGGTAAATACGCCCGCGCGGAATGTCCACGCTGAGGTCTTGCCAGAAGTTGATGAGCTGCAGGGCGGTGCAAATGCAGTCGCTCATGTGCAGCGAGGCGGCGTCATGGATGCCGTACAGGTGCAGCAGCAGCCGGCCCACGGGATTGGCCGAGCGGTTGCAGTAATGGGCCAGTTCGGCCTCATCGGCATAACGCTGCTTGACGACGTCCTGCTCAAAAGCGCTGAGTAAGTCAGCCAGCAGGTTTACCGGCAGCTGGAATTCCGCCATCATGGGCGCCAGCTGTGCAAACACCGGCGCCCAGCGAGACGAGGGCGCCAGGCCTGTGGAGGCGGCCACCAGGTCGGCGCGGTAGGCCGCCAGGTCATCCAGGCGTGCTTGCGGCGGGGCATCGCCTTCATCGGCGATGTCATCCGCCGTGCGGGCAAACCAGTAAATCGCCGCGATGGGCGGGCGCAGGCGCGGTGGGCACAGCAGCGAAGCCACCGGGAAGTTTTCATAGTGCGCCACACCCTGCAGAGACGGCGTCAGGGTGGCTGGCGATTGGGAGCCTTGGGTCATGCGGGCGATTGTCGCTTGACAAGCCCTGGCAATTACCCTAGATTACTAACCGGTCAGTCAGTAGCAGCTTCCTGACTCTTTTCCAGGCTCATTTTTTACCCTGCCATCCAAGCGGGTTTCATCCCGATCAGATCATGAACAAAACCGTTTTCTCCCTGGTGGGCGCCGCCGTCCTGCTGGCAGCCTGTTCCAAACCCGCCCCGCCAGAAGAGCCGGTTCGCGCCGTCAAGGTGATCACTGTCGGGACCAACGCCTTTTCATCGAGCCACGAATATGCCGGCGAGGTCCGCGCCCAGGTGGAATCGAGGCTCGGCTTTCGGGTTGCGGGGAAGATCATCAAGCGGCAGGCTGAACTGGGCCAGCGCGTCAAGGCCGGGCAAGTGCTTGCCAACCTCGATCCCCAGGATTACAAGCTCGCGGCCGATGCAGCCCGTGCGCAGGTGGCAGCTGCGGCCACCAACCGCGACCTTGCTGCTGCCGATTTCAAGCGCTACAGGGAGCTGAAAGAGCAGAACTTCATCAGCGGTGCCGAGCTTGAGCGCCGTGAAACCACGCTGAAGGCGGCCCAGGCGCAACTGGAGCAAGCCCAGTCCCAGCTGGCAGTGCAGGGCAACCAGGCAAACTACGCGGCGCTGGTCGCCGACGTGTCAGGTGTCGTCACCGCCATCGAGGCCGAGCCGGGCCAGGTCGTGACGGCCGGCGCGCCGGTGGTGCGGATTGCAGCGGATGGTGTGCGTGATGTGGTGTTCTCTGTGCCCGAAGACAAGGTGGCGGCGATCAAGGTCGGCTCGCCGGTCAGTATCCGCGTGTGGTCCCAGACCGCCGAATTGACCGGAAAAGTGCGCGAAGTGGCGGCCAGCAACGACCCCGTCACGCGGACCTACACCGTCAAGGTTTCTGTTGACGCGAAAGAACCGCCGCCGCTGGGCGCCACGGTGTATGTGGTGCCGCAGGCCGGCAGCGTGGTGGGTGCGCCGGTCATCAAGCTGCCGACAACGGCGCTGCGCCAGGAAGGCAAGGCCACGGCGGTATGGGTGGTTGACAAGGCCACCATGACCGTCAAGCCGCAACTCATTCAGGTTGCCACGGCAGACGGCAACGACGTGGTGGTGGCTTCCGGGCTGCAGCCCGGGATGATGGTGGTCAGCGCCGGCGTGCATGTGCTCTCACCGGGCCAGAAAGTCAGTATTTACCAGCCGAGTGTGGCTGTAGCCGGTGCCAGTCCTGCGCAAACAGCTATTAATTCCGTAGCAACACCTGTGGTGCCTGCGGCCCCTGTCACGGCGCCGGCTGCCGTTTCCGCAGCTTCTGCTGCGAAGTGAGGGCGGCATGACGCAACCCCACCCAGACAGCAGCAGCGCTGCCGGCGAACTGGCTTCGCCCTCGACCCGGTTCAACCTTTCCAAATGGGCGCTGGACCATCCGGCGCTCACCCGTTACCTCCTGCTGGTGCTGATGATTCTGGGCTTTGCCGCCTACTTTCAGCTCGGACAGGACGAAGACCCACCGTTTACCTTTCGCGCCATGGTGGTGCGCACCTACTGGCCGGGGGCCACGGCGCAGCAGGTGGCCGAGCAGGTGACCGACAAGCTGGAGCGCACGCTGCAGGAAGCGCCCTTCGCCGACAAGATACGCAGCTACTCCAAGCCGGGCGAGTCGCAGATCATTTTCCAGATCAAGGATTCGTCCAAGCCCGCGGACGTGCCCAACGTCTGGTATTCGGTACGCAAGAAGGTCGCAGACATGCGCGGCACCCTGCCCGGCGGTATCCAGGGGCCGTTCTTCAACGACGATTTCGGCGACGTTTATGGCGTGATCTACGCGCTGGAGGCCGACGGTTTTAATTACGCCGAACTCAAGACCTTTGCCGACGATGTGCGCCAGCAACTGCTGCGCGTACCCGACGTGAGCAAGGTTGAACTTTTCGGCGTGCAAGATGAAAAAGTTTTCATCGAAATCTCGCAAAAGCGCCTGGCGCAACTGGGGCTGGACCTGAACCAAGTGCTGGCGCAGCTGGGCCAGCAAAACGCGATTGAGTCGGCCGGGGCGGTTCAGACGCCGCTGGATGTCGTGCAGGTGCGCGTGGCGGGCCAGTTCGAAGTGATTGAGCAGCTGCGGGTGATGCCGATCCGGGGCAGTTCGGGCAACCAGCTACAACTGGGTGACATTGCCGAGATCAAGCGCGGCTATGTGGATCCGCCTTCCGTGAAGGTGCACCACCAGGGCAAGGAAGTGATTGCATTGGGCGTGTCCATGGGTAAGGGCGGGGACATCATCGCTTTGGGCAAGTCGCTGACCGCGCTCTCAGCCCGCATCGAGAAAACCCTGCCCGCCGGTATCAAACTGGTGAACGTGCAGAACCAGCCCAAGGCGGTGGCGACCTCGGTGAATGAATTCGTGCGCGTGCTGATCGAGGCCGTGGTGATCGTGCTGGCGGTCAGTTTCATCGCCCTGGGCTTTCACAAGCGGCCACACAACGGCCCCGGCCAGTTGCCGTTGTGGAAGCGCTATTACATCGACATGCGGCCCGGCCTGGTGGTGGGCATCACCATTCCCCTGGTGCTGAGCTTGACCTTTCTGGCCATGTGGTACTACGGTATCGGGCTGCACAAGATTTCGCTGGGCTCGCTGATCATCGCGCTGGGCCTGCTGGTGGACGATGCCATCATCGCTGTCGAAATGATGGTGCGCAAGATGGAGGAGGGCTACGACAAGGTGCGCGCCGCCACCTTCGCCTATGAGATCACCGCCATGCCCATGCTGACGGGTACCTTGATTACCGCCGCGGGCTTTTTGCCTATCGGCCTGGCCAAGTCCACCACCGGTGAATACACCTTCGCGATTTTTGCGGTGACCGTGATCGCGCTGGTGCTCAGCTGGATCGTTTCCGTGTATTTCGTGCCTTACCTGGGCACGCTGCTGCTCAAGGTGYCGCCGCATGTGCAGGAAGTGGCCGCGGGCCAGGACAGCCCGCACGAAATGTTCGACAGCCCGTTCTACAGCAATTTCCGCAAAACGGTGAACTGGTGCGTGCAGCACCGCTGGATCACGATCGGATCCACCGTGCTGATCTTCGCGTTGGGCATCGTGGGGATGGGCAAGGTGCAGCAGCAGTTCTTTCCCGACTCCAGCCGCCCTGAAATCATGGTCGACATCTGGTTCCCGGAAGGGACTTCCTTCGCCGCCAACGAGGCTACGGCCAAACGGGTTGAGGCGCGCCTGATGAAGGAAGAGGGCGTGAGCACGGTGAGCACCTGGATAGGCTCGGGCGTGCCGCGCTTTTATTTGCCGCTGGACCAGGTCTTTCCGCAGACCAACGTGTCGCAGATGATTGTGGTGCCTCAGGATTTGAAGGTGCGCGAATCATTGCGCATCAAGCTGCCGGCGCTGCTGGCCACCGAATTTCCCGAGGTGCGGGGCCGCGTCAAGCTGCTGCCCAACGGCCCGCCGGTGCCTTACCCGGTTCAGTTCCGTGTCGTGGGCATTGACCCGCTGGTGCTGCGCGAGCGCGCCGATGAAGTCAAGGCGGTGATGCGCGAAAGCGGCAACACGCGCGGCGTCAACGACAACTGGAATGAATCGGTGAAAGTGCTGCGGCTGGAAGTGGATCAGGCCAAGGCGCGCACGCTGGGCGTGACCAGCCAGTCGATTGCACAGGCTTCGCGCACCATCCTGGCAGGCACGCAGGTGGGCCAATTCCGTGAGGGCGACAAGCTGATTGACATCGTGCTGCGCCAGCCGCTGGACGAGCGCAACGCCATCACCGACATCGGCAACGCCTATCTGCCCACGGCGTCGGGCAAAGCGATTCCGCTGACGCAGATTGCCAAGCCGGTATTTACCTGGGAGCCGGGTGTGATGTGGCGCGAGAACCGCGACTACGCCATCACGGTGCAGAGCGACATCGTTGAAGGTCTGCAAGGCGCCACGGTGACGCAGGAGTTGATGCCCAAGCTCAAGGCGCTGGAAGCCAAATGGCAGGGCAATGGCATGACGGGCTACCGCATCCAGGTGGCTGGCGCGGTGGAAGAAAGCAGCAAGGGTTCGGTTTCCATTGTTGCTGGATTGCCGGTGGCGCTGTTTATCATCCTCACGCTGTTGATGCTGCAACTGCACAGTTTCAGCCGTTCGATCCTCGCCTTTCTGACGGGCTTCATGGGCATCGCAGGCGTGGCCGGAGCACTGCTACTGCTGAACCGGCCGTTTGGTTTCGTCGCGCTGCTGGGCGTGATTGCACTGTTCGGCATGATCATCCGCAACTCCGTCATCCTGATCGACCAGATCGAGCAGGACCGTGCCCGAGGCGTGCCCACCTGGGACGCCATCGTCGAATCCGCCGTGCGCCGGTTGAGGCCTATCGTGCTGACGGCTGCCGCCGCGGTGCTGGCGATGATCCCGCTGTCGCGCAGCGTGTTCTGGGGGCCTATGGCGGTCGCCATTATGGGCGGCCTGGTGGTGGCGACGGTGCTGACCTTGCTGGCTCTGCCTGCCATGTATGCAGCGTGGTTCCGTGTCAAACGGGAAGACGGGCAGGACATCAAGCCACAAGACAGCGCCAAGCCACTGCCGGCGTGATTCTCTCTGGCCGCCGGTTGCGGACGGAAAACCGGGCCCGATAACGGCTAAAATAGAGAGTTGACCGATTTCAAGCGGGGATTCGGAGGTTTTTCGGATTCCCGTTTTTGTTTCCGGCGCGCGGGTGGCGAAATTGGTAGACGCACCAGGTTTAGGTCCTGACGCCAGCAATGGTGTGGGGGTTCGAGTCCCCCCCCGCGCACCACCCTGAGACCTGTGGGCACCTGTTGCCCCGTGCGCTCAGCCGTTGCGGAAATCCCGCAACATGCCAGGTGAAAACCTGTTTTGACTATTTTTGATCTTAGGAACCATCATGGCCGTGACTGTTGAAACCCTTGAAAAGCTCGAGCGCAAAATGACGCTCACGCTGCCCGTCAACACCATCCAGTCGGAAGTTGACACCCGTCTGAAGAAGCTGGCCCGCACGGTCAAGATGGACGGTTTCCGTCCGGGCAAAGTCCCCATGAACGTGGTGGCCCAGCGTTATGGCTATTCGGTGCATTACGAAGTCATGAACGACAAGGTCGGCGAGGCTTTTGCCGTGGCCGCCAACGAAGCCAAGCTGCGCGTTGCCGGCCAGCCGCGCATCAGCGAAAAAGAAGGTGCGCCTGAGGGCGAACTGGTGTTTGACGCGGTGTTTGAGGTTTACCCTGAAGTCAAGATCGCCGACCTGTCGGGCGCCGAAGTCGAAAAGGTCAGCGCTGAAGTCAGCGACGCCGCCATCGACAAGACGCTGGATATCCTGCGCAAGCAGCGCCGTACCTTTGCCCAGCGCGCAGCCGATGCGCCGGCGCAAGACGGTGACCGCGCCACCATCGACTTCGAAGGCAAGATCGACGGCGAGCCTTTCGCAGGCGGCAAGGCCGAGGACTACCAGTTCCTGATCGGCGACGGGCAGATGCTCAAGGAATTCGAAGACGCCGTGCGCGGCATGAAAAGCGGCGAAAGCAAGACATTCCCCCTGAACTTCCCCGCCGACTACCACGGTAAAGATGTGGCCGGAAAACAGGCCGATTTCCTCGTGACGGTCAAAAAGATCGAAGCAGCTCACCTGCCCGAAGTCAATGAAGCACTGGCCAAGTCCCTGGGCATCGCTGACTCCACGGTCGAAGGCTTGCGCGCCGACATCAAGAAAAACCTCGAGCGCGAAGTCAAGTTCCGCCTGTTGGCCCGTAACAAGAACGCAGTGATGGACGCGCTGGTGGCCAACGCCGAACTCGACCTGCCCAAGTCCAGCGTCCAGGCCGAACTGGACCGCATGATCGAAGGCGCCCGCGCCGACTTGAAGCAGCGCGGCATCAAGGACGCCGACAAGGCGCCGATTCCCGAAGAAATCTTCCGTCCCCAAGCCGAAAAGCGCGTGCGCCTGGGCCTGGTGGTGGCCGAGTTGGTGCGCAGCAATGACCTGCAGGCCAAGCCTGAGCAGCTCAAGGCGCACATCGAAGAGCTGGCCGCCAGCTACGAGAAGCCGCAAGACGTGGTGCGCTGGTACCTGAGCGACAACCGCCGCATGGCCGAAGTCGAGGCTGTTGTGATTGAAAACAACGTGACCGACTTCGTGCTGGGCAAGGCCAAAGTCAGCGAAAAAACCATCTCCTTCGACGAGCTGATGGGCCAGAACTGATTCTTCAGCGCTATTGCTGACATTGGGGCTTGTGCTTTGCGGCACAGGCCCCAATTTCTTTGAGCTACGGCACAACGGCTCGCGAGTCTGTTGTCAGCCATCGCCGAAACTCCCTGGGGGAGTTTTTGGGTACAGTACAAACATCTCTGGAGAAAACATGATGGTCCGAAACAGTATTTACGGCGGCAGCTATACCGGCCCGCAAGCAGGCGCTCAGGATGCGCAAGGCCTGGGCATGGTGCCCATGGTCATCGAGCAGTCCGGCCGCGGCGAGCGCTCTTACGACATTTACTCGCGCCTGCTCAAGGAGCGCGTGATTTTCCTGGTGGGTCCGGTGAATGACCAGACGGCCAACCTGGTGGTGGCCCAGCTCCTCTTCCTGGAAAGCGAAAACCCGGACAAGGACATTTCCTTCTACATCAACTCCCCCGGCGGTTCCGTGACGGCCGGCATGGCGATTTACGACACCATGCAATTCATCAAGCCCGACGTTTCCACCCTGTGCGTGGGCATGGCGGCCAGCATGGGTGCTTTCCTGCTGTCGGCCGGCACCAAAGGCAAGCGCTTTTCGCTGCCCAACTCGCGCGTCATGATTCACCAACCATCCGGTGGTGCGCAAGGCCAGGCGTCGGACATTGAAATCCATGCCCGAGACATTCTCAAGACGCGGGATCAGCTCAATCGCATCCTGGCGGCCAATACCGGCCAGCCTATCGAAAAGATCGAGCGCGACACCGAACGTGACTATTTCATGTTTGCGGAAGACGCCAAAGAGTACGGGCTGGTCGACCAGGTCATTTCCAAGCGGCCCTGAGCGTCGAAAGTTCTTCAGTTGCACTGCAACAACGGCGTTTTCTGTAACAGAAACGCCGTTTTTTTATTGGTTATCATTAGGTAACAGTTCCCCCTTCAGGCTCCTTAAAGGCATCCCCCCAATGGCCGAGAAAAAAGGCTCCTCCAGCGAAAAGACTTTGCACTGCTCCTTCTGCGGTAAAAGTCAGCACGAAGTCAAAAAACTGATCGCTGGCCCTTCGGTTTTTATCTGTGACGAGTGCATCGATCTTTGCAACGAGATCATTCGCGACGAACTTCCCGCTGGTGACGACGTTCGTGAGACGCGCACCGACCTGCCCACGCCCTCAGAGATCAAGGGAACACTGGACGGCTATGTTATTGGCCAGGAACCGGCCAAGCGCACCCTTGCAGTGGCGGTGTACAACCATTACAAACGCCTGCGCCATAAGGAAAAAGCCAAAAAAGACGATGTGGAGCTGACCAAAAGCAATATTTTGCTGATCGGCCCCACCGGTTCCGGCAAGACCCTGCTGGCCCAAACGCTCGCGCGTACGCTCAACGTTCCCTTTGTGATGGCCGACGCTACTACGCTGACCGAAGCCGGTTATGTCGGTGAGGACGTCGAAAACATCATCCAAAAGCTGCTGCAGAGCTGCAATTACGAAGTTGAACGTGCCCAGCAGGGAATCGTCTACATTGACGAAATTGACAAGATTTCGCGCAAGTCCGATAACCCGTCCATCACGCGTGACGTGTCAGGCGAGGGTGTGCAGCAGGYGCTGCTCAAGCTGATTGAAGGAACGATGGCGTCGGTGCCGCCACAGGGCGGCCGCAAGCACCCCAACCAGGACTTCTTGCAGGTGGACACCACGAATATCCTGTTTATCTGCGGCGGTGCATTCTCAGGTCTGGAAAAGGTCATCGAGAACCGGACCGAAGCTTCCGGGATCGGTTTTGGCGCCGCCGTCAAGAGCAAGAAGGCCCGCAGCCTGACCGAAGCCTTCAAGGATGTCGAGCCTGAAGACCTGATCAAGTTCGGGCTGATTCCTGAGCTGGTCGGCCGGATGCCGGTCGTGGCGACGCTGGCCGAGCTCACAGAAGACGCACTCGTGCAAATCCTGACAGAACCCAAAAATGCCGTGGTCAAACAATTCAGCAAGTTGCTGGCCATGGAAGGGGTTGATCTGGAAATCCGGCCCTCCGCACTCAAAGCCATTGCCCGCAGGGCGCTGGCCCGTAAAACCGGTGCGCGCGGCTTGCGTTCCATCCTGGAGCAGTCGCTGATCGACACCATGTTCGACCTGCCGAATGCCAGCAATGTGGATAAAGTGGTGGTGGACGAGTCCACAATCGAAGAAAACAAAGCTCCCTTGCTTGTGTACCGTGAAGCGGCCAAGAAAGCCTGAACACCCCAAAAGGCTGGCCGGAATGCTTGAAAAGCGCCTCCTGCGCCCCATGTCTGGGTTGATTGTGTTTCGCCGGGCCATGCAACTGGCTGCCACGGCCAACGTTTAAGGTTTATATGTCCGGACAAACTTCATTGCCTTCCACCCCCATTGACCTTCCTCTCCTGCCTCTGCGGGATGTGGTGGTCTTTCCGCACATGGTGATCCCGCTGTTCGTGGGTCGCCCCAAGAGCATCAAGGCGCTGGAGTCGGCCATGGAAGCCGAGCGCCGCATCATGCTGGTGGCACAAAAAGCCGCTGCCAAGGATGAGCCTTCGGTGGAAGATATGTTCCAGGTGGGCTGTGTTGCCACGATCCTGCAACTGCTCAAATTGCCTGACGGTACCGTCAAGGTTTTGGTGGAAGGACAGCAGCGCGCCAGTGTTAACAAGATCGAAGAGGGCGAGCAGCATTTCACGGCCAATGTCACACCTGTTGAGCCGGTGGTGGTGATCGCCGGTGACAAGACCAGTGAGATTGAAGCTCTGCGCCGTGCCGTGATGCAGCAGTTTGACCACTACGTCAAACTGAACAAGAAAATTCCGCCCGAGATACTGACCTCGATTTCCAGCATCGACGATGCGGGACGCCTGGCCGACACGATCGCCGCGCACCTTCCCCTCAAGCTGGATGCGAAGCAGGTGATCCTGGATCTTGACAATGTCAAGGCCCGGCTAGAGAACCTGTACGAACAGCTTGAGCGTGAGGTCGACATCCTCAACGTCGACAAAAAAATCCGTGGGCGTGTGAAGCGTCAGATGGAAAAGAACCAGCGCGATTTCTACCTCAACGAGCAGGTCAAGGCCATCCAGAAGGAACTAGGCGAAGGCGAAGAGGGGGCGGACATCGAAGAGATCGAGAAAAAGATCAAGACCGCCAAGATGCCGCAGGAAGCCCGTAAAAAGGCCGAGAGCGAGCTCAAAAAACTCAAGCTCATGTCGCCCATGTCCGCCGAGGCGACCGTGGTGCGCACCTATATCGATGTGTTGACCGGCCTGCCGTGGAGCAAAAAGACCAAGATCAAGCACGACCTGGGCAACGCCGAGAACGTTCTTAACGAAGACCACTACGGTCTTGAAAAAGTCAAAGACCGTATTGTTGAGTATCTTGCGGTGCAGCAGCGCGTGGACAAGCTCAAGGCTCCGATCCTGTGTCTGGTTGGGCCTCCGGGGGTTGGTAAAACCTCCCTGGGCCAGTCGATCGCCAAAGCTACGGGCCGCAAGTACGTGCGTATGGCTTTGGGCGGCATGCGCGATGAGGCTGAAATTCGCGGCCATCGCCGCACCTATATCGGCGCCTTGCCGGGCAAGGTTCTGCAGAGCCTGACCAAGGCCGGCACGCGCAATCCGCTGTTCCTGCTGGATGAGATTGACAAGCTGGGCACCGACTTCCGTGGTGACCCCTCCAGCGCGCTGCTGGAGGTGCTCGACCCTGAGCAGAATCACACCTTCGGTGACCACTATGTCGAGGTGGACTTCGACCTGAGCGATGTGATGTTCGTGGCAACCTCGAACTCGATGAATATTCCGCCGGCCTTGCTGGACCGCATGGAGGTTATTCGCCTGTCCGGTTACACCGAAGACGAAAAGACCAGCATCGCGATGCGCTATCTGTTGCCCAAGCAGGTCAAGAACAACGGCGTGAAGGAAGAAGAGCTTGAAGTGCAGGAGCAGGCCGTGCGCGACATCGTGCGTTACTACACACGTGAAGCCGGCGTGCGCTCGCTTGAACGCGAACTCTCCAAGATCTGCCGCAAGGTGGTCAAGGGAATCCAGCTCAAGAAGATGACACCCAAGGTCGTCGTGACACCCGATAACCTCAACGATTTTCTGGGGGTGCGCAAGTTCAACTATGGCCGTGCCGAACAACAAAACCAGGTCGGCCAGGTGGTGGGGCTGGCCTGGACGGAAGTCGGCGGCGACTTGCTGACGATTGAGGCTGCCATGATGCCCGGCAAGGGCGTGATCACACGTACGGGATCGCTGGGCGATGTCATGAAGGAATCCGTCGAAGCCGCACGCACGGTGGTGCGCAGCCGCTCCAAGGTTCTCGGCATCAAGGACGAGATGTTCGAAAAGCGCGATATCCATATCCACGTACCGGACGGTGCGACGCCCAAGGACGGTCCAAGCGCGGGCGCCGCGATGACCACTGCTTTTGTTTCCGCGATGACGGGTATCCCTGTGCGTGGTGATGTGGCCATGACGGGTGAGATCACCCTGCGCGGCGAGGTCACGGCCATCGGCGGGCTCAAGGAAAAGCTGCTCGCCGCCTTGAGGGGTGGCATCAAGACCGTGCTGATCCCCGAGGAAAATGCCAAGGACCTGCAGGAGATTCCAGACAACGTCAAGAGCGGCCTGGAGATCGTGCCGGTGAAATGGATCGACCAGGTGTTGCAGGTTGCGCTCGAGCGCCAGCCTGTTCCGCTGACCGACGAGGAAGCCGCTGTTGTTGCGCCGGCTGCTGTGGTTCCGCCTGCGGAAGCAGCCGGTACGGTGAAGCATTAATGAGGCCTTTCGCAAAGTTTTTTGCGGCTTTTGGAAAAGCCCAAAAAACTGCGCTATAATTTGAGGCTGTAATCGCGGGAGTAGCTCAGTTGGTAGAGCGCAACCTTGCCAAGGTTGAGGTCGAGAGTTCGAGACTCTTCTCCCGCTCCAATTCAAAGGGCAGCACTTTAAAAATGCTGTCCTTTTTCATTGGGGGTTTCGTTGGATTATTGGGTAAAGCCGTCGGGCTTTATCAAGCAGACAGAATACGGCGCGGTAACAAAGCGGTTATGTACCGGATTGCAAATCCGAGTAGGTCGGTTCGACTCCGGCCCGCGCCTCCATCACAGCTCCCTGCAACCAGCCCCAGTTATGGGGCTTTTTTGTTTGACAATACGCTGCCGGCCGTTTGAAAACGGCGTTTGAGCCTGAGTGGTGAAATAGGTAGACACAGCGGACTTAAAATCCGCCGCTTCGTGAATAACGGGCGTACCGGTTCGATTCCGGTCTCAGGCACCACGATTGGGCGGCTCACCCACGCGCCGGGCGCGCTTTCGAAAACTGGGTAAGATAAATTCCATCATGTCCCGCTACAACACACCTTTTGAGATCCACGTCCACGGCGAAGTGCCATTGCGCGCGGACGTTAATTTTGAACAGCTGCAGGAGGCTCTCAAGCCACTGTGGAAATACACCGGCTCCAAGTCCTTGGCGGCCGGTGCTGCCAGCGCTTATGAGGAAGAGCCGGGCATCCGGTTCGACGCGCAAAAACATTTGCTTCAAATGTGCTGGACAGTCCCTGGCGACGAAGACTTTCGCCAGGCGCTCGACGAAATGTGCATGGGCCTGAACGACCTCGCTGAAGCGGGCGCTCCCATCGAAGTGACCTTCTACGACTCCGACTTTGACGAAGATGAAGGCGCAGACGAAGAGGAAGCCCGTGATGATTTCGCGATGTATTTTGTAGGTCCCACGCCGGCAGCGATCATGCAGGTGCAGCGCGATCTCCTGGTCCAGGACATGATCGGCCTGATGGAGCGCCACTTTGACGGATCAGAGCTCGGTGAGGTCGTTGCGGCCGTCGACAAGCTGTTCGAGCAGCGCTTTGATGCACTGGTGAACTCCATGCAACTCGGTAAACCGCCGCGCGGCCTGGGCGGACCCCAAGGTGGCTCCGGCCATGGCGGCGGTGGCCGCAAGCCCCGGCATTTGCACTAAGCCGGCTTGGGTGAGTCTGAGGCTGCGGGCGAGCCAGGAAAGCCGAGTCCCCGCAGGTAAACGTCTATCGCATGCTGGCCGACTTCCAGCAGGTCAAAAGCCCCCGGATCCAGCAGCCAGTTCTGTATCAGGCCATCGATCAGCGCATGCAGCCCCTGCGCCGCCGCTGAAGCCGGCGCAGGCAACTGGAGGCGCATTTGTGCAGCTGCCGCCTCTATGCTTTGCTGGATGCCGGATAAAAAACCACCGCGCACTGCCAGATGACGCAGGCGAACCGCCTGGAGTTCTTCCACATATTCGACCTTCTGGGTCGCGACTTCAAAGACGCGCCGCGTTTGCGCGTCGGTCACAATTTGTCGCAGCGCGTTGGCAGTGGAGCGTCGTATCCTGTCCATCGGATTGAGGAAGTCCTCGCCCGGATGTTGCTGCGGATCTATTTCCTGGTTGAACGAGTTCTCCATGGGCAGGGTAACCCGCTCCATCATGGCGTTGAACAGGTCTGCCTTGTCCTTGAAATGCCAGTAGACCGCACCGCGTGTGGCGCCTGCGCGGCGTGCAATGTCCTGCAAGCTCGTGCGTGAGACACCTTGCGCCTGAAATAGATGTTCAGCCGCATCCAGCAGCTTGTGCCGGGTCGCCATGGCTTCTTCTTTTGTCCGACGGGCCAATCCATGTCTCCTGCAAGTCAATTTAGCGGGTTGTCGTATACATTCACAAATGTATGTAAACTATATCACTCGTAAAAACCCTTATTCTTTTTGTTTTCGGCAAAACGATGACTTGCATCAAACGCCGCTCACATATTTCGCTTTCCGCTTTTTTCCCAAATTTTGAGGATCAGCATGCCCAAGTCTCGCATTGTCCATTCGCCTTTATTCTCCCCTTTTGCGCCATACCAGCCTCTCGTCCTGGTTGCTGCACTCACATTGTTCCTGGCCGGATGCGGCAAGGGTGCCGGTGCTCCCGGCGGGGCACCGCCTCCTGCGGAAGTGGGTGTGGTGACAGTTACCCAGGGTGACGTCGGTCTGGTAACCGAGTTGCCGGGTCGCCTGGAGGCTTCACGCGTGGCACAGGTCAGGGCCCGCGCGGCCGGTATCCTGCAAAAACGGCTGTTCCGTGAAGGCAGCGACGTAAAAGAAGGGCAGGCGCTGTTCACGATTGATCCCGCACCATATGCCGCCGCCGCCGCCAGCGCGAAAGCGGGCCAGGCGCGCGCTGAGGCCAACCTGGCGCAGGCCGCCGCATTGGCCGAGCGTTACAAGCCGCTGGTAGAGGCCAACGCCATCAGCAAGCAGGAATATGCCAACGCCGTTGCAGCGCAAAAGCAGGCAGAGGCCGACGTTGCTGTGGGCAAGGCGAATGTGCAGACAGCCAGCATCAACCTGAGCTACGCCGCAGTGACAGCCCCAATCTCGGGCCGCATTGGCCGTGCGCTGGTCACCGAAGGCGCTTTGGTCGGCCAAGGCGAGGCCACCCAGCTGGCTGTCGTCCAGCAGATCAACCCGATGTATGTGAACTTCACGCAATCCGCCCCTGAAATCATGAAGCTGCGTGCTGCCATGGAAAGTGGTCAGTTCAAACGTGCCACGGGCGCCGAAGCGGCCAGCGTGCGCATCGTGCTCGAAGATGGCACCGAATACGCCCGTCCCGGCCGCCTGCTGTTTTCCGACCTGACGGTCGACTCCACGACGGGGCAGGTGACCCTGAGGGCTGAAGTGCCCAATCCCGGGGGCCAGCTGCTTCCCGGCCTTTATGTGCGCGTACGCCTGGAGCAGGCGCAGGCCAGCAACGCCATCACCTTGCCCCAGCAAGCTGTCACGCGCACCGCGCAGGGCGACACTGTCATGGTGGTGGGCGACGATGGAAAAGTCAGCCCGCGTCCCATCAAGATCGGCTCCGCCAAGGGCAACCAGTGGGTGGTGCTCGACGGCTTAAAGACCGGCGAAAAAGTCATGGTGGACGGGTTCCAGAAACTGCAGCCGGGCGCACCGGTGAAGCCCGTGCCGTGGCAACCGGCCGGTGCGAAGCCGGCCGATGCGGCTTCCGCCCCCGCATCCGCCGCCTCCGGTGCGCAAGCTGCTGCGCCTGCTGCCTCCGCTGCTTCTGCAGCAGCGAAGTAAGGAGCCAACTACATGGCCAAGTTTTTTATTGATCGGCCGATCTTTGCCTGGGTGATCGCACTGTTCATCCTGGTGGTTGGCGGCGTGGCGATCACGCAGCTGCCGATAGCCCAGTACCCGCCGGTCGCGCCGCCTTCGATTGTCGTCAACACCGCCTATCCCGGCGCTTCTGCCCAGACGCTCGAAGACAGCGTGCTGTCGGTGATCGAGCGAGAGATGAACGGTTCACCCGGCCTGATCTACATGGAGTCGGTGGCGCAGGCCGACGGCTCCGGCAGCATCACGCTGAGCTTCGAGCCCGGCACCAATCCCGATCTCGCGCAGGTGGATGTGCAGAACCGCCTGTCGCGCGCCTCACCGCGGCTGCCCGCCGCCGTCACGCAGCAAGGCGTTCGCGTCGACAAATCACGCTCCAACTTCCTGCTGTTCATCATGCTGTCGTCCGACAATCCCGCGCACGACCCCGTCGCGCTCGGTGATTACGCTTCGCGCAACATCGTGCCCGAGATCCAGCGTGTCAAAGGAATCGGCCAGGCCCAGCTCTTCGGCAGTGAGCGCGCCATGCGCATCTGGCTGGACCCGGCCAAGCTCACGGGCTTCAGCCTGTCGGCAAATGACGTTAACAACGCCATCCGCGCGCAAAACGCCCAGGTGTCGGCCGGCAGTATCGGCGACCGCCCCAATGTGGCGGGACAAGGCATTGCTGCCACCGTGGTAGTCACCGGCCAGCTTGCCAATGTCGAGCAGTTCGGCAACATTGTCCTTCGCGCCAATACCGACGGGTCGTCGGTGCGCCTTAAAGACGTGGCCCGCATCGAACTGGGTGGCCAGACGTATGCCACGTCGGCTCGCCTGAACGGCAAGACGGCGATCGGTATCGGTGTTCAGCTGGCACCCAGCGGCAACGCGCTTGCCGCTGCCAAGGCCGTTCGAACCAAGATGACCGAGCTCGAGCGCTATTTTCCGCAAGGCATGAAGTGGAGCATCCCCTACGACAGCTCGCGCTTCGTCAAGATTTCGATCTCCCAGGTTGCTGAAACATTGTTCGAGGCCGTAGCCCTGGTGTTCCTGGTCATGTTCCTGTTCCTGCAGAACTGGCGCTACACCATCATCCCGACCATCGTGGTGCCGATTGCACTGCTGGGTACTTTTGCCACCTTGCTGGCGCTCGGTTTCTCCATCAACGTGCTGACCATGTTCGGCATGGTGCTGGTGATCGGTATCGTCGTTGACGATGCGATCGTGGTCGTCGAAAACGTCGAACGCATCATGACCGAAGAGGGCTTGCCGCCGCTGGAGGCCACCCGCAAGGCGATGGGCCAGATTTCGGGCGCCATCATCGGCGTGACCGTGGTGCTGATTTCCGTGTTTGTGCCTTTGGCATTCTTCGCGGGCTCGACCGGCAACATCTACCGCCAGTTCTCCGCCGTGATGGTTTCGTCCATCGGCTTTTCCGCCTTCCTGGCCCTGTCCCTCACGCCGGCACTTTGCGCCACGCTGCTCAAGCCGGTTGAGGCTGGGCACCATCACGAGAAAAAGGGTTTTTTCGGCTGGTTCAACCGGGGGTTCTCGCGCACCGCAAAAAGCTATGAAAGCATGGTCGCGCGTATTCTCAAACGCGCCGCACGTTACCTGGTGATCTATGTGGCCATCATTGCCGCTGTGGCGGTGGTATACCTGCGTTTGCCCACATCCTTCCTGCCCAATGAAGACCAGGGCAACCTGCTGGTGAACGTGCAGTTGCCGCCGGGCGCAACTTACGAGCGCACGCTTTCGGTGATGGAAAAAGTCGAGGGTTTCATGCTCAAGCAGCCGGAAGTCGAAAGCATGGTCGGCGTGCTTGGCTTCAGCTTTTCCGGCCAGGGCCAGAATGCCGCGCTGGCGTTCGTGACGCTCAAGGACTGGAACGAGCGCGACGGCGAAGCGCATTCGGCCTCAGCGATAGCAGGACGGGCTTTCGGCGCCCTCATGGGTGTGCGTGATGCCTTCATCTTTCCGCTCAGCCCCCCACCCATTCCCGAACTGGGCACGGCCTCGGGCTTCAGCTTCCGCCTGCAGGACCGCGGCGGTGCGGGACATGATGCGCTTATCAACGCACGCAACCAGCTTTTGGGCATGGTTGCCAAGAGTCCGGTGCTCACACAAGTACGGCCCGATGGCCTGGAAGATGCGCCGCAGCTGCAGCTCGACATTGACCGCGACAAAGCCAATGCGCTGGGCGTGCCGTTTGACGCGATCAACGCGGTCCTGTCCACCTCGCTGGGTTCCAGCTATGTGAACGACTTCCCCAACCAGGGACGCCTGCAGCGCGTGGTGGTCCAGGCCGACGCGCCTTCGCGCATGCAGCCCGACGACCTGCTCCGGCTCAACGCCATCAACAGTCGCGGCCTGCCGGTTCCGTTGTCGTCGTTTGCCAGCACGCGGTGGATCAAGGGTGCCATGCAAACGGTGCGTTACAACGGCTACCCGGCCGTGCGTATCAGCGGCAGCGCCGCGCCAGGCTACAGCTCGGGCGCAGCGATGGCCGAGATGGAAAAGCTCGCAGCGCAACTGCCGCAGGGCTTCGGTTTCGAATGGACGGGCCAGTCGCGCGAGGAAAAACTCGCAGGCGCGCAGGCCATGCTGCTCTACGGCTTTGCCATCCTCGCGGTGTTCCTGTGCCTTGCCGCCCTGTACGAAAGCTGGAGCATTCCGCTCGCGGTGATCCTGGTGGTGCCGCTAGGCGTGATCGGTGTGTTGCTGGCAACGCTGCTGCGCAGTTATTCGAATGACGTGTACTTCCAGGTGGGGCTGATCACCATCATCGGCCTGTCGGCGAAGAACGCGATTCTGATCATCGAGTTCGCCAAGGACCTGCAGGCGCAGGGTACAGGTGTCATCGAGTCGGCGCTGGCCGCCGCGCATCTGCGGTTCCGTCCCATCGTCATGACGTCGCTGGCCTTCGGCCTGGGCGTGCTGCCGCTGGTACTGGCTTCCGGCGCCGGCTCCGCGAGCCAGCGCGCCATCGGTACCGGCGTGATCGGCGGCATGATCACCGGCACGATCCTGGCGGTGATTTTCGTTCCGGTGTTCTTTGTGGTCGTGCGCGGCCTCTTCAAGGGCAGCGAGCGGCAAAACAGGATGTATTCGGAGCATGCCAAAGCAGCAGGCATCACCGGAGAAGAAGGAAGTGAGGGTAAAGCCCATGAATAAATCCAGCATGAAACCCAGGTTTCCGCAGCTTTTGGCGGTTGGTGCTGCGGCACTGCTGGCCGGCTGCTCGATGATCCCGAAGTATGAGCGCCCGGCTGCGCCTGTTGCAGACCAGTGGCCGGCTGTTTCCGGTTTCACCACCGGTTCCGCGAAGGCGCAGCCTGCTGCTACCGCACCGGCTCCGACTGTCGCTGCGGCCGACATCGAGTGGCAGGCTTTTTTCAGCGACCCCAAACTGCGGCAGCTGATCGAGGCCTCGCTGCGCAACAACCGCGACCTGCGCATTGCCGTGCTCAATATTGAGCAAGCCAGGGCCCAGTACCGGATCCAGCGTGCCGACCAGTTCCCCACGATCAATGCCGGCATCACCGGTTCGCGCCAGCCCAATGCCAACGGTAACGGCAGCATCACGAGCTCCTACACCGGCGGTTTGTTGATGCCGTCCTATGAGCTCGACTTTTTCGGCCGGGTCTCCAGCCTGAAGGAAGCGGCATTGGCGCAGTACCTGGCTACGGAAGAAGGTCGCAAGACGGCACAGATCAGCCTGATTGCGTCGGTGGCCAACACCTACCTCAGCCTGCTGGCCGACGAAGAACTGCTGGCCATCACGCAGCAGACGCTGGCTACACGGGAAGAGTCCTTCAAGCTCAGCAAGCTGCGCTTTGACAACGGCGTTGCTTCCGAGCTGGATTTCCGCCAGGCCGAGTCATTGACCGAAGCCGCCCGTGCATCGCTGGCCCAACTGGTGCGCCAGCGTGCGCTGGACCAGAACGCCCTGACCCTGCTGATCGGCCAGCCCCTCAGCGGTGACCTGGCGGTGGCCTTGCCTGCCGGCAAAGGCCTGGCCGACGCACCCATGATGGTGGACGTGCCGGCGGGGTTGCCGTCTGATTTGCTGGAACGCCGCCCTGACATCCGCCAGGCTGAGCAACAGCTGCTGTCTGCCAACGCCGACATCGGCGCTGCCCGTGCGGCTTTTTTCCCGCGCATCTCGCTCACGGCTTCTGCCGGCAGCGCCAGCTCGCACCTGTCGGGCCTGTTCAAGAGCGGATCCTACGGCTGGACGCTGGCGCCGCAGCTGATCCTTCCGCTTTTTGATGCAGGCCGTAACCGTGCCGGGCTGGATTCGGCCAACGCCGGGCGTGACATTGCCATCGCCCAGTACGAAAAGTCCATCCAGACAGCTTTCCGTGAAGTCGCCGATGCGCTGGCGGGCCGCGACACCCTGGGCGAGCAACTGCGTGCCCAGCAGGCGCAGGCCAATGCCGAGGCGACGCGTTTCAAGCTGGCTGATCTGCGCTACCAGAACGGTGTGGCCAGCTACCTGGACCAGCTCGATGCGCAGCGTTCGCTGTTCGCCGCACGTCAGGCGGTGGTGCAAACCCGGCTGGCCCAGCTGCAAAGCCAGGTCACGCTGTACAAGACCCTGGGTGGCGGCTGGAAAGAGCCGCCTGAGGAAGCCTTGAGCCTGAAGGCGTCCACCCAGCTCAGCCGCTGAGCGGGTGCGCGGCGCCTGAGGGCGTCTGCGGGGATCAGACACGCGTGCTACAAGATTGATAGCTGCTTGCGCACATGGTTATTGGGCTGGCAGCTATTTTTGTATGAATTCTCACAAAAAGCAGGACAGCCGGTTTTCTTCCGGCACCCAAAATTCAGGTGATTTGTGCCTGCAAGCCAATCATCGTGGGCGCAAGCAGCTATCAAAACAATAGCAACCCTGCGGACACTCGCCATGGCGTCAGAAGGCGCCGCCACTTCGCCGCCGGAATTGCATGAAGGCTTGAGCCAGGCACTGGCTCCAGCCGTGCCGCGATGCACGGCTTGAATCGCGGTACCTGCCCGTGCCCGGTGGCTGCCGCGTCCTGTCGCCTCGCTCGTTCAATTGTGAGCAAGTGTTCCCTATGTATCCCCCTGACTTCCGCGCCACCCATGGCTTCGTGAAGGCACGTTAATTGCTGAAGGGTTACTCCCTACGGGGCCGCACCTGACGCGGCGGTATATTCGCGCCGACTGACAGGCAAACGGGGGCTCCTCTCACGAGAGGGTCCCCGTTCCATCAACCATGGCGGGCCACAAGCCCGCCAATTTTCTATTCGGGAGTGCAACAGGCATGAACTCAAACTGGACGATGAAGGCGCTGACAAGCGCCGTGCTGCTGGCCTTGGCCGGCCTGGCTGGCCTGGCGGCTGCGGCCACGGTGCCCGCGGGCGTGAAGCTGCACGAGACGCAGGAACTGGTCCGCAACAATGGCTCCGAGCCTGAAACCCTGGATGCGGCACTGGCGACTGGTGTTCCGGCCAACAACGTGATCCGCGACATGTTCGAAGGGCTGGCTGCTGCCGACCAAAACGGCAAGATCGTCCCTGCCGTAGCGGAGAGCTGGAAGCAGGTCGACCCTCTGACCTGGGTCTTCAAGCTGCGCAAGAACGCCAAATGGTCCAACGGCGACCCGGTGACGGCTGAAGATTTCATCTACAGCATGCGCCGCTTCGTCGATCCGGCGACCGCCTCCAAATACGCTTCCACCTACGGCGTCTTCCTGCTCAATGCCAAAGAAATCATTGAAGGCAAGAAGCCCGTCACCGAACTCGGCGTCAAGGCCATCGATCCCTATACCCTGGAGATCAAGACGCCTTTCCCGGTCGGTTTTCTGCCCGAGGTCGTCTCCAATCCCCAGCTCGCGCCCTTGCATAAAGCCACGATCGAGAAATTCGGCAAAGACTGGACCCGGCCCGCCAACATGGTGAACAACGGCGCCTTCTCGCTGAAAGACTGGCAGGTCAACAGCAAGATCATCCTGGTCAAGAACCCGTCGTACTGGGACGCGAAGAATGTCCAGCTCACCAAACTCACCTATCTCTCTGTCGAAGACGGCAATGCCGATGTGAAGCTCTATGAGTCGGGCGAGAATGACTGGGTCTACCAGCTCCCGCCCGGCACCTTCGACAAGTACAAGGCGCAATACCCCAAGGAAATCCGCAACACCGACATGCTGGGCCTGCGCTATTACTCGCTCAACAATGCAGACCCGGCACTCAAGGACATCCGTGTGCGCAAGGCGCTGTCGATGGCGCTGGACCGCGACATCCTCGCGCAGCGCGTGACGGCCGACGGCCAGACCCCTGCTTACGGCGTGATCGTCAAAGGCACCTCGGGCGCCGACGTCACCTCTTACGATTGGGCCAAATGGCCCGCCGACAAGCGCATCGCCGAAGCCAAAAAGCTGCTGAAGGAGGCCAACCTTCCGGCCGGCACCAAGCTGAAGTTCTCCTACAACACCAGCGACTATCACAAGAAAATGGCCATCTTCGCGGCCTCGGAGTGGAAAACCAAGCTGGGCCTGGACGTTGAACTCGAAGCGATGGAGTTCAAGGTGCTCATCAAGAAGCGCACCGACAAGGATTACCAGATCGCCCGCAACGGCTGGATCGCCGACTACAACGACGCCACCACCTGGCTCACGCTGGTGCAGTGCGATTCTGACCAGAACTACCACAACAGCTGCAACCGCAAGGCCTCCGCGCTGATCGACGAAGGCAACCAGTCGATGGACCCGCCCAAGCGCAAGGTGCTGCTGACGCAAGCCGCAAAGATGATCATGGAAGACTATCCCATCATCCCTTTGCTGCAATACACCGTACCGCGGCTGGTCAAGCCTTATGTGGGTGGCTACTCGACCACCAACGCGCTGGACCGCTACCGCGGCAAGGACCTGTACATCGTCAAGCATTGATGTCCGTCCGGGCAGGTGCCCTGTGTGCCTGCCTGTCCTTGATCTGCTTTTCACCGCCTTTCAATGTTTTTTCTGATGCCTCGCAGGTCTTTCAGGGCTAAGCTGTGCCTGGCCGACGCGCTCAGGCGCTCACACTGACATAGACCTAGCCCGGAGATATTCCCCATGTGGTCCTACACCTTCAGGCGCATCCTGGCGACGATTCCCACCTTGCTGGCCGTCGTCACCGTCTGCTATCTCCTGCTGCACGGCACGCCCGGCGGGCCTTTCGACGACGAACGCAAGGTGTCCGCTGCGGTGCTGGCCAACCTGCAGGCCAAGTACCACCTCGATCTGCCACTGTGGCAACAATACCTGTATTACCTCAACAGCCTGCTGCACGGCGACCTGGGCGCTTCGTTCCGTTATGCCGACTGGTCTGTCAATGAACTGGTGGCCAACGCGCTGCCGGTGTCCGCGGCGATAGGTGGGGGTGCCATCGTCATCTCCTTCTTTCTGGGTGTGTTCCTGGGCACGGTGGCCGCCGTGCGCCAGAACAGCGCGGTCGACTACCTCGTGATGCTGCTCGGCAACGCCGGGCATGTGTTTCCGTCGTTTGTGATCGGCCCAGTCCTGATTCTGGTGTTCGCCGTCTGGCTGAAGTGGGCGCCGGCCGGGGGCTGGAGCGATTTCGCCCCGCGTTTCATGATCCTGCCCATGCTGCTGCTGATCTTCATCAACGTGGCCACCATCGCGCGCGTCATGCGCGGCAGCCTGATTGAGGTGCTGCACAGCAACTTCATCCGCACTGCGCGCGCCAAGGGCCTGCCCATGCGCACCGTCATCCTGCGCCACGCCCTCAAGCCCGCGCTGTTGCCGGTGGTATCCGTCATGGGCCCTCTGGCGATCTCATCGATCACGTCGGCTATCGTGACCGAGTCGGTGTTCTCCCTGCCGGGCATCGGCAAGCTGATCGTCAATGGCGCCGCCAACCGCGACTACACGCTGGTACTGGGCCTCGTTGTACTGGTGACTGTGATCGCCGTTACGCTGAACCTGCTGGTGGACCTGGCCTACGCCTTGCTCGACCCGAAAATCCGGTACTGAGCAGGGATCTGCATGTTGTTTGAACAAAAAACCAGACAAGACCAGCTCGCCGCGGCTGTTGGCCAGACGCTGGCCGACGCCGAGATCCACGGCCGCAGCCCCTGGGCGGATGCGCGCGTACGCTTCATGCGCAACAAGGCCGCGGTGTTCAGCCTGTACCTGCTGGCATTCATCACGCTGTGTTGCATCGTCGGGCCCTGGCTGCTGCCGCATGCCTTCGATGCGGCCGACTGGGACGCGATGAGCCTGCCGCCCACGCTCAAGAATGCCCATTTTTTCGGCACCGACGAGTCGGGCCGCGACCTGCTGGTGCGCAGCCTGGTGGGCGGCCGCGTCTCGCTGCTGGTGGGTTTCCTGGCGACGCTGTCGGCCGTGACGCTGGGCATTGTGTGGGGTGCGACGGCGGGCTTCATAGGCGGCAGGGTAGATGCCTTCATGATGCGTGTCGTCGACATGATGTATGCCGTGCCTTACCTGCTGATCGCCATCCTGATGGTGACCATATTGGGGCGGGCTTTTTACCTGGTGGTGATCACCATCACGGTGTTCTCCTGGATGAACATGGCACGCGTGGTGCGCGGCCAGACGCTGTCGCTGCGCTCCAAGGAGTTCATTGAAGCGGCCCGTGCGCTGGGCGTGCCCACGCGGCGCATCATCTTCCAGCACATTGTTCCCAATCTTCTGGGCATCGTCGCGATCTACACCACGGTCACCGTGCCGGCCGTGATCCTGGTCGAGTCCGTGCTGTCATTCCTGGGGCTGGGCATCCAGGAGCCCATGACAAGCTGGGGCGTGCTGATCCACGACGGTGCATCCGTCATGGAGGTCTCGCCCTGGATGCTGCTGTTTCCGGCGGGGATGCTCTCGCTGACGCTGTACTGCTTCAATTACATCGGGGACGGCCTGCGTGATGCGCTCGACCCCAAAGACCGCTGAGCCGCACCATGAGCCTGATTGAAGTCAATAACCTCGGGGTTCAGTTCCAGACCCAGGACGGGCTGATCTACGCCGTCAACGGCATCAACTTTTCGCTGGAGCGCGGCCAGACCCTGGGCATCGTCGGCGAGAGCGGTTCCGGCAAAAGCCAGAGCGTGCTGGCCATGATGGGGCTGCTCGCGGGCAATGGCAAAGCCACCGGCCAGGCCTTGTACAAGGGCCAGGATCTGCTGGCCATGAAGCCGGCCGAGCTCAACAAGATACGCGGCAACCGCGTCGCGATGATCTTCCAGGACCCGATGACTTCGCTGAACCCTTACCTGACGGTAGAGCGGCAGATGACTGAAGTGCTGCAGTTCCACAAGGGCCTGGACCGGAAGTCCGCCCGCGCCAGGTCGGTGCAACTGCTCGATGCGGTCAAGATCCCGGAAGCTGCCCGCCGTATCACCATGTACCCGCACGAATTTTCGGGCGGCATGCGCCAGCGCGTGATGATCGCCATGGCCTTGCTCTGTGAGCCCGAAGTGCTGATCGCCGACGAGCCCACCACGGCGCTGGACGTGACGGTGCAGGCGCAGATCATCGCCTTGCTGCGCGACCTGCAGCGCGACTTTGGCACCGCAATTGTCATGATCACGCACGACCTGGGCGTGGTGGCCGGTCTGTGCGATGAAGTCATGGTGCTGTACGGTGGGCGGGTGATGGAGCAGGGCAGTGCCGACAGCATTTTTTATGGTGCCTCCCATCCGTATACCGTGGGCCTTCTGGGCGCCATACCGCGCCTGGACGCGGATGAGGAAGCGCTTGTGGCCATCCCCGGTGCACCGCCCAACATGGCGCGGCTTCCCAAGGGCTGCCCGTTCAGCGAACGCTGTACGCTGGCCAGTGACCAATGCCGTGACGTGATGCCCGCGTTGCTGCCGGCCACGCACAACCCGGCGGTGCTGAGGGCTTGCCACAAATCCAGCGAGGCTGTGTCTGAACTTGCGGCCAAGGGAGCCGTCCATGCGTGATGCATCTCAACCCATTTTGTCGGTGCGCGACCTGAAAGTGCACTTCAGGATCAAAAGCGGCGCCTGGCCCTGGTCGCCCGCCCGCACCCTGAAGGCCGTGGACGGCATTTCCTTCGACATCCATGCGGGCGAAACGCTGGGCGTGGTGGGTGAGTCGGGCTGCGGAAAATCCACCTTGGCGCGTGCCGTGCTGAACCTGATTCCTGCCACCGCCGGCAACATTGTGTGGATGGGGCAGGAAATGACCGGCGCCTCCCCCCGGGCCTGGCTGGGCGTCAGGTCAGACATCCAGATGATCTTCCAGGACCCGCTGGCTTCGCTGGACCCGCGCATGACCATCGCGCAAATCATTGCCGAACCTTTGCGCACGCATCGGCCGCGCATGCCCGAGGCCGAAGTGATGCAGCGCGTTAAAACCATGATGAGCCGCGTCGGCCTGATGCCGCAGCAGATCAACCGCTACCCGCATGAATTTTCAGGCGGCCAGTGCCAGCGCATCGGCATCGCCCGGGCGCTGATCCTGGAGCCCAAGCTCATCATCTGCGACGAGCCGGTGTCGGCGCTGGATGTCTCGATCCAGGCGCAGATCATCAACCTGCTCAAGGCCCTGCAAAAGTCCATGGGCCTGGCGCTGATCTTCATCGCGCATGACCTGGCGGTTGTCAAACACATCAGCGACCGCATCCTGGTGATGTACCTGGGGCATGAAATGGAAGTGGCGAAAAAGAAAGCGTTGTATGCCGCGCCGCGCCATCCCTACACGCAGGCGTTGCTCTCGGCGATCCCGATTCCCGATCCGGCGCTGGAGCGAAAGAAGGTGATTCAGTTGCTGCAAGGCGACCTGCCGTCGCCCATGTCGCCGCCCTCGGGATGCGTGTTTCGAACGCGCTGCCCGCAGGCCATCGCGCGTTGCGCCGAAGAGGTGCCCGAGCTTCGCCGCCTGGACGACCAGACTGAAGCGGCTTGCCTGCTGGCTTGAGGGATTTTATGGCTGCGACCTAATCAGGGCGGGCGCGAGCAGCTATCAAAACTATAGCGATCTGGTTCAGGCCCGAAGAACGCAGAGGTAGGCGGCGAACACCGCGGCGAGCCACACGGTTTCTACCAGCATCAACGCCATGGGCCGCCAGCCCAGCCGCACCAGTTCCTCGAACGAGGTTTTAATGCCCAGCGCTGAAATGGCAATCACCAGGCAGACCCGGGAGACATGACCCAGTGCGTCTGTGAGTTGCTGCCTGACCAGGCCCGCACTGTTGAGCAGCACCAGCACCATGAAGCCCACCAGGAAAAAAGGCAGCAGAGGTGCGCGCTGTCCTGCACCGCCTGGCGTGCTGGCCTGCTTCCGCCAGTAGTACGCCAGCACTGCCACCACCGGCACCAGCAGCGTGACACGGAACAGCTTGACGATCACCGCCACATCGCCGGCATCATGGGAAATCATCAGGCCTGCACCCACCACTTGCGCCACGTCATGGATCGTGCCGCCCAGAAAGATGCCGGCGCTGGTTTCGTCCAGGCCCAGCACCTTGACCAGCAAGGGGTAGACCACCATTGCCAGCGTCGACAAGCCTGTTACGCCGACCACGGTGAGTAGCGTGTGGCGCTCGTTCTCCTCGGTTTTCGGCATGACGGCCGCAACCGCCAGTGCCGCCGACGCGCCGCAGATGGACACGGCTGCACCGCAGAGCAGGCCGAAGTCGGTGGCAAGGCCCAGGCGCCGCGCCAGCCAGGCGCCCAGTGCAATGGTGCTGGCAACCCCCAGCAGGGCGGTGGCCAGCGGACCGATGCCGAGCTGGCCGATTTGCGCCAGCGTGATGCGCGCGCCCAGCAGGGCTACACCGATGCGCAGCAGGGTTTTGGCGCAGAACTCAATGCCGGGTCGGCAGCGTTCGTCCTGGTGCAGGAAGTGAAAGGCCAGACCGAACAGCAGGGCGTACAGCAGTTGTGGGCCGCCGTAATGTTCAGAGACAAAGGTAGCGGCCAGCATGATGAGCAGCGGCGAGGCGATGCCCGGCCAGAGGCTGCGGGTGCGTTGGAGCCAAAGGTATGCGTTGCTGGGCATGGTGATGCAAACCGGAAGGAAAAAGGCAGGCAAGGGCCGCCGCAGAGGGCGGATGAAATCGAATGGGGGAGAGGAAAGGGGCTGGGGGTGATGCGAAGGGCAAGGGCGCAGAGGTAAAACCCTCAGGCCGCCAATGCGGCAAACCCCTGCTGCAAGTCGCTCACCAGGTCGGCCGGGTCTTCCAGCCCGATGTGCAAGCGCACGATCTGGCCGTGGCCCGACCAGTCGGTCACGCTGCGGGCACCGCGCATGTTGGTCAGCGTGACCAGGCTTTCATAGCCGCCCCACGAAGCGCCCAGGCCGAACAGCCGAAGGCCGTCGATCAGCCGCTCGGCGGCGGTCTGGTCGAAGGCGGGCTGAAGCTCGAAGGACAACAGGCCGTTGGTGCCCTTGCAGTCGCGTTGCCAGATGGCGTGGCCTGGATGGCCGGGCAGGGCCGGGCAGAACACGGTCGCCACTTCACTGCGTGTTTGCAGCCAGGCAGCCACCTTCAGGGCACCGCGTTCATGCAGGGCCAGGCGCGCGGCCATGCTGCGTGTGCCGCGCAGCACCAGGTAGGCATCGTCGGGGCTTACCGTCATGCCGAAGGCATCGCTGCGTTCGTTCAGCGCCTGCCAGGCGGCTTGCGTGGTGGCTACGGTGCCCATCATCACGTCGGAGTGGCCCGACAGGTATTTGGTGGCCGCCATGATGGACACGTCGGCGCCCAGCGCCAGCGGCCGGTACTGGTAGCCGGAGCCCCAGGTGTTGTCGGCCACCAGCAGCAGGCCGCGTGCACGGGCGATGCCGGCCAGGCGCGGCAGGTCGCACATTTCATACACCAGCGAACCCGGGCATTCGGCATAAATCATGCGCGTGCCGGCCTCGATTTTTTCTTCCACGTCGCTGCCATCAGCCGCGAAGAAAGTGCAGCGGATGTTGTAGGGCGTGAGGAAGGACTCCACCAGCTTGCGCGCCGGTTCGTAGACGCTGTCCGACATCAGCAGGTGGTCACCGGGCTTGAGGTAGGACAACAGCGTCATCGCGATGGCGGCCAGGCCTGTGGGAAAGAGCCGGGTGCGCCAGGCGCCTTCCAGCTCGCTGACCATGTCTTCCAGTGCGTAGTTGGTCGGGTTGCCGCGCGCCCCGTAGGTGAACACGCGCTCATCGCCGCGGCGCAGGCGCATCTCGCGCTGGTGCGCTGTGTTGTCAAACAGCACTGTGCTGGCGCGCACCACGGCCGGGTTGACCGGCCGGCCTCCGTCATAGGCCGGCTGCTTGCCGGCGTGGACCAGGCGGGTCAGGGGTGACGCACTGGGTGCGGTGGCCGGTGGTGTTTTTTTGCTCATGTCGGGGCGGTTTGATGAATCCGGGGTCAGTCTAGCTTGGCGCCCGAGAGCTTGACGACGCGCGACCAGCGGGCAATGTCCGCCTTGAGCTGCGCGGCAAAAGCCGCCGACGTGTTGCCCACCACTTCGCTGCCGCCGTCGGTGATCAGCTTGCTGACTTCCGGCGACTTGAGCGAGCGCACGATGCTGTCGTGCAGGTAAGCCACGCGTTCGGGTGGCGTGCCCGCCGGTGCGAAGAAACCGTACCAGTCTTCAAAGGTCGTGTTCTTGTAGCCCAGCTCTTCCAGTGTCGGTACCTTGGTGAACACGCCGATGCGGCGCGGGCTGGTGACGGCCAGGGCGCGCATCTTGCCGTTCTGGATGAAACTGGACACCGAGGCGGTGGAAGTGATGAGCACGTCCACCTGGCCGCCCAGCAGGTCGGTGATGGCCGGCGCCGCGCCCTTGTAGGGCACGTGGGTCATGCTGATGGCGCTGTCTTTTTCCAGAACCACGCCGACGAGGTGCGAGAGTGTGCCATTGCCGGGCGTGGCATAGGTAACTCGACCGCCTGCGACTTTGGTCTGCGCGGCGAGGTCGGCAAAACTTTTCAGGGGCGAGTTGCTGGCCACTACCAGCACCAGCGGTGCGGCATTGATCTGGGTGATGGGCAGGAAGTTTTTCAGCGGGTCAAAACCCGGCGAGGCATACAGCGAGGGATTGACGGCCATCAACGAGACCTGGCCCGTGAGCACTGTGTAGCCGTCTGGCTTGGCGTCGGCCACGGCCTTGGCGCCTATGTTGCCGCCGGCGCCGCCGCGATTGTCGACGATGGCGCTCTGTCCGGTGATGTCGGACAGTCGGCTCGTCACGAAGCGCGTCGTGGCGTCATTGCCGCCGCCGGCCGGGAACGGCGACACAAACTTGATGGCCTGGTTCGGGAAGCCGCCGACCTGCGGCATGGGTTGGGCTGAGGCGCCGCCGTGTACGTAGAGGAGGGCGCAGCACAGCGAGGCTGCGGTCAATTTCAGTTTGGCAAGCATGGGGGCTCCTGAATGAATTGGGGCAAAAGATGAATAAAAAAATGAGGCGGCGCGGGGCCAAATCGGTATTACGCGGGGTGGGTGGCCGCGGCATCGGGCAAGTGAAATGCGTTCAGTTCCAGTGCGTCGAGCTGCCCGATCAGGTTCACTTCCCAGGCCAGGTACTGGCGGGCAGCTTCCTTGTTGCCGTCGTGCCGGTCATGCACGAAGAACAGGTAGTCGATGCAGTCGCTGTCGGCGGGAATGTTGTCAGTGGCCTGCAGCGCAAAGCCGGCGGCGCGCCAGGCGTCGAGGCCGCCTTCGAGCAGGCTGGCTTTCAGGCCCAACGCCTGGAGGTCAACGGCCGCGCAGGCGGCCGCAGCGGGCTCGTCGGCAACCAGCACCACCGGGCGGTGTTCACCGGCCAGAGCCTGTGCCAGGCGTGGGCGGATGGACCAGCGTGTACCCGCGATATGGTTTTGGCGAAACTGCATGCTGGGACGCAGGTCGATGGCGACCACGGTGCCATCGGCCAGCCCGGCCGACAGGGCCTGCGCGGTGGTGGCGGGCAGCGCGGGCAGGGCCACGGGCGCCGTGGCGGGCAGCGCCAGGCCACTGGCCAGGCCCTGGTCCAGCACGCTGGCGTCGTGGCCCAGCTGGCGCAGCCAGCTGGCGACCGTCAGCGCGCGTATGCCGTCCGTATCAAACAGCACCAGCCGGGCCTGGCGCACGCCCACATACTGGTCGGTGGCCTGGATCAGCTGGCCGCCCGGCGTGTGCTGCGCGCCGGGCAGGCTGCCGCGTGCAAATTCTTCGGGGCTGCGGACATCGCACAAAAAGAGCGTGCGCTGCGCGTCGCCGGCCCAGCCGCGTACAGTCTGTGCGTTGACGACAGGTACATCGAAACGCTTTGCCAGCGCCTGGGCTGCCGCGCGCATGCCGGCGGGCTCTGTGGGCTGGGCCGAGTCCTTGTAGCGGCGCGTGCCGCCGTGCTCGAGTTTGAAGTCTGCCAGGTACCAGCCCTGGGTACCGTTTTCCAGCGCCGATACGGGGTTGCGCAAGCCGAGGTTGATCAGCGTTTGCGCGCCGATGATACTGCGCGTGCGGCCTGCGCAGTTGATCACGATGTGCGTGCTTTCGCTGGGGACCAGGTCACGGATGCGCAGGGCCAGCTCGCCGTTCGGGCAACTGATCGCCGTCGGGATGTTCATCTTGCGGAACTCCGAAAACGGCCGACCGTCGAGCACCACCACGTCGTCTTGCCGCTCCAGCATGGCTGCAAGTTCAGTCGCACTGACGCGGGGCGTGTGATAGACCTGCTCGGCCAGTTCGCCGAAAGTTTTGGACGGCACGTTGACGCCGGCAAACAACGGGAAGCCAGCGACTTGCCAGCCGGCTGTGCCGCCCTGCAGCACCTGCACATCGCTGTAGCCGAGTGCACTGAAGCGGCGCGCGGCCAAAGGCGCTGCGCCGCTGCCGTCGTCGTCATACACCACCAGCCGCACACTGCGGCGCGGCGCCAGGCGCGGTGCGTCCAGCTCAAGCCGGCTGTAGGGCAGAGGGATGCCGTAAAACAAATGCGACTGGCCGTACTGGCCGTGCTCGCGCACATCAAACAGGGCGATTTCCGCGCCGTCGTGCAGCCAGGCTTTCAGCGTGGCCGCGTCTACAAAACGTGTCATGGGATAGGGGGCGTGTAGGTTCGGAAATTCAGGGAAGGGGGTAAGGGCGCGCGGGTGTTCAGCGGCGCGTCTGCACGCCGATGCCCATGGTTTCGTACGTACCTTTTTCCAGGTCGTAGCCGGTGCGCGTGTTCAGCGTTTCAAGCGCGCGGCCATACATGTGCAAGTGGCGTATCACCTGGCCGGCCGGAATCTCCACCGAATGGATGTCTTCGGGCATCAGGGCGATGCCCGTGCCGGGCTCGACCACGACGGAGTTGACCTCTTTGAGCTGCGCCTTGCCCGGCACTGAGCCATCGTCCTGGCGTTCGTACACGCGGTTGATCTCGGAGCCTTCCACGGCACTGATGCAGGCCCAGGTCGTATGGTTGTGCGGCACGATGCGTTTGCCGGGACGCATCACGTTGAGGTAAAGCGCGAAGCTCTGGTCGGCGTCTTCAGCGATCAGGTAGCGCGCCTGCAGTTCGGGGCTTTCGGGCGCAGCGAAATCCGTAGCGTTCCACAGCTCCTTCTGGCCGGCCAGCTGGTTCAGGACCGCGAGCACTTTGGCCAGCGACTGGCGATTTGCTTCGCCGCTCCCAACAATAATCTTAATGTTTTGAATGGCGGCGCCAACTACCTGGTTGCGCTCGGCTGCTGCGGTCATGGGCATCTTCCTGAGTGAGGTTTTGGGTTTACTTGGCCTAATATAGTCAACTCGTATTTCTGAAACAACTCAGAAATAGAGATAAATACATTAGCATTTGTAATAAGTAGATATTTGCAAAACGCCTGGAAATGAAAACCCTTGATCTGGAATTGCTGCGAGCGCTGGTGGCCATCGACGAGCAGGACAGCTTTGCCAGCGCCGCCGTGCAGCTGGGCAAAACACAGTCGGCGGTGACGCAGCAAATGCAGCGGCTGGAAGACCAGATCGGCCACCCGCTGTTTGAAAAGCATGGGCGCCAGAAGCGCCTGACGCCGCATGGGTTAAAGCTGCTCGGTTATGCGCGCCACCTGCTGGCCATCAATGACGATGCCTTGCGCAGCCTGCAGCAAGGCAACCTGGAGGGTGTACTGCGCATAGGCGCGCCGCACGACGTGGCCGACACCATGCTGCCGACGCTGCTGGCACAGGTGGCGCGTGCTTCGCCGCTGTTGCAGCTAGACATCCATGTGGGGCGCAGCCCTTTCCTGATGGAATCCCTCAAGCGCGGCGAGATCGACATGACTATCTCCAACCGCAACGACCCGGCACTCGACGGCGTGGTGCTGCGTACCTCACCCACGGTATGGTTGTGCTCAGCCAGCTACGTACATGACCGCGCCAAGCCGGTGCCGCTGATCCTGGTGGAGGGCCCCAGCGTATTTCACAGGCTGGCACGCGAGGCGCTGGACGCTGCCGGAATTCCCTGGTCGCCGAGCTATACCGCTTCCAGCCTGATCGGCATCAAGGCTGCACTGCGTGCGGGTTTGGGTGTGACTGCGCGCGGCATCGAGATGGCGGGCAGCGACCTGCGCGTGCTGGGCGAAAACGATGGACTGCCGCGCTTGCCTGAGCTTGATTACTACCTGTTCGTTCGAAAGAATGTCATTAACCCGGTGACACGCAAGGTGTTCGAGATGCTGAAATCCAACCTCGGTTTGATTCGCAGCGCGGCGGACCCGGCTATCCCTGCCGCGCGTGCTGATCGGGAAATTTAAGCAGCGTCGGGAAAAATAAACGGCCAGAATTCCGGCGGAAAACGTATCCACGATGCACTGCAGACTTTTTAATTACTTTGCTAAAAATAATCGCGTGTGAATTTTCGGTGTCGCGAGATCACAAAAAATAAACGCGCGAAAAACGTTGGACGCGAGCCACATGTAGCGGTTGTATCTGCGTGGTAACACGGTGCATGCGTCATCCGCGGTGTACGCTCGCCGGACGCTGACGATGCCCACGAGGAGGTGGGGTTGTCTCGCGTATCCGATCAATGCAAGGAGAGTTCATGTCAGTTTCAACATTCCCCATCAAGCGGCGCACGCTGCTTGCTGGTTCCGCAGCCACCCTGGCGCTTGGCGCTGCGCCCGCATGGGCTGCCTACCCCGACAAGCCCATCAAGATCATCGTTCCCTGGGCAACGGGCGGTAGCACCGATGCCATTACCCGCGTGCTGGCACAGCGGCTGAGCGAAGGGCTGAAGCAACCCGTGATCGTCGACAACAAGCCGGGTGGCGCGGGCCACGTCGGAATTGACCAGGCCGCCAAGTCGGCACCCGATGGCTATACGCTGGCGATCGTGGAGTTGTCGCACGTGTACGCGCCCGCAGTTGTTGCCAACCTGCCTTACGACATGCTGCGCGACTTCACGCCGATCACGCTGGTGGGTACATCGCCCATGGTGCTGTTTACCGGCATGGGTCCCGAAAACAGCGACTTCAAGACTTTCCTGAAAACTTCTTCGACCACCAAGGGTGGGCCCCCTGCCATGGCGAACAGCGGCACAGGGTCTATCAGCCACCTGGTGGGTGAGCTGTTTTCCCAGGAAACCAAAATCAAGTTCAACATGGTGCCTTACCGCGGCGGCGCGCCGGCGATGGTTGACCTGGCTGCCGGCCAGGTGTCCTCTTACTTCGCCACGCTGGCGACCGGCTCCAGTCTCATGGCCGCCGGAAAGGTCAAGGCGCTGGCGGTGACGGGCCGCAAGCGCTCGGACGTCCCCATCCTGCGCTCCTTGCCGACGATGACTGAGCTCGGCTTGAAGAACATGGATGTGGCGCAGTGGTGGGCGCTTGTTGCGCCAGCGACCACGCCGCTTGAAGTCACCGAGCGGCTTCGCCTCGAACTCCTGAGTGCGATGTCGGATTTCAAGGTGGTGGAACGTATGTCTGCTTTGGGCGTGGAAATGAAAGGTACTTCACGCGACCAGTTGCGTGGATTCCTTCGGGCGGAGTCGGAGCGCTGGCGCACCCTGGCGCGTAACGTGGGACTGAAGCCGCAATAACTTCAGTTGCTTCAACGGATTCGGCTCATCACTGAGTCGATGAGTACCAGCGCCGGCGAGTCCAGCCGGCGCTGTGGTGCTATAGCTGCAGGCCCAGCCAGCGTCGTGCGGCTGCGTTCAGCGACTCCTGCAGACCCGTTGTCAGCAAAGTGATGTGGCCGGGTGCGTCGCCTTGCCGCAACTGCCCGGCGGCTTCGAGCAAACGGCGGGTCTGCCGCGCGACCGGCTCGCCGGTCTCGATCAGGCGGACGTCGGTGCCCACCATTTTCTGCAGTGTGTCCCACGCGAAGGCGTAATGCGTGCAGCCCAGCACCAGAGTATCGACCTGCCCGGCTTGGCCGCCGAAGGGTCCGATCGCTTGCGTGTATTCACGGCATAAAGCACTGATCTGCGCAATATCATGGTTCTGGATCGCATCGGCCAGCCCGTCGCACGGCTGCAGGATGAACTCGGCCTGGCCTTTCAGCGAATCGTGCAGCGCGCGCAGCTTGGCGCTTGCCACCGTGCCGCGCGTCGCCATCACGCCGATGCGGCGTGTCTTGCTCAACGCGACGGCCGGCTTGAGTGCCGGTTCGACGCCGACCAGCGGCAGGTCAGGGTGCTCGGTTCGTACGAGGTGAACGGCGGCCGCCGTCGCGGTATTGCACGCGATCACCAGTGCCTTGATCGCATGCTCTTCGCGCAATTTGCGCACGACGGCACGCGTGCGCTCAATGACAAAAGCGTCGCCGCGCTCGCCATAAGGCGCGAAGCCCGCGTCGGCCAGGTAGACGAAGGACTCCACGGGCAATTCGGCCCGCAATGCCTTGAAGACGCTAAGGCCACCCACGCCGCTGTCGAACACGCCGACCGGCCGGTCGGCGCCGGCATGGCCTCCGCTCACGCGGCTGCGACGGGAATGTTTTTGAACTCGCCGGTGGCGATTTTCTTTTGCCACTCGGCTGGGCCGGTGATGTGCGCGCTGGTGCCGCCCGCATCCACCGCCACGGTCACCGGCATGTCGACCACGTCGAATTCGTAGATCGCTTCCATGCCCAGATCGGCAAAGCCCACGACCTTGGCGGTCTTGATGGCCTTGCTGACCAGGTAGGCAGCGCCGCCGACAGCCATCAGGTAGGCGCTCTTGTGCTTCTTGATGGCTTCGATGGCAACCGGGCCGCGCTCGGACTTGCCGATCATCGAGATCAGGCCGGTCTCAGCCAGCATCATTTCAGTGAAACCGTCCATGCGGGTGGCGGTGGTCGGGCCGGCAGGTCCTACGGCTTCATCACGCACCGGATCAACCGGGCCGACGTAATAGATGACGCGGTTGGTGAAATCAACCGGCAGCTTTTCGCCCTTGCCCAGCATGTCCTGGATACGCTTGTGCGCTGCGTCACGGCCGGTTAGCATCTTGCCGTTGAGCAGCAGGGTCTGGCCGGGCTTCCAGCTGGCAACTTCTTCTTTGGTCAGCGTATTGAGATCGACCTTCTTGCTCTTCTTGTAGTCGGGCGTCCAGTTCACGTTGGGCCAGAGGTCCAGTGAAGGCGGGTCCAGATAGACCGGGCCGCTGCCGTCCATCACGAAGTGCGCGTGGCGTGTGGCAGCGCAGTTGGGAATCATCGCGACGGGCTTGCTGGCGGCGTGCGTCGGGTACATCTTGATCTTGATGTCCAGCACGGTGGTCAGGCCGCCCAGGCCCTGCGCGCCTATGCCCAGCGCGTTGACCTTCTCAAACAGTTCAAGGCGCAGCTCTTCGGTCTTGGTCATCTTGGCGCCCGAAGACGATTTGGCTTGCAGCTCATACATGTCCAGGTCGTCCATCAGGCTTTCCTTGGCCATCAGCACGGCTTTTTCGGCGGTGCCGCCAATGCCGATGCCCAGCATGCCGGGCGGGCACCAGCCGGCGCCCATGGTGGGCACGGTTTTGAGCACCCAGTCGACCACCGAATCGCCGGGGTTGAGCATGACCATCTTGCTTTTGTTTTCGCTGCCGCCGCCTTTGGCCGCCACGGTCACGTCGATCTTGTTGCCGGGCACCAGCTCGGTGAAGATCACGGCCGGTGTGTTGTCCTTGGTGTTCTTGCGGTCGAACTGCGGGTCGGCCACCACCGAGGCGCGCAGGGTGTTGTCAGGGTGGTTGTAGCCGCGCCGCACGCCTTCGTTGATGGCGTCGTCCAGGCTGCCGGTAAAGCCTTCCCAGCGAACGTCCATGCCGACTTTAAGGAACACGTTGACGATGCCGGTGTCCTGGCAGATCGGGCGCTGGCCGGTCGCGCTCATCTTGCTGTTGGTGAGGATCTGTGCAATCGCATCCCTGGCGGCCGGGCTTTGCTCGCGCTCATAGGCTCGCGCCAGGTGGGCGATGTAGTCGGTGGGGTGGTAGTAGCTGATGTACTGCAGGGCAGCGGCTACGGATTCGATGAGGTCGGCTTGCTTGATCGTGGTCATGGTGGGTCGTCGTTATGAGGGCGTTTCGGGGAAATTTCGGGCAAACCCCGCAATTATCCGCCCTTGGCGGGCAACTCGGGCATGTCGGGCGAGAGGATCCAAAACCCTTCAGATGAGAATCTTTCTCGTCTGCAGTCATACTAGGACTCTTAACCATCTTTTTTGACGCGCAGGATATTTCCATGACGACAAGCAGCACGCGCACGGAGCGCGATACCTTTGGCCCTATCGAGGTGCCGGCCAACAAACTCTGGGGTGCGCAGACGCAGCGCTCGTTGCAGAATTTCGACATCTCGGGCGAGCAGCAGCCACGTGAAATCATCAAGGCGCTGGCGCAGGTCAAGCGCTCATCGGCCAGGGTCAACCATGCGTTGGGCCTTCAGGACGAGAAAAAAACCAAAGCCATCGTGGCCGCAGCCGACGAGGTGATCGCGGGCGGGCATGCGGACGAATTCCCCCTGGTGGTATGGCAGACGGGCTCCGGCACGCAGACCAACATGAATGTCAATGAAGTGCTGGCCAACCGCGCCAGCGAAATTCTGGGCGGCGAGCGCGGCGAGGGCCGCCTGGTGCACCCCAATGACGATGTCAACCGCAGCCAGTCGTCCAACGATGTGTTTCCTACCGCCATGCATGTTGCCGCTGTAGAGGCCATGACCCACAAGCTCCTGCCAGCGATTGCGAAGTTGCGCGCGACGCTGGCGCAAAAAGCCAAAGACTTCGACAGCATCGTGAAGATTGGACGTACCCATCTGCAGGATGCGACACCACTCACCCTGGGCCAGGAGTTCTCGGGTTATGTCGCGCAGCTTGACCACGGCGAAAAGCATGTGCGTGCCGCCTTGCCGCACCTGTATGAACTGGCGCTCGGCGGTACTGCCGTTGGTACGGGGCTGAATGCACCGAAGGGGTATGCGGAGCAAGTGGCGGCCGAACTGGCCACGCTGACAGGCCTGCCTTTTGTGACCGCACCCAACAAGTTCGAAGCGCTGGCCTCGGTCGACGGCCTGGTGCATGCGCACGGCGCCCTCAAAACACTGGCAGCCAGCATGATGAAGATTGCCAACGACGTGCGCTGGCTGGCCAGCGGCCCGCGTAGCGGCATCGGCGAGCTCAGCATTCCCGAGAACGAACCTGGCTCGTCCATCATGCCGGGCAAGGTCAACCCGACGCAGAGCGAAGCCGTGACCATGTTGGCGGCGCAGGTGTTCGGCAACGACGTGGCCATCAACTTCGGCGGTGCCTCGGGCAACTTCGAGCTCAATGTGTTCCGGCCCATGGTGGCGCACAACTTTTTGCAAAGCGTGCGCCTGCTGGCCGATGGCATGGTGAGCTTTAACGACCACTGCGCCGTCGGCATTGAGCCGAATCGCGAACGCATCGCCGAGCTGGTTGACCGCTCGCTGATGCTGGTGACGGCACTGAACACGCACATCGGCTATGACAAGGCCGCCTTCATCGCCAAAAAGGCGCACAAGGAAGGCAGCAGCCTGCGCGATGCGGCACTGGCCTCGGGCCATGTCACGGGCGAGCAGTTTGATGCCTGGGTGCGGCCTCAAAACATGGTGGGCTGACGCCGGCCGCAACCCGGTTCGGCGGTGGTTGGCTGATGGTTTGAAGAGGCCAAGGGTTTACCCTATGATTGCTTCTGTAGATGCTCACGCAACAAAGGAAACTCATGACCGCTTTCGCCCTGTATCTGAAAATTGCCCAACCCGCCGTCAGGGCGCGCGCACGCCTTGTGCTGCGTGAGTTGCTTGCTGCTACGCCTCTGCATATTTTTATCAGCGCGCTGCGGCCCCGCTAATTGTTGCCGGGCGGTTTGCGCCGCCATCGATAGACCGCGTGACGCGGTTGCTTTTCTCTCTCTCGTTTTTTTTTCAGTGCCTCCCAGGCCCGGTGCAACGCCGGGCGTTTGCTGACCCTCGAATTGCGTGTTCAGGCTCAGCTCGGCCATTACCCGCACACCCTCATCTTGTGAATTGAATCCGTCGCAGAAACCGGGGGGTAACGCTGCATGATTCTTTCAATCAGCTTTCGTTTTTTTCGCGTTGCGTAAAGTTTTTTCCAAACTTGATCGCGATCAAGCGGGCTTCGAAATGCGCGCTCTCACAATCCGCCCACAACAACAGCATCAGCGATTGCAAACGCAATTTCCACGGCATACAACGACAGGAGACTTTCATGACACACGCCAATACGGCCACCCCCGCGCCATCGAACGCTCATCGCTGGATACAGCTTCTCTTGGGCATCGTCTGCATGGCGATGATTGCCAACCTGCAATATGGCTGGACCCTTTTTGTCAATCCGATTGCCGACAAGTACGGCTGGAGCAAGGCCGCCATCCAGGTTGCTTTCACGATTTTTGTGTTGACTGAAACCTGGCTCGTGCCGATTGAAGGCTATCTCGTCGACCGTTTCGGGCCACGTCCGGTGGTCATGGTCGGCGGCATTCTTTGCGGCGTGGGCTGGGTTATTAATTCCTTTGCCGATTCACTGATGCTGCTCTACATCGCTGCTGCGATCAGTGGCGTTGGCGCGGGTGCGGTGTACGGTACCTGTGTCGGCAATGCCTTGAAGTGGTTTCCGGATCGCCGAGGCCTGGCTGCGGGTCTCACGGCTGCAGGTTTTGGCGCGGGCTCCGCGCTCACTATTCTTCCGATCTCGGCCATGATCAAGGGCAGCGGCTACCAGTCTGCCTTCCTGTACTTCGGGATCATTCAGGGCGTGATCGTATTTGTCGTGTCGTTCCTGTTGACGCGGGCACCGGCGAACCTGGCCAAGAGCGGCTCGATCTCCACGATCAATGTGCAGCAGAGCCGGCGCGACTACACACCGTCCGAAGTCCTGCGTTCACCGGTGTTCTGGGTGATGTACGTCATGTTCGTGATGGTGGCGGCCGGCGGGCTGATGGCTACGGCCCAGCTCGGACCTATCGCCAAGGATTTCAACGTCGGCGACGTGCCCGTCAGCATCATGGGTCTGGCGCTGCCGGCGCTCACATTTGCCCTGGCCATTGACCGCGTGCTTAACGGGCTCACCCGTCCGTTCTTTGGTTGGGTGTCGGACCAGATCGGCCGTGAAAAAACGATGCTGATCGCCTTTGGCATCGAGTCGGTGGGCATCCTGGCTCTCTACCAGTTTGGCCACAACCCGGTTGCCTTCGTGGTACTGACGGGCATGGTGTTCTTCGCCTGGGGCGAGATCTACAGCCTCTTTCCATCAACCTGCGCCGATACCTTTGGCTCCAAGTACGCCGCATCCAACGCCGGCCTGCTGTACACCGCCAAGGGCACGGCGTCGCTGCTGGTTCCGCTGTCCAGCGTGCTCACGGCGATGACGGGCAACTGGCACGCCGTGTTCATTGTCGGCAGCGTCATGAACGCGATTGCTGCCCTGATGGCGTGGTATGTGCTGCGCCCGATGCGGCGCGCCGAGATGGAAAAGGCTGTGCTGCCGGCGGCCGCCTCCGGCAAGGCTGCCAGCTTCGGTCATCTTCCGCAGTCCGCGCAATAAATAGAGTAGAGGTCAGGGCTTGCGGTCCGATGCATTCAGTGGCGCTTGGCCGCAATGGCTGACATCACGGCTGAGCCATGAGCTGCGGCCTCCGCTGTGTGGGAGTACCTGCCTGCCAGGCTGCGTCTCTGGGACAATGGCGGCATGCTCAAGTTTGTCTACCGCACACTGAACCAGTTCATCAATTCGCAGTCGCTTTCGGGCGTGGTGCTGGCGCTGGCCGCTGTGGCGGCGCTGGTACTGAGCAACTCGCCATGGAGTGAGACTTACAACCGGTTTGTGCAACTGCCAGGCGAACTGCGGGTGGGCGGTGATCTGCTGGTGCTTTCCAAGTCGCTACTGCATTGGGTCAATGACCTGTGGATGGCGGTGTTTTTCTTTCTGGTGGGCCTGGAGATCAAGCGCGAATTGATCGAGGGCGAGCTGGCCTCGCGTGCACAGGCGCTGTTGCCGGCGGGCGCTGCGTTGGGCGGCATGGTGGCGCCGGCGCTCATCTACATGGCGATCAATGCCGGCGACCCGGTCGCGATGCGCGGCTGGGCGATTCCGGCCGCCACCGACATTGCCTTTGCGCTGGGCATCCTGGTGCTGCTGGGCAGCCGCGTGCCGGCATCGCTCAAGGTGTTTTTGACGGCTGTCGCCATCATTGATGACCTGGGCGCCATCCTGATCATTGCGTTTTTCTACACCGAGGGTTTGTCGGTGATGGCGTTGGTGGCCGCCGCGATCGGTGGGTTGCTCTTGCTGGCCTTTAACCGGGCGAAGGTGATGGTTGTAGGGCCCTACGTGGCAGTGGGCCTGGTGATCTGGCTTTTCGTCTACAAGTCGGGCATTCATGCAACGCTGGCGGGCGTCATTACCGCGCTGGCGATTCCCCTTTCAGACGGCAAAGGCGGCTCGCCGTTGAAAACCGCTGAGCACGCGCTGCACCCCTGGGTGGCTTTTGCGGTGTTACCGATGTTTGCGTTCGCCAATGCTGGAGTGTCGCTTCAGGGGGTGACCGTCGGAACGCTTCTTCAGAGCGTGCCCTTGGGTATCACGGCAGGCCTGCTGGTGGGCAAGGCGGTCGGCGTGTTTGGGGCTTCCTGGCTGCTGATTCGCTTTGTCGGTGCACGCCTGCCCGCCGGCGCTGGCTGGAGCCAGTTTTTTGGTGTCTGCCTGCTGTGCGGCGTGGGCTTTACCATGAGCCTTTTCATCGGTGCGCTCGCATTTGCCGGCCAGGATGCGGCATACGAGACGCAACTAAAGCTGGGTGTGCTGTGCGGTTCGTTGTTGTCAGGGGTGCTGGGTGCGGTGATGCTGATGCGCGCCAGCACCCCAAAAAAGGCGCCGGACTAGCTGTCCGGCGTGGCTCGCTTAGTGCTTTTGCGCGGCGATGGCGGACATGATCTTGTCGGTGTAGGCGATCGCAATCGCCGACAACAGGAAGGTGATGTGGATCACCGTTTGCGCAATCAGGACCCTGTCGGTGTAATTGTCGGCGTTAATGAAGGTCTTCAGCAAGTGGATGGAGCTGATGCCGATGATGGCCGTTGCGAGCTTCACTTTCAATACCGAGGCGTTCACGTGGCTCAACCATTCGGGCTGGTCCCGATGGCCTTCGAGGTTCATGCGGCTCACAAAGGTTTCGTAGCCGCCCACGATCACCATGATCAGCAGGTTCGAGATCATGACCACGTCGATCAGCGCCAGCACTACCAGCATGATGACCGTCTCGTTGAGCGACACGATGGGCGTGGAGGTCTTGTAGCCGATGCTGGTGATCAGCGACTGCAGTGCGGTCTGGCTGCCGAAGGCGGCTTCAATCAGGTGCCACAACTCCACCAGAAAGTGCAGCACGTACACGGCCTGAGCGGCGATCAACCCGAGGTACAGCGGCAATTGCAGCCAGCGGCTGGCAAAAATCAGGTTGGGCAAGGGGCGCAGGGGCGAAATTTTGGCGGGGGTGGGGGATTGGGTGGATTCAGTCATGATGGCGTAAGCTGGGGGTTTGCGGCATTGTAGGGGGAGCGCAGGTATCCCCTGAATTGCAGAAGTTGTAAGGTTCAAGCCAGTCAGTGGCTTGTAAGTGCGGCAGAAGACAGTACCACGCATTCAGTGACAAACAGGAGACAAAACCAATGAGCGCCCCTTCATCCGCGATCGAATCCACCCTGGTTGAAAATCGCATCTTTCCGCCGACACCAGCCACCGTAAAGGCCGCGCGTATTTCGGGTATGCCGGCCTACCAGGCGCTGTGCACCGAAGCCGAGAAGGACTTTGAAGGGTTTTGGGCTCGCCTGGCGCGCGAAAACCTGAGCTGGAAGAAGCCATTCACCCAGACACTGGATGAGTCCAATGCTCCGTTCTACAAGTGGTTTGCCGATGGTGAACTCAACGCTTCCTACAACTGTCTGGACCGCCATCTGGGCACACCGGTCGAAAACAAAAAAGCCATCATCTTTGAAAGCGACGACGGCAAGGTCACCAACGTCACTTACAAAGAATTGCATGCCAGGGTCAGTCAGTTTGCGAGCGCGCTGAAAGGCGCCGGCATCAAAAAGGGCGACCGCGTCATCATCTACATGCCAATGACGGTCGAAGGCGTGGTGGCCATGCAGGCTTGCGCGCGCATAGGCGCCACGCATTCGGTGGTTTTCGGCGGCTTCTCGGCCAAGAGCCTTCAGGAGCGTATTCAGGACGCCGGCGCCGTGGCCGTTATTACCGCCAATTACCAGTTGCGTGGCGGCAAAGAGCTGCCGCTCAAAGCCATCGTCGATGAAGGCATCGCCATGGGCGGCTGCGAGTCGATCAAGAACGTGATCGTCTACCAGCGCACCGCCACTGCCTGCAACATGGTGGCCGGCCGCGACAGCCTGATGCACGAGATCACCGCCAAGGCGGCACCGGTGTGTGAGCCCGAGTTCGTCGGCGCAGAGCACCCGCTTTTTATCCTTTACACCTCGGGCTCGACCGGCAAGCCCAAGGGCGTGCAGCACAGTACCGGCGGCTACCTGCTGTGGGCCAAACTCACCATGGACTGGACCTTCGACATCCAGCCCGCCGACGTGTTCTGGTGCACCGCCGACATCGGCTGGATCACCGGCCACACCTACGTGGCCTACGGCCCGCTGGCTGCCGGCGCAACGCAGATCATCTTTGAAGGCATACCGACCTTCCCGAATGCGGGCCGCTTCTGGCAGATGATCGAAAAACACAAGGTCACGATTTTCTACACGGCGCCTACGGCCATCCGTTCATTGATCAAGGCCGCCGAGGCTGACGAGAAGGTGCATCCGGCCCGCTCAGACTTGAGCAGCCTGCGCATCCTGGGCTCTGTTGGCGAGCCGATCAATCCCGAAGCCTGGATGTGGTACTACAAGAACGTGGGTGGCGAGCGTTGCCCCATCGTCGATACCTTCTGGCAAACCGAAACCGGTGGCCACATGATCACGCCGCTGCCCGGCGCTACGCCGCTGGTGCCCGGCAGCTGCACGCTGCCATTGCCCGGCATCATGACCGCCATCGTCGACGAAACCGGCAAGGATCTCCCTAATGGCGCAGGCGGCATGCTGGTCGTCAAGCGGCCCTGGCCCTCCATGATCCGCACGATCTGGAACGATCCGGACCGTTTCAAGAAAAGCTATTTCCCCGAAGAAATGGGCGGCACGATTTACCTGGCCGGCGACGGGGCAGTGCGCAATGTCGACAACGGCTACTTCCGCATCACCGGCCGCATCGATGACGTGCTGAATGTGTCGGGCCATCGCATGGGCACCATGGAAATCGAATCGGCACTGGTAGCGCACTCTACGCTGGTGGCCGAGGCCGCCGTGGTGGGGCGGCCCGATGACTTGACGGGCGAAGCCATTGTGGCCTTTGTAGTGCTCAAGCGTTCACGCCCGACGGGTGAGGAAGCCAAGGCGATTGCCAAGGAGCTGCGCGACTGGGTGGGCAAAGAAATCGGCCCGATCGCCAAGCCCAAGGACATCCGCTTTGGCGACAACCTGCCCAAGACCCGAAGCGGCAAGATCATGCGCCGCCTGCTGCGCGGCATCGCCAAGGGCGAGACCATCACCCAGGACACCTCGACGCTTGAAAACCCTGCCATTCTCGATCAGCTGTCTGAAAAGCAGTGATCGAGAACGTGGCGTAGCCGCGTCAGCGAAGCTGGGGCAGGGTTGGGGGACACTCATATCGCGAAGCGATGTGACGTGGCCACAAAACCCTGCCATTCTCGATCAGCTGTCTGAAAAGCAGTGATTTGAAGCGGCATAAAAAAAGCCCGTCAATGACGGGCTTTTTTTGGGCCAGAAGCCCTCGGTTATTTCTGGGTCAGGATCCAGGCAACCAGCTTTTTGGCTTCGTCTGGGCTTACCTGGGCGTTGGCTGGCATGGGCACCGGGCCCCAGACGCCTGAACCACCCTTGATGACTTTGGCGGCCAGCTTGTCTGCTGCGTCTTTTTGCCCTGCATATTTGGCTGCGACATCCTTGTAGGAGGGTCCAACCAGTTTTTTGTCAACGGCGTGGCAAGCCATGCAGTTTTTTGCGGTTGCCAGTTGCAGATCCGCCAGTGCAGGGGTTGATACTGCAAAAACTGCAGCCATGGAAGCGATGACCGAAAGAATGCGTTTCATGGATTGTCCTCGTGGGGAGTTGTGGATTCGGTTACAGTCAATTAACGTCATTGTAGTGGTGCCGGTTGACCCGGGTTTCAAGGGTTGACCCGGCCAAACCACCACACATTCAGAGGAGTTACAGATGTTTTTTCTATTGGTTGGAATTGCTGCATTGGCACTGAAGTATCTCGAAATCGGTCCCGTTGCTACATTGAGCTGGTGGATTGTGCTTTCTCCATTCGCGCTTGCAGCCCTCTGGTGGTGGTGGGCGGATGCATCGGGCTATACCAAGCGTAAGGAAGTGGACAAGATGGACAAACGCAGGCAAGACCGCATCGACAAGCAGCGTGAAGCCATGGGCATGCTTTCGGCGAAGAAAAAGAAATAGCTGATACAGCGCAACTAGCTAAGACGCCAGTCAAGTTACCCGGTTTTCGCAACTGGCAGCTGGCCCCAAAGCAAAGAGCCCGTGAAGTCTGTAACTTCACGGGCTCTTTGCGTTTCAGCGGATCAAATCAATAGTCGTCCAGCACCGCACCCTTGCTGGCACTTGATGCATTGAAAGCGAACTTGGCCTGGACGCCCCGGGTATAGCGTGGCGCAGGGGCTTTCCAGCCGACCTTGCGTTTAGCCAATTCGGCGTCACTGATATTCAGTTGCAACAGGAGTTGCTTCGAATCAATGGTGATCGAATCGCCTTCGTTAATGAAGGCGATATTGCCGCCAGCCGCAGCTTCAGGCGCCACGTGGCCGACCACCATGCCCCAGGTGCCGCCCGAGAAGCGGCCGTCTGTGATCAGGCCCACGCTTTCGCCGAGGCCGGCACCGATCAGCGCGCCGGTGGGGGCCAGCATTTCAGGCATGCCGGGGCCTCCTTTGGGTCCGAGGTAACGCAGCACCATGACATCGCCGGCCTTGATCTTGCCGGCCAGGATGGCTGCCAGCGCGGACTGTTCGTCATCAAACACCCGGGCCGGGCCGGTCATGACGGGGTTCTTCAGGCCGGTGATTTTGGCTACGCAGCCTTCGGGCGAGAGATTGCCCTTCAGGATGGCCAGGTGGCCCTGCGCATACATCGGATTGTTGATGGGGCGGATCACGTCCTGGTCGGCGCGCGGCACCTCGGGTACATCCTTGAGCGTCTCTGCGATGGTCTGGCCGGAGATCGTCAGGCAGTCGCCATGCAGCAGGCCGGCGGCCAGCAGCGTTTTCATCACTTGTGGAATGCCGCCGGCGCGATGCAGGTCCACGGCAAGGTATTTGCCCGACGGCTTCAGGTCGCACAGCACTGGCGTACGCTGGCGTACGCGTTCGAAGTCATCAATGGTCCATTCGACGCCGGCTGTGTGGGCGATGGCCAGGAAATGCAGCACGGCATTGGTGGAGCCACCGGTGGCCATGATCACGGCTACGGCATTTTCAATCGCCTTTTTTGTGACGATGTCGCGCGGCTTGATGTCCTTCTTGATGGCTTCGACGAGCACTTTGGCCGACTCTTTGGCCGAATTCATTTTTTCGTCATGCGGGTTGGCCATGGTGCTGGAGTAGGGCAGTGAGATGCCCAGGGCCTCGAAAGCGCTGGACATGGTGTTGGCCGTGTACATGCCGCCGCAGCTGCCGGTGCCCGGAATGGCGCGGCGCTCGATTTGCAGCAGGTCTTCGTCGCTCATGCGCCCGGCGGCGTTTTCGCCCACGGCTTCAAAGACGCTGACGATGTTGAGGTCTTTGCCCTTGTAGGTGCCCGGCAGGATGGTGCCGCCATAGACGTAGATCGCCGGCACGTTGGCGCGCAGCATGCCCATCAGGCCGCCCGGCATGTTCTTGTCGCAGCCACCAACCACCAGCACGCCGTCCATCCACTGGCCCTGCACGCAGGTCTCGATGCAGTCGGAGATCACTTCGCGGCTCACGAGGGAGTACTTCATGCCCTCGGTGCCCATGGCCATGCCGTCGGAAATCGTGGGTGTGCCGAATACCTGCGCGTTGCCGCCAGCTTCCTCGATACCGGCAATTGCCGCGTCGGCCAGTTTTTGCAGGCCGCTGTTGCAGGGCGTGATCGTGCTGTGCCCATTGGCCACGCCGATCATGGGTTTTTTGAAATCGTCGGCCTCGTAGCCCATGGCGTAGTACATGGAGCGGTTCGGCGCGCGCGATTTACCCTCGGTGATGTTCCTGCTGCGTGGGTTGGCAACGATGTTGACGGTTTTGGTTTCCATGGGTGTCTCGTGGTGTTGGCTACTGTGGCTTGCCCGCGTTTGACCTTGGGCATTCATCGGGAGAAACAGAGTATGCGTGCTTTGATTGATTCTTTCCAATCCATTATTAATCATCTATTAATATGTATGGCATATGAAAGATATTCTCGGCACCACGGGCATGGCTTCCCGTAAACCGCCCTTGATCGAGCTTCGCCTGTGGCGTCAGTTTCTGGCAGTGGCCGAGGAACTTCATTTCGGCCGCGCTGCCAAAAGCCTCAACATGACCCAGCCGCCGCTCACGCAGGCCATTGCGCAGCTGGAGGCGCATTTGGGCCTCAGATTGTTCGACCGCACCAAGCGTAGCGTGCAGCTCACGACGGCAGGTGCTGCCTTGGTGCCCGAAGCGCGTGACCTGCTGACACGTGCCTTGGCTCTTCCGGCATATGCGCGCGCCAGCGCGGACGGCGAGGCCGGGCGCTTGCGGCTGGCTTTTGTGTCTACGGTCGGTTTTGAGTTGTTGCCGCGTTGGGTGCAGGCCTTTCGCGAGCAATACCCCAAGGTGCAGCTGGAATTGATAGAGGCGACCGGCGACGTGCAGCTGCAGGCTTTTGAGCGCGGAGAGATCGACGCGGGCTTCATGTTGCATTCCCCTGGTTTCGCGCCGCCAGGCCTGGCCTGCCGGCACATCAGCCAGGACCCGTTGGTGGTGGCGCTACCCGGGCAGCACTCGCTGGCAAGCAAGGCGACGCTAGCGCTCCCTGATCTGCTGGGCGAGCCTTTAGTGATCTTTCCGCGGCGAATCGTTCCGTCACTTTACGACGCGATTTTTGCGATGTATCACGCCGCAGGGCAATTGCCGCAGGTTGCCCAGGAAGCCATCCAGATGCAGACCATCGTGAACCTGGTATCCGCCGGGCTCGGCGTGGCCTGGGTTCCCGAGAGCGTGCGGCAGTTTCAGCGCCCTGGCGTGGTGTATCGCAGCCTGCCTGGTGGCAGGCCTTCCATGCGTAGTGGTGCACGGGGTGCTTCGGCCGTGGTGCCTGGCTGTGAGACCAGTCTGGTCTGGCCGCGGGCCAGCGCCAACCCGGCGCTTGCCCGCTTTATCACCTTTATCGGCGCATAGACCGCTCGAAGGCTTCTTCCCGTTCGCGTTGCCGGCGCGCCGCCACCGCACTTTGCTGCTGCTGCTTTTCCGCTGGGGTGAGTTCGCGCTGCTCCATTCTTCGTTGGGCTATTTCGCCGGCACTGCTGCAGCGGGCGCCGTGGGTGGCTTCGCAATTGGCAATGATCTGTTTGTCGGAGGCTTGCGCCTGGGTTTGGGCACCGCCTTTGCGCAGGCCGCCCAGTGCCGAGGGCATGGCCTGGCGCGATCCGCCGCTGGATCGGTCAGCAGCAGCCGCCCGCGCATTCGCTGCAGCGTTTTCCGCCGCCCAATCCTTGGGGGCTGCGGCGGCTCCTCCATTGCCATAAAGCACGCCGGGCACGCCTGTTACAGGTGTGCCGTCAGTGGATGCTGGTGCCGCGGCAGGGGCGGGTGCGCGGACAATGAGCTTTTCATTGCCACCGCCGCCGGTCGCACAGGGCGTTTGTGAAAACACCTTTTTGCCGGCTGAATCAAGGCATTGGTAGACCTGTGCCGCAGCGGGTTGGATGCACAACAAACCCAAGCCTGAAACAACGGTAAAACAGAATAAATGACGCATGGTGTGATCCTGTACGGCGTTGCTCCCAGTTTAAGCGAGCGGGCTCACTGTAAGCCCTTTCCTACGAGCCTCGCATGCAAAAATACGGCCCATGCTTATTCATCCGCAAATCAATCCGGTTGCCCTGCAGTTGGGTCCCCTGGCCATCCATTGGTATGGCCTGACATATCTGGCGGCTTTTGGCCTCTTCTTCTTCCTGGCTACGCGGCGCCTTCGCCACGAGCCCTATGCGTCCATCACCGGCCCCGGCGCCTGGTCGCGCAGGGACATTGAGGACATCCTGTTCCTGGGTGTCATGGGTGTGGTGGTCGGTGGGCGGCTCGGCTACTGCCTTTTTTACAAGCCCGGTTACTACCTGTCGCACCCGCTTGAAATCTTTTTTGTGTGGCAGGGCGGCATGAGCTTTCACGGCGGGATGCTGGGTGTGCTGGCCTCGCAATGGTGGTTTGCCCGTTCGCGCCAGCGGCCTTGGCTGCAGGTCATGGACTTCGTCGCGCCTTGCGTACCGACCGGGTTGGCGGCGGGGCGCGTTGGCAACTTCATTAACGGTGAGCTCTGGGGACGCTTCAGCGACCCTGCTTTGCCCTGGGGCATGGTATTTCCGGGCAGCGGCGCCATGCAGCCGCGTCACCCCTCACAAATCTATCAATTCCTGATGGAGGGCTTGTTGCTGTTCGTGCTGCTCTGGTTGTACGCGCGCAAGCCGCGTAAGGTGGGGCAGGTCTCCGGGGCCTTCCTGGTCGGCTACGGCGTGTTTCGTTTCATCGCCGAGTTTTTCCGTGAGCCAGACGACTTCCTCGGCATCCTCGCCCTGGGCATGAGCATGGGCCAATGGCTTTGCGTGCCCATGATCGCAGCGGGTGCCTGGCTCTGGGTGTGGGCTTCCCGGCAGGGTCAACCCCAAAAATCCATCGCAGGCAGCTATTGACTTGTGGCGATAGCTCCGGGCGTCAGGACTGTCTGGTGCCCTGAGCCTCTCGCTTCGGGGCGCTAGGGTTTCTCCCTGTCGTTTTCAGGCACAACTCACTTGTCTGACTGCTTTTTAACTCTCATAATTATGTGTAATTACTTGAAATTACCGCTGGAATTCTGAAAACTCCAGACGCTGCCGGGGCAGTTGTATGGAAGCAGGTGGATTTTTCGGGACGTGCCGGGCCACCGCAGTTGCCGGGTTCGGTGGATGTGTCGTGTATTTGGGTTCATTGCGTCAGCCGGTCAAAAGGGGTCTGTCATGCGTCTGGTCCAGAGTTCATTGCATCAGGAGGTCGCCAATACCCTGCGCGAGCAGATTTTTGCCGGCCAGCTGGCGCCCGGGAGTTTTCTGGACGAGGTGGCGCTATGCGAACGGCTGGAAATCTCCCGCACGCCACTGCGCGAGGCGCTCAAGGTACTGACCTCGGAAGGGCTTCTGCGCCACGAACCCCGGCGTGGTTGCTTTGTCAATGAGGTGACCGAGCAAGACCTGGACGACATTTTCCCGGTCATCGCCTTGCTGGAGGGGCGCTGCGCCTATGAGGCGGCACGCAATGCCACCGACGCCGATCTGGCTGCGCTCACTACTTTGCATGAGCGGCTTAACAGTCACGCCAAAGCCGGCCGGATCAATGACTATTACGCGACCAATTTCGCCATTCACGAGGCCATCATCCTGTTGGCCAACAACCGCTGGCTCGCGCAGGCGATTGCGGACCTGCGAAAAATATTGAAGCTTGCCCGGCTCCAGCAGTTGCACGCGCCGGGCCGGCTGGCGCAAAGTCTTTCAGAGCACATGACGGTGTTTGCGGCCCTCAAAAGCCGTGACAGCGAAGGTGCCGATGCTGCCATGCGCACGCACCTGACGCGCCAGCGCGAAGCGCTGCGTGACCTTTCCCGCAGCCAGCGCTCCAGGGTGGCCTCATGAGCGCCGCAGACTGGCTCAGCCGCAATGTTTCGCGGCTCACGGCAGGCGAGAAAGGCCTTACAGAAAAAACGGCCGCAGGGCAAACAGACCGTGCGCAAGCAGCTACAAAAAAGATAGCAGCTAGCGTCGAATTGCCCGCACGAAGCACGCATGAACGGCTTCTGGCAACTTTGAGCCATAAGGACGAAGCGCTGTCGCCGCGTGTACTTCGCCGCACCTTGCAGGAGTTGCAGGCCATCATTGATCCCCGCGTCAGTGAGGTGGAAGGCGGCCGGCGCGCCATGGCCATCGCGGCCTGGTACCAGGGCGCCACCCCGGCTCGCCGGCGCGACCTGTGGATGCTGATGAGTGAGCAGTTCGTCGCCAATCCGCAGAAGGTCAAGGCCGCGCAGGCGCAGTTTGCGGCTGCCGTGGGTACACCCGAAGAGGCCGTGGCCGAGGTGCGTTACCGCCGTGCCACTGTCTCGCCGCGCCGGCGTCTGCTGCAGCGCTTCAGCGTCTATCCGGGCGGCATCCAGTTCCTGGTCGAGATGCGTGCCGACATGCAGCCCAGCCTCAAGGCCGACAAGCGTCTGCTGGCGCTGGATGTCGAAATGGAATACATGTTCTCGACATGGTTCGATGTCGGTTTCCTTGACCTGCGCCGCATCACCTGGGATTCACCGGCGTCACTGATTGAAAAGCTGATCAAGTACGAAGCGGTCCATGACATCAAGGGATGGGCCGACGTCAAAAACCGGCTTGACAGTGACCGTCGCTGCTATGGCTTCTTCCACCCGCGTCTTCCAGAAGTGCCGCTGATTTTTGTCGAGGTCGCGATGGTCGAGACGATTGCGGGCGACATCATGCCTTTGCTTGATGAGCTGGCAGCGCCCTCGGACCTGAGCCGTGCGACCACTGCGATTTTCTACTCCATCAGCAATACGCAGGCCGGCCTGCGCGGCGTGAGCTTTGGCGATTCACTGATCAAGCGCGTGGTGGAGACCCTGAAAGAGGAGTTTCCCAAGCTCAAGACCTTTGCCACCCTTTCACCGATTCCGGGGTTTCGCAGCTGGCTGGGCAAGAACGCGGCGGCCATGCTGGAAACGCTGGGAGACAAGGAGCTTGCCGCCCTGGGCCGGGCGGTGGGGTTTGAGCCGCCCACTGCGGGGCACCTGCTGACCGCCGCAGAGAATCCGCTGGCTCTCAACGAAAAGTCGCCGGTGCGAAAGATGCTGCTGCACTGCGCCGCCCATTACCTGGGCCGGGCCCTGGAAGAGGGCAAGCCGCTGGATCCGGTGGCACGCTTTCATCTGGGCAACGGGGCGCGCGTAGAGCGCATCAACTGGGCAGGCGACCCGACGCCCAAAGGGCTCAGGCAATCGTACGGCCTGATGGTGAATTACCTCTATGACCTCAAGCGCCTGGACAAGCACCGCGCCTTGCTGGCCCAAGGAAAGGTGGCTGTGTCCGGCGCTATTGAATCGCTTTTGTAGTTTTTTGCAGTTGCAGACGAGCAGTAGACAGATGTAGACAGATAAAAACGAAGGAGACAGACATGAGACCCGTTCACCTGATGGGAAGGTTGGCGCTTGCGTCGCTGGCCGCCGTGTTTTTGCTGGGACATTCCGCCCAGGCCCGCGTCACGCGGATCGTGATTGACGAAACCGTTCCCCTGGCGGCAGACCTGTCAGGTGGTGTTGCCTTTGAACAGGTTGCCGGCCGCGCGTTCGGCGAGCTGGACCCCAAGGCGCCTGGCAATGCCATCATCCAGGACATTGAACTGGGCAAAGAGGCCGATGGCAAGGTGCGTTACGTGGCCACCTTTGTGTTGACCAAGCCGGTTGATTCGTCCAGGGCCAGCGGCCTGATGTGGCATGAGGTGCCCAACCGTGGTTTGCGCCGGCCCAATGTGGTGCAGGAGCGTGCGCTGGGTGACATCGACCTCACCAGCGCCTGGCAGGGCGACAACGCCGGCGCCACCATGGTGCGGGCCACTGCTGCGGTCGAGCTTGCCCACTGGCTCAAGGTGCCGGTGGCAAGAAACGCCGATGGCTCACCCGTCACCGGTGAGGTGTTTGGCCGCATCGTCAATCGCACCGGCCCGGGTTCGCAGCCGCTGATCGTGCAAACAAATCCTGTTCCGTACAAGCCAGTGAGCCTGGACACGCGCCAGTCGCGCCTGGTGTCGCGCACGGCTGAATCCACCCGTGGCGATGTGACCGGCGAGACAGTGATTCCTTCCACCGACTGGGCCTGGGCCAAATGCGATGCGGCCAATCCTTTTCCCGGCATACCTGATGCCACGCAGATTTGCCTGAAGAACGGCTTCGATGCCAGCAAGCTTTACCAGGTAGTGTTCAAGGCCGCCGACCCCTACCTGCTGGGCGTGGGCTTTGCCGCCTGGCGCGATATGGGGGTGTTCTTCAAGACGGCCAGGGCCGATGACGCCGGCACACCGAACCCGGTGGCTGGGGTGGTGACCCACAGCATTGGCCGGGGCGTCTCGCAGTCCGGTAACTTTCTGCGCGGCTGGCTGCACCTGGGCTTTAACCGGGACGAAGCCGGGCGCCAGGTGCATGACGGCCTCTGGCCCATCATTGCGGGCCGGCGCATCGCGCTGAACTTCCGCTGGGCCCAGCCCGATGGCGTGCTGGAGCTGTACCAGGCCGGCAGTGAAGGGCCGCAGTGGTGGGCACGCGCGGCCGACCCGGTGCGCGGTGGGCCGCCTGCCGGTATTCTTGATCGTTGCGAAGCCAGCAAGACCTGCCCGAAAATCGTTGAGCACTTTGGCTCGGCCGAGGTTTGGGCCCTGAAACTTACGCCGGAATGGGTGGGTACCGATGCCAGGGCCGACCTGCCTCTGCCTGCCAACGTGCGGCGCTATTACATTGCCAGCTCCAGCCACGGCGGCGGGGCAGGGGGCTTTGACACCAGCCTGCCGGGCGTGGGCCTTCCAACGGCAGGCGCCAGTTGTCCGGGCAACAATTTCGGCATGGGTGTGTTACCCGCCAACCCGGTGCCGCATACCGAAACCGTGAACGCGCTGCGCGCGCACTTTCGCAACTGGGTGATGCGTGGCGCCGAGCCACCGCCCAGCCGCTGGCCTACCCTGGCGCCGCGTGCCGGCGAGCCGCGCGGCTCGCTGGCGCTGGCCACCAAGGAAGGCATCGGCTTTCCCACGCTGCCGCAGTTGCGCCCCACCGTGCCCGAGCCGGACTTCATCATGCCGGTGCTTGACTATGACTGGGGCCCCGCGTTCAACCCTGCCGATGGCTCGGGCGTGGCATCCAATGCGCCGCCGCCCATCCGCCGGGTGCTGCCCATGCTGGCGCCGCGTGTGGACGCCGACGGCAATGAGCTGGGCGGCGTGCCGGTAGTGCTGCTCGAAGCGCCGCTGGGCACCTACCTGGGCTGGAACATCACGACGGGCGGCGCCCGGCCGTTCCATCAGGGACAAATCTGCAATTACGTGGGCGGCATGGTGCCCTTTGCCCGCACGGCGCAGGAGCGCAGTGCCAACGGCGACCCGCGCCTGTCGCTGCAGGAGCGCTACGGTTCGCACGAGGGCTATGTGGTCGCCGTGCGCAAGGCCGCCGACAAAGCCCAGGCCCAGGGTTTCCTGCTGGCCGAAGACGCGGTGCGCTTAATCAAGGCTGCCGAAGCCAGCGCGGTGCTGCGTTGAAGGCGATTTTTAACGAATATCATCCCGTAGTAAAACTTATCAAAGGAGACAAACCATGATTTCATTTAACCGGCGCGACGTCCTGCGCATCGCTGCGGCCAGCGCTGCAACCGCATCACCCCTGCTGCATGCGCAGTCAGCCTGGCCCACCAAGCCGGTGACGATGATCGTGCCGTTTCCAGCCGGCGGCGGTACCGATGCGTTCGCACGGCCGCTGTCGGCGCAGTTCGCCAAACTCACAGGCAAGCAGCTCATCATCGACAACCGCGGCGGAGCCGGCGGCACCTTGGGCGCGAGCATCGCCGCCAAGGCGCAGCCCGACGGCTATACGCTGTTCATGGGTGCCGTGCATCACACGATTGCGCCGTCGATGTATCCCAAGCTGGACTACGACATCGAGAAAGATTTTGTGCCGCTGGCCCTGATGGCCAATGTGCCGCAGGTGCTGGTGGTCAATCCCCGCAACATGCCGTTCGCAGACTTCAAGGCTTACATCGCGGCCGTGCGCAAGGCACCCGGCAGATACAACTACGGCTCCGCCGGTGCGGGTACTTCGCACCATCTGGCCGGGGAGCTCTTCAAGCAGCAAACCAAGACCTTCATCACGCACATCCCTTATCGCGGCGCGGGCCCTGCGCTGCAGGACTTGATTGGCGGCAACGTCGACATGATGTTTGACGGCCTGGGCTCTTCCGCCAACCACATCAAGGGCGGCCGCATCAAGGCGCTGATGGTGTCGGGCACGAAACGCAACCCGGCCTTCCCGGACGTGCCCTGCGCCGGCGAACTCGGCCTGCCCGACTACACCGTGACCACCTGGTACGGCATCTGGTCGCCCAAGGGCACACCAGCCGACGTGCAGGCACGCATCGTGGAAGACCTGCGCAAGGCCGCCACCAGCGACGAGCTCAAAGCCATCTGGGCCAACAACGGCGCGGACTTCGGCAACCTCACGCCCCAGCAGTTCGGCACGTTTGTGAGCAACGAGGTCAAACGCTGGTCGGCGGTGGTGAAGGCCTCCGGCGCCAAACTCGACTGACCCCTTGATGACCGGTGTCGTTTTACTGGAAGTGAAAGGCCCCGTTGCCTTTGTGACGCTGTCCCATCCCGGCAAGCTCAACGCCATGTCTCGCGCCATGTGGCGCGAGTTGCGCGCGGCGTTTGAGCGCATCCAGCAAAGCGCAGCGTTGTGTTGCGTGCTGGTGCGGGGAGAGGGCGGGCAGTTTTGCGCGGGCGGCGACATCTCCGAATACGCCGGCTTTCGCTTTGAAGAAGCGGGCCTGCGCGCGTTTCATGAAGACGATGTATGGGGCGGCTTGCAGGCCATGCTGGACTGCGACGTCCCCATCGTCGCGCAGATCGAAGGCAACTGCATGGGCGCCGGCGTCGAGATTGCCTGCTGCTGCGACATCCGCATTGCCGGCGACACAGCGAAGTTTGGGGCACCCATTGCCAAACTCGGCTTCCCGATGGCGCCGCGCGAGGCTGCGCTGGTGATGCGTGCCGCCGGAGAGCTGACCGCTCGGGAGATGTTGCTTTCGGCTGCCGTTCTGGGGGCCGCCGAGATGAAGCAGCGCGGCTTTCTCAACCAGGTTGCGCCAGGCCAGGACGTCGAGGCCCTGGTCATGGCGTGCGTGGATCGCACCTGTGCCCTTGCGCCTGGCGCCGCGCGCCTGAATAAACAGGCATTCAGGGCTCTGGCGCCCACTGGATCAGCGCAACCAGCTACTGATTTGATAGCAACAGCCTACCGTTATGCCCCTTCTGCCGAGCACCGCGAAGGTATTGCCGCTTTCACTGAAAAACGCCTGCCCCGGTTTGATCGCCGGGCGGCCGACATTCCAACCATAGCCAGCCTGACCCATGAAAAACCATAACCTGTTTGCAGCGCTTCGAGCCGCATTTCCTTCTTCGCTCAATGAAGTCGCCGTCGAAACTGACAACGGCCTCTGCTATTCGTGGCGCGACCTCGAACGCGGCACTGCGATGATGGCCAACCTGCTGGCCTCGCTGGGGTTACCTGAAGGGGCCAGGGTGGCGGTGCAGGTCGAGAAGTCGGTGGAAGCCATGATGCTTTACCTGGCGACGCTGCGCGCCGGCTATGTGTTTTTGCCGCTCAACACTGCCTACCAAAGCGCCGAGATCGAATACTTCATCGACAACGCGGAGCCGTCCGTGATGGTCTGCAGCAGCAAGAATTTTGGCTGGGTCAGCAAGATCGCCTTCAAGGCCGGCACGCAGAACGTGTTCACACTGGACGATGACCGCACAGGCTCGCTGCTGGACCGTGCGGCGCATTGCAGCGACCAGCATGAAGTGGTGACACGGCGGGCGGACGACCTGGCCGCCATCCTCTACACCAGTGGTACCACCGGCCGCAGCAAGGGCGCCATGCTTTCGCACGGAAACATGTTGAGCAATGCGCTGGTGCTCAAAGATGCCTGGGGCTGGAAAAAAGGCGATGTGCTGATCCATGCCCTGCCGATTTTTCATGTGCACGGACTCTTTGTTGCCATTCACGGTGCGCTCATCAACGGCAGCAAGATGATCTGGCTGGCCAAATTCGACCCCAAGCTGGTGGTGAAAAGGCTGCCCCAAGCCACGGTGTTCATGGGCGTTCCCACGCTGTATGTGCGCCTGCTGGCCGAGCCGGGGCTGACCCGCGAAGCCTGCCGCAACATGCGGCTCTTTGTGGCGGGGTCGGCGCCTTTGCTGATCGAGACCTTCAACGAGTGGAAAGAGCGCACCGGCCACACCATTCTGGAACGCTACGGCATGTCGGAAACCGTGATGCTCACGTCCAACCCTTACAAGGGTGCCGAGCGGCGCGGCGGTACGGTGGGCTTTGCGTTACCCGGTGTCAGCCTGCGAGTGCAGGACGAAGGCGGCGAGTCATTGCCGGCCGGTGAGATCGGCGGCATCCAGGTCAAGGGCCCGAATATTTTCAAGGGCTATTGGCGCATGCCGGAGAAGACAAAAGAAGAGTTCACCGCAGACGGCTACTTCAAGACCGGCGACGTGGGCAAGATCGACGAGCGCGGCTACATCGTCATCGTGGGCCGCAGCAAAGACCTCATCATCAGCGGCGGTTACAACGTCTATCCCGCCGAAATTGAAGGCTACATCAACGACATGCCCGGCGTGGCCGAAAGCGCGCTGGTCGGTGTGCCGCACCCGGATTTCGGCGAGGTCGGCGTGGCCGTCGTGATCGCCAAGCCGGGCGTCGTGCTCGAGGGAAGCAGGATTGTGGGCGAACTGAAATCGAAGCTGGCCAACTTCAAGATTCCCAAGCACTGCTTTGTGGTCAACGAGTTGCCGCGCAACACCATGGGCAAGGTACAGAAGAATTTGCTGCGTGAGCAGTACAAGGGATTGTTTACCCGGGCCGCGGCTTAAGAACAGGTTCTAAGGCGCAAAGTCGTCGACCTGGATCACCTTGTCGGCGGCGCGCAAATAAGCCAACGCCAGGTTCGGGCGGCTTGAGGCTTGCGCGGCGTGCTCCATGGACTGATTGCTGCGCACGGCCTTGTTCAGCGCCACGGTTTCTTCGCCGAGCTGCGTTGCCAGATCGAGCGCATCCATCAGGTCGCGCAGCCCACCGCTTGTTGGCATAGCCAAATCGGGGCACAGACGCCTCACGACAGCGGACTTGGTTCGCAGAAGTTTGGCAAGTTCCAGCAGCTGAACGTCCCGAAGCGGTGCCAGGCGCGTGCTGCGGTTCAGCACCAGTGCACCCACTACACGCCTTAGCGGCGAAGGAAAGTTGGCGTAGAGGGCCTCCAGCGTGTTGCCGGCTTCATCGAGCTGCACGCGAATGGCCGCCTGTGCGACCGGCAGCATGGTCGTATCCTTGTCGAAGGCATAGCGCCAAAGGCAGGCGCTGGCCATGTAGAGATGGGCCAGCACATCGCCCAGCCTTGCCGACAGCAACTCCATGCGCTTGAGCTTGCCGCCCAGCAAGCCCATGGCCAGGTCGCAGGTCAATGCGTACTGGCTGCTCAGGCGGGCGATCAGCCGGGCTTCTTTTTCCAGGCCCGCGGGGGGCGAGCCTCGCAAGGGTGCGCCGGCGATGCTGTGCCAGAAGTTACGCAGCACGTGTCCGCCATGGCCGATCAGCGCTTCCCCCATCGCCTGCGCATCGTTGCCCTGCACGGCTTGCATTTCCTTCATCACGTAGGGGTGGCAGCGCACCGCGCCTTGTCCAAAAATGATCAGGGAACGGGTGAGGATGTTGGCGCCCTCGACGGTGATGGCGATGGGCGCACCGCGGTAGGCCACCGACAGCAGGTTGGACGGGCCCTGGATGATGCCTTTCCCGCCCAGAATGTCCATGCCGTGGCTGACGGCGCGCCGCCCAGCTTCGGTCAGGTGCACTTTCAGGATGGCGCTGGCCACGCTGGGCTGCTCTCCTTTGTCGAGCACGGCAGCGGTGTAGCGGCGTGCGGCGTCCGTCGCATAGAGCTCGCAGGCCATCTCCGCAATCACGCCGGCAATGGCGTCGAAGCGGCCGATGGGAAGCCCGAACTGCTCCCGCACCTGGCCGTAACCGTTGGCGACGAAAAGAGCCGTTTGCTGCATGGCCGAGCCCAGCGCAGGCAATGAGATGGCGCGTCCTGCGGCCAGGCATTCCATCAGCATGCGCCAGCCCTGGCCGACCTGCTGCTCGCCGCCGATGATCCAGTCCATGGGGATGAAGACTTCACGGCCTTCGATGGGGCCATTCATGAAGGCGGCGTCCATCGGCCGGTGCCGCCTGCCGATCTGCATGCCCGGTTGCGGCACGGGAATCAGCGCGCAGGTGATGCCCAGGTTGCGCTGGCCTTCAGGCAGGGTTTCGTCCACCGCGTTGAAGGCCAGGCCGACCACGGTGGCGATGGGCGCCAGCGTGATGTAGCGCTTGGAGAAATCCACACTGAAGCCGCGCACCATGACGCCGTCGATCTCGCGCTCGGTGACAACGCCGCGGTCAGGGATGGACGCGGCATCGGAGCCCGCATAAGGCGAGGTCAGTCCGAAGCAGGGCAGGTCGCGGCCATCGGCCAGGCGTGGCAGGTAGTGCTCTTTTTGTGCCGCTGTGCCATAGCGCAGCAGCAGTTCGGCCGGGCCCAGCGAATTCGGCACCATGACGGTCACGGCGGCAGAAATATTGAGTGTGGCGATACGCGTCACTACCGTGGCATGGGCGTAGTGGCTGAACCCGAGGCCACCCCATTCCTCGGGAATGATCATTCCGAAGAAGCGCCTGCCGCGCATGAAAGCCCAGACCTCGGCTGGCAGGTCGCCGGCCTGGTCGATGGCGAAATCGTCCAGCAGTGCGCACAATGCCGTGACCTCGTTGTCCAGGAAGGCCTGCTCTTTGGCGCTCAGTACATTGGGTCCAGCGGCCAGCAGGGCATCAAAATGGGGTGTTCCCGAGAACAGCCGGCCTTCGAACCCGACCGTGCCCGCCTCCAGCGCTGCCCGCTCGGTGTCGCCCATGGCGGGCAGCGCGCGGGCAAAGGGCTTCATGGCGGCCTGGCCTAACCATTGGGTAAGTCCCATGGGTTTCTCCTGAGCTGAAAGTAAGGGAATTGCCCTTAGCGTATGCAGCGCGAGCCATTTGGGCAGCCGTCCTTGGGCGTATCTGGCTGTAGGCGAATTGGCCCAGATGCCGGGCTGCCGTGGAGGCAGGCCCCGGGGAGAAAAAGTTCCCGCGGCTCTAGGGCCTGTCATCATATAAATCGCCGCTGTGTGGCACCCGGAAAAGGTCGCAATCTAGGCGCGAAATGAAGCCGGGGTAGGCCCCCGGTGAGGCTTCGCAACGACGAGTGCGGCCTTTTCCGGGTGCCACCCGTAGGGCTGGGGCTGCAAGGGGCGCCTCGCGTTGTTGCAGCCCTTGACCGGGGGATACCCCGGTCAAGGGCCTGCGCCTAGCGCTGCGCCCCTTGCAGCCCCAGCGCGGGGGCGATTTATATGATGACAGGCCCTAGCCCTCTTATACAATTGCTCCGGTCTGATTTTTGCTTGAGTTTCCTGGTTTTTACTTCCAAGTTTTAAGAGGAGTTACGGACATTATGAAAAAGCATCTTGGCTATCTGGCGATTTCAACCATCCTGGCAGCTATGCTGGCCGGTTGCGGTAAAAAAGAGGAGGCGCCTGTCGCGGCCACTCCGGCTCCCGCAGCCAGCGCACCCGCCGCTGCCCCCGCCGAAGAAAAGGTGCTCAATGTCTACAACTGGCCTGACTATGTCGCCAAGGACATGATCGCCAACTTCGAAAAAGAAACCGGCATCAAGGTCAACTACCAGACCTTTGAAAACAACGAAGCCCTGCATGCCAAGCTGGTGGCAGGCAACACCGGCTACGACATCGTGGTGCCCGGCGCTGTATTCGCCAAGCCGCAAATCGACGGCGGCCTGCTCTCCAAGCTCGACAAGTCCAAGGTCGCCAACTACGGCAACCTCGACCCCGCCATCATGGAAAAGCTGGGCACCATCGACCCGGGTAACGCCTACCTCGTCCCCTGGGCCTGGAGCTTCACCACGGTCGGCATCAACAAGGCCAAGGTGACCAAGGCGCTGGGCTCCACCCCCATGCCTGAAAACGCATGGGACCTGGTGTTCAACCCGGTCTACACCGCCAAGCTCAAATCCTGCGGTATTGCCTACCTCGACTCGCCAACCGAAGTGCTGCCGCCCGCCATGCATTACCTGGGCAAAAACGCCTATTCGAACGACCCGGCCGACCACAAGGCTGCGGCCGAAATGCTGGCCAAGGTGCGTCCGCACATCCGCATGTTCTCCAGCACCATGATTGACGACCTGGCCGGCGGCAAGGCCTGCGTGGCACTGGCCTGGGCCGGCGACATCAACATCGCCCGTGCCCGAGCCCTTGAAAACAAGAGCGGCAATGACGTCGAGGCCCTGTTGCCGAGCACCGGCGGCCTGATCTTCTTTGACACGCTGGCCATTCCGAAGGATGCCAAGCACCCGAACAACGCGCTGGCCTTCATCAACTACTCGCTGCGTCCCGAGGTATCTGCATCTCTGACCAACGAGCTGGGTTACGCCACCGCCAACAAGGCCAGCCTGGCCAACGTCAAGCCAGAGATCGCCAAGGACAAGGCGGTATTTCCCGATGCGGACAATCTGAAGAAAATGGTGTCTCCGGCCAGCTTCAGCAACGAAGCGCGTGAATCCATGAGCAATGTGTTCACGGCCTTCAAAAAAGGCAAGTGACGTTTTACTGATCTCTGGCAAGCGCTGATTTCAGTGTGAATCCGGCTGTGCATGCAATGCTTTGTGTGCGCAGCTTTTTTCTTGGTGAGAACCCCTGTTCATGAATCTACCCCTCCCGGCCGGTGACGGATTTTTGCGGACTGAGCAGCTGGTCAAGCGCTTTGATGGCGTGGCGGCGGTGGACGATGTGTCCCTGTCGATTCACAAGGGCGAAATCTTCGCGCTGCTCGGGAGCTCGGGTTGCGGCAAGTCGACCTTGCTGCGCATGCTGGCGGGTTTTGAAAAACCGACCGAAGGCTCGGTGATCCTGGACGGTGTGGACATCGCCTCTTTTCCGCCTTACGAACGGCCCATCAACATGATGTTCCAGTCGTACGCGCTCTTTCCCCATCTGACGGTGTGGGACAACATTGCCTTCGGACTCAAGCGCGAAGGCATGCCCAAGGGTGAGATCGAGGCGCGTGTGCAGGAGATGCTCAAGCTGGTCCAGCTGGAGACCTTTGCCAAACGCAAGCCGCACCAGCTCTCAGGCGGCCAGCAGCAACGTGTGGCCCTGGCGCGCAGCCTGGCCAAGCGGCCCCAGTTGCTGCTGCTCGATGAGCCGCTGGGCGCGCTCGACAAGAAGCTGCGCGAACGCACCCAGTTCGAACTGGTCAACATTCTTGAATCCGTGGGCGTCACCTGCGTGATGGTGACCCACGACCAGGAAGAGGCCATGGCCATGGCTTCCCGCATTGCCGTCATGAGCCACGGCCGCGTCCTGCAGGTCGGCACGCCAAAGGAAATTTACGAGCACCCCAATTGCCGGTTTGTGGCCGACTTCATCGGCAACGTCAACATGTTTGAAGGCGAGCTCACGCTGGACGAGGCGGACCGCTGTGAAGTCACGACGGAGCAGGGCGTGGTGAACGTGGGCCACGGCATCAGCGGCACGCTGGGGATGTCGGTGGCCATCGCGGTGCGGCCGGAGAAGATTCACATTGCCAAGACCCGTCCTGAGGTGAACGTCAACCTGTTCACCGGCAAGGTGCGGGAGATCGCTTACTTCGGCAGCTACAACACCTTCATTGTGGAAATGCCGGGCGGTCGCAGGGTGAAAATCACCGAGACCAACACCACGCGCCACGAGAGCTCCCTGATCACCTGGGAAGACGCGGTGTTCTTCTGGTGGGACGATTCGGCGCCCGTGGTGCTGACTCAATAAGCTGCTGCTGCGACGCCAAGCTATCTCACTACCGCGATGAAAATTCATTCCTGGCTTCAACTCAACCTGGGGCGGCGCTTCGTGATCGGCGTGCCTTATGTCTGGTTGCTGCTGTTCTTTGTGTTGCCTTTCCTGATCCTGTTGCGGATCAGTGTCACGGACATGGGCAATGGCGTGGATCCCTTCGCGCCGCTGATCGAGACGGTGCAGGGGTCCTGGCACGTCATGCTGCGCTACAACAACTATGCGTCCATCTTCATCGACAAGGCGGCCGATACGGCAGGCGGTTTTGGCAACACCATCTACATGGAGGCTTACAAGACCTCGCTGAAGTACGCCTTGCTCACCACGCTGTCTTGCCTGGTGATCGGCTATCCGTTTGCCTACTTCATCGCGCGCTCGCGGCCGGCGATTCGCCCGGCCTTGCTGATGATGGTCATGTTGCCGTTCTGGACGTCTTTCCTGCTGCGGGTCTATGCGTGGAAGGGCATCCTGGCCGATCAGGGCGTGCTCAATAACCTGCTGCTATCGCTGGGCATCATCCAGGAGCCGATGGTGATGCTCTACACCGACGTTTCCATGCTGGTCGGTATGACCTATGTGTACTGCCCCTTCATGATCCTGCCGCTTTACGCCAACCTGGTGAAGATGGATTTTCGTCTGCTGGAGGCTGCCCATGATCTGGGCGCCAGCGCCTGGAAGGCTTTCTGGCTGATCACTGTTCCACTCAGCAAGTCCGGGATCATCGCCGGTTCGATGCTGGTTTTCATCCCCAGCGTCGGCGAGTTCGTGATTCCGTCGCTGCTTGGGGGCGCTGAAAATATCATGATCGGCCGCGTGGTGTGGGACGAGATGTTCAGCAGCAACAACTGGCCGCGCGCATCCGCGCTGGCTGTCGTGATGATCCTCCTGATCCTGGTGCCGCTGGCGTTTTACTACCGCTCCAGCAGCGACCGCGATGCGCAAGGACGGCATTGACATGAAAAACGTGTTGAGACCAATCCTCCGGTTTTTTGAGAACAACGTCGGCCGGATCTGGATGGGCCTGGTATACCTGTTCCTGTACATTCCGCTCATCTTTCTCATCGTCTTTTCTTTCAACAGTACCCGGCAAGACGGTGTTTTCACCGGCTTTTCAACGCGCTGGTATGAGGCGCTGCTGTCGGACTCCCGGTTGGTGGAAGGATTTTTTCTGTCGCTCAAGGTGGCGCTGATCACCGGCACGCTGTCGGTGGTGCTCGGCAGCTTCGCTGCCTTTGTACTGGTTCGCTATTTGCGCTTTACCGGGCGTACGCTGTTCTACGGGTTGGTCAATGCGCCCCTGGTCATGCCCGAGGTCATCATCGGTCTGGCCCTGCTGCTGCTGATGGTGGCGGTGCAGCGCGCTATCGGCTGGCCGGACCGGGGTTTCATCACCATCGTGACGGGGCACACCTTGCTCGGCATGGCCTACGCCACGGTGGTCATCCAGTCGCGGCTCAGCGAAATGGACCGCACCCTGGAAGAAGCCGCCATGGACCTGGGTTGCCGGCCTGTGCAGGTGTTCTTTCTGGTGACTTTGCCCAGCATTGCGCCGGCGTTGGTATCGGCCTGGCTGCTCACCTTCACACTGTCGTTTGACGACGTCGTGATCTCCGAATTCTTGTCGGGGCCCGGCGTGACGACCTTGCCGCAGGTGATCTTCAGCTACGCCCGCCGCGGTGTGAACCCGTCGATTTACGCAGCGGCCACGATTTTGATCACGGTGGTGTCGTTGGGCATCATTGCCTACAGCATCTCCGTGATGCGCCGGCAAAAACGGCTGGACCGCGAAATCAGTGCGGCGGCTCGACCGGAACAGGCTTTCCCGGACCCCGCCCGGGCAAAGTAGCCAGCACGACGCCGGTCAGCGCGATGGCAAAAGCACCGATCTGGGTGCCATTGAGATTTTCTCCCAGAACAATGACGCCGACCGCTGCGGCGCTGACCGGCAGCAATACGGTGAAAACGCCGGCCTGGTTCGCCGGAATCTTCCTGAGCCCGGTCATCCAGAGCCAGACCGTCCATACGCTGGCCGCGAGCGAATAAAACAGCAGCAACAGCCAGGCGGAGGGCGCCACCTTGCCAAAGTCAAATCCCCAGGCCATCCAGAGGCCGAAAGGGGTGACGAGGGCAAAGCCCCAGAGGTTGATCAGTGCGGTGATGCGTTTGGGGCTGAGTACGCCGGTCAGCTTCTTGCCGATCACGGCGTAGGCCGCCTCGCATAAAACCGCGCCCACCAGCAGCAGATTGCCCAGCCAGGCATTTCTGTGTGCCAAATCGGCCTCCGGGCCAATGCTGACGGGCGCAACCAGCTCATTTTTTGATAGCGAAACAAGGCCAATGCCGACCACTGCGCAGGCTATAGCGCCCCATACGCGCGCACCGATGCGTTCCCGCAGGAAGAGCCAGCTCATCAGCGCAACGGCTGCCGGAATGGACGCCATGATCACACCGGCCGCAACCGCGCTGGTCATGCTCACGCCAAACAGCATGCAGATGGAAAACAGGAAATTGCCCAGAAAGGATTCGAGGAACAGCAGTCGGCCGGTTTGCCGGCTCATGGGGACTTCGCCTGCCGGTTTTTTCAGCCAGTGCAGCATGGCGCTGCCACCGATGCCAAAACGCAGCCAGGCCAGCAAAAAGACGGGGAAGGCGATGACGAGGGGTTTGGAAAGCGCTACGTAGCTGCCAACGAGCGACATGCTGAGCGCCAGGCAGGCGTAAGCCACGATTCGGTTCATTAAACTGGAGACTCCTGTGGTGCGGGCCAGTGCGGGGCCTGCGTTTGTACCGGCCGGGAACGGCCTGGCAGAGGTTGAAATCATGCCTTAATTTCAGTGGGGCATTGCCGGTTACACGCAGCCTGGACAGCCCACAATCCGATGACGACTCTCTGGCGACGACACTCAAACAATGCCTCAATCTCCTGTCCGTTATGTTTTTGTTTACGGCACCCTGCGCAAGGGTGAGCAGCGCGACATCAACCATTTGCAGCCGCCACCCCGCTGGATAGGGCGCGCCAGCGTGGCAGGCGTGATGCACCATCTGGGTAGCTATCCGGGCCTGACGCTGACCGGACCGGGAACCGTGCAGGGAGAGGTGTATGCGGTGGCGCCCGAGCTGGAGCGTGTGCTGGATGAAATCGAGGAGGTCTGGCCGCAGCAGACCGGTGAATACACCAAGCGCGAAGTGGCGGTGCAACTTGAGCCGGTATCCGGGTCTGGTCAACCGGAGCGCGCGCGGGAACTAGTGTGTTTCCTCTATGAGATCGCCCCCGAACGGATTCACGGCAAACCGGTGATTACGCTGGGCGACTGGGTGTTGCATCGAACCGGCGGCGCCAGCTGAGTCGTTCGCAAAGGGCTTCAGGACCCGGAGAGGAGGGCAGGGGCTGATGTGCGCGCTGACCACCGATGCAAGCCGCCGTTCACATTTCATCATTCAATAAATTGATTCCGCAATGTGGAATCAATAAATGCTGCAGTGCAAAATTATTTCTCAATATGAGAGATAGAATTTTATATTACGATAAGTTAAATAAATATCGTTGATTTTATTGAATTTTATTTTTGTCTTATATAAGACATAAGAGCTTCACAAGGTCTTGTAGAAGACTTAAAGTTGATCCATCGAATTCGCCATTTCTTTTTTTCAACCTACGGAGCCCACCATGCCGCAAACCCTGACCGAACAATTGAGCCGCGACCAGCAAATTTCCGCCCTGGAAAAAGACTGGGCCACCAACCCGCGCTGGAAAGGCATCAAGCGCGGCTACAGCGCCGCCGACGTGGTGCGCCTGCGCGGATCCTTCCCGATCGAGCACACGCTGGCCCGCCGCGGCGCCGAAAAACTGTGGGATCTGCTGCACAACGAGCCCTACGTCAACTGCCTCGGTGCCCTGACAGGCGGCCAGGCCATGCAGCAGGTCAAGGCCGGCGTCAAAGCCATCTATCTGTCGGGCTGGCAAGTTGCTGCCGACAACAACAGCTACTCCGCCATGTACCCGGACCAGTCCCTGTACCCGGTGGACTCGGTGCCCAAGGTCGTTGAAACCATCAACAACACCTTCCGCCGTGCGGACGAAATCCAGCACTCCAAAGGCATTGATGCCGGCGACAAAGACTACATCGACTACTTCGCACCCATCGTGGCGGATGCCGAAGCCGGTTTCGGCGGTGTTCTGAATGCCTTCGAACTGATGAAGGCCATGATCAAGTCCGGCGCCGGCGGCGTGCACTGGGAAGACCAATTGGCTTCCGTCAAGAAGTGCGGCCACATGGGCGGCAAGGTCTTGCTGCCCACCCGCGAGTCCTGCCAGAAGCTGATTGCCGCGCGTATGGCGGCCGACGTCTGCGGCGTGCCCACGCTGGTGATTGCCCGTACCGATGCCGAAGCCGCCGATTTGCTGACTTCCGACTACGACGAGATCGACAAACCTTTCCTGACGGGTGAGCGTACCGCCGAAGGCTTCTACAAGACGCGCAAGGGTCTGGAGCAGGCTGTCGCCCGCGCTAACGCCTATGCCCACTACGCCGACCTGGTGTGGTGCGAAACCGGCACGCCTGACCTCGACTTCGCAAAGAAATTCGCCGATGCCGTGCACAAGGTTCACCCAGGCAAGATGCTGGCCTACAACTGCTCGCCGTCTTTCAATTGGAAGAAAAACCTCGACGATGCCACCATCGCCAAGTTCCAGCGCGAGCTCGGCGCCATGGGATACAAGTACCAGTTCATCACGTTGGCTGGCATTCACTCCATGTGGTACAACATGTACGACCTGTCGCAAGACTACGTCAAGCGCGGCATGACGGCTTACATCGAGAAGGTGCAGGAGCCCGAATTCGCAGCACGTGACCGCGGCTACACCTTTGTGTCGCACCAGCAGGAAGTTGGCACTGGGTACTTCGATGAAGTGACCACCGCCATTCAGGGCGGCAAATCCAGCGTGACCGCACTTACCGGCTCTACCGAAGAAGAGCAGTTCCACTGATCTCACCTGACCGACGATTACCCAGACGCTTGCGCCCTTGAAGCGCAGCTTTTCAGCCTGGACAGGACCTAGGGCCTGTCCGGGCTTTTTTACGGGCGTTTTTTAGCGTAGAGTGCAGTTTGTTACATAAAACACAAGATGTGCATCATTAACCGGAGGAGGTTGCCGTGTCGGAATTAACCGTGGGTTTCAAGCGTGTTCCCTGTCCCGATTGCAATGGCACCGGCGAACTGCGCATTGAAAGCGAAAACATCAATGAGCATTTTGAAGTCGAAAAACAAACGGTGATTACCGAATGTCCGCGTTGCCTTGGCCTGGGATTTTTGCCGCCGGCTTCGCCTCAATAGGACTTTGTGGCGCGAGGCGAACAGGTGGCCGGCGAGCCATCTGCAAGCTGCCGTAAAATAGCCGCATGCAATCAATCAAGCTGGAAACAGGAAGGATCGTTCGGGTTATKACACCGCGAACTACGCCCTCGTCCGTTTTCTGGAGTCATCCAGGGCGCTAGTCCGCACCCCTTGGTGATTGTTAGCTACTGATTTCATAGCTTAAATCCATATCCCCCTATCAAAGCGCGGCAGGTTCCGCGCTTTTTTGTTTTTTCTGATTTCAGCCTGCTTATAGAAGTTATTCCCATGATTCAAATCACGCTCCCCGATGCTTCCAAGCGCGAATACCCCCAGGCCATTACGGTGGCCGAAGTCGCTGCCTCAATCGGCACCGGCCTGGCCAAAGCGGCCCTAGGCGGCAAAGTTGACGGCAAAGTGGTCGACACCAGCTATCTGATTGATAAGGACAGCTCGGTTTCCATCATCACAGCCAAGGACGCCGATGGACTGGACATGATCCGTCACTCGACAGCCCACTTGCTGGCCTACGCCGTCAAGGAACTGTTCCCGGATGCGCAGGTCACCATAGGCCCGGTGATTGAAAACGGGTTTTTCTACGATTTCTCCTACAAGCGCCCCTTCACGCCGGAAGACCTGGTGGCGATCGAAAAGCGCATGACCGAGCTTGCCGCCAGGGACGAGCCGGTGACCCGCCGTGTGCTGCCACGCGATGAAGCCGTGGCGCATTTCAAGAGCATAGGCGAGCATTACAAGGCGGAAATCATTGCGAGCATTCCCGCCAATGAGGATGTGTCGCTCTACCGCGAAGGTGCTTTTGAAGACCTGTGCCGCGGCCCCCACGTGCCCAGCACGGGCAAGCTGAAGTTCTTCAAGCTCATGAAGGTGGCCGGTGCCTACTGGCGCGGCGATCACCGCAATGAAATGCTGCAGCGCGTTTACGGCACGGCCTGGGCCACGAAGGACGAACTCCAGCAGTACCTCACGATGCTGGAGGAGGCTGAAAAGCGCGACCACCGCAAGCTCGGCAAGGAACTGGACCTGTTTCACATCGACGACCATGCGCCCGGCCTGGTGTTCTGGCACCCCAAAGGCTGGACGGTCTGGCAGGGCGTCGAGCAGTACATGCGCAAGGTCTACCAGGACAACGGCTACCAGGAGGTCAAGGGCCCCCAGATCATCGACAAGACGCTGTGGGAAAAAACCGGCCATTGGGACAAGTACCGTGACAACATGTTCACGACCGAGAGCGAAAAGCGCGAATATGCGCTCAAGCCCATGAACTGCCCCGGCCATATCCTGATCTTCAAGCAGGGCATTAAAAGCTACCGCGACCTGCCGCTGCGCTACGGCGAGTTCGGCCAGTGCCACCGCAACGAGCCTTCGGGCGGGTTGCACGGCATCATGCGCGTGCGCGGCTTCACGCAGGACGACGGCCATATCTTCTGCACCGAAGATCAGATCCTGAAGGAATGCGTGGACTACACGACCTTGCTGCAGAAGGTGTACACAGATTTCGGCTTCAAGAACATCATCTACAAGGTCGCCACGCGCCCCGAGGCTCGCATCGGCTCGGACGAAAGCTGGGACAAGGCTGAGCATGCGCTGATGGAAAGCCTGCGCGCGTCCGGCTGCGAATTTGAAATCGCCCCCGGCGACGGCGCTTTTTACGGCCCGAAGATCGAATACACGCTCAAAGACGCCATCGGCCGCCAGTGGCAATGCGGCACCATGCAGGTCGATTTCTCCATGCCGGAGCGGCTGGATGCCGAATATGTGGGCGAAGACGGTAACCGTCACCGGCCTGTAATGCTGCACCGCGCGATTGTGGGCAGCCTGGAGCGTTTTATCGGGATTTTGATCGAGGAACACGCCGGCGCGCTACCAGTCTGGCTGGCCCCCGAGCAGGTTTCGGTCCTCAATATCACCGATTCCCAGGCTGAATATGCCCGGGAAGTTGCCAAAACACTGCAAAATCAAGGGCTTAGGGTCAATCTGGACCTGCGCAACGAGAAAATTACGTATAAAATACGGGAGCACTCGATGAAAAAGCTGCCGTATATCCTTGTCGTAGGCGACAAGGAGAAAGCGGCAGGTGCCGTTGCAGTGCGCGCCCGGGGTAACAAAGACCTTGGAGTGATGCCTCTTGAAGCCTTCGCTGAAACGATCGCTTCCGACATCGCGAAAAAAGCCTGATTTTTAACAAAATTGTTGATGAATTTGGCCTGTCGTCCTTACAGGACGGGCGCAAGCAGCTATAGCTTTTATAGCAAGAGTTAAAGGATAGAACCATCGCTACTGAATTTCGTGACCGCCGTCACCGTGAAGAACGCAAGCATCGCTTGAACCGTGAAATCATGGCCCCTGAAGTACGTCTGAGCGGGCCAGACAATGAGCCGCTGGGCATTGTCAGCATCACCGAGGCTTTGCGCCTTGCGGGTGAGGCCGATGTGGACCTCGTCGAAATCTCCCCCACAGCGGTTCCACCGGTGTGCCGGTTGATGGATTACGGCAAGTTCAAGTACGCCGAGCAGAAGAAGGCGGCGGAAGCGAAGTCCAAGCAAAAAGTGATCGAGATCAAGGAAATCAAATTCCGGCCCGGCACTGACGATGGGGACTACAACATCAAACTGCGCAATATCAAGCGCTTTTTGGAAGAAGGCGACAAATGCAAGATTACCTTGCGTTTTCGTGGTCGCGAAATCACGCACCAGGAACTGGGCTTGGCCCTGCTGGCGCGTATTCGTGATGAGTTGGCCGATTTGATTGTGGTGGAGCAGTTCCCCAAGCTTGAAGGCAGGCAGATGGTCATGATGATCGCGCCGGGCCGTAAAAAGCCGGGTGCTGCCAAACCGGCAGCCGAGACGGCCCCGGCACCGTCCGCAGCCTGAGGCTGGCGAGCAGAGGGTAAAGATAAGGGGCGCTTTGCGGCGTTCCGGTGAAAGCAGGTGCAAGCCGGCTTTCCAAAAGCAGAAGGGTCAAACCTTTTGCGAGCAGCGGGAAGTCGCAAGATTTCCCGCTTAACAAGTGTCTCGGGGCCATCAAGTCTGCGGAAGGTTCGCAGCGCCTCACGAGCACAAATGAAAAGGAGCATTTACATGCCCAAAATGAAGACCAAGAGCGGCGCTAAAAAGCGTTTCCGCGTTCGTCCGGGTGGTACCGTCAAGCGCGGCCAAGCCTTCAAACGTCACATCCTGACCAAGAAGACCACCAAAAACAAACGCCATCTGCGTGGTGCGGTGACTGTTCATGAGACCAATATGGGTCACATGGCACAGATGCTCCCAGGCCAGGGCATTTAATTAACGACGAACAAGGAGTACACACATGCCTCGCGTCAAACGTGGTGTAACGGCTCGCGCCCGCCACAAAAAAGTTTTAGCCCTTGCAAAAGGTTTCCGCGGCCGCCGCGGCAATGTCTTCCGTATCGCCAAAGAAGCGGTAATGAAGGCTGGGCAATATGCCTACCGTGACCGCCGTACCAAGAAACGCGTGTTCCGCCAGTTGTGGATCGCCCGTATCAACGCTGCAAGCCGTTCCTTCGGCTTGACCTACAGCCAGTTTGCCAACGGCCTGAAGAAAGCCGGTATCGAGATCGACCGCAAGGTTCTATCCGACATGGCCATTCATGACAGCGCTGCTTTCGGCGCCATCGTTGAACAGGTGAAAGCCAAGCTGGCTGCCTGATTTTCAAGCCGGGCAGTGTTGGTGCTATTAAATCAATAGCTGCTTGCGCACGAAAATAAAGGGCTGGGGCTTGAAAAGGCTCTGGCCCTTTTTCATGGCCTTCCTGCAGTACTCACGGAACAGAAGTGCTGCTGAAAGCGCCTTCGCTGTTTTGTATTTCGAACAAGAGAACGTATGACTCAACCCGATGCCCTCCAAGAACTGGTTAGCAGCGCCCAGGCCAGTTTTACCCAGGCGAACACGCCCGCCGACCTGGAAAACGCCAAGGCGCAGTTCCTGGGAAAAACCGGCCGCGTCACGGAGTTGATGAAAGGCATGGCAGCGCTCAGCGTCGAAGAGAAGAAGTCCCGTGGCGCCGCTATCAACCTCGCCAAACAGGCGATTGAAACCGCGTTGACCGAGCGCCGGCAGGCGCTGGCCGACGCCGAACTGCAAAAGCAGCTCAAGGCGGAAGCGCTCGACGTGAGCCTGCCCGGCCGTCAGCGCACGCAGGGCGGCTTGCATCCGGTGTCACTGACGCTGGAACGCATCGAAGGTATTTTCGGCTCCATGGGTTTCGACGTGGCCCAAGGCCCCGAGATCGAGACCGACTGGTTTAATTTCACCGCGCTCAATACGCCCGAAGACCATCCAGCGCGTTCGATGCACGACACCTTTTATGTCGAGGGCGGCACCGAGGCCGCGCCCAATCTCCTGCGCACCCATACCAGTCCCATGCAGATCCGCTATGCAGTCCAGCATGTCAAAAAACACCGTGCCTTGATCGATGCAGGCGGCCGCATGCCGGAGATCCGGGTCATCGCACCGGGCCGCACCTACCGGGTCGACAGCGATGCCACCCACTCGCCCATGTTCCACCAGTGCGAAGGCCTGTGGATAGGCGAGAACGTAAGCTTCAAGGATCTCAAATTCGTCTTCACTGATTTCTGCCGTACTTTCTTCGAAAGCGATGACCTGGTGCTGCGCTTTCGCCCCAGCTTTTTCCCGTTCACGGAACCCAGCGCCGAGATCGACATCCAGTTCCAGACCGGCCCGCTCGCCGGCCGCTGGCTGGAAGTGGCCGGCTCTGGCCAGGTGCACCCGAATGTGGTGCGCAACATGGGGCTGGACCCCGAGAAATACATCGGCTTTGCCTTCGGCATGGGCCCTGACCGCCTGACCATGCTGCGCTACGGCGTCAACGACCTGCGTCTCTTCTTCGACGGCGACATCCGCTTCCTCTCCCAGTTTCAGTCCTGAAATAACAAGAACAAGAAAACAAGGTTAGACCATGCAATTCCCAGAATCCTGGTTGCGCGAATTCTGCAACCCGCCTTTGACGACCCAGCAGCTCGCCGACACACTCACCATGGCCGGCCTGGAGGTCGAAGAACTCAAGCCGGTGGCACCTCCGTTCACCAGGATTGTTGTTGGTGAAATCAAGGAAGCCGTCCAACACCCGGATGCCGATCGCCTGCGCGTCTGCCAGGTCGACGTGGGGCAGGGCAGCCTGCTCAACATCGTTTGCGGTGCGCCCAACGCCCGCGTCGGCATCAAGGTGCCATGTGCCCTGGTCGGCGCCGAGTTGCCTCCCGGTGAAGACGGCAAGCCCTTCCTGATCAAGGTCGGCAAACTGCGCGGCGTGGAAAGCCAGGGCATGCTGTGCTCGGCGCGCGAACTCAAGCTCTCTGAAGACCACGGCGGCCTGCTCGAACTGGTGGCCGATGCGCCGCTGGGCCAGGACATCCGCGAGCATTTGAAGCTCGACGACACCCTGTTCACCCTCAAGCTCACGCCCAACCTGGCGCATTGCCTGAGCGTCTACGGTGTTGCGCGCGAAGTCGCTGCGCTCACGGGTGCACCGCTGAAGACGCCGGCCATTCCCGCCGTGGCTGCCGCCGACACCGCGAAACTGCCGGTGAAGATCAGCGCGCCCGATTTGTGCGGCCGCTTTTCCGGCCGCGTGGTGCGCAACGTCAATACGAAAGCTGCCACACCACAATGGATGGTCGATCGCCTGGTGCGCTGCGGCCAGCGCAGCGTGACGGCGCTGGTGGACATCTCCAACTACGTGATGTTCGAGCTGGGCCGTCCCTCGCACATCTTTGACCTCGAAAAAATCCATGGCGGGCTCGATGTCCGCTGGGGCAAGCCCGGCGAGACGCTCAAGCTGCTTAACGGCAATACCGTGACGGTTGACGAAAAGGTCGGCGTGATTGCCGACAACGCGCAGGTGGAGTCGCTGGCCGGCATCATGGGCGGCGATGCGACCGCCGTCTCGGACGACACGAAACATGTCTACGTCGAAGCCGCCTTCTGGTGGCCCAAGGCCATCGCTGGTCGCTCGCGCCGTTATAACTTCTCGACCGACGCAGGCCACCGTTTTGAGCGAGGCGTTGATCCCGGGCAGACCGTCGAGCACATCGAGCGCATCACCCAGCTGATCATCGACATCTGCGGCACACCGGAAACGGTGTGCGGCCCCATGGATGACCAGCAGGTTAACGTTCCCAAAGCGGTGCCAGTCACTTTGCGGGTGGCGCGTGCAGCCAAGGTGATCGGCATGCCGCTCACACAGGCTCAATGCCTCGATGCGCTCCAGCGCCTCGGCCTGCCGGTGACGCAGGGCGAGGGCACGTTGACCGTGACACCACCCAGCTACCGCTTTGATCTGCAGATTGAAGAAGATCTCATTGAAGAAGTGGTGCGCATGGTGGGCTACAACCAGCTTCCCGAGACGCCGCCGCTGGCCCCCATCACCGCCAGGTTGCGCGCTGAAGCCGAACGCAGCCCCTTTGGCGTGCGTCGCGCCCTGGCGTCACTGGGTTACCAGGAAACCATTAACTTCAGCTTCGTGGAAGAGCGCTGGGAGCATGAGCTTGCCGGTAATCCCAACCCCATCAAGCTGCTCAATCCCATCGCCAGCCAGATGAGCGTGATGCGTTCCTCGTTGCTGGGCTCGCTCCTGCAGGTGCTCAAGTTCAACCTGGATCGCAAGGCGCCCCGCGTGAACGTGTTTGAACTGGGCCGCGTTTTCCTGCGTGACGCAGATGTCCAGAATACCGATACCACCGTGGCCGGCTTCAACCAGCCCATGCGTGTGGCTGGCTTGGCCTATGGCCCGCGGGCGGCACTGAACTGGAGCCAGCCTGACAAGGGGGTGGATTTTTTCGACATCAAGGGCGACGTGGAGGCTTTGCTCGCGCCGCTTCAGGCTGTCTTTTCGCCTGCGGCGCACCCCGCCATGCACCCCGGCCGCTGCGCGAGCGTGTCTGTAGGCGGCAAGTCGATCGGCTTTGTGGGCGAGCTGCACCCGCAGTGGCGCCAGGGCTACGACCTGGCCCAGGCGCCACTCCTGTTTGAGCTGGAACTGGATGCCGTGCTGCAACGGCCGGTGCCCGAGTTCAAGCCGGTCAGCAAGCTACAGCCGGTAGAGCGTGATATCGCCGTCATCGTGGCGGAGGGTGTCAGCCATGCCGCGCTGATGTCGGCCATCCATGGCGCCAATACGAAAGGCCTGCTCAAGGGGGCAACGCTGTTTGACGTCTATCGGCCGCAGCAGGCAAGCGCGAGCATGCAGCTCGGCGAAAAAAGCCTGGCCGTGCGCTTGGTGCTTTCGAGCGGCGCCGCTACACTGACAGACGAGGAGATTGAGGCGGCCGTTCAGTCGGTGCTCGACAATCTGCAAGGTCAGTTGGGTGCCCGCTTGCGGGCCTGACCTTTCACGAATACCGCTCACAATAAAAGTCGCCAGGAGTACCGTTGCATGGATTTTTCTGTAGAAAGCCTGGAAACCCCGGCGCTGACAAAGGCGCATCTGGCCGAGTTGCTGTTTGAACAAATTGGGCTCAATAAACGCGAATCGAAAGACATGATCGACGCGTTTTTTGACTTGATCTCGGACAGCCTGGTGGACGGAAATGACGTGAAAATTTCCGGATTTGGTAATTTCCAGATTCGCACCAAAGCTCCCCGCCCCGGTCGCAACCCGCGAACCGGCGAAGCCATCCCCATTGAGGCCCGCAGGGTGGTGACATTTCACGCCAGCCATAAGCTCAAGGACCAGATCCAGGGCGAAACTGTTGCCGAATAAGTACTAAACCCGGTGGCTTCGTCCGCCGGATTTACGTATCCTGGTAGGTGTTTGTAATTAAATGTCACCTGTGTGACGGAACAACACATGCCAAAAAACCGGTACAACTCTTTGCGCTAAGTTTCGACTTAGAGTAGATTTGGAGGTTTCCTCCTTAGCGCATTGATTTAATTGGAGAAAACGCTCCCACCCATTCCCGCGAAACGCTATTTCACCATCGGTGAAGTCAGTGATTTGTGCGGCGTCAAACCTCACGTGCTCCGTTATTGGGAGCAAGAGTTCACGCAACTACGCCCGATGAAAAGGCGTGGCAACCGCCGCTACTACCAGCACCATGAGGTGCTGATGATCCGCCGGATCCGTGATTTGCTCTATGACCAGGGCTTCACCATCAGCGGCGCACGCAACAAGCTTCAGGAAATCGTTCAGACCGAACGCGACAAGCGCCGTAATGGTGAAGTCATGCTTGACGGCGTAGAAGTGCTGGAAGGCGGTGAGTCCCTGCTGGAGGATTTTGAGGATTCCAGTGACCACTCGGACTTCGAAGACAGCGAGCCGGAGGGCGCGGATTTGCCCAGCGGCAGCGCGGCTCAGCAACGACTGCAATTGGTACGGCGCGAGTTGTTTGAAATTCGTGATCTCCTCAGCGCCGGGCACTGAGAAGCATTTTCGGCACGCTATAATAAAAGGCTTGTCGGTGTGTGGCGCAGCCTGGTAGCGCACTTGCATGGGGTGCAAGGGGTCGAAGGTTCGAATCCTTTCACACCGACCATAAAACCAACAGATAGCCGGTTAGCTAACGCTAACCGGCTTTTTTGTTTGGATCGAATATTTGTTGAAGTATCCGGTCGGCTGTCTTTGAGATCGACGTCAGAGGATTGCCCGTCGATTAGCTCGACGCAATTGTGTCTGGGGAAAACGCGATGGCAAGTCGCAAGCGCCTGCGTATCAGGCCGGAACAATGCTGGGGATCTGCGTGGCCGGCGGGGTGTTACGGCTGCGGCCGCAGCGAACCAGGCCGTCAATCATCACCATGCCAACGCCGGGAATATCCCCGCGTTGCACACTGTCCAGCAGGTTGAGCCCCGCTGAGTGCTGGGCTTTGTCCATGAAGACCAGATCAGCATCACGGCCTGTTTCTATCAAACCGCAATTGAGTTTGCGAATGCGCGCGGTGTTACCCGTGGCAAAGCAAAAAACCAGCTCCGCCGGGATATTGCCCAGGCTGGAAAGGAGGGCGATAAGGCGCAGCACACCCAGCGGCTGGACACCGGACCCGGCCGGCCCGTCGGTACCCAGGATGACGCGATGCGGGCACTTGAGCTGCAGCGCCGCCTGCGCGGCTGCAATTGCGACTTTTTCATTGCCGTTATGGACAATTTCAATGGCGCGCGATGATTTCTCACAGAGTTCGCAAACATGTGCTTCCGACAGTGCCGTATGACCGCCATTGATATGGCCGATGACATCGGCGTCTGCTTCCAGTACCACGTCCTTGTCAATCAGGCCTGAGCCGGGAATGGAAGGGCCACCGGTGTGAATGGTGCTCTGGATGCCGTATTTCCTCGCCCAACCCACCATCTCTTTGGCTTCGTAGCCCGCCTTGACTGAACCCAGGCCCACCTCGCCGAGCAAGGTTACGCCGGCGTCGGCAAGGTCCTTGAAATCTTGTTCGGTCATCCCTTTTTCGATGATGGGTGCACCGGCAAGTACCTTGACGCCGCCTGGGCGGAAGTTGTCGAATGCCCGTTGTGCGGTTATGGCCAGCGCCTTGAGGCCCACGATATCCTTGGGGCGCCCTGGCAGGTGAACCTCGCCGGCAGAAATCATGGTGGTGACGCCGCCGTGCATGGTGGAGTCAATCCAGCCGATCTGGTTCTGGCGCGGCGTCCAGTCGCCGAAAACCGGATGCACATGGCTGTCGATCAAACCGGGTGCCACGCAAGTCTGGTGCGCGTCAATCACGGTCTGCGCATGCGCCGTGTCACAGTCCTTGGCCTTTCCGATAGCTACGATGAGACCGTCGTTCACAACGATGGTGTCCGCGTCCAGGATAGGCTGGTCGATGTCTCCGGAGAGCAGCAGGCCAATGTTCCTGATGACGACCTTTCCTGATTTTCCGCTTGATGCCGCTTCTGCCATGGGTGGCCTTTCAAATGCGTGGGGTTGAGCTCAAGGATTCAGCATGACAGTGCGCAGCACGGTGCTGATGATGAAGGCCTGCCATTGCGCCAGCGCCTCAGGTGTTTGCAGGTCTTCGCCGAGGAAGGCTGACAGCGTGTGGCGGTTAGAGATATAGAAGTAGCCGGTGGCGGCAATCAGCAGGTAGACATTGCGGGCGGAGATGTCTGCCCGGAAAATTTTCTTGCGCACACCGCTTTCCAGCAGTTGCCGGATGATGGCGATGGCGGGAGACGAGTAATCCCGGGCGCGTTGCGATTTGGCAATGTGCTTGCCGCGGTGCAGGTTTTCCGTATTGAGCAGCGTGATGAACTCCGGATTTTTGCTGTAGTAGGACACCACGAAGCAAATCACGTCGGTCAGGGATTCCACGGGATGCTCGATGTCCAGCGACAACTCGAGCTCGGCGTCATTCATGCGGCGGTACATGTCTTCCAACACTTCGATGAACAAGCCTTCCTTGCTGCCGAAGTAGTAGTAAATCATGCGGTCGAATGACTTGGCCGACCTGGATATTTTCTCTACGCTCCCGCCGTCATACCCATAGCGCGCGAAGACGCGGGTGGCTGCCCGCAGGATGTTGTCGCGCGTGGTCTGCGCGGCTTGCTCCCGTACGCCGGGCCGCTTGGCAATCGTGCGTTTGGTTGTGGCAGTGCGCGGCTTGATGGTTTTGGCCGTCTTCGCTGTCATGTAGAGGTGTCCAGTCGCGGTTTATGCGTGATCAAGCGAAAAGGTGTGATGGATGGCTTCCCGGGGAAATGCAATGATTTGAAAGCAAGCGCTGGGCCATCTTCATTGTTCGGCAAAGGCGCGTTCGATCACGAAATCTCCCGGCTTGGACGTATTGCCTTCGATGAAGCCTTTGCCTTCGAGCATGTGTTTGAGGTCCTTGAGCATGGCGGGGCTGCCGCAGATCATCACACGGTCATGCGCCGGATCCAGTGCCGGCAACTGCAGGTCGGCCAACATCTTCCCGCTTTCGATCAGGTCGGTGACGCGACCCATGTTGCGGTAAGCCTCCCGCGTAACGGTAGGGTAGTACAGCAACTGCCTGGAGATCAGCTCACCGAGAAACTCATGTTGGGGCAAGTGATCCACAACCAGGTCGTGATAGGCCAGCTCGTCTGCCTGCCGCACGCCATGGACGAGCACTATCTGCTCAAACCGTTCGTAAGTCTCCGGGTCCCGGATGATGCTCATGAATGGCGCCAGGCCCGTGCCGGTCGAGAGCAGGTAAAGCCTTTTGCCCGGCAGCAGGTAATCAATTACCAGTGTGCCGGTTGGCTTGCGTCCAACGATGATTTTGTCGCCGACCTTGATGTGCTGCAGCCGTGACGTCAGGGGACCTTCCGCGACCTTGATGCTGAGGAATTCGAGATGCTCTTCATGATTGGGGCTCACGATGCTGTAGGCGCGCAGCAAAGGCTTGTCGTTGACCCTTAACCCGATCATGGTGAAGTGGCCGTTGCTAAAGCGCAGTGATGTGTCGCGTGTGGTGGTAAAGGTAAACAGGCGGTCAGTCCAGTGATGGACGGACAGCACAGTTTCTTCATTGAAAGCGCTCATGGTGTTATTCGGGAGTGATGGTTATGAATTGGAGAGGCTGCGTTGATGTCTCATGGTTTCAGGATCTGCCGGCTTGTGAGCCGATCTTTCCATTGCGCGGTCTCGATAGGTATTTGCATGCCCTGGCCAAACGATGCCGCCACGGAGGCAATGTGCCACATTAATGTAGTGAACGCAACATTTAAATTCAGTGTGTACAACATTTTAAAATAAGTTTAAGACAGCCATGTAAATACTATTGCATGAGAAATCCGCATGCGCTACATTGAATCTCATATGTAGTGAATGCAACATGTAAATTAAGCGGGCACTACATTGGTGAATTCGCCCCAAGATGGTGAGAGTGGCAGAAGGACGAGCACGATGACTGAACATACAAAGACGGACGGCTTGCCAGGCATGGATGCCTTGACGTTTCCGCTGGTTTTGGAAAAGGCCCGGCCGCGAAACGAGCGAATGAATAGCGAGAAAATCGAGTGCAATGCCTGCCCGGTTCTATGCCAGATATCCGAAGGGCGCAGCGGGGCCTGCGATCGCTATGCCAACCACGGCGGAACGCTTGTTCGGGTCGACCCGGTGTTGTTGTTGCGCCGTACGCTGTCCGTCGGAGGGGCGCATATTGTGCCGTTTGCGGGGCGTACAGATGCCAGACTTCCCGCGCCAGAAGATCTGTCCGGTGGCACGGATGGCGCATCAGCGGTTCCATGGAGCGGTGATCTTCTACTGGCTGATGAAGTGTTTGTCACGGGTGTGGGTTCATCAACAACCTATCCCGACTACAAGCCGGCACCATTCATCGTTTCATCGAAAGCGGCCGGTGTTGATCTGGTCACTGTGGTCACGGAAGGAATTTTCAGCTATTGCAGCTTCAAGGTAAAAATTGACACTGACCGCTTCCTGGGTGCCGAGCAGGCCAATGTGCGCTGCAAGGGAGAGGTAATCGGGCATGTGACGACGGCCGAGTATGGCTCGCAGATGCTGTCCCTGGGTGGTGTGCATCACCTGACGGGAGGTAGCAAGAAAGAGGGCCGTGTCACGGTCGAAATGATGAAGGCGCTCGGCAACAAGCAGGCCGTGGAGTTTACGATTGACGGCGGTTCCCAGATACTGATTCAGGCTGGCCGTGCGCCTGTCGTGAATGGCGTTGAGGAAGAACGCATGCGCGTGGGTTGCGGGTCGGCTACGGTCGGAATTTTTGCGAAGCAGTTATTCGGCAAGCTTGACGAGGTGGTGGTGGTCGACGACCACATTACCGGTGTGCTGACCGAGCATCAGGCGGGGCGTTGTCTCGATATGCGCCCGTCAGGTATCCGGATGCGCGGACGAAAGTCCACGCCGGGGCGCTATTTCCAGGTGGCAAATCCTGGAACGGGCTGGGGTGGGACGGATATCGCCGATCCCCTGTCCATCATCGAGGCGTGGGACGGTAATGTCGCCTGGCCGGGCCTGCGCTTGTTGATGACGTCCACCACCGGTGAGCATGCAAGCTGGTATGTGCTCAATGAAGAGCTCGTTCCCGTGGAGCAAGAGATGCCGGCGGAAGTGCGCCATGTCGTTGAGCGTATCGGTGAAAACTGCGAGCCCTCGCTGGCGACGGTGCTCTTTCTTGCGGGAGCCGGTGGCAGCCTGCGGGCCGGTGTCACTGAAAATCCGGTTTTGCTGACGCGCGCCATCAAGAGTTCCCTGGTGAATGTGACCTGTGGCGGGGCTCCTGCCTACGTCTGGCCCGGTGGAGGGATCACCGTGATGGCCGATGTCATGCGCATGCCGGACAACAGTTTCGGAACCGTTCCTACGCCGGCCATCGTGGCTCCCATTGAATTCAGCATGAAGCTTGACGACTATCGCGCGCTGGGCGGGCACATGGACTATGTGCGCACGCTGGAGGATGTGTTGTGTCGCGGTGCCTGGCACAACGAGGGTGCACCTGTAGCTCTGGAATGGGCCAAGCTACCTTCCGCCAACCCCTGGCCTCTGGCGCGTTCTCCGTTATTGGGCTGAGGCACTTGCACATGAACTCTCAACGCTTGCAACTTCCCGACGGGCGCTGGCATTTCCAGCATGGTCCGATGGATATCATCATTGGCGCCCATGGAAGGCCGGCTGCGGTAGAGGACGCTCATGCCAAAGCGTGGGAGCGTTTCAGCGATATCCTCGGCGAGCTGGTCGGGGAACTTCCTCTCCTGCGGCAGCCTGTACGGGACGAGTGCCATCTGGAAGGGGTCATAGCCCGGCGCATGTGGAATGCGTGCCACCCTTACCGGCATGGCTTCATCACCCCGATGGCGGCCGTTGCCGGTGCAGTCGCGCAGGAGCTGGTCGCCTGTTATGCCAATGGCGGGATAGACCGCGCCTGGGTCAACAACGGCGGTGACATTGCCCTGCACTTGGCGCCAGCGCAATCTGTGCGGATCGGCCTGTATGCAGATCTGGCGCGCCTCGATGTGAACGAGGTATTGGCCGGCGTTCATACCGACGGGCAATTCGAGGTTTCCAGCGCGCTTCCTGTTCGCGGCGTCGCTACCAGCGGTTGGCGAGGGCGAAGCTTTTCTCTGGGTATTGCCGACAGCGTGACGGTCCTTGCGCGTACTGCCGCGCAAGCGGATGCTGCAGCCACCATGATTGCGAATGCGGTCGATGTTGCCGACGTGCGAATCAAACGCAGCAGAGCTTGTGACGTGAAGGACGACACCGACCTTGGCGAAATGCTGGTGACAATTGAGGTGCCGTTGCTGGAGGCGGAAACGGTTCGGCGCGCACTGCGCACCGGGCTTGAACGCGCACAGGCTCTGCAGGCGGCGGGATTGATCTGGTCGGCTGCGCTGGTTTGCCAAAACCAGCTGATGACCACCTCTGATAAAACGTCGCAACGATTGCAAAATCACAGTGCTGAAGTGCCGGCTGGTTCGGTATTTGCTTAATGAAATGAATGGACCTCACACCATGATTGAAATTCGGCGTATTTTTACGCACGTGGAGCAGATACGGCATGAATTCGGTCCGATAGCGCCGGTGCCTCTGCTTCGCGGGGCAGTTGGCGCGGTGCTGACCAACCCGTTTGCGGGGCGGTATGAGCCCGACCTCCTGCCGATGATGGACCAGCTTCAGCCCGTGGGTATCCAGATGGCTGAGCGTCTGCGCGCCGCAATGGCGGTGCCGGCCGAACATATTGAGGGTTACGGAAAAGGAGCGATTGTGGGCGCGGCAGGGGAACTGGAGCATGGTGCGCTCTGGCATGTGCCCGGCGGGTACGCGATGCGTGAGCTGCTTGGCTGGAAAGGTGATCGCAACGCTTATGCCCGTGGGCAGGCTGAGGAAAAAACCGGCCAACCCGGTAATGCCTTGTCCATCGTTCCTTCGACAAAAAAAGTGGGTGCGCCGGGTACGGCGCTGGATGTTCCTTTAACGCACGTCAATGCGAGTTATGTCCGTAGCCATTTCGACGCCATTGAGGTGCGTGTGCCAGGGGCTCCCTTGCCAGACGAAATCGTTTTCATCCTGGCCATGAGCACGGGCCCGCGCATTCACGCCCGGGTGGGTGGGCTGGCCGCCAGCGCCATCGCCAAATGGGATGGCTTGCGTTAAACCCGATGCGCCAGATATTTAGCAGTCACCGAGACAAGGAAAAACCATGACAGCCAGGATTCGAAAAATTGTTGTGCAAATCGACGAAACATACATCGAGATGGGAAAGGTCGTCGCTCCTCCGACGCGAAAGGCATTGGCGATGGCCGTGATCGAGAATCCTTTTTCCGGGGTGTACGCGGAAAAACTCGATGCGCTGATTGACATCGGCGAAGAGCTTGGCGGCCTGCTGGGGCAAAAGTGCGTGCAGGCCCTTGGCATTGCGCCGGGCCAGGCCCATAGTTACGGCAAGGCCGCCATCGTGGGTGAGGCAGGCGAGCTCGAGCATGCGGCAGCGATCCTGCATCCCAGACTGGGCGCCCCACTGCGCCTGGCGGTGGAAAAGGGTGCTGCTCTGGTGCCGTCAAGTAAAAAGCGCGGTGGCCTGGGTACTGCCATTGACGTGCCGCTGGGACACAAGGATGCCGCATTCGTGCGCAGCCACTTTGATGCCATGGAGGCGCGCATTGCCGATGCCCCCCGGGCCAACGAAATCGTGGTGGCTGTCGTCGTCACGGACAGTGGCCGCCCCCTGCCGCGCGTGGGGGGGCTTCAAATCCACGAAATCAAGGGGGAGGATGGGTTAAGGTAGCCCCGGCTGCCAACCTACTTATCACCAATGACTCACCATCGCCGTCTATCTGATCCACGACAACCAGGAGTATTTATGAAGCTGCACCACAAAATGCTGAGCACCGTCGCTTTCCTCGGACTGATGACCTCATTCGTGAACGCGCATGCGCAGGGCGTCATCAAGATAGGGGAAATAAACAGCTACAAGGCCCAGCCAGCTTTCCTGGAACCGTACAAGAAAGGCATGGAGCTGGCCGTTGAAGAAATCAATGCTGGTGGCGGCATCAACGGCAAGAAAGTCCAGCTGGTTATCCGCGACGACAACGCAAATCCGGGTGATGCGGTTCGTGCGGCCGAAGAGCTTGTCTCGCGCGAAAAAGTTGACGTGCTGACGGGCTCCTTCCTTTCCAATATCGGTCTGGCGCTGACCGATTTTGCCAAGCAGAAAAAGTTCTTCTTTCTGGCGGCCGAGCCTCTGACAGACAAAATCGTCTGGCAAAACGGCAATCGCTACACATTCCGCTTGCGGACCTCCACCTATATGCAGGTTGCCATGCTGGTCCCTGAAGCCGCCGCGATGAAGAAAAAGCGCTGGGCAGTGGTGTACCCCAATTATGAGTATGGGCAGTCCGCAGCCGCGACGTTCAAGACCTTGCTGAAGGCCGTACAGCCCGATGTGGAGTTCGTGGCCGAGCAGGCGCCTCCGTTGGGCAAAGTCGACTCTGGCAGTGTTGTGCAGGCCATGGCGGACGCCAAGCCGGATGCCATCTTCAATGTTCTTTTTGGTGCCGACCTCTCAAAGTTTGTTCGTGAAGGCAATACCCGCGGCCTGTTTCAGGGGCGTGAAGTCGTCAGCTTGTTGACGGGCGAACCCGAATATCTCGATCCGCTCAAGGAAGAAACGCCCAACGGCTGGGTGGTTACCGGCTATCCGTGGTACGGCATCCAGACGCCCGAACACAAGGCTTTCTTCCTTGCTTATCACAGTAAGTACAAAGACTATCCGCGCCTGGGTTCCGTGGTCGGCTATAGCGCCATCAAATCCCTGGCCGAAGGCATGAAAAAGGCGAAATCAACCGATACGGAAAAGCTGATTACCGCTTTCCGCGGCCTGAATGTGACGACACCTTTCGGCCCCGTGGTTTTTCGACCGGAAGACCACCAGTCCACCATGGGGGCCTATGTGGGCCGCACAAAAAATGAAGGCGGCAAGGGCGTGATGGTCGACTATCGATATATCGACGGTTCAAAAGTCCAGCCCAGCAACGCTGAAGTGAAAAAAATGCGCGCTGCCGACTAGACCGAGGCAAGTGCTGACGGCGGCAGGTGCCGCGCCTCGTGCATGCACCCATCGCGGTTTGCCGGCAGCTCCGGAGCCGCTGTCATGTTAGGGGTGTGTACGCAGTGCCCTGCTTGCCGGCCACGCTATCCCGCAGAAAAAAGGTTTGTTCATGAGCTTCTCAGGCTTTATCGTGCAGTTGCTTAATGGCCTGGCCGGCGCATCGTCGCTGTTTCTCGTGGCAGCTGGTTTGTCGTTGATCTTTGGTGTTACGCGGATTGTCAATTTTGCCCATGGATCTTTTTTCATGGTGGGTATCTACGTTGCCTATTCATTGGTCAGTGCTCTCGGCAATACCTTGGGTTTCTGGCCTGCTCTGTTGATGGCTGCTTTGGCTGTAGGTGTTCTCGGTGGCTTGGTCGAGGTCTTGTTGCTTCGCCGTATATATCGTGCACCGGAGCTATTCCAGCTGCTGGCAACGTTTGCCCTGGGCCTGGTGATCAAGGACGGCGTGCTCTGGTTTTGGGGTGCCGAAGAACTGCTTGGTCCCCGGGCGCCCGGTCTGACGGGCTCCGTGGCGATTCTCGGACGCCAGTTTCCTTCCTATGACATTTTTCTGATCGTCGCGGGACCTGTTGTCCTGGGCCTGCTCTGGCTTTTGCTCACTAAAACCCGATGGGGTACCCTGGTCCGGGCTGCTACCCAGGACCGCGAAATGGTCAGCGCGCTGGGTGTGAACCAGGCGTGGCTGTTCACAGCCGTTTTTGCATTGGGCGCACTTCTGGCGGGCCTTGGGGGCGCGCTTCAGCTACCGCGCGAGCCCGCCAACCTGGAAATGGACCTCAACATCATCGGCGCCGCGTTTGTGGTGGTGGTGGTCGGGGGCATGGGCTCCATCCCGGGTGCCTACGTAGCGGCACTGCTGATTGCCGAACTCAAGGCCATTTGCATCTGGCTGGGGCTGGTCGAAATTGCGGGCATTAGCATCTCTTTTTCCAAGCTGACCCTGGTGGTGGAGTTCGTCGTAATGGCGGTTGTCCTGGTGGCCCGTCCCTGGGGATTGTTCGGCAGGCCCCAGGCGCCCAGCCGGCATACAGGCATGGCTGAAGAACCGCTGCGCAGGCCGCACCGCTTGTATGCCTGGGGTTGTGCGGGCCTGCTGGCGGTACTGGCTTTGATGCCTGTGCTGGCGGCGCAGTCGCCTTACGTGACAGTGCTGCTGATTGATCTGCTGGTTGCCGTCCTGTTCGCTGTCAGCCTGCATTTCATCATGGGACCCGCGGGGATGCACTCGTTCGGGCATGCCGCCTACTTCGGCCTTGGGGCCTATGGTGCCGCGCTGCTGGTGCGCAGCCTGAACATGCCCATGGAGCTGGCGCTGGTCGTTGCACCCCTCGTGGCGGCCCTGGGCGCTTTTGTCTATGGCTGGTTCTGCGTCAGGTTGTCCGGTGTTTACCTCGCCATGCTGACGCTGGCCTTTGCGCAAATTACCTGGGCTATTTGTTATCAATGGGACGTGTTCACCGGCGGCAGCAACGGATTGACCGGCGTATGGCCCTCTGAGTGGCTGGCGGACAAACGTATTTATTACTACCTCACCCTTGTCTTGGTGGCCGGGGGCGTCTTGCTGATGCACCGGATGCTGTATTCGCCGTTTGGCTATGGCATGCGTGCGGCACGCGACTCGGTGCTGCGCTCTGATGCCATCGGCATGAATGTCAAACGTCTGCAATGGGCCGCGTTTGTGATTGCGGGTTCTTTTGCGGGGCTGGCTGGCGCGCTTTATGCCTTTTCAAAAGGCAGCATCTCGCCTGAAAGCCTGCACGTCAGCAAGTCGATCGACGGTCTGGTGATGGTTTTGCTGGGGGGTATCCAGACGCTTTTGGGACCTGTCGTGGGGGCCGTCACGTTCACATGGCTGCACGATACCGTGGCGCGCAATACCGACTATTGGCGCGCCATGCTGGGCGCCATCATCCTGGTTCTTGTGCTGCTGTTTCCCCAGGGGATTGCAGGCTTTGCCAAACAGCTGCTGGCCAGTCGCCGCAGTGCGGGAGAGAAGTCATGAGCTTGCTGAAGGTGTCAGGACTGGGTAAATCGTTCGGTGGTGTCAGGGCTGTCGATGGTGTGAACTTTGAGCTGGCGGCGGGTGAACTGCTGGCTTTGATCGGACCCAATGGTGCCGGGAAGTCAACCACGTTCAATATGGTCAACGGTCAGCTGCGCGCAGATACAGGCTCCATCCAGCTGGACTCGCAGGAGCTGATCGGCCTGGCTCCCCGTGAAATCTGGCGGCGCGGTGTCAGCCGGACATTCCAGATCGCCGAAACCTTTTCTTCACTCACGGTCGTGGAGAACGTCCAGATGACCTTGCTGTCCGCAGACCATCGGCTTTTTTCCATGTGGCGCCGTGCCGCAGATTACAAGCGCGACGAGGCCATGGCGCTGCTTGAGCAGGTCAACATGAAGCCGCAGGCTGACCGCCCTTGCAGCGTGCTGGCATATGGAGATGTCAAGCGTGTGGAATTGGCCATGGCCATGGCCAACAACCCCAAGTTGCTGCTCATGGATGAGCCGACAGCCGGTATGGCTCCCAGGGAGCGAAACGACTTGATGGCGCTGACCAAACAACTGGTCATTGACCGGGGCATGGCGGTGCTTTTTACCGAGCACAGCATGGACGTGGTGTTTGCCTATGCTGACCGCATGATCGTGCTGGCGCGTGGCCGGTTGATTGCGGAAGGCAAGCCGCAGGATATCCGCGACCACCCCAAAGTCCAGGAAGTCTATTTCGGCAGTGGCAAGACCTTCGAGAAAAAAGCCATTGAAAAGGAAACTGCGTGATGGGCAACGGCAACGAGATACTGCTGGAGGCGAAAGACCTGTCGGCCTGGTATGGCGCGGCGCAAATACTGTTTGGCGTCAACCTGGCTGTCAGGCGCGGCGAAGTCGTTGCCCTGATGGGGCGCAATGGCGCCGGCAAATCGACCACCCTGAAGACGCTGATCGGGATGCTCGACAAGCGCCGCGGCAGCGTGGCTTTTCTTGGCAAGGATATCTCCAGCAGTGAACCACACCATGCGGCTCGCATGGGCCTGGGCTTTGTGCCGGAAGACCGGCGAATCTTCACCGACCTGACAGTGACCGAGAACCTGGAAGTAGGGCGGCAGGCGCCGCGCCGCTGGCCCGACGGCAGTGAGGCGCCCTTGTGGACGCCGGAACGCCTCTTCAAGCTGTTTCCCAACCTGGGTGAGATGCCCACGCGTCCCGGCGGCCGCATGAGTGGTGGCGAGCAGCAAATGCTGACAGTGGCCAGGACCTTGATGGGCAATCCCTATCTGGTTCTGCTTGACGAACCCTCCGAAGGCGTAGCGCCCGTCATTGTGGAGCAAATGGCCAACATGATCCTGGAGCTGAAGGCCCACGGTGTCAGCATTCTGCTGTCCGAGCAAAACATGCATTTCGCCGAATTGGTTTCCGACAGGGCGTATGTATTGGAGAAAGGGCAAATCCGCTTTGAAGGATCCATGGCGGATCTGGCTGCCAATGAAGAAGTGCGCCGTGCCTATCTCAGTGTGTAGGCCGTATCTCATCGATGTTGAGAAATCACCACGCGAGCCCGCACCGGTTCGGTAAATATGGGTTTCATCGTCACACTGTCCGTTAACCAGCTGGAGCGTACGCTGCCTGTTGCGGAGCAGGCCAGCCTGCTGACCGTGCTGCGTAACGATTTCGCGCTGAATGGCCCGAAATATGGCTGCGGTTTGGGCGAGTGTGGCGCATGCACCGTGCTGGTCGATGGCGTGGCGGCACGCGCTTGCGTTATTCCGGCATGTGGCGTGGCAGGCCGCGAAATCACCACCCTTGAGGGTTTGGGTACGCCGGCGGCCCTTCACCCGGTCCAACAGGCGTTTATCGAAGAGCAGGCCGCCCAGTGCGGCTACTGCCTGAACGGCATGATCCTGATGACTGTCGCATTGCTGGCGCGAAACCCCGCACCGGGCGAGGACGACATACGTCGCGAGCTGTCCGGCAATCTCTGCCGCTGCGGCACGCACCTGGAGATCGTGAGGGCTGTATTGCGTGCGGCAGAGCTGACGCGCCAAAGCCTTGCCCGGGGTAACTCGCCATGACGCGTCGCGCCGATGCGCCCCTGACACGCGCCGATTTTCATGCGGCCAGCGGCGTCTTGCTGGTGAGCCGCGAGCCGCCGCCGGCGCCTCCACCCGCCCGTGGCCAACCTGCATTGGTCAGCGCCAATCCGCAAGAGGGCGTTGAAATACTGGTTGCCGTGTGGGATGACGGCAGCGTGACGGCCCTGAACGGCCATGTCGATCTAGGCACCGGTATCCGGACGGCCCTGGCGCAGATCGTGGCTGAAGAGCTCGACGTTGCGCTCGGGCAGGTCAACATGGTTCTTGGGGACACGACGCGTGCGCCCAATCAGGGGGCCACGATTGCCAGCGCGTCCATCCAGGTTCATGCCGTCCCTTTGCGGGCCGCGGCGGCGCAGGCACGCGCGTGGCTGGTGATGCGCGCAGCGGGCGTACTGCAGGTGGATCCTTCCCTCCTCGCCGTGCGAGATGGCGTTGTTTCGGTGGCAGGGCAGGAAGATAAATCGGTGACGTATGGCGCGTTGCTGGCCAATGAGCATGTACATCTCTCGCTGGTGCAGGGCACCCCTGTCAAGGATGCTGCCGACTACCGCCTGGTGGGGACCAGCGCGGCACGCCTGGATATCCCGGCCAAGGCCACCGGGGCACTGACATTTGTGCACGACATGCGCGTACCCGGCATGCTGCACGGCCGCGTCGTGCGCCCGCCCTATGCCGGGGCTGACCACGGCGACTTCATCGGCAATACGCTGGAATCGGTGGACGAATCATCGATTTCCCACATTCCGGGCATTCGCGCGGTGGTGGTGATCCGCGACTTTGTCGGCATCGTTGCAGAGCGGGAAGAGCAGGCCGAACAGGCGCTGCGTGAATTGCGTGTCAGCTGGAAGCCGTGGCCCGGTCTCGCCAGTCTGGGCGACCTTGAGCAGGCGATCCGCAACAACCCGGCCACGCAGCGCAGGCTTGTCGACGACGGCAACGTGGACACCGCGATGGCAAGCGCGGCACAAGCCCTGGCGCGCAACTACGTCTGGCCCTATCAAATGCACGGCTCCCTCGGGCCTTCGTGTGCCGTGGCCGATTGGCAGCAGGAGCGCCTGACGGTATGGGCAGGAACCCAAAACCCCCACGTGCTGCGGGCTGACCTGTCGCGCCTGACCGGCCTTGCCGACGTCGCCATCGACGTGATCCGCATGGAGGCGGCGGGCTGCTACGGGCGAAACTGCGCTGACGATGTGGCGGCAGATGCCGCGCTGCTTTCGCGTGCTGTGGGCAGCCCTGTCCGTGTGCAGCTGACGCGTGAGCAGGAACATGCCTGGGAACCCAAAGGCGCAGCCCAGCTCATGCAGGTGAACGGTGGGCTCAATGCCGACGGGTCGGTCGCGGCATATGACTTTCAAACGTCTTATCCTTCGAATGGCGCGCCCACGCTGGCATTGTTGCTCACCCGCACCATCGAACCGGTCGCGCAGTCCTATGAAATGGGCGATCGAACCGCCCGGCCACCCTACGAATACGCCAACATGCGCATCGCCGTCAATGACATGGCGCCGCTATTGCGTGCGTCATGGCTGCGCGGTGTCTCGGCGCTGCCCAATTCATTCGCGCATGAGTCCTACATCGACGAACTGGCAACAGCAGCGGGTGTCGATCCGGTGGAGTTTCGGCTGCGGTACCTGAAGGAGCCGCGCGCCGCCGAGCTGGTGCGTGCCACGGCCGAGCGCGCCGGCTGGATGGCGCATACGACGCCGCAGCAGCAGCCTACAGCGCCTGGTGATCCACAGGACGTCGTGCGCGGCCAGGGCTTTGCGTATGCCCGCTACATGCACAGCAAATGGCCGGGGTTCGGGGCGGCGTGGGCGGCCTGGGTGGCTGACGTCGAAGTGAATCGCAAGACGGGCGAGGTGCATGTCCGGCGCGTCGTGGTAGGGCATGACGCCGGCACGCTGATCAACCCCGCCGGGGTTCAGCACCAGATCCATGGCAACGTGGTGCAGACGACCAGCCGTGCACTCACGGAACAGGTCACGGTGTCACCCCAAACAAATCAGGTGACCAGCCTGGAGTGGGGAAGCTACCCCATCCTCAACTTCAGGGACGTGCCGGTGATTGAGGTCGTGACCATGGCGCGCCCCGGTGAGCCACCGCTTGGCGCCGGAGAGTCGTCTTCGGTGCCGGGTACGGCAGCCATCGCCAACGCCATTTTTGATGCCACCGGCGTGCGCTTTCGCCAGCCGCCTTTTACGCCGGAAGTGGTGCGTGCCGCGCTCAATCCCGGGCTGGCACCCGAGCCGGACATCCCAACAGCTCCAGCTCGGTTGCCCAATCCCGTACCTGAGGGCGCGGCATGGCCGAAAGGCGTGGCCTGGTGGTCACGCGCAGGCGCCTTGCTCGCGGGGGTTGTGGGCATCGTGTGGGCGCTGGCAGGTGGCCGGTCGGTCATCGCTCCGGTGGTGCAAAGCGGCACATCCGTTTACACCGCCGCAACGCTGGAACGCGGCCGGCAGCTCGCGGCCTCGGGCGATTGTGTGGTGTGCCATACAGCACCCGGCGGTATACCCAATGCCGGCGGCAGGGCCATGGATACGCCTTTCGGAAAGATTGTCACCACCAACCTCACACCCGATGCGGACACCGGCATAGGCTTGTGGTCCTTCAGCGCCTTCCAGCGCGCCATGCGTGAAGGAATTTCCCGCGATGGCCGCTATTTGTATCCCGCGTTTCCCTATACCGCGTTCGCCAAAACCAGCGATGAAGACCTGACCGCGCTGTATGCCTACCTGATGGCCCAGCCCCCCGTGCGATCGGAACCACCGGCCACGCGGCTGACCTTCCCGTTCAGCGTGCGGCCGTTGATGGCCGGGTGGAACGCGCTGTTTCATGAGCCGGCGCCTTACCGTGCCGACCCGGCGCAGACTGCCGAATGGAATCGTGGCGCCTACCTGGTCAACGGTCTGGGCCATTGCGGCGCCTGCCATACGCCGCGCAACGCCGCAGGCGCCGAGCGCAGCGGAAAGGCCTTTTTAAGCGGAGCCGTGGTGGATGGCTGGGACGCTCCAGCGCTGACTGCACTCTCGCGTGCGCCCGTACCCTGGAATGCTGCGGAGCTGTACCGCTACCTGCGTAGCGGCTACTCACCGCAGCACGGCATTGCCGCGGGTCCGATGGCACCAGTGATCAAGGAGTTGGCCGCCTTGCCTGAAGAAGATATTCGTGCGATGGCGACTTATCTCGTGTCTTTTAATGAGCCAACTACGGAAGCTGAAAGCGTCCAGCGCACCGGGCAGATCGTCTTGTCCACCCGGCAATCGGCTGTCAGCTTGCCGGGCCCTGGCCAGCGCCTGTTCAGTGGCGCTTGCGCATCGTGCCATCACGACGGCGACGGCCCGCGACTGCTGGGGGTGAACGTGCCGCTGGCCCTTAACAGCAAGCTGCACAGCGAGCGGCCCGACAATCTGGTGCAGGTGATCCTTGAGGGAATTCAGTCACCGGCGAGCAAAGACATCGGGTTCATGCCGGCTTTTCGTCACAGCCTGGATGATGCCCAGGTTGCCGCGCTGGTGGCTTATATGCGCGGACGCTATGCACCCTCGGAACCGGCCTGGCAGGATTTGCCGGCAACCGTTTCACGCCTCCGCGCTACGCCGGGCCAGCACTGAATCTTTTCAATCAGGCGAAGGCCGCACGGCCTGCGTCGCCCTGACAAGCGCCGCGCGCGCCAGCAGGCGTGTGGAGTCCAGAGTCGGCAGGGGCGAGTTTGAATCGCTCATGATCAGGGGGATTTCCGTGCAGCCCAGGACGACTGCGTCGCAGCCGTCGCTTTTCATCCGCTCGATGACTTTCTGGAAATATGCGATCGCTTCGGGCTTGAAGACACCGTACACCAGCTCGTCCATGATGATGCGGTTGATTTCGTCGCGCTCCGCGCTGTCTGGACGCAAGTATTGCAGCCCGCGGGCCGCGAGCTTGTCGGGGTAGACCTCACTGTCGACGAGCCATCGCGTGCCGGTGATGCCGATGCACCGGAACCCGCGCCTGACCGCTTCTTCGGCAACGACTTCCGCAATATGAAGCCAGGGCAAGGGGGATCGCTCCTGCACGTAAGCAAAAGCCTGATGGATGGTGTTGTCCGGGCAGATAAGAAAGTCAGCTCCGGTTTTTGCGAGCTTGTGCGCGGAAGCGAGCATGATGTCGCCCACGCCATTCCAGTCATTGCGGTAAATGCACGCCATGTAATCTGAAAGCGACGGCGTATGCATCGACACTTCAGGATGGGCATGCGGCCCCATGGCCTTGGCGCCTTCCACACAGATGGTTTGATAACAAAGCGCAGCGCCTTCGGCAGAGCAGCCGACGATACCGATGTGTTGGGGCATGACCTGTCTTCCTTATTTGCTACGCGGGCTCTGGTACCGGGTCGGCAGCAGGCGAGGTGGCCGGGTGCGGTGTGACTTCTCCCTCGGCGAGTTCCCCGCCCAACGCCTCCAGCATGTCCGGAATCAGCGAAGACAGCTCGCCGGTGATGATGGCTGCATCGCTGTCAAAGCCGTCGTCGTCCTTTCCGCTTTCCTGAACGCCGTCCAGCACCACATCGAGCAGCTTGAGTTTTTTCAGCTGCGCGGTTTCCGTCAGCACAAAAGACACGCGCTCGTTCCACGTCATCGCCAGCTGCGTCGGCAACTTGCCGGCGGCAATGTGCTGGGCCACTTCCTCGATCTCCAGCGTGTGGCGCGAGTAGCGCACCGTGGATTTCTGGTCGTCCGGCGTCTTGAGCTCGCAGTCGCGGTCTACCGTGAAGTTATATGGCGCTTCGCGCGTCGACAGCCAGTGCGACATGGCGGCAGCGGCCGACATCTGCGTCTGGATGGGGCTGGCCTTCAGGCCGGGCAGGGCGCCCGGCACCTCGCTCAACGCTTCCACGAGATAACTCACGATCTTGTCGGCGCCCGTGAGGTTGCCGGAGTCAACCACCAGGAATTTGTTGACGACGTCGATCCAGAGCGTGGTGGTCGAGCGCTTGGTGAAGGCGCGCGGCAACAGGTCCAGCATGACTTCCTGCTTGAACTCCTTCTTGATCTTGGCGCCCACGCGTTCGCGGCCGGTTTCTTCCTTGTATTTTTCGATGCGTTCTTCCACCGCGGCCTTGATGGCGGACGATGGCACAGGGCGGCGCTCGGTGCAGAGCCGGGCGATCAGCTGGCGGCCCACGCTTTCGAGCAGGACGGTGCTTTTGTTGCCGCGCGGTGGCACCCAGCCACTGGATTCAGGCTCTGTTGCGCCGCAGGGAACGAAACGGTGGGACTGGAAAATTTCTTCAAGCGCTTCCAGCGGAGGAAGCACAAAATCGTCGGCAATGCGGAAAAAGATTGCGGTGTTGAACATGAAATCCGGGGAAGAGGTTAAAAAAAGAGACTGCCGGAAGGCCGATGAGGGGGCGGAAAATCCGCGGTGAGAACCAGCCGGATACAGAGAAATTCTACCGGGCGTCCTGCCTGCAGAATGTAACGGCCGGCACGGGCTTGAAGGCCTTCATTCAATATCAAACGAATGGATGCCGTAGGCACCCTTGCGGCGGTCTTCGAAGTACTGCTCCAGCGTCTGCTTGACCGTCTTGAAGGCAATTTCGTCCCAGGGAATTTCGGCCTCAGTGAACAGTTTGGCCTCCATGGTCTCATGGCCTGGATTGAATTCGGTGCTCAAAAGCCGAGCCCGGTAATACATGTGCACCTGCCCGACGCGCACCACGTTCATGACCGTAAAAAGGCCCAGCATCTCATATTGGGCGCCGGCTTCTTCATCCGTTTCACGGGCTGCGCCCTGCGAGGTGGTTTCGCCCAACTCCATGAAGCCGGCAGGCAATGTCCACTTGCCCCGACGCGGCTCGATATTGCGTTTGCAGAGCAGCACTTGCGCGCCGTCCTCGCCCCAGCTGGGCACGGTGCCAACGACATTGAGCGGGTTTTCGTAATGGACCGTATTGCAGGCCGGGCAGACGGCCCGCTCTTTTGTGTCGCCGTCGTCCGGCAAGCGATAAGCCACGGCGGTGCCGCAGACGCGGCAGTGGTTCAGGGGCGGTCGTTGCATCAGATGAGTGTAGCGGCTTTGCGCCGGCCGAGGCCTGCCGAGGCGCACGGCAGGCTTGCTGCCGTGCTATCAAAAAAGTAGCTACTCGCGCCCGTTTTTATTGGGCTTAACGCGTATTTCGTTTGTTTTCTTATTTCAGCGACGAGTAATTCACCGGTACCCAGGTGTAAGCCTTGCCCGCGCCCTTGCGCACATGGCCAAGGCCGGGGAAGGCAATATGCGCCGCGCCGACCAGGTAACCATTTTTGGCGGCATCGGCGTAGGCCTTGGCGCGTTCCTTGGCGGCCGGTGGGGACTCGGAGTCAAACTTGATGGTGACCTCCGGGTTGTCGAACTGGACTGCCGCCACATGCATCAGGTCGCCCCACAGCATCAGCTTCTCCCCTTTGCTTTCCACCACATACACGCTGTGGCCGGCCGTGTGGCCGTGGGTGGGCTGCGCCTTCACGCCGGGCACGAGCTCGGTGGCGCCTTCAAAGGTCTTGAGCTTGCCGGCCGTTGCGTAGGGCTTGATGGACGCCATGGCACCCTGGAAAAAGCCCTGGGATTCTTTGGGCGCTGCGTTCATTTTGGCTTCATCCAGCCAGAAATCGGCGTCCGCCTTGTCCACACGCACCACGGCATTCGGAAACGCCATGGCGCCGTTCACCACGAGGCCGCCCACGTGGTCGGGGTGCATGTGGGTGATATAGATCTCGTCGATCTGCTCGGGCTGGTAGCCGGCGGCTTTGAGGTTGGCCTGCAGGCTGCCCAGCGTCGGGCCGAAGAGGCCGGACGCACCCGTGTCGATCAGCACCAGCTTGCTGCCGGTGTTGATGAGGTAGGCATTGACTGAAGTCTCGACTGCGTCAGGTAAAAATGAACGCTTCAGTGCCGCGCCGACTTTCGCCGGCGTTGTGTTGGTGAGCAGGTTTTTCACGGGCAGCTTGACAGTGCCGTCCGACAGGGCGGTGACTTCAAAATCGCCCAGTGTGACGCGGTAGTAACCGGGCGCCTGGGTCTTGACCATGGGGCCCGCCGCAAAAGCGGGCAAGGTGAAAGAAGCGCTCAGGCTTGAGGCCAGGATGATGGCTGCCAGGGTTTTCAAAAAGCGTGACATGAAAGAACTTCCTTGGGGTAAATGGAATGATGGACCGGACTCACCCGCCATACGGGGACCGGGTGGATTCTTATGCAGGCGCGCCATGAATGAAGCCGCCGCCGCAGTAACCCGGCTGTCATGCAGGTTTTGCCTGAAGTGGATCGCTATCAAATCAGGAGCTGATTGCGCCCGTATTCATTGGGCTGAAGGCCGAAAAGGCACAAGAACATAGGTGAAGCATAAAAAAACCGGACATAAGCCCGGTTTCATGAATGCGCACCCAGCGCGGGTATTGATCAGGCTTTGGTCGTCTTGGTGTGCTTTTCAATCAGGCTACGTGCCGTGTCCAGCAGTTTCTTGCCGTCAAAGCCCTTCTTGTTCATGTCTTCCACCCATTCGACTTCCACCGTACGCGATTTGCGGCGAAATTCCTGGGCTTCGGCCGCGCTCACGGTGTAAATCGTGTTGCCGCGGTCGCTGGCGGTCTTGCGGCCGGGAACGTCGTTGCCCTGCTGCACCTTGCCCAGCCAGGCCGAGGTGGCCATGCCGGAGTTGTTGTCGATGACCTTCTTGAGGTCGGGTGCGAGCGAGTTGTATTTCGCCTTGTTCATGGCCATCACAAAGGTGGTGGTGTAAAGGCTGCCGCCGGCGGGGTCGAACTCGGCGTGGAACTTGGTGAGCTCGTTGACCTTGACCGAAGGCACGACTTCCCAGGGAATCACGCAACCTGTAATGGTGCCCTTGCTCAGCGCGTCGGGAATCTGCGGCAGCGGCATGCCGACGGGCGTGGCGCCCAGCACGCCCATGAGCTTGGTGACCTGGCGGGTCGGCGCGCGCAGCTTGAGGCCGCGCATGTCGGCAATCGACTTGACGGGCTTGTCGACCGTGTGGATCACACCGGGGCCGTGCACCTGCAGTGCCAGCACCTGCGTATCCTTGAATTCATCGGGTGCAACGGTTTGCACGTATTCCCAAAATGCCTTGGAAGTCGCTTCGGCGTTGGACATCATGAAGGGCAGTTCAAACACCTCGATGCGCGGGAAGCGGCCGGCCGTGTTGCCAGGCAATGTCCACACCACGTCGACCACGCCGTCCTTGGCCTGGTCGTAGAGCTGCACAGGCGTGCCGCCCAGCTGCATGGCCGGATAGCCTTCAAACTTGATGCGGCCGCCGGATTCTTTTTCGACTTTTTCCATCCAGGGCTTGTGCATGGCCAGCCAGACATTGGACGAGGGCGACATGAAGGTATGGAACTTCAGTGTCACGGCCTGCTGGGCCAGGCCCGACAGCGCCGGTGCGCCCAAGGCTGCGGCGGCGCTGGTCTTGAGAAGGGTTCGTCGCTGAATCATTGCGTGTCTCCTATAAACAATTTGACTAACTTAAGGCAAGCGGATGGGTTTGAGAAGCGGTAAAAGCCCTAGCCATAGACCCTAGCTGATGTATTTCACCAGCCACAGCGATATGCCGGGGAAAAGCAGCAGCAGGGTGGTGCGCAGGGTGTCGCTGATCAGGAAGGGCATGACGCCCTTGTAGCTTTCGCTGATAGGCACGTCTTTGGCCAGGCCATTGACCACATAGACGTTCAGGCCCACCGGCGGCGCCAGCATGCCAAAGCCGACGGTCATCAGCACCATGATGCCGAACCAGATCGCGGTGGATTCCTTGGTCATGCCGAAGTCCAGGCCCATCACCATCGGGAAAAAGATAGGAATCGTCAGCAGCAGCATCGACAACTCGTCCATCACTGCCCCCAGCACCACGTAAAACAGCAGGATGGCCGTGACAACCATCAGTGGCGACAGTCCCCAGCCGCCGACCACGCCGGCGAGCTGGTTGGGTACCTGCGTCAGGGCCAGGGCTGAGTTCATCAGGTCGGCGCCTATAAAGATCAGGAAGATCATGGCCGAGCTTTCCGCCGTGGCATAAAAGCACAGCTTGAATTTGGCCCAGGTGATCTCGCGCTTGAGCAAGGCGGCTACGAAAGTGGCGGCGGCACCCACCGCAGCGCCTTCAGTCGGCGTGAACAGGCCGCCGTAAATGCCGCCGAAGACGATGATGAAGATGATGGCGATGGGCAGTATGCCCAGCAGGGAAGTCAGCGTCATCGGCGGCCTGTCGTTGTCTACTTCGGGCGCCTGTCCGGGCACCAGCCGTACATAGATGGCAATGGCCACCATGTAGCCGAACATCGCGATGATGCCCGGCACCATGGCTGCGGCAAACAGCTTGGCGATGTTCTGCTCCGTGAGGATGGCGTAAATCACCAGTGGCACCGAGGGCGGGATCAAAATGCCCAGCGTGCCGCCGGCTGCCAGCGTACCCGTGGCAAGGCGGCCCGAATAGCCGTGGCGCTTCATCTCGGGCAGCGCCACGCCGGTGATGGTGGCGGCTGTGGCGACAGAAGACCCGCAGATGGCGCCGAAAGCCGCACAAGCCAGGATGGACGCCATGGCCAGACCGCCCTTGAACCGGCCCATCACACCTGCTGCGAACCCGAAGAGGGCGCGGCTGATGCCGCCCTGCGTTGCGAAATGTCCCATCAGGATGAAGAGCGGGATCACCGACAGGTCGTAGCTGGCAAAGCGCGCGAAGGCCTGAGTGTTGAGGAAGCTGGAAAACGGCCCCCAGCCGGTCTGCATCACGTAACCAATGGCGCCCGCGGTAAACATGGCGACCGCGATAGGCACACGCACGGCCATGAAGACCAGCATGATGCCGAAAATGACGAGAGCCAGGGTGATGGAGCTCATACGTGTGCCTCCAGCTCGTCCAGCGGATTGTGCGGCGCATGGGCGTCGCCGAAGCCGAACGCGGATTGGCACACACCGATCACGCAGGTCAGCACAAAAGGCGGGACCATGGCGGCATACACCGTCCATTCGGGAAAGCCCAGGATCTGGGTTTCAGAGTGCGTGTTGTACGAATTGAGGCCGCCCAGCACCGTGCGCCAGGCCAACAGGGCAAACACCAGGCCCAACAGCAACGCACCGAAACGGTCCAGCCTGTCGTTAGAGGTTTCGCCCAGTTTGGCGGTGAAGAAGTCGACGATGATGTTGCCGCGTTTGATCTGACAAAGGGGCATGAACAGCGCGATCGCGGCCCCCGTGACCACGCCGGTGAGTTCGAAGTCGCCGACGAGGGTAGCGCCCAGCAGGTTGCGGCCGATCAGGCTGGCGCAGGTCATGAGCGTGATCACCGTGAGCAGAACGCCCGCCAGCACAGCGCAGAATTTTGCAAGGGACTGCAGGATTTTCAAGAAGGCTCTCCAAAAAGCAGGTCTTGGCATTTGGGAGCTCCCAAAAACCGGGTAAGCCGATTATCAGAATTGAGGAGGCAAGCAGTCAGGCGGGTTACCCCGGGTAAAGCGGGGTATTTGCGCGGTGATTAAAGCAGCTGCGCGGTTATCGCGCAGCTGCCCCGCCGTGACATGCGCTTGCTAACCCCGTGTTCAGATGACTTTGACGGTGAGTGTTTCCAGCCCCGCCACACCGCCGACCATGGTGTCGCCCGAAACCACAGCCGCGACGCCTTCAGGCGTGCCGGTATAAATCAGGTCGCCCGGTTGCAGCTCCCATGCTGCCGACAGGTGTTCAATGGTTTCCGCGATGTTCCAGATCAGCTTGGAGACATGGCTGCGCTGGCGGTCCTCGCCGTTCACCTGGATGTAGAGCTCGGCATTGGCCACGTCGCCGGCTCGGGCCGCGGGTGTGATGGGGCCGATGGGCGCGGAGTGGTCATAGGCTTTGCCAATGCACCAGGGGCGGCCCTGCTTTTTCATCTCGCCCTGCAGGTCGCGACGCGTCATGTCCAGGCCCACCGCGTAGCCGTAGATGTGCTTGTGCGCGTCGGCGGCTTGGATGTTTTTGCCGCCCGTGCCAATGGCCACGACCAGCTCGATTTCATGGTGCAGGTTCTTGGTCAGCGATGGGTAGGGGATGGTGCCGGTGACGCCGGCGTCCACCACGACAGCGGCATCTGCGGGCTTGAGGAAGAAGAAGGGCGGCTCACGGCCTGTAAAACCCATTTCCTTGGCGTGCTCTTCGTAGTTGCGGCCCACGCAGTAAATGCGGTGAACCGGAAAACGGTCTTTGGTGCCCACAACAGGGACGGACACTGCGGCCGGTGGGGTGATGACAAAACTCATGACAACCTTTCTTCTCTGTGTATGCCCAGGGCCTGATGCACCGGGCGGTCTGAAAAACTGAACAGCACACAACCTTGCGCCGAACGCAATTGCGCAGTGTGCCACGACGGAATCACAAAATGGTCGCAAGGGCCAAACTCAAAAGTCGAGGTTTTGCCATCGCGCTCAATGCTGACGGAACCGGTGCCCTCGACCACGCTGAACACGGCCCCGTCGGTCTGGCGCCATGACTTGCCCTCAAAGCCGGCCGGCAGGCGTTGCATGAAGGTGGCCATGGTCGGCATGGGCGAGCCGCCGGTGGCCGGGTTCACATAGCGCAGCTTGACGCCGTCCCAGGCATCGATGTCGGCATGGGTTTCCAGCTGGTGCAGGGTTTCGCGCGTGCGGTCGTAGGGGTAGCTGAAGATGGGTGAGGTTTCACCGAACGGGGCGTCATACCGCATCGGCAGCATGTTGGCGCCGTAGCGGTGGCTGCTGATGCCTTGGGGCTTGGTGACTTCCTGTTGCTTGGCCGTGCCGTTTTCGGCAAAGCCTGCATCAAAGAAGCGCAGCATCGGGATGTCCAGGCCGTCCAGCCAGACCACCGGTGTATCGGACTCCACGCGGCCTTCGTGGCCGTGGTCATGCCAGGTCCAGCTGGGGGTGATGATGAAGTCGCCGGGTTTCATCTGCGTGCGCTCGCCATCCACGGCGGTGAAGGCGCCATGGCCTTCCACCACGAAGCGCAATGCGCTTTGTGTGTGGCGGTGGCTGGGCGCTATTTCACCCGGCATGATGACCTGCAGACCTGCGTACAGCGACTGCGTGATGCACGACTGCCCACGCAGGCCGGGGTTCTCCAGGATCAGCACGCGGCGTACTGCTTCTTCAGCGGTGATCAGCTCGCCCGACTTCATCAGGAAGGGATGCACGTCGGCGTACTTCCACAGCGCCGGCTGGCAGGGGGTGCTTGGCGATTGCGGCACCAGCGCGTGCAGCACTTCCCACAGCGGCGTCATGCTGTGCGCCGAGATGGCTTCATAAAAGGCCTTGCGTGCAGCGCCGTGGGGTGCTGAGGGCTGGCCTGGGGCGGTAGGGGGCGTCATGTCCATGATGGATGTCCAGTCTCTGGGGTGAAAGATCGCCGCTTAAAGGTCGTTATCGAAATACACGCCGTCCCGCATGAGCAACTGCTGCAGCTGTTTCACGTCGGTATCGGAAAAAGCCTGCCCGGCGCCGGGCATGGCCGCCGCCGTACCCGCTGCCTGGCCCATCACAAAGCAGCCGCCGCTGGCTCGCGCGGCCGATTGGCCTTCGTGCGTCATCGAGGCGCAGCGGCCGGCCACCAGCAGGTTGGCGACGCCCTGAGGCACCAGCATGCGCCAGGGGAGATCGTTGTAGACGCGGCCCTGCGCCTCATCGGTGTTGCGCGGAAATTGCCAGTCGATCCGGCCGTCCGCATGCAGCTCCATTGGCCAGGCATTGACGCCGATGGTGTCGTCAAAGCGGGCCGATGAAAGGATGTCTTCGCCGCTCAAGGCATAGAGGCCCTGAATGCGGCGTGTTTCGCGGATGCCGACCTGCGGCGCGATGTCGACGATGGCGGACTCCGCAAAGCCCGGCACTTCATGCTTCAGGAAGCGGAAGTATTCGGTGATCTGGCGGCGGCCTTCAAGCTCACCTTCGCTGAGCTGCCGCGCGTCGGTGGCATCCATGGCCGTGCCTTGCGCGTTGCGGATCTGCGTGACGTTGGCGCGCCACTCGGTCGGGTTCTTCTGGGGGCGGAGGATGGCACCTTCACGGGGAAACTTGTAGCGGCCTGGCTCGCGCGCCTGGCTCTCGGCCATCAGGGTGTTGATGGCTTTGAATTCGCCCACAGCCGCCAGCGCGCGGGGTGCATCCACGTGGCCGACGCGAAACATGGTGGAGGGAAACAGTGCGCTGCCATGCCCGTCGCCCAGCTCAAACGGCACGCCGGCGAAGTTCGCCACATCGGCGTCGCCCGAGCAGTCGATGAAACGCGCGGCACGGATTGCCTGGCGGCCGGATTTGGTCTCGACCACCAGGGCGCTGACGCGATTGCCTTCCATCACCACCGCAGCAGCCCAGGCATGGAAAAGGATTTGCACACCGGCCGCCACCAGCAACTGGTCGGCTGCGCACTTGTAGGCCGACACGTCATAAGAGCGCACGCGGATGCGGCCCTGCATGCCGTCTTGCGGCGCGTTGAGGCCACCCAGCGCGTCAATGCGCTGCAGCAGGTCGTCGGCCACGCCGCGCACTACCTGCTGCATCTGGCCGTTTTTGCGGCCGTAGAGGCCCGCGAAATTGGTGACGCCGCCGGCTGTGCCCATGCCGCCGAGGAAACCATAGCGCTCCACCAGCAAGGTGCGCGCGCCGTGCCGAGCTGCGCTGACGCTGGCAGCAAGCCCTGCTGGCCCGCCGCCGATTACGACAACGTCAAATTCGCCGTAGACGGGCAGGGAGCGTGCGGGTTCGGTGACGGTGGGCATGGCTGTCTTCAGTTGCCTATTCAAGCTTGATACCGCGCGACTGGATGATGCCGCCCAAAATGGCGGCTTCGTCTTTGACGCGGCTCCTCAGGCCGTCGGGCGAAGTGCCCACAGCCTGCCATCCCTGGTTAAACAACTTTTGCCGCGTGTCGGCGTCGCGAATGATGCGCGGCACTTCTTGCGCCAGCCGCGCCTGGGCCGCTTTGGAAAGGCTGGCCGGGCCGATCAGGGCCGTCCAGACTTCCAGGTTGACATTCGTCACGCCGGCGTCGGCCAGCGACGGCACTTCCGGCACCAGGGAAGAGCGTCCGCCGGCCAGGCCAATCGCCCGGAGCTTGCCCGACCGCACATGCGGCATGGCCACGCCGGGCGGGATCAGCGCCATCTGGATCTGGCCGCCCAGCATGGCGGTCACCACCTGCGGGTTGCCGGCGAAGGGCACGTGAACCGGTGAGACGCCGGGCATGCGGCTTTTCAGCAGCTCCATGCCCAGGTGCGCCACCGAGCCGTTGCCGACCGAGCCGTAGTTCCACTGGCTGCCGCCCTGACGCGCGGCAGCGAAGAATTCGGCGCCGCCAGGCTGGCCCGCAGGCGCTACCAGCACCAGGGGCGCCGTGGTCAGCAGTGAAATGGGCGCAAAGTCTTTGGCCGGGTCATAGGGCAGCCTGGAGTACAGCAGCTTGGCCGAGGTCAGGTTGCCGTTGATGACGACGCCCAGCGTATGGTCGTCAGTGGCTTTGGCGACCTGGTCGGCCGCGATGTTGCCTGACGCGCCGGGTCTGTTTTCCACAATCACGGGTTGGCCGAGGGCGTGGCCCAGGGGTTCGGCCAGGCTGCGCGCCGCCATGTCGGGCGTAGAGCCGCCCGGAAACCCCACAAGGATGCGCACCGGCCTGGTCGGCCAGGCCGCATCTTTTAAGTCTTTTGGAGCTGCAGCCCAAGAGGGATAAGCGCAAGCAGCTATCAAAAGCGTAGCAATTACCCGGAGAGCAGCGGTGTTGGGAAGAAGAGTCATGACAATCCCTGGGACTTTTGAAACCGTCATTGGAACAGTTTTGACGGCTCGATTCCGTCGTACATCCACTTCAGGCCGGCGAAACCCGCGCTCTCGGTGCCGCTCTGGAACATCTGGTTGCGCAATTCGCGTTGAACACCGGCCGCATGGTAAATATCACCGTAAAAACGGGCAGTCAATTGCACGCGGCCGGTACGCAGGTAGCGCTTTTGCTGGTATTTCTGAAAAGCCTTTGGCACATCGCCGCGGGTAAAGCGCAGCGCTTCACGCAGCACGACAGCGTCTTCAATGGCCTGGCCGGCGCCCTGGGCGAGGTACTGCAGCATCGGGTGGGCGGCGTCGCCCAGCAGGGTCACGCGCCGGTCGGTCCAGTTTTTCACGGGTTCACGGTCGCACAGTACCCACATCTTCCAGGTCTCGATTTTTCCCAGCAGTTCCTTGACTTGCGGGCAGGCATCGGCGAAACGTTCGTTCAACTCGGCCGTATCGCCAAAGGTGTTCCAGCCCTCGTCGTATTTGTTGCTGTGAAAAACAGCCACCAGGTTGAAGAGTTCGCCGCGGCGCAGGGGGTAGTGAACCAGATGGGTTTTCTCGCCACCCCAAAGCAGCACATCGTCGCTCCACAGATGGGCCGGTACATCCTCGCGCTTGAGCACGGCGCGGTAGGCGATATGGCCCGACACGCGAGGTTTGCCGTCGCCCACCACGGCTTCACGGATGCGGCTCCAGATGCCGTCTGCGCCTATCAGCGCGCTGCCTTCCACGGTTTCGCCGTCTGCAAGGTGCACGGTCACGCCGCTTTCCGACTGGTCAAACGACTCCACCCTGGCGCTGGTGCGCAAGGTGACGTTGGGCTGCGCCCGGCAGGCATTGAGGAACACCTGGTGCAGGTCGGCGCGGTAAATCACGCCATAAGGAAACCCATAGGTGGCGCGGGCCAGGTCGCCAAGCGGGACACGGACAACTTTCTCGCCCGTGCGCACATCGTTCATGCCAAGACCGGTGGGAAAGAACGCCACACGGTTGACGGCTTCAGTGAGGCCCAGGTAGTCAAACATGCGGAAAATATTGGGACCGAGCTGGATGCCGGCGCCGATCTCGCCAAAACTCGCCGCCTGTTCCATGAGCGTCACGGCATGCCCGTCCTGCGCGAGCACCAGGGCCGCGGCCAGCCCGCCGATGCCGCCGCCCGAGATGAGGATGGGGGATGTGTGTGACATGTGTGAGAGGGTATCAGGGGGCTTCGACAATGATAAGTATGCTTATCATGTATGTACGCTAGTACATACCCTGAGCGCAAAGCTGAACGGTAAACTCGGTAAATGGCAAAAAGCTTTAACTTCAGCGAGGCCCCCGGGCACTTGATCCGCCGGGCACAACAACTCGCGGTCGCGATCTTCATGGAGGAGACGGCCGGGTTTGATGCGACACCCGTGCAGTTCGCCATCCTGAATGCGCTGATGGACGACCCGGGCGAAGACCAGATCACTCTGTCGGGCCGCGTTGCCTTTGACCCGGCCACTTTCGGGTCGGTGATCGGGCGGCTGGAGGCCAAAGGCTGGGTCAAGCGGGAGGCTGACCCATCCGACAAGCGCCGCAAACTGCTGTGGACGACGCCCGAAGGGGAAAAAGTTGCACTGCAGATGAAGCGTGCTGTCAGCAAGGCACAGCAGCGCATCGTGAGCCCGCTGGATGATGACGAGCGGGTGCAGCTCGGCCTGTTGCTTGGTAAGCTGATCAGCGGCCACGAAAACGCGGCCAGGTAGCCGGCATCAGAACTGCGCGCAGACAAAAAAACGGGGCCGTCAGCCCCGTTTTTATTGTCTGCCTGTTTGCCAGGCCCTGGCTCAAGGCTCAGGCTGACTTGGCCACCAGGTCGAAATGCTCCACCGTGGGCGGGCCGGCAAAGAAGGGCCCGACGATGGCACGCCAGTCGGCAAAGGCGGGCGACTGACGAAAGTCGACGGTGTGGTTTTCCAGTGTGTCCCAGAAGATCTGCAGGATGTAGCGTTCGGGGCTTTCAATGCCCTTGTTGACCTTGAAGCCCTGAAAGCCCCTGGCTTTGGAAATGACTTCGCGGATGCCGCGCTGGATGGCTTCGTCAAAGGCTGCTTGCTGGCCCGGGTGAATGCGGATGTCGGCGAGTTCGAGAATCATGAACAACTTTCTGAGGTAATTAATACTGGGTAGAAGGCAACTCTACCGTCAATCCGTCGAGCGCGGGCGTGAGCTTGATCTGGCAACTGAGCCGGCTGTTGGGAAGGCGCGGCGCGGCGGTAAATGCCAGCATGCCGAGCTCTTCGCCATCAGGTGGCGGCAGGGTTTGCGTGTCCGAGGAAAAAGGTTCCTGCACGTGTACATGGCAGGTGGCGCAAGTCAGCAGGCCGCCGCAGTCGGCGGCAATGCCGTCAATGCCTGCGGCCACTGCGGCTTCCATCAGGCTTTTGCCGACTTTGCCTTTTACCGGCGTGGAGCGGCCGCCCGATTCGATGAAATGGATGGTGATCATGGTTATTTTTTATGCGGGCCGCGGCGGTTAGATCCGGCTGAAGTATTCACGTCTTTGCCAGTCGTCCTGGTCCTGGGCCTCGGCATGGCGGGTGATTTCGGCCTGTTTGACCCGCGTGAGGTAAGCGATGAACGCGCTGCCGAATGCCTCCGCCAGCGTCGTGTCGCCTTGCAAGGCTTGCAGCGCCTCTTCGAGGCTGGTGGGCAATCTTTTGGCGGTGTCACCATAAGGCGCGTCGGTGGCTGGGGGGGCTTTCAGGCGGCGCGCGATGCCGTCCAGCCCGGCGTGGATTTGCGAGGCCAGATAGAGATAAGGGTTCGCGGCGGGTTCGCCGAGGCGGTTCTCGATACGTGTGCCGTTGTCGTTGCATTGGCCAACCACGCGCAGCATGGCACCGCGGTTGTCCCGGCCCCACAAAATCGATTGGGGCGCCAGCGCATTCGGCCGAAAGCGGCCGAAACCATTGATGGTGGGCGTGCAGAAGGCCGTCATGCCGCGCGCATGCGCGAGCAACCCGGCGAGGTAGTGTTCGCCGGTTTCGGTCAGCGTGTACTGCGCGTGCGCGGGTGTGCTTCCGTCCGCGGGKCTTTGGCGTTTGAAGGCGTTGGCACCGGTTTTCAGGTGCACCAGTGACTGGTGCAGGTGCCAGCCGCTGGACATGATGTTGGGAAAGGGCGGGCGGCACATGAAGGTGGCGTGGTAACCGGCACGCCGCAAGGCCTGTTTCACCGCACTGCGAAACAGCACCATGTTGTCGGCGGCTGTCAGCGCATCGGTGGCTTCAAATACCGCCTCGACCTGGCTGGGCCCCAGCTCGATTTCCAGCGACAGCAGGGGCAGCCCCAGCGCCTGCGCCGTGCGCTGTACGATGCGAAGCGGCTCCTCGGCCATGTCCACCCATTGCTCTGACAGCAGGTGGTAGCCGGGATGGATCATGGTCACCTCTGGCGGCAAGCCCGGCCAGTCGGCCCGCGTCGGGTCAAGCTGGGGAACGCTGCCACCCTCGGCAATCCGGTAAATGTGGAACTCGATTTCCAGCCCACACTTCATGCCGTAGCCGGCTTCGGCCAGGTTGGCGAGGGCGCTTTGCAGCACGCGGCGAGTGTCGAACTCCACGGGGCTGCCGTCGGGGAACCACGGCTGGCACTGCACCCAGCCGGTCTTCTCCGCCCAGGGCAATTCTTTCAGGCTCGCCGGGTCGGCCAGCAGCATCACATTGCCGCCAAATTCAAAGCCCGGCAGTTCAGCGGCGCCGCCAGCCTCGAACACTTTGTAGGCGGTGCGGTCGGCCGTGTCCTTGAGCAGCAGCGTGCTCACCATGCCCACGCCTTCGGTCATGGCCTGTGCGGCAGTTGCGGCCACCAGTGTCTTGCCGCGCAACATGCCATGCAGGTCGCACCAGGCAAAGCGCACCAGCTCAAGGCCGCCCGCCTCGATGCGCCGCGTGGCATCGGCCAGCGCAGCCTGCCTTGCCGCGTCTTGCACGCCGCATTGCGCCGCAAAGCTGCTCATGGCTGAGTGACGGTGCTGGGTGAGTCGGAGGTGGCTCTGGCGCCCAGCCACGGCGCACTCTCGCGTTTGGTGCGCGCGGTTTGCTGCCACCACTGAGACCATTCGCCCGCCGGCGCAATGCCATCCACCGTGTCCGGGCCGGTGATCGCTGCGGCCAGCGCAGGGTCGGCGATGCCGGGCGCCACGCCGCCGTTTTGCACGGTCTCAATCGCCTTGAGCAGCACGCGCCGGTTGGCCATGATGACCTTGTCGGAGGTGCCCAGGTGTTCGCGTGTGCGGTCCTGGATCTCGCCCATGCTTTCCACGGCCCATTGGTCGTGCACATTGATGTCTTCTTCGCCCATGCCCAGGTAGGTGGTGCTCATCTGCTCTTCGGCGTTGAAGCCCCAGTTGTTGTGGCGGCCCGCTTTGGGAATGTAATCGGGCAGGGCAATGAACTGCTGGCGCTGCGCGCGCATGCTCTCGCGGTCCAGCGGGGCGCCAAAGCTGGTGAAGAAGGTGTACCAGTAGGTGTTCGTGTCGTCTACCGGCACATGCATCTGCGTGATGGTCATGGTTTCCGACAGCGGAATCACAAACGTGGCCGGAAAGATGGCGTTGGTCACGCGCACATGCGTGAGCTTGTCGGTCATGGCGCGCAGTGCGGTCAGCTGCATGCCCCAGGGCTTGTTTTCAAAGCTGATGTCGGGCTGGGCGAACTCGCGCATGATGCGCGTCATCGGCCACTGCTCGCCGTCCTTTGTGCCGGCGCTGGCGCTGCGAAACTGCTTGCCGGCCGGGTTTTCGCCGATTTCGTCGAGCGGATCGTCCTGCAAAAAGCGATGCAGGAAAGACGGGTGCGCCGGGTCGATGCCCACTTCAAAAGCCTGCAGCCAGTTGGCGTTCCACAAACCCTTGAAGGCAAAGCTGTGCGTGGCCGGTGCGGTAAAGCAATCAAAAGCGGGAAAGGGCGGCGGTGTGCTGCCCTCGTCGCCCATCCAGGCAAACAGCACGCCGGCTTTTTCAATCACGGGGTAGCTGCGCTGGCGTATGCGTTCACACAACTTGCTGCCCGTGGGCTCGGCCGGTGTTTCCAGGCAGCGGCCGTCGGTGGCGAACTTCCAGCCGTGAAAAGGGCAGCGCAGGCCGCCGCCTTGCGCGGCGCTTTCGCGGCGGCCAAACGACAGGTCGGCGCCGCGGTGCGCGCAGTCGCGGTCCAGCAGGCCCCATGCGCCGGAGGTGTCCTTGAACAGCACCAGATTCTGGCCGAACAGTTTGAGCGCCTTGACCGGGCGGATCTCCATACGCGGGTCCAGCGCCGGGTTGAACTCATCGACCAGCGCCGCAGGTTGCCAGTACTGGCGCAGCAGCTTGCCGCAGGGCGTGCCCGCGGTGATGCGGGTGAGCAGTTCGTTCTGTTCAGCGTTCATGGAGACCTTAAAACGGTATACCGAAATTAAAATTCAGTGTACATTCTCGGGCATGAACTTGCAAGAAACCGTTTTGATGCAGTTGCGCGACCTGATCTTGCGCGGCGAGTTTGAGCCGGGCCAGCGCCTGGCCGAGCAGCAACTGGCCGAGCGCCTGGGCGCCTCGCGCACACCGGTGCGGGCCGCGCTGGTCACGCTGGAGCAGGAAGGGCTGGTCGAGGCCAATGACACCGGCAAATACCTGGTGCGCCAGTTCACCCCGCGCGAGGTGGCCGATGCCATTGCGGTACGCGGCCATCTGGAGGGCATGGCGGCGCGGCTGGTAGCTGAGCACGGTGTGTCACGCCAGTTGCAACTTGATTTGCAGTCCTGCCTGGACGAAGGCGACCGCGCACTGGCCGCCAACCCGCTGGGCTATGACAACTACGCGGCCTATGCGGCCATGAACGACCGCTTCCACGCGCTTATCCTGGAGGCCAGCGGCAACCGTGCACTGCAACGCGCGATCGAATTGAACGACAAGCTCCCCTTCGCGTCAGCCTCGGCCATGTTGCCCATGCAGTCCACGCTGGAGCAGGACCGCGACTGGATGCACTACGCGCACCGCCAGCACCACATGCTGTTTGCAGCGCTCAAGGCCGGGGAGGGGGCGCGTGCCCAGGCGCTGGCAGTCGAACACACGGAAGTCGCACAGATGAACATGCGCATGGCGCTGCAGCGGCGCGCCGAAACCGAAAGCCTGATGCCTGGTTTGCGCCTTGTGGTGGGCGGCTAGCGCCTGCCCGCGGTCTAGCGCTCTCCCATTAATAACTTCAGGTCGATGGATTCAGCAACCGCCTTATTGCCGGCATCACCCAGGTGCAGGTGGTCGCCCGAGTCATAGGCGGGCAGGATGCGCAGCGGGTTCTGCGGATCGCGCGCCACCGCATCAAAATCCAGCACCGCATCGAATTCGCCGCTGTCGCGTATCCATGCGTTGACGCGCTGGCGCACCGCGTCTTTTGCGGGGCTGTAGTAATTGGCAATCGGTGAGCCCGGCATTGTCAGCGCGCCCTCGAATGGGGTCAGCGTGGCGCCGACGATGCGCACGCCGCGGCTCCTGGCGCGAGCAATCAGCTGCCGGTAGCCGGCGATCAGTGCGTCAGTCTGTGTGGCGGGCTCCTTGGGTTCAAGGGTGCTGCCAGGCCAGCTGATGTCGTTGATGCCCATGAGCAGCACTACGGTGGCAATACCGGGCTGACCCAGCACGTCGCGCTCGAACCGGGCCAGTGCATTCATGCCCATGTGGTTCTTGAGCACCCGTCCGCCCGAAATACCCGCGTTGAGCACGGCCACGTTTTGACTGGCCAGGCGGCGCGCCAGAAAATCCGGCCAGCGCTGGTCGGCGCCCGGCGTGGACGCCGCGCCGTCGGTGATGGAGTCGCCAAAGGCCACCACGCTGCGTGTGCCCGGTGCGGCGTCGACCAACACCGCGCTGAGAAAGAGGCGGCTGTTCACCGTGGCATCTGCCTTGAGGACGCTCGCGTTCACGGCATTGCCTGCCGCAATCTGCGCGGGCTGAAGGCCGTCCCAGTGAATGGTGGTGAGTGGTGTCGTTTGTGGAAAGTAGAGGCTGACCGACAGGTGGGCCAACGGTGCGACGCGCGTCTCGATCGGGTCGCTCATCACGACGGCGCTTGCCGGCACGGTAACGGCCTGTTGCCCCCCAAAGGTCACTGCCTTTCCGGCTTCGCCGGCAGGCGCTATCTGGGCCGCGCCTACCTGCAAGGCTTGTGAGCCATATTCGTTGGACAGCACGATGCGCACGCGTGAGCCGCCCACGCTGGCCCGGACGGTCTGGCGCACGGTCTGGTCGTGAAGCGTGGCGGGAAGGCCCAGCGGCAGCACAAAGTCATTGCTCCAGGTGGGTTGGGGGCTTGCCGTCCAGCTTGGCATCCACACGCCGGCACCAGCTGCCTGCGCCTGCGGTAAAGCACTGGCAAACAGCAGCGCGAATGAAAGAACGGCTTGAAATACGCGCCGCTTTGAAAGGAAAAATGTGTTCATGGTGTGGTTCTCTCAGCAAGTGACGGGGATGGCGCGCGGCTCGGCCTTGTCGCGCGACAGGCTGTACAGAGTGACCGCGATGCCGGCCACCGTGATCAGCGCAGCCAGCCAGCTCAAGCCGCCCAGCCCGAAGGAACTGTTGACGACCAGGCCGCCCAGCCACGCGCCCAGCGCATTGCCCACATTGAAGGCACCGATGTTGAGGCTGGCCGCCAGGTTCTGGCCTGCGCCGTGCGCCTGCTGCAGCACGCGCATCTGCAGCGGCGCCACCGTGGCAAAAGAGGCCGCGCCCAGCAGCCCGATAAACACCACCGTGGCCACCGGCGAATGCAGCACAAAGCCCATCACGCCCAGCACCAGCGCGAGCGCGCCCAGTGTGAGCAGCAGCGACATCCGCAGCCCGCGGTCGGCCAGGCGTCCACCCAGCAGATTGCCCACAAAGAAGCCACCGCCAAACACCAGCAGGATGGGCGACACCGCCGCTTCGCTGAAGCCGGTGATCTGCGTGAGGATGGGCTGGATGTAGGTGAAGATCGCAAACAGGCCGGCGAAGCCGAGCACCGTCATCAAGAGGCCCAGCAGTACTTGCGGGCGGGCCAGGCCGGCCAGCTCTTGCCGGATGGTCGAGGTACCGTTTTCAGCCGCGCTGCGCGGCACAAAAATGGCCAGCACCACAAAGGCGAGCAAGCCGATCAGCGTCACCACCCAGAAAGTGGAACGCCAGCCGTAGTGCAGGCCCAGCCAGGCGCCAGCGGGCACGCCGAGCAGGGTGGCCAGCGACAGCCCGCTGAACATGATGGCGATGGCCGAGGCCTTGCGCTCGGGCGCGACCAGGCCGGTGGCCACGATGGAGCCCACGCCGAAGAAGGTGCCGTGCGCCATCGAGGTAATGACGCGGGCGGCCATGAGGCTGCCGTAGTCCGGCGCCAGCGCGCAGGCCAGGTTGCCCAGCGTGAAGATGGCCATGAGGGCCAGCAGCACGGTTTTGCGCGGCAGCTTGCGCGTGGCCAGCGTCAGCACCGGCGCGCCCACCGCCACGCCCAGCGCGTAGCCTGAAATCAGCAACCCCGCCGACGCGATGGTCACGCCCAGGTCGGCGGAAACCTGCAGCAGCAGGCCCATGATGACGAATTCGGTCGTGCCGATACCAAAGGAGCCCGCGGTGAGGGCCAGCAGGCCTAACGGAAGTGAAGGGAGTGATTTGCGCGCATCCATGAAAGTCGCCTAAAAAGAGGATGTGCTGAGTGTGAAGACTAAGTTATATCTTGACTAGAATGCCGCAAAGACAATCATTTATGAATTCAATTCACAATAATTCACGAAAAAATACCAGAGCATGCCCCGCATAGACGTCAACCGCTCCGGCGAGATGGAGGCCTTTGTCCAGGTCGTGGACAAGGGCGGTTTTTCGGCCGCCGCCCGGCAGCTGTGCATGACCCCTTCGGCCGTCAGCAAGCTGGTGACGCGGCTGGAGGCGCGGCTGGGTACGCGGCTTGTCAACCGCACTACGCGCAAGTTGCAGCTCACACCCGAAGGCACGACGTTTTACGAGCAGAGCACGCGCGTGCTGGCCGACATGGACGAGGCCGAACGCGGTGCGGCCGCCGGCGCCATGCCGCGCGGGCGCGTCAGCATCAACGCCAGCATGCCCACCGCGCACTGCTTGCTGCTGCCGTTGGTGCCGGCCTTTCACGAGCGCTTTCCGGATATCTCGCTGGACATTACCTTGACAGACCGCGTGGTCGACTTGCTGGACGAGCGCACCGATGTGGCAATCCGCTGGGGTGCACTTGCGTCGTCCCAACTGGTGGCGCGGCGCCTGGGCGATACGGCGCAGGTGATTGTCGGCAGTCCCGGGTACCTCGCCCGGCACGGCACACCGCGCACACTGGAAGAGCTGGAAGTGCACCAGCGCCTGGCCCATACCTTCAAGCGCAATATGCATTACTGGCCGGTACGGGTAGACGGGCAGGTTCAGCAGTTGCCGATCACCGGCTATGCGCGTGCCAGCGACGGCGAGGCGCTGCGCCACCTGGTACTGGCGGGGGCGGGGCTAGCCCGCATGTCGATGTTCCACGTCGGCCGCGACATTGACGCGGGCCGCCTGGTGCCGGTGGCTGAAAGCCTGAACCCGGGCGAGCGCGAACCCATCCATGCAGTATTTGTCGGCCGGGGCGGCCGCTTGCCGGCGCGCGTGCGCGTGCTGCTGGATTTTCTGGTTGAGCAGGTCACGCAGGAGGTTCTTGATGGTGGCGGGCTCGGGCATGACTACCAGCTGCATCAACCCTGACGCCTGAATGCGCCCGCACACAAACAGTGCGTGAGCGCTAAGTACTACCCCCTACATAGGTTCCCTATGGTTGCAGCGAGATAACTTGCCTAGTATTGGTAACAAGTCGTAAGGCTGCAAGGCCGCTCCGGCCATGGAGATTTCTATGCACCGCAATTCTGTTCACACCTTGGGTCTTTCCCTTTTGCTGTTGGCATTGTCCAGCGCAAGTTTTGCGCAGGAGCGTTTCAGCGTATCCGCAGACAACCAGGAAGTCACCGACAGCCGCACCGGCCTGGTCTGGCGGCGTTGCGCGGAGGGCATGGTCTGGAAGGGCAAGACCTGCACCGGGCAACCGGCTTTCCTGAACCATCCCGATGCGGCCGCGCGTGCCAAGGCGGCTTCCGCGCCGGAGGCCCAATGGCGCTTGCCGATTCTCAAAGAACTCTCCAGCATCGTCTCTGCACGAGAGGCTGACGTGGACAAGGCGGCGATAGATCCGAATGCTTTTCCGGGCACGCCCGTGGCGCGCTTCTGGACATCGAGCAGCACCGGCCCGGGCTATTTCACCTTTGTGGGCTTCAGCGACGGCAGTGCCGGTGAAGCCCCGCGTGCCACGGCGGCCGTCGTGCGCCTGGTGCGCAATGCGAAGTAAGCGGCACCCAACGCCGGCAGCAGCCGGCGCATCGGCCCTCAGTCTTTGGCCACCTGCAGCACCAGTTTGCCGAAGTTCTCGCCGTTGAAAAGCTTGAGCAGTGTTTCCGGGAAGGTGTCCAGCCCCACGACGATGTCTTCCTTGCTTTTCATGGTGCCGGCCTTGAGATAGCCGGCCATCTCCGCCACACCGACGTGGTAGCGGTCGGCGTAATCAAATACCACGATGCCTTCCATGCGGGCGCGATTGACCAGCAGCGATAAATAATTGGCGGGGCCCTTCACGGGCGTGGTGTTGTTGTATTGGCTGATGGCGCCGCAGATGATGATGCGGGCACCGCGCGCCAGCCGCGCCAGCACCATGTCCAGGATCTCGCCGCCCACGTTGTCAAAGTAGATGTCGATGCCCTTGGGGCAATGTTCCTTCAATCCGGCACGCACGTCGCCGTTCTTGTAGTCGATGCAGGCGTCAAAGCCCAGTTCCTTGACCACCCAGTCGCACTTGGCCTTGCCCCCGGCAATGCCCACCACCCGGCAACCCTTGAGCTTGGCGATCTGGCCTACTGTCTGGCCCACGGCGCCGGCCGCGCCGGAAACCACGACGGTTTCGCCGGCCTTGGGCAGGCCGACTTCCAGCAGGCCGAAGTAGCCGGTCATGCCGGGCAGGCCCAGCACATTAAGCCAGGATGTGAGGCCCAGGCGCGGGTCGATCTTGAACATGCCGCTGCGCTTGATCTGGTCGGCCGGGATCAGGCAATATTCCTGCACGTCGAGTGCGGCGTTCACGTAGTCGCCCACGGCAAAGGCCGGGTTTTGCGAGGCGATCACTTTGCCCACACCGCCGGCACGCATCACGGCGCCGATTTCCACCGGCGGGATGTAGCTTTTGGCGTCGTTCATCCAGCCGCGCATGGCCGGGTCCAGCGACAGGTACAGGGTTTTGACGAGCACGCCGCCCGGGCCGGGTTCGGCCACGGGCTCGGTGGTGAAGCTCCAGTTGTCGCGTGTGGGCAAGCCGACGGGGCGGCTTGCCAGGCGAATCTGGTGGTTGGCTAAGGTGGCGATGGCGCTCATGGTGGTCTCCGCTGAATTGGGGAAGGTTGTCGCCAGGATGGTAGCGGCGACCGGGCTTTGCACCAGTCGCGCAGGCGATTCGCGCGGCGGGCTGGCAAGGTTTGGGTTTATGCTTTAGAGATGAAACTCCACAACTATTTCCGCTCTTCTTCGTCGTTTCGTGTACGCATTGCGATGGAGCTCAAGGGCCTGAGCTACGACTACATTCCTGTGCACATTGCCAAAGGGGAGCACAAGCAGCCGCCTTACGCCGCCCTGGCCGCCGACACCCTGGTGCCCCTGCTGGAAGTCGATGGGGAAAAGCTGTCGCAGTCGATGGCCATCATCGAATACCTGGATGAAAAACACCCGGAACCGGCCTTGCTGCCGGCGGATGCATTGGGCCGCGCCAAGGTGCGCGCGCTGGCGCAGTCCATTGCCTGCGAAATCCATCCCGTCAACAACCTGCGCGTCCTGAAATACCTGGTCAAGGAACTCAAGCTCGACGAAGCTGCAAAGAACGCCTGGTATGTGCACTGGTGCCGTGAAGGCCTGGAGGCCTTTGAACGCCAGCTGGCCCAATTGCCGGCATCGACCTATTGCTATGGCGATACACCGACACTGGCTGATTGCTGCCTGGTGCCGCAGATATTCAATGCCAAACGCTTTAACGTGAGTTTTGACGGACTGCCGCGCACCATGGCCGCGTTCGACGCCTGTATGGCGCTGCCGGCCTTCCAGAAAGCCCAGCCTTCGGCCTGCCCCGACAACGAAGCCTAAATATGTGGCCCCCACGTTCCCCACTTCGTGTGGTTCACGAGGCCTTGCAGGCCGCGGCTTGCGAGACGCTACGCCTCTGTCGCCTGTCCAAACCTGCTCAAGCAGGTTCGGAGCCGCAGGCTCCAGCCCCTCAGGGGCCAATTTTCCTGGGGGCGGCCCGTCGGAAAATTACCGGTGCCTGTTTTGCATACTGATTGGCTGATTCCCGACTGGCCGGTGCCTGCCGGCGTGCGTGCAGTGTTCACCACGCGTGCCGGTGGCGTGTCGCCCGTTCCCTATGACAGCCTGAACCTGGGTGACCACGTCGGCGACCAGCCGGCCAATGTTGCGGCGAACCGCGATGTGCTGCGGCGGGCAACGGGCAGCCACCCGGTGTTCCTTCAGCAGGTGCATGGCAGCGAGGTGCTGGTGTTGAGCGCCGATGCCGCCGACGGCCAGACAGCCGATGCCTGCGTGACGGATCAGGCGGGACTTGCCTGCACCATCATGGTGGCCGATTGCTTGCCGGTGCTGTTCGCGAGCGAAGAGGGCGCTGTGGTGGCCGCAGCGCATGCGGGCTGGCGCGGGCTGGCAGGAAGCCCGACGGGCCCGCACGGTGTACTTGAGGCAGTTTATGAGTCATTTCGGGCTCTGGCCCAACAAAAACAAGCGCAATCAGCTATCAAAATAATAGCATGGCTCGGACCGTGCATCGGGCCTGCAGCGTTCGAAGTCGGCGCTGAAGTCAAGGCCGCGTTCGAAACCGTTCAGTCTGACGCCGGCCGCTGCTTTACGCCGTGCGGCAGCGATAAATACTTGGCCGACTTGCCGGCGCTGGCGCGGTTGCGCCTCAAGGCGATGGGGATTACACAGGTGTACGGCAATGATGGCAGCGATGCATGGTGCACCGTGGGCAATCCGTCAAGGTTCTTTTCCCACCGGCGGGATGCCGGCGTCACTGGTAATGGGTTTGGCACCACGGGGCGCATGGCCGCCTGTATCTGGCGCGTGTGACGGTGAGGGTTTGTCTGGGGCTGCGTCCGCGTCTGCAGTTTGCTGCAGGCGCTTCTCTGCTGCGCGCTTCTTGATCGCCTTGCTGCGGGCAGGTGCACCCATCAGGTAAACCACCAATGCCACAGGACCCAGTCCATAGAGTACAAAGGTGACCAGTGCCCCCAGAAGTGTGCCGTTGCTGTTGGTGGCTTCGGCAACACTCATCATGAGCACAACGTAAATCCAGGCGATGACAATCAAATACATAAATACGTAGAACTCCGCGGCCCTGGTGAGCAATTTGTAATGCAAATCCTACGATACTGTTGGTGTGCTCAAAAGAGTCACCAGGACTCAACATGGATCGGGGAGACAAGATGAATTTTGACGCAAAGCAGGCCGAAGCGGCCCGGCAGATGCAAGAGACCTTTGCGGCAGGCCTGCAGCAGGCCATGAGTGTCATGGCAAACGCCGGATCAAGCGCCGGCTTCAATACTGGTGCAAACAACGGATTTGCGCCAATGGGTGCATTCAGCACAGGCCAGACCCCACCGGCACTCCAGTTCGATCCGGCCAGGCTCCAGGATTTGCAGCAGCGCTATATCGCGGACGCCTCAGCCCTGTGGAATCAGGGGTTGCAGGACGGCGCCGATACGCTGGTGTCTTCTGACCGCAGGTTTTCAAGCGCGGCCTGGAAGACCAACCCCGTCTCGAAATTTTCGGCTTCCACCTATCTGCTGAACGCCCGCACCCTCATGGCCCTGGCCGACGCCGTCGAAGGCGACGCAAAGACCCGCGCACGCGTGCGCTTCGCGGTCGAGCAATGGATGGCGGCCACGGCGCCCAGCAATTTCCTGGCGCTCAATGCAGAGGCGCAGCAAAAAGCCATCGAGAGCCAGGGCGAAAGCATCGCCCAGGGTCTCACCAACCTGCTGCACGATCTGAAGCAGGGCCACGTATCCATGACCGACGAACGTGTGTTCGAAGTCGGTAAAAACGTTGCCACCACCGAAGGCGCGGTGGTGTTTGAAAATGAATTCTTTCAACTGCTGGAGTACAAGCCCCTGACGGCAAAGGTGTACGAAAAGCCTTTCCTGCTGATCCCGCCATGCATCAACAAGTTCTACATCCTTGACCTGCAGCCCGAGAACTCGCTGATCCGCTATGCCGTCAGCCAGGGCCACCGCACCTTCGTGGTGAGCTGGCGCAATCCGGACGAGTCGATGGCCCGGAAGACGTGGGACGACTACATCGAGCACGCCGCCATCAAGGCGATCGAGGTAGTGCAGGAGATCACCGGCGCCAAGACCCTGAACGCACTGGGTTTTTGCGTGGGCGGCACCATCCTCGGAACAGCGCTGTCCGTGCTGGCCGCACAGGGTAGAAAGCCGGTGGCCAGTGCCACGTTGCTCACCTCGTTTCTTGATTTCACCGACACCGGCATCCTTGATATCTTCATCGACGAAACCTCGGTCAAGTACCGTGAGGCCGAGATGGGGGAGGGCGGCTTGCTCAAGGGGCAAGACCTGGCTTCCACCTTCAGCTTCCTGCGACCAAACGACCTTGTCTGGAATTACGTGGTCGGCAATTACCTGAAGGGCGAAACACCGCCTCCGTTTGACCTGCTGTACTGGAACAGCGACTCCACCAACCTGCCGGGCCCGTTTTACGCCTGGTACCTGCGCAATACCTATTTTGAGAACAATCTCATCAAGCCGGGCAAGACCGTGGTGTGCGGCCAGAAAGTAGACTTGCGCAAGGTCGACATTCCTGTGTACATCTACGGCTCGCGTGAAGACCACATCGTGCCGATTGGCGGCGCCTATGCCTCCACGCAGCACTTGCCTGGAAAAAAACGTTTTGTCATGGGTGCTTCCGGCCATATTGCGGGTGTGATCAACCCGCCGGCCAAGAAAAAACGAAGCTACTGGACCCGTGACAAGCTGCCACAGGGGAAGTTTCCCGCGACGCAAGCCGGTTGGCTCGAAGGCGCGACAGAACATCCTGGCAGCTGGTGGACGGATTGGTCGGAATGGCTCAAGGGCCATGCTGGCAAGCAAATTGCTGCACCCAAAACCTATGGCAGCCGCAAGTACAAAGCCATCGAGCCTGCGCCGGGCCGCTATGTCAAGGCAAAAGCCTGACACAGCAAGCCGCGCCTCTCAGACCGCATTTATAAACGCATTCATAAACGCATCCTAAAACTTCAAAAGGGACACATCATGGAAGACATCGTTATCGTTGCTGCCGGCCGCACCGGCGTCGGTAAATTCGGCGGCTCGCTCGCCAAAATACCCGCAACCGAGCTCGGCGCAGCCGTCATCAAGGGTGTGCTGGAGCGTTCCGGCCTCAGCGCCGACCAGCTCGGCGAGGTCATCATGGGCCAGGTTCTGACCGCCGGTGTCGGCCAGAACCCGGCACGCCAGTCGGTCATCAAGGCAGGTTTTCCCAACGGCATTCCGGGCCTGACCATCAATGCGGTCTGCGGCTCCGGCCTCAAAGCCGTCATGCTGGCAGCGCAGGCTGTGGCCACGGGTGACAGCGAAATCGTCATTGCCGGCGGCCAGGAAAACATGAGCGCCGCGCCGCACGTACTCAACGGTTCGCGCGACGGCCAGCGCATGGGCGACTGGAAGATGATCGACTCCATGATCGTCGACGGCCTGTGGGATGTCTACAACCAGTACCACATGGGCATTACCGCCGAAAACGTGGCGAAGAAATACGAGATTAGCCGCGAGGCGCAGGACGCCTTGGCCCTGGGCAGCCAGACCAAGGCCGCGGCCGCGCAGGACGCCGGCAAGTTCAAGGATGAAATCATCTCCATCACCATTCCGCAGAAAAAAGGTGATCCGGTGGTATTTGCCGCGGACGAATTCATCAACCGCAAAACCAGCGCCGAAGGCCTGGCGGGCCTGCGCCCAGCGTTTGACAAGGCTGGTGGTGTGACGGCCGGTAATGCCTCGGGCCTGAATGACGGCGCTGCCGCGGTGATGGTCATGACGGCCAAAAAAGCCGCCGCACTGGGCCTCAAGCCATTGGCGCGCATCGCCAGCTACGCAACCACCGGTCTCGACCCGGCCTACATGGGCATGGGCCCGGTACCCGCGTCGACCAAGGCGCTGCAGCGCGCAGGCTGGAAGGCCCAGGACCTCGACCTGCTCGAAATCAACGAAGCCTTTGCTGCCCAGGCCTGCGCGGTGAACAAGGAGATGGGCTGGGACACCAGCAAGGTCAACGTCAACGGCGGCGCCATCGCGATCGGCCACCCGATTGGCGCGTCCGGCTGCCGCATCCTGGTGACGCTGCTGCACGAAATGGCGCGGCGCGATGCGAAAAAAGGGATTGCCAGCCTCTGCATCGGCGGCGGCATGGGGGTTGCCCTCACACTGGAACGCTGAATATAAGGTAAAAGAGGCTGAGACTGGCTTGCACCGTGCGCAAGCAGCTATTAAATCGATAGCGAATCACGGTGGGCCGTTCGGCAGGGAAGTCATCAGGTAAACGGTTTCGAATAATTCACAAAATCAAGGAGAGCGAAATGGCAAAGAAAGTAGCGTATGTCACGGGCGGTATGGGCGGCATTGGAACTGCCATCTGCCAACGGCTGGACAAGGATGGGTTCACGGTGATCGCCGGATGCGGCCCCACGCGCGACTTCACCAAATGGCTCGACGAGCAAAAAGCCCTGGGCCATACTTTTTATGCTTCCGTGGGAAACGTCGGCGACTGGGATTCCACCGTCACGGCCTTTGACAAGGTCAAGGCCGAGCATGGCCCCGTGGCTGTGCTGGTCAACAACGCCGGCATCACGCGCGATGGCCAGTTCCGCAAGATGAGCAAGGCCGATTGGGATGCCGTGATCTCCACCAACCTCAACAGCATGTTCAACGTGACCAAACAGGTCATCGAGGGCATGATTGAAGCGGGTTTCGGGCGCATCATCAACATCTCGTCGGTCAACGGCCAGAAGGGCCAGTTCGGCCAGGTGAACTATTCCACCGCCAAGGCCGGCCTGCACGGCTTCACGATGGCGCTGGCGCAAGAGGTGGCCGCCAAGGGCGTGACGGTCAACACGGTAAGCCCCGGCTATATCGGCACCGACATGGTCAAAGCCATACGCCCTGACGTGCTGGAGAAAATCGTCGCAGGCGTGCCCGCCAAACGGCTCGGCCAGCCCGAGGAGATTGCCTCCATCATTTCCTGGATCGCGTCCGATGAAGGCGGCTACGCCACCGGCGCCGACTTCTCGCTCAATGGCGGCCTGCACATGGGCTGAGCACCGTCGTCCGGGCGGTTGATCAAAACCCGCTTCGGCGGGTTTTTTAATGTCTGACTGTTTGGCGTAAACAACCTGCGAACGCGTGGGGAATTGGCCATGGGCCATTTCAATCGTCTGTAGTAAATTAAAGAGACATGTTCTACGGGGACAGCCCGTATGCCGGGCTGCGTCGCAGGCTTTCCCTTGAGTCTGAACGGGCTCTTGATCGTTTCCAGAAGGAATCCCTCTCGCATGCCCCATAGCGTTTCCCTGATCAGCACGATTGCCGCCGGCTTGGGTCTGGCCCTGATTTTTGGTTTTCTCGCCGTGCGGCTGCGTTTGCCCGCGCTGGTGGGTTACCTGCTCGCGGGTGTGATCATCGGGCCGTTCACGCCCGGCTTTGTGGCGGATGCGGAGATCGCGAGCCAGCTCGCTGAAATCGGGGTGATGCTGCTGATGTTCGGCGTCGGGCTTCATTTCTCGCTGGACGACCTGCTGGCGGTGCGCAAGATCGCGGTGCCTGGCGCCATCGTGCAGATGACGGTTGCCACCGCGCTCGGCATGGGCCTTGCGCACTGGTGGGGCTGGAACCTCGGCGGGGCGCTGGTGTTTGGCCTGTCGCTGTCGGTCGCCAGTACCGTGGTGCTGCTTCGGGCCCTTGAAAGCCGCGGCATCCTCGACTCGGTCAATGGGCGGATTGCCGTGGGTTGGCTGGTCGTGGAGGACCTGGCCATGGTGCTGGTGCTCGTTCTTCTTCCGCCGCTGGGCGGCTGGCTGTCGGGCAAGGTCGATGCCGATGTCAATGCGCTGTGGAAAACACTGGGCATTACGCTGCTGCAGGTGGGCGGTTTTGTGGCGCTGATGCTGGTGGTGGGGCGCCGCTTCTTCCCCTGGGTGCTGTGGCAGGTGCAGCGCACTGGCTCGCGCGAGCTGTTCACGCTGTGCGTGGTGGCCGCCGCCGTGAGCATCGCGTTCGGCGCGACGGCGCTGTTTGGTGTGTCCTTTGCGCTCGGCGCCTTCTTCGCCGGCATGGTGATGCGCGAATCTGAATTCAGCCACCGGGCTGCTGAAGAGTCGCTGCCATTGCGCGACGCTTTCGCCGTGCTGTTTTTCGTGTCGGTAGGCATGTTGTTCGACCCCTGGGTATTGCTGGAGCGGCCACTGCAGGTGCTGGCCGTGGTGGGCATCATTATCGTCGGCAAGACATTGGCGGCCGGCTTGCTGGTGATGGTATTTCGCTATCCCCTGAACACCGCGCTCACCGTCTCGGCCAGTCTCGCGCAGATCGGCGAGTTCTCGTTCATTCTGGTGGGCCTGGGTGCATCGCTGGGTCTGCTGCCCCCCGAAGGGCAAAGCCTGGTGCTGGCGGGTGCGCTGATCTCGATTGCACTCAACCAGCTGGTCTTCAAGGCCGTTGAACCCTTGCAGCAATGGATCCTGGCGAAGTCACCCCTGGCGCGCAAGCTGGAGGCCCGCGATGACCCGACGGCGGAGCTGCCGGCCACGACCGACCCGAAGTATCTGTCGAATCATGTGGTGCTGGTGGGCTATGGACGGGTAGGACGGCGCATCGCCGATGCACTGAAGTCCCATCACATTCCGTTTGTGGTGGCAGAGCAGAATCGCGAGGCAGTGGAACAGCTTCGGGAACAGGGTATTGCGGCCGTGTCTGGCGATGCGGTGGAGGCGGAAGTTCTGGTTCAGGCTCACATCGCGCAGGCGCGCATGCTCGTGATCGCGACGCCCGACACGCTGGACGTCAGACGTATGGTCGCCACTGCGCGTTCACTGAATCCGGCCATTGAAACCGTGGTACGCACCCACAACGAGGCCGAGGCGCGCCTGCTCGACAACGAGAAGGCCGGCAAGGTCTTCCTCGGTGAACAGGAGCTGGCGCAGTCCATGGCGCGCCATGTGCTGGAGCGCGCCGGCACCGCGGGCGCGTCAACCGCAGCGCATTAGGTGCTTGCTTTGGCCCGCAACACGGCGGAGCGCACCAGCGCAAGCCTGTCGTTGCCGAAATACATGTCGTCACCCACAAAGAAGGTGGGTGAACCGAACGCACCGCGCCGGATCGCTTCGTCGGTGTTGGCCTTGAGCTGCTCCTTGATATCGGGTTGTGCAATGCCGGTCAAAAATGCCTCCGCGTTGATGCCGGTCTGTCGGCAGATGGCGGTCAGCACCTCGTCTTGGGAGATGTCTTCCTCACGGGTGAAATACGCCGCGAAGGTGGCTTCGACAAACTCAAGGTAGTGCAGCTCGGCCGTGGCATCCTGTGCAATCCACAGACAGCCGCGCATGGCCTTGACACTGTTGACCGGAAATACCTGGGGTGGAAATGCAATCTTCAGGCCCGCTTGGCGCGCGTTGTCCTGCACGTCCTTGAGCGTATAGCGGTTCTTCGGCGAATTCATGTCTTCCCGCGCGGCATAAATGCCTTTGTTGACGCTGTTGAAGATGCCTCCTACCAGCACCGGCCGCCAGCGAATGGCTTCCCCTAACTCGGCTGCCAGCGGCTGGATGTTGCGAAAAGCGATGTAGGTCCAGGGGCTGGAGCAGTCGAAGAAGAATTCAATCATGGGTATCTCGATTTTTGAGGAAGGAAAAGGGGGTCAGGAAACCTTGTGCGCGCCGTCCCGTACGCTTTGCGCTGTCTGGCCAAACAGGGCCTTGCGTGCCTCATCGGTCAGCGCCGGTGCGCGCAGTTCCTTGCCCAGGTTCAGCCCGCGTTTGACGGCAGGCCTTTCAAACAGGGCGTCGTACCAGCGTTGTACATGGGGAAATTTTTGCAAGTCAACCTGCTGAGCCTTGTGTGTACGCACCCAGGGAAAGATGGCCATGTCGGCGATGGAGTAAGCAGCACCCGCCACATGCACACCGGTTCGTGCCAGTTGCGCATCGAGCACGCCGTAAAGGCGGTCCACTTCCTTGCTGTAGCGCTCGATCGCATAGGGGATTTTGTCCGGCGCATACAAAAGAAAATGCCCGTTTTGCCCCGCCATGGGACCGAGCCCACCCATCTGCCACATCAGCCACTGCATAGCCTGGTAGCGCTCGCGCAATTCGGCAGGCAGAAAGCGGCCGGTCTTTTCAGCCAGGTACACCAGTATGGCGCCGCTCTCAAACACCGCCACAGGCGCCCCACCGCCGGCAGGCGCGTGGTCGACGATGGCCGGCATGCGGTTGTTGGGGCTGATCGCGAGAAATTCCGGCGTGAACTGCTCACCCTTGCCGATGTTCACCGGGACCAGCCGGTAAGGCAGGCCGCATTCTTCCAGCATGATGGAAATTTTCCAGCCGTTGGGTGTAGGCCAGTAGTGCAGGTCAATCATGGGAAATCCTCGGGGTTTTTGAACTTGTTGAGCGTTAGATCAATGGCGCCAGCTGTGGATGGTCGGCGGCGATTTGCCGGGCTTCGTTGCCGCCCGGCTCCATCATCCGGAAGTCGGAAAAATCAAAGCCCGGACCCACCATGCAGGCCATGAGGGTGTAGCCCATCGCGGCATTCGCCTGTGGCCTGGCTGCCTGCCAAAGGCCGGCCTCTACAACGTGTTGAGGGGTGGTTGCTACGCTGACAGGGCCCAGCGCCGTGCTGCTCAGGCGGTTGTCCTCCGCGTTCCATGTCCAGAGATCGAGTGGTGCGCCCTCCAGATGGACCCACACTTCGTCAGAAAGAACGCGGTGCCAGCGAGAGTGCTGTGTGGCGTCAAGCAGAAAGTAAATAGAGGTCAGTGCGTTGCGCACCGGTCTTCCGTCCTGCGGCGCAACTTGCTGTGTGGAGCGGAACACCTCGCAGTACCAGCCTCCTTCGGGATGCGGTTTCAGCCGCAGCTGTTCAATGAGCTGGCGGGCGCGGGGCGCTGTAGTGAATGGATCTGGCGTGTGGCTGGGCAGGGGCATGAGGCGCAGTGTGCCTTAAACCCGGGCCGGTTTTCAATCTGCCCCGATGGTCCTTGGGCACCTGCGGGACAGGCGTTACTCCAGGTCCTCGATCGCCAGGCTGTGGTACTTCTGCGCATAGGAAAAAGGCACCCTCCGCACGACTTCCATGATGCGCTCCGTGGCGTCTTTGGACGGCACCGGAATCATCAGCGCGTGGTGGCCTTCCCGTGCGAGGTCCACGTACTTGTGAACTGTTGCGCCCTCAGTGCCGACACGCGGCAGGCTCACGTCCGAATGGCCATCCGCCTTGCCGATGTCTTCGAGGATGTCTTCCGGTGTCAGCAGCATGATGCCGTTACTGGCCATTTCCAGTTCATGGGCCACGTGCCTGGCGTCTTCAAGATTCGGGAACATGATGAAGGCGTAGCCGGTGGGGTAAAAGACACCCCCCATACTGAGCATTTTTTTGGTCAGTTCGAAGTTCTTCATGGCGAGTCCTTTCATGCATTGCGTTGGTTCAACGAATCATTAAGGCGCGAAAACTGTAAATTCCCGGTCAGCAATCACATCCTCTTCCTGTCAGACGCAGACGTCAAGTCAGGCCCGAGGCTCACCTCTTATGCCAGCAGGGGCCGCGGAACCGGCTTTGCCGGGCCGCAGGCGCAGCGCCCCCTTGGGGGGCAGCGCATTACACGAAGTGAAAAGCGTGGGGGCTAAAGGTCTTCCAGCTTGATGGTCGGCTCAGCCATCACACGCACCGTGCTTTGCAGGCCCTGCAGGAGCTGGTTGGCGAAGTAGCTGCTCTGGGTGTCGGGCTCCAGTGCAGCAAACACCAGGTTGCCAAGCGGTTGATTCAGCGGCACGTAGTAGCTGCCGCGAGGCACGTCCACCACGCCGCGTGTCAGGCTGACCTGGACTTTGAGAACGGCCTTGGCGTCGGCGATGGTGCCGCGTACGTCCTGGCGTTCGCCCGAGGTGCTGGAAGTCTCCCGATAGCTGTCGCCGAGCATGGAACCCTGTTCGGCAACGCGCTGCACATGGACGCCGTGCAGCCGCAGCCGGTCGACGGCCACGGTGGAGGCCGCCGACAGCCAATAGCCGCAGGGGCGTGCGCGAGCTTTAAGGACGCGCAGCGCAAGGGCAGAATCCCAGTCCACGGACACGGTCTTGTCGGCGCCTGTCACGGGGTCGAGCATGAGCAGGTCGTACTGTGCGGAAGTAGGCGCTGCCTCCACGACTGCTTCCTCCTTGCAGGCTTTGGCGCCGACTTCCTTGTCGAGGTAGGGCCGCAGCTGTTGCAGCTCGTTCGCGCGCTGGGCGGTGCTCGCCAGCGCACTGGTGATGGCTGTCACATGGGTGTGAACGCGCCGCTGGATATGCAGGCGGCCAATGCCAACTCCGCGTGTTTCGATCAGCAGGCTGATGGCGTTTTTCAGTCCATAAACATTTCGGCCGGTGTCGGGTTGGGTGCCGCCCATCGAGATTTTTTTGTCGGCCAGGTCGCTTGAGGTGGTGTAGTACCACTCCGTGGTGAGGTTTTGGCCCTTGAGGGCTGCCAGCAGAGGGCGCCGGTACCACTCTTCCGCGGCCTTGGTCAAAAACTCGGGCAGGTTGGCGGTGGCGGCGTACTGGAACAGCGCGTCGAATTTCTGCACGCTGCCGAACTTCTGCAGGAAGCGGCCCACGACCGTGTACTCATGGGCGTCGACTACCACGGTGGGGTGGTAATCGCGGGCGAGCCTGGCAAGCGCCTGGGCTTCCGGCGTGTTGAGCAGCATGTGGTCGCGGTTCATGTCCAGCCCGCCTGTGGTCGCACGTTGCTCATTCGCTGCACCATCAGGATTGGCGCGCGGAACAATCACCACATTGATGCGGTCCAGGGCAGGCTGCAGCAAACCTTGGGCAAGCTCCCGAGCGATGACCAGCAGCGCTTCGCTGCCGGCAGGCTCGTCGCCGTGCTGCTGGCCTACCAGCAGCACCGTGGGCTTGCCTGCTGACTGCATTACCGTGGGGTCCGTGCCGCCGGCGCGGGTCAGGACCAGTGCTTCAAGTGTTTCACCGCGCTGTGACCGGCCAATGGGCAGCACGGCAGCCCTGACCCCGGGCGTGCGGGAAGCTGCGGCGGCCTGCTCGCGCAGCCATGCCTGGATCTCGGCCTGCGTGGTGAACGTGGTGCGGCCGGCTTGAAGCCCTGGCGTGTTGTAAACAACGGAGGGTGCCGGAAAGCGCGCGGCAACCGCGTCGCTATAAGGTGCGGGTTGGCCGACCGTTGCTGTTGGGGGCGCGACGGGCGAGGTCTGGACCGCAGCGGCCACAGGCGCAGGACGTTGCGCGGCGGGCGCTGGGGCTGGTGAGGGCGCAGAAGTCTGCGTGGAGGGTGGCGTCCATGGCGGAAGCGGTACTGAAGTGCAGGCGATTAGCAACGTCAGCGGAAGCAGTGCGACAAGCGGATGTATCCGGAATGTGGGCGGAACGTGTGCGTGTGAGGTGGAGTTGTGCGGCATGGTCGGCGTCATTTGTTCCTGCACTTCAGGGCCTGAACTGTTCGAAGAGGTGTAGCCGCCCATATTACCCGCTTGGCAGCCCGCAGCGCGCGGGTTCGGGCGAATTAGACGGACCTCTGCAGCAAGGCCGCCACGGTTTTCGCTCGGCTCCGCCAGGTTCCTGTATTCCTACAAAAGCGCTCCCGGGTTTCCCACAAATCTCGCGCGAGCGTCGGCCTAAATTGGCTGGGCGATTGGTTTTGCCGGCCGCATTGAATTTCAACCCACAAACAGACTGACCATTAACCCCAAAGAGGATCCCCATGAGCAAAGCACCTCCAAAAAAGCACGATGCTGTAGATCTGCTGGATGCCGACCATATTGCCGTTAAAAAGCTTTTCACCACATTCAGGAAGTTATGCGACAGCCATGCGTCCGGCGAGGAGAAGCGCGAAGTAGCCGACAAGATCTGCCAGGAGCTGACGGTACACGCGCAAATTGAAGAAGAAATCTTCTATCCTCAAGTTCGCGCGGCCATCAACGACGACGCGCTGCTCGACGAGGCGGAAGTGGAGCACGGTACGGCCAAGGACCTGATCGCGCAGATATCGGGAATGGACCCGGAAGACGACCTGTATGACGCCCGCGTGACGGTACTGGGCGAATACATCGACCACCACGTGAAGGAAGAGCGCGAGGAAATGTTCGTCAAAGCCCGCAAGTCCAGGCTGGACCTGGTTGCATTGGCCGACGAGCTGAGCCAGCGCAAAATGGAGCTGATGGACGAATTCAAGACCGCTGAAGTCTGACAGGGTTTCAGCCGGTTGCGCAGGCCAAGACCCTGCGCAGCTGCGGGTGCGTCCTTTCTGGGAAAATGGGGCTATGTCAGCCCTTTTCCCATTTCCCGCTGCGCCTGCATCTGGCGCCTCTGCCGCATTGCCGGGCCATCCCTGGCGGCTGAGCGTGGCGCCGATGATGGACTGGACCGACCGGCATTGCCGCCACTTTCACCGGTTGCTGTCGCGCCACGCCTTGCTTTACACCGAAATGGTGACCACGGGTGCCTTGATCCACGGTGACGTGGAGCGCCACTTGCGCTTCAACGCCGAAGAACATCCCGTGGCGTTACAGCTGGGCGGCAGCGAGCCGGTGGATCTGGCGCGCTGCGCGCAGCTGGGCGAACAATGGGGCTATGACGAAATCAACCTCAACTGCGGGTGTCCCAGCGAGCGCGTGCAGCGCGGGGCTTTCGGTGCCTGCCTGATGGCCGAGCCGCAGCTAGTGGCTGATTGCGTGAAAGCCATGGTCGATGTGGTCGATGTGCCGGTCACGGTGAAGCACCGCATCGGCATCGACAAGGCTGAAAGCTATGAGTTTGTGCGCGACTTTGTGGGTACGGTGAGCGAGGCCGGTTGCAAGGTCTTTATCGTGCATGCGCGCAATGCCTGGCTCAAGGGCCTTTCCCCCAAGGAAAACCGCGAGGTGCCGCCGCTGCGTTATGAGCTCGTGCATCGCCTCAAGCAGGAATTTCCGCACCTTGTCATCTGTATCAATGGTGGCCTGAACACGCTGGAACAGGTGTCACAGCAGCTAAACGTGCTCGACGGCGTGATGATCGGCCGTGAGGCCTATCACAACCCCTGGTGGCTGGCTTCCTGGGACAGCGCCTTCTTCGGCGCTGCCGAATCCCTGCCAACCCGTGAAGCTGTGGAGTCGCAGATGTGTGACTACATGGTGCGCGAGGCTGCCGAGCATGGCACGCCCAAGAGCGCCATTGCGCGCCACATGCTGGGTCTGCGCAACGGCTTGCCTGGTGCGCGGCGTTGGCGCCAGGTCTGGAGCGACCACCGCTTGCGCGACTTGCCGCCGCATGCCGTGATGGCGCTGGCACACGAAATGCCGGCTTTATCGCCATCAGTGCTTGTCGACACCACCACCATGGCCGATGCCTGATTCCGCGCAAAAACAGGCGCGCCAGGCATTGGCCTTGCTCTGGCTGGTACCGGCGCTCTGGACGGTCAACTACATTGTGGCGCGCAAGGCGCCGGGCGTGATAGGCCCCTATCTGCTGGCTTTCGGGCGCTGGGGCCTGGTGGCATTGTTTCTGCTGGTGCTCACGCGGTCCGAGCTGTGGCGCCAGCGCAGCCACATTGCCAAGGTGTGGTGGCAGTACCTGGTGCTGGGCACCCTGGGCATGGTGATTTGTGGCGCTTGGGTCTACCAGGGGGCACGTTCCACTGGTGCGATGAATATCGCGCTTATTTATGCGGCGTCGCCGGTGCTGATAGGTCTGGGGGCGGTGATCTGGCTTGGTGAGCGCCTGGGCCTGCGCCAGGGCTTGGGCGTGGTGCTGGCTATTGCCGGCGTGCTGCATGTGGTGGTCAAAGGCCAGTGGACGGCACTGGCCGGTGTGCAGTTCTCGGCGGGAGACCTGTGGATCGTGGCTGCCACGGTGTCATGGGCGGCCTATGCCTTGCTGCAAAAGCAGTGGCCCAGCCCGCTTGGCGCCACGGCCCGGCTGGCGGCCATCTGCGCAGGCGGTAGCCTGGTGTTGCTTCCCTTGACTGTGTGGGAAATGTCGCGGCCTGATGTCCTGCCGTTAAGCGGCTACGGGCTGTGGCTGATCGTGGTGGCCGCGATTGTGCCGGGACTGGGCGCGTACTGGATTTACGGCTGGGCGCAAAAAATCCTGGGCGCCAGCCGTGTGGCGGTGTCGCTTTACCTGGGCCCCCTCTATGCGGCACTGGCTGCCTGGGTTGTGCTGGGCGAACCGTTGGGCTGGCACCACGCGTTGGGTGCTGCATTGATATTGCCGGGCGTATTTTTTGTAACGGGCGCCGACAAGGGGCTGACTAAAAAACATTCAGGGCCGATACTGACAGAAGGCACTTGAAATTCCTGACACGCATTGGTGACTTCAGCTAGTGGCCTGCTGTTTGTCCATGCAATGCGTGTGTGTGATTTTTGTCTGTTGAATGCGCTCCGGGTTTGAAATGAATCGCGGCCAGCGATTTTGCATTCTTCAACAAAACATTCAAAGCTGCCTGATTGCCTGCGCACTGAGCTATTAAAAAAATAGCAAACTCAACGACCATGAAGACAGACGTGCGATGGTGCCGACATAGTGCACACACGCATACATATCGTCCGCATTCGTTAAAAAATACGCTGTACCTATTCGCGCATTTGGAAAATAATGGAGACGATTGTTCCTTGGAACTTTCCGTTGACGCTGCGATCTATCAATCGCATGGTGTGAGATAACAGTCGATGCATTGCGCGGAATCTGAAGCAGATTTCCATCACGAGTCGGGGTGCTTCGGTTCCCGCGCGCAAAGGAGGCTTTATGGATGTCGTCCGTAATTTTCTGACGCGTTATGAACAGACGCGAGAAGAGGAGCTGTCCATTGAGGACTACCTCGACGCCTGCAAGCGCAGTCCTCTCGTCTACGCCACTGCGGCTGAGCGGATGCTCGCCGCCATTGGCGAGCCTGAACTGCTGGACACCCGGCATGACCAGCGCCTGTCGCGCCTGTTCGGCAACAAGGTCATCAAGATCTACCCGGCGTTCCGCGACTTCTACGGCCTGGAGGATCCCATCGAGCAGGTGGTCTCTTACTTCCGCCATGCCGCGCAGGGCCTGGAAGAGAAAAAGCAAATTCTGTACTTGCTCGGCCCGGTGGGCGGCGGCAAGTCGTCCATCGCCGAGCGGCTCAAACAGCTGATGGAGCAGGTACCTTTTTACGCCTTGAAGGGCTCGCCTGTTAATGAGTCTCCGCTGAGCCTGTTCAATAATGCAGAGGACCTTCCGCTGCTCGAATCCCAGTACGGCATTGCACCGCGTTACCTGCAGCGGGTCATGTCGCCGTGGGCGGTCAAGCGCCTCGAGGAGTACGGTGGCGACATTCGCCGGTTCCGCGTGGTCAAGCGCTTTCCTTCTATCCTGAAGCAGTGCGCCATTTCCAAAACAGAGCCCGGCGACGAGAACAACCAGGACATCTCTTCGCTGGTCGGCAAGATCGACATCCGCAAGCTGGAGACTTACGCCCAGGACGATCCCGACGCATACAGCTATTCCGGCGGCCTGTGCCTGTCCAACCAGGGCCTGCTTGAATTTGTCGAGATGTTCAAGGCGCCCATCAAGGTGCTGCATCCCTTGCTGACCGCCACCCAGGAGGGCAACTTCAAGGGCACGGAGGGCTTTGGCGCCATTCCCTTCGACGGCATTGTGATGGCGCACTCCAACGAAAGCGAGTGGAAGGCTTTCAAGAACAACAGGAACAACGAGGCTTTCCTGGACCGGATCTACATCGTCAAGATTCCGTATTGTCTGCGCGTGTCGGAGGAGGTGAAGATTTATGAAAAGCTGATTCACAACTCCTCGCTGCGCAACGCCATCTGCGCCCCCGGCACCTTGAAGATGATGGCGCAGTTTGCTGTGCTGACGCGCCTGAAGGAGCCCGAGAGCTCCAGCATTTTCAGCAAGCTGCAGGTGTATGACGGTGAAAACCTCAAGGACACCGATCCGAAAGCCAAGAGCTACCAGGAATACCGCGACTATGCGGGCGTCGATGAGGGAATGAATGGGATCTCGACGCGCTTTGCCTTCAAGATTTTGTCCAAGGTGTTCAACTTCGACTCCACCGAAATCGCGGCCAACCCGGTGCATTTGATGTATGTACTGGAGCAGCAGATCGAGCGCGAGCAGTTCCCGCCTGAGACCGAGCAGAAGTACCTGGCCTACATCAAGGAAATCCTGGCCATGCGTTATGCCGAGTTCATCGGCAAGGAAATCCAGACGGCCTACCTGGAGTCCTATTCGGAATATGGGCAGAACATTTTCGACCGTTATGTGACCTACGCCGATTTCTGGATCCAGGACCAGGAATACCGCGATACCGATACCGGTGAAATCTTCGACCGCTCGGCGCTCAATGCCGAGCTCGAGAAAATCGAGAAGCCCGCCGGCATCAGCAACCCGAAAGATTTCCGTAACGAGATTGTCAATTTCGTGTTGCGCGCACGCGCCAACAACGCGGGCAAGAACCCGGTCTGGACCAGCTACGAAAAACTCCGCACCGTGATCGAGAAAAAAATGTTCTCGAACACCGAAGACCTGTTGCCGGTGATTTCGTTCAACGCCAAGGCCAGCGCGGACGAGCAGCAAAAACACGAAGACTTCGTCAACCGCATGGTCGCCAAGGGGTATACCACGCGGCAGGTCCGGTTGCTGTGCGACTGGTACCTGCGGGTACGCAAGAGTTCCTGAGGCCCACGGCGCGCCGTGGCGGCGCGTCCTGTGTCAGGTGTAGTCATGTGTATGTGACCGGAGATCACTGTGCTCCAGCAAGTCATTGACAGGCGGTTGGCGGGAAAGAACAAGTCCATCGGCAACCGCGAGCGCTTCCTGCGCCGATTCCGCGGGCAGATACGTGACGCCGTGCGCCGTGCTGTCGCGGGCCGCAGCATCCATGACATCGAACAGGGCGAAGACGTCACATTGCCGCGGCGCGATGTTTACCAGCCGGTGTTTGGGCACACCGGCGGCACGCGCGAGACCGTGCACCCCGGCAACCGTGAATACGTGCGCGGCGATCACATCGCGCGGCCGCAGGGTGGCAGCGGCGGCGGGTCGGGCGGTGAGGCCAGTCCCGACGGCGCGGGGGAAGACGACTTTGTCTTTCGCATCACACGCGAAGAGTTCATGCAGTACTTCTTTGACGACCTTGCGCTGCCCGATCTCATACGTACCCAGCTTTTGCCCGATGCGCCGGAATGGAAATCCCGCCGTGCCGGCTTCATCTCGGATGGAACGCCAACCAACCTGCACGTGGTGCGTTCGCTGCGGGTCGCGCTCAGCCGGCGCATCGCCATAGGCGGGGAGACGCGGCGGCAGGTGCATGAACTGGAGGCGCAGCTGGCGCTGGCCCTGCGCGACGCGCCGGATTTGCCTGACGAGATTCTTTCCTTGAGGACACAAGTCGACGCGCTTCGCCGGCGCCTCAAGACTATCCCGTTTTTTGATCCCTTCGACCTGCGTTACCGCAACCGGGTCAGAGTGCCGCAGCCCAGTGCCAAGGCGGTCATGTTTTGCCTGATGGATGTATCGGGCTCCATGGACGAAACGCGCAAGGACATCGCCAAACGGTTTTTTATCCTGCTGTACCTGTTCCTCAGGAAGCATTACGAGAAAACCGACGTCATCTTCATTCGCCACCACACCCAGGCCGCCGAGGTGTCCGAAGAGGAGTTCTTCCAGTCCACCGAAACCGGCGGCACCGTGGTGTCCAGCGCACTGGCCTTGATGCACCAGATCATCCAGGAGCGCTACCCTCCCGGCGACTGGAACATCTACGGTGCCCAGGCTTCGGACGGCGATAACTGGCACCAGGACTCGGCCCGCTGCCGCGAGTTGTTGGTCGGCAAGCTGCTGCCGGTGTCGCGGTATTTCGCCTATGTCCAGGTCGGTGAAGAGGACCAGAACCTCTGGGAGGAGTACACCCAGGTGCAAGAGGACAACCGGAATTTCGCGATGCGCAAGGTCGGAGCTGCGGACGAAATTTTCCCGGTGTTCAGGGAGTTGTTCAAAAAAGGCGCCAAGCCATGACAAAGACCGCAAAAAAGCCTGCCGAAGTGGCGGCGCCTGGCTTGTCCGGCACCGGGCGCCGGCATGCCTGCCTGCCCAGCCCATCCGACTGGTCCTTCGAGTTGATCGAGCTCTACCACGGCGAGATTGCGCGAAAGGCAAAGTCCTTCGGCCTGGACACCTACCCGGTTCAACTCGAGGTCATCACGGCCGAGCAGATGATTGATGCCTATGCCTCGGTAGGCATGCCGGTGAACTATCGGCACTGGTCCTTCGGCAAAGAGTTCATCTCGACGGAAAAAAATTACCGACGCGGCCAGATGGGGCTGGCTTACGAAGTCGTGATCAATTCCAACCCCTGCATCGCCTACCTGATGGAAGAAAACACCATGCCCATGCAGGCGCTGGTGATGGCGCATGCCTGCTACGGCCACAACTCCTTCTTCAAGGGCAACTACCTGTTCCAGATGTGGACCGACGCCGGCGCCATCGTCGATTACCTGGTGTACGCACGGGCCTACATTGCCGAGTGCGAAGAGCGCCACGGCTGGGAGGCGGTCGAGCAACTGCTGGATTCCTGCCACGCCCTGATGAGCCACGGCGTGGACCGTTACCAGCGCTCGCAGAAGCTGTCGCTGGCGGAGGAAGAAGCCCGCCGCAAGGACCGCGAGGCTTATCTGCAGCAGCAGCTCAATGACCTGTGGCGCACAGTCCCCAGGTCTGCCGACAAGCCGGCCGAAAAAACCCATCGCCGTTTTCCGCCGGAGCCGCAGGAAAACATCCTGTATTTCATCGAGAAGAACGCGCCCCTGCTGGAGCCATGGCAGCGCGAGGTGATCCGCATCGTGCGCAAGATCGGCCAGTATTTTTACCCACAGCGCCAGACGCAGATCATGAATGAAGGCTGGGCCACCTTCTGGCATTACACGCTGCTCAATTCCCTGTACGACGAGGGCTTGCTGACCGACGGCTTCATGATCGAATGCCTGCGGTCCCACACCAATGTCATTTACCAGCCGCCGGTGACACATCCGGGCTACAACGGCGTCAACCCCTACGCGCTGGGGTTTGCCATGTTCAGCGACCTCAAACGCATTTGCGAATCTCCCACGGAAGAAGACCGGCAGTGGTTGCCGGACGTTGCCGGCTCCAACTGGCTGGAGACGCTGGACTACGCGATGCGGCATTTCCGCGACGAGAGTTTCATCGGGCAATACCTTTCGCCGCGTCTGATACGCGAATTCCGCCTCTTCTCAGTGGTGGATGACGCGAGCAGGTCCGAGCTTGAAGTGGCGGCCATTCATGACGACGCGGGTTATCGGCATGTACGCGAGGCGCTGTCGCGCCAGCATGACCTGAATTACCGCGAGCCCAACATACAGGTCTGGGACGTTGACGTACGCGGGACCCGCTCCCTGACCTTGCGCCACAGCCGCCACAACGACCGAACGCTCACCGACGATGTCCAGGAGGTGATCAAGCATGTTGCGCGCCTTTGGGGTTTTCCCGTCCTGCTTGAAAGTGTGGACAAACATGGCAAGGTGGTGCAGCACTGGGAGGCGGTGCCGCAGGCCTGATTCCATTCCATTCAGGGGTCGGCCGAAGGCCAGGTTGTCAGGCCGCCGCTTCCAGTCCGTTCCTGAAGTGCTCCCGCATGCGCTGCGCGGTGGCATTCGCGTCGCCTGACGACAGCGCCTGCATGATGGCGCGATGCTCGGCAAGCGACTCTTCAATGCGGCCACTTTTGAGCAGCGAGTTGTGCCGGTTCAGCTTCATCACCTTGCGCAAATCGGCCACCATCTGGTCGCGCCAGCGGTTGTTGGCGATTTCCAGCAGGCGCATGTGAAAGGCTTCGTTGATCTCGAAGAACCGTTCGCGATTGGCAACGGCTTTTTCCAGTTCGTTGTGCAGGCTTTGCAGTTCTTTTAACTGGGCAGGCGTGGCCTGGGTTGCCACAACGCTGGCCGCATCGCTTTCCAGCAGCGCGAGCAAGTGGTACACGTCGGCCAGGTCGCGTTCAGATACTTCGGTCACATAGGCGCCGCGGCGCACTTTCATCGTGACCAGGCCTTCGGTGGCCAGCACTTTCAGGGCTTCGCGCAGCGGCGTTCGGCTGATGCCGTATTCCTCGGCCAGCTTGAGCTCGTCAATCCAGCTGCCCGGCGTCAGCTCGCGGTTGAAGATGCGCTGGCGCAAAAGCTCCGCCACTTCTTCGTAAAGCGCTCGAGGGGTCAGGGACACTGCGGCCATGGGCATAAAGGTGTGTTTTGAATGTGCGAAAGCTTCGAGTGGGCGTTGCTTTCGATCAGCGCTGCACGCGAGTTAGTGGGCATTTTACTTCAAACTGAATTTTGCATCAATAATTATAAATGATGTAAACTTGACCGGATTCATGACTTCCTCTCATGCTGAGCCTATGCTGTTCCCATCGCGACGCCCGGCGTGAAGACCCGTTACGGTAACCCATCCCATGTCCAAGCCCAGCAAAGAACCTGAATTTCCCGCAGCCAGCCTCGAGGTGTGGGCCAGAGCCGCTGCCAAATCAGCGCCCGGCGGCGATGTGGGCGGGTTGAACTGGCAGACGCCTGACGGCATCAGCGTCAAGCCGCTCTACACCGCTGAGGACACCAAAGACCTTCCCCATACCAATACGCTGCCGGGTTTTGAGCCTTTCATTCGGGGGCCGCAGGCCACCATGTATGCGGTGCGTCCCTGGACGATTCGCCAGTACGCCGGCTTTTCCACGGCTGAGGAGTCGAATGCTTTCTATCGCAAGGCGTTGGCCGCGGGAGGGCAGGGCGTGTCGGTGGCGTTCGACCTGGCCACGCACCGCGGTTACGACAGCGACCATCCGCGTGTGACCGGCGACGTGGGCAAGGCCGGTGTGGCGATTGATTCGGTCGAGGACATGAAAATCCTGTTCGACCAGATCCCGCTGGACAAGGTCAGCGTCTCCATGACCATGAACGGTGCGGTGCTGCCGGTTTTAGCCGGCTATGTGGTCGCGGCCGAAGAGCAGGGCGTGAGCCAGGACAAATTGAGCGGAACCATCCAGAACGACATCCTCAAGGAGTTCATGGTCCGCAACACCTACATCTTTCCGCCGCAGCCCAGCATCCGCATCATTGGCGACATCATTGAATACACGGCGCAGAACATGCCGAAGTTCAATTCGATCTCGATCTCGGGTTACCACATGCAGGAAGCCGGTGCCAACCAGGCGCTAGAGCTGGCCTTCACCTTGGCCGATGGAAAAGAGTATGTAAAAACCGCGCTGGGCAAGGGCCTGGACGTGGATGAATTCGCCGGGCGCCTGAGTTTCTTCTGGGCCATCGGCATGAACTTCTACCTTGAAGTCGCCAAGATGCGCGCCGCGCGCCTGCTGTGGTGCCGCATCATGAAAGGCTTCAACGCCAAGAGCCCCAAGAGCCTGATGCTGCGCACGCACTGCCAGACCTCCGGCTGGAGCCTGACCGAGCAGGACCCCTACAACAACGTGGTGCGCACCACCATCGAAGCCATGGCGGCCGTGTTTGGCGGAACGCAAAGCCTGCACACCAATTCGTTTGACGAGGCGATTGCACTGCCCACCGAGTTCAGCGCCCGCATCGCCCGCAACACCCAACTCATCATCCAGGAAGAAACCCATATCCCCCACGTGATCGACCCCTGGGCCGGCAGCTACATGATGGAAAAGCTCACGCAGGACATGGCTGACGCTGCCTGGGCCATCATTGAAGAAGTCGAGGCCATGGGCGGCATGACCAAGGCCGTCGACAGCGGTTGGGCCAAGCTCAAGATCGAAGCGGCTGCCGCTGAAAAGCAGGCGCGCATCGACAGCGGCAAGGACGTCATCGTCGGCGTCAACAAATACAAGCTCAAAACCGAAGACGCCATCGAGTCGCGCGACATCGACAACGTGGCGGTGCGCGACGGGCAGATCACAAGGCTCAAGGCCATCAAGGCCAGCCGCGACAATGCGGCGGTGCAGGCCGCGCTGGACGCACTGACGGCAGCCGCCGAAAATAACAACGGCAATCTGCTGGACCTCAGTATCAAGGCCGTGCGCCTGCGCGCCACGGTGGGTGAGGTCAGTGATGCCCTAGAAAAAGTCTACGGGCGCCACCGCGCCGATACACAAAAGGTGACCGGTGTGTACGCTGCTGCTTATGACTCCGCCGAAGGCTGGGAAACCCTCAAAACCGAAATCAACGCATTTGCCGAAGAGCAGGGCCGCCGCCCGCGCGTGATGATTTCCAAACTCGGCCAGGACGGCCATGACCGCGGCGCCAAGGTGGTGGCCACGGCCTTTGCCGACCTGGGCTTTGACGTGGACATGGGGCCGCTGTTCCAGACGCCCGAAGAGTGCGCGCGCCAGGCGATTGAGAACGACGTGCATGCGGTGGGCGTCTCCACGCTGGCGGCCGGCCACAAGACACTGGTGCCGGCCATCATCGCCGAGCTCAAGAAGCAGGGCGCCGATGACATCATCGTGTTTGTCGGCGGCGTGATTCCGCGACAGGATTACGAGATGCTGTACGAGGCCGGCGTGAAAGGCATCTACGGCCCGGGTACGCCGATTCCGGCGAGTGCCAAGGACGTGCTGGAACAGATTCGGGCTGCGTTGAAGTGATTTTCAGGGTGTTTTTGAGGCTCAGTCCCATCATGCTGCTTGCCGGTGCGCTCAATGCGTATGCAAACCCGCCGCAAGAGTGGATCAGGACAAGCAAAGCCGATCCAGCGTTGATTTGTAGCGAATTGCAGTCCTCATTCCCTAAAAAGCTAAGCGAGGCTGTGGCTTTGGGTAAGGTGAAAAGCCAGACGGTCGAGTCTGCTGGGGAGTATTGCGAGCCAGAAAATTCCTGCGAGATAAGGACGCTCGATTTTGTGGGCTTGAACGCCAGGTTGCTGGTAACGAAGAAGTCGCAGGACATCAGCGTTTTGACCTTCAAGGTCAATGAACCCCATTGGCATTTTCTCAGGCAAGTTCAAATTGGCGAGACGCTTTCATCTGTGAGCCAGAAATTCGGGGTGCCGATCAGCGCCACGATGCCCTCCCCGATAAAGCTACTGGGGGAATGTGCCGGTCTGCTGCTGGAGCACAGGAGTGGACGGGTCATGAGTATTGATGTTGACTGCCAAGCCTGCTGGTAAAGCAATGAATACCCTGACCGCCCTGCTAGACGGCGATGCGATGGCCCAGCGCCGCGCCATCGCCAAAGTCGTCATGCTGATGGAGTCCATCCGCGTTGATCCTGGCCGGCACCGCGGATGTGCGGGACCAGATTCAAGCCGTTGTTGCGAAAGGAGTGTGCGGTGACAGACATCAGTTCCCGCTTGTCCTTGCAGCCGGTGCTTGCCGGCGACTTCGAGGACATGCTGGCCTTGCGCGTCGACGCCATGCGCCCCAGCCTGGAGCGTGTCGGGCGCTTTGACCTTGCGCGCTCGCGCGAGCGCCTGTTAGCGGGATTCATTCCGCAGCACATGCAACACATCCTGCTCGATGGCGAGCGTGTGGGTTTTTTCACGCTCAAGCCTGAAGGCGAAGCGGCCCTGCGGCTTGATCACCTGTATTTGCGCAGCAGTGCCAGCGGCCAGGGCATAGGCGCATGGGTACTGCGGCTGGTGCTGGCCCAGGCGCGCGAGGGCGGTCTGGTTGTCAGGCTCACCGCGCTGAAAGAAAGTGATGCCAACCGTTTCTATCTGCGCCACGGTTTTGTGCTGCAAGGCGAAGAGGGCGTGGATCTGCACTATGTATGGTCAGTGACGGAGTTGGCGACGTGATGGCCGCGCCCGATTTCCTCCAGGCCATCATGGGCCCGGACCCAATGGTGCAGCGCCGCGCCATCGCCAAGGCCATCACGCTGCTGGAGTCCACCCGCGCCGACCACCGGGCACAAGGCGACGAGTTGCTGACTGCTTTGCTGCCCAATACCGGCAAAGCCATGCGCCTGGGCATCAGCGGCGTGCCCGGCGTGGGCAAGTCCACCTTCATCGAAGTGCTGGGCCTCTACCTGATCGCGCAGGGCCACCGTGTCGCTGTGCTTACCGTCGATCCTTCCTCTTCAGTCTCGGGTGGCTCCATCCTGGGTGACAAGACCCGCATGGAAAAGCTCTCGGTGCATGAGCGTGCCTACATCCGTCCCAGCCCTTCCGGCGGCAACCTGGGCGGTGTGGCCGAGAAGACGCGAGAGGCCATGTTGGTGTGCGAGGCCGCCGGGTACGACGTGGTGATCGTAGAAACTGTCGGTGTGGGGCAGAGCGAAACCGCCGTCGCCAATATGACCGACATGTTTGTGCTGATGCAACTACCCAATGCCGGCGACGACCTGCAAGCCATCAAAAAAGGCGTGATGGAGCTGGCCGACCTGGTCATCATCAACAAGGCCGACATCGATGCCGACGCGGCGATGCGGGCCGAGGCGCAGATTACTTCCGCCATGCGCCTGTTCGGCCTGGTCAATAACGCGATGAATAGCACGCAGGCCGCCAGCTTCGACAAGAACTGGCACCCGCAAGTCATCCAGCTCAGCGCCCTTCACAACAAGGGCGTGGACGTGTTCTGGAAAGCCGTGACGCAGTTCAAGGCCCTACAGACCGCCAACGGCCAGCTGGCAGCACGCCGCAAGCAGCAGTCGCTGGCCTGGATGTGGGAACGCATAGACGCCGGCCTCAAGCAGGCTTTCCGCCAGGATCCGCAAGTGCGCGAGCGCCTGCCCGGCCTGCTCGCTGAGGTGGCGCGTGGCGAAGTGGCGGCATCGACAGCTGCGAGGAGCTTGTTGGCCCTGGCATCCAAAGAGGGGAACTCATGAAGAAAATCGCCATTCTTTGCGTACTGCTTCTGCAGGCCTGCCTCGCCTGGGCCGGCGGCATGGTCGCCGGCGAGCCGCAGAGTTTTGTCTTCACCGACAAAGGCTATTTCGCGGACAAGCCCGTCACGGTGCATTACTACAAGGCGCGCAGCGCTGGTCCGGATGCGCGGGTGATGATGGTGATCCACGGCGCGGAGCGGCAGGGCTCGCGCATGCGCGACAACTGGATGCCCTTTGCGGAGAAAAATAAACTCATCGTGCTGGCCCCGGAGTTTGACGAGGCGCGGTTTTCTTCCAGGTTGTTCAACATGGGCGGCATTGAAAGCCGTGATCGTGCCCAGTGGTCTTTCCAGATCGTCGAGCATCTTTTTGATTTTGTCCGTGCTGGTGAGGGCCTCGCGGCGAGCGACTACCTGCTGTTCGGCCACTCGGCAGGTGGGCAGTTTGTGCACCGCTTCATGCTGCTGACCGAGGCACCCCGCGTTTCAGTCGCCGTGGCGGCCAATGCCGGCAGTTACACCATGCCCCGCTATCCAGGTCTGATGGAAGACAAATTCCCTTACGCGCTTAACGAAAGCATTGTCAGCCCCGACAAACTCAGGCAGGTTTTTGCCCGCAAGCTGATCGTGCTGCTCGGTGAAACTGACATAAAAACCGATGAGGCCAACCTTCCCAAGGCCAGGCAAGCCACCGCCCAGGGCGTGAACCGCTTTGAGCGCGGCACCCACTTCTTCGAGCAGGCCCAGACGCAGGCGCAGAAGCTGGGCACCCCCCTGGCCTGGGAGCGTGTCACCGTGCCGGGCGTGGGGCATGACTCACGCCGTATGAGCCAGGCCGCCGCGCGCCTTTTGTTTGAACCCGTTAAATAAATTTCACCGTCCCACCATTGCGGAATACACCATGCAAGAAATCCTTGAACAACTCGAAAAGAAACGCGCTGCGGCGCGCCTGGGCGGCGGGCAAAAGCGCATCGATGCGCAACACGGCAAAGGCAAGCTGACGGCGCGCGAGCGGCTGGAACTGCTGCTCGACGAAGGCACGTTTGAAGAATGGGACATGTTTGTCGAGCACCGCTGCACCGACTTCGGCATGGAAAACAACAAGGTTCCCGGCGACGGTGTGGTCACTGGCTACGGCATGATCAACGGCCGTTTGGTGTTTGTCTTCAGCCAGGATTTCACCGTGTTCGGCGGTGCCCTGAGCGAAGCCCATGCCGAGAAAATCTGCAAGGTGATGGACCAGGCCATGAAGGTGGGCGCACCAGTTATTGGCCTCAACGACTCGGGCGGCGCCCGCATCCAGGAGGGCGTGGCTTCGCTGGGCGGTTATGCCGATGTGTTTCAGCGCAACGTGATGGCCAGCGGCGTGATTCCGCAGATCAGCATGATCATGGGGCCGAGCGCCGGCGGCGCCGTGTATTCCCCCGCCATGACCGACTTCATCTTCATGGTCAAGGACAGCTCCTACATGTTTGTCACGGGCCCTGAGGTCGTCAAGACCGTGACCCACGAGGAAGTCACGGCCGAGGAGCTGGGCGGCGCCACCACCCACACCACGCGCAGCGGCGTGGCCGACCTGGCATTCGAGAACGACGTCGAGGCGCTTCTGATGCTGCGTCGCCTGTACAACTACCTGCCGCTGAACAACCGCGAAAAGGCTCCGGTGCGCCCCAGCGCCGACCCGGCTGGCCGCATGGACCTCAGCCTGGACACGCTGGTGCCTGAGAACCCGAACAAGCCGTACGACATGAAGGAACTCATCGTCAAGACGGTGGACGACGGCGATTTCTTCGAGATTCAGCCCGAGTACGCGAAGAACATCATCATTGGTTTTGCTCGCATGGAGGGGCAGACGGTGGGCATCGTCGCCAACCAGCCTTTGGTGCTCGCTGGTTGTCTGGACATCAAGAGCTCCATCAAGGCAGCGCGCTTTGTACGCTTTTGCGATGCCTTCAATATCCCGGTCATTACTTTTGTCGACGTGCCCGGCTTCATGCCCGGCACGTCACAGGAATACGGCGGCATCATCAAGCACGGCGCCAAGCTGCTGTATGCCTATGCCGAATGCACGGTACCGAAGATCACTGTCATCACGCGCAAGGCCTATGGCGGCGCTTATGACGTGATGAGCTCCAAACATCTGCGCGGCGACGTCAACTTCGCCTGGCCTAACGCCGAGATTGCCGTGATGGGCGCCAAGGGCGCGGTGGAAATCATCTTTCGTGAAGACAAGGGCGACCCGGCCAAGCTGGCTGCCAAAGAGGCCGAATACAAGGCTCGCTTTGCCAACCCATTCGTCGCGGGCGCGCGTGGGTTTATCGACGACGTGATCTTGCCGCATGAGACGCGCAAGCGCATCTGCCGTTCGTTGGTGATGTTGCGGGACAAGAAGATTGAGAACCCGTGGCGCAAGCACGGCAACATCCCGCTGTGAACGTAGCATGATCAGCCACTATCCCCGATTCCGCGAAGGCGCGGCACCCGGCCTTGTGCCCAAGCTGGGCGGCTTGCCCTGGGGGCTGCCCGCGCATCTTTGGCCCGTTTGCAAGGAGTGCGGGCGGGCCATGAGCCATCTTGCGCAACTGCCGGCCGCTGTTCCTGAACTTCCGCTCGCGGATGGCGAAGTGCTGTTCCTTTTCAAGTGCGAGTGGGACAGTATCTGCAGCTTCTGGGAGTCTGATGCCGGCGCAAACGCCGCCTTCACGGTGCCGCAAAGCCAACTGGGCACGCTTGCAACCGACCCGCCCGCCGCTGCCAGTGACGGGCTGCCGGCTGTGCTGTCCGAGTTGGGCGTCGTGAGCTGGCGCACTGACGACGATGGCGCGCCGCCCGAGCTCGAAGAGGCCTTTTACGATTACACCCGCCACTTTGAGCTGCCGCCGGAGCTTGGACACCCCCACGACTGGGAGAGCCCCTGGTGCACCAAAAGTGGAGGCGTTCCCTATTGGACCGCCAACGGTGCGCAGCGGATGCCGCCCGGCCGGCTGTTTCTGCAGATTGACAACTGGGTAGAACTGGAGAGTGGCAGTGCGGCCGAGGTCGCCAACTTCTGCTCGGACGGCATCGCTTACGTGTTTGTCGATCGCTCACAAAATCCACCGATTTACACGATGTTTATCAACCGCTGAGGCGGTTAACGAAGACAGGCTCAATGATGTTTAAAAAAATACTGATCGCAAATCGAGGTGAGATCGCCTGCCGGGTCATCAAGACAGCCCGCAAGATGGGTATCCAGACCGTTGCCGTCTATTCTGACGCCGACAAGGACGCGCGCCATGTCGAACTGGCGGACGAAGCCGTCAACATCGGCCCCGCGCCCAGCCGTGACAGTTATCTGCAGGCCGACAAGATCATCGCGGCCTGTAAGCAGACCGGCGCGCAGGCGGTGCACCCCGGCTACGGCTTCCTGAGCGAGAACGCGGGCTTTGCCAAGCGGGTCGAGGAAGAGGGCATCATCTTTATCGGTCCCAAGCACTATTCGATTGCCGCCATGGGCGACAAGATCGAATCGAAAAAGCTGGCCGGTGCGGCGGGTGTGAATTGCATTCCCGGCGTGAACGATGCGATTGAAACGGCCGAGAAGGCGGTGGAGATTGCCAAGGGCATCGGTTACCCGGTGATGATCAAGGCCTCGGCCGGCGGCGGGGGCAAGGGCTTGCGGGTGGCCTTTAACGACAAGGAAGCATTCGAAGGTTTCACGAGCTGCCGCAATGAAGCGAGGAACAGCTTTGGCGACGACCGCGTCTTTATCGAGAAATTTGTCGAGGAACCTCGCCATATCGAGATTCAGCTGCTGGGTGACAGCCACGGCAATGTGATTTACCTGAACGAACGCGAGTGCTCCATTCAGCGGCGCCACCAAAAGGTGATTGAAGAGGCGCCGTCGCCTTTCATCAGCGACGCGACGCGCAAGGCCATGGGCGAACAGGCGGTGGCCTTGGCCAAGGCCGTGAAGTACCAGAGCGCTGGCACGGTGGAGTTTGTGGTCGGCAAGGACCAGAGCTTTTACTTCCTCGAAATGAACACCCGCCTGCAGGTAGAGCACCCGGTGACGGAATGCATCACGGGGCTGGACCTGGTGGAGCTGATGATTCGGGTGGCGGCCGGCGAGAAGCTGCCGATCGCGCAGAAAGACGTGCAGCGCAATGGCTGGGCGATTGAATGCCGTATCAATGCTGAAGACCCGTTCCGCAGCTTTTTGCCTTCTACCGGACGGCTGGTGCGCTTTCAGCCGCCCAAGGAGACGATGTTCGCGGCCGACACCTCGCAGTTGTACGGCGTGCGCGTGGACACCGGCGTGCAGGACGGCGGCGAGATCCCGATGTTTTATGACTCGATGATTGCCAAGCTCATCGTGCACGGCAAGGATCGCAAGGACGCCATCGCCAGGATGCGCGAGGCGCTTAACGGTTTCGTCATTCGCGGTATCTCCAGCAACATTCCTTTCCAGGCGGCTTTGCTGGCGCACCCGAAGTTTGTGGCGGGCGACTTCAATACCGGCTTCATCGCCGAAAACTACAGCAAGGGCTTTCATGCCGAAGACGTGCCGCATGACGATCCTTCGTTCCTGCTGGCGTTGGCTGCTTACGTCAATCGCCGCATGCTGGGCCGTGCCGCCGGCATCAGCGGACAGCTGCCGGGCCATGGCGTGACGGTGGGGGAAGAGTTCGTTGTGGTGAGCCTGGGCTCTGCGGGGCAGAACACGCAGCACCCTGTAACGGTGCGAAATTATCAAGCCCAATCGGGCTCCGGCACAGTAGATACGGGCGCTAGTAGCTATGAAATTTGTAGCAACTGGCATCTGGGCGGCGCGCGCATACGCGGCACGGTGAATGGGCAGCCTTTCGCCGCGCAGGTGGAGCGCGGTGTGGGCCGCAACCCGCTGGCCATCCGCATTGCGCACAACGGCACACGGCTGGATGCGCTGGTGCTGTCGCCGCGCGCGGCGCAACTGCATGCGCTCATGCCCTACAAGGCGCCGCCGGACATGAGCCGCTATGTGCTCTCGCCCATGCCGGGCTTGCTGGTGGATGTGGCCGTGCAGGTGGGTCAGAAAGTGCAGGCCGGTGAGCGCGTGGCCGTGATTGAGGCGATGAAGATGGAGAACGTGCTGTTTGCCGTAGCCGACGGCGTGGTCGGCAAGGTGCTGGCGGCCAAGGGCGAATCGCTCAGCGTGGACCAGCCGATTGTGGAGTTCCAGGCATGAGTGCCACTCGACCCTTCAAAGTGCTGGGCATCCAGCAGATCGCCATCGGTGCCACCAGCAAAGACCGGCTGCGCACGCTGTGGGTCGACATGCTGGGCCTGGAAGTCACCGGCAACTTTGTCAGCGAACGTGAAAACGTCGATGAAGACATCTGCGCGATCGGCAGCGGCCCGTTCAAGGTCGAAGTTGACCTGATGCAGCCACTGGATGTGGACAAGAAACCCGCGGTGCACACCACGCCGCTCAACCACGTGGGCCTGTGGATAGACGACCTGCCCAAAGCCGTTGAGTGGCTGACGGCCAAGGGGGTGCGCTTTGCACCCGGCGGCATTCGCAAGGGCGCAGCGGGTTTTGACATCTGTTTCCTGCACCCCAAGGCTAACGATGAGTTTCCTGTTTCGGGTGAAGGTGTACTGATTGAATTGGTGCAGGCACCGCCCGAGGTGATCAAGGCTTTCTCTGCCCTGGGCTGAGGGGCTGCTCAGTCTTTTTTGCCGCTTTTTTCGCGCTGCACACGGGCCCGGGCCAGGGCGGCCTCAATCACCATGCGCTTGCGGTCCGCCACGGCGGGGTCGCCCTCGGGGCGTGCAGCTGAAGCTGGTAGCGGGGCCTGTGGCGGGTTTTTCGCTTTCCCTGCGCCTTTGTCCTCCGGGCTTGTGCTGTTCCTGTACCGGTTCTGATGGAATTCATAACGGGCTCTGGCGGTGTCGGCCTCTTGCGGAGACCATGCCGTCCAGCCCGTGCGCTCGCCGGTGACGTTTTCCAGGCTGATGCAGTCGACAGGGCAGACCGGTATGCACAGCTCACAGCCTGTGCACCAGGGCTCGATGACGGTGTGCATCATCTTGTTGCTGCCCATGATGGCGTCGGTCGGACAGGCCTTGATGCACAAGGTGCAGCCTATGCACCAGTCTTCATCGATGAAGGCGACAGCACGTGGGCCTTCGGTACCGTTGGCGGGATTGAGCGGCTGAACGGGCTGACCGGTGATGGCCGACAGCCGCTGCACGCCTTCGGCGCCGCCTGGCGGGCATTGGTTGATGGGGGCCTGACCTGTTGCAATGGCCGTGGCATACGCCGCGCAGTCAGGATAGCCGCAGCGGGTGCACTGGGTTTGGGGCAGTGCGGCGTTGATGCGCTCGAAAAGGCTGGAGTCGGGGGGGGAGGTCACCCGCCTATTGTCCTACCAGTCATGGCCCGCTCTGCCTGCGCTCTACCTTCGCGACTCCGGCCTTGCCGCCGCCCTCAAGCCTTCTTGCTGCGTGCTGCTTTTTTTGCCGCCGGCTTTGCTGCGGCCTTCGGGGCGGCTTTGGCGGCAGGCTTTGCTGCTGCGGTGCGCACCGGTTTTGCTATCGTTTTGGTAGCTGCTGGCGCACGCTTGGATTGGGTTGGAGCCCGATTGTTCTCAAGAATGAAGGCCTTGACCTGCGGGTAGACAATCTCGCGCCAGCGGCGGCCGCTGAAAATCCCGTAGTGGCCCGCGCCCTTGACTTCCAGGTGCTTTTGCAGTGCCTTGGGGATGTTGTGGCAAAGACCGTGTGCTGCCTCGGTCTGGCCAGAGCCCGAGATATCGTCCAGCTCGCCTTCGACCGTGAAGTGGGCTGTGGTCTTGATGTCTTCGGGCCGCACACGCTCAATTTGGCCATCCACGCCCTTGACGTCCCAGGTGCCGTTGACCAGCTTGAATTCCTGGAACACCGTCTTGATGGTGTCAAGGTAGTAGTCGGCGTCCATGTCGAGCACGGCGTTGTACTCGTCGTAGAACTTGCGGTGCGCCTCGGCACTGGCGTCATCACCTTTGAGCAGGTCCTTGAAGTAGTCGTAGTGGCTGCTGGCGTGGCGGTCGGGGTTCATCGCGACGAAGCCGGTGTGCTGCAAAAAGCCGGGGTAGACGCGGCGGCCTGCGCCCGGAAAGTTGCTCGGCACGCGGTAAATCACATTGTTTTCAAACCACTCGTAGCTCTTGTTCATGGCCAGGTTGTTCACGGCCGTAGGCGATTTTCGGGCATCGATCGGGCCGCCCATCATGGTCATGCTCAAGGGCGTCGTTTCGCCTCGGGAGGCCATCAGCGACACGGCAGCGAGCACCGGCACAGTGGGCTGGCAAACGCTGATGACGTGGCAATTGCCGTAAATACCCTGGAGGTGGCGAATGAACTCCTGGACGTAGTTGACGTAGTCGTCCAGGTTGAATGAACCTTCAGAAAGCGGCACGGTGCGCGCATTTTTCCAGTCGGTGATGTAGACCTTGTGGTCTTTGAGCATGGTCTTGACCGTGTCCCGGAGCAAGGTTGCATAGTGGCCCGACAGCGGCGCCACGATCAGCACGGCGGGCTCGCCCTTCAGGCCTGTCAGCGTGGCGGGATCGTCGGTGAAGCGCTTGAAGCGGCGCAGCTCGCAAAAGGGCTTGTCGATTTCCACGCGTTCGTGGATGCTGACCTCGGTGCCGTTGACATCCACCGTCCGGATGTCAAAAGCCGGTTTTTCGTAGTCTTTGCCCAATCGGTAAATCAGGCTGTAGCCGGCGGCTACGCGTTGTGCAAACGGGTTTTGGCCCATGGGCGACAGGGGATTGCCGTAGAGCTTTGCAGCGGCTTGCGCAAAGTCGACAAAGGGCTCCATCAAGGTGCGTTGGGCTTCATAGACTTGGTACAGCATCGGGGTCGACCTTGGGGTTAGGGTTACTTCGGTAAATCGTAATATGTTGCAGTGCAATATAACAGGGGGTTGCCGCACTGATTTGAGGATAACCACCAATACCGGGCGGTTTTCACACTGTTGACGCCAAAAGCACCACGATGGTGCCAGCCTGGCTTGCGGACCGAGAAACCGCCACCACCTGCGGAATTGAAAGAACACTTACCATTCTGCCTGCAGCCGGTGGTTTTTGCCCGCCCTGAAGCTGCAGCCCTTCAACAGGAAAAACAACATGCTTCCCCCGATTGACGTCTCCGCACTGGAGCAGCTGGCCTCCCTGAAGAAATCAGACCGGATGCCGGTGCTTTTTGTGGGCCACGGCAGCCCGATGAATGCCATCGGCGACAACGAGTACCGGCGCAGCTGGCAGGCGCTGGGCGCCGAGTTTGGGTCGAAATTCCCCAGGCCGCAGCTGATTCTGTGCGTTTCCGCCCATTGGCTGACCGAAGGCTGGTGGCTGACGGCCATGGACAAGCCCAAAACCATCCACGACTTTGGCGGCTTTCCGCAGGAGCTCTTCGACCAGCAATACCCCGCGCCCGGCGACACCGCGGCGGCGCAGGTGATCAGCCAGTTGGTCAGGCAGCGCGCATCGGCGCCGCTCGGCCTCGACGAAGGCGAGTGGGGACTGGACCACGGTGCCTGGTCGGTGCTCAAGCCCATGTTTCCGGATGCGGACATCCCGGTCATCCAGCTCAGCATGGATTACAGCCGGGCTCCCGACGAGCACTATGCGCTGGCAAAGCAGCTGAAGGCGTTGCGGGACCGCGGCGTGCTGATCGTGGCCAGCGGCAATATCGTGCACAACCTGCGCCAGATGCAGCGCGGGGCCGCGGGTAACCAGGCCTACGACTGGGCGCTGGAGTTTGACCAGACTATCGGTGGTTATCTGCAGCAGGGCAATCTGGATGCGCTGCAGAATTTCCAGAAGCTGGGCCAGGTGGCGAAGATGGCGCACCCCACCCACGAGCACTACCTTCCGCTGCTGTATACGGCGGGCGCGGTTGACGCGAAGGAGCCAATACGGTTTTTCAACACCAGCTTCCAGGCTGGCTCCATTTCCATGCGGTCAGTAATTTGGGGATGAATCCGTTGGAGCGGAGTGTCAGATAGCTTTTTGTGCTATTAAATTGATAGCTGCTTGCGCTTGTCAGTCATGGTCTGCAGCCGTTTTTTTTGAAGAGCCTGGCTTTTGCCACTGCCGTGCTGGGGGCCGGTCAGGCCACTTGCGGATGGATAACCTGCAGCCAGCTCCAGCGATCCTGATAAGCCTTCGCCTTTTTCTCGAACAGCGGCAGGTGGTTGCACAGCAGGTTGGGGCTGAGCTTGCCCTGGTACAACTGCGCCAGGCCGTTGGGCGCATAAAGCTCTACATCCGTCCGCTCCGCAGTATTTGCCCTTAAGCCGACACACGTACAGCTCACCAGAAACCGGTCGATGCCATCGCGGGAGCTTTGCAGGGCGGGGTAGGGGAAGCCGAAATACTCCTGATACCAGGTATGGACCCTGGCCTGGTTTTTGGCTTCCACCACAATGCCCCGGCCCGCAAAGCAGGCGCTGACACGTTCATTGACGGCTGCTTCGCCTGCGCCTGAAAGGTCGGCAGGGTCAAAGTAAAACAGGTCGTAGTCTTTGATGTGGGCTTCGGGTGGCTGGCCCGCGTGCAGGTTCCAGATTGTCTGGAAGAGGCATCCCGCCACCAGCCATGCGTCGGGCAGTCCCAGCGCAGGCAGGTGTTCCAGAATGAACCGGTTGTGGCGGTTTTTCAGCGCGTCCCGGATGAATTCATCCGGGAGTACGGCCTCAGACGACCTTGGCAATCGACGCGCAGACGTAGTCGATGTTCTTGCTGTTCAGGGCGGCCACGCACATGCGGCCGGTGTCGGTGCCGTAAACGCCGAATTCATTGCGCAGGCGCACCATCTGGTCCTTGCTGAGGCCCGAGTAGCTGAACATGCCGATCTGGGCGGTGATGAAGCTCATGTCCTGCTTGACGCCGGCGGCCTTCAGGCCGTCCACGAGCTTTTGGCGCATGGCCTTGATGCGCACACGCATTTCGCTCAGCTCTTGCTCCCATTGGGTGCGCAGCGCGGGGGTATTGAGCACCGTGGCCACCACCATGCCGCCATGGATCTGCGGGTTGCTGTAGTTGGTGCGAATGACCAGCTTGAGCTGCGACAGCACGCGGTCGGCTTCGTCCTTGGATTCGCACAGCACCGACAGGGCACCCACGCGTTCGCCGTAGAGGCTGAAGCTCTTGGAAAAGGACGTCGACACGAAAAAGCTCAGGCCGGCAGCCACAAATTTACCGATGACGGCGCCGTCTTCCGCAATGCCGTGGCCAAAGCCCTGGTAGGCCATGTCGAGGAAAGGCGTGAGCTTTCGCGCCTTGACGGCGGCGATCACCTGGTCCCACTGGGCTGCGGTGATGTCGTAGCCGGTCGGGTTGTGGCAGCAGGCGTGCAGCACGACGATGGTGCCTTCGGCGGCTGCATTGAGGGCGGCGAGCATGCCGTCGAAGTTGACGCCGCGCTTGGCTGCGTCATAGTAAGGATAGCTTTCAACCACGAAACCGGCCTGGCTGAAAAGCGCGCGGTGGTTTTCCCAGCTCGGGTCCGAAATCAGGACTTTGGCATTGGGGCTGAGCTTTTTCAGGAAGTCGGCGCCGATCTTCAGGCCGCCTGTGCCGCCAATGCCCTGCGCGGTGGCCACGCGGCCGCTTTTGACAGGTTCGCTGTCGACGCCGAAAACCAGGCCCTTGACGGCCGCATCGTAGGCGGCGATACCGTCAATTGGCAGGTAGCCGCGCGCCTTGGGAGATTCCATCATGAGTTTTTCTGCCGCCTGTACGCATTGCAGCAGGGGGAGCTTGCCGTTGTCGTCGTAGTACACGCCCACGCCCAGGTTGACCTTTGCAGGATTGGTATCGGCATTGAACTGCTCGTTCAGGCCCAGGATGGGGTCACGCGGGGCCATTTCGACAGCGGTAAACAAAGACATGAAATATCCTCAGAGAAGTGAAAAGAAGGCGAAAGCGACGATAGGGGGTTCAGGTCACGGATTTAGGTCACAAGCTGACCGGAAAAAAGGCTACAAGAGGTGTCAAAAGCGATAGCGGGGGCAACTACAAGGCGAATGGGGATTGCAATTTCCATTTTCGGCCGAATGTCGTATTCTGTTTGGTTGCCCTGAATTTTAACGGGGCCTGATCGAGGTTTTATGCCAGAAGCTATGGAAGTCATAACTGATTCAGTCAACACCGACCCCGCTGTGGGCGAGTTCGTGCGTTTCCCGGATTCGCCGTTCGAGCTGTTCCAGCCCTATCCGCCTGCGGGCGACCAGCCCACCGCAATTGACCAGCTGGTCGAGGGCATCAACGACGGCGAGGTGTTCCAGACCCTGCTGGGCGTGACCGGCTCCGGCAAGACTTTTACCATGGCCAATGTGATTGCCCGCCTGGGCCGGCCGGCCATCGTGTTTGCGCCCAACAAGACGCTGGCCGCGCAGCTTTACAGTGAGTTCCGCGAGTTCTTCCCGAAAAACGCGGTCGAGTATTTCGTCAGTTACTACGACTACTACCAGCCTGAAGCCTATGTGCCGCAGCGCGATCTTTTCATCGAGAAAGACTCGGCCATCAACGAGCACATCGAGCAGATGCGCCTGTCGGCCACCAAGAGCGTGCTGGAGCGGCGCGACACCATCATCGTCGGTACGGTCAGCGCTATTTACGGCATAGGTGCGCCTGAGGATTACACACAGATGCGGTTCATTGCGCGCATCGGCGACAAGATGGGCCAGCGCGACGTGATCGCCAGGCTGATCCGCATGCAGTACACGCGCAACGAGCAGGACTTCGCGCGCGGCACGTTCCGGGTGCGCGGGGACGTGATCGACATTTTCCCGGCCGAGCATTCCGAGCTGGCCATACGCATCGAGCTGTTCGACGACGAGATCGAGTCGCTGCAGTTGTTTGACCCACTGACAGGCCGCATACGCCAGAAAATCCCGCGCTTTGTGGTCTACCCCAAGAGCCACTACGTCACGCCGCGCGACAAGGTCATGACGGCGGTGGAGACCATCAAGCTGGAGCTGTCCGAGCGGGTGGCCCAGTTCGTCGCCGACGGCAAACTGGTGGAAGCCCAGCGCATCGAGCAGCGCACCCGGTTCGACCTGGAGATGCTCAGTGAAATCGGCCACTGCAAGGGCATTGAGAACTACACCCGCCACCTGAGCGGTTCGCCGGCGGGATCACCCCCTTCGACGCTGTGCGATTACCTGCCCAAGGATGCCGTGATGTTTCTCGACGAGAGCCACGTCATGATCGGTCAGCTCAACGCCATGTACAACGGCGACCGCGCACGCAAAACCACGTTGGTGGAATACGGTTTTCGCCTGCCGAGCGCGCTGGACAACCGGCCGCTCAAGTTCGAGGAGTTTGAAGCCAAGATGCGGCAGGCCGTTTTTGTCTCGGCCACGCCAGCGAATTATGAGAAAGAGCACGCAGGCAAGGTGGTGGAGCAGGTGGTCAGGCCCACCGGGCTGGTGGATCCGCAGGTGGAAGTGAGGCCGGCTACCCATCAGGTCGACGACGTGCTGCAGGAAATCCGCATCCGGGTCGAGAAGAATGAACGGGTGCTGATCACCACGCTGACCAAACGCATGGCCGAACAGCTGACGGATTATCTGAGCGACAACGGTGTGAAGGTGCGCTACCTGCACAGCGATGTGGACACGGTCGAGCGGGTAGAAATCCTGCGTGACCTGCGGCTGGGCGCGTTTGACGTGTTGGTGGGTATCAACCTGCTGCGTGAGGGGCTCGATATCCCGGAGGTGTCGCTGGTGGCCATTCTGGACGCCGACAAGGAAGGCTTTTTGCGCGCCGAGCGCAGCCTGATCCAGACGATTGGCCGCGCGGCCCGAAACCTGAACGGCCGTGCGATTTTGTATGCAGACCGCATCACCGACTCCATGAAAAAAGCCATGGATGAAACCGAACGCCGGCGTAACAAGCAGATTGCCTTCAACCTGGAGCACGGCATCACGCCGCGCAGCGTGGTCAAACGCATCAGGGACCTGATCGATGGTGTCTACAGCGAGAAATCCGGCAAGGAAGCCGAAAAGATCGAGATGCAGAAGGCATTGGTGGAAGACATGAGCGAGAAGGACATCGCCCGCGAGATCAAGCGGCTGGAAAAGCAGATGATCGAACACGCCAAGAATCTCGAGTTCGAAAAAGCCGCGCGGGTACGGGACCAGTTGCACATCCTCAAGGAGCAGGCTTTTGGCGCGCCTGGCACCGATAATGTCGTACCGCTAAGCGCCGCAGGCCAAACCCGCGCCTAGGCCGATCGACCCGACCACTCACTTTGTGCACGGATATGGTGCATAAAGTGAGTCGAGCTACGGGTTAGCCCTCATGTTTTGAGCACCCTCAGCGGGAAAAACCCTGCTCGTGTTATACTTGACGAAAACAGTCAAGAACAATATCAGAACAACAAAAAAGCCCCCGCGATACCGGTTGACTGACCTGGGCGGCTGGAGGAAGAGTTCCCTGTAAGTCACAAGCTTTCAGGGTGAAAACGACAGTCAAGCCATTTAAAGGAGCTTGTTATGCGCCTCACGACCAAAGGCCGCTTTGCGGTCACCGCGATGATTGATTTGGGATTGCGTCAGAACAACGGCCCGGTCACGTTGGCCGCCATCAGCCAGCGCCAGCAGATTTCCCTGTCCTACCTCGAACAGCTGTTCGGCAAACTGCGCCGTCACGAACTGGTGGAATCCACCCGTGGTCCCGGCGGCGGTTATACGCTGGGCCGCAAGGCTTCCGAGATCACCGTGGCTGACATCATCGTGTCGGTGGACGAGCCGATCGACGCCACCCAGTGTGGCGGTAAGGAAAACTGCCTGGGCGAAGGCGGCCGCTGCATGACGCACGAGCTGTGGGCTTCACTGAACAGCCGCATGGTGGAGTTCCTGGACTCCGTGACCCTGCAAAAACTGGTGGAAGACCAGCTCGCCAAGGGCGTGGTGATCGAGAATACCCCGCAGGTGAAAAAAGCCATTTTCACAGCGCCGGTTGTCAAGCCGATCCGCGTGAATGCACCGAACTCGGTCTTCGCACTGGGCAATGCATTTTCCAAATCCTGATGGAGCGATGCCGGGCGTCTGCCCGGCACCATCCTTTTGTGAACCGACTGCATTGACTTCATTGATCGCGCTGCCAGCCAGCCTGTGAATTTAAAGAGCTAGCCACATGGACACCCCACACTTTCCCATCTACATGGACTACAGTGCCACGAACCCCTGCGATCCGCGGGTGGTGGACGCCATGATTCCCTGGTTGCGCGAGCACTTCGGCAACCCCGCGTCCCGCAGCCACGCCTGGGGCTGGGAAGCGGAAGCCGCTGTCGAGAAGGCACGCGAACAAATTGCCGACCTGATTGGCGCCGATCCGCGCGAGATCGTCTGGACCAGCGGCGCGACCGAGTCCAACAATTTGGCCCTGAAGGGTGCGGCTCATTTCTACAAGACCAAGGGCAAGCACATCATCACGGTCAAGACCGAGCACAAGGCTGTGCTGGACACCTGCCGCGAACTGGAACGCCAGGGTTTTGAAGTGACCTACATGGACGTGCAAGCCGACGGCCTGCTCGACCTGGAGGCGCTCAAGGCCGCTATCCGCCCCGACACGATTCTGGTCAGCGTCATGTTCGTCAACAACGAAATCGGCGTGATCCAGGACATCCCGGCCATTGGCGCCCTGTGCCGTGAAAAAGGCATCATCTTCCACGTGGATGCCGCGCAGGCAACCGGCCGTGTTGACATCGATCTTGCCACCTTGCCGGTCGACCTGATGAGCCTGACCTCGCACAAGACCTATGGCCCCAAGGGCATTGGTGCCCTGTACGTGCGCCGCAAACCGCGTGTACGCCTGGAAGCGCAAATGCACGGCGGTGGCCATGAGCGCGGCATGCGTTCGGGTACTTTGCCCACGCACCAGTGCGTCGGCATGGGCGAGGCCTACCGCATTGCCAAGGCCGAGATGCACGAAGAGAACAAGCGCATCCTTGCCTTGCATGAGCGCATGCTCAACGGGCTCAAGGACGTGGAAGAAGTGTTCCTCAATGGCCACGCCGACAAGCGCGTGCCGCACAACCTGAACATGAGCTTCAACTTCGTCGAAGGCGAATCGCTGATCATGGGCATCAAGGGTCTGGCCGTGTCCAGCGGCTCGGCTTGCACATCGGCCAGCCTGGAGCCCAGCTATGTGCTGCGCGCCCTGGGCCGCAGCGACGAACTGGCGCACAGCAGCCTTCGCATGACGATTGGCCGCTGGAGCACCGAGGAAGAAATCGACTACGCGGTCGCCACCATCAAGGAAAACGTGGCCAAACTGCGCGAACTCTCCCCCCTGTGGGAGATGTTCAAGGATGGTGTTGATTTATCCACCATCCAGTGGGCCGCCCATTAAGGCGAGCCCGCAATTCAAGACAGCTTAAAGAGGTAAACAAAATGGCATACAGCGAAAAAGTGGTAGACCACTATGAAAACCCCCGCAACGTCGGCTCCTTTGAAAAGGGCGACGAAACGGTAGGCACCGGCATGGTCGGCGCGCCTGCTTGCGGCGACGTGATGAAGCTGCAGATCAAGGTCAACCCGGTGACGGGCGTGATTGAAGATGCACGTTTCAAGACCTACGGCTGCGGCTCCGCGATTGCGTCAAGCTCGCTGGTGACCGAGTGGGTCAAGGGCAAGACGCTGGACGAAGCGGCAAGCATCAAGAACAGCGCGATTGCTGAAGAGCTGGCCCTGCCGCCTGTGAAGATTCACTGCTCCATCCTGGCGGAAGACGCCATCAAGGCCGCCGTGAACGATTACAAGCAAAAGCACACGCACTGATCAATCGCATTGCCCGTCACCTGTTTCCTTCGAGTGATTTAAATGTCCGTTACCCTGACTGATGCCGCCGCCCGCCACGTGACCCGCTACATGACCAAACGCGGCAAGGGTGTGGGCGTTCGCCTTGGCGTGAAGACCACCGGCTGCTCCGGCCTGGCTTACAAGCTGGAGTACGCCGACGAGATCGCACCGGAAGATGTCGTGTTTGAAGACAACGGCGTCAAGGTGCTGGTCGACCCTAAAAGCATGGCTTACATCGATGGCACCAAGCTCGACTTTGTGCGCGAAGGCCTGAACGAAGGCTTCAAGTTCATCAACCCCAACGAACGTGACCGTTGCGGCTGTGGCGAAAGCTTCCGGGTTTGACGGGCGAGCGGTCGAACGCGTGCTGCACCCTTATCAAAGCCGCCTCCACTGATTGTGCTGGCGGCTTTTTCTCGGCATGAATCTCCAATCCAACGACTTCGAGCTTTTCGGTGTTCCCCAGCGCTTCGCGCAGGATCGCGCGGCGCTTGACGCGCGCTGGAAGGATTTGCAGCGCGAAGCGCATCCTGACAAATTCGCGGCTAAGGGTACGGCCGCCCAGCGTGTGGCCATGCAGTGGTCGGTGCGCATCAACGAGGCCTACCAGCGGCTGAAAGACCCGCTCAAGCGGGCGAGCTATTTGTGTGAGCTGAACGGTGCGCCCATTAACGCCGAAAACAATACCACGATGCCGCACGACTTCCTGATGCAGCAGATGCAGTGGCGCGAAGCGCTCGACGATGCCGAAACAACTGAAGATTTTGAAGAAATAGCCTCCCAAGCCACAGCTGACGAGCGCAAGCAGCTATCAAAGATAGAGCAACTGCTGGACGTGGACAAGGACTTTCCTGCCGCAGCCCAGCAGGTCAGAAGCCTTATGTTTATTGAGCGCTTTGCCAGTGAGGTTGATGCACGCATCGACCAGCTGGGACAATAGGAACCTGTTCAATGTCTTTTTGGAGTCGCACAAGTACCTTTTCGGGATGGGATGCAAGGCGCGGTGCACCGCCAATAGCTGGGCTATTGGCAAGCGCCGCAACGCCGCAGACCGCCCGACAAGGCACTTGCCCGAAGGGTTGGAGTGAAATCGGGCGATTGGACACCCCGGCCGCTTGCATGGGCATCAGCCCATGCGGCGCATCCGAGGTATCCACTCATCCCGATTGCACTCCAATGCGATCTCCAAAAAGACATTGAACAGGTTCCAAGGCATTACAGAAAAAGTACGACAACCGCGCATGGCACTCCTGCAAATTTCCGAACCCGGCCAGACGCCCGACCCGCACCAGCGACGCATCGCGGTGGGGATTGACCTGGGGACCACACATTCGCTGGTCGCCAGCGTGCGCAGTGGCGTATCCGAATGCCTGCCCGACGAGCAGGGGCGGGTGCTGCTGCCCAGCGTGGTGCGCTACCTTGAGGACGACAAGCGCCAGATCGGCTATGAAGCCCTGGCCGCGCAGGTGGAAGATCCGCGCAACACCATTTCTTCTGTCAAGCGTCTGATGGGCCGCGGCATTGACGACATCGGCAGCCGCGCTCAGTTGCCATACGAGTTGAACGACAAGCCGGGCATGGTCACGCTGCAGACTGTCGCCGGCGAGAAAAGCCCGGTCGAGATCAGCGCGGAGATTCTGGCCACGTTGCGTTACCGCGCCGAAGACACTTTTAATGACGATATTTATGGCGCCGTAATCACGGTGCCGGCCTACTTTGACGACGCCCAGCGTCAGGCCACCAAAGACGCCGCGCAACTGGCTGGCCTCAATGTATTACGCCTGCTCAATGAACCCACAGCGGCTGCCATTGCCTACGGGCTGGACAACGGTAGCGAGGGCGTCTATGCCGTCTATGACCTGGGTGGCGGCACCTTTGACATTTCCATCCTGCGCCTCACGCAAGGTGTCTTCGAAGTCGTGGCGACCGGTGGCGATTCCGCATTGGGCGGTGATGACTACGACCGTGCGCTTGTCGACTGGGTGCTGGCCAAGGCCGGGCTTGCGGCGGACACGCTCACGCCGTCCGATAAGGCGGCCTTGCAGCGTACCGCCCGGAACTGCAAGGAGGCGTTGTCGTCTGCGGACCCCGTGCCTTTTTCGGTGCAACTGGCTAAAGCCCTCGTCAATTTCGAAATGAAAGCGGAAGATTTTGAAACTGCTACCGCCCACCTGACACAGCGCACGCTGGCGGCCGTCCGCAAGGCGTTGCGCGATGCCAAACTGGCCAAAGAAGACATCCAGGGCGCGGTGCTGGTTGGGGGTTCCACCCGCATGCCGCAGGTGCGCAAGGCGGTTGCCAGCTTCTTCGGGCGCGAGCCGCTGGTCAACCTCAACCCCGATGAAGTGGTAGCGCTGGGCGCGGCCATTTCAGCCAACCAACTGGCCGGTAACAACATGGGCGCAGACCTGTTGCTGCTCGACGTGATCCCGCTGTCGCTGGGCATCGAGACCATGGGCGGGCTGGTCGAGCGCATCGTGCCGCGCAACCAGACCATCCCCACGGCCATGGCACAGGACTTCACCACCTACCAGGACGGCCAGACCGCCCTGGCGCTGCATGTGGTGCAGGGCGAACGCGACCTGGTGGCCGACTGCCGCAGCCTGGCCCGCTTCGAGCTGCGCGGCATTCCGCCCATGGTGGCGGGCGCTGCCCGCATCCGCGTGACGTTTACCGTCGATGCCGACGGGCTGCTCAGTGTGAATGCGAAAGAACAGGTCAGCGGCGTTGAGGCACGCATCGACGTGAAGCCTTCCTACGGCCTGTCGGACGACGATATTGCGCGCATGCTGCAAGACAGCTTTTCAACCGCGCAGCAAGACATGCAGGCCCGTGCCCTGGCCGAAGCCCAGGTCGATGCCGACCGCATGATTCTGGCCACACAAAGCGCCCTGGCAGCGGATGCCGACCTGCTGAGTCCCAATGAACGGGCGCAGATCGACAGCCTGATCGTCGGCCTCGCCGACACGCGTGCCCACGGTGATGCGGCCGCAATCGAAGCGGCCACCCAGGCGCTGGCCAAAGGCACCGAAGGCTTTGCCGCCCAGCGCATGAACCGGGGCATCAAGCAAGCCCTCGCCGGTAAAAACATCGAGGCGGTCTGAACCGACTGACAACCATGCCCATCATCAAAATACTGCCTCATCCCGAATACTGCCCACAGGGCGCTGAAATCAGTGCGCCGGCCGGCACCTCGATTTGCGAAGCCCTGCTCGACAACAAGATCAACATCGAGCACGCCTGCGACCTCAGCTGCGCCTGCACAACCTGCCACATCGTTGTGCGCGAAGGTTTCAATTCGCTGAATGAGCTCGACGAGAGCGAAGAAGACCTGCTGGACCGCGCCTGGGGCCTGGAACCCAATTCACGGCTGAGTTGCCAGGCCTTCCTGGCCCAGTCGGATGTGACGGTGGAGATACCCAAATACTCCATCAATCACGCAAAGGAAAATCATTAGCCCCCACGCTTGCCACCGCGTGTGCTGCGCTGCCCCCCGAGGGGGCGCATTTTTCCTAGGGGCGGCCCGGCGGAAAAACATCCACTGACCCAGCACAGCGATAATCCAGCCATGCGCCAAATCGTTCTTGACACCGAAACCACCGGTCTTTCCGCTGAAAACGGCGACCGCATCATCGAAATCGGTTGCGTCGAACTGGTAGCCCGCAAGCTCACCGGCAACAACCGCCACTTCTACCTGAACCCCGAACGCGACAGCCACGAGGACGCGCTCAAGGTTCACGGCATCAGCAACGAGTTCCTGAAAGACAAACCCAAGTTCTCGGCCGTGGCCGATGAACTGCTGGAGTACCTGCAGGACGCCGAGATCATCATCCACAACGCGCCTTTTGACGTGAGCTTCCTCAACAAGGAACTCGAACTCATCGGCAAGCCGCCCATCAAGCATTGCGTGGCCAAGGTCACCGACAGCCTGATGATGGCCAAGGAGCTGTTCCCGGGCAAACGCAACTCGCTGGACGCCTTGTGCGACCGGCTGGAAGTCGACAATTCGGGCCGGACCTTGCACGGCGCCTTGCTGGACGCTGAACTGCTGGCCGATGTCTACATCAATCTGACCCGTGGCCAGAATGCGCTGGTGATGGACGTTGGGGACAGCGCCCGGGAAGGCGATAGTGACGTGCCCCAGATGGATCTCAGCGCCTTTGACCTGCCGCTGCTCGCAGCCAACGACCAGGAGATCGCCGACCATGAAAAGCTGCTGGTGGATATTGACAAGGCCAGCAAGGGTAAAACGGTTTGGCGTGTTTTGGCGGCGTAAACAATAAAGCCATCGAAACAGCATATAATCTTAGGCTGACCAATAGGGCGGTTAGCTCAGGGGTAGAGCACTGCATTCACACTGCAGGGGTCGCAAGTTCGAAACTTGCACCGCCCACCAGAATTTGAAGAACAAAAAAGGCCAAGTCTTGCGACTTGGCCTTTTTTCATTTCGGCGCCGTAAACACCGATAGGCGCCAATAAGCGCCGCTTTTTTGCCGTCGTGCTTAGAGCACTTCGCTCGCGAAATCAGCCAGCCGCGAACGTTCGCCACGCGCCAGCGTGATGTGTCCGCCGTGCGGCCAGCCCTTGAAGCGGTCGACGGCAAAAGTCATGCCCGATGAGCCTTCAGTCAGGTACGGTGTGTCAATCTGCGCCAGGTTGCCCATGCAGATGATCTTGGTTCCGGGACCGGCCCGCGTGATCAGCGTTTTCATCTGTTTGGGCGTCAGGTTTTGCGCTTCGTCGATGATGACGTACTTGTTCAGGAAGGTGCGGCCGCGCATGAAATTCATGCTTTTCACCTTGATGCGCGAGCGGATCAGTTCGTTGGTGGCGGCGCGGCCCCATTCGCCCGAGCCGCTGTCGGTCTTGCCCAATACTTCCAGGTTGTCGTCCAGTGCGCCCATCCAGGGGCCCATTTTTTCCTCTTCGGTACCCGGCAGGAAACCGATGTCTTCGCCAACGCTCACCGTGGCGCGCGTCATGATGATCTCGGTGTAGCGACGGTCATCCAGCACCTGCGTGAGGCCGCTGGCCAGTGCCATCAGCGTCTTGCCAGTGCCTGCCGTGCCGGCTAGCGTGACGAAGTCCACTTCGGGGTCCATCAGCAGGTTCATCGCGAAATTTTGCTCGCGGTTGCGCGTGGTGACGCCCCAGACGGCGTTTTTGAGGTGGTTGTAGTCCTTCAGGGTCTTCAGAACGGCGGTTTTGGCCCGAATTTCCGTCACGCGGGCATACAGCGGGGGTTCGCCGGGGGCTTCAAAAAAAACAAACTGATTGATCAGCAGGCTACCCACGATGGGGCCCGTGATGCGGTAGAAGGTGTGGCTGCCTTGCTGCCAGCTTTCGACGGTTTTGCTCTGGCGCGTCCAGAAGTCAGCCGGCAGGGCCAGCGAGCCCGAATACAGCAGGTCGCCATCTTCCAGGGTTTTGTCGTTCTGGTAGTCGTCTGTGGCCAGGCCCAGGGCGCGGGCCTTGACGCGCATGTTGATGTCCTTGGACACCAGAACCACCTCGCGCGGCGCGTATTCCTTGCGCAAGGCCTCGACCACGCCCAGGATCTGGTTGTCGGCCTTGCCCTGCGGCAGGCTCATGGGCAGGGTGTAATCCAGCGGTTTGGTCTGGAAAAACAGGCAGCCACCAGCTTCAGGGTGGCCGGTGGTGTCCAGTTTCAGGCCTTTGGCAATGTCAGCGCCCTGGGTGCCTGCCAGCGCGTCCAGCGTCCGGCTGGTCTGGCGGGCGTTGCGCGCCACCTCGGTCATGCCCTTTTTGTGGCCGTCGAGCTCTTCAAGCACGATCATGGGCAGGAAGATGTCATGCTCCTCAAACCGGAACAGGCACATTGGGTCGTGCATCAACACATTGGTGTCGAGCACGAACAATTTGGTGGGGCCGGTGCGCTTGGCCTTTTTGGGCTTGGCAGCCGGCTGCGGCAGTGGAATGCTCTCTTTTTTATAGCTGCTTGCGCTCGTCCTTGAAGGGTTGGCAGGCTCTTTTCCTTGAAACGCTGACGGATGCTGGCTGCCATCCCCTGCTGCGCGGCTGTCAAACAGGTCCATCACCGGGGGTTTCTGGGCGGATTCGGCACTTTCCGTCTTGCGTGCTTTGGAGGGCGAGCGGGCAGGCGCGTCAAGCGCGTCGGGGGAGAGCAGGGCGGCACGTTTGGTCGGGGCGGGGGGCAGGGGCATAGTGCTTAAAACTCTCTAAAAAAGAAGGGTTCCAGAAGCGAAAAAGCCGCCTTGAAACCAGGGCGGCTTGTTCTTTTGGCGCAGTTGCGAAGGTCAACAGCATGAGTTCATTATGCACAACTCGCGTGACAGGGCAATCCTTTGCAATTCTTTGTTGCTAACTGGCGTCAGGGCTGTTTCAGGCAGCCTTTTTGAGCGCCTTGACGGCCTTGAGCACGTCGTCCACGTGGCCGGGCACCTTCAGGCCGCGCCACTCTTCTTTCAGCTGACCGTCGGCGCCCACCAGGAAGGTGCTGCGCTCGATGCCCTTGACCTTCTTGCCGTACATGATCTTGTTTTTGACCACACCGAACATGTGGCACATTTTTTCTTCGGTGTCCGCAATCAGTTCGAACGGGAGTTCAAGCTTGGACTTGAACTCGTCGTGGGACTTCATATTGTCGCGGGACACGCCGAACACGGTTGCGCCGGCCTTGACGAAGTCCTTGTAGCGATCACGGAACTGCATGGCTTCCGTGGTGCAACCCGGTGTGTTGTCCTTGGGATAGAAATACAGCACAACGACTTTGCCGAGGTGGGATGTGTTGGAAACCTTGATGCCGCTTGTGGCGATCGCTTCAAATTCGGGGAGTGGTTTATTGACGACGACTGCCATACTGAGTAGACCCTGACGAAAGTAGTTGTAATTAGCCGCGCCTTTTGGCAACCGGCCCGGGACGTGAGTCCTGGATGTGGTGCCAAGTGCAACCCTAGATTTTACCCTGAAAGAGAGGGCATTTCAGCCTTCTGTTCCTTCTGTTTCAATCAGCAGGGCAGCAATTACCTGCCGGCCTTCTCCCGCGAGGATGTTGTAGGTGCGGCATGCCGCCAATGTGTCCATGGTCTCAATGCCGATGCGGCGCTCCATCAGCGTGCGCAGGAAGGCCGGAGGCGGAAAGCGCAACCGGGAGCCGCTGCCAAAAATCACGAGTTCAGGCTGCGTCGCGGCCAGCAGGGCGAAATGCTCTGCCGTGAGTTGCTCAAAACGCGTGCAGTTCCAGTCAAACTTCTCGCCCCTTGAGCCAATCACGATGCTGTGTTCGATTTTCTCCGCGACACCATTGCTTCCCAGGCCGACCCAGCCTGGACCGTAGCCAAGGATGGACTGAACATCGAGACGGTCTGGCTGAAGTTTCATACGGGATTATTTGGGCGTTTCGATGGTGCGGAGGGCGCCGATGCACGGGGCGGTTTGACGGGTTTTAGAGGCGAAAACCCTCTTTTATGTGGTCAAATTATAGATTCCGCCCGAATTTCCCGCCGCAGTGCTGACGCTTCTTCCCCGTTGCCAGCATGGTGGGCCCCGAGGCCTTGCCCACATACCGATAAAACCGCATGAAACCGATCACCAAATCTGCCAAGCTGGCCAATGTCCTTTATGACATCCGCGGTCCGATCATGGATGCCGCCAAGCAGATGGAAGAAGAAGGCCAAAAGCTCATCAAGCTCAATATTGGCAATCTGGCGGTGTTTGGTTTTGATGCGCCCGAAGAAGTCCAGCAGGACATGATCCGCAACCTGCCTGCCTCGGCCGGTTATTCGGACAGCAAGGGCATTTTCGCGGCGCGCAAGGCCGTGATGCACGAAACCCAGAAGCAGGGCATCAAGGGCGTGACGCTGGACGACATTTACCTCGGTAACGGCGCGAGCGAACTGATCTCGATGGCCACCAACGCATTGCTCGACGACGGCGACGAGCTGCTGCTGCCGGCGCCAGACTACCCGCTGTGGACGGCTTCCACCAGCCTCTCGGGCGGCACGCCGGTGCATTACCGGTGTGATGAAAGCAATGGCTGGATGCCCAATCTGGACGATATCCGCGCCAGGATCACGCCAAAGACCAAGGCCATTGCGGTCATCAACCCCAACAACCCGACGGGCGCGCTGTACTCCGACGAACTGCTCAAAGGCATCATCGACATCGCACGCGAGCACGGTCTGGTCATTCTCGCGGACGAGGTTTATGACAAGGTGCTGTACGACGGTGTGAAGCACACGGCCATCGCCAGCCTGTCGACTGACGTGCTCACGGTGACCTTCAATTCGCTTTCCAAGAGCTACCGCTCATGTGGCTACCGCGCCGGCTGGATGGTGGTGTCCGGCCCCAAGAAGCAGGCGCAGGACTACATCGAAGGCCTGAACATGCTGGCCAACATGAAGCTGTGCTCCAACGTGCCCGGCCAGTGGGCCATCCAGACGGCGTTGGGCGGCTACCAAAGCATCAACGACCTGACTTGCGAAGGCGGGCGCTTGCGCCGCCAGCGCGACCTGGCCTATGAGCTGATCACCGCCATTCCGGGCGTGAGCTGCGTCAAGCCCAGCGCTGCGCTCTACATGTTTCCCCGTCTCGATCCCAAGGTCTACCCAATCAAGGACGATCGCCAGTTTTTCCTGGAGCTCCTCAAGGAGACCAAGGTCATGCTGGTACAGGGCACGGGATTTAACTGGCCCGAGCCGGACCACTTTCGCATCGTCTTCCTGCCGCATGAGGAAGACCTGCGCGAAGCCATTGGCCGCATTGCGAAGTTCCTCGAGAACTACCGCAACAACCGAACTTGACCCTGCATTCGGCCCCATTCCTCTTCCTCGCTCTTTTGAGGGCAGGACTCCAAATCAACGTAAAGCAAGACCTCAGCGACTATGAAACCGACGAATTTGAGCCCGATCCGGGTAGGCCTTCTGGGCATTGGCACCGTGGGTAGCGGCACCTACAACGTACTACAGCGCAACCAGGAAGAAATCCGCCGCCGCGCCGGCCGCGGCATTGAGATCACCATGGTGGCCGACCTCGACGTGGCGCGCGCGAAGGCCGCAGTCGGCCCCGGTGTGCAGGTCGTGGACGACGCCCGCAAGGTCGTGGCCAGCCCTGACGTCGACATCGTGATCGAACTGATAGGCGGCTATGGCATCGCCAAACAACTGGTGCTTGAAGCCATCGAAGCCGGCAAGCACGTGGTCACCGCCAACAAGGCGCTGCTGGCTGTGCACGGCACCGAGATTTTTGCAGCGGCTCACCGCAAGGGCGTGATGGTCGCGTTTGAAGCGGCCGTGGCCGGCGGCATCCCCATCATCAAGGCCTTACGCGAAGGCCTCACCGCCAACAGCATCCAGTGGATCGCCGGCATCATCAACGGCACCACCAACTTCATCCTGTCCGAGATGCGCGACAAGGGCCTGGACTTCGACGTCGTGCTGAAAGAAGCACAGCGCCTGGGTTACGCCGAAGCCGACCCCACCTTCGACATCGAAGGCGTGGACGCCGGCCACAAGGTCACGCTGATGTCGGCGATCGCCTTCGGCATCCCGGTGCAGTTCGACAAGGCTTACGTCGAAGGCATCACTGGCCTGGCCGCACAAGACATTCGCTATGCCGAACAACTCGGTTACCGCATCAAGCTGCTGGGCATCACCAAGCGCGCCGCCAATGGCATCGAGCTGCGTGTGCACCCGAGCCTGGTGCCGGCCAAGCGCCTGATCGCCAATGTTGAAGGCGCGATGAACGCCGTGGTGGTGCAGGGCGACGCCGTCGGCACCACGTTGTACTACGGCAAGGGCGCGGGCAGCGAGCCCACCGCCAGCGCCGTGATCGCCGACCTTGTGGACATCGCCCGTCTGCACACCGCAGATCCCGAGCACCGCGTGCCGCACCTGGCCTTCCAGCCCGATGCGATGAGCGACCTGCCTGTGGTGCTCATGTCCGAAGTCGTCACCAGCTACTACCTGCGCCTCAAAGTCGCAGACCAGGCCGGTGTACTGGCCAAGGTCACCGGCATCCTGGCCGGCACGGGCATCAGCATTGACGCCGTGCTGCAGCGCGAAGCCGATGAAGTGGGCGGCGTGGGTTCCACGCACACCGACCTCATCATCCTCACGCATGAGTGCGTGGAAGCGAAGATGAACGAAGCCCTGGCGCAAATGCAGGCGCTGCCTACGGTGCTGGCGCCCATCACGCGCATCCGCAAGGAGGAGCTGGCCTGATGCTGTACATCTCCACCCGCGGCCACGCCGAACGCAAGCGTTTTTGTGAAATCCTGCTCGAAGGCCTGGCGCCCGACGGTGGCCTCTACTTGCCCGAGCAATATCCGCAGGTGGATGCCGCCACGCTGCAGAAGTGGCGTGGCCTGCCTTACGCTGAACTGGCGTTCGAGGTTCTTTCGCTCTACGTCGACGACATTCCCGCCGTCGACCTCGAGGCTATCTGCAACAAGACCTACACCGAAGAGGTGTTCGGCACAAAAGCCATCGTCCCGCTGAAAAAGCTTGAAGACGGCCTCTACCTCGAAGCCCTCTCCAACGGCCCCACGTTGGCCTTCAAGGACATGGCCATGCAGCTGCTGGGCAACCTGTTCGAATACGAACTGGCCCGCCGAGGCGAAGAACTCAACATCCTGGGCGCCACCAGCGGCGACACTGGCAGCGCAGCCGAATACGCCATGCGCGGCAAAAAGGGCGTGCGCGTCTTCATGACCTCGCCGAACGGCCGCATGAGCCCCTTCCAGCAGGCGCAGATGTTCAGCTTGCAGGACGAGAACATCCACAACATCGCGATCGACGGTGTGTTTGACGACTGCCAGGACATCGTCAAGGCCGTCTCCAACGACCTGACCTTCAAGCGCCAGTACAAGATCGGTACCGTCAACTCAATCAACTGGGCGCGCCTGATGGCGCAGGTGGTGTATTACTTCGCGGGGTATTTTCAAGCGACCCAATCGAATGCCGAGAAGGTCAACTTCACCGTTCCTTCCGGCAATTTCGGCAACGTCTGCGCCGGCCATGTCGCCCGCATGATGGGCCTGCCTATAGCCAAGCTGGTAGTGGCCACCAACGAAAACGACGTGCTCTACGAGTTCTTCCGCACCGGTGTCTACCGCGTGCGCAGCAGCGCCGACACACACGAAACCTCCAGCCCGTCCATGGACATTTCCAAGGCTTCGAACTTCGAGCGCTTTGTGTTTGACCTGCTGGGCCGTGACGGCGCCAAGACCAAAGCCTTGTTCCATGACCAGCTCGGCAGCCAGGGCTACTTTGACCTGAGCGCGGAGGCAGCCTTCAAGTCGACCGCGCAGCGCTACGGTTTTGTGAGCGGCAAGAGCACCCATGCCGACCGGCTGGCCACCATCCGCGACACCTACAAACGCTTCGGCACCATGATCGACACCCACACCGCCGACGGCGTGAAGGTGGCGCGCGAGCAGTTGCAACCCGGTGTGCCCATGATCGTGCTGGAGACTGCGCTTCCCATCAAGTTCGCGGCGACCATTGAAGAAGCCCTGGGCCGGTTGCCCACGCGGCCGGCGAAGTTCGAAGGCATTGAGGCCTTGCCGAAACGCGTCAAGGTGCTGCCGGCCGATGCAGCCGTGATCAAACGCTACATTGCCGACAATGTGCATTAAATCGGGCTGTAGCCCATATCTGACTTGCGCAAGCAGCTATATTTTTAATAGCGGCCTGGGCGTCTTCCGGCCTTTCTTTCTGTGAGAGCGACATCATGAACGTGGTCGGATTTGCCGGGTATTCCGGTTCGGGCAAGACGACACTGGTCGAAAAGCTGATCCCGGCACTGAAGGCCAGAGGCCTGCGCGTGTCGGTGGTCAAGCATGCGCACCACAAGTTCGACATTGACCATCCCGGCAAAGACACTTTCCGGCATCGCCAGGCCGGTGCCTTTGAAGTGGTCGTGGCCTCGCCAAACCGGCTTGCGCTGATGCGTGAATTTGAAAAGCCGTCCGAGCTCACCGTTCACCAGCTGATCGCCGAGCTGTATGGCGGCGTGGACTGGGTGCTGGTAGAGGGCTTCAAGAGCAGCGACCTGCTCAAGATCGAAGTCTGGCGTGCGCCTTCGGCCGACTATGCCGGCAAGCCCCCGCTCTACCCGGACGACGATTTCATCGTCGCCGTTGCCACGGATGCACCCGGCAAGCTGCCCCAAGCAACCTTGCGCCCGGTGCTGGATTTGGACGACGCCGACGCCGTGGCGGAGTACCTGGTCAACAATCAGGAACGCTTCGCCTATTCGTTTGAAGACCGTTTCGGTTAAACGTTCGCCAAAGCAGGCTTTTTTCGTTCCGTTCATGTTTTTGTTCCGGACACCCCGACCATGAGTTCTGTTTCCTCCGCGCCCGCCGGCCCGGCGCTTGCGCCGCAGCCCGGCCGGGCCCCCTTGAAGCCGCTGGACCAGGCGCTGGCCGAGTTGCTGGGCCGCGCGGCATTGCTGCCCGGTGCCGAGACGGTTTCCACCTTCGATGCCGACGGCCGGGTGCTGGCCCAGGACCTGGTGTCCAGCCTCGATGTGCCGGCACACGACAACAGTTCCATGGACGGCTATGCGGTGCGTGTTGCCGACTGGTCGGCCGATGCGGTGCTGCAGGTCAACCAGCGCATTCCGGCCGGCAGCAGCGGCCACATGCTCGCGCCAGCCTCTGCGGCGCGCATTTTCACCGGCGCCCCCATTCCGCCGGGCGCCGACGCGGTGGTCATGCAGGAAGACTGCGAGACGGTCAACGCCGGCAGCGAAAGCCAGGCCGGCGTGCGCATTCAGACAGCGCCCAGAGCGGGCCAGTGGATTCGCCGTCGGGGCGAAGACGTCGCTGCCGGCGCCGTGGTGCTGCACCGTGGCGAGCGCCTGACGCCGGCCTCGCTTGGTCTTGCCGCCAGCATCGGCTTCGACAGATTGCAGGTGGCGCCCCGGGTGCGCGTCGCCCTGTTTTCCACGGGCGACGAACTTGTCATGCCTGGCGAGGTTGCACCCGCCGACATGAAGCCCGGCGCCATCTACAACTCCAACCGCTTCTTTTTGCGTGCGCTGCTGCTGCGCCTGGGCTGTACGGTCACTGACCTGGGCATCGTGCCCGACCGCCTGGACGCCACCATCGCCGCGCTCAAGGGCGCCAGCGAGCAGCACGACCTGATCCTCACCAGCGGTGGCGTGTCGGTGGGCGAAGAAGACCATATCAAGCCCGCCGTGCAGGCGCTGGGCGAACTGGCGCTCTGGCAGATCGCCATGAAGCCGGGCAAGCCCTTCGCCTACGGCAAGATTGCAGGCTCCCACTTCATCGGCCTGCCTGGCAACCCGGTGTCCAGTTTTGTGACCTTCCTGGTCCTGGTGCGGCCCTTCCTGCTCAAGTTGCAAGGGGCTGTGCAAACCGCCGTCAGCCCGATTGCGGCGCCGGCCCATTTCAATTGGCCCAAAGCCGACAAGCGCCGCGAATTCCTGCGCGTCAGGCGCAACGCGTCCGGCGGGCTGGAACTGTTCACCAACCAGAGTTCCGGCGTGCTGACCTCGGTGGTCTGGGGCGACGGCGTGATCGACAACCCGGCAGGCCAGACCATCGCGCACGGGGACGTGGTGCAGTTCCTTCCGTTTTCAGCCTTGATGTCGTGAGGGCATTCCCGGTAAGACCTTTATGAAAATCACCGTCAAATACTTTGCCTCGATCCGCGAAGCCATAGGGCAGGGCAGCGAGTTGCGCGACACTTCTGCCGCTACGCTGGCCGCGCTGCGCGATGAGTTGCTGGCGGCCACGCCCGCGCACGCTGCAGCGCTTGCGCGCGGCAAGTCGGTGCGCATGGCGCTCAACCAGGTCATGAGCGATGAGTCGGCTGTACTCAGCGAAGGCTGCGAAGTCGCCTTCTTTCCCCCCGTCACCGGCGGTTGATTCACTCACTCTCGGCGGCTCAAACCACCAGCGCATCCAGCTTCACAAGCCGCTCCACCAGCGCCGCAGACGCGCGCGTCATCGGGCTGCGCAACTCGTCACTCAGCAAACTCTGTCGCGCCAGCAATGCCTTGAGCGGGCCTGGATTGGGTTCTGCAAACAGGGCTTCAATCAGCGGCGGCAGCGGTCTCCACAAAGCCTCGGCCCCAGCTACGTCACCCGCTCGAAGGCGCTGAACAATTTCCGCAAATCGCGACGTATGCAAATGCGCCGCTGCCGCGATAGCGCCCCGGCCGCCTGCTGCCACAGTCGCGAAGATGTTTGCATCCTCACCGGCCAGCACCTGCAATAGCCCATCGGCGATCAGTGCCCGCGTTTTTGCCGTGTCACCCCCGCAATCCTTGACGGCTTGTATGCGCGGGTGGGCCGCCAGCGCCCGGATGGTTTCGAGTGCCATCTGGCTCCCCGTGCGGTAGGGGATGTCGTAAAGCACCACCGACACCGCGCTGGCATCGGCCAGGGTGGTAAACCATTCGATCAGTCCCTCTTGTGAGGGCCGGATATAGCTGGGCGCCGGCAGCAAGATGCCCGCGAGGTTCAGTGGGCTCAAAGCACGAACGCGCGCCACTGTTTTGCCCAGGTGATAGCCCGACAAGCCCATGATCACCGGCAGGTCGGGGGCTTCTGCCATCACGGTTTGCAGCACCTCTAGTTGCTCTTCATCGCTGAGCGCGGCAGCTTCACCCGTAGAGCCGCATACCACCAGCCCCGCGATGCCGCAGGCCTGGTAGTGCGCTACCAGGCGCTTCAAGGCCCCGTAGTCGACCTTGTCCTGGTCAAACGGGGTAACGAGCGGGATCCAGAGTCCCGAGAAATCGTGAGTTGCCTGAGTGGCTTGATTCGCCTGCTCGGCATTGAGCGCTGTTTGCATGAATACACATCCCAAAAAACTGACCGGCTAAAAAGGCCGTCATCAGAACAAGAGAAGGTGTCCGCAAAAGACTCTGGAAAAGTAACCGGCGGTTCCATCGCTCATTCGACGACGGAACCGCAGCCCCGGTCAAATGAGCAACGGTTTTTTCGATTTGCTGGCGCACGCCTCAAAGCCACGGGCGCTGTCGGGCGTCCGGGTGGCAAGGAGGTGAATGTGGCCAGTCATGCCGCCATATTACTTGAGGGGCCGGGCTGTGGCACTGTTTCGGCGTCGAATAAGCACCGGCCTGGTTGGCCCAGTGGCAAAATTGCCACTATGGCCCAGTCTTCCCCCCGCGTCCTCATCACCACCGACGACTTCAACCTCGCCGATGAAGTTGCCGCGCTGCGCGCAAACGACAAGCGCGTCGGCGCCGTCTGCACCTTCACCGGCACGGTTCGGGACCGCAATATGGCCCCCACGCCCGGCACTGGCGTGTCCTCGCTGCCCCCCGAGGGGGCTGAACTTGCTCGGGGCGGCCCTTCGCTGCGTTCGTCGGCCGGCGCGGGAGAAGTACTTTCCATGGAGCTCGAACACTACCCCGGCATGACCGAAAAAGCCATCGAAGCCATGATCGATGAGGCGATGTCGCGTTTTGATATTTTTGGCGCCCGCGTCATCCACCGCGTCGGCCTGCTGCAGCCGCTGGACCAGGTGGTGATGGTGGCCGTAGTGTCAGCCCATCGCGGCGAAAGCTTCAAGGCCTGCGAATTCCTGATGGACTACCTGAAAACCCAGGCGCCGTTCTGGAAGAAGGAAGAAACGCCGGAAGGCGCCCGCTGGGTGGATGCCCGCGTCACCGACGATGCGGCGCTGGCCAAATGGGGAATTTCGGCCCGAAACGCTTAGCCCCGCAATTTTCTGATTTCTCTGGAAGGTATTTATGTTTCGTTGTTACAGAGTTCTATCGCTGTTTATCTGCTTCATAGGCTTGGCTGGTTGTGCAAGCAATATCACGCGACAAACACCCGATGTGCAGACCAGGCGGGTAAGCAGCGCCGAAGTTGTGTGGGTCAATCCTGGCGCCATACCCATGGCCGTCACCGTTTCCACTTACGGCTATTCCCCTCCGCCTGTCAGCGGCGCATATGTCGTATCTGCCAGGAAAGAGGTCGAAGAGCTGCTGACTGAAATCCGGGGGCAAATGACTGCCCAGATTGAAACAGCGCTAAAAGACGGCGGTGCAACGCGCGGCGATGATGCGCAGATTCGTATCCGGGTCACTGGGACTCACCACACCATAACGGGTCCAGGGGCTGTTCTGGTTGTTTCCGTTCACTTCAAGGAATCACCGCCAGGCACAAAGCCTTGGTCCGTTGAAATCAAGGGAGGTACGCCCATCGGCAGTGACAGCAAAAGCGTGGCGGGCAAATTTGCAAGAACGGCTGTTGCGGAGCTGGCTGCGGCAGGAATTATCAAGGTCAGGGCGCAGTAGTTTGGCGGTTTTCAAGTTCAGGTAGCAGGCCGTTGCGCTTCACGCAAGCAAAAACACCTTGATCTCTGTGACCGGCAGTGGCTCTTTTCCCAAGGGCAGCGAGGCGTCTTTGGCTGGTGGATCCCGAAGCCGCTGGACAAGGTGGTCCGGCAACGCCTGAACCGGGCGGGCTTGACGCACATCAAACGCGGCCCAATGGCTTGCCTTGCTTGCTGCTAGATGACTTGAAAAGGGGCGTAAAAGCCCCAAACTCGGCAATAACCGCTCCTTCGTGAGCCCGGAGCCCCTTTGCGGAGTCAAATTCAATGCGACAAGACAAACTAACCACCAAATTCCAGGAAGCCCTGAGCGATGCGCAGTCCCTCGCGCTGGGCAACGACAACGGCTATATCGAGCCGGTTCACCTGTTGGCAGCCATGCTGCGCCAGGAAGACGGCCCGCGTGCCCTCCTTGAAAAAGCCGGCGTCAACGTGGGCGGCCTCACGCAGGCAGCTGATGCGGCCGTTAAAAAACTGCCGCAGGTGCAGGGCCAGGACCAGATCCAGGTCAGCCCCGACCTCGCCAGGCTGCTGCAGGCCACTGAAAAAGAAGCCATCAAGCGCAACGACCAGTTCATTGCAGGTGAACTCTTTTTGCTGGCTGTGGCCGACAGCAAGAGCGACGTGGGCCGGCTGGCCAAAGAAAACGGCCTGACCCGCAAGGCGCTGGAAGCGGCGATCGACGCCGTGCGCGGCGGGCAGGGCGTGAACAGCGCCGACGCCGAAGGCCAGCGCGAAGCCCTCAAGAAATACTGCATGGACCTGACCGAGCGCGCCCGCCTGGGCAAGCTCGACCCGGTGATCGGCCGCGACGATGAAATCCGCCGCGCGATCCAGGTGCTGCAGCGCCGAACCAAAAACAACCCGGTGCTGATCGGCGAGCCCGGCGTCGGCAAGACCGCCATCGTAGAAGGCCTGGCCCAGCGCATCGTGGCCGGTGAGGTGCCGGATTCGCTCAAGGGCAAGCGTGTGCTGAGCCTGGACATGGCCGCACTGCTGGCCGGCGCCAAGTTCCGCGGTGAGTTTGAAGAGCGCCTGAAAACCGTGCTCAACGAACTCGCCAAGGACGAAGGCCAGACCATCGTCTTCATTGACGAGTTGCACACCATGGTGGGCGCCGGCAAGGCAGAAGGCGCCATGGACGCGGGCAATATGCTCAAACCTGCGCTGGCACGCGGCGAGTTACATTGCGTCGGCGCCACTACGCTCGACGAATACCGCAAGTACATCGAAAAAGACGCCGCACTGGAGCGCCGCTTCCAGAAGATTCTGGTGGGCGAGCCGAGCGTGGAGGCGACGATTGCCATCCTGCGTGGCCTGCAAGAGAAATACGAAGAGCACCACGGCGTGCAGATCACCGACCCGGCCATCGTGGCCGCGGCCGAGCTGAGCCATCGCTACATCACCGACCGTTTCCTGCCCGACAAGGCCATCGACCTGATCGATGAAGCCGCGGCCAAGATCAAGATAGAGATGGACTCCAAGCCCGAGGTCATGGACAAGCTCGACCGCCGCCTGATCCAGCTACAGATCGAGCGCGAAGCCGTGCGCCGCGAAAAAGACGAGTCTTCGAAAAAGCGCTTCGACCTGATTGAAGAGGAGATCGCCAAGCTGCAAAAGGAGATATCCGACCTCGATGAAATCTGGCAGGCCGAAAAAGCCCAGGCGCTCGGCTCCAAGGACGTGATGGAAGAAGTCGGCCGCATTCGCTTCCAGATCGAGGAATTCACCCGCAAGGGCGACTTCAACAAAGTCGCCGAGCTGCAATACGGCAAGCTGCCCGAGCTGGAAAAGCGCCTCAAAGAAGCGCAGGCTAGCGAAGCCAGCAAGGGAAAGTCCAGTGCGCCCACCTTGCTGCGCACCCAGGTCGGCGCTGAAGAGATCGCCGAGGTCGTGGCGCGCGCCACCGGCATCCCCGTCAGCAAGCTGATGCAGGGCGAGCGCGACAAGTTGCTGCTCATGGAAGGCAAGCTGCACGAGCGTGTGGTCGGCCAGGACGAAGCCATCGGCGCCGTGGCCAATGCCATCCGCCGCTCGCGTTCGGGTCTTTCCGACCCGAACCGGCCTACGGGATCTTTCCTGTTCCTGGGCCCCACCGGCGTCGGCAAGACCGAGCTGTGCAAGGCGCTGGCGGGTTTCCTGTTCGACAGCGAAGACCACCTGATCCGCATCGACATGAGCGAGTTCATGGAAAAGCATTCCGTGGCCCGCCTGATCGGCGCGCCTCCCGGCTACGTGGGCTACGAGGAGGGCGGCTACCTGACCGAAGCCGTGCGCCGCAAGCCCTACAGCGTGCTGCTGCTCGATGAGGTGGAAAAAGCCCACCCCGATGTCTTCAATGTGCTGCTGCAGGTGCTGGACGATGGCCGCCTGACCGACGGCCAGGGCCGCACCGTGGACTTCAAGAATACCGTGATCGTCATGACCAGCAATATCGGCTCGCCCATCATCCAGTCCATGGTGGGGCAGCCCTATGAGGATGTGAAGGAAGCGGTGGAGGGCGAGCTGAAGAACTACTTCCGGCCCGAGTTCCTGAACCGTATCGACGAGACCGTGGTGTTCCATTCGCTCGACGCGAAAAACATCGAGTCCATCGCCCGCATCCAGCTGCGTACGCTGATAGCGCGTCTGCAGAAGATGGACCTCAACATGGAGGTGTCGGAAGCGGCGATTGCCGAGCTCGCCAAGGTCGGGTTCGACCCGGTGTTTGGCGCGCGCCCGCTCAAGCGTGCGATTCAGCAGCGCATTGAAAACCCGCTGTCGAAGTTATTGCTTGAGGGCAAGTTCCCGCCCAAGAGCACCATCCCGGTGGATGTGGACCCGATCCAGAATCCGGGGGTGTTCAGCTTCGAAGCGGCGGCCGGGTGAGGCCGGGCTGAGCGGCGCCTGCAGCTTGCTATCGGATTGATAGCTGCTCGCGCTTACCAGCGGGGGCTGGTGGCCATTATTGATGTGAAAAAGACAAAAACCCGTTCCTGCGCACGCAGGCAACGGGTTTTTTCTTGCTCGCCGTCTGAGGCGGCTGGCAGAGCGGCTTGCGGACAGGATCCGTTAAAGTCATTCACGAGACCGTACAAAAACCCGCAGCCATGAAAGCCATCGACTGCATGGCGGCGCCGGCGCTGCAAAGGAGACAAACGCCCATGAGCACCCTGATCTACACCCACGAAGCCTGTTTCGACCATCGTCCCGGCCCGCACCACCCGGAGTCGCCCGAGCGTCTCGAAGCCGTGCTGCGGGCACTGAAGACACCGGAGTTTGCGAAGGCGCTCTGGCGCGATGCGCCGCTGGGCTCCTTCGATCAGGTGCTCCACGTGCACACACCCGGCTATGTGGAGCAAGTGCAGGCTGTGTCGCCGGCCGAGGGTTACCGCGCGCTCGATGCCGGTGACACCATCCTGTCGCCGGGCTCGCTGGAGGCGGTGATGCGTTGCGTGGGTGCGGCCTGTGCCGGCGTGGACGATGTGGTGACAAGGGAGGCGAGCAACGTTTTTTGCGCTACCCGCCCCTGCGGCCACCATGCCGAGGCCGACCAGGCCATGGGTTTTTGCGTGTTCAACCAGGCGGCCATTGCAGCGCTGCATGCCCGCGAGCGGCACGGCATCCAGCGTGTTGCGGTGGTGGACTTCGACGTGCACCACGGCAACGGCACGCAGAACTCGTTCTACGACGACCCGGACCTGTTCTACGGTTCCTGCCACCAGTCCCAGTTTTACCCCGGCACCGGCGCGCGCCATGAAACCGGCGTGGCTGGAAACATCGTGAATGTGCCGTTTCCGCGGGGCACCGGGTCTGCCGCCTTCCGCGCCGCGATGACCGACCAGTTGTTGCCGGCCCTGCGCAAGTTTGCGCCCGGGCTGCTGATCATCTCCGCGGGCTTCGATGCCCATCATCTGGATCCGCTGGGCGGCCTGAAGTTCACGGACGACGATTACCACTGGATCACCCGGGAGTTGATGAAGGTGGCCGATGAAACCGCCGAGGGCCGTGTGGTTTCCGTCCTCGAGGGAGGCTACAGCATGGAAGGCCTGGCCAGCGGCACGGCGGCGCATGTGCGCGCGCTGATGGGCAACTGACCCGGGAAACGCCCGGGGAACGCAAACAGACAGGCCCTAGCTGCCCAGGCCCGCATAAATGGTCTGCACATCGTCATTGGCATCGATGGCGGCCAGGAAGGCTTCGACTTCCTCGAGTTCGGCGGCGCTGAGGGTTGCCGGATCGACCGGGTTTTTCGGCTTGTAGCCCAGCTTGGCCGACAGCACGCTGAAACCCTGGGCCGGCAGTGCGCGGCTCACCAGGTCCAGGTCGACTGCGTCGGTCAGGAACAGGGTGGTGCCTTCTTCTTCGCCCGGCTCAAAGTCCTGGGCGCCCGCTTCAATGGCGGCCAGCTCGGGGTCGGCGCCTGCTGCGGCAGGTTCGGCTTCAATCATGCCCACGTGGTCAAAATCCCAGGACACCGAGCCGGAAGTGCCCAGCTGCCCCTTGCGAAACAGCACACGAACTTCGGATGCGGTGCGGTTCAGGTTGTCGGTCAGGCATTCGACCATGACCGGCACGCGGTGGGGGGCAAAACCTTCGTAGATCACGTGTTCAAAATGAACCGCATCGCCCGTGAGGCCGGCGCCTTTTTTGATGGCGCGCTCCAGCGTGTCTTTGGGCATGGAGACCTTGCGGGCCTGCTCCACCACCAGCCGCAGGCGGGCGTTCAATGACGGGTCGGCACCGCTGCGCGCGGCCACCATGATTTCCTTGGCCAGTTTTCCAAATACCTTGCCCTTGGCATTTGCGGCCAGTTCCTTGCCTTTTGCTTTCCACTGCGCGCCCATGTTTGATCTTCCTTGGTGTGTCGTGGCGCCCGATGCGCCCGGCTTGATGCTTATTGATGTGAGGTGAGCGGCCACGCGCGGGATGAGGAAAAAGCGCGGGACCGGGGGCTCTGGTTATACACCCATGGCCGCGGCGGCCTGCCGGCGGGCCTTGCGGGCGAGCTACACACATTGGCATTCCTGAAATTGCTATCTATTTGATAGCTGCTGGCGCACGATGTTATTAGGCTGCAGACATTTTTGATGCCTGAAAAGGGGCAGAAACAGCCTTCCTGGCCGCCCAAACGCTCAAACCACCACGCCGGCGGTCTGCAGAAATGCCTGCAGGGCGGTAAAGTCCAGCGGCTTGGTGAGGTGCTCGTCGAACCCGGCGGCCAGCGCGCGGCTTTTGTCTTCGTCCGTGCCGAAGCCGGTGAGGGCCGCGACCGTCACCTGCTCGCCGCCGTGCAGGGCGCGCAGGGCTGCCAGCACCTCGTAGCCGTTCATTCCCGGCATGCCGAGGTCCAGCAAAACGGCCTGGGGTGCCTGCTGGCGAAACATCTCCAGCGCAGCGGGGCCGTCATAGGCCACTTTCACCTGGCAGTCCATCAGCCTGAGAATCTCCGCCAGGCTATTGGCTGCGTCGCGGTTGTCGTCCACCACCAGGATGGCCGCGCCCGGACCGCTTGCGTCATCGGTGCCGTGCACGCCTGTCTGCGCATTGGGCAGGAAAAAAGTGAATGTGCTGCCGCGGCCTGGGCCCTCGCTTTCAGCATGCAGTGCGCCGCCGTGCATTTCCACCAGGGAGCGTGCCAGCGTCAGGCCGATGCCCAGCCCGCTTTCCCGCGCGGCTGTCTGCGCGTCGCCCTGGGAGAACAGCTCGAAGATCTGGCTGAGCGCCTGGGACGACAGACCCAGCCCGTTGTCGCGGACCGAGGTGTAGAGCTGCGTGCCCTCTTGCCAGACTTTCAGCCCGATCAGGCCCGCCTCGGGGGTGTACTTTGCGGCATTGACCAGCAGGTTCTGCAGGACCTGGGCAAGCCGTGTGGCGTCTCCCTGCACCAGCGGCGACGCGGCCGGGATGTCTGCCTTCAGGCGGTGGCGCCGCGCATCAAACAAGGGGCGCACGGCCTCAATGGAGCGGGCCACCACCTGGTTGTAGGAAACCYGCTCCGTCTTGAACCGGATCTTGCCGGTGGTCAGCCGCCCGACATCGAGCAGGTCGTCAACCAGGCGTGTCATGTGCGTGAGCTGCCGGTCAATCATGTCGCGGCTGCTTCGAACCAGCGGGCTGGGGGAGGGTTCCAGTTGCAGGATGGTGATGGCGTTGCGGATGGGGGCCAGCGGGTTGCGCAGCTCGTGCGCCAGCATGGCCAGGAACTCGCTCATGCGCTTGCTGGATTTTTCCAACTCGTGCAGGCGCCGCCTTTCGGTCATGTCGCGTGTGACTTTGACAAAGCCGCGCAGTTGCCGGCCCGTGTCATACACCGGGGCGATCACCACATTGGCCCAAAACACCGAGCCGTCCCGCCGAACGCGCCAGCCTTCTTCTTCAGCCCGGCCATGCTCCAGGGCCGCCTTCAGTTCGGCTTGGGGTTTGCCGGCCTCAAGGTCTTCAGGACGGTAAAACAGGCTGAAATGTTTGCCGATGACTTCGCTCGGACTGTAGCCCTTGATGAGCTGCGCGCCGCTGTTCCAGCTCTCGATCACGCCGTCGGGGCTGAGCATGAAGATCGCGTAGTCCCGCACCCCTTCGATCATGAACCTGAAGCGTTCCTCGCTCTCGCGCAGCGCTTCCTCGTGAGCCCGGCGTTCCGTGAGGTCGCGTGTGACCTTGCCGAAGCCGGCGAGTTGTCCGTTCTCGTCCCTGAGCGCGGTAATGACGACATTGGCCCAAAAACGGCTGCCGTCCTTGCGGATGCGCCAGCCTTCTTCCTCGAAGCGCCCATCTCTTTCCGCACGGCGCAATTCCTCGGCGGGCCATCCGGCGGCGACGGCCTCAGGGGGGTAAAAGGTGGAGAAATTCCGGCCGATGATCTCGTCGGCCCGGTACTGTTTGATGCGCTGGGCGCCGATATTCCAGGACATCACGTTGCCCGCGGTGTCGAGCATGAAGATGCCGTAGTCCTGCACCGCATCCACCAGCAGGCGAAAGCGGTCCGTTGTAATCTGTTCCGGGCTAGGAGCTGGCTTGGCGGACATGCCCGCCATGATAGCCAATTTGACCATCCCGGCCTGTCCGCCGTGTTCGCGTGGGGGCGTCAGCCGCGCGCGGGTATGCCCAGCCCCTTGACGACCGCAGGGCGCGCCACAAACGCGTCGAGCACGCGCGTCACGTTGGGGAATTTCTGGATCTCCACCAGCTCACCGGCGCCATAAAACCCGATCAGGTTGCGCACCCAGCCGAAGGTGGCGATGTCGGCAATCGTGTAGTCGTCGCCCATGATCCAGCTGCGGCCTTCGAGCCGCTGGTTCAGCACACCAAGCAGGCGGCTGGATTCGGCAACGTAGCGGTCGCGCGGGCGCTTGTCTTCATAGTCCTTGCCGGCGAACTTGTGGAAAAAGCCGAGCTGGCCAAACATCGGGCCGATGCCGCCCATCTGGAACATCAGCCACTGGATGGTTTCGTAACGGGCAGCTGCGTCCGTTGGCAGGAATTTACCGGTCTTCTCGGCAAGGTAGATCAGGATCGCGCCGGACTCGAACAGACCGAGCGGTTTACCGCCAGGACCGTTCGGATCGAGGATGGCCGGGATCTTGTTGTTCGGGTTGAGCGACAGAAATGCCGGCGACATCTGGTCGTTGCTGCCAAAGTCGACGAGGTGCGGCTCGTAGGGCAGGCCGCACTCTTCCAGCATGATCGATACCTTGACGCCATTGGGCGTGGGCAGCGAATACAGCTGGATGCGGTCAGGGTGCTGGGCGGGCCATTTCCGGGTGATGGGGAAATCGCTCAGGGAGGTGGCGGTGGTTTGGGTCATGGGTCGGAATTCTGTTGTCAAAAGCGAAAACGCCGATGGCACAGTACGCTAGTCCCGCTGGCCAGCGGGGGTATTCAGACCCGCCAGCCGCGAAGACCGTAGCCGGGCCTTTACTTCACCGGAATCACCGTGCCCGCCGGCACCGGAACCGCTGTCACGCTGTTCTGCGGCGAACCTTCGATCACGCGGTCGGAATAGGTGAGGTAGACGAGGGTGTTGCGTTTGGTGTCCACCATGCGCACCACACGCAGCTTTTTGAAGACCAGCGAAATGCGTTCGCTGAACATTTCTTCCTGCTTCTCGATCGGTTTGCCTCCCGGGAAACTGATCACGCTGGTCTGCCGGCAGGCTATCGAGGCTTCGGCCTTGTCTTCGGCCACGCCGAATGCGCCCTTGATACCGCCCGTCTTGGCGCGCGAGACATAACAGGTGACGCCGCTCACCTTGGGGTCGTCATAGGCTTCCACCACGATCTTGTGGTCCGGCCCGATGAATTTGAAGACCGTGTCGACCGCGCCGATCTCTTCACCGCCGGCGCCTCCGCAGGCGGACAGAAGCAGCACCAGGCTGAGGGCGCAATAGGCGGGGCTGAATCGTTGCAGGGTGAGTTGGCGCATGAACATGTCCTTGGTGCTTGGTATGGGAATCGGAAGGGCGGCGGGAGGGCGTCAGGTAGCTACTGTACAAAGCCCGCCGCCAGGTGCCTGGGCTGCGCGGCCCTGCGACAAGGTAGTATATTGGATTGCTATATATTTGATAGCTGCTTGCTCTTGTCTTTATTGGGCTGTAGCCATTTCAGGTCTTCACCAGGTCAAAATGCCCGCTCGCAAGGCGTTCCCCATTGACCATGATGTCCACCGCGTGCCGCCCGGCATGGTGCACACGGGTGGTGAAGTCGCGCACGACCTGGCTGCGCGACAGCTGCACGCTTTCGCCGGCGGCCAGCGTTAACTCCTTGAGTTTGAATACCTTGGCCGAGCTGCTGCCCGATTTCTTGACGTAGTGCACCGCGTAGTCCACCACCAGCCGCTGGCTTTGGCGCGAGGTGGATTGCAGTGTGAACGACAGTGACATCCGCTCGCCCAGGGTGAGTTTCTTGGGGGTGATGGACAAACCGCTGATGCCGACGTCCGCCTTTTTACCGGCGCCGATCACACCCAGCGCCTGCCTGTCGCCCTGCTTGATCAGTGTGCGCAGCGCGTGCCGGGCAATCCACGCGGTGTGCGGGTTGTCCAGCGGCCAGCTCTTCAGACGCTCCAGCACCCAGTCGGGGTGCAGCTTGGTGACGTCGTTGAGGTGGTTGGCCACCGACTTGCGTACGTAGAGGCTGCTGTCGGACTTCAGCGATTCCAGGATGGGCGCGGCAAGTTCGGGGTCGGCCATCAGCGCATCCAGCCTGAAAGACCAGGGCAGGCGAGGGCGGCTGCCTTCGCTGGCCAGGCGCCGCACATGCTCGCTCCCGTCTTTGGCCCAGGCCTTCATCACGGCCAGCGTGCGCGCAGGGTCCTGGCGGATGAATTCACGGATGGCGAACTCCGAGGTCCCGAAGGCGGTGAAAAACTTCAGCGCCTCCATGGAGGTGTCGAAATCATCGCGCCCATACAGGCCCACATAGTCCGGCAGTACCAGCGTGACGAAGCCGCTGTTGATGCGCGGGGCCAGCTTGCGCAGGATGGCGATGGCTTTTGGGAAGTCAGCCGGCAATGTGGCGTGCAGGCACTCGCTGGTGCGCCGCAGGCGCTGCATCAGCGAGAGCTCGTCCAGGCCAGGGAGCGCGAGTGCAAGAAATTTTTTACCGTCAAAACGCGGGTAGATCACAGCGGTTTCAGCCGCGATGTGGTGGTAGCGCGCCTTGTCAAAGATGTTTTTCAGGGCGGGCGCTGCTTCGGTGGACATGGCGCGAATTCTCCCATGCTGCTTTGGCAGCGAGCGCCATGATCTGTCCTATATAGAAGATTGCCCGCGCCGATGAGTCAGTTGTCCTGCAGCCGGTGCAGCTGTCGGCGCAGACTGTCCAGCTCGTCCATCAGTTCCATTGCCAGCGCCGCACCTGCTGGGTTCACCCCCAGGTCGCGCTGCAGGCGCACAGCCACGGTGGCCCGGTGCAAGTGCACGCCGGTGAAGCGCCAGACCTCAGGAGCCTCTCCCACAGGCGCCAGCAGGCCTTCGTGTACCAGGTCCACGATGAGCTCCGACTGCGCGGAGCAGGCCCGGCAGAGATCGTCAAGGGTGAGTTCATCCTGGTCTTCCAGGATGAAGCCGGCGAGGTAGCGGGTGGGGGTGTTCATGCCTTGGCTCCCGAGGTTTGCAGGGCGGTGCGCGGCCTGAAGGCCTTGAATGCCGCCGCCATGTCTTCGTACGCTTTCTTTGCCGCATCCGTGTCCGCGGCCGGCAAGACCACCTGCAGCACAAAATAAAAATCTCCCGGGGTCTTGCCCGGCAGCCCGCGTCCCTTGAGCCTGAGCTTGCGCCCGCCGGCAGAGCCCGCCGGGATTTTCAGCTCCACCTCGCCGGTGGGCGTGGGCACTTCCACCTCGGCGCCCAGCGCGGCTTCCCATGGCGCGACGGGCAGATTCATGTACACGTCATGGCCCTCGGCACGGTACAGGGCATGCGGCAGAAATTCAACATCCAGGTAAAGGTCGCCCGGGCTGCCTTGACCCATACCGGGAGAGCCCTGGCCCGCCAGGCGAATGTGCTGGCCTGCGCGTATGCCCTTGGGGATGACGAACTCGATGCTGCGGTCCTGCATCGTCACGCCGGCTTCACTCTCCATCGGCATGCGCAACTGCAGCTTGCGCGTGGCGCCGCTGTAGGAGTCGCCGATGTCGATCTGGATTTTGGCGTGCTGGTCCTGGCCATGCATGTCAAAGCTTCGGCTGCCGCGCATATCGTCAAAACCACCCCGGCCTTGCGGCCCTCCGCCCATGCCGCGGAAGATCGCGTCGAAAAAGTCGCTGTGGTCAAAACCTTCGGCTCCGCCAAAATGGGGAGCGCCGGTGGCACCCCTGGAGGCCTGCCCCGGGTTCCAGCCCGGTGGCGGGCGGAAGTCCTGCCCGGCCTGGTAGTTGGCGCCCAGTTGGTCGTAAGCGGTGCGCTTTTCAGGATCGCGCAACACCTCGTAGGCTTCGGCGATTTCCTTGAAGCGTGCCTCGGCGTTTTTTTCCTTGCTGACGTCGGGATGGTATTTGCGTGCCAGCTTGCGGTGTGCCTTTTTGATCTCGTCGGGCGTGGCGCTGCGCTCTACGCCCATGACCTTGTAGTAATCCTTGAATTCCATGAAACACTTTCATCAGGGATGGTTTACCTGCCAACCACCATAGCGGATAAGTGCCGGCGCGATTGTCAGCCAAATGCCTGAGAACCCGTTTAGACCGTCAACAGGTTCTGCATCAGGTCTGTAAATGGGGTCAAGTGCCTCAGGGTCAACCCGCAGTGCTGCTGGAGTTGCGTCCCTACTGCTCTGCCCCTGTGGCCCCTATCATGGCCGCATGAGTTCCAGCACACCTCCGTCCGTCCTTCGCACATTGTTCGAAGCCCAGCACCAGGCCAGCCGGGCACAGACAGAGGTTCCGCTGGCCCTGCGGCGGGAGCGCCTGCTGCGTATTCGTGCTTTGCTGGATGAGCACGGCAGCGCGCTGGCACAGGCCGTCAACGCAGACTTCGGCGTGCGGTCGCCCCAGCTCACCGAAATCGCCGACATCTTTGTGCTGCGCTCGCTGCTGTCCAGTACCCTGCGGCATTTGCCAAAGTGGATGAAACCCGTGAAAGTGCGCACGCCGCTGTACCTGCAGCCCGCGCGGGCCTACCTGCAGCGCCAGCCCTTGGGCGTGGTGGGCGTGGTGTCGCCGTGGAACTACCCGGTGCAGCTGTCGCTCGGGCCGGTCATCACCGCGCTGGCGGCCGGCAACCGCGTCATGCTCAAGCCCAGTGAGCTGACGCCGAAAACTTCTGCCTTGCTGGCGGCCCTGATTGAACAATCCTTCGCACCTGATGAACTCTGCGTGGTGCAGGGCGACGGCGTCCTGGCCGCCGAATTTGCCGGGCTGCCGTTTGACCACCTGTTTTTTACCGGCTCCACCGCCGTGGGCCGCAAGGTCGCCGAAGCGGCCGCCGCCAACCTCACGCCCACCACGCTGGAACTGGGCGGCAAGTCACCCTGCATCATCGACGCGTCCTGCGACATCGACAAGGCCGCCATCAAGATCGCCCACGGCAAACTGCTGAACGCCGGCCAGACCTGCATCGCGCCCGACTACGTGCTGCTGCCCAAGGGCAGTGAAGCCGCGTTTGGCGAAGCCTTTGCGCGCGCCGTGGCCGCGCTGTTTCCCACCATCGCCGGCAACCCCGATTACGCTGCCATCATCAGCCCGCGCCACCATGAACGCCTGCAGGCGCTGCTGGCCCAGGCCGAAGGTGAGGGCGCGCGCCTGCAAACCATCCAGGCCGGTGCGCCCGGCGCGGGCGCGGCGTCGCGCCAGATGGCGCCGGTGCTGGTGTTCGATGTGCCCGCCGGCTCGAAACTGCTCAGCGAGGAAATCTTCGGCCCCATCCTGCCGGTGATTCCCTATGCGTCGATCGATGACGCGATTGGCTATGTCAACGCCCGCCCCAGGCCGCTGGCGCTGTACTGGTTTGGCACCGACGCCGGTGCCCGCGACCACGTGCTGGCGCGCACCGTGAGCGGCGGCGTCACTGTCAACGACACGCTGATGCACATCGCGCACGAGAACCTGCCTTTCGGCGGTGTGGGCGAAAGCGGCTGGGGCAGCTACCACGGCGAAACCGGTTTCCTGCGGCTGACGCAGCAAAAGCCGGTGATGGTGCAGTCAAAGTGGGCGAGGGGCGACCTGTTTTATCCGCCTTATGGCAAACGCTTTGACCAGGTGATGGGCTTGCTCAAGCGCTTGATCTGAGGTTTGACCTGAAGGGCTGGCGTTCTGGTGATGGCGCCGTTCAAATTTCTTTGAGGAAACCCGAATCCTTTTGCTGAATGTGGGCCTCTTTGCCGGTATCAACCACCGACAAGGAGATCCTGATGTTTTTTCCGCAACGAAATCTTCCTGACTGTGCGCCGGGCGGCACCATGGGTGGCACCGCATCCACCGGAGGTGCCCATGTTCTGTAGCACCTCGGTCACCCAACATCTGCTGCGCGGGATAGGCGCGCTGGCCTTGCTCGTGTGCGCCGCTCTGGTTTTCCAGGTGCATTCCCTGTGGGCGTTGCTTCCCCTGGCGGGCGCGCTGGTGTTGATGCGCGGCTGCCCGATGTGCTGGCTTGTGGGCCTGTTTGAAACCATCGCGCGGCGCCGCAGGTCAGCAGACAGCAAAGGCCAGCCATGAGCGCCGGTTACCAGTCACCCCAAGACCTGCAACTGGCGCCAGCCTTCGTGCGGCTGGCGCCTGTGGAGGCCCGGGCTTTCCTCGCGTTTGACCATGCGGCCAAGCGCGAAGGCGGCCATCTTGAGCCCCGTGTGCGCGAGCTGATTTCGCTGGCGGTGGCGCTTACCACCCAATGTGGCTATTGCCTGGACGTGCACACCCGCGCGGCCAGGCGGCTGGGCGTGACGCGCGAGGAGCTGGCGGAAGTGGTACTGGTTGCGGCGGCTGTGCGGGCAGGCGCCAGCGTGGGGCACGGCCTGCTCGCCTTGCGCCTATTTGATGGCGATGGGGAGGAGACGGCGCTTCCTGCCGGTAACTGAAAGGTCTGGCCCATTCCTTAACGCCCCTTTAGAATCCCCCCAAAATAACTGGAGGGATGGGCCATGCCTTTTGTCGGATTGGGACTTCATTTCATTGTGGCGGTGTTCTTTGCCGTTCATGCCTTGCGTAGCGGCCAGCAGATGTACTGGCTGATCATCCTGTTTTCGTTTCCCATGCTGGGCAGCCTCGTCTACTTCCTGGCGGTCTACCTGCCGGATTCGCGGCTGGAACGCGGTGCGCGCAAGGTCGTGGCCGCAGCCGCAAAAACACTGGACCCGACACGCGAACTCCGTGAAGCACACGCTGCGTTTGACTACACGCCCACCGCGCAGAACCAGATGCGGCTGGCCTCTGCGCTGCTCGAAGCCGGCCAGGCGCTGGAAGCTGCGCAGAGTTACGACGCATGCCTAAAGGGCCCATTCGCCTCCGACCTGGAAATCCGGCTGGGCGCCTCAAGGGCCTATTTCGCCTGCGAGCGCTATGCCGAGGCCATCACTCACCTTGAATTCATCCGCAAGACCGACCCCGCCTTTCGCGCGGAGCTGGTGTCGCTGCTGCTTGCCCAGGCCTTTGCCGGCGCCGGCAGGGGGGCGGACGCGAAAGCGGAGTTTGAATCCGCCGTGGACCGTTTTGGCAGCTTTGAAAGCCGCGCTGAATACGCCATCTGGGCCGCGATGAACGGGGATACCGCCACCAGCGCGCGCCTGCAGATTGAGCTGCAGCGGTCCATGGAACGCTGGAACAGGCACACACGCGAGCTGAACAAGCCCTTGCTGCGCCGCCTCAACGCGGCGTTTGAAAAACACTGACAGCAGGGCGCCCCGGGCAAGGTGACTTACCGCTGCGCCCCGAACACCTGCACCCAGTAAATACCGGCGCTGCTCTGGGTGTTGACCGCAAAGGCCGTGCCCATTTCGGTATACGCGGGCGCCATGATGTTCGCGCAATGGCCGGGGCTGTTCAGCCAGCCCTGCACGGCGGTGTCGGCCTGCATCTGCCCCGCGGCGATGTTTTCGCCAATGGCCTTCCAGCCGTAGCCCGCGCGTGTGGCGCGGCTGGCCACGTCGCTGCCATCGCGCCCGGTGTGGCTGAAGTAGCTGTACCTCGCCATGTCTGTGGCATGCACCCCGGCGATGTTGTACAGCAGGGGGCTGTATTGCAGCGGTCCTGCGGCTGCAAAAGCCTGCGCACCGCAGCGGCGCGGGCTGGCGCGTGCTTCATTGACCAAAGCCAGCACCCGCGCTTGCACATCGCCGGCCTGGGCCGCCGCGGGAGGCGAGAAGGGGGCGGCCAGAATGACCCAGGTTTGTGCCCCGCGCTGGTAGAAACCGGCTTCAGCGAGCTCGGCATGCATGACTGCGCTGCATGATTTGCCCAGGGTCCTGCGCGCCAGCGCTGAGGGGCCGGTCGCGCCGCGCACGGCAATCTGTGCGGTCCGCACGGCGCGGTAGTCGACAGCTTTCAACGCCTCGTCCATCGTGCGGCCGCCGCCCATGAGCTGTGCCGCCCGCGACAGGGCGCTGTTTTCACGCAGCAGGGAAACCTTGGCGCCGCGCCCGTCACAACCGTCCTCCCGTACCCGGTTCAGCTCGCGCAGCAGGGTTGGGTGGTTTGAGGGGGCTGGCTGTGCGTGTACCTGGCTGGCCGCGGCCAGCCAGGCGGTCAGTGCCACGCATGCTGCGGCACGCCACCGTCGGCTTTGCTGGGTATTCTTTGTCGCGGGGAGTTGCATCAAGCCATGATAGCCAGCGAGGGGTATTTCACCAGTGGGGCCGAGGGTCCGGCTTTGCCGGCCCCAGGCACCGCCCCCTTGAGGGGGGAACGGGCTACACGAAGTGAGCCCGGACGGGGGTAGGTCTATTTACTCTGAAAATGACTGGGTGGCTGGCCCATGGCGGCCTTGAACATCGCGGTGAAGGCGCTGTCGCTGGCATAACCGCTGGCCGCCGCCACGGTGCTGACCGATTGCCCGCGCGTGAGCAGGGGCAGGGCGTGGGCCAGGATGGCTTGCTGGCGCCATTGCTGGTAGCTCAGGCCCAGTTCGTCGCGAAAAAGCCTGGCCACCGTGCGTTCGCTGGCGCCGGTGCCGGCAGCCCATTCGGCCAGCGTGGCCCGCTCTGATGGTGCGCGCAACACGGCTTCGCAGAGCGCGCGCAGCCGTTTGTCCCCGGTTTGCGGATGTGGCATGGGCACGCCGAGCGCCTGGGTGTCGGCGCGCGCAAGTTCGTCCAGCACAAGGCCGGAAAGGAGTTGTTCCCGGGCTGTCGGCAGCGGGTGCTCTGGGGTGGCCGCATCGAGCGCGTGGATGGACTCGCGCAGCAACGGTGACACCACCATCACGCGGCAACCAGTCCAGCCCTTTGGGGTGGCGCTGGCGTCGAGGTACAGCGTGCGGAATTCGGCCGCTTCCAGCACGGTGACATGGTGTTGCGCCCCCGGCGCGATCCACACGGCGCGGGAGGGCGGCACGATGTAGGTGACTTCGCCGCCGGCATGGCCCGCCTTTTCGGCGGTGACCTGCAAGACACCCGTAGAGCAGTAAGCCAGTTGCGCCCAGGCATGGGAATGGGGCTTGAAATGGGTATCGGCTTCCAGCGTCCGCGCCCGCACGCGCACCGGCCGCTGGCGGCTGGGTGTGAAGTTGTCGGTGTCGCCCACCGGCACGAAATGGAGCGGGGCTTTACGTTGCGGCATGGTTGGAGATTCTGTTCACCTGAATCTGGATGTGATCGTGGGGCGAATGCCATCAAAGCGGTTTGTCTGAAATTCGCCGAAACATGGCTTTATGTCGCATTTCAGAAGGCTTGGCCAATACTACGATAGCGCCATGAATACTTCAAGTACGACCCTGAACGCGCCCGCTGCAGTCCCTTTTCGTGCCGACGCCAGCGTGATCGGCCTGGTGGGCCTCGCACACATGATCAGCCATTTCAGTCAGCTGCTGCTGGCGCCGCTGTTTCCCTGGCTCAAGGAAGAGTTCAGCGTCAGCTATGCGGAGCTGGGCTTCTTGATGACGATCTTTTTTGTGGTGTCATGCGCGGTGCAGGCGCTCTCGGGTTTTGTGGTCGACCGCTTCGGGCCGCGCCCCATTCTGTTTGCCGGGCTGAGCCTGCTCGGTGTGGCGGCTTTTGGGTATTCCGTCAGCACCAGCTACTGGATGCTGGCCGGCTTTGCCGTGATTGCCGGTGTCGGCAACGGTGTGTTTCATCCGGTGGACTACACGCTGCTGAACCGCAAAGTCAGCGCGCCGCGCCTGGGCCACGCCTACAGCGTGCACGGCATCACCGGCAGTCTGGGCTGGGCACTGGCCCCCGCAGTGGTGGTGACGCTGACGTTTGCCTATTCGTGGCGCGTGGCATTGGCGGCGGCCGGTGTGCTGGCTTTTGCGGTGCTGGCGGTGCTGGTGATGAACCGCGACAAGCTCACCCTCACGATGGCGGCACCGGTCAAGGGCGCGCCCGCGGCCGACAGCAGTCTGGGTTTTCTGAAGATACCGGCCGTCTGGATGTGTTTTTCTTTCTTCTTCTGGTATGCCATTGTCCTCAGCGTGGTGCAGGCCTTTGCACCTGAAGCCGCGCGCCACTTGCACAACGTGCCGCTCGCGCTGGTGGCCATTTGCCTGACGGTCTATATGGTGTGCAGCGCGGGCGGCATGGTTTTTGGCGGCTTCCTGGCGTCGGATCCCGCACGCTGCGAGCGCATTGTGGGCATCGGGTTTGGTGCGGCGGCTGCCGTGGCGGTGCTGCTGGCCGCGGGCAGCTACCCCGCATGGGTCGTGCCTGTGCTGTTCGGCATCATGGGCTTCGCCACCGGCATCGCCGGGCCGTCGCGTGACCTGCTGGTCAAGCGCTCAACCCCCGAAAACGCCTCGGGCCGGGTTTACGGCGTGGTGTATGCAGGCCTGGACATCGGCCAGGCCGTGTCGCCGCTGATCTTCGGCGCGATGATGGACCATGGCTACTACCGCGGCGTGCTGCTGGGCCTGGCGCTGATGCAGGCGGTGTTGATCGCCAGCGCCTTCAATGTGCGCCGGGTGCGCCGCACAGTACTCGCCACGGCCTGAGCGTTCCGGGGCTTGAGTGTCGCGGCCCCGCGACGCGCCTGCAGGACGGGTGCGCAGTTTTTCCTGCCCGGTCCTATACTGGATCGCATCATTTCCGGAAAGAAGGCATGCGATGAAACGTCTTACCCGGGCTTCTTCTCCTGTACCTCAGGGTGTTCGGTTTTTGCCGTCCGCTGTGATCTTCACCGGCTTGGTGTTTACGGGCATCGCGCAGGCACAACCCACCCCGCTCAAATACCAGCTGACGGGCGACATCGGCGGCGCCGTGTATGGCACGCAAAGCGTGATCCGCAGCAAGAGCAACGACACCGCCTTGCTGCCCTATGCCTATGCGGACTATGGCCGCTTCTTTGCGCGTGTCGACACACTGGGCATCAAGACCGCAAGGATGGGCTACGGCTACCTGGAATTTTCTGGCCGTATCAGCCAGGACGGCTGGCGCGCCGATACGGCCGCGCTGTCGGGGCTGAAAGACCGCAAGCGGCCGATCCCGTTGGGCATAGGGACCTTTCAGGAAACGCCTTACGGCGGGTTTTTCGTGAACGCGTTTGTGGACGCCAACAAGTCGCACGGTGCATTGCTGGAAGCCACTTACGCGGCGGAGTTCAAGGTCGGCAGCTGGTCGTTCTTTCCGCAGGTGGGGCTGGAACACACCAGCGCCAAATACAACAACTACCTCTACGGTGTGACCCCGGCCGAGTCAGCCGCCAGCGGGTTTACAACCTACAACGCCGGCGCCTCGACAGCGCCCACGCTGGGCCTGGGGGTCGATGTGCCGCTGGGTGACCCCTGGGTGCTGACGATGCAGCTGCGCCGCAAGTGGCTGGGGTCTTCGGTTCAGGGCAGTCCCCTGGTCAGCCGCCGGACGCAGGACACCGGGTTTATCGCCGTGTCGTACCGCTTCCGCTAGGCCTGCAAGGTCCATGGGGACTGCGATGACCCACAACAGTATCGGGCGGCTGCTGGCCTTGACGGCGGCACTGGTGTGGGCGCCTTTTGTCTGGGCGGACGAGGCCTTGTGGGCGCTGCTCAAGAGCGGCGGCCAGGTGGTGCTGGTCCGCCATGCATTGACCACACCCGGCGTGGGCGACCCGCCCGGCATGAAGATCGGCGACTGCGGTACGCAGCGCAACCTGAGCGATGAAGGCCGCGCGCACGCGCGGCAGCTGGGCGAGGCCTTCCGTCAGCGCGGCATTGCCGTCGGGAGCCTGCTCTCCAGCCCGTGGTGCAGGTCGATCGAGACGGCGAAGCTGGCTTTTGGAAAAGCGCCGGACCTGACGCCGGCGCTGGGCAACCTCTTCGGCCGCAGCGAGGAGTCGGGCCGGCAACTGGCCGCGCTTAGGCCCTTGGCCGGGCAGATTCCTGTGAAGGGCAATACGGTGATGGTCTCGCACGGCTCGACCATTTTGGCCCTGACCGGCATATCGCCGGACACCGCCGAGATGGTGGTGCTCACGCCGCAGGGCGAGGGCCGCTTCAAAGTGGCGGGGCGGATGATCGCCCATAAACCCTGAACGCGCCGTGTTGATTTACACCGCTGAACGATGGCGCGCAATGCAGGTGTCCAGCACCTCGCCACCATCCCGCAGCCACCAGTTGGCTGCCGAAAAAATCTCAACCTCGCTGTAACCCGCAAAGCCCTGGGCTTCCACCCAACCGCGAATCTTCGGGATGTCGATGACGCCGTCGCCCATCATGCCGCGGTCGTTCAGCAAATCGGCCGTGGGTGTCAGCCAGTCACAGGCGTGGAAGGCGAGCAGGCGTTCCTTGCCGGCCCGTTCGATTTGCCGCTGCAGTTTCGGGTCCCACCACACGTGGTACACGTCTACCGCCACACCGAGCGCGCCACTTCTTGAGGGGTCAAGGGCATCGCAGACGTCGAGTGCCTGCTCCATGGTGTTGATGCAAGCGCGGTCTGCCGCATACATGGGGTGCAGCGGCTCGATGGCCAGCGGCATGTTGCAGCTTGTGGCGTATTCGAGCAATTGGGCAATGCCGTCGGTGACCTGGCTGCGCGACAGCTCCAGGTCTTTGTGCGCCGCCTTGCCGGCCAGCGCACCGGGCAAACCGCCCACCACCAGCACCAGGCAAGCGGCCTTGAGTTCGCAGGCTTCATCGACGGCGCGGCGGTTGTCGTCGTGGGCAGCCTGCAGGCCGGCGGCGTCGGCTGCGGGGAACATGCCGCCGCGGCAGTAGCCGGAGAGTTCAAGCCCGTGGGTTTTGACGAGTTTCGAAACAGCGGGCAGGCCGGCGGCCGTGACCTGGTCGCGCCACGGCGAGATCGCCTTGATGCCGCGCTGCACGCAGGCTTCGATGATGGTGGTCAGCGGCTGCTCGACGCCGCGGCTTTTGCGCACGGTCGCGGTGTTGATGGAGAGCCAGCGGTGGTCCTGGGAAAAATTACGCATGCGGTAAAGGTAGGGGTGTAGTTTTAGTGAAGTCAGTTGGACGGTGGTGCGATTTTCTGCCGGCGCAGTTCGCGGATGATGGCTGCGTTGTCGAGCTCGCCGTCGCCGGCGGCAATGGCTGCACGCATCAGCGCTGCATGGGCTTCGGACAAGGGCAGTTTCTGGCCTTCGGCCGCGGCACTGTCAATCATCAGCTTGACGTCCTTGAGATGCTGGTGGATGCGCGACTGCGGCGCAAAGTTTTCCTCCACCATCATCCGGCCCTTGGCCTCGGCCGCGCCTGATGTGGCCGGGCTGGCCAGCACCAGCGCCAGGAATTGCTCGGGGGGAATACCCATGTTTTCGGCAAAGACCATGCCTTCGGCCAGCACCGCCCGGTTCAGGCCCAGCACCAGGTTGGTAGCCAGCTTGGCTTTGGCGCCCATGCCGGCGCCGCCGACGTGGATGCGTTGGTCTGAAATGGCGGCCAGAACGGATTCGCATGCTTGCAATGCCCCGGCCTCGCCGCCCAGCAGCAGGGTGGCTTCACCGGCGGCGATCTGCTGGCTGGAGCCCGAGAGCGGCGCTTCGATGAAGTTGATGCCGCGTGCTGCGAGCCGCGCGGCCAGGGCCGCGAGTTCGTGAGGTGTGCCGGTGGAGCAGTCGATGATGCTGCGAACGCCGAAGACGGACAGCAGGCCGCCCGGCCCTTCGACCACCTTGAGCACGTCGTCGGTATTGAAGACCGCCAACACCATGCAGGAAGCCGCATTGGCAACTTCGGCCAGGGAGCCGGCAGCGCGGCCGCCCTGGGCGGTGAGGGCCGCGCGGGCTTCTTCGCGCAGGTCGAAGCCGGTGACCTGGAAACCGGCGGCCATCAGGCGCTGCGCCAGCGCGGTACCGACGAGGCCCAGACCGACAATGCCGATAGCGTTTGCAGCTGGAGCCATGCCTTCACGCCGCAAGCGACGCGCCTCCGCAGATCTGGATCTCCTGGCCGGTGATGGCCGCGGCGTCGGGTGAGAGCAGGAAGGTGACCAGCGCGGCAATCTCCCGCGGCTGGATCAACCGGCCCAGCGGCGGCAGCTTCGGCGGGACCGTCGTTCGCGCAGGGTCGGCAAGCATGGCTGTTTCGGTGGCGGCCGGCGACACCACATTGACAGTGACGCCTGAAGCCACGGTTTCGGCAGCCCAGCTGCGTGCCAGGGCCACCAGCGCGGCCTTGGTTGCGGCGTACTGGCTGCGGCCGGCCATGCCGCGCGCCACGCGGCTGCCGACCAGCACCACGCGGCCTGTGCCCGCTTGTGCCATGGCCGGTACCACCAGGTTGGCGATGCGCGTGACGGCATCCACGTGGAGCTGCCACATCAGCGCTGAATCTTCGTTGCGCAGCGCACCAAGCTGGCCGACGCGCAGCACGCCGGCGGCGTGGATGAGCGCCTGCACCCCGCCAGCCGCACGCACGGCGCGCTCCGTGGTTTCGGTATTGCACAGATTGACTTCGGTGGACGAAAACGCCGGATGCACGATGCGCGCAGGCGCCAGGTCCAGGCCGACCACGTCCCAACCCTGGTCCAGCAGCGCTTGCGCAATGGCCAGGCCGATGCCTGAGCTGCTGCCCGTGACCAGGGCGCGTTTCACATCTTCAGTGGCCATGGTTGTGCATGTTATTCGACACGGATGTTGCCGTCCGTGATGATCTTCTGCGAGCGTGCCATGTCACTGCTCTGGAACTTCGCGAAGTCTTCGGGCGTGCCGGGTGTCAGCACCAGGCCTTGCTGGAGGAGCTTTTCACGCATGTCGCTGGCGAGCGCCTTGTTGGTTTCGGCGTTGAGTTTCTGCGTGATGTCTGCCGGCAATTTTGCCGGGCCCCACAGGCCGTACCAGCTGTAAAACTCGTAGCCGGGAATTGTCTCGGCCACGGTCGGCACATCGGGCAGATTGGGCACGCGCTTGTCGCCGGTCACGGCAACGACGCGCAGCATGCCGCTCTTGTGGTACTGCAGCGAGCCGAGGATGGGGTCGATGAAGCCGTCGATCTGGCCGCCGATCAGGTCCTGGAACGCCGGCGCCGTGCCCTTGTAGGGCACCACGGTGTATTCGATGCCGCCGGCGCGCTTGAGGAGTTCGGTTGACAGGTGGCCGGCCGAACCAATGGAGCCGACCGCAAACGTCATCTTGCCGGGATTGGCCTTGGCGTGGGCAATCAGCGACTTCACGTCGGTGATCGGCAGGTTCTTGTTGATGGCAATCGACAAGGGCGCCTTGGCAACCAGCGAGACGGGCGTAAAGTCTTTCACCACACCGTAAGGCACCGACTTCATCGTCATGGGTGCGGTGGTGAAAGTGGAGGCATTGAAGAGCAGGGTGTAGCCGTCTGCTGGCGCCTGCGCGACCACATGCGCGCCGATGGTGCCGTTGCCGCCCGCACGGTTTTCCACCACAAAGGGCTGGCCCATCTGTTCGCTGAGCTTTTGCGCCAGTTGCCGGCCCACCGCGTCCAGCGTGCCGCCGGGCGGGAAGGGGATGATGACCTTGACCGGGCGGCTGGGGTAAGCCTGCGCCGCGGCGCCGAAGGCTGCGGCTGCGAGGGCTGTGGCCAGGGTGGCCTTGAGGAAAGTGCGTGTCTTCATGGTTGTCTCCAGGTGAATTTATTTATGAACGATCTGACAGGAATATCGCGACGGTTTTTTCAAGCAGGCGCCGCGGAACCGGCTTTGCCGGGCCGCCAGCGCCGCCCCCTTGAGGGGGGAGACCGCTACACGCAGTGAGTCGGCAACGGGGGGGAACCATTACATGCCGTGCAGCGCCAGTAGCGTCTTCATGCGCTGGGTTGCCAAGTCCGGTTGTTCAAGCAGGTTGGAGGCATCGGCCAAGCGGAACAGCTCGGCGAAGTGCTGCAGCGAACGCGTGCTCTGTTGCCCGCCCACCATCGTGAAATGCTTCTGGTGGCCATTGAGCCAGGCCATGAAGACCACGCCGGTTTTGTAGAAACGTGTGGGTGCGGCAAAAATGTGGCGCGACAGCGGCACGGTGGGGCCGAGGATGGCGTGAAATTTCTCGACATTGCCTTGCGCGAGTTCGCCTAGTGCGGCGCTGGCGGCCGGTGCGATGGCGTCGAAGATGCCCAGCAGCGCATCACTCTGGCCGTGCATCGCTTCCTTGCCGAAACCATCGCCGGCAATCAGCTCGGCGTAGTTGAAGTCGTCGCCCGTATACATGCGTACGCCCGCTGGCAGCCTGCGGCGCATCGCGATTTCCTTGTCCTTGTCGAGCAGCGAGATCTTGATGCCGTCAACCTTGTCGGGGTGGGCGTTGATGATGCCGAGCGCCGTGTTCATGGCTTTCTCAACATCGCTGCTGCCCCAGTAACCCGCCAGCGCCGGGTCGAACATGTCGCCCAGCCAGTGCAGCACCACGGGTTGCCTGGCCTGGCTCAGGATACGGTCGTAGACGCGTTCATAGTCTGCGGGGCTTTTGGCGACGCGGGCGAGCGCGCGGCTGGCCATCACGATGAGCTTGCCGCCGAGTTTTTCAATCGCGGCCATCTGCTCTTCGTAGCCGGCGATGACTTCATCGACGCTCTTGACGTTTTCCAGCACCAGGTGGTCGGTGCCGCAACCGGAAGCGACCAGCGCGCCCGGCACTTCCTTGGCGGCGTCGAGTGAACGGCGGATCAGTTCCAGAGAAGTGGGCCAGTCCAGGCCCATGCCGCGCTGCGCCGTGTCCATGGCTTCGGCCACACCCAGGCCCAGCGACCACAGGTGACGGCGGTAGGCAATAGTCGTGTCCCAGTCGATCGCGCAATTGACCCAGGGGTCGATCGCGGCCAGCGGGTCGGCGACCACGTGGGCGGCCGAGTAGGCGATGCGGTTGAATTTGACGCCCGGTGCGGGCTTCACCGGTGTGCGGCCTTGCAGCGTGTAAGGCCGCAGGCCGCCCGCGGCGACAGGCAGGGAAAGGGTTAAAGCCATGAATCTACCTTTTCTGTATGAAAAATGTGCCTGTAGCCCTTATCTCATGGGCGCGAGCAGCTATCAAACTTGTAGCGCGGGCACGTCCACCCAGCGGCGTTCCTTCCAGCTTTCGAGCGCGGCTTCAACCAGCTGCACGCCTTTGGCGCCTTCGGGCAGCGTCCATTTGTAGGGTTCGTTTTCCACCACGTGGCGGATGAAGTGCTCCCACTGGATCTTGAAGCCGTTGTCGTAGGTCTGGGAGTCCGGCACTTCCTGCCACTGGTCGAAGAAGTTCATGGTCTGCTTCTCGTCGGGGTTCCAGACCGGACGTGGTGTGGTCACACGCGACTGGGCCCGGCAGGACGACAGGCCGGCGACGGCCGAGCCGTGTGTGCCGTCGACATGGAAGGTGACCAGGTCGTCGCGGCGCACGCGTGTGGCCCAGGACATGTTCATCTGCGCAATGACGGGTTCACCGTTGTGACCGACCAGTTCAGCCGTGGCGTAGGCCGCGTCGTCGGCGGTGGCCTTGTAGGGCTTGCCGGCTTCGTCCCAGCGTTCGGGAATGTGGGTGGCGCCTATGCAGGAGATGGACTTGACTTCGCCGAACAGGTTGTCCAGCACGTAGCGCCAGTGGCACATCATGTCCAGGATCATGCCGCCGCCGTCTTCGGTGCGGTAGTTCCAGCTCGGGCGCTGGATCGGCTGCAGGTCGCCTTCAAAGACCCAGTAACCGAACTCGAGCCGTACCGAGAGCATCTTGCCGAAGAAGCCGGCGCGGCGCAGCATGTCAAGCTTGCGCAGGCCGGGCAGGAAGAGTTTGTCTTGTACGGCGCCGTGTTTCAGGCCGGACTTTTCGGCCAGGCGGGCGATCTCGACGGCCTCGTTGAGGTTGGTGGCAATCGGCTTTTCGCAGTAGACATGTTTGCCGGCGCGGATGGCCTTGGCCAGCAGGGTGGGGCGCATCTGCGTGGTGCCGGCGTCGAAGAAGATGGTGTCGTCCTTGTTCTTCAGCGCCTCGTCGAGGTCGGTGCCCCAACGCGCGAGGCCATGGGCTTTGGCCAGGGCTTCAATCTTTTCGGCGTTGCGGCCGATCAGGATCGGGTCGGGCATCACCTTGTCACCGTTGGAGAGCGTGACGCCGCCCTGTTTGCGGATCGCGACGATGGAGCGGATCAGATGCTGGTTCATGCCCATGCGTCCGGTGACGCCGTGCATGATGAGTCCTAGTCGTTGAGTAGCCATGGGGTCCTTTGAGGAGGTGAAAAATGCGGCGGCCCTACCTGGTCCGGCCAGGGGTGTTGGAGGGACGGGACGCTGCGGGGAAACTGACCGGGTGTTACTGGGTGGGCTGCAGGCCAGCGGCCTTGACCAGCACGGCATTGCTCTTGATCTCGTCCTTGATATAGGTGTCGAACTGCTCGGGCGAGAGTGTCCAGGTGTCGGCGCCCAGGGCGGCGAAGCGTTCCTTGACTTCGGGCGTGTTCAGGGCCTTGATCACTTCGTCGTGCAGGCGGTTGACGATGTCGCGCGGTGTTTTCGCGGGGGCCATCATGCCGATCCAGAAGTTGAACTCTGAACCCGGAACGCCGGCTTCAGCCGTGGTGGGGACCTGGGGCAGGGCGCTGGCGCGTTTGGGCGAGCCGACCGCGAGGGCCACGAGCTGGCCGTTCTTGATCTGGCCTATCACCGGTGCGATCGGCGAGAAGTAGTAGTCGACGCGGCCGGCCATCACTTCTGTCACGGCTTCACCGGAGCCCTTGAAGGGAATGTTGGTGGCTTCGATTTTGGCGGCGAGCTTGAATTTCTCGGCGTTCAAGTGGGTGGCGCTGCCCTGGCCGGCCGAGGCGAAGTTCATGCTGCCGGGCTTGGCGCGAGCCGCGGCCAGCAGCTCCTGCAGGGTCTTGATGTTTTTGGCCGGCGACATGACCAGCACATTGGGCGTGCTGGAGATCGGCGTCACACCCGTGAAGTCGCCCAAGGTGTCGAACGGCAGCTTGGCGAATGTCGAGGGGCTGACCGTGTGCGAGGACGAGTGGATCATGATGGTATAGCCGTCCGGCGCGGCCGTGGCCACGGCCTGCTGGCCGATGGTGCCGCTGGCGCCGCCGCGGTTGTCGATCACCAGTGTCTGGCCCATGCTTTGGCTCATCTTGTCGGTGATGGCGCGGGCAATGATGTCGGTGGTGCTGCCCGCGGCAAAAGGCACGATGACCCGGATGGGCTTGTTGGGGTAGGCGCCCTGGGCGCTGGCCACCAGGGGTGACAGTGCCGCCAGGCAGGTGAGGCTGGCCACTGCGGCACGACGTGTGAATTTCATGTGCTTTGTCTCCTGAAAGGGGTCATTGAAGGACTGCGAAAGACCTGTGCATGCCGCCGGTGTTGTTGGGTTACCGGAATGCAGTTTACTCATAATTCACCAATAAGTGAATTACGAATTGTAAAAATGGCCTCGTCGCTGCGTCAATGACTGCCCGGAATCAGTTTCTAAGGACATACCCTAGGATGACCTCGCACATGTGCGAGAGTCGCTCGTGGCGGGCTTTGGGCGTCATGAGATCGCGCCCGAAAATGGCCGACAGCGTGTGGTTGTTCGACAGGTAGAAATACGACATGCCGGCAATGGAAACGTAGAGCTGCACCGGGTCGATGCCGCCGCGAAACAGCCCGTCTGCGCGCCCGCGCTCCAGGATTTCCGCCAGCGTCTGGACCAGGGGCGAGTTCATTTCCTGTACGCGGCTGGACATGGCCAGATGCCGCCCCTGGTGCAGGTTTTCACTGTTGAGAAGCGTCAAAAACTCCGGATGGGCAATGTAGTATTCCCAAGTGAATTCCGTGAGGCGGCGGATGGCTTGCGCCGGATCCATGTCGCGCAGATGCAGCTCTGTTTCTGCCTCGCGGATGTCGGCATAGGCGTTTTCCAGCACCGCCAGGAAGAGCTCGTCCTTGCTCTTGAAGTAGTAGTAGATCAGGCGTTTATTGACGTCGGCGCGCTCGGCAATCCGGTCTACCCGCGCACCGCCCAGGCCGTGTTGTGCGAACTCGTCGCGGGCCGCCAGCAGGATGGCCAGCTGGGAGCGGTCGGCATCGCGCGAGCGGGGTTCGGCGGGCTTGGTTTTAGGGGTCGGCATGGCAAGAATTTAACTGTTTGGTGAATTAAAGCAAGAACACTCGAGAGTCATCGTTATTGGATGACAGACAGCGGCCAAGGGTACCTCCATAATGAAGCAGGTACCGGCCGTCCGCGCCGGCGCCCCTGAGGCAAAGGAGATGGTCATGAACAATTCAGACACGCCGAAAGACGGCGACTTCGCAAACTGGGTAGACCAGAAAGCCGAGGCGCTCAAATTTGAACTGGGTGAAAAATTCCCGGTACCGCCGTCCGAACTGCATTCTCCCTCGGTGCACGTAGAGACCGGCCGGCAGAAGCTGGAAGAAGTACTGCTCGAACACGAGGAGCCGACGCAGGAGTTCCTCGACGAACTGGCCGCCCTCGAATCGGCCCCGCCGCTGAGCGACGAAGAGCTGGCGCGTCAGGCCCTCGCCGCCGGCGGCGGTGACGGCGACGCGGCTACGCCCGAATAATTGTTCCACCCCCGTCCAGGCTCACTGCGTGTAGCCTGTTCCCCCCTCAAGGGGGCGGCGCCTGCGGCCCGGCAAAGCCGAAAAATTGAGCCACCCCTATCGGGCTCACTTCGTGTAGCCCTTTTCCCCTTGCAGGGGACGGCGCCTGCGGCCCGGCAAAGCCGGTTCCGCGGCACCCGCTTGGTTGAAGAGTCGCCGCTAGGTCGCTGCGCCTGTGCACATTCCAGCGGCACAATAGGCTCATGACCACCCCTCAACTTGCTGGCCACCTTCTCGTCGATTGCCTTCTGGCCCAGGGCGTTACCCATGCGTTTGGCGTTCCCGGCGAAAGCTACCTGGCTGTGCTGGACGGCCTGCATGCGCGCCAGGACAAGATCCAGTTCGTCACCTGCCGGCAAGAGGGCGGCGCGGCCTTCATGGCCGAGGCGCACGGCAAGCTGACAGGGCGGCCGGGCGTGTGCATGGTTACGCGCGGGCCGGGCGCCACCAATGCGTCCATCGGCGTGCACACGGCCTTCCAGGATTCAACCCCCATGGTGCTGCTGGTTGGGGACGTGGCCAGCGACTGCCGCGACCGCGAGGCTTTTCAGGAAGTCGATTACTTCAACTTTTTTGGCCCGAGTACCAAAGGCTTTGCCAAGCGCGTGGAGCGGATCGACCAGGCCGACCGCATTCCTGAATACGTGGCGCGCGCCTTCGCCACCGCCATGAATGGCCGGCCCGGCCCCGTGGTGCTGGTGCTGCCGGAAGACATGCTGACGCAGATGACCGCCGCCCAACCGTTGCCGCGCGTGGAGGCGGTGCAGGCCTGGAGCGACCCGGGCTCGCTGCGTACGCTGCGCGAGATGCTGCTCAAGTCCGAGCGCCCGCTCGTCATCGCCGGCGGCGGCGGCTGGACGCCGCAGTCGGCGCAGGCGTTGCAGCGCTTTGCCGAAAACTGGAAGCTGCCGGTGGGCAATGCCTTTCGCTTCCAGGACACCTTTGACAACCACCATCCGCTCTACGCGGGCGACGTGGGTATCGGCCTGAACCCGAAGCTGGCCGCACGCGTGAAGGCAAGCGACCTGATCATCGCCATAGGCCCGCGCCTGGGTGAGATGACGACCGGTACTTACACGCTGCTGGAGGCGCCCCGGCCCAAGCAAAAGCTGGTGCATATCCATTCGAGCGCCGAGGAGCTCAACCGCGTCTACCAGGCCGATCTGGCCATCAACGCCACCATGAACGCGGCTGCGCGATCGCTGGAGGTACTCACGGCGCCGGTGTCTGTGGCCTGGGAAGCCTGGACCACATCCGCGAACGAGGACTATCTGGAAAACCTCAAGCCGACACCTTCCGCGAACCTGCCGGGTGATATCGACATGCCCGCCATCGTCGGCATGCTGCAAAAGCACCTGCCGGCGGATGCAGTGCTGACCAACGGCGCCGGCAACTTTGCCAGCTGGGTGCATCGTTTCTTTCAGCATCACGGTCTCGTCAAAGGCCACAAGACGCAGCTGGCCCCCACCGTGGGCGCGATGGGTTATGGCGTGCCGGCCGGTATTGCTGCGGCCATCACGACAGGACGGGTGGCTTTCACCATCGCGGGTGATGGCGACTTTTTGATGAACGGCCAGGAGCTGGCCACTGCCGTGCAGCACGGCGCCAAAAGCATCATCGTGCTGCTCAACAACGGCATGTACGGGACGATCCGCATGCACCAGGAGCGGGAGTATCCAACACACCAAAGTGGTTCAAGCCTGAACAACCCGGATTTTGCGGCGCTGGCGCGCGCCTACGGTTACGCCGGCGTGCGCATCACGCGCACCGCGGATTTTGAGGCGGAATTGCTTGCGGCGCTGGCTCGCAAGGAGGGCACGGTGATTGAGGTCGCGCTGGATCCGGAAGTCATCACCACGCGTGGCACCTTGTCGGCGATTACGCAAAACGCTCTGGCCAAGGCGCCGTAACCATTGCAGCAATGCGGGCCGCTACCGGATAGCTACTGGCCTGCGTACTGGTCCGCGGCGACGATTTTGGGGTCGAACTTCAAGCCGGCCAGTTCCTCGATCTCCGCGATGGCGGCCTGGTTGCGTTCGAAGGCCGGCATGTCTATCGACTCATAGGTGTCGCCGAACTGCCTGATCGGTTTTTCCTGACTGAAGACGAAACCATAGGCCAACAGCTTCGCGCCGCGTTTTTGCGATTCGGGCACGACCACAACCTTCCAGAATTTTTTGGGGATTTTGACCTTGCCGGTTCCCCAGTTTTTGGACTCGAAGAATTCGGTGAGCACCGGCCCCGCGAACAGCACGGCGCGCCCGCCCGACTCCTGAACCTGGTCGGTGAGCAGGCGCTCAAACTGGCCCCAGATACCGACCACTCCGCCTTCATAGACGCGCTGGCCGCTGCGGTCATTGGGGTTCTCCTGGTTGAATGCCTCATGCTGCGGCGTGCAGTTGGGCCAGTGGTAGCTGTCGGCGTTCGCGAATTCGGTTTCGTCCGCGTCGGCGCCCCAGCAGTTGTCTTCGCGGCGGACAATGTGCCCGCGGTCAATCCGTTTGGCCGGGCCGTAGACGTCCTTGTTGAGCAACTGGTATTCCAGCGGCAGCCGCGGGTCTTCTCGCCAGTTTTCCCCTCCGAAATCCGCCCGCTTCCGCGGGTCGGTGCGTGATTTGGGGCGGTAGTCGTAGTTCGAGGCGGTCCACAGGCACATGCGTGTCGGCTTGTGCATCACGAGGGAAAAGTGGTGGTAGTCAAGCGGTAGCGGATCGGCCGGCGCCAGGTGGCTTGTCTTCACTGCGGGCACGTCGTCCACACTGGCATTGAATTCCTCATAATCGGCAACCGAATAGAGGGCACCATCCCATCGCGATTGGGCCACAGGGGCTGGAACCTCCTGGCCGAGGAATTTCGGGTTGTATCCCTTGCGGCCCGCGTAGTCCTCGTCGAAAACCAGGGACTTTTCCTGAAAGGCGGTGAAGAGGCCATCCGCCGAAGGCGCACCGGAACCATCAGGCAAACGAACTTGCGCGGCCGCCGCGGGTGCAGGCACCGACACGGGCGCAGCGGCGGCAGGCACGCCGGGCTGAAGCGCCTGCCCGCCATAGACGTGCAGGGTTACAGGCCCCGAGAAATTGAAGGTGTTGCCGCCGCCGGGCCGTGAGGCGAGAGGTAAGAGGGATGACGAGGGGGGGCCGGCCGGCACGCTCTCTGTGCCGGTGAGCGGGTCTGCCGTGGTCGCCAGCAATTGCCGGGCGATCATGCGCATGGATTCTGGAATCGACATGGATTTAAGCCTTTCAACGATGAAACTGACGCGCGCGCCCTCATTGGCGATCCACTGGATGTCGTCGTCGCTTTGCGACTCCGGGTCCCAGGGGGCGCCCCGTTTGTCCAGGATCCGGCCGTCCCGCATCGCCGGCACGCCGCAGTGGTGCAGCGCCACCAGTTCCCAGTCGGTGTTGTAGACCGGGGAGCCGGAGGAGCCCGGCCGCGTGTCCGTCTCATAGTGAAGAAAGCCGGTGGGCAGGATGTCCATTAACTTGTTGTCGCTGATGGCGAAGGCCCGCGGCCCGCCGGCGGGGTGCTGGATGATATTGACCGGAGCGCCCGTCAACACCTTGCCCGTTGCCTCGATCAGCCGCGTCCAGCCGCATGAGGCAATCTGGTCGCTCTCGCGGCTGCGGGGCTGCACCGCCACGATCGTGAAGTCGAGGTCCGGGTCGGTAACAAAGAAACGTTCTGGATCGAAGTCGTAGTACTTGCCGTTGTTGATGCCGTACTCATCGCGCACGTAGAAAAAATTCGCCGCGTGGCCGTCGACGTCGATCTTCGAAGGAAACACGTGATGATTCGTCAGTAGCAGGTCGAACCCGATCAGCAGGCCCGTGGCCACGCCGATGGGCGTATGGCCGGCGCTGCGCTGCTGGACGATGCGGGCCACGGGTTTCGCGGCGTCCGAGGCCTGGACGCTGGGCGCGTATTCCACGGGATTCCACGTACCAATGACACGCTCGGGGAAAAGGGGAAAGCCGCCCGCGGCCCTGGTCAATTGACGGGCTGTCCATTCCGCTTGGCGCTTGGGTGTGTCGGCGGCGCCCGGGCCTTGGTTCCGGATTTTTTCAAGGCCGGTTTCGCGCTGCTTCATGCGCTCTTCCCAACGCCGGGCCGCATCCGTCAGGATGCCCTGTTGCCTCGTCTTGACCGCTCCGAGTGTCTGTCCCATTTCTTGTTCCTTCGCCGGCCTTCGGCCTGCAGAATTCGGGGAAATGGATATTCCTCCATTCCACGGGAAAATGCACCCTCCAGTCGGAGGAGGCTTCACAAGCAGGGTTAGTGCAGACCTGTAAAGACGTACAGCGGCTCGCGAAAAACAAGGCGCCACAATGAAAAAACCCTCCTTGAAGAAGGAGGGTTTTGAATGGAGGCGGCTTTATGACAAAGCCGCTTCAAGCCATGAAGGATTATTCCTTGATGTCGACAGCGTAGAAGTTGTGGCGGCCGAACGGGCTGTTCTTGTAGCCGATCACGCTTTTGCGGATGGGCTTGAGCTGCACCGCGTGGGCGATGGTGAACCAGGGAGCCTGTTCCTTGAAGATGACCTGGGCCTGCTGGTAGAGCTTGATGCGCTCGGCAGGATTGGYCACCGTCTTGGCTTTCAGGACCAGGTCTTCATAAGGCTGGTAGCAGAACTTGGCGATGTTGGAACCGCTGGCGGACTGGGCTGAAGCGCAGCCGAGCAGGGTGTACATGAAGTTGTCAGGATCGCCGTTGTCGCCGGTCCAGCCCAGCATGCCCATCTGGTGTTCGCCAGCCTGCAAACGCTTGCGGTACTCGCCCCATTCGAAGCTCTTGATCTCGGCGGTCACACCGACCTTGACCAGGTCAGCCTGCATCAACTCGGCAATGCGCTTGGCGTTCGGGTTGTACGGGCGCTGCACGGGCATGGCCCACAGGTCGGTGGTGAAACCGTTGGGGAAGCCGGCCTGGGCCAGCAATTTCTTGGCGGCTTCGGGGTTGTACTCGTCGTCCTTGATGGCGTTGTTGTATGCGGCCATGGTTGGCGGGATCGGGTTCTTGGCGGCAACACCGGTGCTCAGGTACACACCGTCAACAATGGCTTTCTTGTTGATGGCCATGTTGATGGCCTTGCGCACGCGCACGTCGTCAAACGGCTTCTTGGTCGTGTTGTAGGCGAGGTAGCCCACGTTCAGGCCGGCCTGCTCGACGATCGTCACGTTCGCGTCCTTGCGGATCGCGTCGAGGTCGGCGGGATTGGGGTAGGGCATGACGTGGCATTCGTTCTTCTGCAGCTTGGCCCAGCGGACCGAAGCGTCAGGCGTGATCGAGTACACGAGGTCGTCGATCTTGGCTTTGCCGCCCCAGTATTGCGGGAAGGCCTTGTAACGGATGACCGCGTCTTTCTGGTACTGCACCAGGTAGAAGGGACCGGTGCCGACCGGGTCCTGGTCGATTTTTTCCGGCGTGCCGGCTTTCAGCATGGCGTCGGCGTATTCCTTGGACTGCAAGGCCGCGTAAGGCATGGCCAGGTTGGCGAGGAACGGTGCTTCAGGCTTGTCCAGCGTGATCTTGACGGTGTAGTCGTTGACTTTTTCCACCGATTTCAGCAGCTTGGGCATGCCCATGTCGCTGAAGTAGGAGTGGTTGGGGCTGGTGACCTTGAAGAAAGCGTTGTCTTCTTTCCACTGGCGTTCGAACATGAACAGCACGTCGTCGGCGTTGAAGTCGCGCGTTGGTTTGAAGGCCTTATTGCTGGCATGCCACTTCACGCCCTTGCGCAGGTGGAAGGTGTATTCCTTGCCGTCGGCGGAAATGTCCCATTTTTCGGCCAGGCCGGGAACGACCTTGGTGCCGCCGTATTCGAATTCCACGAGGCGGTTGTAGACGGGTTCGTTGGCATCAAACGACGTACCCGTGGTGTTGACGCCGGGGTAGAAGTTTTCGGGGCTGCCTTCAGAGCAGAACACCAGCGTCTTCGCGGAGACGGGTGAAAGTGCCAGCAGCGCTGGCAGGGCAACAGCGCACAGCAATGCGCGCTGGACCGGACGCAGCCGGCTTGCACTTGGTTTGGTCTGAATCATTTGACGATCCCTTTGGAGGTTAATGCTGCTTCTTGCAGCGGGGCTTGCGGCCAGATTGCACAACATTTGTGACGTTGTGCGCCCTGGTCATTGAAAAACGTGGCCTGAAACCGGTGCTTGAGCGCATGGTTTCAGGTCACGCAGTGAGAAAGTTTTCAGCATAGTGGCACGCAACCTGCCGCTCTGCAACTTCACGCAGCTGCGGCCTTTCGGCGCGGCAACGGTCGGTGACGTGGGGGCAGCGGGTGGAAAACACGCAACCGGTGGGCGGGTTCAGCGGCGAGGGCAGCTCGCCCTTGAGCACGATGCGCTGTTTGACGCCGGTGCCGGCCAAGCCGGGTGTGGAGGCCAGCAGGGCCTGGGTGTAGGGGTGCAGGGGTCGGTTGAACAGGGCATTTTTCTCGCCTTGTTCAACGGCATGGCCCAAGTACATCACCAGCACGTCGTGGGCGATGTGGCGCACCACACCCAGATCGTGCGAGATGAACAGGTAAGCCAAGCCCATGGACTGCTGCAGGTCGGCCAGCAGGTTGAGCACCTGGGCCTGGATGGAGACGTCAAGAGCCGACACCGGCTCATCGGCCACTACCACGGTGGGGTTGAGCATCAGCGCGCGCGCGATGGCGATGCGCTGGCGCTGGCCGCCTGAAAACATGTGGGGATAGCGGTCATAGTGCTCTGGGCGCAGGCCCACCATGGCCAGCATGGCGCGTGCCTTTTCGGCGCGCTCCGCAGCGTTCAGGGTGGTGTTGATTTCAAGCGGCGCTTCAAGGATGGCGCCGATTTTCTTGCGCGGGTTGAGTGAGCCGTAGGGGTTCTGGAACACCAGCTGCACGGCCTTGCGCAGGCCCACGCGCTTTTCGGGGGAGCCGACGGCGTCGATGCCGGTGATGCGCAGTTCGCCGCCCGTGGGCGTTTCGATCAGCGACACCATGCGGGCCAGCGTCGATTTGCCGCAGCCGGATTCGCCCACGACAGCCAGCGTCTTGCCGGCATGGACCGAGAAGGACACGCCGCCGACGGCTTGCAGGTGGTCGGACTTGCGCATGAAACCGCGGCGGATTTCGTAAACCTGTTTGAGGTTTTTGGCCTCGACGACGGGGCCGGTAGGCAGGGTGCCTGGGGTAGTGACGGTGGCGGTGCTCATTGCGCGGCCTCCATCACGGGGGTGTCGCGTTCGATGTTGGCCTCGCGGCTGGGATCACCCAGTGGGTAGTGGCAGCGAACCATGCCGTCCTTCCAGGCGCGCAGCAGCGGGCGCTCGTTGCGGGAATGTTCGGTGGCATAGGCGCAGCGCGGGGCAAACAGGCATCCGGCAGGGCGGTCATAGAGGCCGGGCACCATGCCGGGGATGGTCGCCAGGCGCGCGCTACCGTCGCTGCGCTCGGGCAGGGCCGACAGAAGTGCTTCGGTGTAGGGATGTTGCGGGGTGTTGAAGAGGGCGTGTGCGCTTTGCTCTTCCATGATCTGGCCGGCGTACATCACCGCGATGCGCTGTGCCATTTCGGACACCACGCCCATGTTGTGCGTGATCAGCACCAGGGCCATGCCACGCTCTTTTTGCAGGCTGCGCAGCAGGTCCAGGATTTGGGCCTGGATGGTGACGTCGAGCGCCGTGGTGGGCTCGTCGGCAATCAGCAGGCGCGGGTTGCAGGCAATCGCCATGGCAATCATCACGCGCTGGTTCATGCCGCCCGACAGTTGGTGCGGATAGGCCTTCAGGCGGCTTTCGGGTGAATTGATGCCGACCTGCTCAAGCAGTTCGATGGCCTTGCGTGTGGCCGCCTTTTTATCCATGCCCAGGTGCAGACGCAGGGTTTCGGTGATCTGGAAGCCGACGGTGAAGCAGGGGTTCAGGCTGGTCGTGGGTTCCTGGAAGATCATGGCCACGTCTTTGCCGATGAGCTTGTTGCGCTCGCCTTGCGACAGCTTGAGGAGGTCGTGGCCGGCAAACCGCAGTTTGTCGGCTTTCACGCGGCCGGGGTAGGCCACCAGGCCCATCAAGGCCATCATGGTGACGCTCTTGCCGGAGCCGGATTCGCCCACGATGCCGAGGACTTCGCCTTCTTCCAGCGACAGGCTGATGCCGTCGACGGCGTGCATCACGCCGTTTTGTGAGGGAAATTCAACAGAAAGATTTTCGATTTCAAGAAGGGCCATATTAGTAACTCCCCCTTCTCGGCTCACTTCGTGTAGCCGGATCCCCCCGCAGGGGGCAACAGCTGCGGCCCGGCAAAGCCGGTTCCGCGCTGTTACTTGCGAAGAGGTTCATGAGGGGTGGGTGAATCTTGTTCATCTTTTTAGCTTGGGATCGAATGCATCACGCAGTCCGTCGCCGAGCAAATTGAAGGCCAGCACAGTGATCAAAATTGCGAGGCCGGGGAAGGTGACTACCCACCAGGCGCGCAGGACGAATTCGCGGGCGTCGGCCAGCATGGTGCCCCATTCGGGTGAGGGCGGCTGGGCGCCCAGGCCCAGGAAGCCCAGGGCGGCTGCGTCCAGGATGGCGGTGGACACGCCGAGCGAGGCCTGGACGATCAGCGGCGCCGTGCAGTTGGGCAGGATTTCGCTGAACATGAGGCGGATGCGGCTGGCACCGCTCATGCGTGCGGCGGTTACGTAGTCGCGCGAGGTTTCGGCAATCACCGCGGCGCGTGTGATACGGACGTAATGCGGCAGCACGACGATGGCGACAGCCAGCATCGCGTTCATCAGGCCGGGACCGAGGATGGCCACGATCACGATGGCCAGCAGCAGGCTGGGCAGCGTGAGGATGATGTCCATCAGGCGCATCACCGCGATCTCGAAGATGCCGCGGAAAAAGCCTGCCAGCAGGCCCAGCACCGTGCCGACGACCACCGACAGCGCCACCACAGCCAGGCCGATGACCAGCGACAGGCGGGCGCCGTACATCAACCTGGTCAGGATATCCCGGCCGATCGCGTCTGTGCCCAGGGGGTAAGTCCATGACCCGCCGGTTTGCCAGGCTGGGGGTTTGAGGAACACCGCGTTGTTGGTGATATTGGGCGCATGCGGCGCCAGCAGCGGCGCGAACAGCGCGATCAGCAACACGCCAATGACAATGACCAGGCCGATCACGGCGCCGTTGTTTGCACTGAAGTAGTTCCAGAATTCGCGCAGCGGATGCGGTGGCGCGGGCGCAGTAGCGGGTTTCAAGGTGGCCGTGCTCATCGCTGATGCCTGATGCGTGGGTTAATGATGCCGTAGGTGATGTCCACCAGCAGGTTGACGGCCATGACGATGGCGCCCAGCAGCAGGATGCCGCCCTGCAGCACGGGGTAGTCGCGGCGACTGATGGCTTCGATCAGCCACTTGCCGACGCCCGGCCAGGAAAAAATGGTTTCGGTGAGGATGGCGCCGGTGAACAGCACGCCCACCTGCAGGCCGATCACGGTGACCACCGGGATCAGCGCGTTGCGCAGCGCATGCAGGGCCACCACGCGCAGGTTGGAGAGGCCTTTGGCGCGCGCGGTGCGGATGTAGTCCTCGCCCAGCACTTCCAGCATGGCCGAGCGCGTCATGCGCGCGATCACCGCCAGCGGGTTGGTGCCCAGCACGATCATGGGCAATATCAGGTGCGAGGCGGCCGACCAGAACGCGCCCTTGTCGTCCGACAGCAGCGAGTCGATCAGCAGAAAGCCGGTGGTGGGCTCGATGAAGTACTGCACGGAGAGCCGGCCCGACACGGGTGTCCAGCCGAGCTGCACCGAGAACAGCAGGATCAGCAGCAGCCCCCACCAGAAAATAGGCATGGAATACCCCGTGAGGGACACCCCCATGACGCCATGGTCGAGTATGGAGTTTCGCTTGACCGCCGCCAGAATGCCCGCGGGGATGCCGATCAGCAGTGCAAACAAGATGGCGCACACGGCGAGTTCGATGGTGGCCGGAAACAGCGTGAGGAATTCGCGCAGTACAGGCTCCTGCGTGATCAGGGACTTGCCCAGGTCGCCTTTCAGGACCCGGCCGATGTAGATGCCGTACTGCACCATTACGGGTCGGTCCAGGCCATATTCCTTGAGCAATTGCGCGTGGCGCACCGGATCGATGCCGCGCTCGCCCGCCATGGTTTCGATCGGGTCGCCGGGCACCATGCGGATCAGGAAGAAGGCCAGCAGAGTCATCCCCAAAAAGGTGGGAATGATCAGGCTCAGTCGGGTAAAAATAAAGCGCAGCATTATCGCGGGATGCTAAGGCAGGACTTGGCGCAGGGTGTGGGAAAACCGTCGCGCTGGTGACAGGCAGGGCGCGCGAAATTTTCCGCCGCCTCGGTTTTTGAATGCAGTAGCTGCAGTGGCATCGACATGGAGTCTTGTTTTGTTAAGTCTGGTGCGGGCGGTGCCGCGGGGAATTTTTTATCTTAGCAACAATAGCGTCTGTTTTCGACTGTGCCGCTGGTGGCAGGCTACCGAGTAACCCTATGGCATTAGCAGACGTTTCAGGTAGTTTTGGGCGTTAATGGAAGCGGGCGGAAGAGCGCCGGAGTAACGCAGGAAGCGTGCCAGCGGCTGGGCGCTTTGGCATAGGCCCCGCTGCACGCGCGCATAAAAAAAGGCCGGTAGATACCGGCCTTTTGATATCGGCAAGAGCCGATTACTTGACGTGCTTGCCGATCAGGCCAGCCATCTCGAACATCGACACCTGCGCCTTGCCGAAGACGGCACGCAGTTTTTCGTCGGCGTTGATCATGCGCTTGTTGACCTTGTCCTGCAGGCCCTTGGATTTGATGTAAACCCACAGCTTGCTGACGATCTCGGTACGTGGCAGAGGCTTGTCGCCCACCACGGCTGCCAGTGCGGGGCTCAAGGTCAGTGCCTTCATGAACGCTGCATTGGGAGTGCGCTTTTTGGCAGGCGCTTTTTTCGCTGCTGGCTTTTTGGCCGCAACTTTCTTGGCGGGAGCTGCTTTCTTCGCGGCTACCTTCTTTGCAGGCGCTGCCTTTTTCGCAGGAGCCTTCTTCGCAGGAGCTGCTTTCTTCGCAGCTACTTTCTTTGCCGGAGCAGCCTTTTTTGCAGGCGCTTTTTTAGCCGGTGCTTTTTTTGCAGTTGCCATGATTGATTTTCCTTCTAGAAGTTGATAAATCACCACACGGATAACTACTCTTCCTTGTGGCAATGCGGATGCTACTGGAGAAAAACGCAGTTTCCTAGTGGAAACGCACTTTATTTGCGCCTGGATGTTGCAGATTTACCTCTGAAAATCAGGAAAACGCCCATGAGAATCACGCCGCAAGCGGCCCATTCGCCCCCAGTGACGTGCTCTCCGGCGAAGAATGCACCCAGAAAAATCGCGATCAAGGGGTTCACAAAAGCATAGCTCGTGGCTACTGCAGGTGGGGCATTGGCCAGCAAATAGAGGTAGGCGCTGAAGGCGATGAGCGAGCCAAACACCACGAGATAGAGCCACGCGAGCACRGCTTCAGGCTGCGCGGGCCAGTTGGCAGCGGCTTCGCGGTGCTCACCCAATGCAAGAGAAATCGCCATCAACACCGCGCCGCCACACAACATTTCGCTGGCAAAACCCGCGGGGCCGTTCGCCAGCGGCAGCCGGGTGGTGGACAGCACCGAGCCAAGTGACCACAGCAAGGTCGCCCCCGCAATGCACGCCATGCCGACGGGAGCAGCGCTAAAGCTGGAGCCTTGCACCAGCATCAGCACACCTGCCAGCCCCACCACCATGCCCAGGAACTCCAGCCTGCTGGGCCGCTGGCCCAGCAGGAGGCCCCAGGCCGACACCATCATGGGAACCACCGCGATGAAGGTGGCGATCAGTCCGGAGCCGATGTGAACTTCAGCCGATGCTGTCAGCCCCATCCCGCCGCCCAGCATCAGGGTGCCGATGACGGCGGCGTTGGCCCACTCGCGCCTGCTGGGCAGCTTGTGCCCGCGTATCAGCACCCAAGCCATCATCAGAAGGCCGGCCGCCAGGAAACGCGTGCCCATCTGGAAGAAAGGCGGAAAGCTGATCAGGGCAAAGCGGATTGCCAGGTAAGTGGAGCCCCACACCAGGTAACAGGCGAGCAGGGCAGGGATCAAAAGCGCCGGCGCTTTGCCGGTGGCGGAGGATGAAATGAGTGCGGAGGTCATGCCCGCATGGTAGGTTGCCAAACGCCCTCAGACTATGCAAAACTAACGGCAAAACTGCAGCTGGCCTTTAAATTTAAAGCTTAAAAAGCGATATGACCGAAACCACCGAATGGGACCATTACGACAGCCGCATCCTCGGCGAACTGCAGCGCGATGCGCGGATCACCATGGCCGAGCTGGGCCGCCGTGTTCACCTGAGCCAGCCGGCAGTCACGGAGCGTGTGCGCAAGCTCGAACTGGGCGGCGTGATCAAAGGTTACCGGGCCGAGGTTGACCTGGCGCGGCTGGGTTACGGCATACGCGCTATCGCGCGGGTAGGGCGGGTCGAGTACGCCCGGGTGGTCAAGCTGATCGAGCAGACGCCCGAAGTGATCAATGCCTACAACGTCACCGGCGAGGACAGCTGGGTGCTGGAAATCGCGGTGATCGACGTGGCGCACCTGGACGCGGTGGTGACCAAGTTCTGCATCCTCACCGAGACCTCGACCTCCATCGTGCTGAACGCCCCCCGCGAGAATGCGGTGGTCTTGCCCGCCCGGCGCGAAGACATCAAACCCGTCATCAAGAAAGTCACCGGAAAATGAGCCAAGACAATCTCGCCTCCTTCGCCACCTGCGATCTCTGCGACCTCCACAAAGGCGACACCTCGGGCCGCTTCAGGGTGCTTCCGCCGGTTTTCAGGAGCTATGGCGGGCATCAGAAGTTCAGCGGGCCTGTGGTCACCGTTCAGTGCTTTGAAGACAACTCGCCAGTCAAGGCGGCGGTGGAGTCGCCCGGCGAGGCGCGCGTGCTGGTGGTGGACGGGGGCGCCTCGCTGCGCCGCGCGCTGCTGGGCGGCAATCTGGGCGCCGCCGCCGCCAAAAACGGCTGGGCAGGGGTGCTGATTGACGGTTGCGTGCGCGACGTGGCGGAGCTGGCGCAATGCCAGACCGGCATCCGCGCCCTGGCAAGCATGCCGCTGCCCACGGAAAGGCGCCAGGCGGGCCTGCGTGACATCGCTGTGCAGATACAGGGCGTCTGGGTGCGGCCGGGCGACTGGCTCTACTCCGACGAGGACGGGGTGGTGGTGATGCCGGCGCCTGCGCAAGCGTAGACGCAGGGCGCTTGCAATCCAGGCGCTCTGCCGCCGGGCGCAGAAGTTTGCAGCGGGGGCGCTGGATGGATTATTGGCAAAATCGGCCTGAAACCCAATAAACAAGGGCGTAAGCGGCTATAAATTTGATAGCACTCACGCGCTGTCTTTACGCAGCAGAGGCGTGCCGCTCATGCCCTGCTTCTCATTGCTGCCAAAAAATACTCAGAACCCCGCAAGAGCGATCGAGTTCTTCAGCGCTTGCCCACCGCCGTAGCTATCCTGCTCGGGTGGCACGCCGCCCAGCGACACGCGGATCGCGCAGTATTTGAACTCCGGGATCTTCGCAAACGGGTCCAGCGCGGCGTTGGTCAGCTTGTTGATGGCTGCCTCGTAGTAACAGAAAGGTACAAAAACCGCGCCGCGTGGCGAGCTTTCGTCGGCGCGGGCATACAGCTCCACCTTGCCGCGGCGTGACTCAATGGTCACCACGTCGCCGGGCTTGCCACCCATGGCGGCAAGGTCGAGCGGGTGTACCAGGGCGACAGGATCGGGCTCGATCGCGTCCAGCACCGTGGCGCGCCGGGTCATGCTGCCGGTGTGCCAATGCTCCAGCTGGCGCCCGGTGATCAGCACCATCGGGTATTCGGTGTCCGGGCGCTCATTGGCCGGGATGATGTCGGCCGGCACGAACTTCGCGCGGCCGCCTTCGCGGGGGAAGTCGTCCACGAATACCACCGATTGGCCGGGATCGCCTTCCTTCATGCAGGGGTAGGTGACCGAATGCTCGCGGTCAAGCCGGTCCCAGGTGATGCCGCCAATGCTCGGCATGGTGTGGCGCATCTCGTCGAAGACTTCGCTGACATGGTTGTAATGCCAGCCGCAGCCCATCCGGTTGGCGATCTGCGTAATGATCCAGAGGTCCTGGCGCGCATCGCCGGGCGGGTTGATCGCCTTGCGGCCCATCTGCACCAGGCGGTCGGTGTTGGTAAAGCTGCCGTCCTTTTCAGGAAAGGCGCTGGCCGGCAGGATCACGTCCGCCAGGTAGGCCGTTTCGGTCAGGAAGATGTCCTGCACCACGAGGTGCTCCAGCGCCGCCAGGGCTTCACGCGCGTGGTTGGCGTCGGGATCGGACATGGCCGGGTTCTCGCCCTGCACGTACATCCCCTTGATGCCGCCCTTTTTGATGGCGTGCATCACTTCGACCACCGTCAGGCCGACCTGGTCGTCCAGGGTGCCGGGGGCCAGCTTCCAGGCCTTCTCGAAACTGGCGCGGACCTCGGGCTTGGACACATGCTGGTAGTCTGGCAGCATCATGGGGATCAGGCCCGCGTCGGACGCGCCCTGCACGTTGTTCTGGCCGCGCAGAGGATGCAGGCCGGTACCGGGACGGCCGATCTGGCCGGTCATCAGCGAAAGGGCGATCAGGCAACGCGCGTTGTCGGTGCCGTGCACGTGCTGCGACACACCCATGCCCCACAGGATCATCGAGCCTTTGGAAGTGGCGAACAGCCGGGCCACATAACGCAGCGTGTCGGCATCGATGCCGCAGATAGGCGCCATCAATTCGGGCGTGTAGCCTTCGACGTTCTTGCGCAATTCTTCGTAGCCGATGGTGCGGCTGTCGATAAAGGCCTGGTCCACCAGGCCCTCGGTCACGATGACGTTCATCATCGCGTTGAGCATGGGCACGTCAGTATCGGGCTTGAACTGCAGGTGACGGTGCGCCACGCGCGTGAGGTCGGAGCGACGCGGATCCATCACGATCAGCTTGGTGCCGTTTTTCACGGCGTTCTTGATCCAGGTGGCGGCCACCGGGTGGTTCACCGTCGGGTTGGCGCCGATGATCACGACCACATCGGCCTTGGTGACATCCATGACGGGGTTAGAGACGGCGCCAGAACCAATGCCTTCCAGCAAGGCGACGACCGACGATGCATGGCACAGGCGCGTGCAGTGGTCCACATTGTTGCTGCCAAAGCCGGTGCGCACCAGCTTCTGGAACAGGTAGGCTTCTTCGTTGCTGCCCTTGGCAGAGCCAAAGCCGGCCAGCGATTTCTTGCCATGCTGGTCGCGGATGGCGGCCAGCTTGCCGCCGGCGAATTCCAGCGCTTCTTCCCAGCTGGCTTCGCGGAACACGTCCATCACGCGGTCCGGATCCATCGTGAAGTCGCCGGTTTTGGGCATGCCTTCGCGGCGGATCAAGGGTTTGGTCAGGCGATGGGGGTGGTGTGCATAGTCAAAGCCGTAGCGGCCCTTGACGCACAGGCGCTCATGGTTGGCGGGGCCGTCGCGCCCTTCAACAAACAGGATCTTGTCGTCCTTGACGTTGTAGGTCAGCTGGCAGCCGACACCGCAATACGGGCAGACCGACTCGACCTGCTTGTCCGGCACGGTGAGTGCAGCTTCACGGGCCGGCATCAACGCACCTGTCGGGCAGGCCTGGACACATTCGCCGCAGGCCACGCAGGTGGACACGCCCATGGGGTCGTCCATGTCGAAAACAATCTTGGCCTGGTCGCCGCGGAAGGCCAGCCCGATCACGTCATTGACCTGTTCGTCACGGCAGGCGCGCAGGCAGCGCGTGCACTGGATGCAGGCGTCAAGGTTCACGGCGATGGCCGGGTGGGACACATCCTGACGCACCTGCGGGCGCGCCTCGAAGCGAGGCTTGCCGACCCCGATTTTGGCCGCCCACTGGTCCACCTCGTTGTTGCGGGTGTATTCCTTCTCGGGCATATCCGACAGCAACAGTTCCAGCACCATCTTTTGCGATGCCACGGCGCGCTCGCTATCGGTGACGACCTTCATGCCGGCGGCCGGTGCCCGGCAGCATGAGGGAGCGAGTACGCGCTCACCGTTGATCTCGACCATGCAGGAGCGGCAGTTGCCGACGGCTTCCAGGCCCTCCTTGAAGCACAGGTGGGGGATCTCCACGCCTTCGCGCTTGGCGACCTGGAGCAAGGATTCAGTGGCGCGGCCCTGGACTTCGCGGCCGTTGAGGCTGAAGCTTACGAGCGGCGAGTCGAGTTCGGCGAGTTCCTGGCGGGTAATTGCATTCATGGGAGATCCTTAAAGTGCACAGCTAGGCCGGCCGCAGCGCCGGGCCGCCCCAAGCAAGGCCAGCCCCCTCGGGGGGCAGCGTAGTACGCAAAGCGACAAGCGTGGGGGCTCATAGTTCATGGGAGAAGTACTTGACGACGCAGTCCATGGGATTGGGCGCTGCCTGACCGAGGCCGCAGATCGATGCGTCGCGCATGACCAGAGACAGGTCTGCCAGCAGAGCGAGATCCCACTTGGGTTGCTCCATGAGATGCGCCGCCTTTGCCGTGCCGACACGGCAGGGCGTGCACTGGCCGCAGGACTCGTGGTGGAAGAATCGCATCATGTTGCGTGCCGCATCGGTGGCTGTGTCCTTGTCGGACAGGATCATCACGGCGGCCGAGCCGATGAAACAGCCGTAAGGCTGCAGCGTGTCGAAGTCCAGCGGGATGGTGTTCATCGTGGCGGGCAGGATGCCGCCTGAAGCACCGCCGGGCAGGTAAGCATAAAACTTCTGGCCGTCCAGCATGCCGCCGCAGTATTCGTCGATCAGCTCCTGGATGGTGATGCCGGCCGGTGCCAGCTTGACGCCAGGCTCCTTGACCCGCCCGGACACGGAGAACGAGCGCAAGCCTTTGCGGCCATTGCGGCCGTGCGAAGCGAACCACTCACCGCCTTTTTCCAGGATGTCGCGCACCCAATACAGAGTCTCGAAGTTGTGCTCGAGCGTCGGCCGGCCGAACAAGCCCACTTGTGCGACGTAGGGGGGGCGCAGGCGGGGCATGCCGCGTTTGCCTTCGATGGATTCGATCATGGCCGACTCTTCGCCGCAGATGTAGGCGCCCGCGCCGCGGCGCAGTTCGATTTCGGGCATGCCGGTCATCAGGGGGTCCAGCCTCAGCCTGGCCACTTCGGCCTCCAGCATGTTGCGGCAACCGTGGTATTCGTCGCGCAGGTAAACGTAGATTTTTTCGATGCCGACAGCCCAGGCAGCGATCAGCATGCCTTCGAGGAAGCGGTGCGGGTCACGCTCCAGGTAAACGCGGTCCTTGAAGGTGCCGGGTTCGCCTTCGTCGATGTTGACCGCCATCAGGCGCGGGCCTTTTTCGGCACGTACGATGCGCCACTTTCGGCCGGAAGGAAAGCCGGCGCCGCCCAGACCGCGCAGGCCGGAGTCTTCCATGGTCTTGAGAACAGTCTCGATATCCCGCTCGCCCGAAATGCACTGCTTGAGCAGGCTGTAGCCGCCTTTCGCCTGGTAGGCGGGCAGGTCGGTAAAACCTTCGGGAACATGCTGGGTGGCCCTTGCCGCCACGGTTGCGGCGATGGTTTCGCAGCTGGCGTTCGGCACCGGGTTTTGTCCCACCACGGCCGCAGGGGCCTGCTCGCATCGACCAATGCAAGGCGCTGCGATGACGCGGATGTCCCGGCCGAGCAGGGCGGGCAGCCTGTCCAAAAGGTCTTTGGCGCCTGCCATTTCGCAGGCCAAGCCATCGCAGACCCGCACCGTGAGTGCGGCTGGAGCGGCTTCGCCCTCCTTAACCACGTCGAAGTGGTGATAGAAGGTTGCCACCTCATAGACCTCGGTCTGCGCCAGCCTCATCTCCTGAGCCAGTGCGGCCAGATGGGCGGCCGACAGATGACCGAACTTATCCTGAATCTTGTGCAGGTGTTCGATCAGCAGGTCCGGCTGACGCGACTCGGTGCCCAACAGGCTCTGCACTTCGGCCAACGACTGCGGGTCGACGCGGCGCCCCTTGGGTGCTTGACGCTTTCGCTGCTTGGAGGCGTCGATGACGGCGATGGGAATGATGGGGTGGTTCATGAAGCGTGTGGGCTCGCTGTGTGGCTGGCGTTGGTGGCGTGAGAGTTGCCCGACCTAGATGACGCGTTCGGCGCGTAATTCGGCGATGTAATCGGCGCCGTAGCCCAATTGCGTCAATACTTCGTCGGTGTGCTCACCCAGCAGGGGTGAGCGGGTGACCTCGGTGGCGCTGTCGGACATCTTGATCGGGTTGCCCACGGTCAGGTATTTGCCGCGGGTGGGGTGGTCGACTTCAACAATCGTTCCGGTTTCGCGAAGCGCGGGCTCTTCCGCAATTTCCTTCATCGACAGAATGGGGCCGCAGGGGATGTCGTATTTGTTGAGGATTTCCATGGCCTCGAATTTGGTCTTGGTCATGGTCCATTTTTCGATGCGCGCAAAGATCGGCTTCAAGTGCAGCAAGCGGGCGGCCGGCGTCGCGAAGGCTTCGTCGTCGATCCAGCTCTCTTCGCCGATCACCTTGCACACGGCTGGCCATACGGCGCCCTGGGTGATGAAGTAGATGTAGGCATTGGGGTCGGTTTCCCAGCCCTTGCATTTCAGGATGGAGCCGGGCTGGCCACCGCCAGAAGCATTGCCGGCGCGGGGGACCGCTTCGCCGAACTTGCCGTCGGGGTACTGCGGATACTCGTGCATGGTGCCGGTGCGCTCCAGGCGCTGCTGGTCGCGCAGTTTGACCCGGCACAGGTTCAGCACGGCATCCTGCATGGGCGCCAGTACTTTCTGGCCGCGCCCCGTGGTGTTGCGCTGATAGAGGGCTGCGACGATGCCGAGCGCGAGGTGCAGGCCGGTTCCGCTGTCACCAATTTGTGCGCCCGTGACCATGGGCGGGCCGTCGTCAAAGCCGGAAGTGGAGGCCGAGCCGCCGGCACACTGGGCGACGTTCTCGTAAACCTTGCAGTCTTCGTAGGGGCCGGGGCCAAAACCCTTGACCGATGCGACGATCATCCGGGGATTGAGCTTCTGGATGTGTTCCCAGGTGATACCCATGCGGTCCAGCGCGCCTGGCGCGAAATTTTCGACCAGCACATCGCATTCCTTGATCAGGGTGTCCAGGACCTCCTTGCCCTTCGGCTTCTTGGTGTCCAGCGTGATTGAACGCTTGTTGTGGTTCAGCATGGTGAAGTACAGGCTGTCCACGCCGGGAATATCGCGCAACTGTCCGCGAGTCGCGTCGCCTTCGCCGGCGCGCTCGACCTTGATGACGTCTGCGCCGAACCATGCCAGCAACTGGGTGCACGTAGGCCCGGACTGGACGTGGGTGAAGTCAAGGATGCGAACGCCGTCTAACGCTTTGCTCATGAAAGTTCCTGCTGGAGGTTGAAATGGATGCTCGTGTGGCTTGCGCCATGCTGCAGGACACCTGGGTGCCCGGTTCAACCCCTATGTTAATCACTGCACCGGTGATGTGCCTTTGTCTTTTGGGTTACGGTGTTTTGCCTTGAGGGACAAGCTGCATCTCCAGTTCCGTCAGGCGTTTTTTCAGATTGCGTTCTTCGGCAAAGCGGGCGGTTTCATCGCGGATCACCGCGACGATCGCCGACACCTTGTTGTCCGGGGTATGTAACAGCGCGACGGTAAAGGCAATAGACAACCCGTGCCCGTCCTTGTGCACTGCGGGCACACGAAGGACGTCGTTGCCATACCGCGTTTGTCCGGTCGCCATTGTCTTGTGGTAGCCGTCCCAGTGGCGCTGCTGCTGGCGCTGCGGGATGATGATGTCCAGCGATTTACCCAGGGCTTCTTCTTCTGTGAAGCCAAACATCCGCTGGGCCGCAGGGTTCCACAAGACAATTGCACCACCGGCATCGGAAGCCACAATGGCATCGCCAACAGCCTCCACAAGCTGTTTCAGGTCGGTTGTTGTTTGCATATGTCCACTCCTGTTACCGAAAAATAAGCTGACTGAGGCCTTAAAAAAAACGGCGCTCAATCTGAACGCCGTCTTTCTGGGCCATCAAGACCGCTACTTCAAGATTGCGCTCACACCGCTTTTGCAGTGTGCATGGCCGCGATTTGGTCTTTGCTGTAACCGAGTTCGGCCAGAACCTCATCGGTGTGCTCGCCCAGCAGGGGCGATGCCGTTACTTCGGGCTTGGTGTCAGAGAACTTGATCGGACTGCCCACGGTGAAGTAGCTACCGCGCACTTTATGCGGGACTTCAACGATGGAGCCACTGGCACGCAAGGATTTGTCATGCAACAACTCCTTCATCGACAACACGGGCGCGCAAGGAATATCAAATTTTCGGAAGACGTCCACGGCTTCGAACTTGGTCTTGTCGGCGATGAATGCTTCAATCGTGGCGAAGATATCCATGATGTGCGGCTGGCGTGCCTTGGCCGTGGTGTAGGCCGGGTCGGTTTTCCACTCTGGTTTGCCCAGTGCGTCGCAGATCGGCTCCCAGGCGTGCCCCTGGACCGTGAAATAGATATAGGCGTTGGGGTCGGTCTCCCAGCCCTTGCATTTCAAAATCCAGCCGGGTTGTCCGCCACCGCCGGCATTGGCGCCGCGCGGTACCACGCCGTCTTTGAAAGCTTCCATTTCATGCGGGTATTGCGGGTACTCTTCCAGGTAGCCAAGGTTGTCCAGACGCAACTGGTCGCGCATTTTGACGCGGCACAGGTTGAGCACACTGTCCTGCATGGACACGGCGACTTTTTGGCCCTTGCCAGTCTTCTGCCGGCCGATATAGGCCGTCAAAATACCGATGGCCAGGTGCATGCCGGTATTGCTGTCGCCCAAGGCGGCAGACGAAATGGTGGGGCCTGAGTTCTCGCCCTTCCAGTAGCCGGTGGTGGACGCTGCACCGCCTGCGCACTGGGCCACGTTTTCGTAAACCTTCAAGTCTTCGTAGTGGTGGCCGTCAGAGAAACCCTTGACGGATGCCAGAATCATTTTTGGGTTGAGTGACTGGATGTGTTCCCAGGTGAATCCCATACGGTCCAGCGCACCGGGACCAAAGTTCTCGACCATCACGTCGGATTCCTTGATGAGCCTCTCCAACACTTCCTTGCCTTCGGGCTTTTTGGTGTCCAGCGTCAGGCCGCGCTTGTTGCTGTTGAGCATGGTGAAATACAGCGCGTCAGCGCCTTCGATGTCACGCAACTGGCTTCGGGTAACGTCGCCAGAGCCAGGACGCTCGACCTTGATCACGTCAGCGCCGAACCAGGCCAGCATCTGGGTACAGGCGGGTCCTGCCTGAACGTGGGTGAAGTCGATGATCTTGATGCCGGCGAGTGGTTTGTTGCTCATTTTGATTTCTCCTTAGGATGCTTTGGATTACTTCTTTGCTGCAGCGCTTTGCGGATTCAGACTTGTGATCCGGCCGCTCTCGGTGCCTGCAGTTTCGTCAATGATCGCGTTGATCAGGGTCGGCTTGCCGGACTTGACGGCTTCGTCCAGCGCCTTGGCCAGCTCTGCCGGTGTGTTGGCTAGAACGCCCACGCCGCCGAAAGCCTGCATCATCATTTCGTAGCGTGCATTCTTGACGAAAACGGTGGGTGCCACATCGCCGCCTAGCGGATTGACGTCAGTGCCCTTGTAAATGCCGTTGTTGTTGAAGACGATGACACAAATTGGAAGGTTATAGCGGCAGATGGTTTCTACCTCCATGCCGCTAAAGCCGAAAGCGCTGTCGCCTTCGATGGCAATTACGGGTTTACCCGTAACCACCGCGGCCGCGACGGCAAAGCCCATGCCGATGCCCATGATGCCCCAGGTGCCGACGTCCAGACGCTTGCGGGGCTCATACATGTCGACAATGCTGCGCGCGAAATCCAGGGTGTTCGCGCCTTCGTTCACCACGATGGCGTCGGGACGCGCCTTGACCGCATTGCGGATGACGTTCAGTGCGCTGTGGAAGTTCATCGTGGGCGGATTGAGCGCCAGCGTCGCCGCCATTTTGGACAGGTTCTTGTCCTTGCGTTCGTTGATCCCTTGAGTCCATTCGGCCGGCGGTTTGGCCCAGCTTGAGCCCAGGCCTGCCAGCAGCGCGGAGACGCACGAACCGATGTCGCCGACCAGGGGTGCGGCGATCGGTACGTTGCTGTCCATTTCGGTCGGCGAGATGTCGATCTGGATGAACTGGCGGGTGTCGGCATTCTGGCCGCCCCAGGTCTTGCCTTTACCGTGCGAGAGCAACCAGTTCAAGCGCGCACCGACCAGCATCACCACATCGGCTTCTGCCAGCACGTGAGAGCGGGTGGCCGAAGCCGACTGTGGATGCGTATCCGGCAGCAGGCCTTTGGCCATGGACATCGGCAAATAAGGGATGCCGGTTTTCTCGATCAGGGTGCGGATATCGGCGTCGCACTGCGCATAGGCAGCGCCTTTGCCAAGCACGATCAGCGGGCGTTTGGCGCCCTTGAGCAGGTCCAGTGCGCGTTTGACCGCATCGGGGGCGGGAATCTGGCGCGGTGCGGGATCGACCACCTTGATGAGCGATTTCTTGCCGGCTGCGGCGTCCATCGACTGGCTGAACAGTTTGGCCGGCAGGTCGAGGTAAACGCCGCCGGGACGGCCAGACAGCGCCGAACGGATGGCGCGAGCGATGCCGACACCGATGTCTTCGGCATGGAGGACGCGAAATGCTGCTTTGCACAATGGCTTGGCAATTGCCAGCTGGTCCATTTCCTCGTAGTCGCCTTGCTGAAGATCGACAATCTCGCGCTCGCTGGAGCCGCTGATGAGGATCATCGGGAAGCAATTGGTCGTTGCATTGGCCAGGGCGGTGAGTCCGTTGAGGAAGCCTGGCGCGGATACCGTCAGGCAAATCCCTGGTTTTTGCGTCAGGAAGCCCGCAGCCGCAGCGGCGTTGCCGGCGTGCTGCTCGTGGCGGAAAGAAATCATGCGGATTCCTTCGGCCTGCGCCTTGCGGGTCAGGTCGGTAATGGGAATGCCGGGCAGGGCGAAGATCGTGTCAATGCCGTTGAGCTTGAGGGCATCGATGACGAGGTGAAAACCGTCGATCTGCTCTGTCGTGGAGGTCGCGTTGGTCATAATGAATGTCTCTTCGTGTGACTTCGATAAAGGTTGAGCAAAGCAGTTGGCTGTGTGTCCCGCCCTGGAAAACGTATTGACCTGAATCAGGGTCTTCCGCGGTGGGTCACGTTGCTTCACTTTTTGCACTCAGGCGGGTCATTTGCACCGTCGAGGTATCATAGGAATCGATTCAGATTTGGCCATTGACCACGGTCAATTTTCGGTGGATTCCCCACCCCGAAAAACCCGCCAATCTGCGTCTCGCTCAATCCTTATTGCCTCCATGTCGTCCATACCAAATCATCCCGAGAGAAACGTCATTCGCGTGCAATTGGCGCAGAACATTGTTTTGAAGGGGATGACGGCGGAACAGAGTGCAGAATTGGAGTCGCACCTGGTCATTGTTGACGGCCAGAAAGGTGATTCCCTGCTGGAGCAGGGCGTGCACGAAATGGAGCAATATTTCATTCTTGAGGGCATCCTCAAGCGGGTGGTGACCAACGAGCAGGCCAAGGAGATGATTCTTCGCTTTGCCGACGAGCGGGACATGGAAACCAGCTACGCGGCCTGGCGCCTGGGCACCCCCACGCCATACAGCACGGTCTGCGTTACCAAGGTTCGGGTGGCAAAGCTGCCCTTGCCCGAATGGGTGGCTTTCCTGGAGCGGCATCATGAAATCAAGCAGTCGTTCGAGTATTACGTGATGCGCCTGATGAGTGAAATCATGGCCCATACCATCACGCTGCATTTGCTGGATGCACCGGGGCGCGTCAAGCGCTTTCAGCGCAAACATCCGGAGCTGTTTGACCGCATTCCGAAGAAGGAACTGGCGTCTTACCTGAATCTCTCAGCAGAAACCCTTAGCCGGCTTAAACAACGCGGCAAGATCTGACAGGTTCAGCGAAGCGGAAATAAAAAAGCCGGGTGATGTACCCGGCTTTTTTGTGGCTTTTCGCAGGAGGTCAGTCCACCGGCTGTTCTGCCGCGAATTCGCTCTTCTTGGGTGGGCGAATCTTTGCCATGACGCGAGAAATCAATGGCCAGAACAGCAACACCAGGGCCAGCGTGGTGATGCCGCCGACCAGTGGGTTAGACCACATGATGGACATTTCACCTTGCGACACAAGCATGGCCTGGCGGAATGAATCCTCAGCCTTGTCTCCGAGAACCAGTGCCAGAACCAGCGGCGCCAGCGGATAGTCGAGCTTCTTGAAGAGATAGCCGATGACACCGAACAGCATCATGAACCAGATATCCAGCATGGCGTTGTGCACGGTGTAGGCGCCAATCGCGCAGATCACCACAATCACAGGGGCAATGATGGAGAACGGAATGCGCAGGATGGATGCGAACAACGGGACGGTGGTCAGCACAACGATCAGGCCCACCAGGTTACCCAGGTACATGCTGGCGATCAGCCCCCAGACGAAGTCCTTCTGTTCAACAAACAGCAGCGGTCCGGGCTGCAGGCCCCAGATCAGCAGGCCGCCGAGCAGCACGGCTGCGGTGGGTGAGCCTGGAATGCCCAGTGCCAGCATGGGGAGCAGGGCGCTGGTGCCGGCGGCATGCGCTGCGGTTTCGGGCGCAATCACGCCTTCGATTTCGCCGGTGCCGAATTTCGAGCCGTTCTTTGACATCTTCTTGGCAAGGCCGTAACTCATGAACGAGGCAGGTGTGGCGCCGCCAGGGGTGATGCCCATCCAGATGCCGATCAGCGAGCTGCGAAGGGACGTCATCCAGTATTTCGGCAACTTCTTCCATGTTTCCAGTACGACCTTGGGGTCGATCTTGGCGCTCTTGCCAGAGAAAGCCAGGCCTTCTTCCATGGACAGCAGGATTTCGCCGATACCGAACAGACCGATCACCGCGATCAGGAAATCGAAACCGCGCATAAGGTCCGGGATGCCGAAGGTCAGGCGCAACTGGCCGGTCACGGTGTCCATCCCAACAGACGCCAGCGCAAAGCCGATCGTCATGGACGCGAGGATCTTGAACGGAGACCCTTTTCCCATGCCCACAAAGCTGCAGAAAGTCAGCAGGTAGACCGCGAAAAACTCGGGAGGGCCGAACTTGAGCGCGAACTTGGCGACGAGTGGCGCCAGGAAGGTGATCATCACCACGGCAACGAAAGCGCCGATAAAAGAGGAGGTGAACGCAGCCGTCAGCGCGGCGCCGGCTTTGCCTTGCTGGGCCATCGGGTAGCCGTCAAAGGTGGTGGCCACCGACCAGGGCTCTCCCGGAATATTGAACAAAATGGAGGTGATCGCACCGCCAAAAAGCGCACCCCAATAGATGCAGGACAGCATGATGATGGCCGAAGTGGGCGACATCGTGAAAGTCAGTGGCAGCAAGATAGCCACACCGTTGGCGCCGCCCAGGCCGGGCAGCACGCCGATCAGCACACCCAGAATGATGCCCACGAACATCAGGACGATGTTCATCGGCGTCAGGATGACGCTGAATCCGTGAAAAAGCGAGTTAAGTTCTTCCATTTCGATATCCGGTAAAAGTTCAGTGGGCTCGTTGTGGGTAGAGGGGGCTCAGTAGCCGAGGAAGCTCAGCGGCTCGAACTGGCCCTTGAACAAGGGAACCTTGAACCAGACCTCGAACATGAAGAAGAAAAGTGCGTTCACAAGGAAGGCTGTGATCACGCTTTTGATCGGGGAAAATTTTCCCAGGATGATCATGAACAGTGCGATGTAAACGGCCGATGCAACGTAGAGGCCTAAAAACTGGACCGCCCCCACGTAAACGATGGCAGGAATCAGGACCGATAAAACGCGTTTGAGCTGTTCGCCGTCGACGAATACTTCGGTATTTTTTTCCTTGCCGAACAGGGTTTGATAAAGGGTGCCGGCGCCTGAAATGCACAGGATGATGCCGATATAAAACGGGAAGTAGCCTGAGCCGGGGCCGTCGCTGGTCCAGCCGGACCCGAGGGCCCAGCTGCCCTGGATGACTATGGCGCCCAGGATGACGATACAGGTGGCGACGATTGCTTCAACGACATAGGTCGCGACGCCCGAGCGGACTTCCGCGCCGGATTCTTGGTTTGGCTCCATGAGCAACTCCGTTGGATTGAGTGCCCTGCACCAGGGCGAACTTGATTGATTGTGGGGCTGGCGCGTGGCCAGCCCGCAGGGGAAAACCCGGCGAACGGGGCTTTCTTGATCGTTACTTCGCGATGAAGCCGGCTTCCTTCATCAGCTCGCGATGGCGCTGTTCAGCGCTGCCCAGCCATTTGCCGAACTCGTCGCCGGACATGGAGGTCTGGTTGAACGCGCCTTTTTCCATGTAGTCTTTCCACTCAGGCGTGTCGCGAATCTTCTTGAGCAGCGTGACGTAGAACTCGAGCTGGTCTTTGGACACACCGGGCGCCATGAAAATGCCGCGCAGCATGGTGTAGTCGGTGGGCACACCGGCTTCCTTGCAAGTCGGGATATCGGCCCACGACTGGGTATCGGTGACCTTGGTCTTGTAAGTCATCCGTTTGTCATCGAAGACGCAGAGGGCCCGGAGCTGGTTGGCGCGCCACTGGGCAACTGCCTCGATCGGATTGTTGACGGAAGAGTCAACGTGTTTTCCGACGAGCTGCACAGCGACTTCACCACCGCCCTTGAAGGGGACATAGATGAATTTGGTGCCGGTGGCCTGCTCAATGCCGACGGTGATAATCTGGTCTTCCTGCTTGGAGCCGGTGCCGCCCATCTTGATTTTGCTGGGGCCTGCGGTTTTCACAGCTGCCAGGTAGTCCTTGGCGGTCTTGGCGGGGTTTTCCGCATTCACCCAAAGAACGAACTGGTCCAGCGCCATCATGGACACGGGGGTCATGTCGCGCCAGTTGAAGGGAACACCGGTTGCCAGTGGCGTGGTGAAGAGGTTGGACAGCGTGATGATGATCTTGTGCGGATTGCCCGTGGCCCCTTTCACCTCGAGGAAACCCTCGGCGCCCGCGCCGCCGGACTTGTTGACGACGATCAGCGGCTCTTTCATCAGCTTGTGCTTGATGACGATACCTTGCATCAGGCGAGCCATCTGATCGGCCCCGCCACCGGTACCTGCTGGTACCACGAACTCCACCGGCTTGGTGGGCTCCCAGGCCGCGTGGGCCGGGAAAGCCGTCAGCGCCGCTGCTGCGATGGCGCATGTCCCTGCTGCAGCCACTTTATTCTTGATGCTCGCAAATCTGGTTTTCATCACGTTGTCTCCTGTATTGGGTAACTCTGTTGTTGGCTGGAATTTCTTTACTGATTCCCTAGCCGAGCATATTGCAGACGTATGGTCTTACCAAGTGGGCCAAAAACTCTTGACAGGGGTCAAGTTTGCGGGATTTTCGAGCCGCTCTAGGGTTTCTCCGGAGCCGCTTCGGCGCTGTATGGCGCGCCTAGATAGCGTATGTCCCTAGGAGGAAAGTGTGACAACGCCGTAACATGAATTTCAGCGGGCTAGCTGATGCTCCGCGTCGAGGTGCGTGACTGGAACCTCACACATGCTTTGAAAGGTAAAAACCATGAAAAACGCATTGTTCCTGGCAGTTCTGTTTTCCTGCGGTGTGACCGCCCAAGCGCAGTCGTGCGAAGGCGGGCTTTACCTTAATCCGCAAGTGATCCGGGGCGAGGGAGCCTCGCAAACCGAAAGTGCCCTGAAAGAACTCGTTGACTTTATCCGTCCCACGGGGCTGTCGGTCACGCCGGTGCTCAACATCCGGGAGACGCAGGATGTTTTGACAGCCGTCAAGAAGCCGGCTCCACCATGCTGGGTCTATGGCAACCCCGTGGTCGGTCTTGCCTCGGGCTATAAGCCGGTGGCTGTCAACATGGACCCGATCCAGTCGGCTGTACTGATTCTGGCTGACATCGGAACGGTCAAGGACGGCAAACCGGTCGAGTTGAAGACGCTCCCTCCCGCTGATCAAGCCAAAGTGCTCGCCAAGCTCAAGGCGACCAGTTGCTTTGGCATGAAAAGCGGTGTGACCACATCGCTCGTAAAAGCCGAGAATTTTTGCGGCACGGTGGTCGAAATATTGCCTCAACAAGGGCTGGGGCAAAGCTACTTGCCGACCAAAGCGGCATTTCATTGGCAAGCGGACCGGTGGGCCGGCCTGATTACCCGGCTACAGAGTGCACAGGCTGCCACCATGAAAAGCCACCACGGTACCGATGAACGCATCCATATGGCGCAACTGGTGATTGTGCCGACCGCCAACGCGAGTTGGGGCTACGGGCTGTACGTTCACCCTAGCGCTCCAGCAGATGTGACCAAAAAAGCGGCTACTCTGTTCGACTCCCTCAAGAACGCAAACCCGCTTCTGTTAAAGGCGTTGGACCTTGGGGCCAAGTTCGATTTCGACACTCCTTCGGACGCAGTGGTTGAGGCTATGAAGAAATCGTTGGCCTTTGGACCTTGAGTCGGATCGTTTTTGAGGCTTGCCGCAGGTCGCGGCAACAAGAAAAACCGTTGTGCGCCGCAGCAATTGGATGAGGCCTGATTGGCTGGCACAGTCCTGTCGGTGCCAAGCCCAAAGCCCGGCGTTACCGGGCAATCAGGCCGCGAGCTGAAGGCGCACCTGTCCGCGCTCTTCGTCCATGGTTTTTGCGAGCAGCTTGACCAGGGCATATACCGTGTCGATGTGCGGCGTTGGTGTTTGCGTAAGGCGTCCCAGTTCGACTACTGAACCCACCAGGGCGTCGATTTCCGGGGCTCGACCGGCTTCGATGTCCTGCAGCATGGATGTTTTGTGCTTGCCCACTTTCTCCGCACCGGCGATGCGCTTGTCCAGCGTGACGCGGAACTCGATGCCCAGTTTGTGCGCGACTTCCTGCGCCTCGCGCATCATGCTGGCAGCCAGTTCGCGTGTCAGCGGATATTGGCAAATGTCCACCAGTGTGGAATGGGCCAGGCTGCTGATGGGGTTGAAAGTGAGATTGCCCCAAAGCTTGAGCCAGATCTCCGATCGGATGTTGTCCAAAACGGGCGCCTTGAACCCCGCGTTGCCAAAACATTCTGAAATTCGCGTGACACGTTCGCTGATTGAGCCGTCAAGCTCGCCGACCGGAAAGCGGTCGCCTTCGATATGTTTCACGACACCTGGCGCCACAAGTTCAGAGGCCGGGTAGACGACACAGCCGATGACGCGCTGCGGAGGGATCATTTTTGACAGCGTACCGCTGGGGTCCACGCTATGGACCTGGCTTCCTTCAAACGGGCCACCATGGTTATGGAAGTACCAGTAGGGGATGCCGTTTTGCATGGTGACGACTGTGGTGTCACGCCCAAACAGCTTGGGAAGATCGTTGGCTACAGCCTCTACCTGATGTGCCTTCATGGCCAGGATCACCAGATCCTGCGGGCCGGCTTCTGTGTAGTTGTTGGTCGCCTTGACATTTTCCGCAACGTGTTCGGTGCCATCATGCATGATGAGCTTCATGCCTTTTTTGCGAATAGCATCCAGGTTGGCGCCCCGTACGATGAAGGTTACGTCCTCACCGGCCAAAGCCAATTTCACACCCACATAACCGCCGATGGCTCCGGCCCCAATGATCGCAATCTTCACACCCGTGCTCCTGGTAAAAAACGTTATTCGAACCGGTTACTGAGCCTGCCGATACCGGCAATCTCCACTTCGATCGTGCTTCCCGGTTTCATGGATCCCACGCCGATTGACGTACCGCACAGGATGATATCGCCTGCATAGAGTGTCATGTCCTGGGATATCAAGCTCACCAGCTGCTTCACTGAAAAGCGCATGTCGCTAATGGGATAGTCCTGGCGGATCTCGCCGTTGAGGATGGTTTTAACCACCAGCTTTTCCGGATCAAGGCCTGTGGCAACGACGGGGCCGAAGGGGCAGAAGGTATCCAGCCCTTTGGCGCGTACCCACTGGGCAAACGAGGCATCACGGTTCAGTATGTCGGCGACCGTCACATCGTTGGCGCAGGTGTAGCCGAACACATGATCCATTGCATCGCGCTCGGAAACCTGCTTGCAGGTTTTGCCGATGACGATGCCCAGTTCGCCTTCGAAAACAACCTTGCCATCGCATGGAGGTTTTACGATGATTCCGTTTGGATCCAGGTAGGAGTTCGGCGCCTTGATTAAGTAGAGCGGTTCGGCCGGCACGGCCAGATTGAGCTTTTGACCCAGGGCGTGGAAGTTGTTCCACATCGCGATGACCTTGCTGGGCCGTACCGGCATCAAAAGCTCGACGCTGGCCAGCGGCAACGCCCGGTCTGTGGGTGTCGCACCGGAGAACATGTTGCCCTGGCAAACCCGGATGTTCTCTCCCTCGAGAGTTCCGAAGCCGGTTGAATTGCCTTCCCTGAAACGTAGCCAACGGTTAGACATTCCGGCCCTTCACGTGTACAGCGCACTCGGCGTGAACCGGGGTGCAGGGGTGGTGTTTTTTGGCCGGCTATTGGCTGGCGTGAGTGAATGGCTGGACCAGCCGGCATAAGGAGCCGGGTTTGCCCGGCTGGCGACCATGCTGGCATGGCAGCGGGCCTTGGCCGCTTCGATGGCCTCAACCAGGAAATCTGCTTCGTAGGCTCGCAGCAGATGCGCCTGCTCGGTTTCCAGATAGGTGCGCACGGCATCGCGACCTTGGGCCTGCAATCGGGCATAAGTGGCGGCATCCCAGTGCCAGGTCAAACCGAGCTCTTCGAATGCGGCGTTGTAGGCGTGGCGGGTCTGGTCGGTCCGGTCGGCGGCGGTGTTGTCAAGCGAGGCGTTGAGCATGGAGGTCTCCTTTGATGGGTGGATGCTCTGGGGGCACTTTTCGATGCGCGATGCACCGGGCTTGAGACAACTGTAGAAAGAATAGATGATTAATGATAGTTAAAGTATTTCATATAAATGATTATCTATGAGTTATATATAAATATTGCCTGGCGCGAAGGGTTGTGGTTCACGCAGGTGGGTAAGAGTGCAGTGACTTTCCGGTGCGCCTGCGTGCGGACGCCAATCCCGAGCAAGTGAGGTCAGAAATGGAGGCTGGAGTTTTTTCGGCAGTTCCATCACGGAATGCGATCCGGCCGCACGAGACTTTTTCTTCGGCTGGACCAATAACGGGCCCAATGCCGGCTGCATGAGCGGTGCGACTTTGGGGACGGTTAACTCCCGGTGCAAACGGGCGCAACGCAAAGACGCCGGATCCCCGCTTGTGCCGCGCGTTCCGGCAACGATCACCCGGCTTGCTGGCCGATCTCGAAGTTGGCCAGTTTCTCCAGTGCACGCACCATGGCAGAGTGGTCCCAGGTTTTGCCACCGTGTGCGACGCAGGAATTGAACAGCTCCTGCGCGGTGGCCGTGTTGGGCAGCGAGATGCCGAGCAGGCGCGCGGTGGAGAGCGCCAGGTTCAAGTCCTTCTGGTGCAGCTCGATGCGAAAACCCGGACCAAACGTGCGCTTGACCATGCGTTCACCATGCACCTCCAGAATCTTCGATGACGCGAAGCCGCCCATCAAGGCTTGGCGTACACGCGCCGGGTCGGCACCGGCGCGGGCGGCAAACAGCAGCGCCTCGGCCACCGCTTCGATGTTGAGCGCCACGATGATCTGGTTGGCCACTTTGGCGGTCTGGCCGTCACCATTGCCGCCAACCAGGGTGATGTTCTTTCCCATCAATTCAAACAGCGGCTTGATGCGTTCAAACACGGCTTCCGGGCCGCCGACCATGATGGACAGCGTCGCATTTTTTGCACCGACTTCGCCGCCCGACACCGGTGCGTCGAGGTAGTCGCAGCCCAGTGTGTTGATTTTCTGCGCAAAGGTTTTGGTGGCTATGGGCGAGATGGAGCTCATGTCGACGACAACCTTGCGTTCACCTGCGTCTGCGGACGAGCCCTTCAGACCGGTTGCAACACCGCCGTCGCTAAACAGCGCAGCCTCCACGTCGGGGGTATCAGGCACCATGATGAAGATGATGTCCGCGCGCTCAGCCACGCCGCGGGCATTTACGCATTGCGTGGCGCTGCCACTGGCAATCGCGTCGGGCATCTTGCCGAGGGTATGGACAAACAGCTGGTGCCCGGCCTTGATCAGATGGCCGGCCATGGGCGTGCCCATGATGCCGAGGCCGACGAAGCCGATTTTCAGGGCGTTGGAGGTCATGTAGAAGTATTCCTTGTGAGATGGTGCGGGTCAGCTTGTCAGGCGCTGGCGCCAGCCCAGTCCTGCGTCCGTCGTGCTGGCAGGTTTGTATTCGCAGCCTATCCAGCCGCCATAGCCAAGGCGGTCCAGATGCGTGAACAAAAATGCGTAGTTGATCTCGCCGGTGCCCGGCTCGTTGCGGCCGGGGTTGTCGGCCAGCTGGATGTGAGCGATGCGTGCCAGATGTTTTTGTATCGTCGCCGCCACTTCCCCTTCCATGCGCTGCGCGTGGTAAATGTCGTACTGCACGAAGGCGTTGTTGGCGCCGACCTCGTCCAGAATGTCCAGTGCCTGTGCCGTACGGTTCAGGTAGAAGCCCGGAATGTCAAAGGTGTTGATCGGTTCGATCAGTAATTTGAGGCCGTTTTTTTTCAGTTCGCTGGCTGCATAGTGCAGGTTATCGACAAAAGTCTTGCGCAGAACGGTGTCACTGGCCCCCGCGGGTGTTTTGCCGGCCAGGCAGTTGAGTTGACCCACACCGAGCACTTGGGCATACGCGATGGCTTGGGCCACACCGGCACGGAATTCTTCCACGCGATCGGGGTGACAGGCAATACCGCGTTCGCCGGCTTCCCAATCGCCGGCGGGCAGGTTGTGCAGCACCAGCTGCAAACCATTGCCATTGAGCCTGGCCTTGATGTCAGCGGCGCTGAAGGCATAGGGGAAAAGAAACTCCACGGCCTTGAAGCCAGCTTTGGCGGCCGGTTCAAAGCGGTCGAGGAACGCATGTTCGGTATAAAGCATGCTGAGATTGGCGGAAAATTTAGGCATGGTTTCTCTGCTGGTGGGGCGTTGGGCGTTGCTGGGGGGCTTATTCGAGCAAGCCAGCCAGTTCCAGGCCTTCTCGGCCCTTGGGGTGGCGACAGTCGATGTCTTCAAACTCGTTGACCTTGTCGATCTCCGTGCCCATGGCGATGTTGGTGACCTTTTCGAGGATGACTTCCACAACCACCGGCACCCGGTATTTGCGTGCCATCACCTGTGCTTCGACCATGGCGTCATTGATCTTTTCAGGGTCGGTCACGCGCAATGACTTGCAGCCCAGGCCTTGCACTACAGCCTGGTGGTCCACACCGTAACTGCGCAGATCGCCTTCGCCTTCCGGTACGTTCTGGTTTTCAAAAGCCAGCTGGACGCAGTAGTCCATCTCAAAACCTCGCTGGGCCTGGCGGATCAGGCCCAGATAGCTGTTGTTGACCAGCACCTGCACATAGGGCAGATTGAACTGCGCGCCCACGGCCAGCTCCTCCATCAAAAACTGGAAGTCGTAGTCGCCGGACAGCCCGACAACGGTACGTGTCGGATCGGCGGCCACCACACCGAGGGCCGCGGGGATGGTCCAGCCCAGCGGACCCGCCTGGCCGCAGTTGATCCACTGGCGTGGTCCGTACACATTGAGGAACTGCGCCCCGGCAATCTGGCTCAGGCCAATGGTTGTCACGTAAATGGTGTCGCGGGGGAACACCTTGTTCATTTCCTCGTACACACGCATCGGTTTGATGGGTGTCTCGGTAAAGTGAGACTTGCGGTGCATGAGCTTTTTTCGCTCGGCACAACGGGCGGCCCAGCTGTCATAGTCGGGCAGGCTCTTGGCAGCCTTGCGTTCGCGGGCGACTTGCACCAGAAGTTCCAGCGCGGCCTTGGCGTCGCTGACAATGCCAAAGTCGGGATTGAACACCCGGCCGATTTGTGTCGGCTCGATGTCTACGTGCACAAAGGTGCGGCCTTTGCAATACACCTCGGGCGAACCGGTATGGCGATTGGCCCAGCGGTTGCCGATGCCGATGACGAAGTCGCTGGCCAGCATGGTGGCGTTGCCGTAGCGGTGGCTGGTTTGCAGCCCACACATGCCGGCCATCAGGGGATGATCGTCGGGAATGGTGCCCCAGCCCATCAGGGTGGGGATGACCGGCACACCGGTGAGCTCGGCAAACTCGACCAGCAGATCTGAAGCATCGGCGTTGATGATGCCGCCGCCGGCGACGATCAAAGGCTTGCTGGAAGCAGCAAGCATGTCGAGTGCTTTTTCGATTTGTTTGCGGCTGGCAGCCGGCTTGTAGACCGGTAGCGGCTCATAGGTGTCAATGTCGAATTCAATTTCGGCCATCTGCACATCAAAAGGCAGGTCGATCAGCACCGGGCCGGGTCGTCCCGAGCGCATCAGGTGAAAGGCTTGCTGGAAGGAGCGCGGCACCAAAGCCGGTTCGCGCACGGTCACGCTCCACTTGGTGACCGGTTTGGAAATGGACTCGATGTCGACCGCCTGAAAATCTTCCTTGTACAGACGCGCACGCGGCGCCTGGCCGGTGATGCACAAAATGGGGATGCTGTCGGCAATCGCCGAGTACAGCCCGGTGATCATGTCGGTGCCGGCCGGGCCGCTGGTGCCAATGCACACACCGATGTTTCCGGCCTTGGCGCGCGTGTAGCCTTCGGCCATGTGCGACGCGGCCTCGACGTGCCGGGCCAGGATATGCGTGATCGACTGGCGCTCACGCAGTGCGGAGTAAAACGGGTTGATGGCCGCGCCGGGCACACCAAAAGCTTGTGTGATGCCTTCTTTTTCCATCACCAGAATGGCGGCCATGGCGGCCTTCATTTTTGCCATCGAAGTCTCCTAGAGGTTGCTGATCGTTGAGACGGATGGTCGCGGCGTTGGTGGTTGCGGGGAAGCCCCATCCTGTGCATTACGCTTATTCCAAACTGGAATAAATGATTGCCTGGCCGATGTCGCCGTGGTCTACTTGTGGCCATGGACCGCATTCAAGCCATCCGGCTTTTCATTCGCGTGGTGGACCTCGGCTCTTTCAGCAAGGCGGCGGCCGACATGGGTATGGGCCAGCCGTCGGCCACCAAACTGGTGGTGCAACTGGAAAAGCAGTTGGGTTCGCGGCTGCTCCACCGCTCGACCCGCGGCGTGACGCCCACTGAGATAGGCGCGCTGTATTACGCCAAGTGCAAGCTGATTGCACATCATGTCGAAGAGGCCGAGACGGTGGCGGCGCTATTGCAGTCGCAGGTCCAGGGCGGCCTGCGAATCACTACCTCCGTAGCTTTTGGACGGCGTGTGCTGGTGCCGCTGGTCATGCGGTTCATGCAGATGCACCCCAAATTGCAAATCGAGTTGAACTTTGAAGACCGTTATGTCAACCTGGTTGAGCAGGGCATTGACGTGGCGATCCGGATGGGACCGCTCGCTGACTCGACGTTGGGGGCGCGTTACCTGGGTATCAACCCGTGGGTGGTCGTGGCCTCGCCCGAATACATCAGGAAGCGCGGTGCGCCGGCCGATCCTGCGGATCTTGTCACGCACGATGCGCTGATCTACAGCACGGTGCAAGGTGATGCGCGCTGGCATTTCAACGGAGCCGAAGGCCAAGCGTGGCAGGTCTCGGTCAGTGGGCCGCTGCGCTCGAACAATCTCTCGGCGCTGCTGGTGGCAGCGCGTGGCGGTATGGGCGTGGCGGCCTTGCCCCGGTATGTGGCGCATGAGTCAGTGCGCAGCGGCACCCTGGTGCCTCTCCTGAGCGGCTGGGTGCTGCCGTCGCAGGAAATCCATGCTGTCTATCCCTCACCCCAACTGGTGCCGGCCAAGGTCAACGGTTTTGTCGGCTGGCTGCAAGGCCAGTTCGGCGAGTCCTGGTGGGCGGACCAGAAATAGCCACAGGCGAAAGCTTGCCCCCAGGTCGACCGGCTTGCAATGAATGATTATTTATTGCTAATCCATTTGATACCATGAATTACTTGTGAGTTATGGACTAAAGGGGCCGAGATGAAGAATGCGACATTGCGCCAGCTCAAGGTGTTCGAGGCTGTGGCCCGCAACTTGAGTTTTTCGCGAGCCGCCGAAGAGCTGCACCTGACGCAGCCAGCAGTGTCCATCCAGGTCAACAAACTGGAAGACCACGCAGGCCTTCCGCTGTTTGAGCAGCTCGGCAAAAAAATTCATCTCACGCCGGCGGGCATTGAGATGCTTCATTCCAGCCGGATCATCATCCAGCAGTTCAAGGAGGTGGAGGAAGCCATGGCGCAGTTCAAGGGCATCTCCGGCGGCAAGCTGAACGTTGCGGTGATCAGCGCCGGCGACTATTTCTTTCCGCGCCTGCTCGTTGAGTTTGCACGGCGCCACTCGGGCGTGACGCTGGACTTCGGCGTCTGCAATCGCGAGGAACTCTTGAGCCAACTGACCGACAACCTGACAGATCTGGCCGTCATGGTGCGCCCGCCACTGGATATGGACACGGTGAGCGAACCTTTCGCCCCGCACCCCTATGTTGTTGTGGCAGCACCCAACCATCCGCTGGCCGCCAAAAAGCGCATTCCGCTATCGCGCCTGGCCAGCGAACCCTTTGTTGTGCGTGAAAAAGGTTCTGATACCTGGAATTCGATGGAGGAGGGTTTCGGCACGCACCTGGCCGACCTCAACATCGCGATGGAGATCAAGAGCACGGAAACCATCAAACAGGCCGTGATCGCGGGCATGGGGGTGAGTTTTCTGTCGGCGCATACCATCAGCCGCGAACTTCAGGTGGGCAGCCTGACCGTGCTCGACGTGCAGGGTTTTCCGTTGATGCTGAATTGGTATGTCGTGCACCGTCGCAACAAGCGGCTGACGCCGGTAGCGCAGGCGTTCAAGACTTTTTTGATGACGGATGGCGGGGCGTTGATCGAGCAGACAATTGGTTTTCGGCCCAAAACGGCACAGCCCCGGCGTGCTGTCACCCGCCGTTAGCACAACAAGGGTTAGCGCAGCAGGAAATAGGCTGCCAGGATATACAGCACGACGGCGAAGACTTTTTTCAGCGGCTGGATGTCCATGCGGTGCGCGGTGCGTGCGCCCAGCGGCGCCGTACAAATGCTGGCCACCGAGATGATGACCAGTCCTGGCAGGTAAAGAAAGCCGATGGAGCCGGGCGGCATTTGAGGTAGGTTCTGGCCAGCCCAGATGTAGCCCAAGGTGCCGGCCAGCGCAATCGGAAAACCAAGCGCTGCCGAGGTTCCCACGGCGTCATGGATTTTCACGTTGCACCAGGTCATGAAGGGCACCGAAACGAAGGCGCCGCCTGCGCCCACCAGCGAAGACAGCATGCCGATGACACCACCCATGCCAAAGGTGCCCAGGCGGCCGGGCAGAGTGCGGCTGGGTTTGGGTTTACGGCCCAGAAACATCTGGGTGGCTGAAAACGCCACAAAAACGGCAAACAGGATGCTGAGGATTTTTCCCGGCAAGGCCACCGCCAGTTGGGCACCAATCAATGACCCCAGCAAAATGCCGGGCGCCAGCAGCCGAACGATGGGCCATAGCACGGCCCCGCGCCGGTGGTGCGCACGCACTGACGACAACGAGGTGAAGCAGATGGTGGCCAGCGAGGTGGCGACCGCCATTTTCACGGTGTATTCCTGCGGGTAGCCTTTTGCCGTGAGGATGAAGGTGATGAACGGCACCATCAGCATGCCGCCGCCGATGCCCAGCAGGCCTGCGAGAAAACCGGTGCACAGACCCAACAGGAGAAGTTCGGCAATAAGTTGGGGTTCGAGAGACATCAGATCTGCTGTGGCACGGCGGGCTGGGCCCGCAACCGGCTATTGTTTTTGTTCGCGGCCTGGATTCCGTTCGGATCCGGGACAAGAAAAGAAAGGTGTCTGCGAGTGCCACTGGACCGTCATCCTGAACCGGGGTTCAGGTGGGCGAGGGCAGTCAGGTTTCGGGTTCGTCTGACGCGAGACGATCACACCTGCCGGACAATTTACCAAGCCCGTGCTCGAAGAGCATTGGTTCAAGGAAATATAAAGCCCAATGCGCATCGCAGACGTGTTCATTGTAGGCCTTTGCGGCTCCCGCGCGCGAAGTGGGGGAGTGATTTACCGCAGGGGTGCGGGCTTAAAGCAGGCGGCCGTCAACGCCCAAGGCTGTGTCAAGCCGCTGTAGCAAGGCTGTGAGTTGCGGATGCGTTGTTTCGCCAGCACTGGCGGTTGTTTCCGCTGTTGTCGCGGCGGGTGTGGGCGTAGCGTTTGGCGTGCGCTCGGGGAGCTCAAAGGCGAGATTGAGCGCCGCCAGAACGGCAATGCGGTCACGTGCCTTGATTTTCCCGGCATCGCGAATCCTGCACATGGCCATGTCAACACGGTTGACCGCGTCCAGCATTCGGGCGTCGCCATTTTCGGGGCAGCCCAGCAAATAGCTTTGGCCCATGATCTGCACTTCGAGCTGTTTCATGACTCGGTTCCCACGGTGTTTTTGGCGGCATGCCCGTTGGTTTCGGGCAGGCGCTCCAGCAGTGCATCCACACGGGCGCGTGCCGCGCCGAGCCGCGATTTGAGGGAGTCGCGTTCGTGCGTCAGAACGCCAACCTGCTCCACCAGGAGCTCGTTGGTACGCTGCAGCTCCTCATAGCGCAGCAGGAGCCGCTCAACGCGTTCGACGATCTGGTCGATTTGGGTTTGGTTCGACATGGCAGCTCCGATTGTAGGGTTTGCGGCCGGACATGGGGAAGGCCCGCGTAGAATCTGCCCTGTTGGTGCCCGCAGTGTGGTTCGCACGCTGCAGTTCAACGGGAAGCAGGAGGGGGTCAAAGCCATGCATCAGGTCAACCTGATTCGCTGGCGCCGAGACCTTTAACCTGCGCTGCCCCCGCAACGGTAATACGGACGAATGGGCTCCTGACGCCAAGTCAGAAGCCCATTCAGCTTTCATCACTAGCCACTGAGCGTTTTGAACACACGCTTGGGAAGGCGATGGAGGCAGTTCCGTCAGCCCGGATACCGGCCAACAAGGTGAACGCGCACGTCCATGAACTGGCATGAGCGTTTGTAACGCTCATGCACTGGCGGGGAAGCCAGTGAGGGTATTTTGTTGATTGTCTGATTCCATGAAAACCTGTGTTTTCCACACACGCCTTGCCGTGCTTCCGCTGGCTGTGGCCGCTGCCTTTCCCTCCTTGTCCCAGACTGCCCCGGCGGCCCAGGCCGGCGCGGCGCCACAACTCAAGGAAATGGTGGTAACCGCTACGCGCAGCGCCCAACCCATCGGCGATGTCATTGCTGATGTCACGGTCATTGACCGTGAAACCATAGAGCGGGCCGGCCCGGTGGGGCTGGCTGATGTTCTGGTTCGCGTGCCGGGCATACAGATCACCCGTAACGGCGGTATCGGCAGCAATACAAGCGTTTTTGTGCGTGGCGGTGAAACCCGCCACACCCCGGTTTTTGTAGACGGGGTGAGGATGGAGTCGCAGACGACGGCTGGAGCCGCCTCCTGGAACAACATTCCACTCTCGCTGATTGATCGCATTGAGATCGTGCGCGGCCCCAGCAGCGCAGTCTATGGCTCCGACGCCGTGGCCGGCGTGATCCAGATATTCACCAAGCGCGGCCAAGGCCCTTTTTCGCCTTCCGTGACGGTGGGTTACGGTTCCTACAATACCAGCCGGGTCGAGCTCGCCGCCAGCGGTTCAGCGGGCGGCTTTGACTATTCTCTGGGCTTGACGCAGGGACAAAGCGATGGCTTCAATGCCCGGACCATCCCGGCTCAAAACCCCGATGCCGACGGCTACAAAAGCCAGAGTGCCAATGCCAAGCTGGGTTTTCAAATCAATCCTGACCACCGCATTGAAGCCAATGTGTTGCAGAGCCATATGGATGCGCAGTACGACGGCGGCCTCACACGCGACTTTCGCCGTATCAGCGACCTGCAGACCCTGGGCCTGCAGTGGGAAGCCAAATGGTCTGGCCAATACAGCACCAAGCTGGCGGTCACGCAGGGTACCGACTCCGGTGAAGAAGGCCTGAATGGCTCGACCCCGCAGGTTTCTTACGACAAGAGCACCATCAGCACGTTGTTGTTCCAGAACGAATACCGCATTGGCGCGCATCTCCTGAGCGCTACACTGGAAAGCCGTCGCGATGTGTTCCGCCTGGTCGGCTCTTCGGCCGTGCCGGCTGGCATGAGCACCCTCAACGGGAACCGTTCGCTGGATGGCGTGAGCCTGGGCTACGGCTGGAGCGGCGGCGCGCACACGGTGCAGTTCAACGCCCGCCATGACACGGACAGCGAATTCGGCGGAAAGACCACCGGCTCCGCCGCCTATGCCTTTGCGCTCACGCCACAGTGGAAAGTGTCCGCATCCGCCGGCACCTCCTTTCGGGTCCCCACGCTGTACCAGCGTTTCAGCATTTACGGCACCTCGACCTTGAAGCCCGAATCCGGCCGCAGCGTGGAAATGGCGCTCAAATATAGCCAGGGGACTGCCCAGTACGGTGTCACCGCTTATCGCAACCGCCTGACCAACCTGCTGAGCTTCGTCACGGGCAACGGTCCCTGCATCAATGGCGGCCCGCCGACGGTGCTGAGCAATCGTGGTTGCTATGCCAACACGGCGCAGGCCCAGTACACAGGGCTGACATTCACGGCTGCCGAGACGCTGGGCAATGTTCACATCCACGGCTCGCTGGATCTGCAGAATCCCAAGAACCTGGTTACCAACCGAACCCTGCAGCGCCGCTCCCGCCAATACGGCACGCTGGGCGCCGAGATGCCGGTGGGCGGCTGGCAACTGGCGACGGACCTTGTGATGGCTTCGCACACCTTCGACAGCGACGCCAGCAACGTGGTGCTGCCGGGCTACTCGCTCGTGAACCTGAGCGCCACGACGGCGCTGTCGCGCGACTGGAAACTGGTCGCCAAGCTGGACAATGTGACCGACAAGGCCTACCAGACTGCCGGTACTTACGCCAATGGCCGACGCTCTGTGTACGTCGGCCTGACCTGGGCACCCCAGTAAGCCTCATCCACACCAGCCATGCAAACTTCCGCCCGTTGCCCTGCCATACTCATCGCCGCCCCGGCTTCCGGCCAGGGCAAGACGACGGTGACCTGCGCGCTGGCGCGCCTGCATGCGCGGCAGGGCCGCCGGGTTCGGGTTTTCAAGTGCGGGCCGGACTTTCTGGACCCGTGCTGGCACGCCCTGGCCAGCGGCACGCCGGTGTACCAGATGGATCTGTGGATGACGGGCGAGGACGATTGCCGCGCGCGCCTGCATGCGGCGGCGCTGGAGGCCGACCTTATCATTGTGGAAGGCGTGATGGGCCTGTTTGACGGTGAACCCAGCGCGGCCGACCTGGCACAACGCTTTGGCTTGCCGGTGCTGGCGGTGGTGGATGCATCGGGCATGGTGGCAACCTTCGGCGCGCTGGCCTTTGGCTTGCAGCACTATCGCCCCGACATGCCCTGGGCCGGGGTGCTGGCCAACCGCGTGGCCAATGCGCGGCATGCGGGCATGCTGCAGGCCAGTGTGGCACCGGACCAATGGTTGGGGGCGGTGCTGCGCAATCCCGCCATGAGCCTGCCCAAGCGCCACCTGGGGCTGACCGTCGCGACCGAAGTGGCAGATGCCATGGAAAGGCTGGACGCCGCAGCCGATACGCTGGCCACCACGCCGCTGGGTCAGATGACCCTGGACGACTTGCAGCGATGGGCGGTGGACTTCGCGGCGCCGGAAGCCTCTGCGCCCATTGCTCCCATGTTGAAAGGCAAAACCATCGCTGTTGCGCGCGACGCCGCTTTCTGTTTTATCTACGCCGCCAACCTCGATACCCTGCGCGCGCTGGGTGCTGAGCTGGTGTTCTTTTCGCCATTGGCTGACGCGGCTGTACCGGCCTGCGACGCGATGTGGATTCCTGGTGGTTACCCCGAACTGCACGCAGAGACAATTGCGGCAAACACCGCGCTACGCACCAGCCTGGCCGCACACATTTCCGCAGGCAAACCTGTATGGGCCGAGTGCGGCGGCATGATGGCCCTGTTTGAGACGCTGGTCACACTGGATGGCAAACGCCATGTGCAATGGGGTGTGCTACCTGGCGAAGTGACCATGCAAAAGCTGCTGGCCGGCCTGGGCCCGCAGCAGCTGGCCCTGGAAAGCGGCACCTTGCGCGGCCACACTTTCCATTACTCGACCACGGCCACGCCGTTACAGGCCGCGGCACGCACCTCGCGGCCGGGCACCGCGCCCGCGCCGGACGTGGGCGAGGCCGTGTGGCAGCATGGTGCGGTGCGCGCCAGTTACTTTCATGCCTGGTTTCCATCCTGCCCCGAAGCGGTGGCAGCGCTATTCACCACATCTGTAGAGGTGACTGCATGACGGACTTGCTGCACTACCAGCCCGGCCCGCAGCGCATCGTCTGCCTGACCGAGGAAACCACCGAATGGCTCTACCTGCTGGACCAGCAGCAGCGCATTGTGGGCATCTCGGGCTACACCGTGCGGCCCAAACGCGCGCGCGACGAGAAGCCGCGCGTCAGCGCCTTTCTGAGCGCGAAGATCGAGAAGATCATGGAACTGCAGCCCGACTGCGTGCTGGGCTTTTCGGATCTGCAGGCCGACATTGCTTCGGACCTGGTCAAGCGCGGTGTGCAGGTCACCATCTTCAACCAGCGCAGCGTGGCCGAAATTTTCTCCATGCTGTTCCAGCTGGCCGCCATGGTGGGCGAGGCAGAGCAGGGTGCGCAGCGCATTGCACAGATGCAGGCCGATTTGCGTGCCATGCAGGCGGCCGTCGCGGCCAGGGTCGCCAAGGGTGCGCGCCGCCCCAAGGTGTATTTTGAAGAATGGGACAGCCCGCACATCAGCGCGATCCGCTGGGTGTCGGAGCTCATCGGCATCGCGGGAGGTGACGATTGCTTTCCTGAGCTCGCCGCCGAATCGCTGGGCAAGAACCGCATCATTGCCGACGGGGCCGAGATCGTCCGCCGTAACCCGGATCTCATACTGGGCTCCTGGTGCGGCAAGAAATTCCGGCCGGAGAACGTGGTGGCACGCGAGGGTTGGGGTGCGGTGAATGCGGTGCGTCACAACCAGCTGTTTGAAATCAAGTCGCCCGACATACTGCAGCCCGGCCCCGCTGCGCTGACCGACGGCGTGGCCAGGATGCACCAGATCATCCTGCAGTGGATGGACGCTGAACAAGCCGGAGCGTTCCGATCATGAGCGCTATGACGATTGCCAAAAGCGAACTGATTCTGGGCGGCCAGAAAAGTGGCAAGTCACGCCGTGCCGAACTGCTGGCGCGCCAGTGGCTGGACCAGCGACTGGGCCACCGCGCCGTGCTGATTGCCACCGCACAGCCTTGGGACGAGGAGATGCGCCAGCGCATCGCCCGCCACCAGGCGGATCGCGCCGAGCGCGTGCCCGGCATGACCACGGTGGAAGAGCCGTTGGCACTGGCGGAGGCGATTCAAAAACACAGCCAGCCCGACACCTTGGTAGTGGTGGACTGTCTGACGCTGTGGCTCACCAACCGGTTGATGCCCGTGGATTTTGAACAAAATAAGCCTCTAGCCCCCATGGACAGTGCGCCAGCCGCTTCTCTTTTGATAGCAATTACCCAGGCCCCTGGCCCGGTGGTGCTGGTGGGCAACGAGATTGGGTTGGGCGTAATTCCCATGGGGCGCGAGGTTCGCGCCTTTGTGGATGCCTTGGGCAAACTGAACCAGGATGTGGCCGCTGCGTGCCAGCGCGTGACGCTGATGGCGGCAGGCTTGCCACTGACTTTGAAGGATGCGGGATGAAGATGGACATCCGCCGCTTTCTTTGCCCCTTTCTGTTGCACAGACGCGGGGTGGCAGAGCGTTTTGCTCCGTGTCCCCCGCCCGCGTTGCGGGCTCCTCCTTTACCTGCGCAAAACGCTCTGCCACCCCGCGTCTCGGTGATGCTCGTTTTTGCGTTTGCCTTTACCTTTGGTCTGGCGGGTGTCGCTCGTGCCTTGCAGGTCACCGATGACCGAGGGGTCACCGTCACCTTCCCCGCCGCGCCGCAGCGCATTGTGAGCCTGTTGCCGTCGTTGACCGAAACCGTGTGCGAGCTGGGCCAATGCCAGCGCCTGGTGGGGGTAGACCGCTATTCCAACTTCCCGGCCAGCGTGCAAAAACTGCCCCAAGTTGGCGGCGGGCTGGACCCCAACATCGAGATGATCGTCTCTCTCAAGCCCGATGTGGTGCTGATGGCCACCTCGTCGCGCGCGGGCGAGCGGCTGCAGGCGTTGGGCATCAAGGTGGTGGCGCTGGAGCCGCGAAGCCATGCCGACGTGCAGCGCGTGATGCTCAAGCTCGGCCAGTTGCTGGAGGTGCGTGATGCCGCACGCATCTGGCGCGCGATTGATGCCGGTGTCTCGGCTGCAGCCCAGTCGTTGCCGACCAGCGTGCGCAATGTGAAGATCTACTTCGAAGTGAACCAGGGGCCGTATGCAGCGGGCGAGTCGTCCTTTATTGGCGAAACGCTCACACGCCTGGGTGCCAAAAACATCGTGCCTGCCAAGCTCGGGCCGTTCCCCAAGCTCAACCCCGAATACATCGTCCGCGCCAACCCTGACCTGATCATGATCGGCCAGCGCAGCGCCGGCGGTTTGACGGTGCGGCCCGGCTGGCAAAGCATCCGCGCACTGCGCGAGCAGCGGGTCTGCATTTTCCCACCCGACGAGGCCGACATGCTGGTGCGTCCCGGCCCGCGCATGGCTGAAGGTGCGCGCCTGATGGCCCAATGTCTGCTGAAAAATGCGCCCGCCCCGGGAGCCAAACCATGATGCAAACCCGCGTTTTCTGGCTGGTCTGGGCCGGTGTGCTGGGAGCATTGGCTTTGGTGGCGTTGGGTATCTGTGTCGGCAGCGCCGGACTGGAGAACCTGATTCGTCCGCTGCTCAACCCCGCACAGGACCCGCAGCAAACCGCCATGGCACAGCAAATCATTTGGCAGATCCGCCTGCCGCGCACCTTGGGCGCCTGGGCCGCCGGCGCCTTGCTGGGCCTGGCCGGTGCCGTAGCCCAGGGCCTGTTTCGCAACCCCCTGGCTGACCCGTATTTGCTGGGCAGCGCCTCGGGTGCCTCGCTGGGCGTGGCGCTGGCATTGGCCGCTTTGGGTGGGGGCGCCGGCATGTTGGGCGGCAGCATGATGAGCGGCGGTATGGCCGTCAGTGTGTTCTCCAGCAGCTTGTGGGTGCGTCTGGGGTTGACCGGTGCGGCGTTTCTGGGCGCCGTGTTTGCGGTGATGCTCACGCTGGTGCTGTCGCGCGGTGTGGGCCACACGCTGCGCCTGCTGCTGGCCGGTGTGGTGGTGGGCGTTGTGCTGGGTGCCATGACGCACCTGGTGCTGCTGTTCTCACCCGAATCGTTGCAGGCCATGCAGGCCTTCATGCTGGGCTCCACGGCCTTTGTGGGCTGGACGTCGTGCGTGCTCATGGCCAGTGTCTGGGGCGTGTGCGTGCTGGCGGCATGGCTGCTGGCGCGCGTCCTTGATGGTTTGAGTTTGGGTGACGCTACGGCGATCAGCCTGGGCCTGCCGGTGGCGCCTATGCGCGCGGCGCTGGTGGCGGTACTGGCGCTGGCTACGGGCACCGCGGTGGCTCAAACCGGGTTGATCGCTTTTGTAGGCCTGGCCGCACCGCACCTGGTGCGCTCGGTGGTCAAGACCACGCACGCGCACCTGATGCTGCTCTCCAGCCTTATGGGCGGCGTGTTGCTGATGGCGGCCGACACGTTGGCACGCTGGCTGATCGCGCCGCAGGAGCTGCCCGTGGGCATGCTCACCGCGGTGCTGGGCGGCGGCTATTTGTTGTGGCTGATGCACCGCAGCAGCAGCCTGGGCGGAGGCCGTGCAGCATGAGAAACGCTATGAATTCAATAGCTATCGGCGCAGACTCTATAAGGGCCAGCCTCGGAAATGGCTTGCAAAAGCAACACGTACTGCACGGCATCAGCCTGGACATTGCTGCGGGTCGGTGGACCAGCATCGTCGGCCCCAACGGCGCAGGCAAGTCCACCTTGCTCAGGGCGCTGGCCGGTGTGCTGCCACACAGTGGTAGCGTCTCGTTGTTGGGCCGGCCCATGCAAAACCTGCCGCACCGCGAACGCGCCCGCCAGCTGGCCTGGCTGGGCCAGAACGAAACCTCGGCCGATGACCTGACGGTGTGGGACGTGGCCATGCTGGGCCGCTTGCCGCACCAGGCCTGGCTGGCCCCGCCCAGCGTCGCCGACCGTGCAGCGGTGGAGCAGGCCCTGCGCGCCACCCGTGCCTGGGACTGGCGCGAGCGCGCCTTGGGGCAACTGTCGGGCGGCGAGCGCCAGCGCGTGCTGCTGGCGCGCGCCCTGGCGGTGCAGGCCCAGGTGCTGCTGATGGACGAGCCGCTGGCCAACCTCGACCCGCCGCACCAGGCCGACTGGCTGGACGTGGTGCGTGCGCTGGTGGCCGAAGGAAAAACCGTGGTCAGCGTTCTGCATGAGATCACCATGGCATTGCAAGCCGACACCATGGTCGTGATGGCTGAAGGCCGCATCACCCACCAAGGCGCCTGCGCCGATCTGGCCACACACCGCGCACTGGAAGACGTATTTGACGGACGCCTTGCTGTTCATCCCTTGCAAGGGCAGTGGATTGCGCTGCCCAAAGTCAACCATCCTGCAAAGAGAGCTCCCATGCAAATTGAAACCCCACCCGTCGATTACGAACGTGTCGTTCCCACGGCCGAGCGCCGCGGCCTGATCATGATCAATACCGGCCACGGCAAAGGCAAGAGCACGGCCGCCTTTGGCCTGGCCTTGCGTGCCCATGGCCGGGGCAAGGCTGTCAAGGTCTACCAGTTCATGAAGGTGCCTACGGCGCGCTTTGGTGAGCACCGCTTGTTTGAGCAACTGGGCATTCCCATCGAAGGCCTGGGCGACGGCTTCAGCTGGAAGAGTCGCGACCTGGACCACTCGGCCCAGTTGGCACTCGACGGCTGGGCCAAGGCCGAGGCCACGATACGCGCGGGAGAACACTTCATGGTGGTGCTCGACGAAATCATGTACCCGCTGCGCTACGGCTGGATTCCGCTGGAGACCATCCTCACCTGCCTGCGCGAGCGCCCACCGCATGTGCACGTGGTGTTGACGGGCCGCAATGCGCCGGGCGAGCTGGTGGACCTGGCGGATACGGTGACGGAGATGACTTTGATCAAGCACCACTTTAAAGCCGGCGTTCCCGCCCAACGCGGCATTGAGGACTAGAGTTTTGCGTTTCCTTTTCATTGCTTGTGGATTGGCTTTGTGGCTGTTCTCCAGCCTGGCCGCAGCGCAGGGCGCACAACCCGTCTCGCGCATCGTCACGCTCGCGCCTTCGCTGACCGAGGCGGTGTGTGCGTTGGGCCGCTGCGCGCAGCTGGTGGGCACTGATCGCCACTCCACCTGGCCCGTTTCGGTACTGGCGCTGCCCAAGGTGGGAGGGCTGGAAGACGCGCAGGTCGAGCGCATTGTGACCTTGCGTCCCAATCTGGTCTTGCTGGGTCCGCGCAGCCGCGCGGGGGAACGCCTGCAGGCGCTGGGCGTGCCGGTGATGATGCTGGATGCCCGCACCCATTCGGATCTGAAACGCATGCTGGTGAAGTTGGGCGACACCTTGGGTGAACCGGCCCGCGCCACCGAACTGATAGCCCGTATCGACACCGAACTCGACATCGCCGCGGGCCGCATGCCCGCCGCATTGCGCGGGCGCAGCGTGTATGTGGAAGTGGGGGCAGGTTCATCCGCAGCCAGCGAAAAAAGCTTTATTGGCGAGACGGTGGCCAGGTTGGGCCTGGTCAATGTGGTGAGCGGCGACCTGGGCCTGTTCCCCAGGATCAACCCCGAGCTGCTGCTGCGTCGTCCGCCCGATCTCATCATTGGCCCGCGCGCCACGCTGGCCAACGTGTCAGACCGCCCCGGCTGGAGTGCACTGCCGGCAGTGCGCCAGCAGCAGCTGTGCCTGCTGGATACTGAACGCATGGACCTGCTGTCACGCCCTGGCCCCCGCCTGGGCGAGGCCGCCCAGATGCTGGTGGAGTGCCTCAAGGCCCTGCCTCCCCGTGACGCGCCCCGTTAATTTTCTTTACCCGAGAGACTCTTATGCAAACCCGAAAAATTCCCGCCACCATCGTCACCGGTTTCCTGGGCAGCGGCAAGACCACGCTCTTGCGCCACCTGCTGGCCAACGCGCAGGGCCGCCGCATCGCGGTCATCGTTAATGAGTTTGGCGAACTCGGTATCGATGGCGAATTGCTGCGCGGCTGCGGCATTGGCTGCGACGAGAACGGTGAAGAAAATGGCCAGCTGTATGAGCTGGCCAACGGCTGCCTGTGCTGCACGGTGCAGGAAGAGTTCGCGCCCGTGATGGAGCAGTTGGCCAAGCGCCGCGACCAGATCGACCATCTGATCATCGAAACTTCGGGCCTGGCGCTGCCCAAGCCGCTGGTGCAGGCCTTCCAGTGGCCCGCGCTGCGCAATACCTTCACCGTGGATGCCGTAGTGACCGTGGTGGACGCGCCTGCGGTTGCCGCGGGAGACTTTGCCGACGACCCGGTGGCCGTGGACGCCCAGCGCCGCGCCGACGACAACCTGGACCATGACTCGCCCTTGCACGAGCTGTTTGAAGACCAACTGGCAACGGCCGACCTGGTGATCGTGCACAAGACGGATGGTCTGACGGCCGAAGAATTGGTGGGTGTGGAAGCCGCCATCCGCGCCGAGACCTTGCCCGGCGTGAAGCTGGTGCATGCCCAACATGGCCGCATCGATATCGGCGTGCTGCTGGGCCTGGAGCGCGCAGTGGAAGACCAGATCGACCAGCGCAAGACCCACCACGACGAGGAAGAAGACCACGACCACGACGCCTTTGACTCGGTGCAGGTGGCGCTGGACGTGACCGGCCGCGAAGCATTGCTGGCTGCGTTGCGCGATGTGGTGGGGCGCCACGAGATTTACCGCGTCAAGGGTTTTGTGGCCTTGCCCGGCGTGGCCATGCGCCTGGTGGTGCAGGGCGTGGGTACGCGCTTTGACAGCTACTTCGATCGCCCCTGGCGTGCGGATGAAGTGCGCCAGTCGCGCCTGGTGCTGATTGGTTCCGAGCTCAATGCGGCTGTGTTGCAGGCTGAGTTGAGTGCGGCGCTGGCGGCACCCGTCGCGGCTTGAATCCAAATGCACGCTGAAGCTTTAGTTTTGTGGCGGGCACAGGCCGACGGGGCACTCCGCTCCGCGGCTGTCCTCCGCCCTGCGGGCTCCTCCTTTATGCCGCTGCGCAGAGCGCCCCATCGACCTGCGCCAGGATGGGCTGTTCAACCTTACCTTGTGAAATAAAACATGCATTTGCTCTCCACCCGCCCTGGCGGCCACGTTGAAGACGGTGGTCAGGGCGTGGTGCGTGTGGAGCAAACGCCGGGCGACATCGTGGTGCTCAGCGCGGCGGATACCACGCTGTCGCTGCTGGCCGATGCGGCGGGTGCATTGCCTGAAGGCTTTCCCACGGTCCGCCTGGCGAATCTGATGTGGCTGCGCCAGCCCGCTTCGGCCGACATGTATGTGGACGAGGTGCTGCAACATGCGCGCGTGGTGGTGATTGACCACCTGGGCGCTGCCAGCGACTGGGCCTATGTGGTGGAGCGCGTGCGCGAACTCGCACGCGAACGCGGCCAGTGGCTGGCGCTCTTCTCGGGTGACGCGAGTGAAGACTTGCAACTGCTGCTGCGCAGTACCGCCCCGCATGAGGACTGCCGCCAGCTCTGGCGCTGCCTGCGCGAAGGCGGCCGCGACAACGCCCGTAACTTTTTTGAATTGATAGGCTATTCCGCGTTTGGCCTGGGGACTCGGCCCACACCGCCTACGGTGTTGCCACCGGCCATAATTTACGAATCGCTGGGCGCCCAAGCGTGGCAAGACGGCGCGCCGGTGGCATTGCTGGTGTTCTACCGTGCCCATGTGCAGGCCGGCAACACTGCGGTGTTTGACGCGATGCTGGTCGCATTGCATGATCAAGGGCTGAACACTGTGGCCGTGGCCGTGGATTCGCTCAAGAACCCCGCTAGCCTGGAGCTGTTGCAGTCGCTGGCCGCGCAACACGGCGTGGGCGTGGTGCTCAACGCGACCAGCTTTGCCATCACCGCACTCGATGGCGACGATGTGGACAGTGTGGACGGCGCGCAGATGGCCCCATTGGCTGGTGATGCACCGGTACTACAGCTCATCACCGCGGGCTGTTCCCAAGAGCAGTGGCAAGAAGACCCGCATGGCCTGGCCCCGCGCGACTTGGCGATGCAGGTGGTGCTGCCCGAGGTGGACGGCCGCATTGGCACCCGCGCCATCAGCTTCAAGGGCCTGGCGTGGCGTGACGAGCGCACCCAGGTGGACGTGGTGCGTTACCAGCCCGAACCCGAACGCATGGCCTTTGTGGCCGAGCTGGCGCGCCGCTGGTGTGTGCTGCGTGACAGGCCGAATGCCGATAAACGCATCGCACTGATCCTGGCCAACTACCCCAACGACGATGCCCGTCTGGCGAATGGTGTGGGCCTGGACACCCCGGCCTCCACGGTGGGCCTGCTGCGCGCCATGCAGGACGCAGGTTATGTCACAGGTGCCTTGCCCGAAGGCGGTGACGCACTGATCGCCGCGCTGGTGGCAGGCGTGACCAACAACCTGGACGCGAACGGCATCCGGCCGGCAGGCCAGAGTCTTGCCATGGCCGATTACCTGCAGGACTTCAACCAACTGGACCTTGCCAGCCGCGACGCAGTGAACGCGCTGTGGGGCTCCCCCGAACAGGACCCCATGGTGCGCAGCGGCCGCTTCATGGTCTCCGGCCTGCGCCTGGGCAACGTGTTTGTCGGCATCCAGCCCGCGCGAGGGCGCGACCTGGACCTGGTGGCCACGTATCACGATGCCGACCTGGTGCCCACGCACAACTACCTGGCGTTTTACTTCTGGCTGCGCCGCAGTTTTGCGGTGGACGCGGTGGTGCACGTGGGCAAGCATGGCAACCTCGAATGGCTGCCTGGCAAAAGCGTGGCGCTGGGCGCAGCCTGCTGGCCCGACGCCATCCTGGGCCCCTTGCCGCACCTGTATCCCTTCATCGTCAACGACCCCGGCGAGGGCAGCCAGGCCAAGCGCCGCACGCAGGCCGTCATCATCGACCACCTGATGCCGGCCCTGACCCGCGCCGAAACCTACGGCCCGTTGCAAAAACTCGAGCGCCAGATGGACGAGTACTACGAGGCCCTGTCACTGGACCCACGCCGCGCCCAACGCCTGCGCGGCGACATTCTGGAGCGTGTGCTGACTGAGAACCTGCACACTGACCTGGGCTTTGCCAAACCCGCCGATGACGCGGGCCGTGAAGCGCTGCTGCTGCGGCTGGACGCCTACCTGTGCGAGATCAAGGAGTCACAGATCCGCGATGGGCTGCACATCCTGGGCACATCACCACAGGGCCGCCAGCAAATCGACACGCTGGTGGCGCTGGCGCGTTTTCCAGGTGGTACGGCCGCCGGCCAGCGCAGCCTGCTGGTGGCATTGACTCAGGATTTGGAGCTGGATGGTGTGGACGGCTTCAGCGTGTTGAGCCCCGAATGGGCCGCACCTTGGGGCGGCCCATTCCCTCCGGTGTTGCAAGACATGAGTACCGAAGCCTGGCGTCACGCCGGCCATACACGCGAGCGGCTGGAACTGCTGGCCCGGCAATTGGTAGCTAGCCATGTGGTGGCCGATGCGCCATGGGACGCCACTGCCTGGCCGCACGCCGCCCCGGTGCTGCAGCGCATGCGCATTGTGTTGCGCCCCCGTCTGGACGCTTGTGGTCCGCAGGAGATTGCGCAGTGCCTGCGCGGCCTGTCTGGCAAGTTTGTGCCCGCCGGTCCCAGCGGTGCACCCTCGCGTGGCCGGCCTGACGTGCTGCCCACAGGCCGCAACTTCTATTCGGTGGACACGCGTGCCGTGCCCACACAGACCGCCTACGCCATGGGCGCCGCGGCGGCTGAGCGCGTGATTGAGCGCCACCTGCAAGACCATGGCGAGATGTTGCGCTGCCTGGGCCTGTCGGTCTGGGGCACCAGCACCATGCGCACGGGCGGCGAAGATATTGCACAAGCCTTTGCGTTGCTGGGCGTGCGGCCCAAGTGGGCCGACGGTAGCAGCCGGGTGGTGGACATTGAAGTGCTGCCCATGGCTATCAGGAACCGTCCGCGCGTGGATGTGACTTTGCGCGTTTCGGGTTTCTTCCGCGATGCCTTCCCCAATGTGATTGACCTGTTTGATACCGCCGTGCGCGCCGTGGCCGCGATCAGTGAAGAGGACGAGCCCGACGACGTGAATCCCATCCGCGCCCGGGTGCAGCGCGAAGCGGCCGAGGCACAGGCCAAGGGCTTGAGTGCAGAGGACGCCCAGCGCGAAGCCACCTGGCGCGTGTTTGGCCCGCGCCCCGGCGGTTATGGCGCTGGTCTGCAAGAGGTCATGGCCAGCGGCCGCTGGAACGACGGCGCCGATCTGGCTCAGGCCTATCTGCGCGCCGGCGCCTTTGCCTACGGGCAGGGCGAGCACGGCGCACCAGCGCGTGGCAGTTTCGAGCAGCGCCTGGCCGGTCTGGATGCCGTGCTGCACAACCAGGACAACCGCGAGCACGATGTGCTCGATTCGGACGACTACTACCAGTTCCAGGGTGGCATGGCGGTGGCAGTCGAACATCTGGCGGGTGCGCCCGCATCGCTGTATCACGGCGACTTCAGCGTGCCTGGTGCGCCGCGTATCCGCACGCTGGGCGAAGAGGTGGCGCGCGTGGTGCGTTCGCGCGCCGTCAACCCCAAGTGGCTGGAGGGCGTGCGCCGCCATGGCTACAAGGGGGCTTTTGAGATGGCCGCCACGGTGGACTACCTGTTTGCATTTGACGCCACCACAGGCGTGGTGGGCGACCACCAGTACGCGCTGGTGGCCGATGCTTATTTGCACGACGACACCAACCGCGCGTTTTTGCAGCAGCACAACCCCGGCGCACTGCGCAGCATTGGCGAGCGCCTGCTGGAGGCCATGCAGCGCGGCCTGTGGGAGGCGCCGGGCGACCAGCGCGAACGCATCGAAGACCATTTGCTGGCGCTGGAGCGCCGGCTTGAAGAACACGGAGAAGGACCTTTGACATGAGCACGACCATGAGCATTCCTGAACTGAACATTCCTGTTGAGCCCGCCACCCGCGCGGCCTTTCCCTTCACCGCGCTGGTCGGCCAGCCGCAGCTGCAGCTGGCTTTGCAGCTGGTAGCCATAGACCCCGGCATTGGCGGTGTGCTGATCAGCGGCCCGCGTGGCACGGCCAAGTCCACTGCGGCCCGTGCGCTGGCCGCGCTGCTGCCCGGTGCGCCCTTTGTCACCTTGCCGTTGGCCGCCAGCCTGGAGCAACTGGTGGGCACGCTGAATGTGGAAGACGTGCTGCGCGACGGCCAGGTGCGCCTGGCGCCTGGGCTGGTGGCGCGGGCCCACAACGGTGTGCTCTATGTGGACGAGGTCAACCTGTTGCCCGATGCGCTGGTGGATGCGCTGTTGGACGTGGCAGCCAGCGGCGTGAACACGGTGGAGCGCGATGGCATCTCAAAACAGCACGCCGCGCGCTTTGTGCTGGTGGGCACCATGAACCCGGAGGAGGGCGAGCTGCGCCCGCAGCTGCTGGACCGCTTTGGCCTCTCGCTGGTGCTGGCCAACCCGGTGGATGCCGCAGAGCGCACCGCCATCCTGCGCGCGCGCCTGGGTTTTGATGAAAACCCCGGGGCCTTGGGCGCGCAGCATGCCGAAGAACAAGGTGCGCTGAGCGCCGCATTGGTGGCCGCCCGCGCTGCCTTGCCACGCCTGATCTGGTCGGACGCGGTGCTGCACCATGCCGCTGCCTGCGCGATTGCCGCCGGTGTGGATGGCATGCGCGCCGATCTGGTGATGCTGCGCGCCGCACGCGCGCTTGCCGCGCTGGAAGGGCGCAGCGAAGTGTCTGTGGCCGATGTAGACGCTGTGGCTGAACTGGCACTGGCCCACCGCCGACCCGAAGGCAGTGCGACACCAGCGCCCGGCACCCACAGCGCACCGCAGCAGCAACCGCAACACAACCCGCAGCGCCTGCAAGACCCGCAAGCTGCTGCGTCCGCGCCCCAGGGCGATTGGGGCGCCTTGCCTGCCCAGCCCGAGGGAACGACCAAGGTTCAAAAAATTGCCGGGTGGCCGCCAAAAAAAGCCTAGGCCACCCCAGCCGCCGCCCGCGCAACGGGACTGGCAGCTGGCGGTGGCCTCCGCCCCAATCTCCCTCTGGAAGTTCAGCCGCGCCCAACGCACGGCAGCGCAGCAGTGCGATTGCCTGGCTGCCCACCGTCGTGGCCAAAGGCCCTGCGCCGTTGCAGCGCGCGCACCTGCGCCACCAGCCGGTCGCGCTGCGCGCCGGGCGCTTGCATTGCATCGTGCTCGACACCTCGGGCTCCATGCGTCAGCGCGGCCGTCTGGCGCTGGCCAAGGGCCATGCGGCCTTCATGATCGAGCAGGCCGCGCGGCAGGGCGACGATGTGGCGCTGTTGCGCTTTGGCGGGCAGGGTGTGGAACTGCTGCTGCCCCCTGGCCGCGCGCGTGCCGCCGGCAGCCAGCGCCTGCGCCCGCTGGGCGGTGGCGGTGGCACGCCGCTGGCCGAGGCGCTGTTTCAGGCTGACCGCTTGCTGCAACGCACGCTGCGCAAAAGTGGCCCCACGGAGTGCTGGCTGTGGCTGCTGACCGACGGCCGCACGCTGGAGCAACCGCAGGCGCCGTTGACCCCGCAGCACCTGGTGATTGTCGATTTTGACGATCCGAAAAAGAACCTGGGCCGCTGTGCCGCCTGGGCCATGCGCTGGGGCGCGGAGCACCGCCTGGCCATGGCCCCGAGTTACCAACCGTAAAAGATCGTCATGTCCGACACCGAAATCATTGTCTGCACCACCTGCCGCCCGTCGGGCGCCTCGCGTGAGCTGCCCGCCCATGGCCTGGCCTTGTTCGAAGCGGTTCAGGAAGCGCTGCTGGTGTGTGAGCTGGACACCGGGCTGCACAAGGGCCTTCAGGTGCGCGGCCAGGCGTGCATGAGCGGCTGCACCCGCGCCTGCACCGTGACCTTGCAAGCCCAGGGCAAATTCAGCTACTACTTTGGCGACCTGGCCCCCGATGCCGAGACCGCGGCCCAGGTGATTGCCTGCGCGCAACTGCACGTGCAGAGTGCCGACGGCAACCTGGCCCGCAATGCACGGCCCGATCGCCTGCGCAGCGGTATCCTTGCCCGATTGCCTCCTGTTGGTTTGAACGGCCTGGGCTCGACATGAGCGGCCAAATGCACTAAGTTTGTTTTTTTCACCCCACCCACCCTCCCACTTACCTCAAGGAGAACGCCATGACTGAACCGACGACGCTGACCCACAACCCTTCTCACACCCTGAATCCCGGCCTGGCCGTGCTGCGTCCCCTGCTGGGCGCCGCCGCATTGGGCCTGGTGGTGCTGTACGGCGTGGCCTTTGCCGAGAGCCCATTGGCCCACAACGCCGCGCACGATGTGCGCCATATCACCGTCAAACCCTGCCATTGAGCAGCACTTTCACCGGGAGACAGCTATGGTTTTTCAACGATTGATCTGGGCGGCGCTGGCCACTGCCGTGGTGGTGGGTAGCGTGCAAACCGGCGTGCAGCGCTGGCAAGCCGCCCCGCTGATTCTGGCGGCCGAGGTGTACGAGGAGCAAAAGGTGGAGGCTCCGGCGCCCGCCGCCGCTCCCGCTGCCCACGTGCATGCCGAAGGTACGGCCCCTCATACGCACGAGCACGGTGCTGCCAAGGAATGGGAACCCACGAACGGCGCCGAGCGCATTGGCTGGACCTGGGTGGCCAACATGCTGCACGCCTTCAGCATGGCGCTGCTGGTGTTTGCGGTGATGGGCGTGTGGCTTTACAAACGTGACGCACAACGCGGTGGCGCGGTGGCTTCACTGCGCCTGGCCGGTGTGGTGGCTGCAGCTGGCTGGTTGAGCTTTCACCTCTGGCCTTCGCTGGGTTTGCATGCGGAAGTACCCGGCATGGAAGCCGCGCCGCTGCAGGCCCGCCAGGTCTGGTGGGTGCTGGCAGTGAGCAGTGCAGCGGGTGCCTGCGCCGTAGCCGGTTTTGCGCGCGCATCCTGGCGCTGGCTGGTGTCCGCAGCCTTGCTGGCGCTGCCGTTTGTGGTGGGTGCACCCAAGCTTCAAGGTGATGCCCTGGCCGGTTTTGGTCCCGAAGCCCATGCCGCGCTGGAACAGCTCGGCACGCAGTTCATCTGGGCCACGACCTGGGTGTCTCTGTCGTTCTGGGTGAGCCTGGGCCTGGTCAGTGGTTTGGCCTTCCAGCGCTGGGTGCGCCCGGCTTTGCTGGCGGTACTGCAGCGCGCTGACGTGCCTGCTGTTGGCGCGGTGCAAGCTCCTCAGTGAATGGTGTGACGGGCTTTGTCTCCGCCGCCGATGCGGACCCGGCCGATGCGGCCCGGCCCGGCCACGCCTTCAGCACCGCTGAGCAGCAGGCGGTGTACCGGGTCATTTTCGAGCGGCGCGATATGCGCCACTTCAGCGGCGGCACGGTCACTGACGACATACTGCAGCGCTTGCTGTCGGCCGCGCACCACGCACCCAGCGTCGGCTTCATGCAGCCCTGGCGTTTTATTCGCGTGCGCAGCCGGCCTTTGCGCGAAGGTATTCACGCGCTGATTGAGCAGGAACGTGTGCTCACGGCCCGGGCCCTGGGCGAGCGCGAAGACGAGTTCATGAAACTCAAGGTGCAAGGCGTGCTCGATGCGGCCGAGGTGCTGGTCGTGGCCTTGCCACCGGGGCGCGAACAGCATGTGTTTGGCCGCCGTACCTTGCCCGAAATGGACCTGGCCTCGGCGGCCTGCGCCATCCAGAACCTCTGGCTGGCGGCCCGTGCCGAGGGCCTTGGCATGGGCTGGGTTTCGATTTTTGATCCGCAGCAGCTGGGCGGGTTGTTGCAGATGCCCGAAGGCAGCAAGCCGATTGCGGTGTTGTGCCTGGGCCCTGTCCACGCTTTTTACGACCAGCCCATGCTGCAGGCTGAAAAGTGGGCGCGCCGTGCCCCGCTGGCCGACATGGTGTTTGAAGACAGCTGGGGCCAGACCACCCCGCGTGAGCCGGAAGCCGGCTGAGATGTTCACGCACTGGGCCAGCCTTCATGCCTTGTCCGTTCCTGCTTCCATGGCAGGGCACACGGCGTGCGTGCTCGGTGTAGTGCTGTTGCTGGCTTTATGGGTAGACAAATCTTTCGGTGAACCACCCACAGGTGTGCATCCGGTGGTCTGGATGGGCAACTACCTTCGGGCCTGCGGAAGCATTACCGTGCGCTGCCCGCCCGGGCCGGCTTTTTTCCTCGGCACGCTGGCCTGGTGGGTGGGTGTGGCATTGGTGGGCGCAGCAGCCTGGGGAGTGCAGGCACTGGTGTTCTGGCAGCTCGCCGGCTACATCAAGGCGCCGGCCTGGGGCGCCGCCATCGACACTGCGCTGCTGGCCGCGCCGATGGCCTGGTTACTCAAATGCATGCTGTCATGGCGCATGCTGCGCGAAGAAGTCGGTGCGGTCGAACTGGCGTTGGGCCAGTCGCTGGAAGCAGGACGGGAGCGCCTCTCCTGGCTGGTCAGCCGCGACACCGCCCAGCTCACTGAAAGCCAGGTGCGGGAAAGCGCGATCGAGTCGCTGGCCGAAAACCTCAATGACTCTGTGGTGGCCCCGGTTTTCTGGTTTGCGTTGCTGGGTTTGCCGGGGGCGGCCATTTACCGCTTCGCCAATACGGCGGACGCCATGTGGGGTTACCGCGGCACCTACCGCGGCAAAAATTGGGAATGGGCCGGCAAGTGGGCGGCGCGCGCGGACGACGTGCTCTCCTGGTTGCCGGCACGCCTGACGGCACTGTTGCTGGCGTTGGCGGCAAGAGGCCTGCCGCTCAAGGCATTGCACGAAGAAGCCCGCAAGACCCCGTCGCCCAACAGCGGCTGGCCCATGGCGGCCATGGCGTTGGCGCTGGGTATCTCGCTCGGCAAGCCGGGCGTATATATCTTGAACCCCCAAGGGCGGCCACCTGAAGCATCGGACACGGCCCTGGCCCAAACCTTGGCCTCGAAGGCGGTGTTCTCCCAAACCCTGGTTGCCACTCTGGCGATGCTGTTGATGGCGCTGGCGGTATCGGCATGAGCACCAGCCTCGTCACCACGCGCATTCACGGCGGACCCGACGCGCTGGGTGTGCCGCTGTACGATTTTTCCACCAACAGCAATGCCTGCGGGCCTTGCCCTGCAGCGTTGGCTGCTGTCGCCCAGGCTGACGCCACCCGTTACCCCGACGCCGGCTACACACAGTTGCGCAGGCAACTGGCGGTCTTTCATCGTGTCGATGAGGCGCGTGTATTGCTGGCGGCCAGCGCCAGCGAATTCATCTTTCGCATGACCACCCTGGCCGCGCAGCAGGGCGCACGCGCGGTGTGGCTGCCACCGCACAGCTACGGCGATTACGCACAGGCAGCGGGGGCGCATGGCCTGGAGGTGGCCGACAAACCCGAGGATGTGCAGCTGCTCTGGGCCTGTGAGCCTTCCAGCCCATTGGGTGCTGCGCATCGCGGCCTGGGTGAGCTGGTTGACGGCCGGAAAGTGGTGGAAGTGTCAGCCCTTGTCGTGCTGGACCGCGCTTACGAGCCCTTGCGGCTCAGCGCTGTGCCCACGCTCACGCCGCAGCAGCTGCAAACCACCTGGCAGCTCTGGACGCCCAACAAGGCGCTGGGCCTGACCGGCGTGCGTGCAGCCTATGTGATTGCACCGATGGAGCAATCGGACAACGCTGCAGCGCTGGAGCAGCTCTGCCCCTCATGGCCGGTGGGCGCGCATGGTGAGGCCATGCTGCAAGCCTGGGTGAGCGACGAGGCACAAGCCTGGCTCGCCGGCAGCCTTCATACTTTGCGCGAATGGAAAGCCCGGCAGATCAGCTTGTGCGAATCATTGGGCTGGCGCTGCCTGCCCAGCGATGCCAATTTTTTCTGCGCCCAGCCGGCCTTGCCCGAAGGCCTGAGCTTGCAGCAGGCGCTGTCCACACTGCGCGCCCAAGGCACCAAGCTGCGCGACACGACATCATTCGGCTTACCCGGCCATGTGCGCCTGGGCGTGCAGCCGCCAGCCGCGCAGGATGCCCTGCACAACGCATGGCAACAACTCTCCAGGACAAGTTCATGAGTGCAAAAAGTGTCATGGTGCTGGGCACCACCAGCGGCGCTGGTAAAAGCTGGCTGACGACAGCGCTGTGCCGCTACTACGCGCGGCAGGGGCTCAAGGTTGCGCCCTTCAAGGCGCAGAACATGAGCAACAACGCAAGGGTGGTCGCGCAAGGAGAGATCGGTAGCGCGCAATACTTCCAGGCCTTGGCGGCGAGAGCTGTACCCGACGTGCGCATGAACCCGCTGCTGCTCAAGCCCGAAAAAGACACACAAAGCCAGGTCGTGTTGATGGGCCAGGTCAACGCCGAACTCGCGCGCATGGAATGGCGCGGCCGCAGCGCCTCGGTCTGGCCGGTGGTGTCGCGGGCGCTCGATGAGTTGATTGCGGACAACGACGTGGTCGTGATGGAGGGTGCAGGCTCGCCGGCCGAGATCAACCTCAAGTCCAGCGACATCGTCAATATGCGCGCTGCGCAGCACGCCAATGCGGCCTGCCTGCTGGTGACTGACATCGACCGCGGCGGCGCCTTTGCCCACCTGTATGGCACCTGGGCCATGCTGGACGAAGCCGAGCGCAAACTCATCAAGGGCTTTGTGCTCAACAAATTCAGGGGCGATGCCAAACTGCTGGCGCCCGGCCCGCAAATGCTGCAGGACCTGACCGGCATTCCCGCGGTGGCGACGCTGCCGATGTGGTGGCAACACGGCCTGCCTGAAGAGGATGGTGTGTTTGACGACCGCAGCACCGCGGCAGGGGAAGTCTCCACCACCGTGGCCGTGATTGCCTACCCGCGCATCAGCAACCTCGACGAATTCCAGCCCCTGAAAAATGTGCCCGGCGTGCGTTTGAAGTGGGTGCGCAGCCCGGCCGACCTGGCCGGCGCCGACTGGATCATCCTGCCCGGCTCCAAGCACACCAGCGGCGACCTGGCCTGGCTGCGCGCGCAGGGGCTGGACCAGGCCATTGCCGCCCACGCAGGGCAGGGCGGCGCGGTGCTGGGCATTTGCGGTGGCCTGCAGATGCTCGGCGAAGCGTTGATTGACCCGCATGGCATCGACGGCAATGCGCCAGGGCTGGGCCTGCTGCCGGTGGTCACCGTCTTCGAAGAAAGCAAAACGGTACGGCAGCGGCAGGCCCGCTTTGGTGCGTTGGACGGCGCCTGGGCGGCACTGTCAGGCGTGGCCCTGCAGGGCTATGAAATTCACCACGGCCAGACCGCGCAGCACCCGGCGCTGGCCGCAGCGGGCGACACGGCCAGCGCGGTGATGGCAGAAGGCCTGGCCTGGCAGAACATTCGCGGTAATGTGCTGGGCCTGTATCTGCACGGCATGTTTGAAGACCCGGCGGTATTGCAGGCGCTGTTTGGCGCCACGGTGCCCACGCTGGACTCGGTGTTTGATGGGTTGGCCGACTACATCGGCGAGCACTTTGCACCCGGTGTACTGCAATCGCTGATCAGCGACCGGTAAGCCTCTCAGGCCTATCCAGGCATCCGCTTCAAAGGCCCGAAGCAGGCCTGCAACGACTCGGCCTTGCACACAATGAACTGGTCCTGCTTGGGGCTGAACTGGATGAAGCGCACGACTGGCGGGTCCGACGCTTCGTGCAGGTCGCCTGAGCAGTCCCGCTTGCCATTGCTGTCGGTCACGGTGTCGGTGAGCCGGTAAAACCCTTGCGCGCTCGGCGCTGCGGATATTTCGTAGTCGCCTCGCGTGACTTCTTCGCCGCTGGTGTTAAGCCGGGTGCCCTTGGCGCTGTATTGCCAGGTTTCGGTGCAGGCTTTTCCTGCCAGCGTCCAGCTCCAGGTGCCCACGAGAGGGTGGGGCGAGGGTACTGACGCTGGGGCGGGTGGTGTGGGCTTGGCCGTCTGCGCAGCGGCAAGGCCACAGAACAAGGTGGCAAGGGCCAAACCCGTCAGCTTGCGCAAGGGGTGGCTCCTGGCCATGGAATGGGGATAGCGGTGTGAAAACTTCATGGGGTGATTATGAAGAGGCCGCAGCGCAGCTTTCTGCGTGCAGAGCCATCCCTTTGTCGCCAAGTGTTATTCTTTAGGAAAACAAGCCCATAGACCAATAGGGATAAGCGCGGGCTGCTATAAAAATCATAGCTAATAAGGGCTTGCTCTCTGCCGTCAACCCGGCGGGCGTTTCTCCGGCAGCCACAAGGTGACACGGGTGCCGCGGTCATCAGAGTGCCAGTGGATCTCGCCGCCGATTGACTGTGCCCGGCGCTGCTGGTTTTGCAGGCCCTTGCCGCCTTTTTGCAAGGCGTTTTCCAGCGAAAATCCCTGCCCGTTGTCGCTGATGACGACACTGACCCCACCGTTTTCAACCCCGGTGCCGACGCGGATTTCACTGGCCTGGGTGTGCTTGAGGGTGTTGGTGAAGGCTTCTTGCAGGATGCGCAGTATGTGCAGCGCGTTGCGCGGGTTCAGCCAATCCAGCGGTGGTACATCGGAAACCTCCCAGCGCAGCGACACACCGGCGCCCGCCAGCCGCGGGCCCAGGCGAAAGCGCAGGGTAGCCAGCAGCAACAGCAGGTCAGCCTCCACCGGTTCCATCGAATCGATGGTCAGCTTGAGGTCGTCGATGCAGCCCTTGAGAACTTCCGCCACATCGGCCTCGCTGAGCTGGCCTCCTTCCACCACGCGCAGTGCGCTGACCAGCGAGGAGCCCAGCCCGTCGTGCATGTCCTGTGTCAGGCGCTGGCGTTCCTGGCTCAGCGTTTCGCGTTGCTCGATTTCACGCAGCTTGTCGTAGCTCACCGCCAATTCTGCTTCACGGCTTTGCAGCCGCTCTTCCAGGCTGGCGTTCAGCTGCTCCACCCCACCCAGCGCGCCCACATACTGCCGGAACATGATCACGACGAACACGCCGAACAGCGCCATGGCCGCGTAGGGTGTGAGGTAGTAGCTTTCCAGGTCCAGCACGTACTTGAGCCGGGCCCAGTCGTAGACGCCGAACACATAGTTGAGCAAAAAGGCGATCGACAGCATTTTGGCGTCCAGCGACCGGCTGCGCCATGAATGCCACAGCCCGACCACCAGGATCACCGTGGCCATGCCGATCAGCAGCAGGTAAGCGTGGGGCCGCAGTGTCAGCAGGCTGGGAAAGACGGAGGCAAAGGGCAGCGTGACGACGGAAAACACCACAGCCATTCCCAGCATCACGCGGCTGAGCCAGCGCATGAGCCGGCCGTGCAGAAACTGCAGGAAATAATGCGTAATCAATGATTGCCACATCAGCGCGTTGAGGGTAAGCCAGATAAACCAGGCGTCGCTGACGATCAGCTTTTCCGGCCCCAGCTGGAAATGCCAGCGCCGTGTCGCGCTCAGCACGGCAATCGCAAACAGGTAGAGGCTGGCGGGGTGACGTCGCACCACCCACACGGCCAGCGAGAACAGCCCGACCGCCAGGAAAGCCGCACTGCACATAAAGGGCAACTGGTTGGCCAGCCAGTCGCGTTTGGCGGCCATCTCGACCAGGCTGTCGGAGTCGCCGGCATAGAACGAGGAAATCCCGGCCTCGGGCGAGGGCAGGCTGTCCAGGCGTATCAACAGGGTTTGCGGCGGCGGGCTGTCTGCGGCCAGGTTCAGCGGCAGCAATAGCGCGGGGTGGCTGAAGAGGTTCCAGACCGGGCTGCCCGTGGAGCGAAAGCGTAGCTGGCCGTCGGCATACACCGCGATCTGGCCGGCTGCCAGCCAGCGGGTCAGGTAGAAGTGCGTGGGGGTTTTCATGCCCTGCAGTTCATCGAGCCGTATGCGCAGCCAGGTCGTGACGACGGGGAGCTTGCCGCCGCTTGATACCACCGGTTTTTGAATGACAGAAGGCAACTTCACCTTCGTCCAGGGCCCCGGCAAGGCGGCTTCGTCCACCGCAGCGGCCAGCGGCTTGAAGCTGGCCGCCTCTTCACGGATCATCTCGGCTTCGGTGTAATGCACCACCGGTCCCGCGGCCCAAATGGGGGCACCGCAGGCCAGTAGCCAGGCGCCCAGCAGCAGCCGGCGCGCCAGGCCCTTGTGCACCTCAGGCCGCCAGAATGCCCTGGTGCCTGGCTTCATAAATCGCTTCGGCCCGCGAATTCACATTGAGCTTGCTGTAAATGCGCCGCACGTAAGTCTGCACCGTGTGCTGCGACACCTGCATCAGCCGGGCAATCTCCTCGGCGGTAAAGCCTTTGGTGATGAGCTCCAGCACTTCTTTTTCGCGGCTGGACAGCGCGGCTTGCTCATTGGCAGACGCAACCGGTGCCACTGCGGGCGCGGCAGCCGGCGCCGGTGCGGCACGAAAGCGCATCAGGATCTGCCGCGCGATCAGCGGGCTAATGGGGCTGCCGCCGCCGTGCAGGCTGCGGATCTCGTGCAGCATGTTGTCCGGCTCGCTGTCTTTCAGCAGGTAGCCCGAGGCGCCGGCCTCTATGGACTGCAGCACATGCGCCTCGTCGCCGAAAGCCGTGCACACCATCACGGCGCAGGTCGGCCACAGCGTATGTGCCGCGCGGATCACGTCAATGCCCGAGCCGTCGGGCAGGCCCAAGTCGACCAGCAGCACGTCGGCCGGTGCGCTTTGCAGCGACTGCAGGCCTTGCGCGCGCGTGCTGGCCAGGCTCATCAGGCGTATGTCGGGCGAGGCCGCGATAGCAGTCACGATGGCGTTCTGGAAGTGAACGTCGTCCTCGACGAGCGCCACGTGGATCAGGGATGGGGTCGAACTGGATTGCATGTCGTCGCTTCCTGCGGGGTGCCGCATCCGCAAACATGCATTGTGCGTCAATGCACGGCCTGCGCGTGTCCCCATATTTAGCGACACGTTGCTGTTGCGGCCGCCCTGGCTCAGGCGATCGGGGCCGCAATGGGCGGCGTTGCGGCAGGTGCAAGGTCAGCCGCGTGCCTGCCAGCGAAGATTCAAACTCCACGTCGCCGCCTACCGCCTGTGCGCAGCGCTGCTGGTTCGATCAGCCCTTGCCGCTGCTGTCCAGCGCCCGTTTCACCGCAAAGCCCCTGCCGTTGTCGGCAGTGCTGACACTGACCCAGCCGCCAGTCGCACCGGTAGTCACGCGCATCTCGCTGGCCTGTGCTGCTGCGGTCACAGCGCAGCCAGTGCTTCAGCCGCCAGACACCCCGTCAACAATCCCGCCCGCCATCGGTAACGAACCCTTCCGCGGAATGAAATAATGGGCAAATCGGTCTCCAGCCCGGTATCAACGGGCGCAAGCAGCTATCAAAAACGTAGCGAAAGGTTGGGCCACGTCAACCTGCTGACGTCTATTGCCGATTTTGCGGTGAGTGGTCTTGCAGGCGTGTCCCCAAAACTGGGGACAGACAGCCATCTGTTCCGCCTCGCTGCATGGGTCGAATAGCCAGGTAACGAGCCGCGACGCGGCCTTGCTTCCTCGTGCATACATCTCTTCACGTCCTGGGACGTTGTATGGCAGCGCTTGTGCGGTGACCGGAAGTGCGTTTCAGAGGGGATTATTCCCCCCGGCGTTACAGCCCTGTCCCTAGAACTGGGGACATACAGACGGCAATGCCCATCCTACGATTTGCACGTTTTGTAACCATTGCGCGCGCCACCTTTGGGGTGCGCGCAGGCGCTCCCAAACCGCCCGTTTTTCCAGAAAGCCACAACCATGAAAAGCCACGCCAGCATGAACCGCATTTACCGCCTTGTCTGGAATGCCGCACTGAGCCTGTGGGTGGCGGTGGCGGAAAACGCCAAGGGCAGAAGCAAGGGCGGCTCGGCGCGCTGCAGCGTGCTGTTCGGGTCGGCCCCTGGCGAAGGGGCTGAAGGTGGAAGTGAAGGCGGAAGTGAAGGCTCAGGCTTTACGCTCAACACCGCCTGCCGCGCTGCGCTGGTGCTGCTCACTTCCCTGGCCGTGGTTACGCACGAGGCCCGCGCGGCCGATGCGGCCAACGCCAGCGTAACTGCCGGCGCGGGCAATGTCTCCACACTCGGCAACACCACCACCATCAACCAGGCCAGCCAGCGCCTGGCGATCGACTGGACCAGCCTGTCCACCCGCGCCAACGAAGCGCTGGTGTTCAGCCAGCCCAATGCTTCAGCGATAGCCCTGAACCGCATCATCGGCAGCAGCCCCAGCGAATTCCTCGGCAGCCTGACGGCGAATGGCCAGGTGTTTATCCTCAACCCGAACGGCGTTCTGTTTGGCGCCGGGTCGCAAGTGAACGTCGGTGGTCTTGTCGCCTCGACACTCAATATGAGCAATGCCGACTTCATGGCCGGCAATAACGTTTTCACGAATTCGGGCGGCAACGGTTCGGTGGTCAACCAAGGGACGATGACGGCGGCGAACGGCGGCTATCTCGCCCTGCTGGCTCCAGAAGTTCGCAACGAAGGCGTGATGACCGCCTCGTTGGGTACCGCCCTGCTGGCAGCCGGCAACAAGGTCACCGTGAATTTGGACAACGGCTCCTTGCTGGGCTACAGCATCGACCAGGGTGCGATTAACGCGCTGGCTGAAAACAAACAACTGATTCAGGCCGATGGCGGGCAGGTGCTGCTATCGGCCAAGGCCATGGATGCGTTAACCACTGCAACCGTCAACAACACGGGTGTGATAGAAGCCAGAACGATTCAGAACAAGGCCGGCCGCATCATGCTGATGGGCGACATGGAGACCGGCACGGTCAATGTGGCGGGCACGCTCGATGCATCCGCCCCGAATGGTGGTGATGGTGGCTTTATTGAAACATCTGCCGCGCACGTCAAAGTGGCAGCGGGCACACGTGTCACCACCCAGGCGCCGCAAGGCCGCACCGGCAAATGGTTGATTGACCCGCAGGACTACACCATCGCCGCATCGGGTGGCGACATGACCGGTGCAACCCTGAGCGCGAACCTTGGTACCACCGACGTGGAACTGCAAAGCAGCGGCGGCGGCACGGCCGGCAATGGCGACATCCACGTCAACGACGACGTTTCCTGGAGCGCCAACACCCTGACCCTCACGGCAGCGCGCGACATCAATATCAATGCGGTGATGACCGCCAGCGGCAACTCCGCGCTGACCCTGAACACTGGCGCGACCAACGGCGCCGATGCGGGTGTGGCAGGCGGCACCGTCAAGGTTGGCCTGACCTCAACCGGCTTTACCGGCCGGGTGGACTTCGCCCGCAACGGCACCGGCTTCCTCACCATCAACGGAAATGGCTACACCGTCATCAACAGCCTGGGGGGCGAAGGCAGCACGACCGGCACCGACCTGCAGGGTATGAACGGCGATTTGAACGGCTACTACGCCCTGGGCGCTAACATCGACGCCAGCGTCACTTCCGCCTGGAACGGCAACGCAGGATTCGATCCAATTGGCAATACGTTCAACGGCCGTTTCAACGGCCTCGGTCATACGGTGTCCAGCCTCACCATCGACCGGAGCGCGCAGTTCGTTGGCCTGTTTGGTAGGGCCAGCGGAGCGCAAATCAGCAACGTAGGGCTGGTGGGTGGCAGCGTTCGCGGTGTCAATTATGTCGGCGGTCTGGTGGGATATAGCTACAACGGAAGCACGATCAGCAACAGCTACGCCACGGGTGACGTCAGCGGCGGCGACAATATCGGCGGGCTGGTGGGGCAGAACACTAACGCCACGATCAGCAACAGCTACGCCACGGGCGACGTCAGCGGCGGCGACTATGTCGGCGGGCTGGCGGGGTCAAACGACGGCGGCACGATCAGCAACAGCTACGCCATTGGCAACGTCAGCGGCGGCGGCCTTGTCGGCGGGCTGGTGGGGTCAAACGACGGCGGCAGGATCAGCAACAGCTACGCCGTTGGCAACGTCGTCAGCGGCGGCGGCTATGTCGGCGGGCTGGTGGGGTCGAACAGCAGCGGCGGCGCGATCAGCAACAGCTACGCTATGGGTGACGTCAGCTGCAGCGGTTATTGCCGTCTTGCCGGCGGACTGGTGGGACAGAATACTAACGCCACGATCAGCAACAGCTACGCTATGGGTGACGTCAGCGTCAGCAGTGGCGAGGAAGTCGGCGGACTGGTGGGGCAGAACACTAACGCCACGATCAGCAACAGCTACGCCACGGGCGACGTCAGCGGCAGCCTCTACTATGTCGGCGGGCTGGCGGGGTCAAATGACGGCGGCACGATCAGCAACAGCTACGCCATTGGCAACGTCGTCAGCGGCGGCGGCTACTATGTCGGCGGGCTGGTGGGGTGGAGCAGCAGCGGCGGCACGATCAGCAACAGCTACGCCACGGGCGACGTCAGCGGCAGCGGGGGCGCCAATGTTGGCGGGCTGGTGGGGTCAAACGACGGCGGCACGATCAGCAACAGCTACGCCACGGGCGACGTCAGCGGGGCCGCCAATGTCGGCGGGCTGGTGGGGTCAAACGACAGCGGCACGATCAGCAACAGCTACGCTATAGGCGACGTTAGCGGCGGCGACTATGTCGGCGGGCTGATCGGCTACAACGGCGGCACGATCAGCGACAGCTACGCCACGACGGGTACGGTCACCGGCGGCAGCGATGTCGGCGGGCTGATCGGCTACAACAACGGAACGATCAGCAACAGCTACCACAGCGCCACCGCCAACCCGGGGCTGCCAGACGCTTTCGGCACTGGCAAGACCGATGACGAGTTGAAGCGGGCCAGCACCTTCGCCGGCTGGGACATTGCCACTGCAGGCGGCAGCAACGCAGTGTGGCGTATCTATGAGGGCCACAGCATGCCGCTGCTGAGAAGCTTCCTCACGCCACTGAACCTGGCCGATGCCCTCAACGCCACGCAGACCTACAACGGCACCACGCAAACCGCCGCAGCGACCACCCTGGTCGATGCCAACCTGCTGGGAGCGGCAGCCAGCGGCCGCAATGCGGGCTTATACAACGGCTACTACTCCACCCAGCAGGGCTACGACATCAGCGGCGGGAACCTCACCATCACCCAGGCCAACCTGGTGCTGACCACCACCGACGTCAGCAAAACCTACAACGGCCAGCTCGATGCGGCCGGCACGTTCACCGCCACCGGCAGCACCCAACTGTTTGACACCGACACCGCCACTGGCGGCAGCTTTGCCTTCCTCGACAAAAATGCGGGCACCGGCAAGACGGTGACCGTGGGCGGCGCCACGTTGAACGACGGCAACAGCGGTGGCAACTACAACGTCAGCTATGCAGACAACACCAGCAGCACGATCACGCCTAAAGCCCTGACCTACAGTACCACCGCTGCCAACAAGACCTACGACGGTGACAGCACAGCCGCGGCGACATTGAGTGGATTGACCGGCCTGATTGGGACGGAAACGGTGACGGCTACCAGCACCGGTGCCACCTTCAACACCAAAGACGTTGTCACGGCCAACCTGGTCACCGTCAACAGCGCCACATTGGCCGACGGAAGCAATGGCGGCCTGGCCGGCAACTACAGCATTGCGGCAGGTGGTACGGCGGCAGCCAACATCACGGCCAAGGCACTGACCTACAGCACCACTGCGGCGAACAAGACCTACGACGGTGACGCCACGGCCACAGCAACCCTGAGCGGGTTGACAGGTCTGGTCGGTACGGAGACCGTCAACGCCAACGGAACGGCAACTTTCAACAGCAAGGACGTAGCCACGGCCAATCTGGTCACCGTGAACAGCGCGGCGCTGGCGGACGGCAGCAACGGCGGCCTGGCCAGCAACTACAGCATCGCGGCAGGCGGCACTGCTGTGGCCAACATCACCGCCAAGGCGCTGACCTACAGCACGGCAGCTGCCAACAAGACTTACGACGGTGACAACACGGCCACCGCAACCTTGAGCGGGTTGACGGGCCTGGTGGGTACCGAGACGGTGACGGCCAGTGCCGGTGCAACGTTCAACACCAAAGACGTTGCCACGGCCAACCTGGTCACCGTCAACAGCGCCACATTGGCCGACGGAAGCAATGGCGGGCTGGCCAGCAACTACAGCATTGCGGCAGGTGGCACTGCTGTGGCCAACATCACCGCCAAGGCACTGACCTACAGCACCACCGCTGCCAACAAGACCTACGACGGCGACACTACGGCTTCGGCCAGCTTGAACCTGATAGGGCTGGTCAATACGGAAACCCTGGGAAGTACTGCTGGCGCTACCTTCAATACCAAAGACGTTGCCACGGCCAACCTGGTTACCGTTAACAGTGCCACGCTGGCCAATGGAACAAACGGCGGGCTGGCTAGCAACTACAGCATCGCCGCTGGCGGCACCACTGCGGCCAACATCACGGCCAAGGCACTGGCCTACAGCACCACAGCTGCCAACAAGACCTACGACGGTGACACTACGGCCACCGCAACCCTGAGCGGCCTGACGGGCTTGGTCGGTACCGAGACGGTTACCGCAAGTGCTGGTGCAACGTTCAATACCAAAGACGTGCTGACTGCCAACCTCGTGACCGTTAACTCGGCTACGCTGGCCGATGGCACCAATGGCGGGCTGGCCAGCAACTACTCCATCGCCGCCGGCGGTGCCGCTGCAGCCAACATCACCGCGAAAGCGCTGACCTACAGCACCACTGCAAGCAACAAAACCTACGACGGCGATAACACGGCCACCGCAACCCTGAGCGGCCTGACGGGTCTGGTGGGTACCGAGACGGTGACGGCCAGTGCCGGTGCGACGTTCAACACCAAAGACGTTGCTACGGCCAACCTGGTCACTGTCAATAGCGCGACGCTGGCCAATGGAACAAACGGCGGCTTGGCCAGCAACTACAGCATCGCCGCTGGCGGTACCGCTGCAGCCAACGTCACGGCCAAAGCCCTGACCTACAGCACGGCAGCGGCGAACAAGACCTACGATGGCGACACCACAGCCACCGCAACCTTGAGTGGCCTGACGGGTCTGGTGGGTACGGAGACGGTGACGGCCAGCAGCACCAGTGCAACATTCAACACCAGGAATGTTGCCACGGCCAACCTGGTCACCGTGAATTCAGCCACACTGGCCGACGGAAACAACGGTGGGCTGGCCAGCAACTACAGCATCGCTGCTGGCGGAACTGCTGCAGCCAACATCACCGCAAAAGCGCTGACCTACAGCACAGCAGCCGCTAACAAGACCTACGACGGTGACAACACCGCCACAGCAACCCTGAGCGGGCTGACCGGCCTGGTGGGTAGCGAGACGGTGACGGCCAGTGCCGGTGCAACGTTCAATACCAAAGATGTGCTGACCGCCAATCTCGTGACTGTGAACTCGGCTACGCTGGCCGATGGAACAAACGGCGGGCTGGCCAGCAACTACAGCGTCGCGGCTGGTGGCACCGCTGCAGCCAGCATCACCGCCAAAGCCCTGACCTACAGCACGGCAGCCGCCAACAAGACCTACGACGGTGACGCCGCAGCCGTTGCGACATTGAGCGGGCTGACCGGGCTTGCGGGCACGGAGATCGTAACTGCCAACGGAACGGCAACGTTCAACAGCAAGGACGTGCTGACCGCCAACCTGGTCACCGTTAACAGTGCCATCTTGGCAGATGGCAGCAACGGCGGCCTGGCCAGCAACTATTCCATCGCCGCGGGCGGAACTGCGGCAGCCACCATCACAGCCAAAGCCCTGACCTACAGCACGGCAGCTGCCAACAAGACCTATGACGGAAACGCCACAGCCGCTGCGACATTGAGTGGATTGACAGGCCTGGTTGGTACGGAGACAGTGACGGCCAGTGCCGGTGCGACGTTCAACACCAAAGACGTTGCCACGGCCAACCTGGTCACCGTCAATAGCGCGACGCTGTCCAATGGAACAAACGGCGGACTGGCCAGCAACTACAGCATCGCAGCAGGCGGCACTGCTGCGGCCAACATCACGGCCAAGGCGCTGACGTACAGCACGGCAGCGGCGAACAAGACCTACGACGGCGACAGCACGGCCACTGCCACCCTGAGCGGACTGACTGGCTTGGTAGGGACCGAGACGGTGACGGCCAGTGCCGATGCGACGTTCAACACCAAAGATGTCGCCACGGCCAACCTTGTGACCGTCAATTCAGCCACGCTGGCCGACGGAAGCAACGGCGGACTGGCCAGCAACTATTCCGTTGCCGCCGGCGGAACTGCGGCAGCCAACATCACCGCAAAAGCGCTGACCTACAGTACTACTGCAAGTAACAAAACCTACGACGGTGACAGCACGGCCACTGCCACCCTGAGCGGACTGACTGGCTTGGTAGGGACCGAGACGGTGACGGCCAGTGCCGGTGCAACGTTCAACACCAAAGATGTGCTGACCGCCAATCTCGTGACAGTGAACTCGGCCACGCTGGCCAATGGAACAAACGGCGGGCTGGCCAGCAACTACAGCATCGCGGCAGGCGGCACTGCTGTGGCCAACATCACCGCCAAGGCACTGACCTACAGCATGGCAGCTGCCAACAAGACTTACGACGGTGACAACACGGCCACCCCAACCTTGAGCGGGCTGACGGGTCTGGTGGGTACCGAGACGGTGACAGCCAGTGCCGGTGCAACGTTCAACACCAAAGACGTTGCCACGGCCAACCTGGTCACCGCCAACAGCGCCACATTGGCCGACGGAAGCAATGGCGGGCTGGCCAGCAACTACAGCATTGCGGCAGGTGGCACTGCTGTGGCCAACATCACCGCCAAGGCACTGACCTACAGCACCACCGCTGCCAACAAGACCTACGATGGCGACACCACAGCCACCGCAACCTTGAGTGGCCTGACGGGACTGGTGGGTATCGAGACAGTGACGGCCAGTGCCGGTGCAACGTTCAATACCAAAGATGTGCTGACCGCCAACCTCGTGACCGTCAACAGCGCCACGCTGGCAGACGGCAGCAACGGCGGGCTGGCCGGCAACTATTCCATCGCCGCTGGCGGTACCGCTGCGGCCAACATCACTGCGAAAGCGCTGACCTACAGCACGACTGCTGCCAACAAGACCTACGACGGCAATGCCACAGCCGCTGCAACCCTGAGCGCGCTGACTGGCCTGGTGGGGACGGAGACCGTAACTGCCAACGGAACGGCAACGTTCAACAGCAAAGATGTGCTGGCCGCCAACACAGTCACCGTGAACAGTGCGACGCTGGCAGACGGCGCCAACGGAGGCCTGGCCAGCAACTACAGCATCGTGGCAGGTGGCACTGCTGTCGCCAACATCACGGCCAAAGCCCTGACTTACAGCACGGCAGCGGCCAACAAGGAGTACGACGGCAGCATGGGTGCAACGGCCACGATCAGCGGCCTGACCGGCCTGGTCGGGACGGAAACTGTCAGTGTGGCGGGCAATGCCGCCACCTTCAACAGCAAAGATGTGCTGGTGGCAAACCTGGTCACCGTCAATAGCGCGACGCTGGCGGACGGCAGCAACGGCGGGCTGGCCAGCAACTACAGCGTCGCAGCAGGTGGTACCGCTGCTGCCAATATCACCGCCAAGGCCCTGACCTACAGCACGGCCGCCGCCAACAAGACCTATGACGGCAACACCACGGCCACCGCAACCCTGAGCGGGTTGACAGGTCTGGCCGGTACGGAGACCGTCAACGCCAACGGAACGGCAACTTTCAACAGCAAGGACGTGGCCACGGCCAATTTGGTCACCGTCAACAGCGCGACGCTGGCAGACGGCAGCAACGGCGGACTGGCCAGCAACTACAGCATCGCGGCAGGCGGCACTGCTGCAGCCAACATCACCGCCAGGGACCTGACGGTGACAGCCGCTGGCGTGAACAAGGTGTATGACGGCACGACGGCAGCCACCGTGGGCTACGGCGACAACCGTGTGGCCGGTGATGTGCTGGGCGTCACGGGCACTGCATCCTTTGCCGACAAGAACGCCGGTGTGGGCAAGACCGTCGGCGTGAACGGCATCAGCACTTCAGGCACCGACGCCGGCAACTACAACCTGCTGAACACCACTACAACGACCACGGCCAGCATCACGCCCAAGGCACTGACGGTGACAGCCAACAACGACAGCAAGAACTACGACGGCACGGCCTACAGCGGTGGCAACGGCGTGAGCTACAGCGGTTTTGTGGCGGGCGATACGTCGGCTGATATCGGCGGAACCGTGGGCTATGGCGGATCTTCTCAGGGGGCCGTGGCCGCTGGCAGCTATGTGATCACGCCGGGCGGGCTGAACTCGATCTCCGGCAACTACGCACTGGGCTTTGCGAATGGCGCGCTCAGCATCAAGACCTCCGACGCCGGCACCGTGGCGCTTGGCAGTGAAGCATTGGTCGGCGCCTATGACAGCGCGATGCAGGCTGTGGCCGGCATGGGCGGCGCGTCCGGCGGTGGTGCAGGTGGTGGTGCWGGTGGTGGTGGATTTGGCGGCAGCGCTGACGCCATGGCCGGCACGCTGGCGGCCGCCGCGGCGGAAGCGGGCAATACCGACGAGAACTAGACTCACCCCCGTTCAGACTCACTGCGTGTAGTCCGTTCCCCCTCAAAGGGGGCGGCGCCTGGGGCCGGCGAAGCCGGACCCTCGGCCCCTGCTTGGCTCGTCGGGCGGTGGTGGTTTCGGCGGCAACGCCGCGGCTGATGCGCTCGTAGCAGTCGTTTGGGCGCCTGCACCAGGATTGATAGCGAAATCAGGCTGCAGCGCAATAAAGATGGGCGCAAGCAGCTATCAAAACTGTAGCAAACAAGGGGCGCAAGGCTGCGCTGTGCGTGAAACCCAGGCTATCGCGTCGGTCCGGGGCGTCGTAATATGGCATTTGTCATGCGCGGCGCATGGGCCTGTGGCCCCAACTGGCATACCATCGCCGGCAGGAAAAGAGAGATCTTGGGGGCTTCGCCGCCCGTCCTGTCCCGAAAGGCTACACATGAAAAGCCATGCCGGCATCAACCGCATTTACCGCCTGGCCCGACGCCGCGCCAGTGCAACGGGCGGGTTCACACTCAACGCTGCCTGCAGCGCTGCATTGCTCCTGCTTGCCGGAGGTGCCCAGCAGGCCCGGGCCGCAGACGCCGCCAGCGCCAGCGTGTCTGCGGGCGCCGCCGGCCTGGCCACGGTGGGCAACACCACCACCGTCAACCAGACCAGCCAGCGCGTGGCGATTGACTGGACCAGCCTGTCTACGGTGGCCAATGAGGCGCTGATCTTTAACCAGCCCAATGCGTCGGCGATTGCGCTGAACCGCGTCACCGGTAGCAGCCCGAGCGAACTGCTTGGCAGCCTCACGGCCAACGGCCAGGTGTTTATCCTGAACCCGAACGGCGTGCTGTTTGGCGCCGGAAGCCAGGTCAATGTCGGCGGCCTGGTCGCCTCGACGCTCAGCATGAGCAACGCCGACTTCATGTCCGGCAACCATGTGTTCACAGGCTCGGTCGGCTCGGTTGTCAACCAGGGCACGCTGAACGCGGGGCAGGGTGGCTACCTCGCCTTGCTGGCGCCCGAAGTACGCAATGAAGGCGTGATGACGGCATCGCTGGGCACTGCACTTCTGGCCGCAGGCAACAAGGTCACGCTGAACATTGATAACGGCAGCCTGCTGGGCTACAGCATCGACCAGGGCGCCATTAACGCGCTGGCCGAGAACAAACATTTGATCCAGGCGAACGGCGGGCAAGTACTGCTTTCCGCGAAAGCCATGGACAGCTTGACCACCGCCACGGTGAACAACACCGGTGTCATCGAAGCCAAAACGATCCAGAACAAGGCCGGCCGTATCCTGCTGATGGGCGACATGGACACCGGCACGGTGAACGCAGGTGGCACGCTGGATGCATCGGCACCCATGGGCGGTGATGGCGGCTTTGTCGAAACGTCGGCGGCACACGTCAAGGTGGCTGACGGTGCCGTCATCACCACACTGGCCGCTGCAGGCGGTGGGGGCCACCACGGCACCTGGCTGATAGACCCGACCGACTTCACCGTCGCCGCAGGCAGCGGTGCGCTGACCGGCAGCGGCATAGGCGCGGGTACCCTGGCCGCCAGCCTCAACCTGGGCAATGTGGCGCTGGCGACCAACAATGCCGGTGGTACGGATAACGGCGACATTCACGTCAACGCGGCCTTCACCTGGAACGCGGGCACCACGCTGACCTTGAGCGCCTGGCGCAATATCAACATCAACGCGTCCATCACCTCGCAGCACGCCAATGGCAAGCTGGCACTGGAATACGGACTGGGCGCCATCAATGCGGGGAACACTGCAACGTACAACGTCAGGGCGACAGTCAACCTGCGGGCTGGCGACAACTTCAGCACCCGGCTGGGCAGCGACGGCGTCACCGACCCGTACAAAGTCATCACCAGCCTGGGCGTGGCAGGCAGCACCACCGGCACCGACCTGCAGGGCATCAACGGCAATCCCACCGGCAACTACGTGCTGGGCGCCGACATCGACGCGAGCGACACGGTGAACTGGAACGCCGGCGCGGGTTTCGATACCCTGGGTGGCGTCGGCGCGCCGGGTATTTTCGAGGGGCGTTTTGACGGCCTCAACCACAAGATCCGCAACCTCTTCATCAACCGCCCGGGCGACAACTTCGTGGGCCTGTTCGGCCTTACGCAGAGCACCAGCATCCAGAACCTCGGGCTGGTGGGCGGCAGCATCACCGGCGCCGACTTTGTGGGCGCCATCGCGGGGCAGGGCTGCTGCACCACCTTCAGCAATGTCTACAGCACAGCATCGGTTCAGGGCAACGACGAGGTTGGAGGCCTGGTGGGCGAACTCAGCCAGGGCGGCATCACCGACGCGTACGCCAGCGGCGCCGTGAGCGGCGCCGACAAGGTGGGCGGACTGGTCGGCAGCTCGCTGGACGGCATCATCACGCGCGCCTACAGCACCGGCCGCGTCACTGCCACCGGCATGGCAGGCGGGCTGGTGGCCGAACAGGTTGGAACGGCAGCGACAAACAACAGCTATTGGGACATTGGCACTTCTGGGCAGGCCACCAGCGCGGGCGGCACCGGCAAGACCAGTGCGCAGCTGACGCAGGCCAGCACTTTCAGCGGCTGGGACATCGCCACCCAAGGCGGCTCCACGGCCACGTGGCGCATTTATGAAGGCCAGACCGGTCCGCTGCTGCGCAGCTTTCTGCAGCCGCTCGCGCTGCCCGACACCAGCGTGGCCTACAACGGTGCGCAGCAGTCGGGCGCCGGTGCGCCGGGCGTCACGGCCGCCAGCGGCACCAACCCTGGCAGCTACTTCGCCTGGTCGGACCAGGAGGGCTACGACATCACGGGTGGCACGCTGACGATTTCGGGTGGCAATTTCCTGATCGACGAGGCCTACCGCAGCGCGATGATCTACCTGGCCGGCGTGAACCGCTCCGCGAACCCCCGCATCGGCCTCAGCCCCGACGCCCAGGTCGATGCCCTGAGGACGGCCGCCGCCGAAGCCGGCAACACGGGTGAAGACGAGTAAGTGTCAAGCTGGCGGTGGAGGACAGGAAACGCTTCTCGTCATGCGGTACCACCCAGGAAGTCAGGAAGTGACTGGAGGGGTGCTATGTTTTTTATAGCTGCTGGCGCACGTCTGTATTGCCTGTAGGCGTGATTTCTTGGTCAAAAATTGCCAACAAAATGGGATTTTTGGGATCTACGCACCCCGACAGGGCTGGAAAACAGCGCTAAACGTTTTTTTCAGCCAATTCCGGCCTGTTCTTTAATGCAAAAAGTGCCTCCAGCGCAATATGGACGTGCGCGAGCAGCTATTAAAAACATAGCGTCAAAATCCCCCTCCAACACGCGCGGGCATCGTTGGTTCCCGCACCCGCGTAGGTACGCCGGTGTTGAAACGCCACATGCAGTCGTTTCCCCATGCATTTCGGGGGTAATTCAAGGATACTTATGGTTACCTTCACGGGGCCCTTGTTACCCCGCTCGCCCAGGCGGTAGCCGGATTTCCTGACCTTCCGAAAAGACTCCCATGAAAAGTCACGCCAGCATCAACCGCATCTATCGCCTGGTCTGGAACGCCGCGCTTGGCCTGTGGGTGGCCGTGGCTGAAACCGCCAAAGGCCGAAGCAGGGGCGGCTCCGCGCGCAGCGGTGTTGAAGTTGCTTCCGCCGGCCCTCGTGGGGGCCTCGTTTTTGTCCTGCATGAACGGTGCCGCGCTGCCGTGGTCATGCTGCTGGCGATGTCCGTCTTTAACTTGCAGGTGCATGCTGCCGATGCGCTGAATTCCACCGTGGTGGTGGGCAGCGGCAATGTCAGCACCAGCGGCGCCACCACCACGATCAACCAGGCCAGCCAGCGCCTGGCGATCGACTGGACGCATCTTTCCACCGCGGCCAATGAGGCGCTGGTGTTCAACCAGCCGAATGCGCAGGCCATCGCGCTGAATCGCATCACCGGCAGCAGCCCGAGCGAATTCCTGGGCAGCCTGACGGCGAACGGCCAAGTGTTTATCCTCAACCCGAACGGCGTGCTGTTTGGTGCGGGCAGCCAGGTCAATGTCGGCGGCCTCGTGGCTTCGACGCTTTCCATGAGCAATGCTGACTTCATGGCCGGCAGCACCACGTTTGGCACAGACCCCGGCCAAGCTGGCACCGGCAGCAGCGCCGGCAAGGTTACCAACAAGGGCACGTTGACGGCTGCGAATGGCGGCTATGTGGCCTTGCTGGCGCCCGAGGTACGCAACGAAGGCGTCATCCGGGCCATGCTGGGAACCGCCTTGCTGGCAGCGGGCAACAAGATCACCCTGAACCTGGACAACGGCAATTTGCTGGGCTACAGCATTGACCAGGGCGCCATTAACGCGCTGGCTGAAAACAAGTTGCTGATCCAGGCGAATGGCGGCCAGGTTCTGCTGTCCGCCAAGGCCATGGACCAGCTGACCACGGCGACGGTGAACAACACCGGCGTCATTGAAGCCAAAACCCTGCAGAACAAGGCCGGGCGCATCCTGCTGATGGGTGACATGGAGACGGGTACGGTCAATGTCGGCGGCACGCTCGATGCCTCGGCTCCCGATGGCGGCAATGGCGGCTTTGTCGAAACCAGCGCCGCGCATGTGAAGGTGGCCGACAGCGCCAGGGTCACCACGCTGGCTTCCGCCGGCAACACCGGTAAATGGCTGATAGACCCCAACGATTTCACCATCTCCGCCGGGGGCGACATGACGGCCGCAGCCGTCGCGGCCGCTTTGACTGGCGGCAACTTTGAAATCCAGACCGCGACCATGGGCACGGCCGGCGGCAACGGCGACATCCACGTCAACCAGGCGATCAACCGGACGGACAACAACACCTTCACGTTGACTGCCGAGCGCGACATCAACATCAATAGCCTCGCGAACATCACCAAAACCAATGCGGGCGCGGCCGGTATGACCATGACCGCCGGGCGCAACATCCTCCTCAACGGCAATATCGGTGTGGGCGGGCCTTCCACAACTCTTTCTGTGACGGCCAACGCTGCCGGCGATATTACCGGCACGGGAACCCTGAACCTGAACGGCGGTGCGCTGGACATGACGGCCGGCGGCAGCATCGGCGGCACCGACGGCCTGGGGCAGATCTTTGCCGGCAGTTTGAAGCTGAAAGCCACCACGGGTGAAGTGGTCATGAATAGCGGCGTGGACTGGCAGGGTTCTTCCTTCGACCTGTACGCGGGTACCAACATCCGGGGAAATGCCGGCGCCGTCAACGCCACCATGAGTGCCCCCGGCGGCAGTTTCACCGCATCTGCGGGCAACACGGGTAATGGCCGAATACGCATCAACAGCTTCTCCAATGCCATAGGCACGCTCAACCTGACCGCCCTGGGGACAGGCGGAGGTGGCCAGGTCGACTTTTTGAGTGCCTCAGCCATCGCCAACGCTTCCATCACGGCAGCCCAGGACGTGAACGTCAGCGCGACTGGCAGCCTCAACCTCAATGCCCTGACCCTGACGGGCGCCAACCAGAACGTCAGCCTGGCGGCCGGCGGTGGCACGCTAACGACGCTGGGGGCCCTGAACACCGGCGCAGGCAACCTGACCTTGTCGGGCGGCTCTATGTCCCTGGGCGGCGACCTGGGCGCCAAAGACCTCAGCCTGACCGCAACAAGCGGCCTGAACATCAACAGGAACCTCACGGCGACGGGCAACCTGGCGCTCACCGCGAGTAATGCGGCCATCCAGCAAACCGCCGGCGTCCTGGTCGCGGGCGGCACGACGACCGTCAATGCCGGCGCGGGTAGCGTCAACTTGAGCGGCCTCAACAATTTCAACGGCGCAGTCAGCGTCAGCAACCTGGGCGTGAACAACGTCGCGATCAACAACGCGGGCGGTGCGCTGACCCTGGGCACTGTGTCGGTCGGCAGCGGCACGCTGAGCCTGAGCGGCAACAACATCGCGCAGACGGGCGCGATCACGCAGGCCGCCGGCGCGGGCGCGGTGACCATCAACGGCGGCGCCAGCGCGATAGACCTGAGCAACGCGGGCAACAATTTCACGGGCGCGGTCGGGCTCAATAATTCCGGCAACAACGCCGTGGCCATCCGGAATGTGAACGACCTGGTGCTGGGCCCATCCACCGTGGGCGGCAGCCTGACGGCAACGTCTGGCAACGGCTCCATTTCGCAAGCCGGTGCATTGAATGTGACGGGTGCTTCCACGTTCACGCTCAACGGCACCAGCAAGGACGTGCTGCTGGGCACTTCGGCCAACACCTTCGGCGGCGGCGTGACGGTCAATGGCAGTGGCAGCGTCAGAGACATGGCCTTCCGTTATGGCACGGGCTTTGCCTTTCCCACCACGCCCACCTACTCCGGCACACTGACAATGATCAGGGACGTCGGAGCCATCAACCTGGGCACGCAAACCTTCAGTGGCGGCCTCGCGCTGACGGCGGCCGGTGGCATCAACCTGTTCGGCGGAACGCTGCAGACGGGCGGCGCGCAGACCTTCAACAGCGCAGTAACGGTTGCCGGCACCGTCAGCCTGGTCAGCACCGGCGGCGGCATCACATTTGCCAACACGGTCAATGGCGCGAATGCGCTGAGCACCACGAGCGCCGGGCCCACCAATTTCAATGCGTCGGTAGGCGCCACCACGGCGCTGACCAGCCTGAACGTCAATTCGGGCGGCGCCATCAACGTGCAGACCGGTGCCACGCTGCGCACGGGCGACTTGATGCTGACGGCGGCAGGCGGCATAGGCAATGGCATCGGCGGTGCAGCGGCTATTGATGCGGCGCGCCTGAGCGCCATCAATTCAGTCGGCGGCCATATTGCACTGTCGCACACCGGCACGGGCACGCTGGTGGTAACAGACCTGGGGCAGGGCGATGGCATACAGAACAGCGTCGTGGGCGGCAACGTCAGCCTGGCAGCGACCAACGGCAGCATCCAGGTGCTGGGCAGCACGGTCAGCGCGGCCGGCGGCAACGTTGTGCTTAGCGCGGCTGGCGCCAGCGCGACGCATTCGGTGGAGATCGTGAACAACGGCGCTACCCAATCGAACGTTACTACCACCGGCACAGGCAACATCACCATCAACGGCAACCTGACGAGCGGCGGCGCCAGCGCCACCGGCGGCTCGGCGGGCGGCGTGGTCGTCACCAATTCCAACATCACCGCAGGCAACGGAGTCATCACCATTTCGGGCGATGCGGGCTGGCCTTCCGGTTTACCGCAAGTGTCACGTGGCGTGCGCCTGGATTCGGGCGCGAAAGTTACCGGCGCCGGCAACATCAGCATCACGGGCCGGGTCGGCAGCAGTTCGCTGGCCACCAGCAAAGGCCTGCAGTTGGCCGGCGGGGCGGAAGTTTCCAGCACCGGTGGAGACGTTGCGCTCACTGGCACGCTAACCAATCATTCCATCCTTGATGGTACGGGCCTGCATGTCAGCGGCAAGGTGCAGTCCGGCGCCAGCAAAAAAATCACGCTTACGGGCTCGGCTACGGTGGGCGGTAGCGCAGGCAAGGGTGTGCTGATCGATGGGGCGGCGGAGCTGCTCGCGGGCACGGGTGGTTTGACCATTGTGGGCACCACCAGCTCCGCGACCACTGCCACCAGCGTCGTCGGCACATCCATCACCGTCAGCATTGGTGGCGTCAGCCCCATTGTCAGCTCCACCGGTGCAATGGACATCACGGGCACCCTCGACGGGGGATCTATCGTCGGAGGCTCCGGCTTGGTCATGGAGGGCGGCACCATCAACTCCAATGGCGCGAACATCGTTTTGCGTGGCTCCGGCGTGCCTGCGCCTGCGCCTGTGGCTTCCCGTGATGTCAATCTCAGCGGTACGACGGTCACCAGCGGTGGCGGTGAAATCCAGATTATTGGCAACCGGGTCCAGATTGACAGTACGGTCAATGCAGGGGCCGGCCGTGTGGTGATTGCGCCCTTTAGCACCAACCGGGAGATCACGCTCTCGTCACCGGTGGGGGGTATTGAAGCCGTAACACTGAATTTGAGTACCACTGAGATCAACAACATCACGGCGGGGGTGTTGCAGATCGGTACCCTGACGAGCACGGGCGGCATTGAGATTGGTGGTGCCATAACTGCCGCACCGGGACCCTTGCCGGTCATCAGTTTGCTCAATGCCAGCACCATCAGCCAGACGGGGGCCATCAGTGTTGGCAAGCTCAACGCGGTAGGCTCCTCCGTGACCCTGACCAACGCCGGCAACCAGATCGACGAGATCAGCGGGCGCTCTACCACCGGCGCATTCGCCGCCACCAGCAGCAAGGCTGCGCCGCTCACGGTTGGTACGGTTGACGGGTACACAGGCATCAACTCGGGCAGCAACGCCACCACGCTCACCAACCTGAACGGCGCCATCGCGCAGACCCAGGCCATTGTGGCCAGCAGCTTCACCGGCAGCGGTGTGGGTGGCGTCAATCTCAACCTGGCTGCCAACCAGATCGGCGCCTTTACGGCGACCAATAGCGGCGCGGGCGATATCGTGCTGCGCAACGGCATCAACACCACACTCACGTCCCTCACCAATACCGGTACGGGCCGCATTGACGTCGACAACATCGGCACGGTCACGCTGGCGTCAAGCGGCATCACCAGCAGCGGCACGGCCACGGGTACCACCGCCGGCACAGCGGCGGTGCGCGTCAAAGGCTCGCAGGGCATTGTGGCCAGCGGCGCGGCTCCGCACATCAGCAATTCGGCGGGCGGCTCGGTCTACCTCGACGGCGGCGCAGGCAGTGTAGGCACCAGCCCCGCCGGTGCGGTGGGTATTTCCGCTGCGTCCGTCACTGCGGTGGCGGCAGGCGGCGCCTCGCAGGTCAACCTGAGCCTGGCCAACGGCGGCACGCTGGAAAACATCTTCGCGGCGGGCAGCGTCAATGTCACGGCCACGACCGGTAACCTGGCGGTCAAGACGGTGTCGAGCAGCTCGGTCAGCCTCAGCGCCGCGGCCGGCGCCATCACCGACGCCAACGGCGCGGCGAACAACATCTCAGGGACGTCTCTGACTGCTTCCTCACAAAACGGCATCGCGCTGGGTACCAATGTGAGCGGTGCGCAGGCGCTGAGCACCACGGGCGCAGCCGGCGACATCACCATCACCGCCGCCAATGCCATCGACACCAGCAACTTCAGCGTGAGCACCAACGCGGGTTCCGCCCAGACCGTCAGCCTGGCTTCGAATGCCGGCATTACGGTGGGCGGCGCGTTCGGCAACAGCCAGGACAAGCTCAAGCTGATCACGACCGGCGGCAATATTGCCGTCAACGGCGCGCTGACGGCCAGCGAACTCACGCTGAACACCGCCGGTACCAGCACCCAGAGCGCGGCCATCACTGCCACGGGCCTGGAACTGCTGGGCACCGGCAGCCATACGCTGAACAATGCAGGCAACGCGGTGACCACGCTGGCCGGCAACACCGGCAACGTCAGTTATTCGCAGGCCGGCGCGCTGGCCATCGGTACCGTCAACACGGCAGGGTTGACCGCCAGCGGCAAGGTGCTGGTGCGCGCCACCGGCGCGGCGGGCGACATCACGCTGAACAATGCGGTCACCTCAGGCAGCGCGGCGAACGACTCGCTGGTGCTGGCCGCCGGGCGCAACTTCATCAACAACGCTGGCGCCACACCGCTGAACCCGGGCGCGGGCCGCTTCCTGGTGTATTCAACCGATCCGACGGCCAACACCATGGGCGGCTTGGCCTCTACCGGCAACGCCTTTAGCCGCACTTATGCGGCCAATGCGCCCACCGATGCTTCCATGACTTCGCTCAGCGGCAACCGCATGGTGTACAGCGTGACGCCGGTGCTCACCATCACGGGTGACAACCAGGCCAAGGTCTATGGCGCGGCCGACCCGGGCCTGACTTACACGCTGAATTCCGGGCTGGTGGCCGGCGACACGGCCGCAACCGCGCTGGCCGGTGTGCTGGGAGCGCCGACGGGTTCCGCGGCCTCCGCGGGCACGCACGCCATCACCCAGGGCACGCTGGCTTCAGCCCTGGGCTACGGCATTGCGTACACCAACGGCACCCTGACGGTGGGCAAAGCCACGGTGAGCGTGACGGGCATGGCGGCCAACAACAAAACCTACGATGGCAGCGCAACAGCGACCCTGGGCAACGTCGGCACCCTGACGGGCCTGGCCTACGGCGAGCTATTGACCCTGAATTCCACGGGTGCCAGCTTCTCCGACGCGAATGCCGCCAACGGCAAGACCGTGACCGCCACTTACGGCCTGGCCAACGGCGCGGGCGGCCTGGCCAGCAACTACCAGCTGGCGGCGGCGCCCGTCACCACGACAGCAGACATCGCCAAGGCCAATCTGGGCGTGACAGCTAACAACGACAGCAGGACGGTCGGCGGCGCCGCCTATACCGGCGGAAACGGCGTGAGTTTCAACGGCTTTGTGGGCGGCGAAACGGCCGCCGTGCTGGGCGGCGCGCTGACCTACGGCGGCAGTTCGCAAGGCGCGAGCGCCGTGGGCAGCTACGCCATTACGCCCGGCGGCTACAGTGCCGGCAACTACGCGCTGTCGTACCTGGACGGTGTGCTGACCATCAACCCTGTAGCAGTGCCTGTGCCGATAGTGCCGGTGCCCGCAGTGCCAGGCGGCAACCCGGCAAGCGACGCTTACCTGAGTGCGCTGCGGAACATCGCGAGCCTTGGCGCTTCAGGTGACGGTGGCGGCGCACAGGGTGGTGGTGCAGATCCCAGTGACGCCCTGAAAGCCGCCGCTGCCGAAGCCGGAAATACGAACGAGGAATAAGCCAACCCCCGTCCAGCCTCACTTCGTGTAGCCTGTTCCCCCCTCAGGGGGCGGCGCCTGCGGTCTGGCAAAGCCAGTCCCGCGACCCCCGTTTATGCGCCCAGAACTCTTCAACCAGCATGAGCCGTGGAACCGGCTTTGCCGGGCCACGGGCGGGCGGCCCCCTCGGGGGGCAAGGAACTACACGGAGTGAGTGACTGTGGGGGCCAATGGAAGCCACAAGGTAAAGCGCGTGCCCGCCGGCCCCGATTGCCAGTTGACCGTGCCGTCAATGGTTTGCGCGCGGCGCCGCTGGTTTTGCAGGCCTTTCCCCGCGGCGTCGCCAAAGGCTTGGTCGACATCAAAGCCCTGGCCGTTGTCTTCGATGATGACCTGCACCCCGGCGCCTTCGATGGCAGTGCTAAAGCGGATCTCGGTCGCATGCGTATGGCGCAGGATGTTGGCCACGCTTTCCTGGATGATGCGCAGGATGTGCAGCGCGCTGGAAGGGTTCAGCCAGTCCAGCGTGGGAAGTACCTGCACTTCCCACAGCAGCGTGACGCCGGTGCCTTCCAGCCGGGGTTCGAGCCGGAAACGCAGTGTGGCCAGCAGCAGCAACAGGTCGGCCTCCACCGGCTCCATCGAGTCGATGGCGAGCTTCAGGTCGTCCATGCAGTCCTTGAGGGTCTGCGTCACGCGTTCGTCGCTCATGCCGCCGACTTCGATGGAGCGGATGGCGCTGATCAGCGTCGAGCCCAGGCCGTCGTGCATGTCCTGCATCATGCGCTGGCGTTCATCGCTCAGCATCTGCTGCTGGGCGATCTCGCGCAGGCTGCGGTGGCTGGCTTCAAGTTCGGCTTCACGCGCCCGCAGGCGCTCGGCCAGGCTGGCGTTGACCTGCTCGACTTCCGCAATGGCGCCGGTGTAACGGCGGTACATCACATAACCGAAGACGCTGAAGGTGATCGCGTTGGTATGCGGGCCCATATACCAGCTTTCGGGGCTGATGAAATTGTTCTGCACCAGCCAGTCGGTCGCGCTAAAGAGCGTGGCCAGCACCGTCCCGATGGCCACCACCATGGCGCTGCGAGAGCGCCCCCAGGCGTTGATGACGCCCGCCACGCTGACGCTCACGCCCATCAGTGCGGCCACCACATACAGCACTGGTGTGGTCCTCGGCGTGTTGGGCAGGGCCGACCACAGGGGCAGGGTCAGCAGGGCCATCAGCACGGACGCGGTGATCAGTGCCCGCGTCAGCCACAGTTGCTGGCGCCGGTGCAGCAGGCCGATTGAAAAGTGCACCACCGTGACCAGCCAGAACAGCGAGTTGACGGTGAACCAGGCAAACCAGTCGTTGGCAATCGGGAAGCTCACATAAAAATGCAGGCCCCGCACGAAGGACATGACCGCCAGCACAAAAAACAGCAGATAGCCCGGCTCATGCCGGCGCCGCAACCACACCAGCAAGGCGAAGATGCCGACCGCGAGGAAAGCCGAGCTGAACATGCCCGGCAATTCCTGCTGCAGCCATTGGCGGCCGCGGTAGCGCCAGCTGATGGCATCCACCGGGCCCAGCCACAGTGATGACAGCGCCACCTGCGTCGCAGCCGTGTGCTCGATGCGCAGCGTGATCTCGTGCGGCGGCCGGCCATCGGCTGATTTCTCCAGCAGCACCCACAGCGGCGTGTGCGGGCTGTTCCATAACGGGCCTTGCTGCTGTGCGGTGTGTACCAGGTGACCGTCGGCATACACCGCGAGGGTGCCGTCAGTGCGCACGCGGGCCGCATACAGCGCCAGTGGCGTGGACGATGCCGGGGCCCGCGGCACGGTCAGTCGAAACCAGCTGGTGCGTGTGACGGGTGCCTCGCCGGCGGATGCTGCAGCCCGGGCCTGTCCCACTAATGCCACGGGCAAGGCGTGCGGCAGCGTAACGGCTTGCCAGCGGTCCAGCAGGATTTGGCCGTCGAGGGTGAGCGGTGGCGAGGTGAAGCCCGCATCGGTTTGCACCTGCCAGTCAGCCTGGGTGAGATGCAGGGCCGCTGCGCTGGGGGAATCACCCGCGCGGGTGCCCACAGCATCACAGGCGACAAGACCCGTCAGCGCCGCAGCTGCTGCCAGCAGCGCTAACATGCGGGGCGAAAAACGCAGGAGGCGGTGGTGATGAAAGGGCATTCGCGCGGGCAACTACTGCGCCAAAATGCCCTGGTTCCTGGCTTCGTAGATCGCTTCAGCCTTGGAGGTAACCTTGAGTTTGCTGTAGATGCGCCGCACAAAGGTGCGCACCGTGAAGTGCGACAACTCCATCAGCCTGGCGATTTCCACCGCAGTGAAGCCTTTGGTGATGTAGTCCAGCACTTCTTTTTCACGTGCCGACAGCAGCGATGACGCGTCGATATCGGCGGGCGTCGTGCCGACGCCGGCTGCGGTGCTGCGGCGAAAGCGCGCCAGCACCTGCCGGGCGATGATGGGGCTGATCGGGCTGCCGCCGCTGGCCAGGCTGCGAATCTCTGCCGCCATTTTCAGCGGTGAGCTGTCTTTCAGCAGGTAGCCGGCGGCGCCGGACTCAATCGACTGCATCACGTGCGTCTCGTCGCCAAAATTGGTGCTCACCATGATGCTGCATGCCGGCCACTGTCGGGAAGCCGCGCGGATCACGTCGATGCCCGAGCCATCGGGCAGGCCCAAATCAACCAGCAGCACATCGGCCGGCGGCTGCATCAGCATCTGCAAGCCTTCGGCACGGGTACCTGCCGCGCCCACCAGGCGCATGTCAGAAGCGCCTTGCACCACGCGGCTCAGCGCTCCGCGAAAGCCCGGATCGTCCTCGACGATGGCGACATGGATCATGGGCAGGTCTTGTTCAGCGGGAGGTGCATTCATCAGGCAGACATTTTGCGACGGTTTTCGGGCGCACCACTCGCTATTTGTGTAGATCGTTTGTTCTACATGCAAGCCGGTAGCGAGTGTCTGGTCGCCGGCAGGGCTTGTTCGCTGCCCCGTCGGTGCCGATCATCATGCCATCCGGCCGACCGGATCGCTATATTTTTGATAGCTGTTTGCGCCCATTTCTGTTGGTATGCAGCCCGATCTCGTCTCTAGAACGGGGCGCCTGAAGGTATCTGGCGTAGCGCATATGCGCTACAGACAGCGGCTTTCGTGATTCGTACGATGACGGCCAGTCGGCCAGAGCGTTCCATAACAGCCGGGGCGCGGGCCCGGCTGATTGGCGAACCGCCTGGTCCGCTGCAAGCTCCGCCCTTCAACGAAAGTCTTCCATGAAAAGCCACGCCAGCATGAACCGTATTTACCGCCTCGTCTGGAACGCGGCTTTAGGGTTGTGGGTGGCTGTGGCTGAGAACGCCAGAGGCAAAAGCAAGGGCGGCTCTGCGCGTAGCAGCGTGCTGTTCGGCTCGGCACCGGCCGAATCGGCTGAAGGGGGTGGCGAAGGCGCGGGCTTCAGGCTCAATACCGCCTGCCGCGCAGCGCTGGTATTGCTCACTTCTCTTGCCGTGGTCACGCACCAGGCGCGTGCTGCCGATGCGGCCAATGCCAGCGTGACCGCGGGTGCGGCTGGCATCACCACGGTCGGCAACACCACCACGATCAACCAAAGCTCCCAGCGGGTAGCCATCGACTGGACATCCCTGTCTACCGCAGCGAACGAAGCGCTGAGATTCAACCAGCCCAATGCGCAGGCGATTGCGCTGAACCGCATCACCGGCAGCAGCCCGAGCGAGCTGCTGGGTAGCCTCACGGCCAACGGCCAGGTCTTCATTCTCAATCCCAACGGTGTGTTGTTTGGTGCGGGTTCTCAGGTCAACGTTGGCGGCCTGGTGGCTTCTACCCTTTCCATGAGCAATGCCGACTTCATGGCCGGCAACAACGTGTTCACGGGTTCCGGTGGCTCGGTGGTGAATCAGGGCACGCTGAACGCAGGGCAGGGCGGCTATCTGGCACTGCTGGCGCCCGAGGTGCGCAACGAAGGCGTCATGACCGCGAGCCTTGGCACGGCGCTTCTGGCAGCCGGCAACAAGATCACCCTGAATCTGGACAACGGGAGCCTGCTCGGTTACAGCATCGATCAGGGCGCGATCAACGCACTGGCCGAGAACAAACAGCTCATCAAGGCCGACGGCGGCCAGGTGCTGCTCGGCGCCAAAGCGCTGGACAGCCTCACCATGGGAACCGTCAACAACACCGGCGTCATTGAAGCGAAGACGATTGCCAACAAGGCCGGCCGCATCATGCTGATCGGCGACATGGAACACGGCTTGGTCAACATCGGCGGCACGCTGGATGCCAGCGCCCCGGATGGCGGTGACGGCGGCTTCATCGAGACCAGTGCCTCGAACTTCAAAATCCTGCCGGGCTTCAAGGTCAACACGCGGGCGCCGCAGGGCAAGACCGGCACCTGGCTGCTCGACCCGGCCACGATGACCATCGCGGGCGGCAATGGCGGGGCGGCCGACACCATTTACGAAGACTTTATTGAGTCGGCAAGCTCCAACATGCTGATCGAAGCCACGGATTCGATCAACGTCACGGGCACTTTCGGCAATGCCGATGTGGAGCTCCTCAGTGGCCTCAATCTCACAATCAGAACCACCGGCCCCACCGGTACCGGCATCGACCTCACGGGCAGCACGCATGGCGCCGGCCTGACGTTCAAGGTCTCCGGCGGGGGCTCGGCGAGCGTGACCACAGCGGCGGCCACCCAGGCCATCAAGACCTCCGCAATTTCCGTGACCAGTGGCGCCGGCACGATCAACATCAACTCCGCCGGCTCGCTGGATATCAGCAACGCGGTTGTGCAGACCAGCGGAGGGGCCATCTCGCTGACCGGGGCGGGCCAGGCCGGGAACTCGGGCGTGCTGGTGTCCCAAAGCACCCTGAACGCCGGCACCGGCGCCCTCACCATCAACGGCACCACGACAGACCAGTCGCAGTATGGCGTGCTGCTGGACCGCTCCACGCTTACCAGCGGCAATGCCAACATCAACAGCGCCGATAGCGCCGTGAAGCTGGCGGGCACCAGCGTGGCAAGCACCGGAAACATTACCGTCGAAGCGTCGGGTGCCAGGACGAGCCACCACGCGCTCGAGCTCGTCAATGAAGGCGCCACGCAAACCAACGTCGGCGTCAGCGGGGGCGGAACGATAAACATCACCGGCAGACTGGTGAACGGCGGCGGCAGCGCCACGGGCGGCTCTTCGGGCGGCGTGGTCGTCACCAATTCCAGCGTGACCGGCGGTACCGGCACCGTCACTATCGCCGGTGACGTAGGCACGACCGGGGTCATTGCTCAGGTGGCCCGCGGGGTACGGCTGGATTCTTTGGCCAGGATCACGGGTGCGGGCAACATCGACATCACCGGGCGTACAGGGTTGTTTTCCCTGGCAGGTACTGCCGGCGTGGAACTCGGCACCGGCTCGGAGGTATCCAGCACCGGCGGCTATATCACCGCTACCGGCCGGGCCGGTGTCAGTAGTGCCGCCACCGAGGTCAAGGGCCTTATAGCAAGAGGAAAAGTGCAGTCCGGCACCTTGCGCAGCATCACGCTCGACGGTTCGTCCTCGTTAAATGCTGCCGGGATCAGCGGCTCCGGCGTCCTCATCGATGCAGGCGCAGACATCATCGCGGGCAGGCTTGGTTTTAACAGTACGGGTTTGTTCAGTAGTTCAAACGGGGGAACGGCGAATATTACCGGCATCTCCATGGTGGGCGGCAGCATCAACTCGACCGGCGAGATCACCATGATCGGCAACCTCGGTGGGACAAGTTCTATGGGCGGGGGGCATGCCGTGAGCCTGACCGGCGGCAGCATCAACTCCAACACGGCGGCCATGACGCTGCGCGGAATGAATTTTCCAGCGGGTGCAATTGCGCCGGCCGGCAGCTACGCCCTGAACATCGACGGCACCAGCATCACCAGCGGAGGCGGTGCGATCACGCTGCTGGGCGACCGCATCAACATCGGCTCCGCCGTCAACGCGGGCGCGGGCAAGGTGCTGGTCAACACGGACATCTTCAGCGCCAACCAGCCGATCACACTCGGCGGCGCATCAGAAACCGCCGCCATGAACCTGAGCAACGCCGAGCTTAACCGGATCACCGCGTCGGTGATCGCGATCGGCAGCACTTCCAATACAGGCGGCATAGTCATCGGCAACACCGGCGGCGCGATCAACCTGGCCAGCGCACCCAGCTTGAGCCTGATAAACAGCAACGCTGCAGGTTCGGGCATCTCGCAAACAGCGGCATTCACGGTTGCCAACCTGAAGGCCGATGCACAAACCGTCATCCTGGCCAACTCACTCAACCAGATCAGCCAGGTCAGCGGTCGCGCCTACGGAACGAACAATTTCGAGGTTAGCTCCTACTCTGCATTGTCGGTGGGGACGGTGGACGGAACGGCCGGCATCACCCAGTCCGGCACCGGTCTTGTTGCGCTGCTAAGCCGCGGCGCGCTGTCGCAAACCCAGGCCATCGTCGCGAACACCTTGCAGGCCACCAGTTTCGGGGGCATGACGCTGGCCAACGCAGGCAACCAGATCCAGAATTTCGGCAGACTTAACAACAGTACATCGGGCGACATCACCCTTCGCAACACCGCCGCCACCGCCAGCTTCCAGGGCAGCTTCAACAGCGCCGGCCGCGTCGATATCGCCAACACGGGCAATATCTTGATGGTGGGCTCCTACATGCCTTTTTTGAGCAACGCCACGGGTACGACTGCGGGCACCGCCGGCTTCAGCATGGTGGCCACGGGCGGCATCAGTACGCAAACTGTCCAGACCAACATCAATCCCCTCTCGGGTGGCTCGGTCTACCTGGAGGCGGGCAACGGCAGCATAGGCGCCAGCACCGCCCGCCCCATCACCATTTACACGACCGGCCCGGTCGTTGCGGTGGCGAGCGGCGCCGGTTCACAGGTCAACCTGGACCTGGCCAACGGCGGCACCCTGGAAAACGTCAGTGCAACGGGCGCGGTGAACGTCACCGCTGCCTTCGCCCTGGCGGTCAAGACGGTGTCCGGCAGCTCGGTCACTCTCAGCTCCTCGCTCGGAGCCATCCTTGACGCCAATGGCGCGGCCAACAACATCACCAGCACCACGCTTAACGCGACCGCACGGGAAAGCATCACGCTGGGCACCAATGTGACCGGCCTGCAAACGCTGGCGACCACAGAACCTGGCGCTGCGGGCGACATCAGCCTCACTGCCGCCAATGCGCTGAGTACCAGCAATCTCGCCATCAGCACTAACGCCGGGTCTGCGCAGACAGTCAGCGTGTCATCCGCGGCCGGCATCACGGTCGACAACGCCTTCGGCAATGCGCAGGACAAGTTCAAGCTGATCACGACCGGTGGCAACATCGCCATCAACGGCGCGCTGACGGCCAGCGAACTCACGCTGAGCACCGCCGGTACCAGCACACAAACCGCGGGCATCACGGCCACCGGCCTGGAGCTGCTGGGCACGGGCACGCACATCCTCAACAATGCAGGCAATGCGGTCACGACGCTGGCCGGCAACACAGGCGATGTGGCCTACGCGCAGGCCGGTGCGTTGACGGTGGGCACCGTCAACACGGCAGGCCTGACGGGCACCGGAAAGGTGCTGGTGCGGACCACGGGCGCGGCCAGCGACCTCACGCTGGCCAACAGCGTCACGTCCGGCAGCGCAGCCAACGATTCGCTGGTGCTGGCCGCTGGGCGCAACTTTGTGAACAACGCCGGGGCTGGCGCGCTCAACCCAGGCGCGGGCGGCCGTTTCCTCGTGTATTCGACCGATCCGGCTGCCAGCACCCTGGGCGGCATGGCTTCCACCGGCAATGCCTTTGGCCGCAGTTACGCCGCCAATGCGCCCAGCGATGCGTCGATGACCTCGATCACCGGCAACCGCTTTGTCTACAGCGTTGTGCCGACGCTCAACGTCAGCGGCGACAACCAGAGCAAGGCTTACGGCGGCGCCGACCCGGCTCTCACCTACGCCGTCAACAGCGGCCTGGTGGCGGGCGACACCGCGGCCAGCGCGCTGAACGGTGCGCTGTCGGCGCCCACAGGCGCCGCCACGACCAGCCCCACACATGCCATCACGCAGGGCACGCTGGCATCGGCCCTGGGTTACAACGTCGTCTATACCAACGGCACGCTGACGATGACCGGTACGCCGCCTTTGCCTGCATCCCTTTTCGGCGTGACGGCAGCGCTGGATGGGCCTTATGTGACCGCGCTCAACACCATTGCCGGCACGGGCAATGCCATGGGTGGCGTCACGGGTGGCGCCGATAGCGCCAATGGAGATGGCACAGGCAGCATATCGAGCGCGGTGGACGACGATCCGTTCAACATACTGGATGATGGCGCGCGCATGAAGGCGTTGAATGCCGCCGCAGAGGCAGCCCGCCAGGACAGAGGCGAATAGGCGGCAGCTTGGGGAGGAGGCGGGGTAGGCGAGGCCCTGGTGGGCCTGCGGTGAGACTCTGCGCAGGCAGCCTGCACGGGTGTGGTGACCTTGCTGGCCACTGGCTTGCCTTTGGTGACTGCCAGTACAGGCAGTACTACGCCCGGCACGCCAGACACAGTGCAGTACAGGATCGCGCTGCAAACCGTCTACCAAACCAGCCGCGAGACGGTCAACAGCGGCCCCGCCAGCTTCATTGAGCCCGACAAGCGCGACGATGAGGCAGGCGGGAATGGCAACGGCAGTAACGGCAGTAACGGCAACAGCGGTGACAGCGGCAACGCCAGGCTGTTGAACTCGCTGGTCAGTATCGTCAGCTGCGGTTTATTGATGCCCAAAAGCGTTAGCCGTGCCACTTGTGAATAAACCATTTTCATGGCTCTTCATTAGCTCAGTCGGGCTGTAGCCATTTATGGGCGGGCGCAAGCAGCTATTAAAAATGTAGCAATGACTCCGCGAAAGCCAAGTCGTCCCCCAACGATGGCAAGCTGGACGCGCGGCCTGGCCATTTCGGAGCCTGCAGGGAATCCCTGGTTGGGCTGAGCGCTTACATCAATTGGGGCGCCGTTGGGCGACGTTGGGCGACGGATTAGGGTGGGCCTCATAGCGCATTTGTGCTACAGGCAAAACCGGCAGATATAGTTACGATTGGTTTCATGTCCCTAAAAATGGGGACATACAGGATGAGCTGTCTCTGCGACATTGCCGGAGCGGTCACGCTGGACGTACTGCATCCGCAGTATGGCTGCATGAGAGTCGGGTACACACAATTGCAGGATGTCGCCCGGGGCATCGAAGCCATGGCCCTGGGGGGGCGATGGGGTGTATGGATGGTCAGCTGCCATGAAGGAGCAGTGGCTTGTGTTGGATGAGCATTAAGAAAAGTAGAGCGAAACAATGAAACAGAATTCGTTACCCCTTTCCGCGCTGGCTTCAGCCCTGATGCTGGCCTTGCATACCGGCGCCTGGGCGCAGACTGCCCCAGCCCCCGACGCCGGCCAGGTGCTGCGCGACCTGCAGCAGGCGCCCGCCTTGCCGCCGCCACAGAGCGTTCCGCTGCAGCGCATCGAAGAGTCAGCCGACCCCAGCCAGAAGGGCGAGGCGAGGGTGCTCGTCAAATCCATCACCATCACCGGCAACCAGGAGATCCCCACCGGACAGCTGCAGCCCCTGGTGGCCGGCCTGGTCGGCGCCGAGCGGTCGCTGAGCCAGCTGAACGCTGCTGCCCGCCGCATCACCGCCTACTACCGCAGCCAGGGGTTTGCCGTGGCCCGCGCTTATTTGCCCGCGCAGGACATCACCGACGGCGCTGTCACCATCAGCGTGATTGAAGGCCGCATCTCCAGCCACAAGATCAACAACCAGTCACTACTGAGTGACGAACGCGCGCAGGCCTACCTGGGCCAGGTCAAGGACGGCGACGTCATCAAGTCCGACCAGATTGACCGCGGCCTGTTGCTGCTGCAAGACACGCCAGGCGTCAGCACCTCGCGCGCCACGCTGCAGCCCGGCGCCAGCGTGGGCACGTCCGAGCTGCTGATTGAGGTCAACCCGGCCAAGCCCTACAGCGGCAATGTCGTGGTCGACAACTACGGCAGCCGCTACACCGGCGAATACCGCGTGGCCGGTACGTTCAACCTCGTCAGCCCGCTGAAGATCGGTGACCAGCTCACCGTCAATGCGCTGACCAGCGGCCGCAACCTGAACTTCACGCGGCTGGCCTATCAGTTGCCTGTCGGTAGCGACGGCCTCAAGGTAGGCGCCGCGTACTTCGATACGCGCTACAAGCTGGGCCAGGAATTTGAAACCCTGCAGGCCCATGGCACGGCCACCTCTGCCAGCCTGTTTGCCGCTTACCCCTTCATCCGCAGCCAGCTTAAAAACCTGAACGGCACGGTGTCGGTGGAAGACAAGCAGCTCAAAGACTATGTAGACGCCACCTCTACCTTCACACCCAAGAAAATCCTGGTCACCACCTTCGGCCTTTCAGGCAACCTGCAGGACGCCCTGGGCGGCGGGGGCATCACCGGCCTGGACCTGTCGGTGGCGATGGGCAACCTGCGCATCAACTCGCCCACCGCATTGGCCATTGACGCGGCCTCGGCCCAGTCCAACGGCAGCTACACCCGGGTTTCTTACGGCGCCACCCGGCTGCAACGCTTTACCGACAGCACCTTCCTGGCCGTGTCAGTGACGGGCCAGCTGGCCAGCAAAAACCTGGATTCGTCCGAGAAGTTCTCCCTGGGCGGCGTCAACGGCGTGCGCGCCTATCCGCAGGGTGAGGCTGGCGGCGATGAGGGCTACCGCGGCACGGTTGAGTTGCGCCACAACGTGATGGCCAATGTGCAGGCCACGGTGTTCTACGACTGGGGCAAGGTCACCATCAACCGCAACCCTTTCGGCGCGGCGGCTTCCAACAGCCGCCAGCTGGCCGGCGCGGGCTTTGGCCTGAATGTCAGCCTGGCGGGTGTGCAGCTGCGTTCTTCGCTGGCCTGGCGCACCGACGGCGGCCTGCCAACTTCCATCCCGGCCTCATCGGCCAAACGGCCCACGCTGTGGCTGCAGGCGTCCATGGCCTTCTGAAGGGCCAGGTATCTGAGGCCTGCCGGCGGCTCTCAAATTCCCGAAGTAAACGGATGTTTGGCTAATAAGGACGGGCGCAAGAAGCTATCAAAAACATAGCAACACCAGGGCGCTGCCTTGCGGGTTGCCGTGTAGAAGTTTTTGCGGCCTGGTGATCTGGAGCAGGGCGGTAAGGGGAGGCACTATCGCGCGCTAGGCGCGCTGAAAAAATAGCGCGCCGAGGTTTCCAGGACGCGCAAGGCGTTTGCCCGGACATCGCTTGAGAGCTGCTTCGGAGCTTGTACGTAAAACGGCCAGTTTGCAGAGGTGCGGCCCTGTGGCGGCCGGGTGACCGGAGTGACTGGCGTGGCCAGGGTGACAGGAGTGAAAGGTGGCCTGGTGGGCGGGTCATGTAGAAGCTGCATGTCAGTCTCTGGGTTGGGTTGTTCTATGGAATCACTTTGAAGAACAATGGTACTGTACATATATACAGTCTTCAACTATGATTTACCCATGGACACAAACACCCCACCCGAATGGATTGCCCGCTGCGCTGAAAGGCTGCACCAGCGATGGCACACCGTCGGGCCTGACCAGCTTGAAGAGGTCGCAGCAGTCATCTGGCAGGACGTGAACCTGCGGCGCATGGCGCCCGCTGACGCCGCGGCGCTGTGGCTCAAGCCGGTTGTGCCGGCCCCAGACGGGACATAGCGGGCCGGCCACAAGCGGCGCGGCGCGCAGCGGCCTTACTTTTTCATTTCGTCCTTGCCCATGGCGTCCTTGGCCATGGGGTCTTTTTTCATCTTGTCTTTTTTGGCCATGGCCATCTTGTCGTCCTTCTTCATGCCGTCCTTCGCCATGGCGTCTTTACCCATGGCATCTTTCGCCATCGGGTCCTTGGCCATGGCATCTTTTTTCATCGCATCCTTCTTCATGCCGTCTTTGGCCATGGCGTCTTTGCCCATGGCGTCCTTTTTCATCGCGTCTTGCGCCATGGCACTGCCGCCGGCGAAGAGCATGCAGGCAGACAGGAGGGTTGCAGTCAATTTGTTCATGGTGTTGTCCTTGAGTGGTAGTGAATGAATGGATTGTTGAAAAAAGGCAATCGTTAAATGATTGCCCGCGTTGCAGGGTCTCTGAGCGGCGCTCAGCTACCTCCGAACCAGTTGTAGCCCTGGTCTTCCCAGTAGCCTCCAGGGTAGGTGTTGGTGACAAAAATCGCCTGGATGTGTTTGGGGTTCTTGTAGCCCAGCTTGGTGGGCATGCGCAGCTTCATCGGGAAGCCGTATTTGGGCGGCAGCGGCTGGCCGTCGTAAGTCAGCGCCAGCAGGGTTTGCGGGTGTAGCGCGGTGGGCATGTCGATGCTGGTGAAGTAGTCGTCGGCGCATTTGAAGCCGACGTACTTCGCGCTCAGGTCGGCGCCCACATGACGCAGGAAACTGCCGAAGTGCACGCCGCCCCATTTGCCGATCGCGCTCCAGCCTTCCACGCAGATGTGGCGGGTGACCTGGTCCACTTGTGCCATGGCGCGCAACTCGGGCAACGCCCATTTGCGCCTGTCGGACACCATGCCCGTGACTTCCAGCCGGTAGCTGCTTTCTTCGATTTCCCGGATTTCGTCCTCGCCGTAGTAGGCGTTAAAGGGGAAAGGCCGGGTGATCATGGATTCGGGGTAGGTCGGCGCCAGGCGGTTGGGGTCAAACAGCAAGCCCTGCACTTCGTCGTTGATACGCGAAATCTTGCTGAGAGCCGTGTTGACGCTTTCGCTGTCGTCCAGCATGCAGCCGGTCAGCATGGAAAGGCCACCCAGCGTGAGCGAGGTGCGTAAAAAATTGCGGCGCGCCGTGCCGAGCTTGCGGGTGTGGGCAATGCGTGCAACGGCTTCGTCCAGCACAGCGGCGCTGTCGATGTCCATACGGGGAGGGGGCTTGATGATCATGGGGAATCCTTGCGCTTTGCGGCGGTTGGGCAGTTCGGCGGGTCAGCGGCCGCGAACCATGTAGACGAGGGTGCGCGGCACCAGCGCCACCATCACCAGGTGAACCGCGACGAATGCGGCCAGCGCGGCCATGGCGAAAAAGTGAACCAGGCGCGCACCTTCGTAACCCCCCATCAGTTCGCGCAGGAGCGGAAACTGCACAGACTTCCAGAGCACCAGGCCGGAAACGACGAGCAGGACACTGTCCACCATGACGAAGAGATAGGCCAGGCGCTGCACGGTGTTGTAGTGGTTGGGGTCGGCATGGGCCAGCTTGCCCTTGAGGGCAGCGAGCAGGTCGGCGACCAGCGCCCTGGGTGAAAGCGGAAAGAATTTGTGAAAGAGCCTGCGTGTGACGATGTTGAACGCCAGATAGAGCAGGCCGTTAAAGAACAGCAGCCACATGGCCGCAAAGTGCCACTGCAGCGCACCGCCCAGCCAGCCACCCAGCGTGAGGTCTTTGGGAATGCTGAAGCCCAGGAAGGCCGTGGCGTTGTAGATGCGCCAGCCGCTCATCATCAGCACGACCACGGCCAATGCGTTGAGCCAGTGCATGGCGCGCAACCAGCCGGGGTGGATGATCTGCCGGGAAGTGTTCATGAAATGCTCCTCTTGTGCTGGCCGCAACGCCCGGGTTTCCAGTGGATTGCCGGGATTTCCGCCGCAGTCTTGCTGCGTGTTGCTGTTTGGTCGGGCCGGGCGGGCGCTTCTTACAGGCTGATGGCATTTATTTGCAAAAAGGGCCCCGGGCTGGCTGGATGGCCATGGGTTGGCTGGCACCTAAAATCGGCCGGTGTCCCTGCCCAAACCCGCAATAGAGTCAAGATGCATCGTTACAAAAGACTGATCGCCGTGGTCGCGTTTCTGGGGCTGCTGCTGGCGGTGTTCCAGCTTTCCGGTTTGCGCGACAACTTCAGCCTGGTCTTCCTGCACCAGAAATTCCTGGACAACGAAGTCAGCGGCTTGCTGATTTTTATCGCGCTGTTTGCGCTGGGCAACCTGATCCAGATCCCCGGCTGGATTTTTCTGGCCGCGGCTGTGCTGGCGCTCGGCGAGATGTGGGGTGGCCTGGCAACTTACCTCGCAGCCGTGATCTCATGCGCCTTCACCTTCTGGCTGATTCGCCTGATGGGCGGGGACGCTTTGCGGCAGATCAAGGGTCGGTGGGCTCAACGCACGCTGGCCCAGCTGGACGCGCGGCCGGTGGCGAGCATCGTGGTGCTGCGCACGCTGCTGCAGACCGTACCGGCGCTGAACTATGCGCTGGCAATGTCAGGCGTGAAGTTTCGTGACTATCTGGTGGGCACCCTGCTGGGCCTGCCGCTGCCGATTGCGCTGTACTGCGTGTTTTTTGATTACCTGGCGCGGGTGTTGAAGGTGCCGGGGTACTGAACCTAAACGGCGTTGCCTGCCATGCGGGCAAAGAAGGGCAGCGCAATCGCTGCCGCAAGAGAGAAGAAAAAAACCAGCCCATAGGTCATCAGGGCGAGCAAGGCTCCGCCTTTCAATTCAAGGGGTGCACCCGCCCTTGTTCTGGCTCGCGAGCCGAGCCACCATGCACCCAGACCCAGTTGTGCCGCCAGTCCGGTGGCCAGGTCCACAAGGGATTGGCGTATGGGGTCCGAGCCGGCGCCCAGCGACCTGACAACAGCACCGACGGCGAACAGAACCATGAACAGGACAACACCGAAAATGAATGCGTGTTTCCAGCTCAGTTGCGTACGGCGATAAAGCCAGGCCGCCAGTTTGACGCAGACAACATACGAAAAAATGGTGAATGCAATCGGGACAAGGCCGGGAAGTTCTGGCATGCGTCAATCTCCGCAGTCAAGGGCCTTGCCCAGCACATGCTGGTAGACCGCCAGGTCTTGCGCCGAAAAGCAGCAGAACACCACTTCCGTCAAGGAAGAGGGTTGCTGCAGAGCCTGGCGCACGCTGGCCACTGCGACCTGGGCAGCCAACTCAATCGGGTAGCCGTAAATGCCGGTGCTGATGCTGGGGAAGGCCATCGACGTGACGCCTTTGGCTGCCGCGATTTCCATGGCGCGCCTGTAGCAGGAGGCCAGCAACTCAGGCTCGCCGTTGCCGCCACCGCGCCAGACCGGACCCACCGTGTGGATGATGAACTTCGCCGGGAGCCGGTAGCCTTTGGTGGCTTTGGCCTCGCCGGTTTTACAGCCGCCCAGCAGGCGGCATTCATGGACCAGTTCAGGCCCTGCAGCGCGATGAATGGCACCGTCGACACCGCCGCCGCCCAGCAGCGATGAATTGGCAGCGTTGACGATGGCGTCAAGCTGCAGTTTCGTGATGTCGGCCTGGACGGCCCGGAGGGTTGCAGGCATGGCGACCTCTCTGGATGGCTGAACCTTGCTGGGAGAAACGCGTGCCCGCAGGAGCGGGCGCGCGCTGTCTCACAACACCTTGCTCAAAAAGCGCTTGGTACGCTCTTCCTTGGGGTTGTCAAAGATCTCCGCCGGTGAGCCCTCTTCGATCACCAGGCCTTCGTCGATGAACATCACGCGGTCGGCCACCTGGCGGGCAAAACCCATTTCGTGGGTGACGACCACCATGGTCATGCCTTCTTCGGCCAGGGCCTGCATGACGGCCAGCACTTCGCCGACCATTTCAGGGTCGAGCGCAGAGGTGGGTTCGTCAAACAGCATGATGCGCGGCTGCATCGCCAGCGCACGGGCAATTGCCACGCGCTGCTGCTGCCCGCCCGAAAGCTGGTTGGGGTAGGCGTCGATCTTTTCGAGCAGCCCGACCTTGACCAGCAACTCACTGGCGCGGTTGCGTGCCTCAAGTGCCGTCAGCTTGCGCACCTTGGTGGGCGCCAGCGTGATGTTTTCCAGCACGGTTTTGTGCGGAAACAGGTTGAAGCGCTGGAACACCATGCCGATTTCCGAGCGCAGGGCATCGACGTCGGTTTTGGGTTCATGTACGGACACGCCGTGCACCAGCACCTCGCCACCGCTGGCGTCTTCCAGTCCGTTCAGGCAGCGCAAAAAAGTGCTTTTGCCCGAGCCGGAAGGGCCGATGACGCAGACGACTTCGGTGGCCTTGATGGCGCAGTCGATGCCGCGCAATACCGGCGTGTGGCCAAACTGCTTGGTCAGCCGCTTAACGCGAATCACCTCGTCCATAACGAGCCTCCAGTTTTTTGACAAGGTAAGCCAGGCCCAGCGTCAGCACCCAGTACATGAGGGAGATGGTGAGGTAGGGCTCCCAGTAGCGTGAATAGGCGCCGGCGACGGTGCGCGCGGCGTAGGCCAGTTCGGCCAGACCAATCGCCGAGATCAGCGACGAGTCTTTCAGCAGCGAGATCGCGTTGTTGCCCAGCGGCGGCAGCATGCGGCGAAAAGCCTGCGGCAGCACGACGTGGTACATGGTGCGCGGAAAAGACATGCCCAGCGAACGCGAGGCTTCGACCTGGCCCTTGTCGATGGACTGGATGCCGGCGCGGAAGATCTCGGAAATGTAGGCGCCGGCATTGAGCGTGAGCGCCACGATACCGGACAGGAAGGCGCCGTAGTTCTGCTTGATGTCGCGCGCTGTCTCGCCCGAGATGATCAGGCCGTCAGTCGGGTTGATGAACAGCGGCAGCACTGCGAAGTGGATCAGCAGGATCTGCACGAACAACGGCGTGCCGCGGAAAAAGCTGACGTAGACGGTAGAGGGCCAGCGCAGGGCGTATTTGCAGATCGCGCGCGCGGGCGAGTGGCGCGATTCGGCCACGCGCGCCATGCCGACCGCCAGGCCCAGCAAGGTGCCCTGCACGATGCAGATCAGTGTCACCATGATGGTCATCTGCAGGCCGCGCCAGAACAGCACGCTGTACTCGGCAATGATGTCGGCCCGGAACCAGCCGAACCAGAGGACGTGTTCCATAAGGAGGTGTCCTGATGTTTACTGGGCGGGCAACGCGGGAGCGTCGGCCTGGAACCATTTCTTGTAGATGGCGGCGTAGCTGCCGTCGGCCTTGACGGCGGCCAGGCCTGCGTTGAGTTTGTCCTGCAGCGCCTTGTTGCCCTGTTTCACGACGATGCCGAAGTATTCCTTGGGAAAGCTCGCGTCGCTGACGGTCTTGAGCTGTTTGTGTTCCTGGGCGCGAAAGGCGATCACCCCGTTGTCGCCGATGGCGGCGTCCAGGCCGTTGTTGGCCAGCTCGGAGATCACGACCGGGGTGCTTTCAAAGCGGCGGATGTCGGGGTTGGTCTTGCCGAATTCGCGCGAAGCCATGTCGTCGCCGGTGCTGCCGGTGACCACGCCGATTTTTTTGCCGGCAAGGTCTTTCAGGCTCTTGGCCGTGCTGTTGCTGTGCACGGCGATCAACTGGCGGGCTTCGAAGTAGGGGGCGGTGAAGTCGTAGGACTGCTTGCGCTTGTCGTTGATGGTGACGCCCGAGATGACCAGGTCCACATCGCCGTTGTTGAGGGCCGCGAAGATGCCGGTCCAGGGGGTGTTGACGATCTTGATCTGCAGGCCGGATTTCTGGGCGATGGCTTTGATCATGTCTACGTCATAGCCGACAATTTCCTTGGTCGGGCTTTCATAGGCAAACGGACGGTAGGTGGCGCTGGAGCCGACGACCAGCTCCCTGTTTTGGGCCTGGGCTGCGCCCAGCGCACAGGTAAGCAAGCCGGCTGTCGCGGCAATTTTTTGCAGAATGTTCATGGTTGTGTCCAGAGGATCTGAGTGAGGGAAACGCTCGCCGGCTCGCGGAGAGGCCGAAAAGCGAAAGTAGCCAATGGTAACGCGTGCAAAAGCCGTGCCTGGCGCGTTCCGGGCAGGGTTTTCGCGGGGGACGATGCAGGGATGGGCGGGCAGCGGGCCCGCGATGCCTGACCGGTTCTAGGCCCTGAGCTGTTTGTTAAAAAACGCCAGGGTGCGCTCCCACGCCAGCTTGGCCGCGGCGGCGTCATAACGCGGCGTGGTGTCGTTGTTGAAGCCGTGTTGCGTGCCCGGGTACTGGTAGGCGGTGTAATTCGCACCTGCCGCCTTGAGTGCCGCCTCGTAGGCAGGCCATGCGGCATTGATGCGCTCATCCACCGCAGCGAAATGGATCAGCAGCGGTGTCTTGACCTTGGCGGCATCTTCCGCTGCCGGCAGGTTTCCGTAGAAGGGAACGGCTGCGCTGAGCTCCGGCAGGCGCGTGGTGAGTGTGTGCGACATGCCGCCGCCATAGCAGAACCCGACCACACCCAGCTTGCCGGTGCAGTCGTCCCGGCTCTTGAGCCAGGTGGTGGCCGCCACGAAATCCTCCACGCACTTTCGCTGGTCCAGTTTGGCGAACAACTCGCGCGCCTTGTCTTCGTCGCCGGGGTAGCCGCCCAGGGGGGTGAGTGCGTCGGGTGCGAAGGCGATGAAGTTGTCCAGCGCCAGCCGGCGGGTGATGTCTTCAATATGCGGGTTGAGGCCGCGGTTTTCATGAATGACAAGCACGCCGGGCAGTTTGCCCGTGGCATTGGCAGGCCTGGCCAGATAGCCTTTGACTGTGCCTGAGCCGGCGGACGACGGATAGCTGACCATGTCGGTCTTGATGCGTTTGTCATCCCGGGCAATTTGCTGCCCCGCGGCAAAATCGGGGCTGAGGGCGGCCAGCAGGGCTGTTGCGGTCAGGCCGGCGGTGGCGAATTTCTGGGCGCGCTCCAGGAACCCGCGCCTGTCAATGGTGCCGTGGACATAGGCATCAAACAGAATCAGCAGTTCCTGGTCAAAATCCTGGGCGGTCTTGCGTGGCATGTTGGGCTCCTGCAAAAAATCGAGCATACCGATTCGTGGCCTGCGTGGCAAAGGTCATCGTCAACCCGCAGGGCCGCAGTGTTTTGCGGCGCCATCCGGATGCTATGAAAAATATAGCTGCTTGCGCACGGCGGGGTTGGGCTGGAGGCTCTTTTTGTGCCTGAAACCCCTGGAAAACCGGCAAAACCTGTTTTAATAACGCACCGGGACGCTGGCCTGAATTGACAGGGCGTCCGTTCTGTGACTCACTGGGGTCGCTGTTCGCACTGCCTGGCTTCGGCGGCATCCCCAATCGATAGAGGAGAACTGCATCTTGAACCTGATTTCCTGGCTGATGACGTTGCTGGGCGTCGCCGTGGGCGCGCTTGCAGGTGTTTTGCTGTATGCCGCCTGGCTGCGCAAAAGCGCGAGTGCGAAGCTGCGGATACCCCACAAATGGCCGCTGCGTGCCCGCGGGGTGGTTACCAACGATGAATACGAGGTATGGAAATGGCTGCGAAGCACTTTCCACGACCACGCGGTGATGGTCAAGCTGCCGGTGCTGCGCTTTACCATTCCGCTGGAAAAAGACAAGGAAAAGGAAAAAGACAAGGAAAAAACCGAACGCCTGCTTGAGCTGCTCAATGGCGTCTACACGACTTTCACCATCTGCAGCCTGGATGGCAAGGTCGTCGGTTGCGTGGATTTGCGCGGCAAACGTGATGTGAGCAAGGCCACCCGCCAGCTCAAGGAGACACTGCTGTCGGATTGCGGCATTGCCTACACCTCCATCAAGGCCGGCCGTCCGCCCACGGTCAGCGCCATGCGTGCCGCCTTCCTGGGGGAAATTCCGGAGGAGCTGGTGCAGGAGCACCAGGAAACCCGCGGCGGCGACAGCAGTTTCCACGCCGACCTGGAATCTTTCACCCGGGAACGTGTCAAGGCCGCCAAGGACGCCGCGCTCAAGGAACTCAACAAGGACAACCAGCCAGAAGTCTCGCGGGCCGCGGCTACGAGTAACGTCGGCTTCAATCCCGACGGTACGGGGGGCATTCGCATAGACAAGAACAATCGTTTCGCCACGCAGTGGGAAGATTCCTTTACTCAACCCGCCGATGCGCGGCCGGCCAGGATCGAATAAGGCGTGATCATGAGCGGGTCCAAGGCCGAGGCGTCTGCCCATGGCGGCCGCCAGATGAAAACTCTGCCGTGAGCAGGCTGGGGCTTACCCGGGACAAAATCTATAAAACCGTGGCGCGGCAGCTCCACGGAATAGTTCCGTGCTGGGTGTGCGGCGAACATGTCACGCCCCAGGCCGCCACCCTGGAGCACATCCTGCCCCTGAGCGAAGGGGGCAACAGCCATGCAGAAAACCTGGCGATCAGCCATGAAGTCTGCAACGGCCAGCGGCACGCTGCAGGTGCCGTTCCGGCTTCTGCCGTCTCGCCGGGGCAGGTCCAAAGGCGCAAGTCCCCGCTTCTTGCCGCCAATCCATGACATCTTGCTTGCGGTACCTGTTTCGGTTTGTGCTTGCCTTGCTGCTGGTGGGTGCCGGGCCATTGGTTTGGGCGCAGCCGCAGGAGCCCGTGCAGGAGCGCACCGAAGCGGGTGAGATCACCATCGGCGGCGACGACAGATATGTACTGTCGCAGTCGTTTACCTACCTTGAAGACGCCGGCGGCGAGCTGACACTGGCCGACCTTTTGAAACCGGATGCCCAGGCGCGCTTTCAGCCGGTGCCGCAAACCGGCTCGGCCACCAATTTTGGTTTGACCAGCTCGGCCATCTGGCTGCGTGTGAACCTGCGGACCGAACGCAGCACACCCGCAGACTGGATGCTGGAGCTGGCCTATCCGCCGCTGGACCGGCTGGAGCTGTATTCACCGGACGGCAAGGGCGGCTTTGTGTGGCAGGTGGGCGGTGACCTGTTGCCTTTTGCAGATCGGGCCGTGGTGCACCGCAACCACGTGATGCCGGTGCGTCTCAAGCCCGGTGCCGTCAATACGCTCTACCTTCGGGTGACGTCGGACGGCACGGTGTCTGCGCCCGTTCGTCTCTGGCAGCCCGCGGCGCTGTGGCGGCACGACCAGGCTGAGTACGCCACGATCAGCCTCTACTTTGGGTTGCTGGTCGGGCTCTTTTTCTACAACCTGCTGCTGTTTTTCTCGGTGCGTGACCGGGCCTACCTGATCTATGTGGCATTTGTCGGCTGCATGGCCATCGCGCAGGCCGCGTTGACGGGTTTTGGCGCGCAATTCATCTGGCCGGGCCTTACCTGGTGGAACAGCATTTCGCCCCCTGCGGGCATGGCGGCGACCGCCTCTTTCGGCATTTTGTTTGCACGCAGCTTTCTTTCCAGTGCACTCAAGATGCCCCGCATGGACCGCTTTATAAAGGCGCTGGTGGGCGGCTGGCTGCTGACCCTGCTGGCCGCTTTTACGATGCCTTATGTGGTGTCTTCATGGATGGTGACCGTGCTGGCGGTTCTCAGTGTCACCACGCTGGTCGCGGTGGGTTTGCTGAGCGTGCGCATGGGGCATCCCGGGGCCCGGTATTTCCTGGCGGCATGGGCCCTGCTGCTGGTGGGTGTGGTGACGCTGGCGTTGCACAACACGGGTGTCCTGCCGTCGAATGTACTCACGGCCAATTCGCTGTTGATCGGGTCGGCGCTGGAAATGGTGGTGCTGTCGTTTGCGCTGGCGGACCGCATCAACGTCACCCGGCAGGAAAAAGAGCAGGCCCAGGCCCGCATCATGGCTGAGCAATCCATGGTGGAGGCCTTGAGCGTTTCCCAGGAAAACTTTCGCACCCTGCTGAAAGAGCGCGAAATGATCCTGGAAAACTCCATTGTGGGCATTGCCTTCCTGACACCGGATGGCCGCTTTCGCTGGGCCAACCAGGCCATGCTCAAGGTATTCGGTGCAGGCAGCAATCCATTGACCTCGATGGAGCCGTTTTACCTGTCGCGTGAGCAGTACCTGACGGTGGGCGGTGAAGTGGCCGCCTGCGTGAGCCGCGGTGAAAACTACGAAGGTGAGATCCAGGTCCGGCAGTTTGACGGTACGCTGATCTGGGTGTCGCTTTCGGGCAAGTCCGTTGCCGAACGCGACCTCTCGCAGGGCACCGTATGGGTGATCATCAACATCACGCAGCGCAAGGAACTGGAGGCCAAGCTGCTGCGGACATCCTCGGAGCGTGAAGCCATTCTTAATAGCGCGCTGGTGGGCATTGTGCTGTCGGTGAACCGGCGCCATGAGTGGGTCAACGAGAAATTCGCCCAGATGATCGGCGGCCCGCGCGAAGAACTGATGGGGCAGTCTTCCAGCTATATTCATCCCGACCTTGCCACCTGGGAGCAGTTCGGCAAGGAGGCGCGTGAGACGCTGATTGCCACCGGCAGTTATATCAATGAACGCCGGCTCAGAAGGCGGGACGGACAGCTCTTCTGGGTGCAGATGGCCGGCAGCTGTGTTCAGCCCCATGACCCTGATTCAGGCGTGATCTGGGCGTTCCTTGACATCACAGAACGCAAGAAATCGGAAGAAGACACACGCGAGGCCCTTGAGCAGCAAAAGGCGCTCAATGAACTGCGCACGCGCTTCGTGGCCATGACCAGCCATGAGTTCCGTACACCGCTGTCTGGCATTCTTTCCGCCGAGGAATTGCTCAGGCATTACGGCAGCCGCTTGCCTGAGTCGGAAAAACTGGAGATTCTGGACAGCATTGCCGCCGGCGTGAAACGCATGACGGGCATGTTGGACCGCGTGCTGCTGCTGGGCAAGGCCGATGCCCAGATGCTGGAGTTTGAACCGCATCCGCTGGACCTGCACAGGCTGTGCCAGCAATTGGTGGAAGAGGCGCGCACCCAGCAACCGGACAGCCTGTGCGAGTTGCAGCTGGATTATTCCGCCGGGGCGGGAGAAGGCCTGTACGACGAGAAGCTCCTGCGCCACATCTTCAGCAACCTGCTCTCCAATGCGGTCAAGTACTCGCCGCTGGGCGGTCTTGTGCGGTTCACCGTGAGCATCGATCAGGACATGACCGTCATGGAGGTGGCGGACGAGGGCATCGGTATTCCGGAGGACGAGTTGCCGCACCTGTTCGAATCTTTTCACCGCGCCAGTAACGTGGGCACCATCCAGGGCACCGGCCTGGGCCTGGCGATTGTGCGCAACGCGGTCGACATCCACGGCGGCACCATCGATGTGCACAGCAGCGCCGGCTCGGGAACCACCTTCATTGTGCGCCTGCCGGCCAGGCACTGAGCGATCCACATGACTCCCGTAATCCACAGGCGCCGGTTGCTTCAGTCGCTGGCGGCGGCGGGTGCTGGTTTTTACCTGCCAACCAGGGCATCGGCCCAGCAACGGCTGACCGGCAATCCTTTCACGCTGGGCGTGGCCAGCGGCTCCCCCACCCATGACTCGGTGGTGCTCTGGACGCGGCTGCTTCTGGACAATGATGCGGCCATGCGCTTGCAGCCGGCGCCGGTGGCCGTGCGATGGGAGATTGCGCACGACGATCATTTTTCGCGCATCGTGCAAGCCGGCCAGACCCATGCCGTACCCGGTCTGGCCCACTCGGTGCATGTGGAAGTGCAGGGCCTGGAAGCCGACCGCTGGTATTTCTACCGCTTTGCGGTGGGCGATGCGTTAAGCGCCACCGGCCGCACCCGCACCTTTCCGGCACCCGATGCCGCTGTGGGGCGGCTGCGGCTGGCCTATGCCTCTTGCCAACGCTGGGAACACGGCTACTACAGCGCCTACCGCCATATGCTTGCTGAAGAGCTTGATCTCGTGCTCTTCCTGGGCGACTACATCTACGAGTACCCCAACGCCGGCCAGCCGGTGCGTGTGCCCACGGGCGGTTGGGTGCTCACGCTGGACGACTACCGCCAGCGCTATGCCATGCACAAGGTTGACGCCGACCTGCAAGCGATGCATGCAGCCTGCCCCTGGCTGGTGACGTGGGATGACCACGAGGTGCAAAACGACTACGCGGGCGCCACACCCGGCAACAGCGGGCCGCCGGCGCCGGACTTTGCCGCCCGCCGCGCTGCCGCTTACCAGGCGTTTTATGAACACATGCCCGTGCGCGCTTCGGCGCTGACGCGGGCCGTGGGCGGCCTGGCAAGCGGCGCAGAAATGCGCATTTACCAGCGCGTTCCCTACGGCCGCCTGGCCTCGCTCTACATGCTGGACGCCCGCCAATACAAAGATGCGCAGGCCTGCACGCGTGACGGCAAAGCTGGCTCCGGCACACTGAACCCCGCCACTTGCGCTGCGTGGAAAGATCCGGCCCGCAGCATGCTGGGGGCGCAGCAAGAAAGCTGGCTGGATGCTGAATGGAGCCGGGCCGCCAGCAAGGAGAGCGGCTGGAATCTGGTCGGCCAGCAATCGCTTTTTGGCCAGCGGGACTTTCGCCGTGGGCCTGAGCAGGTCTTCTGGAACGACGGCTGGGACGGTTATGCCGCGGCGCGTATGCGGTTCACGGACTCCCTGCGCAAGCACGCCGTTGCGAACCCGGTCATCCTGGGCGGCGATGTGCATGAAAACTGGGTTGGCCACATCAAGGCCGACTACGCGGATACTTCCAGCCCGTCCGTGGGCACCGAATTCTGCGGCACCAGTATCACGTCCCGTTCAGCCGGTAACGCGAAAATTCCGGACTACCTCGCCGAAAATCCGCATTTCGTGTTTGCGGACTCAGAACGGAAGGGCTACGGCGTGGTGGAACTGACCCCGCGCAAGCTCACTACCACCTTGCGTGTGGTGAGCGACGTGACGCGCGCCGACAGCGGTGTGCGAACACTGGCGCAGTTTGCGGTGCAGGCGGGGCGCCCGGTGATCGAGAAAGCCTGAATCCGGCATGAGTGCAGCAGGCCCCGGGTTCAGGTATTTTGAGGCTTTTTCGTAAGAAAAATCGGGCTCTAGCCCTTTCAGTGCATGCGCGAGAAGCTATTAAAACAATAGCAAACGAGTGCCCGCCCCAGATGAGTACCTGAGGCGCGGCACCCGGCGCGGCCAGCAGCGTCAAGCCGCCAGCTCTTCTTCTTCCAGGTTGTCGCTGAGGAAGCCACCGCTTTGGTGCGCCCAGAGCCGTGCATACAGGCCGCCGTTGGCCAGCAGGCTGCGGTGGTCGCCTTCTTCGACGATGCGCCCTTGGTCCAGCACGATCAGCCTGTCCATGGCGGCGATGGTTGAGAGGCGGTGGGCGATGGCGATTACCGTCTTGCCCTGCATCAAAGTGTTGAGGCTGCTCTGAATGGCGACTTCCACTTCGGAGTCGAGCGCGCTGGTGGCTTCGTCCAGCAGCAGGATGGGCGCGTCCTTGAGCATCACGCGCGCAATCGCGATGCGCTGGCGCTGCCCGCCTGAAAGCTTCACGCCGCGTTCACCCACGTGGGCGTCGTAGCCGTGGCGGCCGTGCGGGTCGGTCAGGTCGGCGATGAAGGTGTCGGCCTCGGCACGCCGCGCGGCCAGGCGCATGTCGTCGTCCGTGGCGCCGGGGCGGCTGTAGGTGATGTTGTCGCGCACCGAGCGGTGCAGTAGCGAGGTGTCTTGCGTCACCATGCCGATGTGGCTGCGCAGGCTGTCCTGCGTCACGGTGGCGATGTCCTGGCCGTCGATCAGGATGCGCCCGCCGTCGAGGTCATAGAACCGCAGCAGCAGGTTGACCAGCGTCGATTTGCCGGCGCCCGAGCGTCCGATCAGGCCGATTTTTTCACCGGGCCTGACGGTCAGTGTCAGCTGGTCGATCACGGGTTTGTTCTTGCCGTAGCTGAAGTTCACGGCTTCAAAGCGCACCTCGCCGCGCGGCACGTCCAGCGCGGCCGCATCGGGCGCATCGACGATGGTGTGCGGCCGCGAAAGCGTGTTGATACCGTCCTGCACGGTGCCCACGCTTTCAAAGAGGCTGGTGGTCTCCCACATGATCCAGTGCGACATGCCTTGCAGGCGCAGTGCCATGGCAGTGGCCGCGGCCACCGCACCCGCGCCGACCTGGCCCAGGTGCCAGAGCCATAAGGACGTGCCGGCCATGCCGAGGATCAGGCCCATGCTGAGCGTGTGGTTGACGATCTCGAACGCGCTGACAAGGCGCATCTGGGTGTAGCCGGTCTTCATGAACTCGCTCATGGCGTCGCGCGCGAAGCCGGCCTCGCGCCGGGTGTGCGAGAACAGCTTGACGGTGGTGATGTTGGTGTAGGCGTCGGTGATGCGGCCGGTCATCAGCGACCGGGCGTCGGCCTGCTGCTTGCCAATGCGGCCCAGCCGCGGCACGAAGTAATAGAGGCTGGCGATATAGAGCGCCAGCCAGACCAGGAAGGGCGCCACCAGTTTCGTGTCGAACGCGGCGGCCAGCACCGTCATGGTGGCGATATAGACGCCCATGGCCACCAGCACGTCGGCCAGCACGAAGAGCGTGTCGCGCACCGCCAGTGCAGTCTGCATGACCTTGGTGGTCAGCCGGCCGGCGAATTCGTCCTGGTAGAAGGACATGCTTTGCCCCAGCATCAGGCGGTGAAAGTTCCAACGCAGCCGCATCGGGAAGTTGATGGCCAGCGTCTGGTGCTTCACGGTGGTCTGCAGCGCGACGGCGGCGATGCTGGCCACCACGATGAAGGCGAGCCAGCCCAGTGTGTTGCCGTGCTCGACCCACAGGTTGGCGGGCGCCGTCGCGCCCAGCCAGTCGACGATGCGGCCCAGCATGGCGAACAGCAAAGCCTCAAAAACCGCCATCACCGCCGAGAGCAGCGCCAGCTGCAGGATGTAGCCGCGCGCGCCTTCGGTGCAGGCCCACAGAAAAGCCATGAAACCCTTGGGCGGCAAGGAAGGGTCGGCGTCAGGGTAGGCGGGAAGCTGGCTTTCGAATCGTTTGAAAAAAACCATGGATGTCGTTTGTCTTTGGTTCAGGTGTCTGCTTATAAGGTGTTATGGCTGTGGGATCGTTGACTTATTTCGGAGTGATTGATGCGCCGGCTGTGATGCCGGCAACACCAGGGCTTCAGCTGAAGAGCTCCAGCATCCGGTCCAGGCCGCCTTCATTGATGGCCACCATGGCCTGCTCGCGTACGCGCGGCTTGGCGTGATAGGCCACCGAGAGGCCGGCCACGCCCATCATGGGCAGGTCGTTGGCGCCGTCGCCCATGGCGATCGCCTCAAGCGGGTTGATGCCCAGATTGCCGCAGGTCTCGAGCAGCATCTTGCGCTTCTCTTCGCCGTCGCAGATGTCGCCCCAGGGCTGGTCGACCATCTTCCCAGTGAGAAAGCCGTCTTTCACCTCCAGCACGTTGGAGCGCGTGTAGTCGATGCCGAGTTCGTCACGCACGCGGTCGGTAAAAAAGGTGAAGCCGCCGCTGACCAGCAGCACTTTCATGCCGGCTTTCTTGCAGGTCTGCACCAGTTCGGCCGCGCCGGGGTTGAGTTTCAGTCGCTCGCGGTAGACCTCGTCCATGCTGGCCACGCTCACGCCCTTGAGCAGGGCCACGCGCTGGCGCAGGCTCTCCTTGTAGTCGGTGATCTCGCCGCGCATGGCGGCTTCGGTGATGGCTGCCACCTCGGCCTTGCGGCCCGCAGCGTCGGCGATTTCGTCCACACACTCGATATTGATGAGCGTGGAATCCATGTCAAAGGCGATCAGCCTGAAATTGCTGAGCTTGAGGTCTGGCGTAGAGACGTTGACGACGAGGCCGGGGGAGATTTCAGCGGGGGTCATGCGGGCGTTGCTTCTGTGGTGGAGGGGGTTTTGGGTTGACCGAGAGAGCGCAGGATGTCGCGCACCATTTGCGCGCGGTCTTTGGGTTCGGGGAGCTCGCGCTCGATACGCAGCTTGTCGTTGCCGGCCAACTTGATGTGCCGGTTCTTCTGGATGAGGTGCATGATGGCCATCGAATCGATGGGCGGGTCTTTCTTGAAGGTGATGTTGATGCCGCCGGGCGCGGCATCGACCTTGACCACGCCATAAGGCCGGGCGATCACGCGCAGGCGGTGCACGTCGATGAGTGTCTGTGCCTGCGGCGGCAGCTTGCCGAAGCGGTCGACGATTTCCTCCAGCAGCGCGTCGATCTGGTCGGTGTTCTTCGCCGTGGCCAGTTTTTTGTAGAAAGACAGGCGCAGGTGCACGTCGCCGCAATAGTCGTTGGGCAGCAGGGCCGGGGCGTGCAGGTTGATTTCGGTCGTCACGCTGAGCGGCGACAGCAGGTCGGGCTCGCGCCCGGCCTTGAGTGAGGCCACGGCTTCGCTCAGCATCTCGTTGTAGAGCTGAAAGCCCACCTCGAGCATGTTGCCGCTCTGGTTTTCGCCCAGCACTTCGCCGGTGCCGCGGATTTCCAGGTCGTGCATTGCCAGGTAAAAGCCCGATCCGAGTTCCTCCATCTGCTGGATGGCTTCGAGCCGCTGGCCTGCCTGCTTGGTCAGGCCCTCGATGTCGGGAACCATCAAATAGGCATAGGCCTGGTGGTGGCTTCGGCCCACGCGACCGCGCAGCTGGTGCAGCTGTGCCAGGCCGAACTTGTCGGCGCGGCTCATCACGATGGTGTTGGCGGTCGGCACGTCGATGCCGGTTTCGATGATGGTCGAGCACAGCAGCAGGTTGTAGCGCTGGGCGATGAAGTCTTTCATCACGCGCTCCAGCTCGCGCTCGGGCATCTGGCCGTGCGCCACAGCAATGCGCGCTTCGGGCAATATCTCTTCGAGCTTTTCGCGCCGGTTCTGGATGGTCTCGACCTCGTTGTGCAGAAAGTAGACCTGACCGCCGCGTTTCAACTCGCGCAGCACGGCTTCGCGGATCACGCCGTTGTTTTCGCTGCGCACAAAGGTCTTGATGGCCAGGCGGCGCTGCGGCGCGGTGGCGATCACGCTCAGATCGCGCAGGCCTTCAAGCGCCATGCCCAGCGTGCGCGGGATCGGCGTGGCCGTCAGCGTCAGCACGTCAACCTCGGCGCGCATGGCCTTCATGGCTTCTTTGTGGCGCACGCCAAAGCGGTGCTCTTCATCGATGATCAGCAGGCCCAGGCGCTCGAACTTCACGTCCTGGCTCAGCAGCTTGTGCGTGCCGACAACGATGTCGACCGTGCCGTCGGCCAGGCCCTTGATGGCGGCGGTAATCTCTTTGCCCGAGCGGAAGCGGCTCATCTCGGCGATCTTGACCGGCCATTTGGCAAAGCGGTCCACCAGCGTCTGGTAGTGCTGCTCGGCCAGCAAGGTGGTGGGCGCCAGCAGGGCCACCTGCCGCCCGCCGGTCACGGCGATGAAGGCGGCACGCAGCGCGACCTCGGTCTTGCCGAAACCCACGTCGCCGCAGACCAGCCTGTCCATGGGCCGCGGGCTGATCATGTCCTGGATCACGGCGTGGATGGCGGCGCGCTGGTCGGCGGTCTCTTCAAAGCCGAAGTCGTTGGCGAAAGTTTCGTAGTCGCCGGGCGAATAGCGGAAAGCATGGCCTTCGCGCGCGGCGCGGCGGGCGTAGATGTTGAGCAGCTCGGCGGCCGAGTCGCGGATCTGCTCAGCGGCCTTGCGCTTGGCTTTTTCCCACTGGCCGCTGCCCAGCCTGTGCAGCGGGGCTTCTTCGGCGCTGACGCCGGTGTAGCGGCTGATCAGGTGCAGCTGGCTGACGGGCACATACAGTGTGGCGCTGTCGGCATACTCGAGGTGCAAAAACTCCTGCAGCAGCGGCGTGCCGTCGGCATTGGTGCCCTGGCCCAGGTCCATGTTGATGAGGCCGCGGTAGCGGCCAATGCCGTGGGCGCTGTGCACCACCGGATCGCCCACGTTGAGCTCCGACAGGTCCTTGATCAGTGCTTCAACGTCGCTGACCTGTTCCTGCTTTTTGTTGCGGCGGCGCACGGTGGCGCCCGCGGCAAACAGCTCGGTCTCGGTGATGAAGTCGATGCCTTCTTCCAGCCAGCTGAAACCGGTGTTCAGCGCCGCGGTGGCGATGCCGAGCTTTTCGTCGCTGGCCTGGAAGTCTTCGAGGGAATCAAACGCCGGCGGGCTGACGCTGCTCGCGCGCAGGAAGTCCAGCAGGCTTTCGCGCCGGCCCTCGCTTTCGGCCAGCACCAGCACCCGGTGGGCCGTGTTGCGTACGTGGCCCTTGAATTTGGCCAGCGGATCTTCGGCGCCACGCACCACGGCCATTTCGCCCAGCTTTTGAAACTGCGCGTTGTCGGCCACGTCTTCGACCGTGGCGCGTATGGCCAGTTGCGCGTAGTCGTTGGCGCGCGCGTAGAACTGCTCGGTGCCCAGGAAGAGCGACTCGGGCGGCAGCGCCGGGCGGTCGGGTGCATCACGCACCAGCCGGTATCGGTCCTTGGTGTCTTGCCAGAAACGCTGGAAGGCCGGCTCCAGGTCACCGTGCAGCACCACGGTGGCATTGCCGCCCAGGTAGTCAAACACGGTGGCGGTTTCTTCAAAGAAGAGCGGCAGGTAGTACTCGATGCCGGCGGTGGCTACGCCGTTGCCCATGTCTTTGTAGATGCGGCTCTTGGTTGGGTCCCCGTCGAGTAGTTCGCGCCAGCGGCTGCGGAACCGGGCACGCGCCTCGTCGTCCATCGGGAATTCGCGTCCAGGCAAGAGGCGCACCTCGGGCACGGGATAGAGGCTGCGCTGGCTGTCAGGGTCAAAGGTGCGGATGCTGTCGATCTCGTCGTCAAACAGATCGACGCGGTAAGGCACAGGGCTGCCCATGGGGAAGAGGTCAATCAAACCGCCGCGCACCGCGTATTCGCCGGGGCTGACTACTTGCGTCACGTGGCTGTAGCCCGCCAGCGTGAGCTGGGCCTTGAGCCGCGTTTCATCGAGCTTTTGTTTGACCTTGAACTGGAAGGTGTAGCCCGCCAGAAAGCTGGGCGGCGCCAGGCGATATAGCGCCGTAGTAGCGGGCACGATGACGACGTCGGCGCCAGTTTCCTTGTCGCGCTGCTGGATTCGCCACAGCGTGGCCAGGCGCTCGCTGATCAAATCCTGGTGCGGCGAGAAGGTGTCGTAGGGCAGGGTTTCCCAGTCCGGGAACAGCGCGCAGCGCAGGTCAGGTGCAAAAAACGTGATCTCGTCCATCAGGCGCTGGGCCGTGGTGGCGTCCGACGTGATGATGGCGGTGAGCTTGCCGGCGGCTTTTTCGCGGGTGCCCAGACGTGCCAGCAGCAGGGCATCGGCAGAACCGACGGGCTGGGGCAGGGTGTAGCGTTTGCCGGTGACGAGTGAGGGTAGGTGCATTGATCGGTGCGCTGGCGAGTGTGTCGTTTCAAACAATCAGGAAAGAGGAAGGCAGGAAAGGCCAAAATCCAAACGACAAAAGCCAGACACCCCAAACCATCCGGAGTGGGGTGCCTGCATGCGTTCAAGCATCGATTTTAGAATCTATGATGAAGTTATGACGACAAGCCCTGCCAATAACCGTTCCGAACCCCGTTTTTTTGTGCTGATTCCCTGTGCGGGGCAAGGTAGCCGGGCCGGAACCCCTCAAGCCAAGCAATACCAGATGATTGACGGCATCCCTATGGTCCGCCATACCGTAGAGGCTTTTCGGGCGCTTCCAGGCACTTTCACCGGTTTGTGGGTGGTCATTTCCCCGTCGGATGACGATTTTTTGAAGGTGTTTCCCGATTTCGGCAACGCGAACGAAACCCTGTCGGTTGGTGGCGGACTGACCCGTGCGGCCACGGTGCTGAACGGCCTCAAAGCGATGGTGGCGCGGAAACCCGGCGGCGCGGCCCTGACCGACTGGGTGCTGGTGCACGATGCGGCGCGCTGCCTGGTCACAGCCGGGCAGATCAAGGCCCTGATCCATGAATGCCGCAATGATTCCGTGGGCGGCCTGCTGGCTCAAAAGCTGCCGGACACGCTTAAAACCGAACGGGACGGCCGCGTGGCCGCCACTGTGGACCGTAGCGACAAATGGCTGGCGCAAACGCCGCAAATGTTTCGTATCGGCGCGCTGATCGATGCGCTGGAGCGCGCCGGAGACGCTGTCACGGATGAATCCAGTGCCATGGAGGCGGCAGGGCTTTCTCCCCGGCTGGTCAGTGGGAGTGCGCAGAACTTCAAAGTGACCTATCCGGAGGATTTCGCGCTAGCGGAAGCTATTCTCGAGCGGCGCAGAAAATAGCTCATGGCTGCTACTCAATCACGCAATTCCATTCACGCAAGGCCCGACGATGACCACCTTGAACTTTCGAATCGGTGAAGGCTGGGACACCCACGCGTTGGTGCCTGGGCGCAAGCTCATCATCGGTGGTGTGGACATTCCCCATACCGTCGGCTTGCTTGGCCATTCGGACGCCGATGTGCTGTTGCACGCAATCACCGATGCGTTGCTGGGCGCTGCCGGGCTGGGCGACATCGGCTCGCATTTTCCGGACACCGACGCGCGCTTCAAGGGCGCTGATTCGACCGTCTTGCTGGCAGAGGTCGGGCGCTTGCTGGCAGAGCGCGGCCACAAGATCGGCAACATCGACAGCACGGTCATTGCGCAGGCGCCCAAACTTGCGCCTTACATTGCGGCAATGCGGACACGCATCGCAGAAGTGCTGGCGCTGGAAGTGGGACAGGTGAACGTCAAGGCCAAGACCGCCGAAAAGCTCGGCCCGGTAGGACAGGGCCTGAGCATGGAAGCCCGGGCTGTTGTTCTGCTTTTCTAGTGCTATCGTTTTGATAGCTTCTCGCGCACGGCCTGCCTGGTCGGAGAGGTGATTTCCCTTTGAGGCCGGCTGCGGAGCCGGGCAACCGTCCGCAGGGGGAATCAGCTCCTGCGCAGCTTGATATGCGCGGCGAGCCCGCCGGAGCCTGTGTTGGCCAGGCCAAACACGCCGCCCATGCGGTGAATCGTCTTTTCGACAATCGCGAGACCCAGGCCCGCGCCGGTGGCGGCGGTGCGGGCGGCGTCTCCCCGGAAAAACGGGCGGGTGAGCTTGGACAAGGTTTCGGGCGCCACGCCCATGCCGTGATCCCGTACCTTGATCAGCACCCACTGGTCACGGCCTTTGGCCGCAATATCAACCAAGGCAATGCCGGTTTCGGGCGTCTTGCCGTAGCGCCTGGCATTTTCAAGCAGGTTTGAAATCACGCGCGACAGCTCGACCTCGTCGGCCAGCACGGCCATATCGTCCGGGATGGTGACGGTGACCCGCATGTCTTCATAGTCGGCGATGGCGTACACGGCGGCATCGACTACCGCATTGAGTGAAACCCGTTCCAGCCGCGGTGGCTCGGGCCGGGCATAGTCGAGGAATTTGTCGATGATGGCGTCCAGCTGGGTGATGTCTGCGGCCATGTGCTCGCGCGCATCCATGTCGGTGACGCTCATCTCGGTTTCCAGGCGCAGCCGGGCCAGCGGGGTGCGCAGGTCATGGGAAATCCCCGCCAGCATGATGACCCGGTCCTGCTCGATTTTGGACAGCTGCTCGGCCATGCGGTTAAAGCCGATGTTGACCTCACGGATTTCGCTGGTCGCCACTTTTTCATCGAGCAGGCTGGCATCGAAGTCGCCGTCCCGCATTCGGCTGGCCGCGAACGACAGCTGCTTGAGCGGCCGGTTGATCAGGCGTGCGATAAAGGCTGCCCCGGCCAGCGACAGCGCTGCAGCCGTGATGAGCCAGATGATCCAGGTGCTGTTGCGTGAGGGCCCGATCTTGGAGGGGTCAGTGAGCAGCCAGTACGCATCGCCGTCGATAGTAAAGCCCACCCACAGGCCCTTCTGGCCGTTGACGCTGCTGGCCACCACAGTGCCGGCACCCAGCCGTGTCTTCAGCTCTTCGGCCGTGCGTTCACCGAGTTCATCGCTTTCAAAAAGCTCGTACTTGTCCTTGGGCTCGCGCGGCGTGATGCGTACGCGCTCCTCGTCCGCCAGGGTCTTGATCAGCGATACGCGGGCGATGGAGTCGGAATAGCGGAGCGCGGCGCGGCTGAGGTTGACCAGCGAGGCCAGTTGCTGCGCACTCTGGATGGCCCGCGGCTCGGATTCGAGTGCCCGGAAGGTCTGCAGCCAGGCAACGATGGAGCCGAACAGCAGTAGCGCCAGGAAAAAGAAGGTCCGCCAGAACAGGCTGAAACCCCTGCGCGGGCGCATTTCCAGCGGGGCCGGGGCGGTTTCGAGGGGAACTGGGTTGGTAGCGTCCATAGGAGATCAGTGCATACCGCAAAGCGCGGGCGAAAAATGGACGTTAGCACGATACAGCTGGGCAGCGGCAGGCAAGCTGTTGCCGCCTGTTGCTGGCGCGCCATACAGGCCCCCACGGTCGCTCACTTCGTGTGGCTCCCTGCCCCCCGAGGGGGCCGCCCGCCTGCGGCCTGGCAAAGCCAGTTCCGCGGCTCATGCTGGGTTGAAAAATTCCAGCGGGCACAGTGGGAGCACATGTTTTTACCAGCATGAGCCGCAGGGCCGGCTTTGCCGGACTGCAGGCGGGCGGCCCCCTCGGGGGCAGCGCATTACACGAAGCCGAAGGCGCAGTGAAAAGCGTGGGGGCTAGTTCGTGCCGTCCGGCACAAACACGTAGCCAATACCCCAGACCGTCTGAATGTAGCGGGGCACCGCTGCGTCCACTTCGATCAGTTTGCGCAAACGCGATACCTGCACGTCCAGGCTGCGGTCAAAGGGCTCGAATTCGCGCCCGCGTGCCAGTTGTGCCAGTTTTTCGCGGGACAGCGGCTGCCGCGGGTGGCGCACCAGGGTTTTCAGCATGGCGAATTCGCCGGTGGTCAGCGGCAGCTCTTCGCCGTTCTTGTGCAGGGTGCGCAAGCCCATATCGAAGGAAAACGGCCCAAAGGTAATCACTTCCTGGTCGCTGGACGGCGCACCCGGCACTTCGGCCGTCGGCCGGCGGCGCAGCACGGCGTGGATGCGGGCGAGCAATTCACGGGGATTGAACGGTTTTGCCAGGTAATCGTCGGCGCCGACCTCCAGGCCGACAATGCGGTCCACGTCCTCACCTTTGGCGGTCAGCATGATGATGGGCGTACGGTCATTGGCGGCGCGCAGGCGGCGGCAGATGGAAAGGCCGTCTTCGCCGGGCATCATCAAATCCAGGACGATCAGGTCGACGGCGTCGCGCAGCATGATGCGGTTCAGCGCTTTGCTGTCTTCGGCGAGGATGACCTCAAAACCTTCCTGGGCCAGGTAGCGGCGCAGTAGATCGCGAATGCGGGCATCGTCATCAAGGATCAGGATTTTGTCGGCACGGGCGTTGGGTTGAGCTTGGGTCATAGTCATCTGGTAATTTGTAACAGAGCCATTTTGAAGGCTGAAAAGGCGGGATGTCGCATTTTTCAGTCGGTTTGACACACTGTTACAAAAGTTGCGGCCACATGCAAGTGTGCGTGTTGACTATGGCAATGCGCCTACATTCGATTGAAAAAACACATGTAAAAATAATCGGCCGCTCCCCGGGCACCGCGCTGGCGGGCCTTTGCAAGAGCAATACCGGGCGAATGCGCCTGGTTACTTGCGGTGAACAGGCTGCTTGATTTGCAGCGTTCCGGATGTTCACCGCGATTTTCCCCTCCATTTCACGCTTGTCTTTTTTAGCCAGAAGCGGCTGAAATTCACCACCCCGAAAGGTAATTCTGATGCGAGCTCCAAAATCGATCGCTTTGTGTGTCCTGTTGGCAGGCGCAGTGCTGGGTAGCCATGCCATGGCCCAGACCAACTTCCACGAATCCCTGCAGAACGTGGCCCAGTTATCGGTCAGTGGCTCGGTGGAGGTGCAGCAGGACCTGTTGTCGATTTCATTGACCACAACCCGTGACGGTGTTGACGCAGGCGTCGTGCAAAGCCAGCTCAGGCAGGCGCTTGAGACCGCGCTGACCCAGGCCAAGCAGGCGGCAGTGCCCGGACAGATGGACGTGCGCACCGGGAATTTCAGCCTGTATCCGCGCTATGGCAAAGACGGCAAGATCAATGGCTGGCAGGGCTCCACCGAACTGGTGCTGGAAGGCAAGGACTTCCCGCGCATCACCAGCACGGCGGGCAAGATCCAGACCCTGACCATGGGCAACGTCAGTTTTGCATTGAGCCGGGAGCAGCGCGCCAAAGTCGAGGGCGAGGCACAGGCGCTCGCGATTGAGCGTTTCAAGGCCAAAGCCAGCGAGGTGGCGCGCAGTTTTGGTTTTGCCGGCTACTCGCTGCGCGAAGTCTCGGTGAATGCCAACGACCAGGGCTCTCCACCGCGTCCCCGCATGATGGCAATGTCGGCCAAGGCCGAAATGGCCGATGCATCAGTGCCTGTGGAAGCCGGCAAGAGCACGGTATTGGTCATCGTGTCGGGCTCTGTGCAGATGAAGTAAGACACTTGCCGGCGGGCGCTGCACAAAGCAGCGCGGGCGCCGGCTGCTGCCCGCCGGCCGTACGGCTGGCCATCTGGGCTTTGCGCGCGTGGCGCGCCACCACCCGTGAGCGGACATGGTCGTAAGCCCAGTTAAAGCAGAAGGTATAGGGCAGGAAGAACAGCACGATCGCAATGTCCAGTACAAAGGCTTCCCACAGGCCGATGTCCAGCCACCAGGCCGCCAGCGGAACCACCGCGATGATCAGGCCGATTTCAAACAGCACGGCATGCACGGCACGCGCCGCCAGGGTGCGCTGAAAGCCCATGCGGCGCTGCGCCCGGTCAAACAGGACGTTGAACACCATGTTCCAGCTCATCGCCATCAGCGAAACCATCAGGGTCAGCAGGCCCATGTGCGCCAGCGAATAACCGAGGAGCCAGGTGCCGAGCGGCGCGCAGATGGCAATGGCCAGAATTTCAAAGCCGACGGCGTGGAAAAAACGTTCTTTCAGGGATTTTTGGAGGCTCATGACGCGCGTTCTAAATGATTTACCGACCGTTGAGGCGAGATGCCTTACTGTCATGACGGTATTTTCATCGTTATTTCGAATACATTAAAATCAATAATCATCGAAAAAATAGATAGAAGACCGCCATGCGCCATTCCCCGGAAGCCTTGACCGCTTTTGCCGAGGCTGCGACCCTGGGTTCGTTCTCGGCCGCGGCCCGCAAGCTGGGAAAAAGCCAGTCAACAGTGAGCAGTGCGATTGCCAATCTGGAAATCGACCTTGGCTTGAACCTGTTTGACCGGAGCAGCCGAAAGCCGGCATTGACGGAACACGGACGGGTCATGCTGGGCAAGGTGCAGGAAATCCTGGCGGCCAGCGACCGGCTTGACCGCACCGCCAGCCAGCTTGGGGGAGGCCTGGAGCCCAGGCTCAGCGTGGTCTGGTCAGATACCTACCAGTCAGACCGGTTTGAAGAAATGCTTTCGGCTTTTGAGAAAAGCTTTCCCGACCTGGAGTTTGAGTGCCTGATTGCCGAGCACGGCGACCTGGTGTCGTTGGTGCAAACAGGGCGGGCAAACATTGGCGTGGTAGCCGCCCAGGGCACTTATCCGCCCGACATCGGTTCGGCCACGATTGCCGAGCAGTCTGAAATCACGCTGTTTGTGGCCACCGCCCACCCATTGGCCAGCATGAAAGACATCACGCCCGACGTTCTGGCCAATTTCAGGGAACTGCGGCTGGATACCTATATAGAGATGGAGCAGGGGGCCCAGGGAGCCCGGGGCTCGCATGGGGCGCGCCAGTCGCGCAGCGCCTGGTCCGCTCCCAGCTACCTCATGCTGCTGGAAATGGCGGTGTTGGGTTTTGGATGGGCAGCCATTCCACGCTGGATGGTGACGCGCTTTGCGACCGGCAAACTGGTCGAACTTCATGCGCGCGGCTGGCCGCGCAGGGTGCCTGTGGACGCCGTGTGGTCACGCCAGCGCCCCCTGGGCCGTGCCGGAATCTGGCTGTTGCAGGAGATGCTGGCACCGCATCTGCCCGCGGTTTTATAAGAAGAAAGTGCTTGAAAGCAAAGAAGAACGGGCGCAAGCAGCTATGAAATTGATAGTGAATGCATGAAGCGAAAATGTGAAAAAGCCCGCATGCCGTGAAAGGCATGCGGGCTTTGGGCTGGTGGCTACGCTGCCACAACGGTCTAGAAGCGGTAACGCAGGCCTATGCTGGTGGTACTGAGGCGTTCCTTGCCGCCACCGGGGTACTTCATGTCATGTTCGTCCCACTGCAGCACCGCCGACAAGGTAGGGGTGAATGCCCATTCGGCACCCAGGCCGTACGACACGCCCCAATTGCTTTCGCTGCCTGTTGCAATGCCGGACGCAGGTGCAGCGGACACGTGGCTGCGTCCATAGGTCGTCCCCAGCTTGCCCAGCAGGTTGAAGGAGTTGCTCATTGGCAAACGGCCGACCAGGCTCAGGTTGATGCCTTCTGCATCGGTCTGCCCGCCGCCACGGTTGATCTTGCCGAAATCGGTATAGCCCAGTTCCAGTCCGAAGTTGTTGTTGAAATAGCTGCCGCCGTAGATGTTGTACGACGTGTCCCTGTTGTCGGAAGGAAAACCGCCGGCACCGCTTGGCAGGGAAAAGTCTGAGCTCCCCACGTTCAGGCCGAAATAGCGCGAGCCCGGTGCGTAAAACGAATAATTGCTGCTGGACGTGGTGTTGGACGATGTCGAACCGCTTTGGGCGTTGGCCCCTGCGGCCGCAGCCAGGGCAGCGGCGGCCAGCACGGTTGCGGAGAGTCTGCGGGTCAAGGATGGCATGGTGTTTCCTTCAATGGCTGAAATTTCGGAATGCACTTTTTCGTCTGGAAAAAGCGGCTTGATTGGCTTTCCGCTGTGAAATTTAAGGGTCGTACCCACACGCCGTTGTGAGGCTAAAAGTTAAAACGCTGTAGGACAAACGGAAGTTTGCGAAGGGGCTGAACCGCGGGGACGCTACCGCTGGTTTGCCAATGTGCTGCTGCTAAAGTCAGGGCATGCCCTCCATTACCTACCTGCCCGGAAGCACTCCGCTGGTTCTTGATTCCCCGCACAGCGGGACGATGTATCCGGCTGATTTCAGGCATGCCTGCGAGCTCGCCGTGCTGCGCAGCGCCGAAGACACTCATGTTGAAAAACTGTATGACTTTGCGCCGGCATTGGGTGCGCATTGGGTTGAGGCGCATTTCCCCCGAAGCTACCTGGACGCCAACCGCAACACCACCGAAATGGATGTGTCGCTGCTGGATGCGCCCTGGCCCGAACCGGTAGACGATGATCCCCGTGTCATGTCCAAGGTCCGCCTGGGCAAGGGGCTGATCTGGCGCACCACCGACGAAGGCGTGCCGCTGTATGACCGCAAACTGGGGGTGGCGGAAATCCAGGCGCGCATCGAGCAGTGCTGGAAGCCTTACCACGCCGCCGTGGCGCAGGCGATTGACGCCGCCTGGCGGCAGCGCGGCTACAGCATCCACATCAATTGCCACTCCATGCCGGCAGTGGCTTCGGGCAGCGCCACCGATTTTCCGGGTGAGGCGCATGCGGACTTTGTGGTCGGCGACCGTGAAGGCACAACTGCCAGCAAGGCGTTGTCGACACTGGTGTGTGAGAACCTGCGCGCGCATGGTTACAGCGTGGCCTATAACCACCCCTATAAAGGCGTGGAACTGGTGCGCCGCTACAGCAACCCGGCCGGGCACCGGCACAGCATCCAGCTGGAGATCAACCGCAAGCTGTACATGGACGAAACCACGCTGGAGATGACACCGGGCGCCGGGCCGCTGAAGGCGACGTTGCGCTCATTGGTCGAGGTGTTGCTGAAGACCGACCCGCGCACACTTTGATGGCGGCGCGCTGCGCTGTTCGGGTGACCACCATCACCTCCTTTTCATGAACGAACCAAACCATTCGCCACCATGCTCACCTTTTTCAGCGACAGCCACCACGACCATGCCCCTGTGTTTGAGTTTTACCGCGGTGAGCGCGTGCCGTGCTTTGAAACCCCGGCGCGCGCCGAATACATCAAGGCCCGCCTGAGCGAGCGCGGCCACGAGCTGCGCACACCCCAGGCCGACAGCCGCGCGCTGTTGGCCAAAGTGCATAGCGCCCGCTACCTGGCGTTTCTCGAGCATGCCTGGCGCGACTGGGTGGCGCTTGAAGAGGGCAACGACCAGCGGCAGCCTTTTCCCTCTGTCTGGCCCGTGCGTACCTTGCGCAGCGATGTGGAGCCCCTCAATTTCACCGCACGGCTGGGGCTTTATTCGATGGACAACGGATCACCGCTTTCCGCGGGGACCTGGACGGCCGCCAAGGCCGGTGCAGATGCCGCCGCTGGGGCTGCCGCCTTGTTGGCGACTGGTCAGTCCGCCGCGCGCGGCGTGTTCTGTTGCAGCCGTCCGCCGGGCCACCATGCAGGGGCCGATTTCATGGGGGGCTACAGCTTCCTGAACAACGCTGCGGTCGCTGCCCAGGCGTTTCGGGACGGCGGCGCCGCGCGCGTGGCGGTGCTGGACGTGGACTACCACCACGGCAACGGGACACAAAGCATTTTTTATGACCGCGCTGACGTGCTTTTTGTGAGCCTGCATGGCGACCCCTTGACCGAATACCCGTTCTACCTGGGCCATGCCGATGAAACCGGAGCGGGCGAGGGCGAGGGCTTTAACCTGAACCTGCCGCTGGCCGCCGGCTGTACGGTGCTGCGCTGGTTTGAGGCGCTGGAAGCGGCATGCCTGCGCATCAAGCAGCACCGCGCCGACGCGCTGGTGGTGTCACTGGGGCTGGACACCTTTGCCGAAGACCCTATCTCCAAATTCGCGCTGCTGCCTGGCGACTTTATCCGCCTGGGCGAGCGCCTGGGCAAGCTGGGGTTGCCCACGGTATTTGTGCTCGAAGGCGGTTACGCCGCTGCGGCGCTGGGCACCAATGCCGTCAACGTCATTGAAGGTTTTGAGGGCGTTTGATATGGACCAGGTCGATTGCGTGGTGATTGGTGCGGGTGTGGTGGGCCTGGCGGTGGCGCGTGCGCTGGCCTTGCAGGGCAGGGAGGTGATGGTGCTGGAAGCCGCCGACGCGATAGGCACAGGCACCAGCTCGCGCAACAGCGAGGTGATTCACGCCGGCATTTACTATCCGCAGGGTTCGCTCAAGGCGCAGCTGTGTGTGGAAGGCAAGGGCCTGCTGTACGACTACTGCGCGGAACGCGGCATAGGCCACAAGCGCTGCGGCAAGCTGATCGTAGCGACCAGCGAGGCTCAGGTGGCGCAGCTGCAGGCCATCCGTGAAAAGGCCGCCGCCAACGGCGTGAAGGACCTGGTGCTGCTGACCCGCGAAGAAGCCCGGGCGATGGAGCCGCAACTCGAATGCGTGGCGGCGCTGCATTCGCCCAGCACCGGTATTGTCGACAGCCACGGCCTCATGCTGGCGCTGCAGGGCGATCTTGAGAATGCTGGCGGACTTGTGGTGCTCAATTCGCCCCTGACCCATGCGGAGTGTGCGCAAGCAGCTATTAATTTAATAGCAAAAGACGGTACGGAGCTGCAGGCCAGGACTGTCGTCAACGCCGCCGGGCTGCAGGCCCAGCACCTGGCCAGCCGCTTTGCAGGCTTTCCGGCGCAGCATGTGCCGCCCAGCCACTACGCCAAAGGCAACTACTTCACCTTGCCCGGCCGTTCGCCCTTCAGCCGCCTGATCTACCCCGTGCCCGAAGCAGCCGGCCTGGGCGTGCACCTGACCATCGACCTCGGCGGCCAGGCCAAGTTCGGCCCTGATGTGCAGTGGGTCGAGTCACCCGACGACCTGGTGGTGGACCCGAAGCGCGGCGATGGCTTTTACGCCGAAGTACGCAAGTATTGGCCCGCGTTGCCTGACGGTGCGCTCATGCCGGGTTACTCGGGCATACGCCCCAAGATCCAGGCGCCCGATGAAGCCGCCAAAGATTTTCTGATCCAGGGACCGCGTGATCACGGCGTGGCAGGGCTCGTCAATCTTTTTGGTATTGAATCACCGGGGCTGACAAGCTCACTGGCGATTGGCGACTATGTGGGCCGGATGTTGCAAATGGCTTGATCTTTACTGTGCCGCCCAGCCGCCATCCATGTTCCAGGCCACGCCACGCACGTTGTTACCCGCGGGTGAGCAGAAAAACACCGCCAGCGCGCCCAGCTCTTCGGGCGTGGTGAACTGCAGCGAAGGCTCCTTTTCACCCAGCAGTTGCTGCTTGGCGGCCTCATTGCTGATGTTGCCCGCCGCGGCTTTGGCATCCACCTGTTTTTGTACCAGGGGCGTCAGCACCCAGCCGGGGCAGATGGCGTTGCAGGTGACACCGGTGGTGGCGTTTTCGAGGGCGGTGACCTTGGTCAGGCCCACGATGCCGTGCTTGGCGGCAACGTAGGCGGATTTTTCTGCAGAGCCCACGAGGCCGTGGACGGACGCCACATTGATGATGCGGCCCCAGCCCTTGCCGCCGTTGGCGGCCAGCATGGCAGGCAATGCCAGGCGGGTGGCATGAAAGGCGCTGCTCAGGTTGATGGCGATCACGGCGTCCCATTTCTCCACCGGGAAGTTCTCCACGCGAGCCACGTGCTGGATGCCGGCGTTGTTGACGAGGATGTCGACCTGGCCGAATTGCGCGGCAGCAAACCGCATCATGTCCTCGATGTCGGAGACCTTGCTCATGTCGGCCCCATGGTAGGCCACGCGTACACCCAGCGCCTCGATCTCGGCCTTCGGACCGTCCACGTCGCCAAAGCCGTTAATGACGATGTTGGTGCCTTGGGCTGCCAGCGCCTTGGCGATGCCCAGGCCGATCCCGCTGGTCGAGCCGGTGACGAGGGCTGTTTTACCTTTGAGCATGATGTTTCTCCGGATGATTTACGATGGTTGAGCTGGGATTCTGAACAGCGCGCGGTGCAGGCTGCGCATCACCGATTTTTCAAGCAATTATCAAGCCTTTGAATTGAACTGCCGCACCATGACCCAACCTACGCTGAACTACGTAAATTGCCCGGACGCCGCAGGCGGGCATCGCATGGCGTACTGGCAATGGGGCCGGCCGGACAGCGCGCACGTCGTGGTGTGCGTGCACGGCCTGTCGCGGCAGGGGCGCGATTTTGATGTACTGGCGCGCACGCTGTGCGAGCAGGCGCCGGACGGCATTCGCGTGGTCTGCCCCGATGTGGTGGGCCGTGGGGAAAGCGATTGGCTCAAAGACCCCATGGGCTACCAGCTGCGGAGCTATGCCGCCGACATGCTGGCGCTGCTGGGCCAGCTGCACGTGCAGGCGCCCGTGGTTTCGCTGGACTGGGTGGGTACCAGCATGGGCGGCTTGATCGGCGTGGCGGTGTGTGGGACGCCTGGTCTGCCCTTGCCCACGGCAGTGCGCCGGCTGGTGCTCAATGACGTCGGGCCGGCCATCCAGTGGCAGGCAATCGTGCGAATCGGCACCTATCTGGGGCAGGCCGGTCACTTCGGGTCGGTGCAGGAGGCGGCCGATGCGATGTGGGCGATTTCCCAGAGTTTCGGCCCGCACACGCCCGAACAGTGGTTGGCGCTGTCGCGTCCCATGCTCAGGCGCGTCTCGGACGCCGCCGATACCAAGTGGCGCCTGCATTACGACCCGGCCATCGCCGTGCCTTTCAAGCAGGAGACCGAGGACTCCGCGCGCCAGGGTGAAGCCGTGCTCTGGCAGCTCTACGACAATATCAAGGCCGAAACGCTGGTGATTCGCGGCAAGCAGTCGGACTTGCTGAGCCCCCAGACGGCCCAGGCCATGACGGCCCGCGGCCCGCGCGCCCGCGTGGTGGAGTTTGACGGCGTAGGCCATGCACCCACGCTGGTGGCTGCGGACCAGGTGACCGCCGTGGCGGGTTTCCTGCTTGGGTAGCACCCTGGTATTGAATTGGGTAATGCTGGGTAAGTGCCGCAATGCTGCACTGCCAGCCTCGCAACTATTTGACTGAAGTTTCATGAAAAGCAATGTGGTCGGGCCCGGTAGCCCCGCAGCCTCCCAGGGGGTGAATGCCTCCATCGTGACCGCCACGGCCGACAGCCTGCCGGACCAGCCGCATGCGCTGGCCCGTGCCCGGGCGTTTGCCGAGCCCCTGATTGCCAGTGAAACGCACGACACAGGCGAAAACATCCTGGCGCACGCTGATGCGGTGGCGGCCATCCTCAAAACCATAGGCGGCTCGGAAGCCATGCAGGCGGCCACCTACCTGGTGTATGCCTGCCAGCACCTGACCAAGCCGCAGGAAGTGATCACCAAGGCCTTCGGCGCCAACTACGCGGCGCTGGCGATAGAGACCACCAAATTGGTGCAGGTGCAGCGCCAGGCGCGTTCGGCCAATGCCAAGGCGCAACTGCTGGACGACCCGGCTGCGCAAACCGAGAACGTTCGCAAGATGCTGCTGGCGTTTTCGCGCGACCTGCGGGTGGTGATGCTGCGCCTGGCCTCGCGCCTGCAGACGCTGCGCCACTACGCCTCGACCCGGCAGACCGCGCCCCTGTCGCTGGCCTACGAGTCGCTGCATGTGTTTGCACCGTTGGCCAACCGCCTGGGCATCTGGCAGATCAAATGGGAAATGGAAGACCTGGCCTTCCGTTTCCTGGAGCCCGATACCTACAAGCAGACGGCCCGCCTGCTGGATGAAAAACGCGTGGAGCGCGAAGGCTTCATGGAGGCCTTGCGTGCGCAGCTGGAGCGCGAACTGAACCAGAACGGCATTGCCGCGCTGGTGCAGGGCCGGCCCAAGCACATCTACAGCATCGTTAAAAAAATGCGCGGCAAGTCGCTCGACTTCGAGCAGGTGTTTGATATCCGTGCCTTGCGCGTGATTGCCGCCGACGTGAAGGGCTGCTATGCGGCGCTGGGCTTCGTGCATTCGCGCTTTACGCCGGTGGACGGCGAGTTTGACGACTACATCGCCAAACCCAAGACCAATGGCTACCAGTCGCTGCACACCGTGGTGCGCGATGACGCGGGCAGGGCGGTGGAGATCCAGGTGCGCACGCAGGCCATGCATGACCACGCAGAGCACGGCGTGGCCGCGCACTGGGCGTACAAGGAGGCGGGGGCCAAAGGCTACGCGGGCGTGTCGGCCAGCAGCGAGTACGACGCCAAGATTGCTGTTCTGCGGCAGTTGCTGGCCTGGGAGCGCGATCTCTCGGGGCCAGCTGCCCAGCGAGCGCGTGATGACAAGCAGGGGCTCTTTGAAGACCGCATCTATGTGCTGACGCCGGACGCGGCCATCGTGGAGCTGCCGCAGGGCGCGACCACGGTGGACTTCGCCTATAGCGTGCACACCAGCCTGGGGCATCGCTGCCGCGGCGCGCGCCTTGACGGCGTGATGGTACCGCTCAACACCCCGCTGCAAAACGGCCAGACGGTCGAGGTGATCACCGTCAAGGAGGGCGGGCCGTCGCGCGACTGGCTTAACCCGGAACTGGGCTTTTTGTGCAGTCACCGCGCGAAGTCAAAAGTGCGCGCTTGGTTCAACGCGCTGGCGATGGAGCAGACGGTTGCCAGGGGCCGCGAAGCGGTTGAAAAACTGCTGCAGCGAGAAGGCAAGACGTCCATGAAGCTGGACGACCTGGCGGTGCAGCTCGGATTCAAGACGGCGGATGATTTGTTCGAGGTGGTGGGCAAGGACGAGTTGTCCCTGCGCACGATCGAAAACATGCTCAGGCCGCCCGAGCCGGCCATGAGCCAGGACGACTACGTGCTGGCCAAAAAGGCGCGTGCGCCCAACCCGAATGCCAAAAAAGGCAATGGCGGTGTGCTGGTGGTGGGCATGGGTTCCTTGTTGACCCAGCTCGCCAAGTGCTGCAAGCCCGCCCCGCCCGATGAAATCCTCGGCTTCGTCACCAAGGGCAAGGGCGTCAGCATTCACCGCAGCGATTGCAGCAACTTCCGCAACATGGCGAGTGGCAGTCCTGACCGCGTGATTGAGGTTGAATGGAACTCGCCCAAAACCGCAGACGGTGCGGTGTATCCGGTGGATGTGGCGGTGGAAGCCGCCGACCGCCAGGGGCTGCTGCGCGATATCTCCGAAGTATTCGCCAAGGAAAAGATGAACGTCATCGGTGTGCAGACACAGTCGGTGAAAGACAACCGCGGCGGCACGGCCTGGATGACCTTCACGGTGGAAGTGGCGCAGTCAGGCCGACTGAACCAGGTGCTGGGCATCGTGGCCGAAGTGCCCGGCGTGCGGTCCGCGCGGAGACGTTGAACCCGGCTGCAGGACTTTTTTCGGCAAATTTTCGGGGCGAAGCAAGATAGCCGTTTTGCTTTGCTACAATACGAGCTTCGAACAGTCCTTAGGCGCGTAGCTCAGCTGGTTAGAGCACCACCTTGACATGGTGGGGGTCGTTGGTTCGAGTCCAATCGCGCCTACCAATTCCCTCGACGGTTCCTGATCCAGATCTGCATTCTTTGTAATGCGGACTGGCACACAGGGTAAACCAAGGGGATTGAGTACATCAGAATTCCTAGAATGTATTGAGTCCCGGCGTTTCGACGCCGGTCGTCATTCAGAGGAGAAATCAGTGCCAAAAAGCAAATCCACCAGCCCGTCATCCGGCATGCCGCCTTCACAGGGCGACGCCTCTGCCGACGGCACTTCCGGCGCCAAAAGCGGCCGGGCTGCCGGTAAGGCTGCGGCTTCACGTGTGATCAAGAAGTACCCGAATCGCCGGCTGTACGACACCGAGACATCGGCCTACATCACGCTCACGGAAGTCCGCCAGCTGGTGATGGACAGTGCCGATTTTGTGGTGCGCGATGCCAAGACCAATGAAGACTTGACGCGCAGCATCCTGCTGCAGATCATCCTTGAAGAAGAAACCGGCGGTGCGCCGATGTTTACCGAAGCCGTGCTGGCCAACATCATCCGTTTTTACGGCAATGCGATGCAGAGCTTCATGGGCGCTTACCTCGAGAAGAACGTGCAGAGTTTTATGGACCTGCAGGTCAAGATGGCCGAGCAGTCCAAAGGGCTGAGCCCCGAAATGTGGGCGCAGTTCATGAATGCGCAGTCACCCATGATGCAGGGCATGATGGGCAATTACGTGGAGCAATCCAAAACCGTTTTTACGCAAATGCAGGAGCAGATGCAAAAGCAGAGCGAGCAGATGCTGCAGGCTTTCGGCCTGAAACGTTGAGTTAAAAGCCAGGGGTTGAATCTCTGGTGGTCCCTGGAAATCAGGGACCTGAGACAATACACCCCATGAGCGAAGTTATTTCCCCACCTGTTTCCGTAAACACCAAGCCCGCACCGCGCGTCGGCTTTGTCAGCCTGGGCTGCCCCAAGGCCTTGACCGATTCCGAGCTGATCCTCACGCAATTGAGCGCCGAGGGCTACCAGACCTCCAAGACCTTCGAAGGTGCGGACCTGGTCATCGTCAACACCTGTGGCTTCATCGACGACGCGGTCAAGGAAAGCCTGGACACCATCGGCGAGGCGCTGGCCGAAAACGGCAAGGTCATCGTCACGGGCTGCCTGGGCGCCAAGGCGGGCGAGGGCGGTGGCAACCTGGTGCGCCAGATGCACCCGAGCGTGCTGGCCGTGACGGGCCCGCACGCCACACAGGAGGTGATGGACGCGGTGCACCTGAACCTGCCCAAGCCGCATGATCCTTTCGTGGACCTGGTGCCGAATGCCTTTGGCATTGCCGGCATCAAGCTGACGCCCAAGCATTACGCCTACCTGAAGATCAGCGAAGGCTGCAATCACCGCTGCACCTTCTGCATCATCCCGTCCATGCGCGGCGACCTGGTGTCGCGGCCTATCGGAGACGTGCTCAACGAAGCGCGCGCCCTGTTTGAAGGCGGCGTGAAGGAATTGCTGGTGATCAGCCAGGACACCTCGGCCTACGGCGTCGATGTGAAATACCGCACCGGCTTCTGGGATGGTAAGCCTATCAAGACGCGCATGCTGGAACTGGTGCAGGCACTGGGCGAGATCGCCGAGCCGTATGGCGCCTGGGTGCGCTTGCATTATGTGTATCCGTACCCAAGTGTGGACGAAGTGCTGCCGCTGATGGCCACCGGCAAGGTGCTGCCTTATCTGGATGTACCGTTGCAACACAGTCATCCGGATGTGCTCAAGCGCATGAAGCGGCCAGCCAGCGGCGAGAAGAACCTTGAGCGCATTGCGCGCTGGCGCGAAATCTGCCCTGAAATTGTGATTCGCAGCACCTTTATCGCCGGTTTTCCCGGCGAGACGGAAGCAGAGTTCGACCATCTGCTGGACTTCATGCGCGAGGCCAAAATCGACCGTGCAGGCTGCTTTGCCTACAGCGCGGTAGAAGGTGCGACGGCTAACGATATTCCCGGTATGCTGCCGCTGGCGTTGCGTGAAGAGCGGCGCGCCCGCTTCATGGCCGTGGCCGAAGCGGTGTCCAGCCAGAAACTGCAGCAGCGCATAGGTGCAACCATGCAGGTGCTGGTGGATTCGGCGCCGGCGCTAGGCCGAAAGGGTGGCACCGGGCGCTCTTATGCCGATGCGCCGGAGATCGACGGCATCGTCAAGCTGTTACCGCCCGAGAAAATCAGCAAGACGCTGAAAGTCGGCGAATTCACCCGGGCCCGCATTGTCGGAACCCAGGGCCATGACCTGGTTGCCGTGCCTGTTTGATTAACGATACTGCGGACGCTAAACCGGGCCTGAAGAAGAGGCCCGGCCACAAAAAAAGCCACTGGGTCACAGTGGCTTTAATCTTGCTTTACTCCAGAGTCAGTTTAAGAGTCTGGAGAAGCTGTTTGGTGTATCTGGTGCCCGGGAGAGAACTCGAATCTCCACATCTTGCGATACACGGACCTGAACCGTGCGCGTCTACCAATTCCGCCACCCGGGCACAGCTAGCAGTGTACCATTACTTCAATGCTTTCTCAGGCTCGGCCCCTCAAATTTTCCTGAAATATTTCGGCTGCATACTTAAACCCGGCAGCCTCCAACGAAAAGAGACTTTCTATCAAAACAACTCACTCCCATCCGGGCGGATCGTCCGCCCATTCATCCGGTTTGCTCGCTGAATTCGAGGGCACCGTTTCCGGCCACCGAGACGGCCATGGTTTCGTATTGCGCGATGACGGCGAAGCAGATATTTACCTGCCGCCCAACGAGATGCGTGCAGTCCTGCACAAGGATCGCGTCAAGGCCCGCATCGTGCGGCACGACCGCAAAAACCGGCCCGAGGGCCGCGTCACGGAAATCGTTGAACGATCCTCGAATCCCATCATCGGCCGCCTGCTGCAGGAAAGCGGCGTCTGGCTGGTTGCACCCGAAGACAAGCGCTACGGCCAGGACGTCCTGATCCCCAAGGGCGCTACCGGCACGGCCAAGGCCGGCCAGGTGGTGGTGGTGCAACTCACCGAGCCGCCGGCGCTGTTCGGCCAGCCTGTGGGCCGCGTCAAGGAAGTACTGGGCGAGATCGACGACCCCGGCATGGAAATCGAGATCGCGGTGCGCAAGTACGGCGTGCCGCATGAATTCAGCGACGAAGCGCTGGCCCTGGCCCGAACCCTGCCGGACGCCGTGCGGCCTGCCGACAAAAAGCACCGCGTTGACCTGACGGACGTGCCGCTGGTCACCATCGACGGCGAAGATGCCCGCGACTTTGACGACGCCGTGTATTGCGAGCCCGCCAAAGTGGGCCGCGGCAAAGGCTGGCGCCTGCTGGTGGCGATTGCCGACGTGAGCCACTATGTGGAAACCGGCAGCGCCATCGACATCGACGCTTACGACCGCGCTACCAGCGTGTATTTTCCGCGCCGCGTGATTCCCATGTTGCCGGAAAAATTGTCCAATGGCCTTTGCTCGCTCAACCCGAATGTCGAGCGCCTGTGCATGGTCTGCGACATGCTGGTCAACGCCAAGGGCGAGGTCCACGCCTACCAGTTCTACCCGGCGGTGATGTTCAGCCAGGCGCGCTTTACCTACACTGAGGTCGCCGCCATCCTGGCCAACACACGCGGCCCTGAAGCTGCGCAGCGCAAGGCGCTGGTGCCGCACCTGCTCGACCTGCACGACGTGTACCAGGCGCTGCTCAAGGAGCGTGGCGAACGCGGCGCGGTGGATTTTGAAACCACCGAGACCCAGATTGTTTGCGACGAAGCAGGCCGGATTGAAAAAATCGTCCCCCGCACCCGCAACGTGGCGCACCGGCTGATTGAAGAAGCCATGCTGGCGGCCAACGTCTGCTCGGCGGACTTCATCTCGCAAAGCAAGCACGTGGGCCTGTACCGTGTGCACGAAGGCCCAACGCCCGAGAAGAAGGAGATGCTGCGCAACTACCTGAAGGCGGCCGGCATCGGCATGACCATCACCGATGACCCGGCGCCCGGCGAATTCCAGAAGATCGCGCTGGCCACCAAGGACCGGCCTGACGCACAGCAAATCCACTCGATGCTGCTGCGCTCCATGCAGCAGGCAATCTATACGCCGATGAACAGCGGCCACTTCGGTTTGGCCTACGAGGCTTACACGCACTTCACCAGCCCGATCCGGCGCTACCCCGATTTGCTGGTGCACCGCGTCATCAAAGCTGTGCTGAACAAGGCCAAGTACCAGCTCCCGACCCTGCCCACGCCGGGCGAGGCTGAGGCCAAGCTGTCCAAACGCCTGGCCGCGCGCGTCAAGGAACCAACGCAAAAACCGAAAAAAGCCAGCGCCGACGAACTCGCCTGGCAGGCGGCCGGCCTGCACTGCAGCGCCAACGAACGCCGCGCCGACGAAGCCAGCCGCGACGTGGAAGCCTGGCTTAAGTGCAAGTACATGCGCGAGCATCTCGGTGAGGAATTCGGTGGCGTCGTCACCGCGGCCACGGGCTTCGGCATTTTTGTCACACTGGATGCGATGTACGTCGAAGGTCTGGTGCACATCACCGAGCTGGGTGGCGAATACTTCCGCTTCGACGAAGCTCGCCAGGAACTGCGCGGCGAGCGCACCGGCATCCGATATGCCATCGGCACGCGGGTGCGGGTGCAGGTCAGCCGGGTGGACCTGGACGGCCGCAAGATCGACTTCCGCCTGGTGAACGAGGGCCAGGACCTGGTCGGACGCGCCATGAAGGACAAGACAGGCGGCCATGCGGCGGAACTGCCTGTACAGGAACGCGGCGCCTCGCGCCATGCGGCGGAGCCCCGAAGCGGCAAGGCGGGCAGCAAAGGCGCTGGAAAACGCTCGGAGTCGCGCTCAGGCGGCCGCGGCGGCGGCACAGCCAGCCGCGGCGCCAGCAGCAGTGAAAGGGCGCCCAAATCGCCCATCCAGGCCCTCAAGGCGGCTGTCAAGAAGGCGGCAGGCAATCCGCCGGGCCGCAAGCAGGGCAAGAAGCCGCGCCGTTAGGCATCGGGACACCATGAGATTTCAGTTCAAACCCTTTTTCCCGACTGTGTTCCCTGCGCATAAGGCACGCCGCCCATGCTGATACGCGTATTGGCCTTCCTGCTTGAAACGCTGTTCTTCCTGTTGATTGCAGCGGCTTTGCTGCGAGCCTGGATGAACTGGGTCCGGGTCAACATGACGGCCCAGCCCGGCCGTTTTGTGATGGCCGTGACCGATTGGCTGGTCAAGCCCTTGCGCCGCGTGCTGCCCAGGCCGGTGATGCAGTCCCGGGTGGACTGGGCCAGCATTCTGGCGGCCGTGTTGCTGGCAGTGGCCTATGCGTTGCTGTGGGGCCTGTTGTTTGGCCTGCTGTTGGGGGGTACCGTGTGGACTGCCGGGGCTGCGCCTGTCGTATTGCTGACGCTGCTGTCCTTTGCGCTGAAGATGCTGATCCGGGTGGCGCTGCAAACCCTGTTCATCCTGGTGCTCGGTTTTGCCATCCTCTCGTGGGTGCAGCCGGGATCATCCGCGTATGGTTTGCTGGGGCGCCTGACCGAGCCCTTGCTGGCACCCCTGCGCCGCGTGGTCCCCACGGTGGGCGGCGTGGATTTGTCCGCGCTGGTGCTCATCGTCCTGATTCAAATCGCGCTGATGATCCTGGTGTAAGGCCTCATCGGCCTCATCTGCCATCTGCCGCGCAGGTCACTTGTGATGGCCTTGTGCACGGGCCAGTTCCGACGCCGTCAGGGCCATACCCGGGGCCTGGGCGGCCCAGTCATCGGCCAGGCGGCCATGTGCAAACACGGCGCTGCAGGCGGCGTCGAAAGCCTCCAGCCCGGCCGCCAGCCGTGCGCCCACCATGCCCGCCAGCACGTCGCCGGTGCCGGCCGTGGCCAGCAGGGCGTTGCCGGTGCTGTTGATGGCGCTGCTGCGGCCCGGCGCCGCGATCACCGTTCCTGAGCCCTTGAGCACCACCACACACTGAAACCGTTCGGCAAGCTGCCGGGCCGAAGCCAGCCGGTCGGATTGAACCGCGGCCGCTGTGGTTCCGGCCAGCCGGGCGGCTTCCAGCGGGTGCGGTGTCAGCACCGTGCGGTAGCCGCGGCCGTGACGTGCAATGAGCTGCGCCTGGAACTGCGTGTCCCCTGCAATGGCATTGAGCGCATCGGCATCCAGCACCAGCCGCCTGGCTGTCGACAGCACCCTGGCCAGCATGGCCCTGACGGCCTCGCCGCCGCCGCAGCCGCACACCACCACCTGCTGTGCGAGGTCCAGCGCCTCGGGCGCGCGGAACATCAGCTCCGGTTGTTGCGGGTCGACTGCGATGGTTGGCTTGCCGAGCAGCGCCACAAATACCCGGCCGGTGCCGGCATGCAGGGCGGCCCGCGCCGCCAGCAGCGCGGCGCCCGCCATATGGCTGTGGGCGGCGGACTCTCCCCCGAGCACGGCCACGTCACCAAAGCTGCCTTTGTGGCTGGCATGCGCGTTGGCTGACCGGGGCGGCTGGCCGGCCCGGTCGGCGCCCAGCAACCAGGCGTCGGTCTGGCCTGGTGTTGCAGCCTGCGTCTCATGGACGCCAAGATCGTTAAACCAGACCTGGCCCGCCCAATCCCGGCCGCCGGCGGTGAACAGCCCCGGCTTCAAGGTTAAAAGGCTTAAGGTAAAAATGGCCGTAGCGTCCGGTGAATGGGCGCAAGCAGCTATCAAATGTGTAGCAGACCCGGTGTCCGCGTCCAGGCCGGTCGGCACGTCCACCGCCAGCCGCGGCGCACTGCCGGCTTGCATTCGCGCCAGCCACTCCAGGATTAAGGCCGTGCCTGGGCGCTCAGGGTCCAGCGCGCCGCCTATGCCCAACAGGGCGTCGATGCAGAAATCAAAATCATCGGGCGGTTGCGCCGCCATGGGCACGCCCGCGGCGATGGCGCGCTCGCGCGAGGCATGGGCGTCGCGCGGCAGGCTGGTTTTTCCGGCGGGCAGGCCGGTCCAGGTTACGACCACTGCTTTGCCCCATTGGTGCAGATGCATGGCGGCCTCAAAACCGTCGCCGCCGTTATTGCCTGGCCCGCAGGCGATCCAGATGCGCTGCGCATGCGGCGCCAGGGCCAGCGCCAGGCGCGCCACCGAGAGGCCGGCTCGCTGCATCAGCGTGTGGGGCGGCAGCCCGGCGGCGGCATGCCGTTCAAGTTCACGCGAGGCCGCCACACTGTGAAGTGGCTCGCTGCGGGCGCTGGAAATTTTTCGCATGGCCCGATTGTGCGGCCCCGCAAAGTAAAAAGCCCGGCAGGCCGGGCTTTGGGCGTAGCCGCGGGGTGGTTTCAGCCCAGGCGGGCGATGCCCAGGCCTTCCATGTCGATGTCCGCGCTTTTGCCGGCCATCAGGTCGACCAGCGCCCGCGCGCTGCCGCAGCTGAGGGCCCAGCCGCTGGAGCCATGCCCCAGGTTGAGCCAGAGGCCGGGAATGCCGCTGTCGCCGATGATGGGCGGACCGTCGGGGAGCATGGGCCGGGCGCCTTTCCATTCCTGCACGCTGGCGCCGGTGTTGGAGAGCTGGGCCGCACCCGGGAACCAGTCGTGCAGCACCTTGTACAGCGTCTGGATGGACGATGCCCGTTTGCTTTCAAGCGTGCCGCCGATTTCGGCGCTGCCCGCCACGCGCACGCGGTTGCCCAGGCGGGAAATCGCGACCTTGTAGCGCTCGTCCATCAGTGCGCTGCGTGGTGCGTTCAGCGGTTCGCGGATCGGCGCGCTGATGGAGTAACCATAAACCGCTGCCATGGGAATCTTCAGGCCCAGCGGCCTCAGGAGTTCCGCAGACGCCAGGCCGGCGCACATGACCACATGGTCGAAGCCGCGGGGGCTGGCTTCGCCTGCTATCAAAATACTAGCTGGTTGCGCCCGTTCCAATTGGGCTACAGCCGTATTGAATTCAAAATTAACGCCGATGCGCTGGGCTTCGTTCTTCAGCAGCAGGGCAAACTGGCGGCAATTGGCCACCTCGTCGTTCGGCAGGTGCACTGCGCCCAGGAAGTCGGTGTCGGGGCTCAGTGCCGGCTCGATCTTGCGCACCTCGTCGGGGCCGATCTCCTTGAATACCACGCCGGCGTCGCGCAGCACGGCCAGGCCCGGCTGCACCAGCTTCGCGTCTTTTTCAGAGCGCAGCAGCACCATGTAGCCGGGGCTGCCGTCGTACTCGAGCTCCAGTTCGGCCGTCAGGTGGTGCAGCCTTTCGCGGCTGTAAAAAGCCAGGCGCTGCATGCGCGCGCGGTTGGCCAGATAGGTTTCGAGCTTGCAGGCGCGAAACCATTTCCACATCCAGGCCAGGTCGCGGGCCGACAGTGGCAGGCCGAGCTTGACCGGCGCGTGGCGGCTGAAAAGATGGCTGATGACCTTGCCCGGCATGCCGGGGGCAGCCCAGGGCGTGACGTAGCCGGGCGCTACCAGGCCGGCGTTGGCAAAGCTGGTTTCCTCGGCCGCCGCGCCGCGCCGTTCGAAGACGGTGACCTCGTGGCCGTCCAGGGCCAGCTCGTAAGCGGTGGTGATGCCGATGATGCCGGCGCCAATGACGGCAACCCTCATGCGAGGCTCCCGCGGTCATGTGGGGCAGGCACGGGGCGCGGGGCTGGGGAGATGTTTTTGTACATTTTTATAAGAAAAAGGCTTTGAAGCCAATAGGAATGAGCGCGAGCAGCTATCGTTTTTATAGCGAATTCGACAGGGCGGTCTCCACCTGCAGGGCCAGGTCCAGCACCGCGTCGTCATGCAACGCCGCATGCCAGAGCATTAGGCCCACGGGCAACTGGCCGGGTGTGTGACAAGGCAGGGAAATGGCGCAACCGTCGAGCATGTTCACCACGGAGGTGTTGCGCAGCAGCAGGCCGTTGACCCGGAAAAATTCGGCATCGTCATCCAGCACACCGGTGATCGGCGGCGCGACGATGGGGACGGTGGGCGAGAGCACGGCGTCAAAGCCTTGCAGGCATGTTTCCATGTGGGCCACCCAGGCCTTGCGGGCGGCCAGCAGGTCGATGTAGTCGGCCGCGCTCATGCCGGCGCCGCGCAGGATGCGCAAGGCCACGCGCGGGTCGTATTCGGCCTGGTGTCTGGTGATCAGCGTTCGGTGCCAGGCATAACTTTCCGCCGCCGAAAGGCCGCCGGTGGCATTGATGGCGGCCAGCTCGCCGATCTCTTCCAGGTCGATTTCTTCAATATGCGCGCCCGCCTGGCGAAGGATTCGCAGGCTGCGCCCAAACGCCTCGGCGACGGTGTTGTCCAGGTGGTCCTGCATCACGGTGCGGGCAACGGCCAGGCGACAGGAGGCGAGCGGTTTGCCGGCCAGTTGGACCTTGCGTGCCGCCAGGACTTCATGCACGGTGACTGCGTCGCGCACTGAACGGGTCAGGGCGCACACGGTGTCCAGGCTGGTGGACAAGGGTAGGGCGCCTTGCGTGGGCACCAGGCGCGCGGTGCTTTTGAAGCCGACGATGCCGCAAAGCGCCGCCGGGATACGGATCGATCCGCCGGTGTCGGAGCCGAGCCCGACCAGTGCCGCACCCGTGGCCACCGAGACTGCCGCACCGGAGGACGAGCCCCCGGGAATACGCGCCACCTTCGGGTCGGCCGGGTTGACGGGTGTGCCGTAGTGCGGGTTGATGCCGACGCCGGAGAAGGCGAACTCGACCATGTTGGTACGCCCCATGAACGTGGCGCCGGCAGCGCGCAGACGTGCCACGGCAGGGCAATCTTCTGCGGCAGGCGCGGCGCCTGCCAGTACGGTGGATCCGGCTGCGGTGGTGTGGCCTGCCACGTCGAACAGGTCCTTGACCGATACCGGGATACCGGCAAGCGGAAGGCCTGCAGCGTTCGAAACGGGGTTTTCCGCCGTTCCGGCGAGGTTTGGGCTCCCCGGCATGAAAACGTGGCGGCAGGCGTCACTTTGGGCCGTGGCCAGGGCCTGTTCGAAAACCCGCTGGGGGGAGGTCTGACCGGCGGTCATGGCCTGGCGAGTGGCATCGAGGTCGCCTGAGGGGGGTATCTGGCTCATGGGTCAGGAGGGTGTTATACTCGACAGGCTTTGCAAATGACGATTTTGTTGTTTGCAAGGCAAATCGCAAATCAGCCACTCAAGGTGTTGCCCCGGAAATCTCGAAAGAGGCCAACGGGACGATAAGCGCTGATTTTAGACACAACCTTTTGGAGTATTCCTATGTCGACCACTATGCGCGAAATGCTGGAAGCAGGCGTTCATTTCGGACACCAAACCCGCTTCTGGGACCCCAAGATGGCCCCTTACATCTTCGGCCATCGCAACCGTATTCACATCATCAACCTGGAAAAGTCGCTTCCGATGTACCAGGAAGCGATGAAGTTCGCGAAGCAGCTGTCTGCCAACCGCGGCACCATCCTGATGGTAGGCACCAAGCGCCAGGCTCGCGACATCGTCGCCACCGAAGCCAAGCGCGCCGGTGTTCCCTATGTTGACCAGCGCTGGCTGGGCGGCATGCTGACCAACTTCAAGACGGTCAAGACTTCCATCAAGCGCCTGAAGGAAATGAAGGCCCAGCAGGAAGCCGGCCTTGATTCCATCAGCAAAAAAGAACAGCTCACCTTCAAGCGCGAAATCGAAAAGCTTGAAAAAGACATCGGCGGCATTCAGGACATGAACGCCCTGCCGGACGCCATTTTCGTGATCGACGTGGGCTTCCACAAAATCGCGATCCTGGAAGCCAAGAAACTCGGCATTCCCCTGATCGGCGTGGTTGACTCCAACCACTCGCCTATCGGCATCGACTACGTGATCCCCGGCAATGACGACTCCTCCAAGGCTGTCGCCCTGTACGCCCGCGGTATCGCCGACGCGATCATCGAAGGCCGCGCCAATGCCGTGAACGACGTCGTCAAGGCGGTTTCGGCTGAGAGCTCGGATGAGTTCGTGGAAGTGGAAAACGCAGCCGCCTGATAGTTTTCGGCTCTGCGCCAGACGCGAAAAAGGGGCTCGCGTAGCCCCTTTTTCACAACCTAACGAAAAGCTGGGTGCGAATTGATCGCTTCCAGCGTGTCAAAAACGACAAACGGAGAAACAAAGATGGCAATTACTGCAAGCATGGTCGCTGAACTGCGCGCCAAGACCGACGCCCCCATGATGGAGTGCAAGAAAGCACTGACCGAAGCTGAAGGCAACTTCGAAAAAGCCGAAGAAATCCTGCGCGTCAAGCTCGGCAGCAAGGCCGGCAAGGCCGCTTCCCGCGTCACCGCCGAAGGCGTTGTGGCTGCGCACCGCGAAGGCGATGTGGGCGCGCTGGTGGAAATCAATTGCGAAACCGACTTCGTGACCAAGAACGACAGCTTCCTGGCCTTCACCAAGGCAGTGGTCGAAGGGATTGTCAAGAACAACCCGGCCGACGTGGAAGCTGTTGGCGCCATGCCTTTGTCGCTTGACGGCTTTGGCCCGACGGTCGAAGACGTGCGCAAGGGCCTGATCGGCAAGATCGGCGAAAACATGAGCGTGCGCCGCTTCAAGCGTTTCTCGGGCAGCAAGCTGGCCTCTTACCTGCACGGCACGCGTATCGGCGTAGTCGTGGAGTTTGAAGGCGACGAAGCCGCAGCCAAGGATGTCGCCATGCATGTGGCCGCGATGAAGCCCGTGTCCCTGTCCAGCGCTGAAGTTCCCGCCGAACTGGTCGCCAAGGAGCGCTCGGTTGCTGCAGCCAAGGCCGCTGAAGATGCCGCCAAGGCACAGGCTGAAGGCAAGGCCGTCCAGTCCGCTGAAATTGTTGCAAAGCGTATCGAAGGTGGCGTGCAGAAGTACCTGAAGGAAGTCAGCCTGTACAACCAGACTTTCGTCAAGAACGACAAGCAGACCGTCGAGCAAATGCTCAAGGAAAAAGCGACAACGATCAAGTCTTTCACGCTGTATGTCGTGGGTGAAGGCATTGAGAAAAAGGTGGACGATTTCGCTGCCGAAGTCGCCGCCCAGGTCGCCGCAGCCAAGGCTGCTTGAGCATTTCAGTCCAGCCGGAAGGCCGCTAAACTTCAGACAACCCAACAAAGAAAGCTCTCACATGCCAGCCTACAAGCGAATCTTGTTAAAACTGTCAGGTGAGGCCTTGATGGGGGATGATGCCTTTGGCATCAACCGCGCGACCATCGTGCGCATGGTGGAAGAGATTGCCGAAGTCACCCGCATGGGTGTCGAAGTGGCGGTCGTGATCGGCGGCGGCAACATTTTTCGCGGTGTGGCCGGCGGTTCCGTCGGCATGGACCGCGCCACCGCCGACTACATGGGCATGCTGGCCACCGTGATGAACGCGCTCGCCTTGGGCGACACGATGGACAAGGCCGGGCTGATCGCTCGCGTAATGTCGGCCATCGGCATTGAGCGCGTGGTCGAGCCTTATGTTCGTCCCAAAGCCCTGCAGTACCTCGAAGAAGGCAAGGTCGTCATCTTCGCGGCCGGCACCGGCAACCCGTTTTTCACCACCGATACGGCAGCCGCATTGCGCGGCGCTGAGATCGGCGCTGAGATCGTGCTGAAGGCCACCAAGGTCGACGGTGTGTACACTGCGGACCCCAAGAAAGACCCGAAAGCCACGCGCTACACCAACATCACGTTTGATGAAGCCATGGGCAAAAACCTCGAGGTCATGGATGCCACCGCTTTTGCGCTGTGCCGTGACCAGAAGCTGCCCATCAAGGTGTTCAGTATTTTCAAGCATGGTGCGCTCAAGCGCGTCGTGCAGGGCGAGGACGAGGGAACCCTGGTTCACGTCTGAGCCTCCTGTCCCAGCTTGTTCTTTTTCGCTATAAAAATCCGGAGATTCGACCATGAGCATTGTTGAAGTCAAGCAGCAGGCAGAGCAAAAGATGCAGCAGTCCATTGACTCGTTCAAAAATGGCCTGACCAAGATCCGCACTGGCCGCGCCAACCCCGGTTTGCTCGATACCGTGCATGTTGATTATTACGGCTCCATGGTGCCGATCAGCCAGGTGGCCAATGTGTCGCTGCTCGACGCCCGCACCATCAGCGTCTCGCCCTGGGAAAAAGGCATGGGCGCCAAGATCGAAAAGGCCATCCGTGATTCAGACCTGGGACTCAATCCGGCCGCGCAGGGTGACCTGATCCGCGTGCCCATGCCGGCCATGACCGAAGAGCGCCGTCGCGAACTTACCAAAGTCGTGCGCGCCGAAGGGGAGCACGCCAAAGTGGCTATTCGCAACCTGCGCCGCGATGCCAATGATGGCGTCAAGAAACTCGTCAAGGACAAGCTCGCTTCTGAAGACGACGAACGCCGTTCGCAGGACGATATCCAGAAGTTCACGGATCGTTTCATTGCCGAAGTCGACAAACTGGTCGCCGGCAAGGAACAAGACATCATGGCGGTTTGACGCCTCGTCGTCTGGCCTGATTCACCATGGCCACCGCCCATCCCATAGTCCCGCACCACGTTGCCATCGTTATGGATGGCAATGGTCGCTGGGCGACCAAACGGTTTTTACCCCGCATTGCGGGCCACAAGCAGGGCGTTGATTCGCTCAGCCGCTGCGTTCGCGCATGCCTGGACCGCGGCATCGGCGTCCTCACGGTTTTCGCTTTTTCTTCCGAGAACTGGAACCGGCCGGCTGAAGAGGTGTCCGGGCTGATGGAGTTGCTTGCCTATTCTCTTTCCAAGGAAGTCCCCAGCCTGAATGCCAACGGCGTGCAACTGCGTTTTGTCGGAGACCGCCTGCGGCTTTCCGAGAAAGTCCAGGCAGGGCTGGCGCAAGCTGAGCTCGACACCTCCACCAACCAACGGCTGGTTTTTAATGTGTGCTTCAACTACGGCGGCCGCTGGGATATTGCCCAGGCTGCCAACAGATTGGCCAGCCGCGGTGAAGCCATTACCGAGCTGTCGCTGGACAGGGAGATGGCACTGGCGCACGTGCCGGACCCGGATCTGCTGATTCGCACAGGCGGTGAATTGCGGATCAGTAATTTTTTGCTGTGGCAGGCAGCTTATTCAGAGCTGCATTTCTCCGACAAGTTGTGGCCTGAATTTGACGAGACGGCGCTGGACGAGGCGATAGCCGTCTTTCGGACTCGCGAACGACGCTTCGGCAAGACCTCCGCCCAGGTCAGCGGCCGCAGCACCAATGAAAATACAAAGGCTGCCTGATGCTTAAACAGCGCGTGATCACAGCGATTGTCCTTCTGGCTATTTTGCTGCCAGCCCTTTTCTACAAGACGCCAGAGCCCTTTTGTGCCGTCGCGCTGCTGTTGATTGCTGCGGGTGCCTGGGAGTGGGGCCGGCTGAATGCACTCGGGCAGGGAGCCTCTGTGGGGCTCGCCGCCGTTTGTGTCGGGCTGTGCGCGCTCGCGTGGTACTTTGGCCTGCTCGTAAAGCCGCTGCCGCTTCTTTGGGCTGCTGCAGGTGCTGCCTGGGTGCTTGCCGGTGGCTGGTTGCTGCGCAATGGCGTGGCGGGCTGGCCGCGCATACCCAAAGTAATTCGCCTTCCAGGGGGGCTGGCTGCGTTGTTGGTCGCCTGGCTGGCTGTGGCACAGGCCCGTGTGGCAGGCATTGACTTTTTGCTGTCCGTTCTGCTGCTGGTCTGGGTGGCCGATATCTTTGCCTACTTTGCGGGTCGCGCCCTGGGAGGCCGGTTCAGCAAGGGCAAGCTGGCTCCTTCAATCAGCCCGGGTAAAAGCTGGGAGGGCGTGTGGGGCGGCATGGCCGGTGTGGTGGCGCTGTCGCTGGCCTGGGTGTGGCTGGGCCGCGCGGGCATTGGCGGTGGCTTCTGGGCTGACGCCACGCTTTACAGCCGGCTGGCTGATCATCACGGCATGGTCGTCATGCTGCTGGCGGTTATTTTCCTGGCCGCCATGAGTGTGGTGGGCGATCTGGTCGAGTCCCTTATCAAGCGCAGTGCCGGGGTGAAAGACTCCAGCGGCCTGTTGCCGGGCCACGGCGGCGTGCTCGACCGGGTCGACGCGCTATTGCCCACACTGCCCCTGGCGATGATGCTGGTTACCCTTTAGGCTTTGCTCCCGTATGTCCTTTGAAAAGCAGCGTGTGACCGTTTTGGGCTCCACGGGGTCCATTGGTGTCAACACGCTTGATGTCATCGCCCGCCACCCTGAGCGCTTTGAGGTGTTTGCCCTCAGCGCGGCAACCCAAACGGACTTGATGCTGGCGCAGTGCGCCCAGTTCAAACCCCAATACGCGGTGATGGCCAGTGAGCCGCATGCCCGTTTGCTGGCGGAGAAGATCAAGGTAAATCAGCTTCCGGTGCAGGTTCTATGGGCGCAAGACGCTCTCGAAATGATAGCGTCACACGAGTTGGTGGATACCGTCATGGCCGCTATTGTGGGCGCTGCCGGGTTAGGCCCATGCGTGGCGGCCGCAAAGGCGGGCAAGCGCCTGCTGCTCGCCAACAAGGAGGCCCTTGTCGTCGGCGGCGAAGTGTTTATGCGGGCGGTTCGTGAAGGGGGTGCCCGGTTGCTACCGATTGACAGTGAGCATTCGGCCATTTTCCAGTCATTGCCCGAAGACCCGGCGGTGTGGCCCCGGCGCATCGAAAAAATCATGCTGACCTCGTCGGGCGGTCCTTTTCGCGCCCGTGATCCGGCAACTCTGCGCGACGTAACGCCCGAGCAGGCCTGCACGCACCCGAATTTTTCGATGGGCCGCAAGATTTCTGTGGATTCGGCCACGATGATGAACAAGGCTTTGGAGGTGATTGAAGCCAAGTACCTGTTTGGTGTCGTGCCGGAGCAGATCGAGGTGGTGATCCATCCGCAGCAAATCATCCATTCGATGGTGCAGTTCCATGACGCATCGGTGATGGCCCAGCTGGGTACGCCGGATATGCGGGTGCCGATTGCCTATGGCTTGTCCTGGCCGGAACGGATCGAAAGCGGCACGGCGCGCCTGGATTTTGCCCGTATGGCCGCCATGACATTCGAGGTCCCGGACTTTCAGCGCTTTCCCTGCCTGCCTTTGGCCTGGGAGAGTTTGCGTGCGCCGCCGGGCACTTGCGTGGTACTGAACGCAGCCAATGAGATTGCTGTTGCGGCCTTTTTGGACCGGCGCATCCGCTTCGACCACATTCATCATGTAAACCATGCAACTTTGGAGGCCGCGGCAGTCTCTCAGGTGGACGATATAGCGGGCTTGCTGGCGCTGGATGAGCAGGCCCGCCGCGTTGCCACTCAAATCACCCAAGGTCTGGAGTCCTGAGATGCTGACACTGGTTTCTTTCGTTGTGACTCTCGGTATCCTGATTGCCGTGCACGAATACGGCCATTACCGCGTCGCAGTGGCGTGTGGCATAAAGGTTCTGAAATTTTCCATCGGATTCGGCAAACCGATTTACACCTGGAAGCTCAAAAACAAGTCGACAGAGTTTTCCATCGGCATGCTGCCTCTGGGCGGCTACGTCAAGATGCTGGATGAGCGTGAGGCCCCGGTGGATCCATCCGAGCGCCATCTGGCTTTTAATACCCAGCCGCTGAAATCGCGGGTTGCCGTGGTGGCCGCAGGCCCGGCCGCCAATTTGCTGCTGGCCATAGTGCTGTATGCCGTGGTCAACTGGAGTGGCTTGCAGGAGCCCAAAGCCATTTTGGCCAGCCCGGTGGCAGGATCGCTTGCCGAAAAGGCTGGCCTGGATGGCGGAGAAACGGTTCAGCAGGCGGCTTTTGAAGGTGACGACCTGGAGGTCGTTCATTCTTTTGAAGACTTGCGCTGGAGGCTCACGCAAGGTGCACTGGATGGTCGCGACCTCACCTTGGTGCTTGGCAGCGATGGCGCAGCGTCAGGGCAGACTGTGCGGTTGCCGCTCAGTACGCTGGGTGCACCCGAAGCAGATGCCGACCTGTTCAGGAAAATTGGCATTCTCGGCCCCTGGACCCGTCCCGTAATTGGTAATGTGATGCCCGGGGGCGCCGCCGAAAAATCCGGACTGCGTGCCGACGATCTCGTGCTTCGCATCGGCGAGACGGCCATTGTGGATGGGCAACAGCTGCGCGAGGTGATACGTACCTCTGCCCGCTCGCCCGGCGCCGGGGCTTCCGTCGTCCCGCAGGCATGGCAAATCAGCCGTGCCGGCGCATCCGTAGTGCTGCAAGTGACGCCTGAGCTCAAGGCGGTGAACGGAGTGATGGTCCCTCGGATTGAAGCCTACGTGGGGTCTCCTCCCGAGTTTGTCACGGTGCGCTACGGCCCTGTCGATGGTTTGTGGCAAGGCGCCGTCCGCACCTGGCAGGTTTCGCTGCTCACACTCAAGATGATTGGGAAAATGGTCATCGGCGAGGCGTCGCTTAAAAACCTGAGTGGCCCGCTCACGATTGCGGACTATGCGGGGAAGTCAGCCAGCCTTGGGTGGAGCAGTTATCTCCTGTTTCTGGCCCTTATCAGCGTGAGCCTTGGCGTCCTGAATTTACTGCCGCTGCCGGTTCTGGATGGGGGGCACCTGATGTATTATCTTTGGGAGGGGATCACCGGCCGGGGCGTGTCCGACGCCTGGATGGACCGGTTGCAGCGCGGTGGCGTTGCTATCCTGCTGGGCATGATGTGCGTTGCCCTGTTTAACGATGTCACCCGGCTTTTGGGCTAATTCCTTACATTTCATGCAAAAACAAATAAATCGCTTCAAAGTTCGTGCAGTTTGCGCTATCGCCGCCGGTCTTTTTGCAGCCAGTTCGGCTTGGGCCGTTGACCCTTTCACGGTGCGTGATATCCGGGTTGAAGGCTTGCAGCGCGTTGAGCCCGGAACCATTTTTGCCTCCTTGCCCTTTCGGGTCGGCGAAACCTATAACGACGACAAGGGTTCCACCGCCATTCGTGCGCTGTTTGGGCTGGGTCTGTTCAAGGACGTGCGGCTTGAAGTCAGTGGCGACGTATTGGTGGTGATCGTTGAAGAGCGTCCCACCGTTGCTGACGTGGACTTTGTGGGTGCCAAGGAGTTCGACAAGGACGCGCTCAAGAAGGCACTCCGCGAGGCCGGTGTTGCGGATGGCCAGCCGTTCGACAAGGCGCTCGCCGACAAGGCGGAGCAGGAGCTCAAGCGCCAGTACATCAACAAGAGCCTGTACGGCGTTGAAATTGTCACCACAGTCACGCCGATCGAACGCAATCGGGTCAACCTGACTTTCAGTGTGACCGAAGGCGATGTCGCGAAGATCAAGGAAATCCACATTACAGGCAACAAGGCGTTCAGCGAGTCAACCCTCCTGAGCCTCTTTGACCTTGATACAGGGGGCTGGCTCAGCTGGTACACCAAGTCGGATCGCTACTCGCGCACCAAGCTCAACGCCGACATTGAAACGCTGCGCTCCTACTACCTTTCGCGGGGCTACCTCGAGTTCAAGATCGACTCTACCCAGGTTGCGATTTCCCCGGACAAACAAAGCATTGCCATCACCGTCAACGTGACCGAGGGCGAGCGTTTTGTGGTTTCGGGCGTCAAGCTTGAAGGCAACTACCTGAACAAGGAAGAAGAATTCAAGACTTTAGTGAAAATCACGCCTGGTGAGGCCTACAACGCGGACGAGGTCGCTGAAACGACCAAGGCGTTCAGCGACTATTTCGGTACTTTTGGCTACGCTTTTGCCCGCGTCGAAGCGGTGCCGGAAATTGACCGTGTCAATAACCGCGTGGCATTTGTGCTTCAGGCAGAACCATCCCGCCGTGCTTATGTGCGGCGCATCAACGTGGCCGGAAACAATCGCACGCGCGATGAAGTTGTGCGTCGCGAGTTCCGCCAGTTTGAGTCGTCCTGGTACGACGGCGACAAAATCCGGCTTTCCCGCGACCGTGTCGACCGTCTGGGTTTCTTTACCGATGTGAATGTAGAAACGCAGGAAGTGACCGGTACAAACGACCAGGTCGACATTACGGTGAACGTGGTTGAAAAACCAACCGGTAATTTGCAGCTTGGTGCGGGGTATTCCAGCGCGGACAGCCTCTCACTGGTATTCGGTATCAAGCAGGAAAACGTTTTTGGCTCCGGCAATTACCTGGGCGTTGAAGTCAACACCAGCAAGTCAAACCGCCAGATTGTGCTCAGCACCATTGACCCATATTTCACGGCCGACGGTATTTCGCGCACCATTGATGTCTATGACCGTACGTCGAAGCCGACCTCGGGCCAAGGTGGTGACTACAGCCTGAAAACGCGTGGTGCAAGCATTCGTTTCGGTGTTCCGTTTACCGAGAACGACACGGTTTATTTTGGTACTGGCTACGAGCAATTGACGATTGTGCCGGGTACCAATTTGCCGGTCAGTTATCTGAACTATGCGAACCAGTTTGGCTATAAAAGCAACTCGATTCCGTTGACCGTGGGCTGGTCGCGCGACAGCCGCGACAGCGCGCTGGTGCCTACCTCGGGCCTGTACCAGCGTGTGTACGGTGATTGGGGTGTTGCCGGCGATATTAAATTTGTGCGAGCCAATTACCAGGCTCAAAAATACATTCCACTCAACAAGCAGTTCACGATTGCGCTTAACGGCGAGTTTGGCTGGGGTAAAGGCCTGAGTGGCCAGCCCTATCCGCTCTTCAAGAACTACTATTCAGGCGGCCTGGGTTCCGTGCGCGGATTTGAGCAGGGCTCACTGGGCCCGCGCGATGCGTCTGATCTCGCTATCGGTGGTCCGAAGAAGCTCACGCTCAATGCCGAACTCATTGCGCCGTTTCCTGGTGCGGGCAATGACCGTACCTTGCGCCTTTATGGGTTTGTGGACGCAGGCAACGTTTTTGGTGAGAATGAACGTTTCCGTGTGAATGACCTGCGGGCCTCCACAGGTATTGGTATCAGCTGGATTTCCCCAGTGGGGCCCTTGCGCATCGCTATTGCGACGCCGCTGCGCAAAATGCCAGGCGATAGAATAGAGCGGTTGCAATTCCAAATTGGTACATCTTTCTAATGAAGCATTTTTCAATCAAAATTTTCCTGGGCGTTGCCATTGCACTGGCGGGTTTCTCCGCAAGTGCGCAGGAGTTCAAGGTCGGGATTGTCAACCTTGACCGGATTTTCCGGGAAGCCAATTCCGCGAAAGCCGCCCAAACCAAACTCGAGCAGGAATTCAGCAAGCGTGAAAAAGAGCTGAACGATCTGGCGACCCAGCTGAAAACACTCTCCGACAAGTTTGAGCGTGAAGCCCCAACGCTTGCCGAGAGTCAGCGCGTTTCACGGCAAAAGCAGCTTGTTGACCAGGATCGGGACTTCCAGCGCAAGCGCCGTGAGTTTCAGGAAGACCTGAACACCCGCAAAAATGAAGAGCTCCAGCAAGTCATCGAACGCGCCAACAAAGTTGTGAAGACGCTGGCTGAGACGGAAAAGTACGACCTGATTCTCCAGGAATCGGTCTATGTCAATCCCAAGCATGACATCACCGACAAGGTGATCAAGGCGTTGAACGCTTCCCGTTGATTGCGGGGTGTTCACCACGATCACCATCGTGAAAATGGCAGGCGCAGTGTGACACTCCGTCTTGCCGATATCGTTGAATCCCTGGCCGGTGCAGTACAGCTCGAACTGGTCGGCGACCCCGGCCTGCAGATAGAGCGGCTCTCCACTTTGGAGGCTGCCGGTCCCGCGGACCTGAGTTTTCTCAGCCACCCCAAATACCTGTCCAAGCTCGCGCAGTCCGAGGCTGTCTGCGTCATTGTGGCGCCCGCCGCGCGCGAGGCCGCAGTCAAGCGGGGCGCCTGCATCGTCACAGACGATCCTTACCACGCTTTTGCGTTGGTCACCCAACTCTGGAAGAGGCGGCATTCCCCGCAGGTGGTTCCGCACATTCACCCCAGTGCCTATGTCGATCCTTCTGCCACTGTGGCGTCCGGCGTTTCGATTGGTGCATTTGCCTGCATCGGCCAAGGCGCGGCGATTGGTGAAAATGCGCGGATTGCGGAGCATTGCGTCGTCGGGCCGCATGCGCAAATCGGCGCGAACACCCGATTGTCGGCGCGCGTGACTGTCGCCGACGGCTGCCGCGTCGGGGAGCGCTGCATCGTACATTCCGGCGCGGTGATCGGCGCCGACGGTTTTGGCTTTGCGTCGCACCAGGGGCAGTGGGTGAAGATCGAGCAACTCGGCGGTGTGCAGATCGGCAATGATGTCGAGATCGGTGCCAACACCTGTATTGACCGCGGTGCGCTGCAGGACACGGTGCTGGAAGATGGTGTGAAGCTCGACAATCTGGTTCAGATCGGCCACAACGTCCGGATTGGCAAACATACCGCCATGGCCGGCTGTGCCGGCGTCGCGGGCAGCGCCACGATTGGTGCGCATTGCACGGTGGGGGGCGGCGCCATTGTGCTGGGCCACCTGACGCTCGCCGATGGTGTGCATGTCTCGGCTGCATCGGTGGTAACCCGATCCATTTTGAAGCCCGGGCATTACACCGGGCTCTTTCCCATCGACGACAATGCTGTCTGGGAAAAAAATGCCGCTACGCTCAAGCAGCTTCATACGCTTCGTGAGCGTCTCAGGGAGGTCGAAAAAGCCATCCTGCACTCAGGACACACTCAAGAAAAATCATGATGGATATCCACCAAATTCTCAAACAGCTGCCGCATCGTTATCCCATCCTGCTGGTGGACCGTGTGCTGGAAATTGAAAAAGGCAAACGCATCAAGGCGCTCAAAAACGTCACGATCAACGAGCCCTTTTTCATGGGGCACTTTCCCCATCACCCGGTGATGCCGGGGGTATTGATACTGGAAGCTATGGCGCAGGCGGCCGCGCTGCTGGCTTTCGAGACGCTGGGCGTCACGCCCGACGACAAGACGGTCTATTACTTCGCCGGTATCGATGGCGCACGCTTCAAGCGCCCCGTTGAACCTGGCGACCAGCTGATCATGGACGTCACACTGGACCGCATGAAGGCCGGCATTTTTAAATTCAAAGGGGTCACCAGGGTAGGTGACACCATTGCCTGCGAAGCCGAATTGATGTGCACCATGCGCACGATCGCGTGAATGGCCCCCACGCTTTTCGCTTCGCGTAATTCGCTGCCCCCCGAGGGGGCTGCTGCGCCTGCGGTCTGGCGGAGCCAGTCCCGCGGCCCCGGTGTGAAGGGGGACTTGCCCATGCGGCTTTTGGCCGACCTATTCGCTGAACAGTTGATTTTGTCATGACGGCTATACATTCCACCGCACTTATTAGTCCGCAAGCCCAGCTCCATGAATCGGTGAGCGTCGGTCCTTATACGGTCATTGGTCCGCACGTGAAGATTGGTGCCGGCACCACCGTGGGAGCCCACTGCGTAATCGAAGGACACACCACCATAGGCCGTGACAACCGGATTTTCCAGTTCAATTCACTGGGTGCAATTCCGCAGGATAAAAAATACGCGGGTGAACCTTGTGAACTGGTGATCGGCGACCGCAACACCATTCGCGAGTTCTGCACCTTCAACATCGGCTCGCCGGGCGACACTGGCGTGACCCGTGTGGGGGATGACAACTGGCTCATGGCCTATGTGCATCTGGCGCACGACTGCGTGGTGGGAAACAACACCATTTTTGCCAACAACACCCAACTGGGTGGCCATGTGCATGTCGGCGACTGGGTGATTCTGGGCGGCTTCACCGTCGCGCACCAGTTCGTGAAAATCGGTGCCCACAGCTTCACCGCCATGTGCTCGCTGCTGTTTGCCGATTTACCGCCTTTTGTCATGGCGCAGGGACAACCGGCCGAGGCGCGCTCCATGAATTTTGAAGGGCTGCGGCGACGGGGCTTTTCACCGGAGCGAATTTCCGCTGTCAAGGCCATGCACAAAGCGCTGTACCGTGACGACCTGACCCTGGACGTATCGCGCGAGCGCATTGCCGCTCTGACGGAAAAGTACCCGGATGCTGCGCCTGACGTGCAGATGATGCTTTCATTTCTGGAGCAAACCTCGCCGCAGCGCGGCATTGTCCGGTAAGACCTATGTCGTTGATGGAGCCAAGCCCTCTGCCAGCCCGTAGAGAGGCAGGCCTCCCCGTTGCGGATTCCCTGAGAGCCCGTTCCCCCTGCGTGGCGATGGTCGCGGGCGAAACCTCTGGAGATTTGCTCGCCGGCCTGCTGCTCGATGGTTTCAAGGCCCGCTGGCCGGCACTGACGTCAAACGGTATCGGCGGCTCACAGATGGCGAGTCGCGGTTTTAACGCCTGGTGGCCCAGTGAAAAGCTCGCGGTACGCGGGTATGTCGAGGTATTGCGGCATTACCGCGAGATTGTCGGCATACGCGAACAACTGAAGCAACGCCTGCTGGATCAGCGTCCAGACCTTTTCCTTGGCATTGATGCACCCGACTTCAATCTTGACCTGGAGGCGGCGCTCAAGGTCCAAGGCATCAAGACCGTGCATTTTGTCAGCCCCTCCATCTGGGCCTGGCGTGCCGACCGTGTTGAAAAGATACGGCGCAGTGTGGACCACGTGCTGTGCATCTTTCCTTTTGAGCCTGCGCTGCTGGCCGCTCATGGTATTGCCGCGACCTATGTGGGGCACCCGCTGGCCAATGTCATTCCCCTGCAGCCTGACCGCGCAGCGGCCCGGCGCAAACTGGGTTTGCAGGATGAAGACACCGTGGTGGCCGTTCTTCCCGGCAGCCGGAAATCCGAAATAGAGTACCTCGCTCAACGATTCTTTAAGGCTGCAGCCCTTATTCAACGTGCGCAACCAGCTATCAAATTTATAGTGCCGGCCATTCCCGCGTTGAAGCACATGATTGAACGCCATGCCGACCTGGCAGGAATGAAACCCCATCTGCAGATCATCGAGGGCCAGTCCCACAGTGCACTGGCGGCATGCGATGTAACGCTGATCGCCAGCGGTACCGCCACGCTGGAGGCGGCGCTTTTCAAGCGGCCCATGGTGATCGCCTACAACATGAACTGGCTGTCATGGCAAATCATGCGGCGCAAAAAATTGCAGCCCTGGGTGGGCCTGCCCAATATCCTCTGCCGGGAGTTTGTCGTTCCGGAGCTGCTGCAGGACGCCGCTACGCCTGAGGCGCTGGCAGTGGGAGTGCTGAAATGGGTTGACGCAAAGTCTTCGGCACCTGACAAAATAGCGGCCGTAGAACAACGATTTACTGCGCTGCATGCGGAACTGCAGCGGGACACTTCAAAACTGGCGACAGATGCGATCCAGCAAATTCTTGAAAGCTGAGCAGACACCCTTGTCATGGGATACGCCTGGCCTTGTGGCTGGCGTGGACGAAGCTGGCCGGGGACCGTTGATGGGCCCGGTGGTCGCGGCCGCCGTCATTCTTGATGAGCTCAATCCCATTCAGGGGCTGGCCGACTCCAAGAAGCTCACGGCCGTGCGCCGCGAAAAACTCTATGACGAAATTCGCGCCAAAGCGTTGTGCTGCTCGATTGCGCTGGCAACCGCCGAGGAAATCGACAGCATCAACATCCTGCAGGCCACCATGCTGGCCATGCGGCGCGCGGTAGAGGGCCTGCGCCTCAAGCCCAACAAGGTGCTGGTCGATGGCAACCGGCTGCCGACACTGGTGATCCTGTCCGAGGCCATCGTGGGTGGTGACGCGCTGGTGCCTTCGATTTCCGCTGCGTCGATCCTGGCCAAGGTCTACCGCGACCGTTGGTGTGCGGAGTTCCATCTTGAGTATCCCCAGTACGGATTTGCCGACCATAAAGGCTACGGCACGGCCGAACATCTGGCTGCGTTGCGCGAACACGGCGCCTGTCCCCAGCATCGCAGGTCCTTTGCGCCGGTGGCTGAGGTCTTGCGGTGAGTTCCAGCTTCTCCGGGTCCTCCGGCTCCGCCACGTACATCACTTCGCGCGACAACCCCCTGATCAAAGAGCTGCGCAAACTGTCGCAAGACAGCACCGCGTACCGCAAGCAGGGCCGCGTCTGGCTGGAGGGGGATCATCTATGCCGTGCTGCACTGGCGCGCGGCCTGAAACCTGCCATCGCAGTTTTTTCTGAATCATTTTGGTCTGCAAGCCAGTCTGAATGGGCGCAAGCAGCTATCAAAAACATAGTGATTCCCGATGCAATGCTGCCGGAAATCAGCGGCCTGGAGTCACCCGCGCGCATGGGTTTTGTGATGGATTTGCCGGCGCCCGCCAGCCCGCAACCCCATGCATCCTCGGTCATTCTGGACCGGGTACAGGATGCCGGCAACGTGGGCTCCATCCTGCGCAGCGCGGCGGCCTTTGGGTTTGGCCAGGTTCTCGCCCTCAAGGGCACGGCGGCCCTCTGGTCGCCCAAGGTGCTGCGCGCCGGTATGGGCGCCCACTTTGCACTGCAGCTGGTGGAAGGCCTGGAGCCCGAGGCTCTGGCAGCATTGACCGTGCCCATCGTTGTCACCAGCTCGCACCAGGGCAGCTTTTTGCATCAGCAGAAGTTGCCTATGCCGTGTGCGTGGGCCATGGGCCACGAAGGGCAGGGCGTTAGCGACGACCTCATGAGCCGGGCGGCGCTCAAGGTCCGCATCGACCAACCGGGGGGCGAGGAGTCTCTTAATGTGGCAGCCGCGGCCGCAATTTGCCTGTACGCAAGTTCGCTGAAGATATAGACCCACCCCCGTCCAGGCTCACTGCGTGTAGCCCATTTCCCCTTGCAGGGGGCGGCGCCTGGGGCCGGCAAAGCCGGACCCGCGGCCCCCACTGGTGAAATACTCCCCTGCATTCGCCCTGAATCTTCAAGCCAGCATGAGCCGCGGAACCGGCTCTGCCGGGCCGCAGGCGCAGTCCCCTGCAAGGGGAAATGGGCTACACGTAGTGAGCCCGATAGGGGTGTGCCATTTTCGGCTTTGCCGGGCCGCAGGCGGGCGGCCCCCTCGGGGGCAGCGACTCACACGAAGCGGGGGAGCGTGGGGGCCACATCCCTAGGCTATAATCAAGGGCTTTTCAAAACACAGCTTCGCCCGAGCGCAGACAAAGCAAACACCCTCACAAAAGCAGCCAACTAAGGCAGCCAGCAAGAGTCTCCCAGAGACGTTTCTTGTGCACGCTTGGGCGAACCGTAACCAACCCGGAGAACCCAGTGCTTTTGTCTCTACAGGGATCACGCGAAAAATCCCCACACGCCATACTGGCGCTCGCAGACGGCACGGTCTTTATCGGCAATTCCATTGGAGCCGCAGGCTCCACAGTCGGCGAGGTGGTGTTCAACACCGCCATGACCGGCTACCAGGAAATCCTCACGGATCCGAGCTACTGCCAGCAGATCGTCACCCTCACGTACCCACACATCGGCAACTACGGCATCAATGCCGAAGACGTCGAGGCTGAAAAAGTCCACGCCGCCGGCCTGATCATCAAGGACCTGCCGCTGCTGGCCTCGAACTTCCGCATGACCATGACCTTGTCCGAATACCTGGTCAAGGAAAACACCGTCGCCATCGCCGGCATAGACACCCGCCAGCTCACACGCCACCTGCGTACCAAGGGCGCGCAAAACGGGTGCATCCTGGCTTTGCCCGCCGGCGAAGCGGTGAGCCAGCCAGCGATCGAAAAAGCCGTCGCTGCTGCCCGCGGCGCGCCCAGCATGGCCGGCCTGGACCTGGCCAAGGTCGTCTCGGTCAAGCAAACCTACGAATGGACGCAGACCGAGTGGAAACTCGGCGCGGGTTACGGCGTGCAGATCACGCCCAAATTCCATGTCGTGGCTTTCGACTTCGGCGTGAAGAAAAACATCCTGCGCATGATGGCCGAGCGCGGCGCGCGCATCACAGTGGTGCCGGCGCAAACGCCTGCAGCCGATGTGCTCAAGCTCAAACCCGATGGCATCTTCCTGGCCAACGGCCCGGGCGACCCTGAGCCATGTGACTACGCGATTAAGGCGGTGCGTGAACTGATCGAAACCGGCATTCCGACTTTCGGCATTTGCCTGGGACACCAGATCATGGCGCTGGCCAGTGGTGCCAAGACCTTCAAGATGAAGTTTGGCCACCACGGTGCCAACCACCCGGTGAAAGACCTGGACAACGGCCGGGTCAGCATCACCAGCCAGAACCACGGTTTTGCGGTCGATGAAAAAAGCCTGCCCGCCAACCTGCGGCCCACGCACATCAGCCTGTTTGACGGCACGCTGCAAGGCCTGGCCCGCACCGACAAGCCGGCGTTCTGCTTCCAGGGCCACCCTGAGGCATCGCCCGGCCCGCACGATATTTCATACTTGTTTGACCGTTTCACCGCGCTGATGGAACAGGCCGGGGAGAAGAAGAATGCCTAAGCGCACAGACATCAAGAGCGTCCTCATCATCGGCGCCGGTCCCATCATCATCGGCCAGGCCTGCGAATTCGACTACTCCGGCGTGCAAGCCTGCAAGGCGCTGCGCGAAGAGGGCTACAAGGTCATCCTGATCAACAGCAACCCCGCCACGATCATGACCGACCCGGCCACCGCCGATGTGACCTACATCGAGCCCATCACCTGGCAGACGGTTGAAAAGATCATCGCCAAGGAACGCCCCGACGCCATCCTGCCGACCATGGGCGGGCAGACCGCGCTCAATTGCGCGCTGGACCTCTGGCACAACGGTGTGCTTGACAAGTACAAGGTCGAGCTGATTGGCGCCAAGCCCGAAGCCATCGACAAGGCCGAAGACCGCCTGAAGTTCAAGGACGCGATGACCAAGATCGGACTGGGCTCGGCCCGCTCCGGCATCGCCCACAGCATGGACGAAGCCTGGGCTGTCCAGAAGACCGTGGGCTTCCCCACCGTGATCCGCCCCAGCTTCACGCTGGGCGGCACGGGCGGCGGTATTGCTTACAACTCCGAAGAGTTCGAAGTCATCTGCAAACGCGGCCTCGAAGCCTCGCCGACCAACGAGCTGCTGATTGAAGAGTCGCTGCTCGGCTGGAAAGAGTACGAGATGGAAGTCGTGCGCGACACCGCCGACAACTGCATCATCGTCTGCTCGATTGAAAACCTGGACCCGATGGGCGTGCACACCGGCGACTCGATCACCGTGGCGCCCGCCCAGACGCTGACCGACAAGGAATACCAGATCCTGCGCAACGCCTCGCTGGCGGTGCTGCGCGAAATCGGTGTGGACACCGGCGGCTCCAACGTGCAGTTCTCCATCAATCCGGTCGACGGCCGTATGGTGGTGATCGAAATGAACCCACGCGTGTCGCGCTCCTCCGCACTGGCCTCCAAGGCCACGGGTTTCCCGATCGCCAAGGTCGCGGCCAAGTTGGCCGTGGGCTACACGCTCGACGAATTGCGCAACGAAATCACCGGTGGTGCAACGCCTGCGAGCTTCGAGCCCAGCATTGATTACGTTGTCACCAAGATTCCGCGTTTTGCGTTTGAGAAATTCCCGGCCGCTGATTCGCGCCTGACCACGCAGATGAAATCGGTGGGCGAGGTGATGGCCATGGGCCGCACCTTCCAGGAGTCCTTCCAGAAAGCCTTGCGCGGCCTGGAAGTCGGCGTGGACGGCATGAACGAGAAGACCCAGGACCGCGAAGTGCTCGAGAAAGAGCTAGGCGCGCCCGGCCCTGACCGCATCTGGTACGTGGGCGATGCCTTTGCGCAAGGCATGAGCGTCGATGAAGTGTTTGCACTCACCAAGATCGACCCCTGGTTCCTGGTGCAGATCGAGCAGATCGTCAAGATCGAGCTTGAGCTCGAAACCACTTCACTCGACAAGATTGATGCCGTCACGCTGCGCGCGCTGAAGCAAAAAGGCTTCTCCGACCGCCGCCTGGCCAAGCAGCTCAAGACCACCGATACGGCCATCCGTGAAAAACGCCGCGCGCTGGGCGTGCGTCCGGTTTACAAACGCGTGGACACCTGCGCCGCCGAGTTTGCGACCAACACCGCTTACATGTATTCGACCTACGAGGCCGAAGGCAGCGAGTGCGAAGCCGCACCCACCGACAAGAAAAAGATCATGGTGCTGGGCGGCGGGCCCAACCGCATCGGGCAGGGTATTGAGTTTGACTACTGCTGCGTGCACGCGGCGCTGGCCATGCGCGAAGATGGTTACGAGACCATCATGGTCAACTGCAATCCCGAAACGGTTTCCACCGACTACGACACCTCGGATCGCCTCTATTTCGAACCGCTGACACTTGAAGACGTGCTCGAAATCGTCGACAAGGAAAAGCCACTGGGCGTGATCGTCCAGTACGGCGGCCAGACCCCCTTGAAGCTGGCGCTGGACCTTGAAGCCAACGGCGTGCCCATCATCGGCACCTCGCCTGACATGATCGATGCGGCAGAAGATCGCGAGCGCTTTCAGAAGTTGCTGCATGAGTTGAAGCTGCGCCAGCCGCCCAACGCCACAGCCCGCACCGAACCCGAAGCGCTTGAAAAAGCCGCGGCGCTGGGCTACCCATTGGTAGTGCGTCCAAGCTACGTGCTGGGCGGCCGCGCGATGGAAATCGTTCATGAGCAGCGCGATCTTGAGCGCTACATGCGCGAGGCCGTCAAGGTCAGCCATGATTCGCCCGTGCTGCTTGATCGTTTCCTGAACGACGCGATCGAGTGCGACGTCGATTGCCTGCGCGACCCCGAAGGCCGTACCTTCATCGGTGGCGTGATGGAGCACATCGAGCAGGCCGGCGTGCACAGCGGTGACTCCGCATGCTCGTTGCCGCCGTACTCGCTGAGTGCCGAAACGGTGACGGAAATCAAACGCCAGACCGCCGCCATGGCCGAAGCGTTGACAGTGGTGGGGCTGATGAACGTGCAGTTCGCCATCCAGAACATCGATGGCAAGGACGTGATCTACGTGCTGGAAGTCAACCCTCGCGCCTCGCGCACCGTGCCATTTGTCAGCAAGGCTACCGGCATCCAGCTGGCCAAGGTGGCCGCACGCTGCATGGTTGGCCAGTCGCTGGCATCGCAGGGGATCAAGGACGAAGTGACCCCGCCTTATTTCAGCGTCAAGGAAGCGGTGTTTCCTTTCGTTAAATTCCCTGGCGTAGACACGATTCTCGGCCCCGAGATGAAGTCCACCGGCGAAGTCATGGGCGTGGGAAAAACGTTCGGCGAAGCTTTCGTGAAGTCGCAGCTGGGCGCCGGCACCAAGCTGCCGACGTCGGGCAAGGTGTTTCTCACCGTCAAGAACAACGACAAACCACGTGCCGTGGAAGTCGCGCGCAAGCTGGCGGCCCTGAAGTTTGAAATCGTCGCCACCAAAGGCACCGCGGCGGCCATTCAGGCAGCGGGCATTGCCTGCGCTGTGGTCAACAAGGTGACCGAAGGGCGGCCGCACGTGGTGGACATGATCAAGAACAACGAGATCGTCCTGGTGATCAACACGGTGGAAGAGCGGCGCAATGCCATCACCGATTCGCGGCAGATTCGTACTTCAGCGCTGCTGGCCCGCGTGACGACCTACACCACCATTGCCGGCGCTGAAGCCGCAGTGGAGGGCATGAAGTACCTGGACAACCTGAATGTTTATTCAGTACAGGAACTGCACGCCCAGCTGGCCTGATAGTCGGGTTTTGCCGGGGGTTTCCCGGGCTATTTCCAGATTGAGCCAGACCTGATTTGCATTAAACTTGTTTGATTGAAATTTTGAGTTCGAGCGCCGCCGCCAGGTGACTGGTGGCGGTTTCGCTTTTGCAGGARCAAAAAACATGGCAACCATCCCCATCACCAAGCGCGGCGCAGAAAGCCTGAAGGCCGAGCTGCACCAGCTGAAAACCGTTGACCGCCCCTGGGTCATCAATTCCATTTCCGAAGCGCGTGCCCAGGGCGACCTGAGCGAAAACGCCGAGTACGACGCCGCCAAAGACCGCCAGGGTTTTATCGAGGGCCGCATCCAGGAAATCGAAGGCAAGCTGTCTGCCGCGCAAATCATCGATCCCTCCGCACTGGACGCTGGCGGCAAGGTCGTGTTCGGCTCAACCATCGAGCTGGAAGATGAAGACACCGGCGACAAGGTCACCTATCAGATCGTTGGTGAAGACGAGGCCGACATCAAGGCCGGCCGGGTCAATATCAGCTCGCCGATCGCACGTGCATTGATCGGCAAGGACGAAGGCGATACGGCTGAAGTCCAGGCTCCAGGCGGCCTCAAGCGCTATGAAATTATCTCGGTGATGTACATCTAAATCCAGATCTCACAGTCATGAAGCAACGCTTCAATGTGATGGTGGCAGCCCTCTGGTGGGGCAGCCTGACCGGTTTGGGATTTGTCGTGGTCCCCATGCTGTTCGCCAATTTGGGATCACCCGCGGTGGCTGGTGCCATGGCCGCCAAGCTCTTTACCGCACAAACCTGGCTGAGCACGGGCTGTGCGATGTTCCTGTTGCTGATTCTTAATAAAAAAGACGATCCAGCCCTGGCGTGGCAAGCGCAAGCAGCTATCAAATTCATAGTGGCCGGTTTGCTGCTGGCCCTGCTGGTGGAGTTCGGGGTTGCGCCGCGTATCATCAGCGCACGCGCCGAAGGCGGCAATCTCAAGCTCTGGCATGGCCTGGGCACCGCCTTCTATGTGGTGCAGTGGCTGTGCGCCGGCCTGGCGCTGTGGCGCCTGAGTCGCTCGACGGTAACCGAAATCACCTGAGTTTCGCCGGCAAGCAGGGGCCGCGGGACCGGCTCTGCCGGACCGCAGGCGCAGCGGCCCCCTCTCGTGATGAAAGGGGCAGGGAGATGCCGCAGGCTACACGGAGTGAGCGACCGTGGGGGCCATTTCCGCGGCTTCCAGCGTATTGACCAGCAGCATGGTGATGGTCATGGGGCCGACACCGCCGGGTACCGGTGTGATGTAGCCCGCTACTTCCTTTACGCCCGAAAAATCCACATCACCGCAGAGTTTGCCTTCGTCGTTGCGGTTCATGCCCACGTCGATCACGACGGCGCCCGGTTTGACCATGTCGGCCGTCAATACGTTTCGCTTGCCGACTGCCGCCACGATCACGTCGGCCTGCAGCGTCATGGCCTTGAGGTCTTTGGTTGCGCTGTGGCAGATGGTGACGGTGGCGTTCTTTTGCAGCAGCATCAGCGCCATCGGCTTGCCGACAATGTTGCTGCGGCCGATGACCACGGCATGCTTGCCTTTGAGGTCGTAGCCGATGCTTTCCAGCATCTTCATGCAGCCGTATGGCGTACAGGGCCAGAAGCCAGGCTGGCCGACCATGAGCGCGCCTGCGCTGGCGACGTGAAACCCGTCAACGTCTTTTGCGGGCGAGATCGATTCGATGACTTTTTGCGCATCGATATGCGCCGGTAGCGGCAATTGCACCAGGATGCCGTGGATGGCCGGGTCGTTGTTGAGCGCCTCTACCCGTGCCAGCAGGTCAGCTTCACTCAGGGTGGCAGGGTATTGCTCAAGCACCGAATGCAGGCCGTTGTCTTCGCAGGCCTTGACCTTGTTGCGCACGTAGACCTGGCTGGCCGGGTTTTCACCCACCAGCACCACGGCCAGGCCCGGTGTGATGCCGCGAGCGCGCAGGGCGGCGGCGCGTTGGGCGACTTCAGCGCGCAGTTGTTTGGAGAGGGCGTTTCCGTCGATCAGCTGGGCAGTCATTTTTATCGATTTTTCAAGTAAAAACGCCCGCAAATCCAATCATCACGGGCGCAAGCAGCTATCAAAAAGATAGCGAAAGGAGGTCAACCCTTGGGTGCGTTGGATCCGAGGGCTATTTTGAGCAGGTCGGCCACGGTATTGGCGTTGAGCTTTTCCATGATGTTGGCGCGGTGCGCTTCTACCGTCTTGATGCTGATGCCCAGGTCGTCGGCAATCTGCTTGTTGAGGCGGCCGGCCACGATGCGCTCGAGCACCTGCGCTTCGCGCGAGGTGAGCTTGGCGAGCAGGGCGTCGCGGCTGGCAGATTGCTGGTAGTCGCTGAAGGCTTCCTTGGCCTGCTCAAGCATGCGTTCGACCAGGTTGACCAGGGCTTCTTCCTGGAAAGGCTTCTGGATGAAATCCATGGCGCCTTTTTTCATGGTGTTGACCGCCATGGGTACGTCGCCGTGGCCGGTAATGAACACGATGGGGAGCGGTGACTTGCGTTCGACCAGGCGGTCCTGCAATTCGAGGCCCGTCATGCCGCCCATGCGGATGTCGACTATCAGGCAGGCGACTTCACGCGGGTCGTAGCGGGAGAGAAAGGTTTCGGCCGAGTCGTAGCAGCGGACCCGGTAGTCCTTGCCTTCGAGCAGCCACTGCAGGGAGTCGCGCACGCCCTCGTCATCATCAACGACGTAGACGGTACCTTTTTTGGGAATCAAGCTCATGCCAAACTTTCTTTCGTGAACTTCTCGAAAAGACGGTTCTTGAAGGGGTTTCAATGAACGCCGGTATCCTTGGTTGCTATGGTATCGCTAGCAGGCACCACCGGTGCCAGCAGGGGCGTCACGGGGATCCAGAAGGTAAACCGGCACCCCACCACTTCGTCCCCATTGTAGAGGTTCTGGGCCTCCATTCTTCCCTGGTGGGACTCGACAATACTGCGGCAGAGTTTGAGGCCTATGCCCATGCCTTCGGCCTTGGTCGAATAGAAGGCTTCATACAGCCGGCCCATGACTTCAGGCGACAGGCCGCGCCCCGTATCGAGCACCGAAAACTCCACCACGGCCTGGTCTTCAATCTGCTTGGGCACCACGCGCAATTCGACGCTGCGCCGCGCCGTCGGCAGGTGCGCCTGTTCAATCGACTCAGCCGCGTTTTTCATCAGGTTGATCAGCACCTGCTCGATCAGGATGGGGTCCACCATGATGTCGGGCAGGCGGGCGGCGATGTAGTGGCTGAGCCGCACGTGATGGCGCCGCAGCTCGATGTCGGCCAGCTCCATCGCATTGCTCACGATAGTCGCCACGTCGGCGGAGCTGCGGTTGGGCTCGCTGCGTTTGACGAAGGACCGTATGCGCTGGATGATCTGCCCGGCGCGGTGCGCCTGTTTGGCGGTTTTCTCCAACGCCACCAGCAGGTCTTCGTTGCTGATCTGCTGGCCCTTGATGCGCGACACCATGCCGTTGCAATAATTGTTGATGGCCGTCAGCGGCTGGTTAAGCTCGTGCGCCACGCTGGAGGCCATTTCCCCCATGGTGATCAGGCGGCTCGCAGTCTGGGCCCGCTCGTTCTGCTGGGCCGCCTGCTCTTCGGCATGGCGCCGCGGTGTGATGTCGGTGGCAATCACCATCTGGGCCAGGCGGCCGTCCACCCACGTGAGGTAACGCGAGCGAACCTCCAGCCACTTGCTGAGTTCGGGCACAAAAATTTCGGCGTTTTCCGTCTGTGCCGCCGTCAGCGTGTCAGTCGGGAGACCCGCCAGGCCATCGACTGCATCCAGCGCATCTTCGGTGGGTACGGCTGAAGGCACGCCGGCTTGCGCGATCAGGTTCAGGTGGCCGGAAACTTCACCGCCAAACCACGAACGGTACAGCTTGTTGGCAAACAGCAGCTCTTCACTGCCCAGCGGCGCCACGGACACGGCCGCGTCCAGCCCCTCAAGTACCGTGGTGAAACGTTCGTAAGAAGCTGTGAGTTCTTCGCGAATGCGCTTGGGCTCGGTGATGTCCGTCATGGACGTCATCCAGCCGGTTTGCTGGCCGCGCGGATCAATCAGCGGCGAGACATACATGCGAGCGTCAAAAATCTGGCCGTTCTTGCGCTTGACGCGCACCTCGAAACCACCGGGCGGCGTGCGGCCGTGCAGTTCATCGTCCAGCCGCTGCATCAGGGTCTCGATCTCGCCTTCCGGCCAATGCGGGAAGGGCGGCGTACGGCCCACCAGGTCGCCTTCAGTGAGGCCCGTCATCTGGCAAAACGCCGGGTTCACATAGGTGATGCGGCCCTGCAGGTCCAGCGCGCGCATGCCGGTCAGCATGGAGTTCTCCATCGCGCGGCGAAAGTTGGTTTCGGAAATCAGCGCCTGCTGGGCCTGCACACGGCGGCGCGTATGGCGCCAGGTGCCCAGCAGCATCCACACCGTCAGTGCGCTCAGGGCGCTGACCAGCCAGAAAAAGCCGCTGCCCACCACGCCCAGTGAGGCCCGATAGCCTTCCGCACGAATCAGCAGGCCGTTGCCCACCGGTGAAACCGGTATTTCATATTCGGCGGCGGCATCGGTCCAGGGCAAAAGCCGGGCCGCGGGGTTGCGGGGCGGCGGGAGGTTGCCCGCCAGCACCGTGTTTTTGTCGTCGATCAGCGTGACCGCATATTTGGCCGTCACGTCCGTCGGTACGCCAAAGCGCAGCAGCCCGTCGATGGAGTATTCGCCCATGATGACGCCGGCAAATTTCCCCTGGTCATCGAGCGGCACCTGCAACTGCAGGGTAGGGGTGTTGTAGCCGCTGGCTTCCTTGGTCACCAGCGGGCGCGAATACACGGGTTGCCGCAGGTCTCTTGCCAGGTCATAGGTGCCGTCTGTTTCGCCGACCTTGAGTTGCTCGCCGGCGCCGCGCAGCTGGCTGGCATTGGCGCTGGGCGATACATAAGCCACCTTGATCCGCCGCCGGCTGTCCACCCAGGTGACTGCCATGAGTTCGGGGTACTGGTTGACCAGGGATTCGGCCTGCGAGATGAATTCTTCCGTGTCCACTTCCTTGTTGGAGACATCCCGCCCGATGCGCATGAGCTGCTCCTGGCGCTCCAGCAGGCGCAGGCGCAGGCGTTGCTGGGCGTATTCCACATCGCGCTTGACGGCCTGCTGTTCCCGGTCGATTTCTTCGATGCGCAGGTAACCGAAGGCTGCGATCACGGCTGCCAGAAACAGTACCACGGCCAGCAGGGGACCCAAGGTGATGAAACGGTCCTGGCGCGACGGCGACTGCTTGCGCCACCACCGCCTCCACAGGGCAAAGGTGGCGGAGTTCGCCATCGTGTCGGCGGGGGCAGGTGCTTGCTGGGTCATAGGGATGGTGCAGTTTAAGTGAGATGCCCCTCTGTGGTCAGGGTTGACCCTGATCTTTTAATGTGAGGTTGCGGGCTGCGCTGTTGCATCGCTGGTTTCGGTAAAGCAGCCGGTATTTGCCAGGGGCATTTCCCCGCAGGAATCGATTTGCTGAATTTCCATGAAATTTCTTAATGTGAAATCAATAGGCACTATTTGAAATTTAACAAATATTGTGAGAAACTAGACGCTTGAATCTAATTTGCGTTTAAAACACGCTTAGGCGCAATTGGACACAGGCTCCGCGCACAGCCCGACAAGAGGCTGTATTGCGGATTAACAAAGCTTTATCAGGCTACTCAGGAGACAAAAAATGGCTGCCATTCCGAACCAAGCGGGCGACAACTTGCGCGCTGCCGCCAACGACGCGCTGGACAAGGACACCCAGGAAACCCGCGAATGGATGGACGCCCTGTCCGCCGTCATCGAAAGTGAAGGTCCCGAGCGCGCCCACTTTCTGCTCGAGCAACTCCTTGAGCACGCCCGCCAGAAAAGCATCGACATGCCTTTTTCGGCCAATACGGGCTATGTCAACACCATTGAAACCGACCACGAAGAGCGTTCCCCCGGCAACCTCGAGATTGAAGAACGCCTTCGCGCCTACATGCGCTGGAACGCCATGGCCATGGTCGTCAAGGCCAACCGCCTGCACCCCGCTGATGGCGGCGACCTGGGTGGCCACATCGGCTCCTTCGCCTCGCTGGCCAGCCTGTTCGGCGCCGGCTTCAACCATTTCTGGCACGCCGAGAGCGCTGAACCGGGTAAAGAGCACGGCGGTGACTGCCTTTACATCCAGGGCCATGTATCGCCAGGTGTCTATGCCCGCGCTTACCTTGAAGGCCGCCTGACCGAAGAGCAGCTGCTCAACTTCCGTCAAGAGGTCGACGGCAAGGGCCTGTCCAGCTACCCGCATCCCAAGCTCATGCCCGAGTTCTGGCAGTTCCCCACCGTCTCCATGGGCCTCGGCCCACTGATGGCGATTTACCAGGCGCGTTTCCTCAAATACCTGCACGCCCGAGGCATTGCCAACACCGAAAACCGCAAGGTCTGGGTCTTCTGCGGCGACGGCGAGATGGATGAGGTCGAATCCATGGGCGCCATCGGCCTGGCTGCGCGCGAAAAGCTCGACAACCTCGTCTTTGTCATCAACTGCAACCTGCAGCGCCTCGACGGCCCTGTGCGCGGCAATGGCAAGATCATCCAGGAGCTCGAAGGTGAGTTCCGCGGTGCCGGCTGGAACGTCATCAAGCTCATCTGGGGCAGCAACTGGGATCCGCTGCTGGCCCGCGACAAGGATGGCGCGCTGCGCAAGGTCATGATGGACACGGTGGACGGCGACTACCAGGCCATGAAGGCCAACGACGGCGCCTTCGTCCGCAAGCATTTCTTCGGCAAGGACCCACGCACGCTCGAGATGGTCGCCAAGATGAGCGACGACGACATCTGGAACCTGCGCCGCGGCGGCCACGACTCGCAAAAGGTCTATGCGGCATTCCACGCGGCCGTCAAGCACGAGGGCCAACCCACCGTCCTGCTGATCAAGACGGTCAAGGGCTTCGGCATGGGCAAGATTGGTGAAGGCAAGAACAACGTCCACCAGACCAAAAAACTGGCCGACGAAGACATCAAGGCTTTCCGCGACCGCTTCAATATCCCGATTCCCGACAGCCAGCTCGCCGACATCCCGTTTTACAAGCCGGCCGACGACACGCCCGAGATGCGTTACCTGCACGAGCGCCGCAAGGCCCTTGGCGGCTACCTGCCGCATCGTCGCGTCAAGGCCGACGAGCAGTTCACCGTGCCGGCCCTGGAGACCTTCAAGTCGGTGATCGAACCCACGGCCGAAGGCCGCGAAATTTCGACCACGCAGGCTTATGTGCGTTTTCTCACGCAACTGCTGCGCGACCAGGCCCTGGGCCCGCGCGTGGTGCCCATCCTGGTAGATGAAGCCCGCACCTTCGGCATGGAAGGCCTGTTCCGCCAGATCGGTATCTACAACCCTGACGGCCAGCAATACACGCCGGTCGATAAAGACCAGGTCATGTACTACAAGGAAGACAAGCAAGGCCAGATCCTGCAGGAAGGCATCAACGAAGCCGGTGGCATGAGCAGCTGGATCGCAGCCGCCACCTCGTACAGCACCAACAACCGGATCATGATCCCGTTCTATGTGTACTACTCGATGTTCGGCTTCCAGCGTGTCGGCGACCTGGCCTGGGCGGCCGGCGACATGCAGGCGCGCGGTTTCCTGCTGGGCGGCACCTCGGGCCGCACCACGCTGAATGGCGAAGGCCTGCAGCACGAAGACGGCCACAGCCACATCCTGGCCGGCACCATCCCCAACTGCATCAGCTACGACCCGACCTTTGCGCATGAAGTCGGCGTCATCCTGCACCATGGCCTCAAGCGCATGGTCGAAAAGCAGGACAACGTGTATTTCTACCTCACGCTGCTGAACGAAAACTATGCGATGCCCGGCCTCAAGCCCGGCACCGAAGAGCAGATCATCAAGGGCATGTACCTCTGCAAAGAGGGCGCCAAGCTCACGCCGCGCGTGCAACTGCTCGGCTCCGGCACCATCCTGCGCGAGTCCATTGCCGCGCAGGAGCTGCTTGAAAAAGAGTGGGGCGTTGCCGCCAACGTGTGGAGCTGCCCGAGCTTCAACGAACTGGCCCGTGACGGCCAGGACTGCGAACGCTGGAACCTGCTGCATCCGACCGACAAACAGCGTGTGCCGTTTGTGGCCGAGCAGCTCGAAAAGCACACCGGCCCAGTGGTCGCATCCACCGACTACATGAAGGCCTATGCCGAGCAGATTCGCTCCTTCGTACCCAAGGGCCGTACCTACAAGGTGCTGGGCACCGACGGGTTTGGCCGCAGTGACTTCCGCAGCAAGCTGCGTGAGCACTTCGAGATCAACCGCCACTACATCGTCGTGGCGGCGCTCAAGGCGCTCAGCGAAGAGGGCACCGTGCCGGCGGCCAAGGTCGCCGAGGCCATCAAAAAGTACGGCATCAACGCCGACAAGATCAATCCGCTTTACGCTTGAGTTAAAACCCTGACGTAGCACCTGTAGCAACCGGAGACAAGAATATGGCAGTGGTAGACATTCAAGTTCCTGATATCGGGGATTTCGACGAAGTGACGGTGATTGAGCTGATGGTCAAGCCCGGCGATACCGTGAAGGCGGAGCAGTCGCTGATCACCGTGGAGTCCGACAAGGCCTCCATGGAAATCCCCTCCAGCCACGCGGGTGTGGTGAAGGAGCTMAAGGTCAAGCTCGACGACAAGGTCAAGCAGGGCTCCGTGGTCCTGACGCTGGAAGTGTCCGGCGCCGAAGCCGCTCCGGCTTCAACAGAAAAACCGGCTGCAGCGCCCGCTGCGCCTGCGCAAGCAGCTAGCAAATCTGTAGCGGCGTCGGCACCTGCACCTGTAGCGGCCCCTGCTGCTTCCGGTCCGGTGGAAGTCCGTGTGCCCGATATCGGCGACTTCAAGGACGTGTCTGTCATTGAAGTCCTGGTCAAACCCGGCGACACCATCAAGGCCGAGCAGTCGCTGATCACGGTGGAATCCGACAAGGCCTCGATGGAAATCCCGTCGTCTGCCGCAGGTGTGCTGAAAGAACTCAAGGTCAAGATGGGCGACGTCGTCAACATCGGCGACCTGCTGGCCATCCTGGAAGGTTCTGCGGCTGTGAGCGCATCGCCTGCGCCCGCGCCAGCCCCCGCTGCAGCGCCTGCCGCAGCATCTGCTGTTGCCCCTGCGCCGGCAACGTCATCTGCTCCAGCGAGCCAGCCGGCCCACAACCCCACCACCGCACCGCAGGGCAACCTGCCGCATGCCTCACCCTCGGTGCGCAAATTCGCACGCGAGCTCGGCGTGCCGCTGGCAGAAGTCAAAGGCACCGGCCCCAAAGGCCGCATCACGCAAGACGACATCCAGGGCTTCACCAAATCGGTGATGGACGGCAGCGTTCGCACCCAGGCGCAGGCCGCCAAAGCGCCCGCATCTTCGGGCGGCGGCGCAGGGCTCGATTTGCTGCCATGGCCCAAAGTCGACTTCACCAAGTTCGGCCCGGTCGAGCGCAAAGACATGTCGCGCATCAAGAAGATCAGCGGTGCCAACCTGTTGCGCAACTACGTGATGATCCCGCACGTCACCAACCATGACGATGCCGACATCACCGAACTGGAAGCCTTCCGCGTTTCGACCAACAAGGAAAACGAAAAGGCGGGCCTCAAAGTCACCATGCTGGCTTTCCTGATCAAGGCCAGTGTTGCGGCCCTGAAGAAATACCCCGAGTTCAATGCCTCGCTCGACGGCGACCAGATCGTCTACAAGCAGTATTACCACATCGGTTTTGCTGCCGACACGCCCAACGGGCTGGTCGTTCCCGTGCTGAAAGACGCCGACAAAAAAGGCGTGCTGCAGATCAGCCAGGAAATGGGCGAGCTGGCCAAGAAGGCGCGTGACGGTAAATTGACGCCAGCCGAAATGCAGGGCGCCAGCTTCACCATCTCTTCACTGGGCGGCATCGGCGGGCGTTACTTCACCCCCATCATCAACGCGCCGGAAGTCGCCATCCTCGGCGTGTCCAAGAGCCAGATGGAGCCGGTCTGGGACGGCAAGGCCTTCCAGCCGCGCCTGATGCTGCCGATGTCTTTGGCCTGGGATCACCGGGTGATCGACGGCGCAGGCGCTGCGCGCTTTAACGCTTACCTGGGCCAAATCCTCGCCGACTTCCGCCGCGTCCTCCTCTAAACGGGGCGGAACCATGACAACACTTGTAGTCGTCAAAAAGGCGGGGCAGGTTGCCATCGCTGCCGACACGTTGGTGACCTTCGGCGACACCAGCCTGGGCCACCGGTTTGAAGCCAACAGCAAGATCTTCAAGGTCGACACGCCTGCCGGCATGAGTTACGTGGGCATGGCCGGTACGGTGGCGCATTTTCCGGTGCTGCGCAAGGCCATGGCGGCCTTGCCCAAAGAGCAGCTCAAGTTGGGTTCGCGCGACGAGGTGTTCGACACCTTCGTCAAGCTGCATCCCATGCTGAAGGAAACGTTTTTCCTGCAGACCAAGGAAGACGACAACGATCCCTACGAGTCCAGCCAGTTCACCGTGGTCATTGCCAATGCCAGCGGCATTTACGGCCTCTACAGCTACCGTGAAGTCTTTGAGTTCAAGGAATTCTGGGGCATTGGCTCAGGCCGCAGCTTTGCGCTCGGCGCCATGCATGCCGCCTGGGACAAGGCCAAGACCGCGCGCGAAGTGGCCATGGCCGGCCTGAACGCGGGTTGCGAGTTCGACAAGAACTCCGCCGGGCCCGTCGACATATTCACCCTTAAATTGAAAGCCTCCAAATGAGTGCATCCCCTGTGATCGACATCAAGGTACCGGACATCGGCGACTTCGACGAAGTGTCCGTCATTGAAGTGCTGGTCAAGCCCGGCGACACCATCAAGGCCGAACAGAGCCTGATCACCGTTGAAAGCGACAAGGCCTCGATGGAAATCCCGTCTTCGTCGGCCGGCGTGGTCAAGGACATCAAGGTCAAGGTGGGCGACAAGGTCAAGCAAGGCTCCGTCGTGCTGACGCTGGAAAGCACCGGTGCTGCCGCTGCGACCGCCACAGATGCGGCACAAAAACAGGCTGCAGCGCCCGCAGCACCTGCGCAAGCAGCTCCTAAAACTGTAGCGAGCCCTGCCGCCGCATCTGCCCCGGTTGCCGCCAGCTTCACCGGTTCGGCCGACCTGGACTGCGACGTGCTTGTGCTGGGCGCCGGCCCCGGCGGCTATTCCGCCGCCTTCCGTGCCGCCGATCTGGGCCTGAAGGTTGTGCTGGTAGAGCGTTACGCCACGCTGGGTGGCGTCTGCCTGAATGTCGGCTGCATTCCTTCCAAAGCCTTGCTGCATGTGGCCGCCGTGATGGACGAGGTCAAGCATTTCGACAGCCTGGGCGTGAGTTTTGGCGAACCCAAGCTCGACATCAACAAATTACGCACCCACAAGGAAAAGGTCGTCGGCAAGCTCACCGGCGGGCTGACGGCCATGGCCAAGATGCGCAAGGTCACCGTCGTGCGTGGCCTGGGCCAGTTCGTCGGTGCCCATCACCTGCAGGTTGAAGAAACCAGCGGCGCCGAAGGCCAGGAGAAAACCGGCAAGAGCCAGACCATTGCGTTCAAGAACTGCATTATTGCCGCTGGTTCGCAAGCTGTACGCCTGCCTTTCATGCCAAACGATCCCCGCGTGGTGGACAGCACCGGCGCGCTGGCACTCAAAGAGGTGCCAAAGCGCATGCTGATCCTGGGCGGCGGCATCATCGGCCTCGAGATGGGCACGGTGTATTCCACACTGGGCGCACGCCTGGACGTGGTCGAAATGATGGACGGCCTGATGCAGGGTGCCGACCGCGACCTCGTCAAGGTCTGGCAAAAAATGAACGCGCCGCGTTTTGACAACATCATGCTCAAAACCAAAACGGTGGGCGCCAAGGCAACCAAGGCAGGCATCGAAGTCACGTTTGAGTCCGCGGAAGCTGGCGGCAGCGCCCCGGCCCCGCAGACCTATGACCTGGTGTTGCAAGCCGTGGGCCGGACACCCAATGGCAAGAAGCTGGCTGCCGAAAAAGCCGGAATCACAGTCTCCGACCGCGGCTTCATTCCGGTCGACATCCAGATGCGCACCAACGTGCCGCACATCTTCGCCATCGGCGACATCGTGGGCCAGCCCATGCTGGCGCACAAGGCCGTGCACGAAGCGCATGTGGCTGCCGAAGTCATTGCGGGTGAACTGCAAGGCAACAAGGAACTGGCCAGCGCCGCCTTTAACGCCCGCGTGATCCCCAGCGTGGCTTACACCGACCCCGAAGTCGCATGGGTCGGCCTCACCGAAGACCAGGCCAAGGCCGAAGGCATCAAGGTCAAGAAGGGCCTGTTCCCCTGGACAGCGTCCGGACGCGCCATCGCCAACGGCCGCGACGAAGGCTTCACCAAGCTGCTGTTTGACGACAGTCCCGAAGCGCATGGCCACGGCAGGATCCTGGGCGGCGGCATTGTCGGCACGCATGCCGGCGACATGATCGGCGAGATCGCACTGGCCATCGAGATGGGTGCGGACGCCGTCGACATCGGCAAGACCATACACCCGCACCCAACGCTGGGCGAAAGTATCGGCATGGCGGCGGAAGTGGCGCACGGCAGTTGCACCGATTTGCCGCCAACGCGAAAGTAACGCTGAAAAGTTGCCAGAGGCGCTACTAAAGTCAGTAGCCGGCCGCGCAGACACCGCAAGGGTTGCGCGGTTTTTTTTATGGGTTGAGTTTGAACGCAGTCCTGAGAGAGCCTTGCCCAACCCAAGGCCTGCGTGTAGCTGACGCCTTGCATGCGTTGGTGCGGCGTATCACCGATCTTCAAGGGAAAAGTGCCTCTAGCCCTTTCCAGATAAGCGCAAGCAGCTATTGAATTGATAGCGAAGTTCGCCCTCTTGGTGGACATTTTTTTTGACATGCGCGGGCCGTGTAGACGTATACCAAAAGCATTCCCTGTTGTTTTGGCGCCTTCACAGCGCTGGACAACAACTCGTTGTCAAGGGCAAGCCATTAGAATTTCGACGACGCCAGCATTCCAAGTGTTGCGAGCGGGACGCGATTCGTTGCTGCCTGTCCGCGCCATGGGGTACCCCCATGGTTTTTTTGTACTTTGCGATTTCGGCGCGTGAGCGGACTGCGCATTCTGCGCACCCAGCTCACGCATGACCTGCTGGTTGGGATGCCGGCGTCAACCCAATTCCATGCGCGAAGCCAGCTTCCGACATTTGATTGCACGCGGCCTGGCTCGCGCACTGCTCGCCGACGCGGACAAGGCGGGCGGCACCACCTTGCGAGCTCTTCAGGCCAGGGCTGCCGCGGCCATCGGGCAACGCCCCGCGTGGCTTCGGGAACTGCTTGAACCGCTGTCTCTGTTGTCGGCCATCACCTGGCAAAAATTTGACGTCACTTCGCTGGCACGGCGGATGGAGGCATCGCATGCCTTTGATCTGGCCTTTCGGGAGGAGGGCGACGACGAAGACGAAGACGGGGAGCCCAATGACTCCAGGGAGCCGCAAGCCTCGCAACCGGATGATGACCGGGATGACCCCGAGCCGGAAAGGCCACCGCGCATTCGCCGGTTGATCCTGCGACCGGCGGTGATGCGCCCCCGGCCGTTGGGGCTGGAAGCTTGCGTCTTGCCCGACATCCCTACGGATGCCGATCTGGCGCGCTGGCTCCAGCTCTCCCGCGAGCAACTGCGCTGGCTGGCCCCGGCGACGCCGGCAGTTGTCGAGCATTACCGTTACGGCCTGCAGCCCAAGCAGACAGGTGGCCTGCGTTTGCTGGAGACGCCCAAGGCAGAACTCAAGCGTGTGCAACGTCACATCCTGCATACGCTGCTCAGTCAGGTGCCGGTGCATGAAGCCGCGCACGGCTTTACCGTCGGCCGCTCAGTCAAAACCCATGCGGCAGCTCACGTCGGGCAAGCCGTGGTCATCCGTTTTGACTTGCAGGATTTCTTTGGCAGCGTAGGGGCAGCCCAGGTCAATGCCGTCTGGCGCACGCTGGGTTACCCCGAAGGTGTGGCGCGAAGTCTCACCGCGCTCTGCACACACCGTACGGCGGGGATGGTGATCGAGCGTCTGCGCGACGATGGCGGGCTTGACTGGATGGGTGCCAAGCGCCTTGGTTCCGCGCATTTGCCGCAAGGCGCGCCCACCTCCCCGGCGCTGGCCAACCTCTGCGCTTTCAATCTCGATTTGCGGCTTGAGGGATTGGCCTGGGTGTTCGGCGCGAGCTATACGCGCTACGCCGATGACCTGGTATTTTCAGGCCCCGAGTCGCTGCGACGGCAGTTTCGCGCCTTGCACGCCTGGGTTGCAGAGATCGTTCGCGATGAAGGCTTTACCCTCCATCCGGACAAGACGCGTTGCCTGCCGCGGCATCAGCGGCAGCGCGTGAGCGGAGTTGTGGTCAACGTTCACCCGAACGTGCCGCGTGATGATTTCGATCGGCTTAAAGCGTGTTTGCATCAAAGCGTGTTGCACGGGCCGGCGTCGCAAAATAAAAACCGGCTTGCCGACTTTCGCTCGCACCTGCTGGGCCGGATCGGTTGGGTCGGGCAATTCAGCCTGGCGCGGCAGGCGAGACTCATGCGCCTGTTTGAGCAGATCAACTGGTCGACCTGACGGCTGCGAGGGCCGCGGAAGCGGCGCACCGCAGTTGTACGAATTTGCCGCCGGCGCGCGGCTCTAGCGCGGGGACGGCATGAGCCGTTCCTGAATCAGCTTCAGGGCGTCCGGCGAAACGCTCTCTTCGCCGCGGAAGGGGTTATCCATCGCGGCGATGAAAAACAGCATCAAGCCGACAAAAGTCGCCAGGATGCCCGACAGCACAAGGTGTAGCGCCAGCCGGTCCATGGAAAACAGCCACAGCAGCGAAAAGTTCAGCGCCGCACCCAGACATACCACCCACCACAGCACACCCGAGAGGGAGGTGCTGACGCTCTGCAGGCGCGCATACCGGGCCTCCAGAAAGCTGTTGAATTGCCGCAGTGTTTCGGCATGCAGGATTTCCTGGGTCCGGTTGGCAGGGGCAAATGACAGCAGCTTTTGATGAAGGTCTGAAACGCGCGTGGTGCCGCCAGCATGCAGCCGTCCTTGCCGCTGCTCGGGCCAGGCTTCGACGATCAGAAAGCGTACGTAGTCCCTCATCTGGCCCTCCAGGGTGGCGCGCGCAGGCTCCGGATAGTTCGACAGATCACGGTACAGCGCCGCAATGGCGGTGGCCTCCTTGCCCACGGCTTTTTCTGCATCCGCGAAGTTCTGGTAGGTGGCAACCGCGATCAGGCCCAGCATCAGCCCATAGAACACCCCATAAGCCGAAAGAAAGTAGCTGACAAATTCATTGGCGTCCGGCTGCGGGCCCACCCACTTGCGCACCAGCGGCCGCAGCAGAAGCAGGCCACCCCACGTGTAGGCCAGGCAGACGGCGCAAAAAAGCAGCGCCAGCATCCAGTTGGGTATGTCGTAAATCCAGTAGAACATGGCGCCTGCCCCTTTTTTTATGTCGAACCCCCACCCCGATGCGGATGATAACCACGGTTGCATGCCGGAAGCTTTCGGTCCGGCGGTCCCGGCAAATGCGGGGCAGTGCTGCGGCAGGGATTGAATACCCGAAATGTTGAAGGGAGAGTTGGGTGAAAGGCCTGTAAATAGTGCGCAAACTGCTATCAATTTAATAGCTAACTCGCTTTGCGTGAACCTCAGGCCGTACACCGGGCGACTCCAGCGCTGTGCCTTTCGCGCGGACATTCAGCTCAAGCTCCACCAGCTCCTGCGCGTAATAAGCAAAAGCCTCTGCCCGCGCTCCGGCATGCACACGAGCGCCTCTTTCAGGGGCCGCTCACGCGGCCATCTGTACGGCGTGCCGGAAGATATCGCCCGGCGTGCTCATCCAGACCTGGCCCCGGTCACGTGCGGAGGCGACATGCTGAAGCGCGCGCCGCAGGTGGCGCAGGCGGTAAGGCTGGCCGACGATGTAGGGGTGCAGTGCAATGCCCATCACCAGTGGTGCTGAACCGCTGGCCTGCGATTGCTCCAGCATCTCATCAAGCTGATCGATGATCAGCTGCGCAAAGTCTTTGCCGTCCATCTGACGCGCAATGATCATCGGGATGTCATTGAGTTCCTGCGGGTAAGGCACAGCCCACAAAGCCTTTCCGCTGCGGGTGCGCATTGGCAGCGGCTGGTCGTCGTGGCACCAGTTCAGGGTGTAGCCATAGCCGCTTTCAGCGAGCAGGTCAGGGGTATGCAGGCTTTCCGAAATCCACGGTGAAAGCCACCCGGCGGGGGACTGGCCGCTCTCCTGTTGCATGCGTGTGCGGCACTGCACCAGCAGGCTGCTTTCGTCCGCTTCACTCATGGCGGCCTGGCGTTCGGCGTTGGTGTGGCCATGGCCGACCAGTTCATCGCCGCGCGCTACGCAGGCAGCCACCAGCTCGGGGCAGTGGTCATACAGTGCGGTGTTGATCAGGGCGGCCGCCGGCAGGCCCAGGCTGTCAAACAGCTCGAGGCAGCGCCAGCTGCCCACGCGGTTTCCGTACTCGCGCCAGCTGTAGTTCAGGACATCCGGCTGCGGGCTGGCCGGGCCGATGGTGGCACCCATGCCCTCGCCGAAGGCAAAGTGCTCGATGTTGAAACCCAGGTAGACAGCCAGACCAGCACCGTTGGGCCAGCGATAAGGTTTGCGCTGGTTGATCGCCTGGTAGTCAAAGCGATTGTGCGTCGGCAGGGCGCCGCTGTAGCTTGCCGCCATCAGCTGATCACAGCACAGCCAGGCCTGCCCGCACCAGCAGCCATTCGGCGCTGTCGTTCCACACGTCCATGTGTGTGATCAGCCCGCTTTTGACGACATAGCGGTCCACATAGCGGTTGCCTTCGAAAGGCGTTCCGTCAGGCCATTCTCCGTACAGGGTTCCCAGGCTGTAGACCACCGCTTCGTCGGGCACGGCACCGTTTGAGCCAGCGGCAACCGTTTCGGTGCGCTCAATCCTTTTTTTCACCCATTTGTAGCGCGATGCATTAAATTTGGTGCACTCAGCGGGGGCGCTCATGGCCCGGCCTCCGGTGAAAAGAATCTTCATGCCGGGTGCGGTGAACCGGCTGGCGGCCACCGGGTCAGGAAGCATGATGAGCCGGAGGAACTCATTGACCACGTCGGCAGCGCTTGCCGTGTCGCTGGAAAAGGTGTGAGTGCTGCTCAATCAGGATGCTCCTGCGGCTGTCGTTGCCGGAAAAATCATGTTATCACCTCGACGTTGGCCAGCTTGGCCACGCTGCGCCAGGTGTCGATCTGCGAATTGATCAACTGAACGAACTCTGCGCCGACCACCGCATTCTGCGCGGCAGGGTCTGGATTTCTTCCAGTCTGGCTGCGATGTCCGGTTTGGCGAGAATTTCAGGGATCAGTGCCGTCAGCCGCGCAAGAATGGGCCCAGGCAGGCCTTTGGGCGCTGACAGCCCCAGCCACTGGGAACCCGTCAGCCTGGGAAAGCCGAGCTCGGCAAAGGTCGGAATGTTGGGAAGCGCTGGCAGGCGGCTCGGGGTAGAGACAGCCAGCGCGCGCAGGGACCCCGCCTTGAGTTGGGCCACGTTGGTGGTGATGGGATCGAGCAGGCTGTCGATCTGCCCGCCCAGCAGGTCTTGCATGGCCGGCGCGCTGCCTTGGTAGGGGATGTGGTCGTGTTGGGGCGCCTTGCCTTCAATCTTGAGCATTTCGCCAAACAGGTGATTGGCAGAACCGATGCCCGATGAGCCATAACGCACAGGCCGGGTCCTGGCGGCCGTCAGGTATTGCTCCAGGGTCTGGAAGGGCGACTGTGCACGCACCAGCAGCACCATGGGCGCTTCGACCAGCATGCCCATGTGAGAAAAATCATTCACCGGGTCAAAGGGCATGACTTTGCGGGTGGCTGTGGCATAGATGTGCACCGACGCATGGCTGACCAGCAGGGTGTAGCCGTCGGCGGGCTGCTTGGACACGTAGTCGGTGCCGATCAAGCCACCCGCACCCGCGCGGTTTTCCACCAGGACGGTCTGGCCCAGCGCCTGCGACAGGTGTGGCGCCATCATGCGTGACACGGTATCAACCAGACCGCCTGGTGGGAATTGCGCGACCAGTCTGATCGGCCCACGCGAAGGCCAGGCGCTTTGGGCGCTTGTCCATGCTGGAGCGGTCAGGGCAGAGATGCCGGCGGCCAGGGCGTGACGACGTTTCATGGAATGCTCCTGAAGGGCTGAAGGCTGCATTGGCAACCATCAACACGATTGAAAGCGGGGAAGCGGGGAAGCGGCTGATGACATCTGGCGATCAGCAACTTGTGTGCCAATTCGACTGTTCAGGCATTCGCGCTTTGGAGCCGGGTTTTCTTTGTGCCCCGACGCTGGCACCAGGAGGTGCCTCCCGGCCCAGGTCGTGTGACGGGATAAGCCTCATGTGACGGAAAGCCGGCACTGACCCGAACGGGACGGTCCGGTTTTGAGATGGTAAAAAGCGCAGCAGCCCCTCGCCGGATTTGCTCAATACGCTATGTAATTGATAGCATCCGCAGTACTGCCGCTCAAATCACGGCCGCACGCCCGGCGTCTCCATTGCCATGCCTTTTGCACGGGCATTCAGGTAAAGCTCCAGTTCCACCAGCTCCTGCGCGCCATAGGCAAACGGCTCGGCACGCACCCCGCTCATGCAGCCGCGGATGCGGCGCTGCAGCGAACCCAGCGCCTGCCATTCGAGACGGTACACCGGGTAGCCCGTGGGATGTGCCTCGGGAATCAGGCTGCTGGCCAGACGCCTGCCGGCCAAACCGTCATGGCACTGCGCGCAGGACAGGTTGAGCTGGCCCATGCGCTGCGCGAAAAGCTGCTGCCCACGCTGGCGGAAAGGCTCCAGCCGGGCATCATCGGGCGGTAATATTGGCAGGCCGCGCGACTGCAGCGCCACATAGCTTTCCAGGCTCAGCAGATCCTGGCTCTCCGGACGAAGTGGCGCGGCCTGCTGGTGATGCTGGCGGCACTGGTTGATGCGCTGGCTCAAGGTGATGGGCCGGCCGAGTTGAATGTCAAACGCCGGGTATCGCGCCGACACGCCGCGCATGCTGTCCGGCGTTGTGTGGCAGCTGATGCACGCCTTTCCGTTGGCACCTGTTGGCTGTTTCCACAGCGCTTCGCCGTCCTTGACCCACAACATGCCGGGATTCAGCGCATCGTCTTTCTGCATGGCCTGGGTGGATGCGCTCATGTCCTCAAAGCCTGAACGGCGAAGGTCTTTTGGCGGCGCGGTCTGTGCGCCGGCATGGCATGCCAGCAGGAAAGACAAAAGGCCCGCGGGGATGCGCGTCATCCCGTGACGGCCAGGTTGATGCTTTCAGTCTGCGCAAAACCGTTGTCGCCTTCCCAGCGAAGCACCAGCGTACCGCTCTCGGTGGCCACGGTATGGAAGGCGAGGTAGGGATTGGCCGAGACGGCCGAAAACAGCTCGGCGCTGAAGACCAGTTCGCCGTTGTAGCGGCAGCTGAAGGTCTTGATGATGTTGCGCGGCAGGATCTTGCCGTCCTCGCCGGCGCGAAAGCCGGTTTCCATCGGGTGGCCTATGGTCGCGCGTATCTCGATGACTTCACCGCGTCTGGCGGTAGTTGGGGCATTGATGAGTGTGCGTGCCATCAGGGATCGCCTTCAATACAAGCCGCCAGGGTCACGATGACATTGACGGTGTGCGACCAGTAGCTGCCGTCGCTCATCAGCGCCACTGCCACAAGCTGCTGCGAAGTGGCGAGCCGGATGCGCGTGGTCACGCTGGCCTTGCCGGAGCGAGGCCCTAGCGTGAAGCGGGCCACATCGCGCTGGGGGTTTTTCTCGTTGAAGACGGCAATGCTTTTCACGTGGTCGGCCGCCGTCATGGGGCTGTCCACCGTGACGGTGATGGGCACCACATTGCCGTTGTCGACCAACTCGGCTATGTCAAGCTTGACTTTGCCCGCTCGTACCGGAGCGCTTTGGGCATAGGCCGCCACCGCTGCCGCCAGCTCACCGGCCTGCGCCGCTGCGGGACGCAAAACGACGCCCAGGCCCATGCTGGCCGCGCCCGCCAGAATCTGGCGCCGATTAAAAGAAATAAAACGGCCTGCTGTGGTCATGAGTTCACTTCAGTGTGAGCAGAAAGGCCACCACGTCTTCAATTTGCTGGGCGTTCATGATGGGCTTGCCCTGCCAGGCCGTACCCACGCGCACGAGGCCGTCGTTGCGGTAGTAGGCGGGCATGATGCTGGCCGGGTTCAGGCGTTGCGCGTCGGCAATGCGCAGGCGCAGCTGCCCTTCGTTCCAACGTGCGCCCGCGCCCGCCAGGTCGGGCGCCAGGTTGCCCTGGAAGCGCTCTTCGGGAATGGGCCCGGTGTGGCAGAGCAGGCACAGGCCGTGTTGGCGGCTCGCGACGATGGCGCGGCCGCGTGCCGGGTCGCCGGGCGTGACCGTCAGTGCCTGGGGTATCGCGTCGCCAACAACCTGCAGCGCCGGGACGGATTGTTGCGCGAAGCTGGTCCAGGGCGCCAGCATCATCACCCCGCCGGCGATGGCGCCATGCCAGTTCATGCCTTCTTGAGATCGTGGTTCTTCAGCGGCAGGTCGCGTATGCGTTTACCCGTCGCCGCGAACACGGCGTTGAGCACTGCAGGCGCGGCGACCGCGATCGTCGGTTCACCGACGCCGCCCCAGAAGCCGCCCGAGGCGACAATGATGGTTTCCACCGCCGGCATGTGCTGCATCTGTACGACGGGGTAGGTGCTGAAGTTGTCCTGCTCCATGCGTCCGTCTTTTTGTGTGCATTCGCCGAACAGCGCTGCTGACAGGCCGTAAGCAAAGGAGCCTTCGACCTGCGCCTCGATCTGCTGCGGATTGACCGCATAGCCCGGGTCGGTGGCGGCCACGATGCGGTGGACCTTGAGCACGCCGTCGCTGCTCACCGATACCTCGGCGCAGGCCGCCACGTAGCTGCCGAAACCCATGGTTTGTGCCAGGCCCCGGTAGACCTTCTGGCCGCCGACGTCGGGCGGGGGCACGTTCCACTTGACGCGTTCGGCCACGGCATTGAGCACGGCCAGGTGCTTGGGGTGGTTCGTCATCAGCTTGCGCCGCAAGGCCAGCGGGTCCTGCCTGGTGGCAACCGCGATTTCGTCGATGAACGATTCGAGGTAAATCGTGTTCTGGTTCAGGTTCACGCCGCGCCAGAAGCCGGGCGGCACACTGGGGTTGCGCATTGCATGGTCGATCAGCAGGTTGGGGAAGCTGTAGCCAATGGAGGCTTCAGGCCCCGGTGCGTTGAGGCCCTGAAACTGCACCGGGTCGAGTCCGTTGCGCACGTTTTGCGGCGCCACGCCGGCCAGGATGGACTGGCCTGAAATGCGCATGTGCAACGCGGTGACGTTGCCCTGCGCGTCCAGCCCGGCCTGCAGCTTGCACTGCGTAACCGGGTGGTAGCGCCCATGCAGCATGTCTTCCTCGCGCGACCACAGCAGCTTGACCGGCACACCCGGCATTTGTTTGGCAATGTCCACCGCCTGGCGTACCCAGTCGTGCACCGCGCCGCGCCGCCCGAAGCCGCCGCCCAGGTGAATCTTGTAGACCTCGCATTTGCCGGCCGGCAGGCCTGCCGCTTCAGAGGTGGCCGCCAGAGCCGCTTCACCGTTTTGCGTGGGCGTCCAGACTTCGCAGCGCTCGGGCGTCCAGCGTGCCGTCGCATTCATGGGCTCCATGGTCGCGTGGTTCTGGTGTGGGTAGGAATACACCGCTTCGATGCGCCTGGCCGCTGAGGCCAGCGCTGCTTTGGCGTCGCCGTTCTGATTGCCGACGGCTGCGTCGGGCGCGTCCAGCCCGGCCTTGAGCATCTGGGCCACGCCGGCACTGGAATTTGAAGCGTTGGGGCCGTTGTCCCATTCAATGGGCAGCGCGTCGAGTGCGGTCTTGGCGCGCCACCAGGTGTCGGCCACGACGGCCACCGCACTGTCTCCGACTGCCAGCACCTTCTTCACGCCGGGGCGTTTCTCAACTGCGGCGGCATTGAAGCTTTTGACCTTGCCGCCGAACACCGGGCAGTCCTTGATGGCCGCGTTGAGCATGCCGGGCAGTTTCAGGTCTGCGCCGTACACCTGCTTGCCGGTGACTTTGTCCATTGTGTCCAGGCGCGCCAGTCGCTTGCCCACGAGCTTCCAGTCTTTCGGGTCCTTCAGCTTGACCTCGGCGGGCGGCGCCACTTTGGCTGCCGCAATCGCCACTTTGCCGTAGGTGGTTTTGCGGCCCGATGGCGTGTGGGTGATCACGCTGCTGGCCGCGGTGCATTCGGCCGCCGGCACCTTCCATTCATCGGCTGCGGCCTGCACCAGCATCATGCGGGCGGTGGCTCCGCCTTTGCGCACATAGTCGTGCGATTCGCGGATGCCGCGGCTGCCGCCGGTAGAGAAGTTGCCCCAGGCCCGGTTACGCGCCAGGTTCTGGCCGGGTGTCGGGTATTCGGTGGTGACTTTGGCCCAGTTGCATTCCAGCTCTTCGGCTACAAGTTGCGCGAGCCCGGTCAGGCTGCCCTGGCCCATTTCAGAGCGCGCGATGCGGATGACCACCGTGTCGTCGGGGCGCACCACAACCCAGGCGTTGATCTCCGGCGAGGCTGCGCCCTGGGCAGTCGCCGTGCCGGCGAACGGAATGTGAAAACCGACGATGAGGCCGGCCGAGGCACCCGAGGCCAGGAAGCGTCGGCGCGAGAGACGCAGAGAGTTTGCGGAGGGCAGGGGGGTGGCGCTCATGTCGTGCTCCCGTCGGTGTGCTGAATGGCGAGCGCCGCGCTTTTTGTATTACCACCTGCGGCAACAACCTTGATGGCGGCGCGGATGCGGTTGTAGGTGCCGCAGCGGCAGATGTTGGTCATCGCCTCATTGATATCGGTATCCGTCGGGTTCGGTTTGGCCTTGAGCAGCGCTGCTGCCGTCATCACCATGCCGCACTGGCAATAGCCGCATTGCGGAACGTCCAGCGCAACCCAGGCCTTTTGTATGGGGTGCGAGCCGTCCGGCGACAAACCTTCAATGGTTACGATTTTTTCGGTCGCACTCACCGTCGAGACGGGCCGCACGCAACTGCGTGTAGGCACGCCATCGATGTGCACGGTGCAGGCGCCGCAGGCCGCGATGCCACAGCCGTATTTGGTGCCGGTGAGCCCAAGCTGTTCGCGGATGACCCACAGCAGCGGTGTGTCGTCCTCCACTTCAAACTCACGCACGGTACCGTTGACGTTCAGTTTTGCCATGGATGCGCTCCTCAATATTTGAAGGAAGGATGGGCCGGATGACTGGGGGATAGTAGCGCTGGTGCATGTCAAATGCACCCGGCAATGCTATACCCGAGTAATGTGCTGACTTGCGCCTGGCAATAAAGTTCGGCCGGGTAAACCCTTGTGAGACCGGCGCTTTTCGTCAGCGAACTTCTGCCAGCGGCAGGCCGGTGAAAGCCGCGTAGCGTTGAGCGGCAAGCCGCAGTGCGCCAACGCTGCCGCGCGGCAGTGGGGCGAAAGATGCGGTGCTGATGCTGACAGCGCCTTTTTTTATTTCTGCCTGCCAGGTGCCGGCCACGCGCCCGCCGACCAGCAGCGCCGGGCGAAACAGGCCATTGGGCGTCATGAGCTTGCCGGCGTGTTCGCTGTCGATGATGGCTTTGCGGTCCGTATAGCCCAGCACGTATTCGTCGAAGCCGGCGAGTAATTCAAGCGCGGGCTTGCCAGCCGGCGGTAAAGGCGTGCGTTTGGACCACCACACGGTGTTCCCGTCAAACAGTGCCTGTGCCAGGCCGGTTTCGGCCATCTCCAGCGCCGCCCTGACTTCGCCGGCGGCCAGCCCTGACCACCAGGAAAAATCGGCCAGCGTGGCGGGGCCATGGCTGGCGAAGTAGCGCTGCGCCAGTTGTTTGAGTGCGTCCTCGCGAAGCAGCTCCTTGCCGGCTTCGGGTCCGGGAGGCAGCCATTCATCGAGCAGTGTGTAGGTGGCCTGCTTGCCGCGCGGATCGCCCAGGCAAATCAGCCCGACCTGGGCCGCGCGGTACAGGATGCGCCCTCCGCGATGGCCTTCAGTGTTGACGCGATGCTGCGCGAGTGCAGCAAAAAGTTCCAGGCGTGTGAGCTGCTGGCCACCTTCCAGGCACCGCCGGATGGCCGGAAGGATTTTGCGGAAGGCTGCCTCATCCAGCTGGACCTCACGGTAGGCTGCCGCGGTGCGGGTCAGCAAAGCCGGCGCGGCCAGGGCCACCAGCCAGCGCAGGTCGGCGGCCGCCACCAGGTGCAGCGTGCCGCGCAGGACCCAGCTGCGGACCACCTTGCGTTGAGCCAGTGCCTGTTCAATCGACGCGTCGGTGATGGCCGCAGCGGTTGTGAAGCGCGAGCCAACTGCCCATCGGGCGTGGGCATATTCCTGTGCCTGCACGGCGCCAAACCACTGCACGGCCTGATCGGTTCGTTTGAAATTTGAGGCCCCAGGCGGGGCGGTTGCAACAAGGCGCTGGCTGGCCTGCCGCAGCGCGAGCAGTTCCTGCCGCGAGATCTCCGCCATGCTCAGGCAACGTTTTCAAGCATGGCGAGCATGCGGCTTTGCCAGGCTGCGGAAGAAAACCGTTCACGCAGCAGTTGCTGCGACGCCTGCACCATGGCCTGGCGGCGGGGTACGTCTGCCAGCAGGTCGGCGCATGCCAGGGGCATGTCCTTGAGGTCTGCCATGACCAGATGAACGCCTGGCTCGATGCCGAAATCTTCAGCGCCTTCAAAGATGTCGGAAACGACGGCCGTGCCGGCCGCCCAGCTTTCGAATGTCCGGAACTGGTCGAAGTACGTGTGTTCCGGATCGGCATGGATGTTCAGGTTGATGCGCGCACCGGCGCGGCAGGCGTCGCGCGCGGCGCCCCACAGGCCGCTCCAGACGAATTCGGCCTTCAGGGTGGGCGCCGTGCCGGCGAAGTATTGCTCGGCATCCCGCCGCCGGGGCGTGTCGCCGCCCAGCATGATGATGTCGCGGGTTCTCTGCGCTTCAGGAAGGGGCGTTCGCACATGTTTGCCGGCCACCATATAGGGCAGCTGGCAAGTGGCAAGTGCCGGGAAATGCTGTGCGAGGTAGCGTGCTATGGAGGAATCCATCGCCAGCACAGCGTGCAAGCCGGGTGCGATGGCGTCGAAAAGATCGGTCTTGTACCGATGTACGGTAGCCAGTGCATTCTTTGTCAATGGATCAAACATCCACAGCACGTGCTTGCCGTTGCGCGGCAGGCCCTGCACGGAAAAACGGGGCAGTGCATAAATTCCGGCAATCAGCAGGTTGACGTCGCAGTGGCCGACATCGGGCAACGGCGCGTCGGTGCTGGTGCCCAGGTCAATGAACTCCACGTCATGGCCTGCCTTCACCAAAACGTCCATCCACAAGCGCGAAGCGTTGCCAAACAAGGTGTCGATGTCGGTGTAGATGTGGATTTTCAACGCGTCTTCCTGCGGCTTCTTTGTGTTGCTCTTCAGCTTATAGCGCAAGGCGCCAAGGTGGCCAGGGCCAAGCAGGCGTTGGCGATCCGCAAATAGACCCAGGAGTCATTGCCGCTGTGATCTGTTGTCATCGCCGTTCGACGGTCCGAATGGCGGCGCTTGTCGTTCCGGCAATGCCATCCGTGCGCGGTATCGGGGACCTGCGGCAAAACTTTACACAACGTACCTGGATTTCCTGGGGAATTCTTCACCGGCAAGAAAGATTTTCAGTAAGTCAAAGGTAACTGAATGTATGTCTTTCTGGCTCTAAATGTAACCAATAGGGCCGCGTAATGTGTGCAGAAAAGCCCTTTTTGAAAAAATTGGGGCGAAATCATTACATAAGACTGTTGGTAATTAATCACTTTTTCTCCCTTGTATCAGGTTTCACAATTGGTTACCGTGAATTAGTTCACAAAAAATACAGCCCGCAAGTGTCGAATCACAACACCTGCAGGCACTTCGGAAACCTTGATTTTCAACGGGGCTGGCGATGAAGCGTATCGATCATGTGGGCGTGCACAGGATGTGGACTGGTGCTTTTTCTGTGCTCATGGTCATTGCGACAACTGCGCTGGCGCAGCAGGCGCCATCCACCATTGACCCCGGCCGGGTTCGCGAGCGCTTTGATTTCCAGCCTGAGCCCGGCGCCTCAGCGGCACCTCCGGAAATCAGGACCGAGCCAACAGGGCCTTTGCCTGAATCACTCAGGGCCATTAAGGTCACGCTCAGGCGCATTGATATTGAAAGCAGTACCGTGCTGCCCGGTGGCATTCTTCAGGCGAATGCGGACAGCTATACCGGACGGGAGATTACCGGCAGCGAGATTCTGCAACTCGCGTCTTCGCTCACCGCGATGTACCGTAACGCAGGCTACATCCTGTCATTGGTGGTGGTGCCGCCGCAGTCTCTCGCCGACGGTACGCTCACCCTGCGTGTGGTTGAGGGCTACATCGACAAGGTGAACATTCAGGCAGGGGACGATGTCAGTGCCCATGTGAAGGAGCAGCTCGCAGCCATCGGCGAGAAGATCAGGGCGTCGCGGCCCATTCAGGGCCCCGTGCTTGAGCGCTACCTCCTGATCGCCAATGATTTTCCGGGTGTCGAGTTGCGCAGCGTGCTGGCCCCTGCGCATGCGCCGGGTGCGGCTGACCTCACACTGATCGCCAGCGTGAAGAAAGTCGAGGGCTTCGCTGCCGCCGACAACTATGGGTCGAAATACCTCGGCCCCGCCGAGATCGGCGTGGAAGTGAACATCAACCAGTTGCTGGGCGTCAACGACCAGTGGCGCTTTCGGGGCATGAGCAGCGGCAACTCCGAGCTGGCCTATGCACAAATTTCCTATAGCCAGGTAGTCACGACAGAGGGTCTCAAACTGTCCGCTGCCGTGTCCAGGGCTCGCACACGTCCAGGCGACATCCTGACGCCGTTTGATATGCGTGGCAACGCGGACACGATGACGGTCTCTGCTGCGTATCCGCTGCTTCGAACCCGCAATGAGAGCGTGACTGCACGGGCAACGTATGAGCACACCGACGTGCAAACCGACGTGCTGGGCACCCGGGTGATTGAAGACCATCTCCGTGTGCTGCGCCTGGGGCTTGGGTGGCGGGTGCTTGACCGCCTGGGCGGGCAGAACTCGCTGGATGTGGATTTCAGCCAGGGACTGGGTGGCACCCGGGAATCCGATCCGCTCAAAAGCCGGGCAGGGGCCAAAGGGGTGTTCAACAAACTTACCTTCGATTACGAGCGTACCCAGCCCCTTGCTTCGAACCTTGCACTTACGCTGGGCCTGAGCGGGCAGTGGGCCAACACCCCCCTGCTTTCGTCCGAGCAGTATGCGGTGGGCGGCCGGCGGTTTGGGCGGGCCTACGAGCCTGCTGAACTGGTGGGCGAGCGCGGGCTGGCGTTTCGCGCCGAACCTCGTTATTCCGGTTCCTCGGACTTCGCGGGCTTCAGGTCATGGCAGCTCTTTGCCTTTTATGACATCGGCAAGGTCTGGACGGTGGGCTGTACTTGTGTGGGCATGCCCAACAGCCAGAGCCTGGCATCGGCAGGGCTGGGGACTCGCCTCTTCCTTCCAAGGAACGTGGTGGCTGCGGTCGAGATCGCCTGGCCCCTGACCAAACCCATCGCGAGTTATCAGCCCCACGGAAAAGACCCCCGGCTACTGGGCACGCTGCTGGTGCGCTTTTGATGATTTGTTCAATGACTTTTCTTTGCCTCAAGAGGTGATCCATGAACGCTAAGCTGAACCCCCCGCGTATTTTTCCTGCCGTCCGGCGCCGGCGATCTTTTGCGCTGAAAGCCCTTCCGGCGGCGGTCGCCATGCTGTTCTCGCCGCCAGGCTGGCCGGTTGACATCGCCGGTGGCGCAGGCCTTCCCCAGAACGGCACGGTGTTTTCCGGCACGGCCTCAGGCTCGGTGTCGGGCAACCAGCTCACCATCAACCAGGGAACCGACCGCGCCGTGGTTAACTGGGGCTCGTTCGACATCAACCCCGGAAAGATGGTGCAGATCAACCAGCCCAACGCAAGCTCGGCCATGCTGAACCGCGTGACAGGCGACGCCAGCCCTTCCCAAATACTGGGCAGCCTTTCGGCCAACGGAACAGTGATGCTGATGAACCCCAATGGTGTGATGTTCGGGCAAAACGCCGTGATCAATGTGGGCTCGCTCATTGCCACCACGGGCAACATTGACGTCAACAACTTCATCAACACCGGCGGCGCACAGATCACCGGGGCCGTCGGCAGTATCACCAACCATGGCAGCATCACCGCGCAAAATGCCGGCCTGGTGGCTTTGGTCGCGCCGTCGGTCACCAACCACGGCAGCATCACCGCCACCGGCGGCACGATTGCCCTGGCCGGATCGACCGCCGCCACGGTCACCACGGTGTCGCTCAACAGCGGGCTGTATGAGTTCGCCATACCGGGCGGTGCAACGGGTTTGAGCGTGTCCAATATGAACCATGCCAGCCTGAACGGCGCGACCCTCTTGCTGGGCGTGGGCGATGCCGCCAATCTGCTGTCCGGCGTCATCAACCTGGAGGGCATTCAGCAAGCCAGCAATGCCATCGTTGTCAACGGCCATACGGTGGTGCTGAAGTCGGCACTGGACGCAACCCAGGTCAGCGGCAATGCAGGCCAGGTCGATGTGTACAGCGGGGCACGTATCCAGGACGCCGTCAACATTTCAAAGACCGGCACACCAGGAGCGGGGGGCTCTGTAGATGTTCACGGAGGCGCTTATGCCGAGCAGGTCACCCTGAACAAGGCCAACCTGACACTGACAGGCCTGGATGGCGCAAAAATCGTGGTGCCCGATGCCGGGCAGGTCAACGGCATCAGCATTACCGCCAACAATGTGACGGTGACCGGGATGGAGATCGCCGGGCCGGTTAACCAGCCCTACACAAGTTATGCGTGGGGTTCCAACATCAGCCGCGGCATTGCCGTGGCCAATGGCGTCACCGGTTTCACGATCAGCAACAACAACATCCATGATGTGCGCAACGGCATCCTGATCGACGGGCGCAACACGGGCAGTGTGACAGGCAACCGGATTGAAAATACCAAGAGCGCCATCTCTGTGCAGTACACCGACGGCAGCGGCATTGGCATGGCCGGCAACAGCCAGGGCCCGGTGGGCAACGAGTGGGGCCTGAACCTGCACCTGAACGGGCACATGGTTGGATCGAATCCCAACCCTGTCTCCAACAGCACGCCCATCGCTGCCGCTCCTACCCTGTCACAGCAGCAATCTCTGCTGGACCTGAGCGCGGCCAATGGCGGCTGGTCCGTGCAGGACCAGGCGTACACCTCGTCCAACCGCACGCACGTGACGGTGGCTACCACGGGCTCTTCGGGCGCACAGGGCAGCGTACTCACCCCGCTGGGAAGCATCCAGGGCGGCGTGGATGCCGTGGTCACGGGCGGCACGGTGAACGTGGCGGCCGGTAGCTACAGCGGCAGCGTCAGCATCACCAAGTCGCTGACGCTGGACGGCGCGGGGGTGGGGCAGACGGTGCTGCAGTCCGCCTCGGCTGGCACCGGCGACGCGGTCACTATCAACAATGCTTCCAACGTGACGCTCTCCGACCTGTCGATTGCCGACTACCTGTACGGCTTGCGCATCAACGGTACATCCAACGACGTGACCGTCAATCGCGTGGCTTTCAACAACAACACCTTCGGCATGCGCAACGGCACCACGACCCGGGCCGACAACTTCCGCATGCTCAACAGCACCATCACCGGCGGACAGATCGGTGTGCAGACCTACAACGGTTACCAGATGGTCGGTGGCGCTCCGGTGGCCACGGGCTCTTTTGAGAATGCATTGTTTGAGAACGTCACGGTGGACGGCCCCAGCTTCAAGGGCTTTTATCTTGAAACCGCGAACAACCTGACTCTCAGGAACGTCACCGTCTTGAATGCCGGCAACTATGGGGCGCCTGCATCTTCATCGCTGCATAAACGTTATGGCGCCGGCATCGACATCAACCTGAAATACGACAACTTCAATGCGATCAATTTTGACAACGTGACGGTCAAAAATTCTGGCGCGAGTTCGGGTGATCCGACGGCTGCGGCGGTGGTCATCAAAACACGCGGCATCGCCGGTGACAGCGCCGACTACATGGCCGCACCGGCCAGCTTGCAAAGCGTCAACATCTCCGGCGGCAGCATCGAGGGTTCCAGCCGGACAGGCATACGCTTTGAAACCATGAGCAATGGCCATGGCGGCCAGCCCACGGTCGCCATCGGCGGCGGCACCCAGTTCAAGAACAACGGGCAGGACATCTCGGTGGACGCTGTTGCGGTTGATGCTCGCGGCGCCGTCTTCGACGGTGCGGCCGACGGTTTTGCCATCGAAGACCGCGTGACCCATGCACTCGATACCACCGGGCGAGGCCTGGTGACCTGGACGGACGGCAATGTCTACGTCACGCAGGCCAGCGGCAGCATCCAGAGAGGCGTCAATGCCGTGGTTGCCGGCGGCACGGTCAATGTGGGCGGCGGCACTTATGTGCAGCCCTCCACGCTGGTGGTCGACCGTAGCGTCACGCTGGCCGGTTCGGGCCAGGGATCGACCGTGATTGACGCACACGACGTCAGTGGTTACGGCATCAACGTGACCGCCGACAACGTGTCACTCAAGGACTTCACGCTCTACGGCCCGAGTGCCAACGTAGCCGGGTCCTACGGCATCAAGGTAGCGCCCGTCGGAGACGCATCAGCGCGGCTGCGCAACTTCTCCATCAGCAATGTCACCAGCCGCGGCGCGGGCCGGGCCGAGCTGGACCTCAATGGCGTTGACGGCGCGCTGATAGACCGTGTGACGGCCGACGGTGCGCCGGTGGGCAACAACACCGGCACGACGCAGGGCGCCGGCATACAGCTGACCGACAGCGCCAACGTCACCGTCAGCAATTCGACCACCCGCAACAACGCCTGGGGCGGCCTGGCGCTTTACCAGGCCAACCGTCATTACAACCAGCAGGTGAACAACATCACGGTGGCGAACAGCAACAGTTTTACCGAACGCAATCCGGTGTACATGCAGGATGAATCAGCGAGCCGCAACTTTGGCGCACTCAGCATCGCGGGCTTTGACTTTGCCGTACGCAATGCCGGTACAGCAGACAACAGCTACCAGTACACCTGGCTGCAGGCCTCGCAGCAAAACGCCCTGGACTATGCCGTCAATCTGGGTAACGCGGGCTCCAGCTACGTTCAGGGCTGGAACGGCGCGCAGGCCACACAGGACTTCCAGGTGGGCATCGGCAATCTGCTGGGCGGCGGGACACAGGCGCTATCCATCGGGACGGCCATGGGCAATGCGGCAACCGGTGCCAATATCCGCGTAGGCGCCGGTACCTACGCCGAGGACGTGGTGGTAAACAACCCCTACAACCTGTACTTCGGCGGCTCGACCCTGCACGGCCTGACGCTCAATGCCGGCGCGGGCGGCTCCGGCATCAGTGGCAACGTCACGGTTGACGGTGCGGGTGGCATCCTGTTCAATGCCCCGGTGAACCTGCTGGGCGACACAACGCTGGCAACCCTGGGCGCCAACATTACGCTCAACGGCGATGTGCAAAACGCCGGCAGCGCAGCCCGCGCGCTGCGGCTCGTCGCAGGCTCGGGCAGCACCCGCGGCAATGTGCACATGGTGACGGGCGGCACGGAAACCAACGCGCTCGGCCGGTTTGAGGTTGTGGCCAGTGACTTCAGCCTGGACAGCACCTTGTGGGTGAAAGGCTACGGCATTGACGCACTCGGCAATGTTGCCCTGAGCAACCACACGCTGCGCGGGCAGGACGCTGCACAGTCCAACACCCTGAACGCCGGCGGCGACGTGAGCGGCTCCACCATCAGCCTGGGTGCCGTCCAGGTCACCAGCGGCGGCGACGTTTCGGCCAACGTCACCGCCAGCGAAGTGGCGGTGGCCGCCGTAGGCGACGTAAGCGGCACCACCACCAGCCAGGGCAATGTGCAGATCAGCAGCAGTACCGGCGACATCAGCGGCAACATCACCGGCAACAACGTGGTGGTGCAGGCTCAGGGCGACGTAAGCGGCACCACCACCAGCCAGGGCAATGTGCAGATCAGCAGCAGCACCGGCAACGTCAGCGGCAACATCTCCGGTAACAATGTGGTGGTGCAGGCGCAGGGCGACGTGAATGTCGTGGTCACTGCCAGCAACTCGGCATCGCTGGCTGGCGACACCGTGGTGGCCAACGTGGTCGCGCCCATCATGGCCGTGGAGGCCGTCACCGAGGTGCAAATTTCCGGCACATCCGCCCAGGTGAGCATTGATTCGCCAAAAGGCAGCGTTAGCGGCAGCTTCGGGCAGGTGACCAATTCGGGCAGCGGCCTCGTTAATGTCAACGGCAAGCCGCAGGGCAACCAGCAACTTTCATCCAATGCGGAAAATAACCGCGTGATTCCGGCCGGCAATAACGTGGCTGACAACGCCGGGGCCGGGGCTGACAGTGCAGGGGCAGCTACGCCGACGCTTCAACTGGCGCTGGCCGGTGAAGGTACGACTTCTCTGGTTTCGAGCACCCCTGCCAAAGCAGGCGATGCCATCGACAACGGCCAGGCCGTGGAGCTGGACATGTCACCAGGCAATGGAAAAGAGAAGGAATGAGGATTGGCCGGTGAATTGCCGGGCTGGGTGCAGGGCCTGAGCTTGACCCGAAGATTGGCGCCGATGCGACGCCTGCACCCTTGATTTCGATTTAATTCCGGTATTGGTCCTGCTGCATCAGCAGCTCAGCCTGCCGCGCAGCCGACATCTGCGGGGCTGCCGCCTGAACGGATGGCTTGTCCGGCGCGGTGGCTTGCGGCTGCTGCGGGCGGGCGGGCAATACGGCCGCGCGGGGTGTGGCCTCTTGTGCCACCCCATTGGACGGCTGCACGCGGCGGGCGCCGTCAAAGCGGCGCTGCCAGTAGCTCACGCCCATGCTTTCGACGCGCACTTCAGCGCCGGGCTTGGGCGAGTGGATGAACTTGCCGTCGCCGACATAAATGCCGACATGGCTGAAAGCGCGCTTCATGGTGTTGAAAAACACCAGGTCGCCAGGTTGCAATTCGGTTTTGTCGATGCGCTGGGTGGCGGCGGCTTGTTGCTCGGCGCGGCGGGGCAGCAGCAGCCCGACGCTTTGTTCGTAAATGGCGCGTACAAAACCGCTGCAGTCAAACCCGGTTTCAACGGTGTTGCCGCCGCGCTTGTAGGGCACGCCCAGGAAGCCCATGGCGTTGACGACCAGCTCGGACGCCTTGTTGGTGACACTGTGGCGGACGTTGTCAATCTGGGTCAGCAGGCCCTTGTCGGCGAGCAGTTTGTCCATGTCGTTGTCGCCGCCTGAATTGCCGGGTGCCGCATGTGCGCCGGCTGCCAGCAGGGCGGCAGAGGCTATGACGAGGGCAGGGGCAATCATTCGCATGGCGCCAAGCATACTTGACGGATTAGTCCTACGTCAACTCATGTTGTTTCTTGATAACGTTGACAAGCCATTGATTTGTAACGAATTTGTAGGGGATTACCCGATTTATTACCCCTGTATGCCATGTTTTACACCGCCTTGGCCCCCGCTTGGACATGATCAAAAGGCGGTTTTCCCGGTCAAATGGGCGTGAATGGGCCGATCAATGTGCTTTCGGGGGCTTTTTTTAGGGTGAAATATGGCTTTAAACCAATACCAACGGGCGCAAGCTGCTATATCTTTAATAGCGGCCAGCACGCTGTTTCAACCCGCCCAGGCTCAGAGTGTTCGTCCTGAAACCGTGGCGGCGGGCCTGGAGAACCCCTGGGGCGTGGCTTTTTTGCCGGGCGAGCGTTTTCTGGTCACGGAGCGCCCCGGCCGCCTGCGAGTCGTTGGGCCGGGCGGCAAGCTGGGCGCGCCGGTGGCGGGCCTGCCAGAGATTGCCGCCGGCGGGCAGGGTGGCTTGCTGGACGTGCTGGTCGACAGCGACTTTGCCCGTAATCGAACGCTGTATTTCTGCTTTTCCGAGCCGGCTGCCACCGGTAACGGCAACAGCACGGCGCTGGCACGCGCCAGCTTGAGTGCTGACGACACCCGGCTGGAGAACGTCAAGATCATCTTCAGCCAGAAGCCCAAGGTGGCCAGCACGGCGCATTTCGGCTGCCGCATCGTGGAAAGCCGCGCAGCATCGAACGGCGCGCCCGATGGCAAGCTCTTTCTCACGCTGGGTGAGCGCTTCAGCCGCAAGGACGACGCCCAGAAGCTGGACAACCACCACGGCAAGATTGTCCGCATCAACAAGGACGGCTCGGTTCCCCAAGACAACCCTTTTGTCGGCAAAGCGGGGGCCTTGCCTGAAATCTGGAGCTACGGCCACCGCAACGCCCAGGGCGCGACGCTGGGGCCCGACGGCACCTTCTGGATGCATGAGCATGGGCCGCAGGGCGGCGACGAAATCAACCTTCCCAGGGCCGGGGCCAACTACGGCTGGCCCGTCATTACCTACGGCGAAAACTACGGCGGCGGAAAAATCGGCGAAGGCCTGACCGAAAAGGCCGGCATGCAACAGCCGCTGCATTACTGGGTGCCGTCCATCGCGCCTTCCGGCATGGCGTTCCTGACCAGTGAGCGTTACGGCAAGTCCTGGCGCGGCAACCTGTTTGTGGGTTCGCTCAAGTTCGGCTACCTGGACCGGATCGAACTGGCGTCGCCGTTCTCCGGCAAGGTGGTGCGCGAAAGCAAGCTGCTGTCTGAAGCCGGTGATCGCATTCGCGATGTGCGCCAGGGGCCGGACGGGCTGCTTTACGTGCTGACCGACAGCAACAACGGCAAGCTCATACGCCTGCTGCCCGGTGGCTGAACGCAGGCAGGCCTAGCCGGCCACCGCAATGAGATCGATCTCGACCGACGCACTCTTGGGCAGCTGAACAACGCCCACCGACGTACGGGTGTGGGCCCCGGCAGGGCCCAGCACGGCATACAGCACTTCAGATGCGGCATCGGCGACTTCGCTTTGCTGGGTGAAATCCTGCGCCGACTGCACAAACACCGTGATGCGCAGAATGTGCTTCACGCGGTCCAGGCTGCCGAGGCTTTGCCGCAGCAGCGCCAGCGCGCGCATGGCGCAGATTTTTGCCGCCAGCTGGGCCTGCAGAACAGACGTTTCCGAGCCTACGCGGCCGGTCACGACCACGGTATTGCCAACGCGCGGAATCTGCCCGCTGACAAAGACCTGGTCGCCGTGCTGCACGACAGGCACGTAATTGCCGCCTATCTTGATCTCACCGTCAAAGCTGTAGCCGAGTTCGGCCTGCACTGCGGCGAACCGGGTGTCGCGTGAATCTTCCATGGGCAGGAATTCCTCTTTATGTAGTTGGATGGAGCGTAATGCGGGTGTTTCAGGCAGGGCTCTTGAGCCGTAGCAGGCTCAGACCCAGCAGGCCAAACGCACCGCCACAGAGACGGTTGAAAATGCGGGCCCGGCGGGGCGTGCCAAACCATTGGTGGGTGTGTTTGGCCAACAGCACATAGGTGAAGTGGGAGACCAGCACGCACGCAGCGAAGGCGCTGGTCAGTGCGAAAAATTGCGGCAGCATCGGCGCCTCCGGATGAATGAACTGGGGGAACAGCGCGGTGAAGAACAGGATGCTTTTGGGGTTGGTCACCGCCACCAGCAGGCCTTGCCGGAACAGTGCGGCATTGCTCTTTCCGGAGGATGTCCCGGCCGGCAAGGGCGTGTCGAACATGGAGGTCTTGCTGGTCCACTGCCGCCAGCCCAGGTACATGAGGTAGACGGCGCCCACGGCCTTGAGCACAGCGAACAGCCAGGCCGAGGTGTGCAGCAAGGTGCCCAGGCCCGCCATGGCCGCGGTAGAAACGGCGAACACGCCGAGCACATTGCCGGTTGAACTCCACAGCGTCTTGCGCGGCCCCCAGGCCACGGCGTTGGAAACCGCCAGCAAAATGCCCGGCCCGGGGCTGAGCGCGGTGACAAGTGAGATGGTGATGAAGAGCAGCCAGGCGGAAGTGGTCATGGTGAGATCAATTAAAAAATGATGAGGCGATTTATTTCCGGCGGCGGCTATGCCGCCTCGGCGCCATGCAACCAGCTGCGCACGGCCTTCACGACTCCTGAAAAGTACCTTAAAAGCACGCTTCCCGTCTGGCCCGGGGCTTTTGCCGGGGCTTGGTTCAGCACGCATGCCGCGCCCCCGTGCTGGGCGGTCACCGTGATCCATCCAGTCTGGGTGACGGTATGCGACTGTCCCGCCTCCAGCGGCATGCTGTCGCGAAAGACCTGCTCGGCAAGCCAGCGCGGGGTGGCGGTCACCAGCAGCGTGCCCGAGGTGCTGATCAGGGCACTGCCCGCTTGGGTGTGAAAAAACAGGGACTCACCGGCGTCCAGGTGAAGGTGGCGAGGGGCGAATTGCTCTTTCATGGCGGCTCCATTCATGGGTGGGTGAACTGGAAAAACGGGGGAAGGAGACACCAAGGTTAAAGAGACCGACACTATCCCGACAGAGCCAAACAAGTCCTTTCTGTATCGGTACAGATGGCTATTTATTCATCTGTTATGGTCTGATTTCGCCCCATCTGTGGCTGTGTCCCCGCTTCCCCTTCACGGATCATTCGGTTTATGGACATGCAACCCTCGCCATCCCTGTCGCAACCGCTCTATCTACAGCTCTCCAGCCATTACCGCCAGGCGATCCAGTCCGGCGTTTTGTCGCCCGGGCAGCGTATGCCGTCCGTCAGGGCGTTGACGCGGCTGCACCAGGTCAGCCTGTCGACGGCGGTGGAGGCCTGCCACACGCTGGAAGACGAAGGCCTGCTGGAGGCGCGGCCGCGTTCGGGCTACTTTGTGCTCAAGCGTCGCCGGATGGATATCCAGCCGCCCAGCGAGCCGGAATGCGGCCACAGGCTGGACCCGGCACAGTACGTCGGCATCCACGACCGGGTGTCCGATTTCGTCGCCAAATGCGATGTTTACCCGCTGGTCACCAACCTGGCAGGCACCTATGGTTCGCCCGAGATGTACCCCGCCGAGGCCCTGAAAAACGCCGCCACGCGTGCGTTGCGCAAGCACCCGCAGCTGCTGGTGAACCCGCCCGACTTTCTCAACGATTCACCGCTCAATGCCGTGCTGGCCAAGCGGGCGCTGGAGGCCGGCATGCGGCTGTCAGCGGAAGACATCCTGGTCACGCACGGCTGCATTGAATCGCTGAACGTGGCCCTGCGCGCGGTGGCGCGGCCGGGCGACACCGTCGCCGTCGAGTCGCCCACCTACCACGGCCTGCTGCAGATCCTCGAAAGCCTGGGCCTGCGCGCGCTGGAGATTCCCACCAGCCCGAAGCTGGGGATTTCCGTGGAGGCACTGGATTTGGCCTTCCAGACACACGACCGCATACGCGCCGTGGTGGTGATCCCTAATTTCCACAATCCGCTCGGCAGCGTCATGCCTGACAGCGAAAAGGAAAAGCTGGTCGCGCTGTGCGAGCGCCAGCAGGTGGCATTGATTGAAGACGACACCTACGGCGCATTGGGGCCTGACGACATTCCGCTGAAGGCAGCCAAGGCCTGGGACCGCAGCGGCTCGGTGATTTACTGCGCGTCGCTGCGCAAGACCCTGTCGCCGGGGCTGCGCCTGGGCTGGGTGGCCGGCGGGCGTTGGCAGGCGCGCATCAAGATGCTCAAGTATGCGCAAAGCCGCGCCAACGACATGCTGGGCCAGCTGGCCGTGGCCGAGTTCATGGCCTCCAGCGCCTACGACCGCCACCTGGCCCGGCTGCGCCGCATGCTCAACGTGCAGCGCGAGCAGATGGCCGAAGCGATTGCCGCGCACTTTCCCGCCGGAACCCGGCTGCAAGTGCCCCATGGCAGCATGATGCTGTGGGTGGAGCTGCCGGCAGGCACGTCCGCGCAGGCGGTGTTTGACACCGCCATCCGGCAGGGCATACGGGTGGCGCCCGGTTCCATGTTTTCCAACTCGAACCGCTTTGACCACTTCCTGCGCATCAGTTGCGGTTCACCGTTTTCCAGCGAGACCGACAGCGCCCTGCGCAAGCTGGCAGGTATTGTGTCGGCGCAAGCTGGGCCCCGGCCGACTTGAGGGCATGCGCTGCTATTTTGAGGATTTTAGGGCTCCAGCCCTTTAGGGATATGCGCGAGCAGCTATCTTTTTGATAGCGTCATGCGCTTAATGCACCGCAGCGTGGCTGCGTTTCACGAAAAACAGGCCCGCACCTACTGCCATCAGCATGCCGCCGAACAGCCGGTTTTGCAGCCGCACCGCACGTGCATTCCTGAAGAGCTTTTGCAAGCGGCTCGCGGCAAACGCGTAGCCGTGCATCACCACAGTGTCGACTGCCACAGTCGTGAGCGCCATCACTAGCAGTTGCGGCCACAGTGGCCGGGCGGGGCTGATGAACTGCGGCAGCACAGCCACCATGAAGAGGATGCCTTTGGGGTTGGTGACGTTGGTCAGCAGCCCGGTGAGAAAGCGCCTGCGCGCTGAAATGCCGTTCGCATCAGCTGCCGGGCCGGCATCTTCCGCCGCGATGCCGTTTGATGACCGCCATTGCGACCAGCCGATATAGATGAGGTAGAGCGCGCCCAGCACTTTCACGACGCTGAAGGCCAGCTCGGACGCCACCAGCAACGAGCCCACGCCCGCCCCGGCCACCAGCAAAATCACCACCAGCCCGATCTGCAGGCCCGCGATGGTGGCACGCGTGCGCTGCATGCCGTAGCTCAGGCCATGGCTCATGGCCAGCACCGCGCCCGAGCCGGGTGAGAGCGCGATCAGAATTGAGGCGAGGAAGTAAGCGGTCCAGGTGTCGATGGCCATGATGAAGCGGTGGTGAAAAGGGAGAGAGGAGAGGGCGCCCGCACCGGGCGAAAGCCTGCCATCCTACATGGACAGGCAATAGCCCGCGGGTATCATGGCCCAATGGCTTCAACAGCATCATCCTGGCAAGGCCGCCTCTCGCAAACACGCCGCACCGCCCAGCACTGGCTGATCGAATGGTGGCGTCTGGTGAAATTGGGCGCGATCATCCTGGTGTTGACCCTCTCGCCTTCCAGCTACAGCCCGCAAAGCCGCACGGTGCTGTCCCGCCACATCTACATCAACACGGCGCCCATCCTTCTGGGCTTTACCTTGCTGTGCGCGCTGGTCACCGTGGTGCTCACGCGTATCGTGCTGGTGACTGCGCTGAGCTACGGCTTGTCGCAGTACGCGTTGCAGGTGGTCATCCGTGTGCTGGTGCTTGAACTTATTCCGCTGACGGCGGCGCTTTTTGTGGCGCTGCGCTGCACCATCCCTGATGGCGCCGAACTCACGGCCATGCAGGCCAGCGGTGAGCTTGACGAGATGCGCGAGCGCGGCATCGAGCCGGTGCGGCGCGAGGTGCTGCCGCGCGTGGTGGCGGGCATGTTCTCCGGCATCACGCTGGCTGCGCTCAGCTGTGTGGTCGCGCTGGTGGTGGCCTATATGGCGACCTACGGCTTTGCCTTGTCGGGCCTGGCGGCCTACACCCGGCTCTTCGGCCAGGTCTTCAGCCCTTCCGTCACGCTGATCTTTGTGCTCAAAACCCTGTTCTTCTGCCTGGCCGTGTCGTTGATCCCCATGGCCTCGGCGCTTTACGGCATGGGCGAAGCCAGCGTGCGCACCAGTGCCGAGATGCGCGGCCTCGTGCGCATGTTCGCCGTGATTTTGCTGATTGAAGTGGCTTCGCTGGTCGGCAACTACTATTGACCTGCTTAAAAAAATACCAAAAACAACACCAAAACAAACCATGAGTTCACCCCACGACCCTTCATCCCCGGAGCACGGCCGGCCGGATCCGCTCCAGCCGGCGCGCGAGGCAGAGTCTTCGCCGGCGGAGATCGCCAGCCTGGAGTTCAAGGCCCGGCTGCTGCTGCTCTTCATGCTGCTGTTGGTGGTGGGCTCGGCCCTTTATGTGATGTATGCGCGCGGGGCGTTTGAGTCCACGCAAAGCCTGGTACTCATTGCGGAGGATTCCGAAGGCGTGGTGGTTGGCATGGACCTGACTTTCTCGGGTTTCCCGATAGGCCGCGTCAAGCGCATCGAATTGGCCAGCGACGGCAAGGCCCGCATATTGGTGGATGTCGCCTCCAAGGATGCCCACTGGCTGCGCACCACCAGCGTCTTCACACTGGTGCGCGGCCTGGTAGGCGGCACCAACATCCGTGCCTACACCGGCCTGCTGAACGACCCGCCGCTGCCCGACGGCGCGGAACGTACCGTGCTGCTGGGCGATGCGGCCGGCGAAGTGCCCAAAGTGATCGCTGCCGCCAAGGACCTGATTGAAAACCTCAACACCCTCACGGGAAGCGGCGGTGCGGTGGGCACCAGCCTGGCCAACCTGCAGACGTTGACGGAGCGGTTGAACGGGCCGGGCGGCGCCTTGACGGTATTGCTGGGCAGCGAGGCAGAGGCCAAAAAGTTTGCTGCCACGCTGGAGCGCACCAACTCGCTACTCACCAAACTCGACGGGCTGGCCGCCAAGACCGACACCCAGGTGTTCGGCGACAAGGGACTGATGCCAGAAACCCGGGCCACCGTGGTTCAGCTCAACGCCATGCTGGGCGAGGCCCGCACCAGCCTCAAGAAAGTGGATGCATTGCTGCAGGACGCCCAGGCCGTCACCCGCAACGCCAAAGATGCCACTGACGACCTGGGCGCGCTGCGCGCCGACGTGGAAGCCAGCCTGCGCAAGGTTGAGGGGTTGATCAACGAAATCAGCCGCAAATGGCCCTTCGCCAAAGACGCCCGCGATGCGGAAATGAAGTTGCCATGAAGAACACCTTTACGCATACCGCCACGCTGACTTCGGCCTTGCTGCTGGCCGCCTGTGCCGGCGGCCCGCAACCGCCCGATTGGCAACTTGAGGCCAAAGGTTCGATGGACCGCTCTGTGGCCGCCTACATGGAAGGCAACAGCCGTGTCGAGATGGCCGAACTCGGGCGTGCCCGCACCCAGCTGACACGCTCCGGCCGGGCCGAGCTGTTAGCCACTGCCGAGCTGCTGCACTGCGCCACCCGGGTTGCCAGCCTGGTGCTTGATGAGCCGTGCACCGGCTTTGAGAAGCTGCGTGAAGACGCCACCGATGCCCAGCGCGCCTACGCTGATTACCTCAAGGGTCAGGTACAGCCGCAGGGCATCGCGCTGTTGCCTGAAGCGCAGCGCCGTGCCGCGGCCGGCGACGCCGGCGCTGTGGCGGTCATTGCCGACCCTTTGTCGAAACTGGTGGCTGCCGGCGTGCTGCTGCAGGCCGGTAAAGCCAGTCCTGCGGTGATCACCCAGGCGATTGATACGGCGTCTGTGCAAGGCTGGCGCCGGCCGCTGCTGGCCTGGCTGGGCGTTCAGCTGCGCCGGGCAGAGCAGGGTGGCGACACCCAGGAAGCGGCAAAGCTGCGGCGCCGCATCGAGCTGACGCAGGGCATGCCTGCACCGGTGAAACCGCAAACACCCTGATCCTTGTCCGTTTTGCCTTGAGAGAAACAACCGTGAGCTACCGCCTCAGGCTTTACGCCTATGAAGACGCCTCCGCAGAAGAACTGCAGGCCGCCGAGCAACGCTTCAGGACGGCGCTGGAAACCGAGCTGGGAGACGAAAGCCTGGTCTGGCCGGTGTATGCGGCCTACATGAAACTGGTGGCGACGTATGGCGAAGCGCCGGCCGAAGATGTCCTGTCAGGCGACGAAATGGAAATCTTCAACCAATGGCAGGCAGCCGAGCTGGCCGCCGTGACGGCGGCGCTGGGCCCCAACCGCTACATGGGCGACGCGCAGTTTGAAATTCGTCCGGCCTGAAAGGGAGCGGACCTGAAGCGTTCAGGGAGAGCGGCTCAGCCGCGGTGAGGCCAGCGCCTGGAGCTGGTCGGCAATCGCAATGTCGACAGGCTTGAGCTGTTTGAGCAGCTGCGCTTTTTCCAGCGCGGCGTGCAATTGCTGCAAGTCCTTGCTGCTGGTGGTCGCCTTGATCTGGGCCAGCGCTGCCGGGGTGTTGCCGGTTTTCAGTACAGCCAGCATCTTGCCGACCCATTCACTCGTTGCAGGCTTTTTGGGGTTCATGCGCCATTGTAGGTTTGCTATTAAAAGAATAGCTGTTTGCGCTTTCCCACATTGCGCCGGCGGCCGATTTTATGGTGAATTTTCCGGCACCCGGCCCCGGGGGCTTGACCTTGAGTGCACTCAAGGTATTCCAATCCTTTCAGGGCCCCGGCAATGTTGCCGGCCTCCATCCACTTCGCATTCCGTGCGAAGAAGCCTTCAAGGAGTTTCATCATGAGTGCAGCATCCACCAACAACATCACAGCCGCCAACCGCCAGCGCATGCAGGAGGTCATGGCTGAACTGGACAAAGGCAACGGCCAGGCATTTGTCGACGCCATGGCAGATGATTTTTGCTGGACCCTTGAGGGCAGCACGCCCTGGTCGCGCACCTACCGCGGCAAGCAGGCGGTCGTCACCGAGCTGCTGCGGCCGCTGTTTGCCCAGTTCGCCACGCCCTATGTCAGCACCACAGGGCGCGTGATGGCCGACGGCGACATGGTCGTCATCGAGTTCCGCGGGCAAGTTACCACCCATGCCGGCAAGGCCTACAACAACCGCTATTGCTATGTTTGCCGCATGGAAGGCGGGCAGATGAAAGAATTGACGGAGTACTTCGACACCGCCCTGGTGAGCGCTGTGCTGGAGGCGCCCGCGCTGGCCGCCTGAGCCGTTATACAGTCGGGCATGGCTGAAAGTTTTCTGATCGGGCAGCTTGCCGCACGCACCGGCCGCAGCGTGCACACCATACGCTGGTATGAGGCGCAGGGCCTGATCCCCGGCGTGACGCGCGACGCCGGCGGCCGACGCGTCTATGGCGACCTGCACATCAGCTGGCTGGACCTGATGGACCGGCTGCGGCGCACCGGCATGTCGATTGCCGAAATGCGGGAGTACACCGCGCTGGTCAAGCAGGGCAGCAGCACACTCAGGCAGCGGCAGGCGCTGCTGGCCGCGCACCGCGCGCAGGTCAAGGACATGATTGCCGAATGGCAGCTGGCGCTCAAGCTGCTGGACAGCAAGATCGACTTTTACGGCGAGTGGGTGGCGTCGGGCAAACGCCCGGCCGTGAAGGTGGTTGAGCGTGCGGGCGTCGCGCTCGCATCGCGGCCCAAAGAAAAATCGCGCCGGCCTGGAAAAACCTAGCGGCTACCCGTTTTTCCGGCCGGGCTGTCCAGCCCGCCCAGCAATAGGCGCAGGCCTGCCAGCGCCGCATCGGCGCCGTCCATCTGCGCCCGCACGATGGCGCCGTCCACTGCCAGCGCGGCGGCCCGCGCCGCCTCGGTTTGGCCCGCGCCGTGTGGCAGTAAATCGGCAATGACTTGCTGCATGTCCTGCTTGTGCCGGCGCGCAATGTCTGCCACGCCCGGCAGGGTGCCACCCACTTCCGCCACGGCGTTGATGAAAGCGCAACCGCGAAACGCCGGGTCGGCGAACCACTCGGCCATGGCCTGCACCAGCGGCGCCAGCCCACCGCCGGGTTGCGCGCCATGGCGGCCCAGCGCGTCGACAAACCAGCCCATCCAGCGTTCATGCCGGTAGTCCAGGAAGGTGCGGATCAATTCGTCCTTACTGGGAAAGTGTCGGTAGAAGGTGAGCTTGGCCACGCCCGACTCGGCAATGATGCGGTCGATGCCGGTGGCGCGCAGGCCGTCACGGTAGAAAAGTTCGTGTGCCGTGACGAGGATGCGCTCGCGTGCGGGGAGGGTGGAAACATCCATGGCGCCATTGTAGACGTCATGTAGACAGGTTTGTCTACATGTGCCAGAATTTCGTCATGGTAGACAAAGCTGTCTACATCTGGTTTTTGCCCATTTTGTTCAACCCCAGGAGATCCCCATGGAATCACGGCCGCCGCTTCCCCCTTTTACCTTTGAAACCGCCGTGCAGAAAGTCCGCGCTGCTGAAGACGGCTGGAACACGCGTGAGCCGCAGCGCGTGGCTATGGCCTACACGCCGCAAAGCAAATGGCGCAACCGCGCCGAGTTCGTCACGGGGCGTGAAGAAATCGCAGGGCTGCTGTCACGCAAGTGGGTGCGTGAACTGGACTACCGCCTCATCAAGGAACTCTGGGCCTTTGGCGGCAACCGCATTGCCGTGCGTTTTGCGTACGAATGGCATGACGATGCGGGCAACTGGTTTCGCTCTTACGGCAACGAGAACTGGGAGTTCGACGAAAACGGCCTGATGGCCGTGCGCCACGCCAGCATCAACGACCTGCCCATCAAGGCCGCCGATCGCAAGTTCCATTGGCCGCTCGGGCGCCGGCCCGATGACCATCCGGGCCTCAGCGATCTTGGGTTGTGAGGGGTTTGGGGAGGGCTGTAAAATCCGCTCCCCCTGCGCACCGTGTTGTTTGATGTTGTTTGAAGGCGGTGCGTGACCTGAATTTGCCCCCGGCTCATTGCCGGGGCGCTCCACCCGAGTGACCGCGTTTTGACTGACTCCCACACCCCGCCGGCCGGCTTGGCCGATGAATCCCCCAACGACACCCAGCCCATCCAGGAACCCAGGCTTTGGTGCGGCGACGGCTGGACGGCCAAGGTCATCAAGAATGAAGACGACGACGGCTGGGCTGTCGCCATGATCAAGGACGGCGAGCCCGAGCCCGCGCTGGTGGGGCCGTGGACCATGGGGCGCGACAAGAAGAACCCCAAGCCGCTGGATGGCCCGGCCTTCAGCACGCTGGTCAAAACCGCTTCCGAATTTGTGCGCCGGCATGAGCAGCAGCTGCATGCCACGCTGCACCAGAGCATCACCGTGACGGCCAATGCGGCGCGCATCACTGTTTCGCTCGACATCATTCCGGACGAAGACAACCCGCACGGCCTGCTCAGCGCCGCCGACGAAGCGGGCGAGCAGCTCGCGCAGGTGCGCGTGGCGCCGTCCTTCAAGCTCACCCGCGCCAGCGCCGTGGCGTGGGCCGAAAGCGGCTTCGCCAAGCCGGCCGGGCGGTGAGCACGCCCCGCGCCTGCGGGATCGACTTCGGCACCTCCAACTCGACGGCAGGCTGGAGCCGGCCCGGGCTTCCCGCGCTGCTGGCGCTGGAAGGCGGCAAACCCACGCTTCCCTCGGTGGTGTTCTTTCATGCCGAGGACGCGCATGTGAGCTATGGCCGAGCGGCGCTGGCCGACTACCTGGCCGGCTATGAAGGCCGCCTGATGCGTTCGCTCAAAAGCCTGCTCGGCACGTCGATGATCGACGACCACACCGAAGTCGCCGGCCGCGCGCTGCCGTTTCGTGTGCTGTTGGCGCAGTTCATCGGTGAGCTCAAGCACCGCGCTGAAAAAGCCGCCGACCAGCCTTTCACGCAGGCCGTGCTGGGTCGCCCGGTGTTTTTTGTCGACGACGATGCTGCCGCAGACAAGAAAGCCGAAAACACATTGGCCGAGATCGCCCATGCAGTGGGCCTCAAAGACATCGCCTTCCAGTACGAACCGATTGCGGCGGCGTTTGACTATGAGTCGCAAATCCGGCGCGAAGAGCTTGTGCTGGTGGTCGACATCGGCGGCGGTACGTCGGACTTTGCGCTGGTGCGCCTGTCGCCCGAGCGGGCCCGCAAGGCCGACAGGCGCGACGATATTCTGGCCAGCGGCGGTGTGCACATAGGCGGCACGGACTTCGATAAATACCTGAGCCTGGCCAGCGTCATGCCCACGCTGGGCCTGGGCAGCCTGCTTCACAGCGGGTTGCAGGTGCCGTCGGCCCAGTACTTCAATCTGGCGACCTGGCACACCATCAACCAGGCCTACAGCAAGAAGTCGTGGACGCAGATCAGCGATATCCGGCGTGGCGCAATCGAGAAAGACAAGCTGGACCGCCTGCAGAACCTGGTGCGCGAACGGGCAGGGCACTGGCTGGCCATGCAGGTCGAGGCGGCCAAGATTGCGCTGTCCGATGCACCCGAAACCGTCATGGACCTGGGGCGCATTGCGCCGGGCGAGACGCTCACCTTGCACCGGCCCGATTTCGACGCGGCCATCAATGAGCTGGTCGGCACTGTGGCGCGTACCGTGATGGGACTGGTCAAGGACGCGGTTGTCAACGCCGACGACATTGACACCGTGTTTTTCACCGGTGGCTCCAGCGGGGTGCCTTTGCTGCGCGAGCAAATTTCAGCATTGCTGCCGCAGGCACGCAGTGTGGAGGGTGACCGTTTCGGCAGCATCGGTGCCGGGCTGGCGCTGGATGCAGCGCGCAAGTTCGGCTAGGGCCTGCCAGGCCGCGGCTTACAGCAAGGCCATGAATTGCTGCAAGGCTTGGCCGGGATGCTCGTCGCGCCGGCGGATAAAAAGTGTTTTGACGGCGTATTTCTTGCCCGTCGATGGATGGCAGCGTAAGGCGGACCTGTTGGCAGCGTTTTCGACAATGGACCGTGGAAGCAGCGAGATGCCGACCTCCGCGGCTACACAGCCCAGGATGCCTTCCAGTGTGCCCATTTCAAGCCGGGTGTACCTGGGCCAGCCGCGCTCGCTCAGAAGCTGTTCGAACCGCTGGCGATAAGAGCAGCCGGTCTTGAACATGATCGCCGCCGCGCCGTTTTCCAGGCGCCTGCCGAGCTCACTGGAGCGCACCCAGCTGGCAGACGAGACGAGCACCAGTTCTTCTTCGAACGCGACCAGGCTGAGCAGCGCATGGTTGTTGAGCGGGCCGGCGATGAACGCACCATCCAGGCGCCGCGTGAGCACGGCCTCGATCAGTGTCGCGGTCGGGCCGGTTTCCAGCGTGATGGCCACCTGCGGAAGCACGCGGCGGTATGCGGCGAGCAGCGAGGGCAGCCGGACCGCAGCGGTGGTCTCCATCGAGCCGATTGTCAGGACGGCGGGAGCGTCTTCCTCCCCTTTGGCCGCGGCCTGCGCTTCATCCATCAGCGCCACGATGCGGTTGGCATAGGGCAGCAGCCGCTGGCCCGCACGCGTCAGTTCCATGCCGCGGCTGTGGCGCTTGAAAAGTGCCAGGCCCAGCTCCGATTCCAGCACCCGGATGCGCTGGGTGATATTGGATTGCACGGTGTGCAGCGTTTGCGCGGCAGAGGTAATGCCGCCCTGGCTGGCGACGGCGGCAAACGTTTTCAGGCCCAGAACATTCATGGTCAACCCATCGCTAAAAGAGAACGGAGGGATCACAACAAATCGTTTTTACAGAGACATCATATTAGATACAGTTTGTTTCACCTAGCAACATCTGTGGCAACGCAAAGGGCCTGACGAATGAACCAGCTCTTCAGTGATTTGCATGACGGCGGGGCCATCGCTGGCATCTTTTCGGAGCGGAATTTTGTCGACCGCTGCCTTCGTTTCGAGCGTGAACTCGCTGTCGTGCAGGCTGAACTGGGTGTGATTCCTCAGGATGCGGCGGATGAAATCTGTCGCGTTGCCCACGTCGAAAACATCGATTTTGCGCAACTCAAGCAGAAGACACGCCTTGTCGGCCTGCCCATGGTGGGGCTGGTGAACCAGGTGGTCAACCTGTGCCGCGGCGATCTGGGCCAGTATGTCCACTATGGCGCAACGACCCAGGACGTGATGGATTGCGCACTGGCGCTTCAGATGCAGGAGGCATTCGCACTGATCGGCGATTCGCTGGCGCAATTTTCGGGGGCGCTGGGCTCATTGGCCACGACCCACCAGCGCACCATTCAGGCCGGCCGGACCAATCAGCAGCATGCGTTGCCCGTCACCTTCGGCTTCAAGGCTGCGGTCTGGAATTCCGGCGTGCTGCGGCAGATGGACCGGCTTGCACAGGCTGTGCCGCGCGTGGCCACCGGGCAACTGGGTGGCGCTGTGGGCACGCTTGCTTCATTCTCCGGCGCGGGGCATGAAACACGCCGGCGCCTGATGCAGAAGCTGGGGTTGAACGAACCGGATATTGCGTGGCATTGCATGCGTGACGGCCCGGCCGAGGCGGTGCTTCTTTTGTCGCAGATCGCTGCGACGCTCGGAAAGATCGGCCGGGACCTGCTGATGCTTTCCAGCACGGAAGTCGGTGAAGTGGCTTTTGCCGCCGACAGGGGCGCCAGCAGCACCATGCCGCAGAAAAACAATCCGGTCGCGGCGTCGTCCGTCGTCGCTCTTTCGAGAATGCTGTTCCACACGGCCCCGATGATGCTGGACGCGGCGATCGTGGAGAACGAAAGGTCGCTGGACGCCTGGTATGTCGAGCTGCATGCAGTGCCGCTGTGCTTCTCCCTGATGGGAGCCCTTCTGGTGCAGGCCACGACCATGCTGGACGAGCTGGTGGTGGACTCCGCAAGGATGGCGCGCAACGTCGCCCTCACAGACGGGGCGATCGTCACCGAGACCGTGCAGATGGCGCTGGCCAGACGCATCGGCCTGAACCGCGCGCATGAACTGGTTGCCCGTGCCTGCCAGGAGTCCAGGGTGGAGGGCGTATCGATAGCGGCTGCCCTGGTGGGCTTGCAGTGCGGGCTGGACGAAGCCGCAGTGAATGCGCTGCTTGATGTGAACGAACACCTGTCTTTTGGTGCGCGCGAGGTGGACGCATCGCGCAGGCCGCCGCCTGCCGCCGGGGGCCTGGCAACGCAATCCGTATCCGTTTAACCAACCCGAGGGGATTTATGACCAGAGCCATCTGCATTGCCTTCATGCTCGCCTTCTGCGCTGCGTCTGCGTGCGCTCAGGAGGCCTATCCCACCAAACCGGTCACCCTCATCGTGCCCTTTGCGGCCGGGGGGCCCATGGACAAACTGGCCAGGGAGCTTGCCGTGCCGATGCAGGCCCAGCTGCGCCAGCCTGTGGTTGTTCAGAATCTGTCCGGCGCCGGCGGCAACCTCGGCACGGTCATCGCCATGCGGGCTCCGGCCGATGGCCACACGCTGCTGATGGGGCACATCGGCATGGCGACTTCGCCGGCGCTCTACCGGAACCTGGGCTTCAAGCCGGATGTGGATTTCGCGCCGCTGGGGGTGGTGGTCGATACGCCCCTGGTGCTGGTTGCACGGCCGCAGGTGCCTGCGGACTCCTTGGTGAGCCTGATCCGGTGGATGGCCCGGCAGCCGCAGGTCAGGCTCGCGCACGCCGGTGTGGGCTCGTCATCGCACCTGTGCGGCTTGCTGCTCCAGTCTTCATTGAAAGTCAGCATTACGACCGTGCCCTACCGTGGCAGCGCGCCCGCAGTGGCAGACCTGCTTGGCGGGCATGTGGACATGATCTGTGACCCCACCCCTACGACGGTCGGCCATATCCAGGCCGGCAAGCTCAAGGCAATTGCCGTGACCTCCGCCAAACCCCTGACCGGCACGTCGCTCGCCGCCGTTCCGACCATGGCACGGTTCGGCATTTCGGGTGTCGAACTGAGCATCTGGTTTGCCCTTTATGCGCCGAAGGACACGCCGCCGCACATCCAGCAGCGGCTCAATGATGTGCTGCGGGTGGCCATGAAAACACCTGCCTTCAGGCAGGCGCAAATTGCCTCAGGCATACAGGTTGTGGAAGATGACCGTGCCACACTGGCCGGGCACCGCAGCTTTCTGGGCAACGAAATTGCCCGGTGGGGGCCCATCATCAAGGCGGCCGGTGTTTATGCCGACTAGCTGTGGATGCTGTCCCATGTATGTGGCAGCGCTACAGGAATTAAAAGAAGAAGTCAGTCCTTGATAGACGATATTTAACTATTGTTTTTGTATAAAACGCTAGTTTAGTATTGATTGATCTGACTTAATTAGATAAAATACTATCGTTTTAACAAGAAACGATATTTTTCTATCTATGAAAACATTGTCTGAAGTTGCTGCCAGCCTGGAAAGCCAGCGCCAACGCCTGGGACTGGATTACCAGGCCGTTGCCGAAAGCACAGGGCTGACGCCTTTGTCGGTGCGCAGCGTCCTTCAGGGCAAGACGGCGCCGCGCGTGACCACGCTGATGGCCATTGCCGACCAGCTCGGGCTGGAGGTGCTGCTCCTGCCCAAGCGGGTGGCTGCAGGGCTGCAGCCGCAAGCCGCCGAAGGGCCGGCGCCGGCCTTGTCGCGGGTGGACCGCATCGTGGCCGAAACTTCCCAGCTCGCTGCGGCAAACATCAAGAACGTCAGGCCCTGATCCATGAACGTTCTGGCGCTCGATATTTATATCGGCACCTTGCGTGCCGGCCTGCTGTTCCAGTACGGCACGGGCAGCAGCGCGCTCACACGTTTCATTCCAGACGAGGTTTTTTGGTCCAACCCCGATTCGCCGGTGTTCTCCTGGGCCGCTACCGACGACGACCCGCAGCGCCGGGAGATTTTCTGGCGCAGTTATGTGAACACGCCGTTCTTCAATGCCGAAGGCGGGCGCCTGCCGGCCTTCTTCCAGAACCTGCTGCCCGAAGGGCCGCTGCGCCGCCACCTGGAGCAGTTGCGCGGTTGCGGACCCAACGACCATTTCGACATGCTGGCCGCCTGCGGCACAGACTTGCCGGGCAATGTGTATGCCTACCCTGCGCACCTTGATGCCGACGCGCTGGCAGGGGTGGTGACGCAGCACAACGATGCGCTCGAAATGTCCGTCACGGCCGATCCCTTGCCCGACGCGACATCGCTGTCGGGCGTGCAGCCCAAGCTGGCATTGGTGCAGCAGCCGGGCCGCTACGTGGCGCGCACCCGCGACGCGCAAGGCACCCACATCATCGCCAAGCTGCCCACGGCCGAATTTGCCCTGTTGCCCGAAGTGGAAGAGCTTTCCCTGCGGCTTGCGCGGGCAGCCGGCGTGAACGTCTGTGAGGCCTGGCTGGCGCCCATGGACGAGATCGTCGCCGAGCAACCCTTTGTGCTTGGCGAAAGCCGGCATTTCCTGGCCGTCAAGCGCTTTGACCGCGGGCCTGAAGGGCACATTCATTGCGAAGACTTTGCGCAGATCCTGCGCATCCAGCCGGAAGAAAAATACACGCATCCCGCCGCAACCTACGCCGCCATGGCCCGGACTTTGCGCGAAGGCATGAGCCTGGATGCGCACGTGGGCGAGGGCGCTGCAGAGGAACTGATCCGCCGCGTGATGGTCAATGAAATGCTCGGAAACTATGACGCTCACGTCAAAAACTTCGGTGTGGTGTACCCGGGTGGCCGCACACCCGAGTTGTCTCCGGCCTACGACGTGGTGGCCTACGCGGCCTACCTGGGCGGCAGGGGCCACGCGCTGCGCTTTGTGCCCGGCGGAGAAAAACAGGCCAGGCTGACCGCCAAGACCTTGCGCAGTTTTTGCAACGCCACGGGCATGTTTGAAACGCGCGTGCGCGGCGTGCTCAATGAAGCAGTGGGAAAAGCGTGTGAGTCATGGCCGCAGATGATTGCCGCCAGTTCGCTGCTCGAACGGCAAAAGCAGAACCTGCTCAAGCACTTTGACGCCTGCGAGGCGGTGGTCAGCTGGCGCGCCCGGCGCAGGGCGAAAAGCGCCGCAGCCGGCTAGCTGAGAAACTGGCGCGGTTCCGGCTGTGGCCGGGACTCTTTCAACCAGGCTTGCAGGTCCTCCGACCCGCCGATTTTTTTCCCGCCTGCGAATACTTGTGGCGCCGTTCCCGCGCCTGCAACCGCTTGCAGCGTACTGGTGGTGATGCCCTGGCCCAGGATGATCTCCTCATAGCTAAGACCTGCTTCGTCCAGCATGGCCCGGGCTTTCGCGCAAAACGGGCAGCCCGGCTTGCTGAAGAGGGTGATGGGCTCGGGCGCCACGGCTTGCGGTGCAAGGTACTTGAGCATGGTGTCGGCGTCCGAAACCTCGAAGGGGTCGCCTTCCTTTTCAGGTTCAATGAACATCTTCTCGACCACGCCGTCCCGCACCAGCATGGAATAACGCCAGGAGCGCTTGCCGAAGCCGAGATCACTCTTGTCAACCAGCATGCCCATAGCCCGCGTGAAGTCGCCGTTGCCGTCCGGGATCAGGGTGATATTGCCGGCCTCCTGCGCCTTGCCCCATTCGTTCATCACAAAGGCGTCGTTGACCGAGACGCAGACCACGTCATCAATGCCATGGGCCTTGAAGGTGTTGGCCAGCGCATTAAAGCGCGGCAAGTGGGTGGAAGAGCAGGTGGGCGTGTAGGCGCCGGGCAGCGAAAAAACCACGACGTTTTTGCCGGCAAACAGGTCAGTGCTTTTCACGTCAACCCACTGGTCGTTCTGGCGAGTTTTGAAGGTGACGTCGGGGACGCGCTGTCCCTCGTTGTTGGGGAGCATGGGAAATCCTTTGGCTGGTATGTGTGCGGGGGAGCGGTGTGGCATGGCTCTTGATCTAAAAATCAGGGCGCCGATGTCGGTCGCAACCTTGCCGTCTGATTCATTGTGGAGAGCGTCAACGGCAGGACATGTCGGACAGCGACGACATCTGTGTAGGGCATCGTCAGCAAGGCAGGCGACCGGCAGGCCTGATGGCCTGATGTTTGCATGACAATACCCATTTCATGAACCCCCGGAGCTCCGCATGAACTTTGCGCCCGACCTTGCGACGGTCACCCACGGTATTCAACTGGCAGTGGCGCCGGTGTTTTTGCTCACCGCGGTGTCGGGCATGATCGCCGCCGTCGCCGGGCGGCTGGCACGCATCATCGACCGCGCGCGTTTCCTGGAGAACCGGCTGGAGACCGGCGGCGTGGAAGAGGCCCGCGCGCACCGCATGTATGCCGAACTGCGCGAGTTGCGCCAGCGCGGCTGGCTGGTCAACATCTGCATCGCCTTTCTGACCTTTTGCGCCATGCTGATCGGCACTACCATCATCCTGCTGTTTTTGGGTGAGACGAGTGAGTTGCCGACCCTGCGCATTGCCACTGTCTGTTTTTTGTCGGGCGTGGTGTGCTTTCTTCTCGCGCTGGTCTGTTTCCTGGCTGAAACGCTGCTGGCCACACGCCTGCTCAAGTTTGCCGAGCCGAAAAAATAGCGCGGTGGTTTGAGGTTTGATTGTTTTGCAGGTCTTAAATGCCTGCAGGCCAATTGGAACAAGCGCGAGCAGCTATAAAAAATATAGCAATAAGGTTTTTCTCCTGTCGTAATAGTGGCCGGCAGAAAACGCCAGACCTTCAGATACGTGACAACGTATGACTGTGAAACAGCTTGTTTCCTTACATCCCCATGCTGTGTTTCTCCGCCAGAATTGTGCAGCTCTGCGTGTAGCGGCACGCCCGTGCGGACGTGCCCGCAGCGTGCAGCGCGGCAGGTGAATGCCCTGTCAACGGCAACCGCAGGCCGCCGTTGAAAAAGGGACGCTGTGCACTTGTTGCCTGTGTCCGGCGAGCCCTGTACTGAAAACCACTGGAGAACCACGATGACAACAACACACACACCGACAACAGGTTTGCGCCTGACCAGCCGCAGCCTGGCACTTTTGATGGCAGGCGCGCTGATGTGCTCCGCGAGCTTTGCCGAGAAACCCGAATGGGCCGGCGGCGGCAAGAACAAGGACAAGGGCGGCAAGCACAGCCAGGTGGAGCAGTCAGACCAGGACGATCACGGCGGTAAAAAAGACAAGAAGTCCAAAGGCAAGAAACACGAAGACGTCAGGGTAGGCGGCTATTTTGTTCCCGAGCAACGTGTGGTGCTGCAGGACTACTACGGCAAGCAATTCAAGTCTGGCCATTGCCCTCCGGGCCTTGCCAAGAAAAACAACGGCTGCATGCCCCCCGGCCAGGCCAAAAAGTATGCCATCGGGCAACCGCTGCCTGCCGGCGTGGTGTATTACCCGGTGCCTGCATCGGTGGTGGTGCGTCTGGGCCCTCCGCCCTCGGGCCATAAATATGTGCGTGTCGCGACCGACATTTTGCTGATTGCGCTGGGCACCAGCATGGTGGTGGATGCCGTGCAGGATCTGGGCTCGCTCTAAGCCCTAAAAAGTCCTGAAGCCCTAAGGCTTTCCGGGTTTGCGATGTTTGAGCTGCTGCAGCCCGGGCTGCCACGCTTTCATGCGCTCCATGACCAGGTCGTGCAGCGCCTGTGCCGCCACCGAAAGGCTGCCTTCCTGCCGGCGCACGGCATAAATTTTTCGTGACAGGCCAGGCGTGGCCAGCGGCCGCGTCAGCAGGTTCTTTCGCTCAAAGTGAAAGAGCGTGAGCGCCGGCACCACGCTGATGCCGATGCCAGCCTCGACCATGCCGGTCACCGTCGCCAGCTGGTCTACTTCCAGCACCGTATGGGTCTGCAACGGGTGCAGCGCTGCGTCCAGCGCCTGTCGCACGCTGCTGTTGCGCGACATGTGGATAAACGGGAAGGCCGCCAGTTTCTTCAGCGTCAATACTTTTTCTGCGGCCAGGGGATGGTCCGTGCGGCAGACCAGGTGAAAACGGTCGGTGCAAAGCAGCTGCGTGGTCAGGCCCGCGTGCGTGGCGCCTGTCGAGGCGAGCGCGAAGTCGGCTTTGCCGCTGCGCACCAGCTCAATGCAAGCGTCAGACAGCAGGTCGCTGAGGTTGAGGTCAATACCGGGCCAGGCCAGCCTGAATTCCGCAAAGATGGAGGGCAGCCAGCCTGCCGCGAGGGAGGGCAGGGCCGCAACATGCACGCGTCCCTTGCGGCGCTCGACGTGATCGCTCAGTTCACCCACCGCGGCGCTGAAGTCACCCAGCAATTGCCGCGCCGGCGCTTCAAACAATCTTCCCTCCGCTGTCAGCTGCACGCTGCGCGTGTCGCGGTCAAACAGCCGGGTATTCAGCTCTGCTTCCAGTGTCTGGATCAGGGCGCTGAACGCAGGCTGCGACAGGTGGCAGGCGGCCGCGGCCCGGGTAAAGCTGCTCAGCTCCACCAGCGCCAGGAAAGCCCGCAGCTGGCGCGTCGACAGGTTGGGGCTGCGTGCAGGCGGGCGGGCCGCATTTTTCGGGGTGGTAGTGGACGCAGCCATTAATCTGATTTTCAAGTCAATCAATAGGAATTTTGCATTTTACAAATAAAAGGTTGGGGCTTAAATTCGTGGCATTCAACGCTTGGCCATGATGACCTCTACCACCGCCGCTGCAGCCGCCCGTACCGCCACACCGCCCGCCAGCCTGCTGATCGGTTGCGCGGCCGGCTTTTCGGGTGACCGTGTGGACGCGGCCGGCCCAGTGGTAGACACCCTGATCGCGCGGGGCGGGCCGGCCTTCCTGATTTTCGAGACGCTGGCCGAACGCACGCTGGCCCTGGCGCAACTGCGCCGCCGCGCCGACCCCGGCGCCGGCTTCGAGCCGCTGCTGGACGACATGCTGCGCCCCGTGCTGGCGCGCTGCCTGCAGCACAACATCCGCATCGTCAGCAACTTCGGCGCGGCCAACCCGATGGGCGCGGCGCGGCATATTCAGGCCATGGCCCGGGAGCTGGGTTTGGCTGCACCGCGTATTGCGGTGGTCGAAGGTGACGACCTCTCGGAAGAGCGGCACCGCCAGCTGCTGCGCACCCAGCTGGGCAGCGCGATGGACGGCATCCGCATGGTCAGTGCCAACGCCTACATTGGCGCTGAAGCGATTGCCGCTGCGCTGGACGCCGGCGCGCAAATTGTGGTGGCCGGCCGCGTGGCCGATCCGTCGCTGGCCGTCGGGCCTGCCATGTCGCACTTTGGCTGGCGTGCCGATGATTGGGACCTGCTGGCACGCGCCACCATGGCCGGCCATTTGCTGGAATGCGGGGCGCAGGTTTGCGGCGGCTATTTTGCAGACCCCGGCTACAAGGACGTTCCCGATTTGCACGCCGTCGGCTACCCGATTGCCGAAATCAGCGCCGACGGCAACTGCATCATCGGCAAGGCTGCCAACACAGGCGGGCTGGTGAACCTTGCCAGCGTCAAGGAGCAGTTGTTGTATGAAGTGCATGACCCGGCTGCCTACCTCACGCCCGACGTTGTGGCGGACATCACCACGGCGCAGATTGAACAAGCCGGCCCCAACCGCGTGGCGCTGAGCGGTGTGCGCGGCCATGCCCGGCCTCCCAGCCTGAAGGTCAACCTCTGCCATGAGGGCGGCTGGCTGGCCGAAGGTGAAATCTCTTACGCCGGCCCGCGCGCCGAGGCCCGCGCCCGTCTGGCGGCCGATGTGCTGCGCCGGCGCCTGCCGGCCCTGGCGCTGCGGGTGGACCTGGTCGGCGCACTCAGCGTCATGGGTGACGATGCCGGCAACCTGCTCGCCGCAACGCCGCCCGGTGACGCGCGCGACATACGCCTGCGCGTGGCTGCCACACACACTGACCGCCTTGAGGCCGAGCGGCTGACGCGGGAAGTCACCGCCCTGTACTGCTGCGGCCCAGCCGGCGGCGGCGGCGTGCGCACGACACTGACACCAAGGCTCAACACCTTGCCCTGCCTGGTGCCCCGAGACGCTGTGAAGGTGTCGTTCAGGATGCTCGATACCGCAGCGCTGGCTACCGCAGGGGAGGCCGCATGAGCCAGGCCATGATCACGGTCCCGCTGTACCGCGCCGCGCACGGGCGAACCGGCGACAAAGGCAACCGTTCCAACATCAGCGTGATTGCCTGGCACGCTGAGCTTTATCCCGTTCTTTTGCAGCAACTGAGCGAAGCCGCAGTGGCGCGCCACTTTGCCCACCGCAAGCCCAGCTGTGTGCAGCGGTTTGAACTGCCCTTGCTGGGCGCGCTGAATTTTGTGCTTGACGACGTGCTGGATGGTGGCGTGAATGACGCGCTCAACCTCGACACGCACGGCAAGTCGCTTTCATTCTGGCTGCTGGATCTACCCATCGAGGTTCCCGCGGCGCTCGCAGGCCTGTTGGCCGGAGGAGACCACGCTTTTTAACGGAGCCGATTCACCAGGACACCAGGACACCAAGACGAGATCAACAACGTCAGATACGCCTCATCACAACATCAGGAGACAACATGAAAACCGCCACTCAAAAATTCGTCCACAGCCGCATCCGCCCCGCCATGCTCGGCATCGCCGCGCTATGGGCCATCGCGCCTCTCGCCGTGCCCATGGCGGCACAGGCGCAGGGCTTTCCCGAAAAGCCGATCACCTTTGTCGTGCCGTTTGCGGCCGGCAGCGCGACCGACCAGCTGGCACGCGCCATCGGCCAGGCCGTGACCAACGACACCAAGGTCAGCGTGGTGGTCGACAACAAGCCCGGCGCCAACAGCTTCATCGGCGCCCAGGCAGCCGCCAAGGCGAAGCCCGACGGCTACACCGTGTTCATCACCACCAACACCACGCAGTCGGCCAATGAGCACCTGTTCAAAAAGCTACCTTACGACCCGGTCAAGGACTTCGCACCGCTGACCGCGCTGGGCCGCGGCGGCCAGATCATGGTGGTCAACCCGGCACTGCCGGTCAACAGCGTGGCGGAGTTCATTGCGCTGGCCAAATCGAAACCCGGCAAGCTGTCTTTTGGCAGCGGCAGCTCGTCCAGCCGCGTGGCGGGCGAGCAGTTCAAGCAGATGACGGGCACCTACATCCTGAACATTCCGTACAAGAGCAATCCGCCCGCGGTGACGGACCTGCTGGGCGGCCAGATCGACATGATGATCACCGACATGGCGACCGGCCTGCCGCAGGTCAAGGGCGGCAAGCTCAAGGCGCTGGGTGTTTCCACCCGGCAGCGTTCACCGTTGGCGCCCGAGGTGCCGACCATCGCCGAGGCCGGCGTCAAGGGGTATGAAATGACCTACTGGTTTGCCGCCTACGCGCCCGCCGGCACGCCCGCGGACGTGGTGGCGAAGCTGAGCGACATGCTGGTCAAGGCGGCCCGCAGCCCTTCGGCCGCACCGTTTTACCAGGCCAGCGGCACTGAAATCTTCACCAGCAACCCGGAAGAGCTCCGCAAGTTCCAGGCGGCAGAAACGCTGAAGTGGGGAAAGATCATCAAGGCTGCGGGAATCGAGCCYGAATAACGGTGTGGGGCTGGATCTGAATTAAATGGGCCTCCAGCCCTTTGTGGGCGAGCGCAAGAAGCTATCAAATTAATAGCTAATGGGGCCGGCTGGCCTGGCCTGCCCGGCGGTGGGGCAGGCCAATACCGCGATGACCGGCTGGTCATCCGCCTGCAGGGCATCAGTGCTTCCTGTGCGTCATTCTTTAAATTTAAACAATGTTCAATTTTTAGAACAAGCGTTAATTTTTACCAAAAATGGCGCCATGGGCGGGTGGTCTTTCCGCCTATATTCAATTGATGCAAGCCCGAATAGACCGCCAGCAAGCCCAAAGTGATTTACGCCGAACCCTGATGCTGGACGCCGCCCGGTCCGTCTTCGAACGCCTGGGCATCGACGGCGCCAGCATCCGCGAGATCGCCAAGGAGGCGGGCTACACCGCTGGGGCCATCTATTCCTATTTTGACAACAAGGAAGCCATTTACGGAGCCTTGCTGGCCGAGTGCCTGGAGCGCCTCAATGGCGTGGTGGCGTCTGCGGGTGAGGCGCGGGGCGGCCCGGCTGAGGTGCTGGAAGCCAAGGCCAGCGCCTGGTTTGGTTTTTTTGCGGCCAACCCGCGCGACCTGGACCTGGGTTTTTACCTCATGCAGGGCATGCGCCCGCGCGGCCTGGGCACCGAGCTGAACCAGCAGCTCAACGACCGCCTTCACGACGCCTTGCGGCCCTGCGAAACGGCCTTGAAGGCCATGGGTTTGAATGCTGAGGACGCATTGCGCGAAAATACAGCCTTGTTCGCGCATGGCATGGGCTTGCTGCTCCTCAAACATACCGGTCGCATCCGCATGTTCGGGCAGGACGCCACGCTGCTGTTCGATGCTTATGTGATCGGCCTGGTGGAGCGCCTGCAGCGCAGTCCGGCCTGATCTTTCCGAGAACTCCTCCAGAATTTCCCAGGACCCCCGATGCTGCTTGACGCCGACGACTCCCAACTTGTGCTGGTCGACTACCAGACCCTTTTGATGCCCGCCATTTTTGAAGGCGGCCTGGTCATGGCCAACGCCGTGAAGCTGGCCCGCATGGCCAAATTGCTGGATGTACCGGTGTGGGGTACGGAAGAAAACCCCGAAAGCCTGGGCGCCACCGTGCCCGAAGTGCAGGCTGCCATTCAAGCCGCTGGCGGCAAGATCATGGACAAGATGTTCTTCAGCGCCGTGGCCGACGGCCTGGGCGACATGCTGCGCCCACCCGTGCGCAAGGCGCCGACAGGCGGCAACGCCCGCAGCCTGCCCAAACACCTGCAAAAGCCGGCGCCCGAACCGGAAGAGGGCAGAAGCACCATCGTCATCGCCGGCTGCGAAGCCCACGTCTGCCTGATGCAGACCGCGCTGGACCTGCTCGAAGAAGAGTTCGAGGTCTGGGTGGTCACCGACGCCTGCAGCTCACGCACCGAGCGCAACCGCGATGCGGCGTTTGACCGCCTCGCCGGCAACGGCGCCGAGCTGGTGACGACCGAGATGGTGGCGTTTGAGTGGCTGCGCACCGCTGAGCATGAGGTGTTCAGGGATGTGCTGGGGTTGGTGAAGTAGGGTGCGGACCAAACACACCTGATACAGATAAGCCCGCCCGGTCTGCCGTTGGTTCGCTCAAAATGTCGAACGTTCAGGTCAAGGGTGGATAACCAGCCACTGAGTGCCGACCACCTTCAGCGCCACCTCCATCCCAACTCAGGCCTCAATGAGAAATTACGCATTACCGGTAGCCATTCGGCTCCTGGCATTTATAGCGCCACTACTCTTTTTGCAACTGTATTCACAAAGAGCGTTCGAGTACGCACGCACACAAGAGCGTCACGGAGATACTGGCCTGGGGATCGCCATTCTTCTTGGTTTCATGACCTTCATCATGCTGGGCGCGTTCCTGATCGATCTCATCATCCAGATCCGAAAGAGACGGCCTTTCGCCTATTTGACTGACGCTTTCATCTTGCTGATGCTGCTCATGCCGTTTGGCTGGTTTGCGTGCAGTTGGTTTGGGTTGCACAACAGTCTTGCTTGCAGGATTCCCATGGTATTTTTCAGCCAGGTCCTAAGCTGGCTTGATCTGTGAGGCTTTTTGGCTGCCTGGCAGGCGTTTGAGTTTTGTCCAGTTGCAACCCGTACCTTGTTCCGAATGAAATACCTATCTCGCGTCTTCCGCGTCTTTTTTATCTCCCTGGTGCCGATGGTGCTGACAGCCTGTGCGTTTGGCACGGGTGAAATTGTGCAGCCTGCTAGCCAGGTCGATTCACCAAGGCTTGCGTATCCGGCGCATGCCAGGCGCCTTGAAGAGCAGGGCGTTGTCAGGTTGCGGGTGCAGGTCCTTGCGAGTGGCGGCGCGGGCGAGGTGCGGCTCCGTCAAAGCTCGGGTTCTGCCACGCTGGATGCGGCCGCAGTCGACGGCGCGAAAAAGTTCAAGTTCAACCCAGCCAGAACAAAGTGGGGCCGTGCCGTGGACTCCTGGGTGGATCTGCCGATCAAGTACGCTCTTGAGTAGCTGGCCGGGCGGTCCTTGTTGCTCTTTACTTCCAACGTTAGTCCCACAATGAAATACTTTCTTGCATCAGTGGCGATGTTCATTTCGTTTGCGGCCTCTGCCGGCGATTGTCCAGGTGGTTCCCCCTCGACTGACGGCTGTCAGAAGCTTCTCGAGCCGCTCGAGAGGCAACTGGCTGCAGCAGAGAAAGCTGCAGAGTTCAAACTCTCAGCGGCCCTGCGTGAAAATGGCCCGGAGTACGTGACTGAAGCGGTGAAGGCGTTGCGCGAAAGCAGTCAGGCCTGGCGAAAATTGAGAGATTCGGAATGCTGGTATCTGGCGCTCAAGGATGGAATGAGCATGTCGCCGGACTATGCAAGCCCAGTTGCGGCCGCCTGTAGGGTGGACCGCACGCGGGACCGCGTCTCGTGGATGGCCAAATGATGACTACGTGGTTCTTCGACGGGGACGCGCTGTTGCGTCCGTGCGCTTTTGGCTTATGCGCCGGTCAACGTTAGGCGCTTTGATAATGAAACCCAGCCCGAAGCACGCCGCGGTCGCGCTCGTCACGTTCGGGGTGTTGTTTGGTGTTGCTGCGGCACTCTGGCCAAAAGCCGAGGTTCAACAGTCCGTCGAGTGCGTTGAAAAAAGTGCCTGTCTGCCGAGCTACAGGAATACGGCTGTATGCGAGACGCTCCTTGTCGGAGTATCGGAAAGAGAGCTCATCGTTCGTCTCGGGCAACCGGTCCAGGTGAAAGGTTTGTTGCTGTACTTTGAAGCTGGCGCGGACGAGCGAGGTCCGATTGAAGTAGAACTCGGTGAGAATCGGAATGCAATTCGTCTGTCTTGTCGGCCAAGCGTCTAACGCCTCCTGCAAGCGGACGCCTTGCTGCGTCGCTTAGGCCCAACGCTGGGCCCAATCGGCTTCGCAGCGTGCGAATACCAAACTTAAAAGGAACGCCACCTGCCATGAACACCATTCTCGTTTCACTGTTCGAGTACAAGGCATGGGCGAACACCGAGCTCCATGCCGTCCTCGAAAAGTTTGATGCGCAGCAGCATCCCGGTGAGTTTCGCGCCATGCTTCACACGCTTGATCACGCCAACGTTGTGGATCGAATTTTTCAAGGCCATCTGACCGGCGTCGCCACGCAGCTCTTCAAGGCAACGCACTCCGAACCTACTCCGAGCTTGCCGGAGTTGCGGGAGATCGTGAAATCCACAGACGAGTGGTACCTGCAGTTCGTACGCGGTGTCAGCGCCGAGCGTTTGAAACATCGGGTGCGTTTCACATTCACTGACGGTGACAGCGGCGAGATGTCTTGTGAAGAGATGCTGCTCCACGTCATTACGCACAGCGGCTATCACCGCGGGAGCATTGGCCAGATGCTTGAAGACTTGGGAACCGACTCTCCGCCAGACTCCCTGACAAAGTTTTTGCACAGGCATGAACCGGAGCGTCGACTCGGAGCGAAGGGTTAGCGAGACGGGCGCACGGCAACGCATGCAGTGACGGCGTCTAACCCCTCATCCAACTCTCCCTTGGCACCAACCCCGTTTGCATTTAACAACTCATGGCAGCTTTGGACACAGGCCCTTTTTTTCACGGCACGAAAGCCGAATTGCAGACAGGCGATCTGCTGACGTCAGGCTTTAAATCAAATTACGACGACAGCGTTGTGATGAATCACATCTATTTCACAGCCATTCCCAAAGGCGCCGGGCTTGCCGCAGAAATAGCCAAAGGCAGCGGCAGGCCGCGGGTCTATATCGTTGAACCGACGGGAGAATTTGAGAACGATCCCAACGTCACAGACAAGAAGTTCCCGGGCAACCCGACTCGGTCCTATCGAAGCAGGCTGCCTGTAAAAGTTGTTGGCGAACTCGAAAGCTGGGAACCCTATGACTCACAGTTCATTCAACAACTGAGAGACCGCATAGAGAATGGCATGGGCAAAATCATCAATTGATATGAGACTCCCCCTATGAAACGAGTATTCAGTCGCGGCGATAGGGCGCCTAACCCCTCGCTCAAGCGCCGACCCGTTTTGGCCGGCACCGTCGGCTTCGCTCTAACGTCAGGCGCCATAGCAATCTGGGAGACGTAGGACTAAACCCATGACCAAGATGAAAAAGCCTGAAGATGCGCCCGGTGCATTTCAAGCCGCCTGGAATGGCCACGACATGGCTGCTCTCGGTGTGCTGTTCGACCAGGACGCAACGTTCGTGAATCGCTTCGGGCACCATGTCCGGGGCGTTGCAGAGATCGTGGCACTCCACGTTCCGATTCAAAGTTGCCAATCGGTTCTAACATATGCCGAAATTTCCCATCCCCATAGATTCGATGCATAACATGTCGTGGTGGCTCTGGTTCACCGCGGCCTGCTTGGCGGTTCTAAACTTTGGCGTCTGCGTTGCCGTGTCACGGAGCGGTAACTACACTCGAGCGCAGGTACTCCTTCAATCTGCGCTTGTATGGATGTTGCCGGTTCTCGGAGCAATATTTGTCGCGCTTGTTCTTCATGCGGATGCAACGCCGCGCACGAGGGCTGGGCCGTTCATCCCGCCCACCGATGACCCTGGCGGCGCCAGCGGGGACCTTGGCGGAGGTGGTGGCCATGCCCCATAAAATATCAATCGACGCGGACCCACAACAGCAGGGAGAGGCTGTGCCGCAAGTGTTGATGGTCCGGTCGTCTTTACTTTAGGCCTCCAATTCCATGGGAGCAATCTTTGCATTCAAATGTTCATGCTGCGGTGAGCTGCATGAGGGCTCACCGAGTTTTGCATTTCAGGCGCCAGATCCATACACCTGGCTAACAGATGAACAGAAACAAGACATCGGGCAGCTGTCCGATGACCTTTGCGTTATCCGTCATGCTGAAAGAACCGACCATTTCGTCAGGGCTGTTCTGGAAATTCCAATACATGGCGTAAGTGAGCCCTTTGTTTGGGGTGTGTGGGTTTCTGCAAGTCAACAGAGCTTTGAGCGCTATGTTCAAACCTTTGACTCCCCAGTAGAAGGTGATGGCTTCTTTGGCTGGCTCTGCAACCAGATCGACCTGTATCCAACCGACCAATCCAGGTCCGCAGATGTGTACATACAGCTGGGAGGTCTTCGGCCCAAAGTTGTCTTGCATTCCGCAGCCAATGAGGCGGATCAACTGGTAGTTGACCAGCTTTCGGGCATTACAGTAGAACGTGCCCAGTACCTGGCTGAGAAGGCTATGCACCAATGAGAAAGCGGCCTATGGTCATGTTCGGTTTGGCCCACATCCATTCCCAGTGGACCTCTTCTTTGATAGGAGCAGCGGGCTGCTGTTGGTGCAGATCCAGCAGAAATCCGCGCTGCGGCCGCACAGGCTTAACTGTGGTCAGACTACTCCCATGGAACAACAGCGCGTCGGTATGATGACGATCCCATAATTGCCCGAAAACCGTATGGCCATCCTGCTGCTTCCACTCGTCCTCTTCGCCCTCATCACCCTGATGCCCGTGAAGTGGGCTGCCGGGTTTGTCGATGCCGGTAACACCAGTTATGGCGCTGCAGCCATCGCGGCCATCACCGCGCCCGCCGTGAGCCTGGTGGTCTTCAAGCTGTCCGGCGGGTTCATGGGCTTCGTGTTTGCCTTTATGGCCGGCATTGCGATTTACGCCGCGATTTTCCGCGTGCCGGGCCGCTCCCTCATCGGCTTCTCCATCATGGTCGTCGCTTTGCAGGCTGCTGTGCTGTTTGCCTTTGTCTCATTTGGATTCAAGACAGGGCAGGGGCTGGTTCTGACCCTCTGATGCGTCTGGCGCATGAACGGCTTCTTGCAGGCCTGGTTTGCGGGTACATGGATTGAGCCGAGGAGTCCCCATGCTGCACCACCTCAGCAGGCGAGGGGAGCTGATCAATTGTTTGTTCGCTATAAAAAGAATAGCTGCTTGGGCAGGCAGCTATTGGGCTGTCGGCCGATTTCATTCCTGAAAATCGCAAAAACAGCGATTCAGCCTGTTCCGGGAGTCTCAAAACGGGCCCGGGGGAGCCAAAATTTCCCAATTTAACAGCGAAAATAGGCTCTAGCCCAATAAGAGCATACCGGCTATGCTATCAAAATAGTAGCAAAATTCGGCATCCCCAGTGTACCGTCAGCCTCCTGAAAGCCCGTTATCCATAATTAAGAATTCAGTTTTGCTGATTTTCCAACGTTTCTGGCCGCTTGAGACAACAACCCCTCTGGAGACAACGCCGTGTTCAAGTCACTTCTGCTCACCAAGTCCGACGCCGGCTTTTCAGCGGCCATCACCGACACCGACGAGGCCCAGCTCCCCGCCGGTGACGTGCTGGCGCAGGTCGAATATTCCACCCTCAATTACAAGGACGGCCTGGCCATTACCAACAAGGGGCCGGTGGTGCGCAGCTGGCCCATGGTGGCGGGCATTGACGGCGCGGGCACGGTGCTCGAGTCGACTCACGCCGGCTGGAAGACCGGCGACCGCTTTGTGCACAACGGCTGGGGCTTGGGTGAAACGCGCTGGGGGCTGATGGCCGAACGCGCGCGCTTGCAGGGCGATTGGTTGGTGAAGCTGCCGGCAGCCTTCACCACCCGCCAGGCCATGGCGATTGGAACGGCGGGCTACACCGCCATGCTGAGCGTGCTGGCGCTGGAGCGGCATGGCGTGAAGCCCGGCGACGGCGAGGTGTTGGTGACCGGCGCAACCGGCGGCGTGGGCAGCGTGGCCGTCGCCTTGCTGGGCAAGCTGGGTTACACCGTGGTGGCGGCCACCGGCAAGGCCAGCGAGGAAGCCTATTTGAAACAGCTGGGTGCCACCAGCGTGATCGACCGGGCCGAACTGTCTGCACCCGGCAAGCCGCTGCAAAAAGAACGCTGGGCGGGCGTGGTGGACGCCGTTGGCTCGCACACGCTGGCCAATGCCTGCGCGCAGACGCGCTATGGCGGCGTGGTCACGGCCTGCGGGCTCGCGCAGGGCGCGGATTTCCCGGCGACGGTGATGCCGTTTATCTTGCGCGGCGTGACCCTGGCGGGCATCGACAGCGTGATGGCGCCGCTGGCCAAACGCCAGCAGGCCTGGGACCGGTTGGTAAAAGACCTGGACACTGCCAGGCTCGAGGCCATGGTGGAGGAGATTCCGATGGTGAAAGCGGCAGAAAAAGCGGCCGACTTGATGTCGGGCAAGGTGCGTGGCCGTATCGTCGTCAAAATCTGAGCATGAATTCAAAAAGCAAAAACGGAGACGAGACATGACGAGCTACGCAGACTTTTACCGCCAGTCCATCGACCAGCCCGACACCTTCTGGACCGAGCAGGCCCAACTGATCGACTGGCACAAGCCCTTCACCCGCGTCTGCAATGACGACAATCCGCCGTTTGCCCAGTGGTTCGAAGGCGGACAAACCAACCTCTGCCACAACGCGGTAGACCGGCACCTGAAAGACCGGCCAGACCAGCCCGCGCTGATCTACGTCTCCAGCGAAACCGGCGTTGAAAAAACCTACACATTCGCCGAGCTGCACGCCGAAGTGCAGCGCATGGCCGCCAGCCTGCTGGCCATGGGCGTCGTCAAGGGTGACCGCGTGCTGATCTACATGCCCATGATTGCCGAGGCTGCCTTTGCCATGCTGGCCTGTGCGCGCATAGGCGCCATCCACTGCGTGGTGTTTGGCGGCTTTGCCAGTGGCTCGCTCGCCTCGCGCATTGACGACGCCACGCCGCGCGTCATCATCAGCGCCGACGCCGGCTCGCGCGGCGGCAAGGTGGTGGCGTACAAGCCCTTGCTTGACGAAGCCATCCGCTTGTCAAAACACCAGCCGGAAGCCGTGCTGCTGGTTGACCGGGGCCTCGCGCCCATGCCTATCGTGGCCGGGCGCGACCTGCACTGGGAGACCCTGCGCGCCAAGTACATGCACGCGCTGGTGCACTGCGTGTGGCTGGACTCCGCCGCCATCAGCTACACCATCTACACCAGCGGCACCACCGGCAAGCCCAAGGGCGTGCAGCGCGACACAGGCGGTTATGCCGTGGCGCTGGCCGCCAGCATGAAGCACATCTTTGACGGCCGCGCAGGGGAAACCTATTTTTCGACCAGCGACATCGGCTGGGTGGTGGGCCACAGCTACATCGTCTACGGCCCGCTGATCGCCGGCATGGCCACCATCATGTATGAAGGCCTGCCCACGCAGGGCATGGACAAGCAGCCCAATGGCGCGATCTGGTGGAGCCTGGTCGAAAAATACAAGGTCACCGGCATGTTCAGCGCGCCCACCGCGGTGCGCGTGCTGAAAAAGCAGGACCCGGCCCTGCTCAAAAAACACGACCTCTCCAGCCTGCGCGCGTTCTTCCTGGCGGGTGAGCCGCTGGATGAACCCACAGCCCGCTGGATCAGCGAAGGCCTGAACGTGCCCATCATCGACAACTACTGGCAGACCGAATCGGGCTGGCCCATCATCACGATTGCCAACGGCGTCGAAAAGAAGGCCAGCAAGTTCGGCAGCCCCGGCGTGCCCATGTACGGCTACAAGGTGAAAATCCTGCACGAGTCCACCGGCGAAGAGCTGACGGAGCCCAATGAAAAAGGCGTGGTCGTCATTGAAGGCCCGACGCCGCCCGGCTTCATGCAAACCATCTGGAAGGACGACGCGCGCTTCGTCAACACCTACTGGAAGAGCGTGCCCGGCAAGATGGTTTATTCAACCTTCGACTGGGGCATACGCGACGAAGACGGTTACTACTTCATCCTGGGCCGCACCGACGACGTGATCAACGTCGCCGGCCATCGCCTGGGCACGCGCGAGATCGAAGAAAGCATTTCAGGCCATGCCGGTGTCGCCGAGGTGGCGGTGATCGGCGTGGCCGATCAGCTCAAGGGCCAGGTGGCGATGGCTTTTGCTGTGCCCAAAGATTCGAGCGTGCTGGCCGACAAGGCAGCGGCGATGAAGCTTGAAGGCGAGGTCATGAAACGCGTGGATGGTGACTTGGGTGCAGTCGCCCGACCATCGCGTGTGCACTTTGTGTCGGCCCTGCCCAAGACCCGCAGCGGCAAGATGCTGCGCCGCGCGATTCAGGCCGTGTGCGAGGGCAGGGACCCAGGAGATTTGACTACGATGGATGACCCGGCGGCGCTGCAGCAGATTCGGGATCGGGTGGCTGGGTAGGTCGCCCCCACGAAGGACCGTGCGTCACAAAATCATCGGATACGCTTATGCAGGCGCTTCACAATTTCGTATCCCGCAGGGTGAATATCGCTTCGAAGTGAAGGTCTTTGCAGCGCCCGGCCAGTTGCGACAACACGGCTTTACCCAGGGCCGAGCGCGCCCTGGGATGCGTGATCAGTATGCGAATCCCCAGATCAGTCCTTGCGTGAGGAAAAGCTTTGCCTAGCTCTGCGCTATGCACCCATTCCGAATAGGCATTGAGTTTGCGGATGGCGCGTGGTTTGGTCAGGCCGTCTTCCAGTGGCCGGTCAATGACCAGAAGCAGCGTAATGGTGCCTGATTTGTCATCTACCTGAATGCCGTCCAGCTGGTGTATGTCGTTGACTCCCAGGCCAGCCGCAGGCGCGAATTTTGCGCAAAGAAGCAGCAGACTGATGAAAGAAATACGCCAAAGCAGAGATCGCATAAGAGGTTGGTAATTCGCAGTTTTAACTTTGGCGGAGACGTGAAGGGCGTTGCTAGTCCGGTAAGGCAAGCGCCATGCCTTCCATCATGCCTTTCGCTTCTGGTTCCGGGGACTCTGTCCAGACGCGGTTCCCGTTGGTAGCGGTGGGGCGGTTAGCGGCCTCCTGGATAAGAGCACCGACTAAACCAAAAAACTGACCAAAGCCACCACTTGGCTGTGAAAACGTCGCGAGTAGATAGAAAAAACGCCGTTCGTCTGATTGCACGCTGATCTCGGTAACGCGTTCCTGGCCCGCAGGGGTGGCGGCTGTGAGCCGCCGGGCGCCGGGCGCGACGCCGATGGCTGTATAGCTATTCGGTGGCATGGTGGCTACTTTGACGCCATCCACCAGCACGGTCACTGTCTCCATATCTCCGGAAATTCTCACCAGATACAGCAGCGCTTGCCCCGGCATGGGGTCTTGCAACTGTATTTCTTTTGGCTGCGGTGTGGCCGTAGCTGCGGGGGGATTGGCCCAGGCGCAGACGCTCGCAAGCAAAAGTATTCCTGATAGTGCGTGCCGGATCATCTTGGCCTTCAAGTTCGGGTGAATCGAGCCGTAGCGGCTGCTTGGCGTTGCTGATTCTAGAGGGCCGGGCGAACAAAAATGCCTTTGAGGGACCCGGGAGATTTTGACCACGATGGATGACCCGGCGGCGTTGCAGCAGATTCGGGGTCGGGTGGTGAGATAAGGGTTTTTTCAGGGCTACGCATGCTCACTTTGTACCTGCCGCCACGGTGGCCAGCAATAGTTCTGTTGCCTGCTGGATAACCGGGCCTGCCAAGGGTTCGCGTTGCATCACGGACATGGGGCCTTCGCCGAAGTACAAGCCGTCTGACACCAGAAAGCTCAAGCGCACATTGCCCGGCTTGGGCGGACCAAGGCGTGGCTTGTCCCAGGGGCCGATGCGTGAAACGATGCGCTCAGATGCAACGAACAGGCGCTGGACCATGGGAAGGAAGCTATCAATCCCTTCAATGATGACGAGCTTTCCGGATTGATTGACGTAGCGAACTCCACCTTCCGAAAAGGCGGCCAGCACGTCAAGGCCGCCGGCGAGGGGAACTTCGATGATGACGCCGAGAAGGACTTTGGGCGGGACCGCTTTGCCGGCCTGCCTGAGCTTTGAGAAGGCCAGGTATCGTACCCGTCCTTCCTGCGAGGTGTCGCAAGCCAATGTCTGCAGTTGAGGCGCGTCGGCGGGCACCGAGAAGAGTGTGGCCTGCCAAGGTGTTTGCTTCTGCCCCGGGGATGCATTGAAAGCGGCGGCGTCGTCGCAAAACAGCAGGTTGTAGATGGCATTGGCGGCATCGCCGGCATATGGTGTGTACGGAGGATTGGCTGTCGCCGCACTGGCGGGCGCACTGCTCACGCCGACGGAGGCGAGGAATTTTTTAAACATGAATGGGCCTCTATGGTGAAGTTCGATGCTGACACTAAGACAACAAGGTTCTGTCACGAAGCATGAACTGGAGCACGGATGCGCCTACAAAAGCCAGAAAAAAAGCGCCAATCCAGATCGAGAGCGGCAAGTCACTGAAAAAGGCTATGTTGCCGGATTTGTCACTGAAGTTTTGACAGAAGAATGAAATCGTCGAGTTGTACATGCAGTGAAGCGCAATGCATGGCCATAAGGACCTGCTTCGTTCATAAAGCCAGGCAAGGACAGATCCGGCAATCAATCCCACCATGAACTGGTAAATATTCAGATGAGCGGCACCAAATAACGCCGCTGAGGCAAAAATAGCGAACTTCCTGGGATATTGCGCCAGAAAACTGCGCACGATAATGCCGCGAAAAAGCATTTCCTCCAGAACGGGAGCCAGGATGCAAACCGTGATGACAGACATGGGATCGTTCGTCATCATTCTCTGGAACATCATTTCCTGTGATCTTGACAAAGGGAATGCCGAGACCATCACTGCATCCACTGACAACATGGCTAACACCAGTGCAGGAATCAGCATGGCGATAGGAAGCATCAACAGCATGATGGTGACGCTTGCCGAATTTCGGGACGCATGAAACAAGGCCCGGTAGCTCAGCTGCTTGTGATGCAGCACAAGGCTGAACACGCCGGCATAGCCAAGAACTGTTGCGATGCCCCAGACGCCGTTGAGTGCATCTCCGCGCAACCCGAGCATATCGGCTAGCGCCACCCATGCGACGTATTCAAACAGGAATAACGCAAGAACGATCAGCGCAGCCTGGCCCAGGGTTGGGAAGCTTGCGTACTTTTCTGTGGCCCTATTCATGCCGCCAACCTCGGCTGGCTTCCGGTCGCGAAACTGCGGGGCGATGTGGTGCGCCATCCATTTTGTGGTCCTCCCAAACTCTTGTAAGGCATGAGTTATATCAGTTGTCTCATCTTGAGAAAAAGTGTTGAGACTTTGTTTCAGCCAAGGGTTTCTACCCGGATACCTCCCGATGCCCGGTCGTAGCATGAGTCCCGCAAGGCCTTCGGGTAGTAGCTGACTTTTGGGGGCCTGCCCGATCCTGTGATGACAGCGATTCAACAAAAGGGGACCCCACATGACAACAAAACTCAACGTGAACGGCAAGGCCGTTTCCGTCAACGCTGAACCTGACACGCCCCTCTTGTGGGTGATACGCGATGAGCTGGGCATGACCGGCACCAAGTTCGGCTGCGGCGCGGCGCTATGCGGCGCATGCACCGTGCACCTCAACGGCAAGCCGGTGCGGTCGTGTCAGACACCGCTGTCTGCAGCTGCCGGCCAGAAAGTGGCCACGATTGAAAGCCTTTCACGCAACAACACACATCCGCTGCAGGTAGCGTGGATCAAGCATGATGTGCCGCAGTGCGGCTACTGCCAGTCGGGGCAGTTGATGAGCGCGGCGGCCCTGCTCACGAGCAACAAGAACCCGAGCGACGCGGACATTGACGCGGCGATGAGCGGCAACATTTGCCGCTGCGGCACCTACCCGCGCATCAAGGCGGCGATCAAGGATGCTGCTTCCACCCTGCGCAAAGCCTGAGGAGAATGATCATGACTGACAACACACTGGTCTCCCTCGATCGCCCTGATCGTCGTACCTTCCTCAAAGCCTCATCTGCCGTCACGGGCGGGCTGATGATGGGCGTCACGCTGGGCTTGCCGCTGGCAACCCAGGCCGCGGGCACGCTCTACACGCCCAACGCCTGGGTGCACATTGCCGATGACAACACCATCACGCTGTTGTCGGCCCGCTCCGAGATGGGGCAGGGCGTGTACACCTCCATGCCGATGTTGATTGCTGAAGAGCTGAACGTGGATTTGCGCAAGATCAAGGTGGCGATTGCGCCTCCGGGCAAGGTCTACACCAACGCCTTGCTGGGCGCGCAGATTACCGGCGGCTCGACCTCGGTGCGTGACGGCTGGGAAAAGCTGCGCATTGCGGGCGCGCAGGTGCGCATGATGCTGGTGTCGGCGGCGGCTGCCAAATGGAATGTCGATGCCTCGACGCTCAAGGCCGAGAACGGCATGGTGATTGGCCCCAATGGCAAGAAGGCGACCTATGGTTCGCTGGCCGAGGCCGCATCGAAGCTGCCGGTGCCGGAGAAGGTCGCGCTGAAAGACCCGAAAGACTTCACCGTGATCGGCAAACCCACCAAGCGGCTGGACACGCCGATGAAGGTCAACGGCACGGCCGAATTCGGCATTGACGTGAAGCTGCCCGGCATGGTCTACGCCAGCCTGCAGCAATGCCCGGTGATCGGTGGCAAGGTCACCAGCTTTGACGCCGCCAAGGCCAAGGCCATGCCAGGCGTGATCGACGTGGTGCAGATTCCCGATGGCGTGGCCGTGGTGGCCGACAGCTACTGGCATGCCTACAAGGCGCGCCAGGCGCTGACAGTGCAGTGGGACGAAGGCCCGGTCGCGGCCATCAGCAATGCCAGCATGCTGGAGGGCATACGCAAGGCGGCCGACAGCGGCAAGGTGATACCCATCATCGCGCCCAAGGGTGATACGGCGGGCGCCATGAAGGGCGCGGCCAAGACCTTGAAGGCCGAGTACGTTTCGCCGCTGCTGGCACACGCCACGCTGGAGCCGATGAATTTCACGGCCGACTACAAGAACGGCAAGATCCTGCTGATCGGCCCCACGCAATTCCAGCAGGGTGCTGAGGGCAGTGTGGCGGCGGCGCTGGGCATCAAGCCCGAAGACATCACGCTGAAGACGACCTTTCTGGGCGGCGGCTTTGGCCGGCGGCTGGAGCTGGACTTCATCGTGCAGGCGGCGCAAATCTCCAAGGCGGTCGGCAAGCCCGTCAAGCTGCTGTGGAGCCGCGAGGACGACACCACGCACGACTTCTACCGGCCCATGGCGGTGAACCAGCTCTCGGCCGGGCTGGGGGCCGACGGCAAGCCGGTGGCGCTGAATTTCAAGGTGACCTCGCAGTCCATTACGCAGCGCGCCTTTGGCCTGCCCAAGGACACGCTGGACCCTTTCATGGCCGAAGCCGGCGTGATGCCGTATGACATTCCGAACACGCAATACGACCTGGTGATCCACGACAGCGGGCTGCGTGTGGGCTACTGGCGCTCGGTGAGCCACGCGCTCAATGCCTTTGCCAATGAGAGTTTTGTCGACGAAATGGCGCTGGCGGCGGGCAAAGACCCGTATGCCTACCGCATGTCTCTGCTGGAAAAGCAGCCGCGCTTTGCCAATGTGTTGAAGATGGCTGCCGACAAGTCCGGCTGGGGCACACCGCCGCCGGCAGGGCGTAGCCGCGGCATCGCGCTGATGGAGGGGTACGACACCTACATGGCGCAGGTGGCGGAGGTGTCGGTGAAGGACAACCAGATCACGGTGCACAAGGTGACGGTGGTGGCCGACCTGGGCCGCATGGTCAACCCCGACACGGTGCAGGCGCAGATCCAGTCGAGCATCGTGTTTGGCCTGTCAGCCGCGCTGAACAACCAGATCACGTTGGACAAGGGCCGGGTGCAGCAAACCAATTTTGGCGACTACCCGGTGCTGCGCATGCATGAATCGCCGGTGATGGACATCACCCTGGTGCCCAGCACCGAAAAGCCCGGCGGCATTGGCGAGCCGGCCACGGCGCTGGTGGCGCCCGCGGTGGCCAACGCGGTGTTTGCCGCCACCGGCAAGCGGGTGCGCACGCTGCCGCTCAATGACAACCTGGCGAAGGCTTGAGGCCGCAGGGCTTTGAGGCCGGGCCGAGGCAGAAAAAACTGCGGGCTGCTAGCATTTGACGCATGGATAACATTGACCTCGAAGTTCTGAAGACCTCATCGCAGTGGCTGGCCGCAGGCCTGCGCTGCGAACTGGTGACTGTGCTTAAAACCTGGGGCTCCAGCCCGCGGCCTGAAGGCTCCATGCTGGCCATCTGTGAAGACGGCCGGGTGGTGGGTTCGGTGTCGGGCGGCTGTATTGAAGACGACATGATCGACCGGGCCCGCCGCGAGGGCCTCAGCCAGACGCAACCGGCCATCGTCACTTATGGCGTTTCAGCCGACGAGGCGCGCCGCTTTGGCCTGCCTTGCGGCGGCACCATTGAGCTGGCCATAGAACCTTTGTCAAAAGCCAGCCGCATTGACGAGCTGCTGCAGCGCTTGCAGGCCGGTGAGCTGGTGGCGCGCCGCCTTGATTTGCAGACGGGCGCCGTCACGCTGAGCACGGCGCAGCCCAGCCAGGGCATGCAGGTGTCTGAAGCGGCGCTGGTGACCTTGCACGGCCCGCGCTGGCGACTGCTGATCATCGGTGCCGGACAACTCTCCCGCTTTGTGGCGCAAATTGCGCAGGGCATGGACTACGCCGTGACGGTGTGCGACCCACGCGAGGAATACCGTGACAGTTGGCAGGTAGAAGGTGTGGAACTGGCCACCGGCATGCCCGACGACGTGGTGCAGGCCATGAAGCTGGACGCCCGCTGCGCGGTGATTGCGCTGACGCACGACCCCAAGCTGGACGACCTGGCGCTGATGGAGGCGCTGCGCTCCGACGCGTTCTACGTCGGCGCCATCGGCTCCCGGCTGAACAACCAGCGCCGCCGCGAAAGGCTGGCCGAACACTTTGACATGACGGCCGAAGAGCTAGGCAAGCTGCACGGCCCGATCGGCCTTTACATCGGCAGCAAGACGCCGCCCGAGATTGCGATTTCCATCCTGGCGGAGCTGACGGCAGTCAAGAATGGTGTGACGTCGGGACAGATGGCCAATGTCGCCGCTGCCAAGAGCCAGCTTGGTTTGCCGCCGACCGGCGAAGTCTGCGCCATCACGCAGTAGGCACGGCCGCCGCAAGTACGGCCGCAGTTTGGCGGGTCAAGCCGCAAATTCAGAAGAAAAAACGCCTGCAGGCCAATAGGGGTTTGCGCAAGCAGCTATTGTATTGATAGCAACTGATCAGGTGTCGACGGCCTGTGCGGCGCTCACGTCGAATGCCACCGGTGGCAAGCCTGCGCGTGAGCGTTCCGCCATGTGGGCCCAGGCTGCTTCCCGGTCCTTGACGCGCGCAGCCGCATCAAACAGGGGCGGGGGCGGTGTTTTGTTCCGCGCTGCGTGCAGCCTGGCCTTTAGCTGCTGCAACGCTTCTGGGTTGCGGCCTAGCCGCACAGCCTCCGCAACATAAGCCTGCGGGCTTTCCAGAATGCATTCAGGCAGGCCGGCAGCCTGCAGAATGCTTGCGCCCATGCGCGCGGCCATGCTGCTGCCGGGGCAGGTGATCGCAGGAACGCCCTGGCGCAGGGCTTCTTCCAGTCCGGGCGCGGCATTGAGGCGCAACGTGTCCAGGAACAGGTCGGCACAGCCCAGGTGGGCGGGTATCTCGGGCCAGGCGGCAAGGGCTGAAAAGATGAGCCGCTGTGCGCCCACGCCCGCAGCCTGTGCTTCGCGCACGAGGTTGGCTGCGGCCCGGCTGCAAAAAGGCAGCCACAGCACCGCGTCGGGCAGCGGCCGCAGGATTTTCATCCAGCCGGCGAAGGTGGCCGCATCCAGCAGGGGCGGCAACAGGCATGAACACAGCACCAGGGTGTCCGCGGGCAACCCGGCTTTTTCGCGGGAAGGGGTCGTGGGCTCGGCATCCATGCCAAAGCTTCCCGGCCAGCAAGTTTGCGGCAGGCGGACGATGGGGCCGGCCTGGTCCTCCACCTGCGGGTGGATGAAGTGATCGGAAAGGGTGTAGTCCCATGCGCCCGGTACATGATGGCTGTAAAGGCCGGGCTCGCGCAGCTGCACGGGCGCGACTCGCATCAAGGCGATTTCCTGCCGCGTCCAGGCCGGGTTCAGGGCCTGTTCAACGTAAATATCAAGCCTGTCCAGCCGGATGCGCCCCACCGCTTCGAGGTCGGTCATGTGCCCCAGTTCATTCACACTGGCCGCATGGCGGCGCAAAACCTCCAGGTGCTCCGGCTGCGGACGTCCTGTGAAGGCGTAGACATGCATGGCAAAGCGGCTGCTGTCGTGCAGTGCGAGTTGCTGCTCGAGCGCCCGCATTTGCCGGGCGTCGGCCAGGCTTTGCACAGCGAGGCCGACGTGGATGCGGCTGTCGCTCTGCAGGCGGCGTGTGCGCGAATCGGGCTTGAACGGCGGGCAGGGTTTGAGCCGGCTTTTCACTGCGTCGAGAGTTTGCCGGCGCATCTGCTGGAGTGCGTCCTCATCCATGGCGAATACCAGACCGTGGAAAGGCGCATCGCCCCAGTCGCGGGGTTTTTGGGCGGCAAGGGATTCAGCCAGGGCTTTCTGCAGGATATCCGTGAGCTTGTGGTGATGCCGCCAATCGCCGATGGCGATATTGCGGAAGGCTTGCCGGATGTGGATTTGCAGCGCGTCGTCGGCCACGTGGTCGGCGGCCTTGCCCTGGATGGTGCCCTCCAGCGCAGCACCTTCGGCGGTTTCCAGTTTCAGCAGGAACTCACCCAGCAGGTTGCGGGTGTTGCCATCGAGGTCTTTCAGGGCCGCGTCGGCTTTTTCGAGCTCACCGGTGAAAGCCAGAAGCGCGAGGTGCCGAAGTTTCAGTTCGACGTGTTCCGGAAATTGCGCCAGGGCAAGCCGGGTAGCCTCCACGGCCTCGGCATAGCGCCGCGCGCCTGAGAGGTATTCGGCGAGGTTGGCGTGGTAAGGCGGGTGGCCGGGCTGAAGATCAAGGCACTTGCGGGCCAGGTGAATGGCCAGGTCCCACTGCGATGAACTCGCCGCCAGGATGGCGACGTTGTTCAGGGAGCGCAGGTGGTCGGGGTTGAGTTCCAGGGCCCGTGCGTAGGCCGCCTGGGCCTTTTCAAGATCGCCGCAACCCTCTGCTGCAATCGCCAGGTTGGCTGCGCCGTCGGCGTCCTGCAGCAGCGATGCTTCAACGCCCAGCAGGGTGCGGTAGGCGGCCTGCGGGCGATCCAGCACGCTGAGCAGGGTGGCACAGGCGGATGCCGAATTGACATTCGTCGGCGAGAGGGCATGCGCCTTTTCAAAAGCCGCAAGCGCCAGCTCGGGCTGGCCGGCGCTGTCCAGCTGGCTGCCTTGCGACATCCAGGCCTCGTGATCCGCCTCACCGATACCGGGGCGGGTTTTATCCATCGCAACTGTGTCGCCGTCGTGCATGCAGGAATTATGTGGCACGGTGGGTTCGGGGATTCAGGCGGGCGCGGAGATAATCGCGGCTAATGACCCAAGGCCTCACTTCCACCGACCCCGGCGCGCTGCACCTGCTAGGCCGGTTCGGCGAGTTGTACACGGGCGCGGAGCGGGAACTGCTGGACCTCGCGCGGCTTCTGGCCGGCAGGCGCGCGGTCAAGCTGTGGTCCGATGTGCCGGTGCACCCGGCGTACGCGCCCGAGGGCATTACCGCCGTGCAGCCCTTTGCGCACCAGTTTCCCAGGGACGGCACGCTGCTGATAGGCGGCGTGCATCTGCAGCCGGGAATATGGCTGAAATACACGCGGTTTCAACGAATCATTCTTTTCCACAACATTTCACACCAGGGGCAGCTGTTTGCCATTGTCGAAGGCGTGCGGGAATACACCGGCCTCGACCCTGAGATTGTTTTTGTGTCCGACTGGCTGCGCCGCACTGCGGCATTGACCGGGCGCGTCATTCCCAGCCTGCTCGACCTCACGCCCTTTTCAGCGGTTGCCGTTGAACGTTTTGCCCGATGGCCGCATGGTGGAGCCCAACCGCGGCCTTTCACGGTCGGGCGTGCCAGCCGTGATCTGCTGGAAAAGCACAACCCGCAGGACCTTTCGCTTTACCGCATGCTGGCCAGCCGCGGCATACGGGTTCGCGTCATGGGCGGAACCTGCCTGGCGCCGGGTTTGGCCGGAACCGAGGGCATTGAGTTGCTGCCTGCGGGTGCGGAGTCCGTGCCGGATTTTTACCGTTCACTGGATGCGATGTTCTACCGCACCGGAAACTTTTTCGAGGCGTATGGACGGGTGGTGCTGGAGGCCATGGGTGCCGGTTTGCCGGTAGTGGCCCACGTGAACGGTGGCTACGCCGAAGTGATCGAGCAGGGCGTCTCGGGGTTTTTGATCCGCTCGCAGGAGCAGGCTCTCGACGCCCTGATGTCGCTCAATGATTCGGTGGATTTAAGGCTTCAGCTGGGCATGGCAGCGCAAGAGCGGGCCAGCCAGGTGCACGGCCCCGACGCAACGGAGCGCGACCTGGCGTTCTATCTCAAGTGAACGGTGACCGGCCGCCCCATCAGGGCGCGGCAAATGCTGCTGCGCCTGAATAGCGAATGTTTCCGTTGGTGCCGGTGTAAACCATGCCGGCGCGGCTTGCATTCACCCCGGTGAAGAAACCGTCCACGGTGAAAACCGGTCCACCGTTGGAGTAGCTGAACTGCCCGCCTGCAACACTGATATTGGATGCCGCAAAACCGCCAAGTGTCGTGACCACGCCCATGCTCAGCTTGGCCGTGCCGAAGTTGACGCTGAACGTTGCGGATGTCAGGGTTCCGGAGGCCACTGCCGCCTGTACGGACGTGTCGTAACCCGTGACTGGCGTCTGGCCGATCAGGTTGTAGCTGAGGGTGCCCGTTGTGGGCATCACCAGGGTAGGCTGGCCGATGATGTAGTGGAGATCATTGATGTTGGTGGTGCTCGGGTTGCGTGTGCCCGTGGTCCACGAACCCCAACCGATAAAGTCGCCCGCGTCGGTAGAGCCCGCCGAGCCTGCAAAGGCGTTGATGGTGGGGGTGAAATCCTTGCCATTGGCGCTGAGCGCGGTCAGTTTGCCGGTGTCAATGGTTGCGGAAGTGCCCGTGGCAACAGGCGAAATGGTGGAAGGTCCGAAATTGCCCTGCGAGTGGTAGGTTGCGGTTGACTTGAAATTTGTGAACGTGCCTGTGTTGACTGGCTTGACATCGGTCACAACCGCTTTATTGATGATGATGGGCTCTATTGGAGGTTCGGGCGTGGGTATGGGCGGGCGTACATTCGTTCGTTTCGGCGTGTCTGTGTTGTTGACCACCCGGACAGACTCACCTGCCGTCAGCCCGACACATCCCCCCGAATTGCAGACCTCAATCGCATCCAGCTCGGTTGTCACGCTCAGCGAGCCGTCCGGGTTGTACCCTGCATTGAAGCCAGAGCCGCGGATACCGATGGTGGCCGTCGTGGTGGTGACACGATAGTTTTCACGGTTGCGTTTGCCGATCAATCCGGTGATGGCCCGCATGCTGCCGCGCAGCAGGTCTACCAGGAAGCGGTCTTCCTTCGGGTCGGCCTTGTCCACATAGTTGGCGACCTTGAACTCTGTTCCCGGCTGCAGCGAAACGACACCGCCATCGGAGAACTTCACCTGGGCGCGGCCATCGAGGCCGGTGATGATGGCCTGGCCACTTTCGATGTCCTTGCCTTTGACCAGCGCGTCGGTCTTGCCGTCCGTGCGCCGCAAACTGACTTCGCCGGTGGTGAACTGGGCCACGCCCGCGGAAGGCGCTGCCAGGGCCTGCAGTGGGTAAATGGCGGCCAGCGCAATAACCAGGGCGGTGTGTTGGAGCTTGATGTGCGGGGTCATGGTGGTTCTCCGAGTATTCAATTAATGCGGACTGGGCGGCGCGCGGCGTTAAAAGGGGTGGCCTTGGTCACTGGGGTGGTCTCAGGACCAGGGTGGTCTGCTGGAAAACGGCCGCACCGGAAACCTGGCCCGCGTTGGGGCCCGCGCCGGTAACCGACGAGGCGCTATAAACCAATGCGGCGCGGCTGGCCTCGTTGCCGGTGAAGAAGCCAGTGACATTCGCTCCTGAGGAGTTCGTGATCTTGGCGTTGTTGATGTCGATGCTGCTGCTGACGCCATAGTCATTTCCGCCAAAGCGCGTGGTGAGGTCCACGCTGCCATAGCCTTGTCCGACGCCGAAATTGGCGACCAGCGAACCGCTGACAAGCTGACCCGCACCCAGCAGGCTGGAGAACGCAGTGCCGCCGGCGAACTGGTAGGTGCCCTGCATGTTGTCGGCCGGCATCTGGGCCGTCGGCGTCGGCCGGCCCATCACAAAGTGAACGGATTCAATCGCGCTGGGCGAGCCCCCCACGAACTTTTGCCCCGTCACCCAGCTGCCCCAGCCGACGAAGTCGGGATCGGACGGAGCACCCAGCGCGCCTTTTTCCATCGTGGTGAGGCCGGGCGTGCTGCGGAACTGGGTCAGGACGTTGCGGCTGTCGAGGCTGTCGACATCGATGGGTTTGCCGCTGAGGAAGCTGGTCAGCACAGCGGTGCCGGCCTCGGGGTAGTAGCTTTCGACCACCGGGTTGGCCGCGCTGTCGGTGAACGCAATCGCGGCGGCCAGGTCGGTGAACACCTGTTTGACGGGTGTGGTGGGGACAATGGCGGGCTTGCCATCGGACGTGGTCTGGTTGCCCGCAACGACCACCTCCTGGACGGGCGGCGGCGTCGGCACGTTGGCCCGCGTATTGGTGCGAACTGGCGCCTCGGAGCTGGTAATGACCCGCACCGACTCGCCGGCCGTCAGGCCGACGCAGCCACCGGCGTTGCAGACCTCGATGGCGTCCAGTTCCGTCGTGATGCCCAGTGATCCGTCCGGGTTGTAGCCCACGCTGAAGCCGGAACCGCGTATGCCTATGGTGGCCGTGGTGGTAGTGACCTTGTAGTTCTCGCGGTTGCGCTTACCGATCAGGCCGGTGATGGCCCGCATGCTGCCGCGCAACAGGTCGACCAGGAAACGGTCCTGCTTTGGGTCAGCCTCGTTGACATAGTTGGCGATTTTGAACTCGGTATTGGGCTGCAGTGACACCAGGCCGCCATCCGAAAACCGGACCTGGGCGCGGCCCGCGGCACTCGTCAGTATGGATTCGCCGCTTTCAAGCGGTTTACCCTTGGCCAGTGCCTCGGTTTTGCCGTTCGCGCGCAGCACGTTGACGTCGCCGGCGATGAACTGGGCCACGCCGGCTGATTCGGCGGCGAACGATTGCACGGGGAAGGCCGCCGCAATCACGACCGACAGCACGGCGTGTTTGAGAGAGCGTTCCCGGATGGTTTTCATGGGGTGTCTGGCGGGGCGTGTTCAGTCGGCACGGCAGGTTTAGAAGTCGCGGCGCACGGTCACGGAGAAAAGGCTGCGGTTGTAGTCGGAAATGGCAATGTTCGACTTGACGGAGGTCAGTGACAACTGCGGCGTCACGCGCCAGAGTTTGGCGGGCACCCAGTTGAGGCCAAGGTTCAGGTTGAGCTGCCTGTCGCTGCGGGTGACCAGGAACAGCGGATCGGTGCCGCCGTATTTGCGGTCTTCATAACTGATATTGCCAAAAAAGGCGAGGTCGTCCCTGATGGATTTCTGTGTACCCAACCGGATGCCGAACAGGTGGTGGCCCATGTGCGGAACGCCGCTGGCTTTTTCCTTCTCGGCACCCACATAAATGCCCCCGAAAACCAGCAAACCGTCGCGGAATGCATGGGCGTAGGACGTACCCAGCACGGTTCGGTCCGCATCACGAAGCGATTGACCCGGATAGCTCAACTCGCCCCATTGCAGGTAAGTGCTCCACTGGCGGAAGCCGTCGATGCGGTAGGTCCATTCGCCGACCAGGCCTTGCTGGTCGCGCGCGCGGGATCCGGCGACGGTATAGCTGCCGGCCTGCACGACACCGGTGAATTCGTGCTTTTCGTAGCGGTAGCTGGCACCGGCGTTGACATCAACCTGACCGGTGTTGAAGTCGTTGTACTTGGCATTGATGCGCGAATTCCCGCTGGCGTTCGCGATCAACGACCAGCGCGGGTCGACGACGTAACGGGCTGACAGCCCGCCGCCCAGGGTCATGAAGGCATCTTTGGTCTCAACACCCGAAGCATTGAGGGTGAAAATTGCGCCGCCAAAAAGCGGAACCGCGACATTGGGATTGCCGGGGCCGCTGTTGACGTTGGTGTCGTAGCCAACGCTGGCTTCCAGGTACGGTTTGACAGACGAACGGGCAGCTTCTTCCGTACGGTCGATGGCCTGCAGGAATTGGTCGATGGTGGCGGCGGCCTCCGCCGGGATGTTGTCTTGTTTGGCTTCCATTAACACCTTGCGTGAGCCGGCGTTGTCCCCGACGGCAAAAAGTGCCCGTCCAAGCTCCGCGCGCGCACGGGAGTTGGCCGGCTGCACCGCCAGCACGCGTTCGAGCGCGAATATGGCGCGGGTGAATTGCCCTGTGTCGTTGGCGGCGATACCCAGCACCGTGTCGAAGTCGGGGTCGCCTGCGCGTGCGGTTTCCTGGGGCTCAAGCAGATCGAAGGCTTTTTGTGCCTGGCTCTGGTCGAGCAGCGTACGCGCCTGACTGACCAGTGCATCGACTTCCGCATGCGCTGCAGCGGCCATCATGACGGCGAGAAGGATGCCGGTACTTTTGAAGATGAAGGTTTTTTTTGAAGACATAAGTATTGGGTTTTACCGGTCCCGGGTAACAACTCGTAAGTAACAAAAGTTTTATATCACGACGAGGGGTCTTTCAACGCTTTTTTACACCCCAGCCACCCCGCTCAAGTGCATGGAGGCAACACCTTTTGAGCGTTTGGCGGGTTGGTTGGTGATATTTACGTGTTCGCCTTGCGTGCCTAGGGTATTTACGGGTTTTTTGAGGCGGCTTCAGGCTTAATATCAGCAATTACTTATATTAAGAATAAATCGCTATGAACGAGATGATCCAAACCAGTGCGCAAGTCGAGAGGGGCCGTGTGTTTGAACTGGCGGCCGAGTTGTTCGCCGTGCTCGCGACGCCGATGCGCCTTCGCGTCTTGAGCGCCCTGTGCGAGCGTGAAAAGTCCGTGAACGAGTTGCTGGCGGAGATCGACACCACCCAGCCCAATCTTTCCCAGCATCTGGCCGTGCTGTACCGCACCGGTGTGCTGGCCAAGCGCAAGGAAGGCACCCAGGTGATTTACCGCGTTCAGAGCGAAAAAGCCGTGGCGCTGTGCCGCAGTGTCTGCACCCAGATCGCCATTGAGCTGGATGAGCCGGGCGGATTGTCGCCGGCCGAAAGCCTGTCGCCGCGATCCGCCTCCCACGACGCCTGAACCGAAAGAACGCCTTTTATGCTGAGCCGTTTCATACAGCGCGCACCGGAGAATTTCCTCTCAGGAGCGCAAATAGCGGACGTGCGCGCCGGGCGCCGCGGTTTTCTGGCCGGGGCGTTTGCGGCTGCGTCAGCCGGGGTGGCGGCGGTGGGCCAGGCACGGGCAGCGACTCCGGAAGGCGATACCAATATCCTGAACCTTCCCGCCCACAGCAAGGGACTGGGCCAGCCCGTGGCGGCCCGTGGTTACGGCCTGCCCAGCGAATGGGAAAAAAACCTGCAGCGCCGCGAAAGCCCGGGCCTTACCCGCATCGGCCAGGCCAGTGTGAGCTTTTGCCCTTTGCAGGGTCTCTTCGGCATCATCACGCCCAGCGGCCTGCACTTTGAGCGCCACCACCAGGGCTGGTGGGACATCGACCCTTCGAAACACCGGCTGATGGTGAACGGCTCCGATGACGCCATGCTCAAACGCCCCATGGTCTTCAGCATGGATGAGCTGATGCGCCTGCCGAACGTCAGCCGCATGCACTTCATCGAATGCGGCGCCAACACCGGCATGGAGTGGGGCAACTCGGCGGTCCCAACAGTGCAGTACACCCACGGCATGCTGAGCTGCAGCGAATTCACCGGCGTGCCCTTGCGCACCCTGCTGGAGCTGTGCGGCGCCGACCTCAAGCGCGCCAAATTCATCCTGGCCGAGGGGGCCGACGGCTCGGGCATGACCCGCACCATCCCCATGAGTCTGGTGATGAGCGGCGAAGTGCTGGTGGCCTATGGGCAGAACGGTGAAATGCTGCGTCCTGAGAACGGCTATCCGTTGCGGCTCATCGTGCCGGGCGTGCAGGGCGTGAGCTGGATCAAATACCTGCGGCGCATCGAGGTGGGCGACATGCCTTATGGCGCCAAGGATGAGACGATCCATTACGTTGACTTGCAGCCCAGCGGCCTGCACCGGCAATACACCAGCATCCAGGAAGTCAAAAGCGTGGTGACCTCGCCCAGCGGCGGGCAGGTGCTGCTGCAAAAGGGCTTTCACAACGTCACGGGCCTGGCCTGGAGCGGCCGGGGCAAGATCAAACGTGTGGACGTTTCCGTGGACGGTGGGCGCAACTGGGCGCCGGCGCGCCTGGAGGGGCCGGTGCTGGCCAAATGCCTCACGCGTTTTAATGCCGATTTTGTATGGGACGGCAAACCCGCCATTTTCCAGAGCCGCGCTGTTGACGAGACCGGCCAGATCCAGCCGACGTACAACGAACTGCGCAAAGTGCGAGCGTCCCGCAGCATTTATCACAACAACGCCATCCAGTCGTGGTCGCTGGAAGAAAACGGCGAGGTGAAAAATGTCCAGATCTAAGGCTTTGTCCGTTTCTCATGGCGTTCGCGTTGCGATGGGCTCACTGCTGCTGGCGGGTGTCACCCAATGGGCTGCGGCTGCCGACAAACCGGCGGTTCTCTCCGGCATCGGGCGCACGGCGACACCAGCGGAAGTCAAGGCCTGGGACATCGATGTGCGGCCCGACTTCAAGGGCCTGCCCAAAGGGCAGGGCTCCGTGCGGCAGGGTGAAGTGATCTGGGAGGCGCAATGCGCGTCCTGCCACGGCAGTTTTGCCGAGTCGTCCGAAGTGTTCACGCCGATTGCCGGCGGCATCACGGCCGACGACATCAAGAATGGCCGTGTGGACGGCTTGATGCCTGGCTCCAACCAGCCGAACCGCACCACGTTGATGAAAGTCTCCACGCTGTCGACGCTTTGGGACTACATTAACCGCGCCATGCCCTGGAACGCCCCGAAAACATTGACGGCCGACGAGGTTTATGCCGTCACTGCCTACATTCTCAACTTGGGCAATATCCTGCCCGACAACTTCACCTTGTCGGACGCGAATATCCGCGACGTACAGGCCCGTCTGCCCAACCGCAACGGCATGACGACGTCGCACGCGATGTGGCCGGGCAAGGAGCTGGGCGGCACGGCGCGCCCCGATGTCCAGGGCTCGGCCTGCATGAAAAATTGCGCTGGTGAAGTGGTGGTCAAAAGCTTTTTGCCGGACTACGCGCGCAACGCCCATGGCAACCTGGCCGAGCAGTCGCGGCTGGTGGGTGCCAGCCGGGGTGTGGACACCACCCGGCCGCCAATGGCCGCAATAGTTGAATCAAATACGGCCCTAAACCAGACAGGACGTGCGCAAGCAGCTCCTGAAAAGATAGCAAACTCCACGCCGGTTGTTGCCGTGCAGCCGCCAGCTGTCGTTAAAATCGCCGCGCCCGGCGTTGCGTCCGTCATGCCGTTGCTGCAAAAAAATACCTGCACCGCCTGCCATGGCATGGACAGCAAGCTGGTGGGGCCATCCTTCAAGGATATAGCCAACAAATATAAAGACCGCGCCGATGCGGCGGCTTACCTCTCGGGCAAAATCAAGGCCGGAGGGCAGGGGGTCTGGGGCGCAATCCCCATGCCGCCGCAGGCGCTGAGTGCGGCGGAGTCGACGCAGATTTCCCAATGGCTGGCTCAGGGCGCGTCAAAATGAGGCGCATGGAAATTGACGATGTCGAGACAGCCGGCTTCAATTTTTTTGACAGCATGCTCGGGATAAGTACCGTTCCGCGGCTTGACGTTTTTGTGTCCAATCGTTGTTAGTTTTTCAGACATTCAAGTTATATAAAAAAGGAGTTCACCATGGAACGTCGTGATTTTCTGGCCAGCAGTTCTGGCGCCACTGCGCTGGTGCTGGTAGCGGCCACCGGGCTGAACCCGGCCCACGCGCAAAACGCGCCAGGCTGGAACAAGGCCGCTTTTGACAGCAAGTCCCTGGCCGATGCCGCCAAGGCCATGGGCGCGACCAGCGCTCCGGTTGAAAGCAAGGACCTGCTGCTGCAGGCGCCTGAAATTGCCGAGAACGGCAATGTGGTGCGTGTCGGCGCGCAAAGCAACATTGCCAACACCACCCAAATTGCGCTCGTTGTCGAAAAGAACCCCAGCGCGCTGGCTGCCATGTTTGAGATTCCCGCCGGCACCGACGCCAACGTCTCGACCAACATCAAGATGGGCCAGTCCTCCAATGTTTACGCGCTGGCGAAGGCCGGTGACAAGTACTTTTATGCAGTGAAGGAAGTGAAGGTCACTTTGGGCGGTTGCGGCGGTTAACCGGCTACTGCGCGGCTGTGATCCGTCGTTGCGGGGCCCGTCCGGAAATCCTCACGACCCTCAAGGTCGCTCCGGTTTCCAGCCACCCGCGCCTAGGCTGACAGCCGCTCGCTACGCCGGCAACGTTGCTAAGAGAATTTAAGGATTGAAGGAGAAAAAATGTCAGAACCGATGCGAATCCGGGCGCAGGCCCAAGGCGATAAAACCACCGTGCGCGTGCTGGTGAGCCACGAAATGGAAAGCGGCCAGCGCAAGGACGCGGCCGGCAAGACCGTCCCGGCCTGGTTTATCCAGAACATCAGCGCCACCTGGAACGGCAAAACCGTGATGAGCGCGCAGTGGGGCACGGCCGTGTCCAAGAACCCTTTTGTGCAGTTCAGCTTCAAGGGCGGCAAGGCCGGCGACAAGATCGCGGTCAGCTGGGTCGACAACCACGGCGACAAGCGCACCGACGAAGCCGTCATTGCCTGAATCCCGGCCGTTTTCCCGCAGCGGCACATTGGCTGCCCCACAATGATATTTGAGGAGTCCACGATGAAGTTGAGCCTGTTTGGGCTGGCGGCCCTGGCCGCCATGGCCACCTTGTCATTGCCTGCGGCGGCGCAAAAGAGCACCGCTGAAGGTATTGCCGAATACCGCGCCATGCTGGCTGACGGCAACCCGGCCGAGCTGTACGAAGCCCGTGGCGAGGCACTCTGGAAACAGGCGCGCGGCCCCAAAAATGCCTCGCTTGAAAAATGCGACCTGGGCAAGGGCCCGGGCGTGGTGAAAGGTGCTTTCGTCGAGCTGCCGCGTTTCTTTGCCGATACCCAGCGGGTGCAGGACATGGAGTCGCGCCTGCTGACCTGCATGGAGCAGCTGCAGGGTTTTAATGCCGCCGAGATCGCCAAAACCCCTTTCGGCGTGGGTGAGCAGAAATCCATCGAGTCGCTGGTGGCCTATATCTCGGGTGAATCGCGCGACATGACCTTCAAGGTGCCGCAGTCGCACGCCAAGGAAAAGCTGATGTACGAAGTCGGTAAAAAAGTGTTTTACCTGCGCGGTGGGCCCTACGACTTTTCCTGCGCATCGTGTCATGGCGAGGACAACAAGCGTGTCCGCCTGCAGGATTTGCCCAACCTCACCAAACAGCCCGGCGCCGGCAACGGTTTCGGCGCCTGGCCGGCCTACCGTGTCTCCAGCGGTGACCTGTGGAGCATGCAGCGCCGCCTGAATGACTGCTATCGCCAGCAGCGTTTCCCTTTCCCGGGCTACGCCTCTGATGCCACCATCGCCCTGGGGGTGTACATGGGCGTCAACAGCAAGGGCGGTGCTTCCATTGCGCCGGCCCTCAAACGCTAATCAGGCAGGAGAGAACTGATGAACACGATTTACACCAAAGCCGCACTGTCCACCGCCTGCCTGGCATCGACGGCCTTTTTCCTGTCCAGCTGCGCCATTGCGCCCACGGCGCAGGAGGTAGACGAAGCCACCCAGCAGGTGCTGAAAAGTTCCTTCCGTGAGCAGGGCATCGCGAAGATGGACCGCCTGACGCTGGACGCTTCCAACCAGGCCTGCTCGGAAGCCGCCGGCAAGCCGCTGGAGGAAAAAGCAGCCAAAGCCATTGAAGAAGCCAACCTCAAGACCGTGAAGCTGCCTTCCGATGGCAAGTACCTCGGCAGCTGGAGCGAGGGCGAAAAAATTGCGCAGAACGGCCGCGGCCTGACCTGGAGCGACAAGCCCGGCGAAGCCAATGGCGGCAGCTGCTACAACTGCCACCAGATCAGCAAGGCTGAACTGTCTTTTGGCTCCATCGGCCCCAGCCTTTACAACTATGGCAAGCTGCGCGGCGTAAGCAATCCGGCGTCGCCCGAGAGCAAACCCATCGTGGAGTACACCTGGGGCAAGCTGTGGAACGCCAAGGCCTACAACGCGTGTTCCGACATGCCGAGGTTTGGCCATGGTGCCATCCTGAACGAGCAGCAGATCCGTGACGTGATGGCGCTGCTGCTGGATCCGAACTCGCCCATCAACAAATAATCTGAGTTCTTTATGCCGCCAGGCCAATAGTGGCGGGCGCAAGCAGCTCCTGAATTGATAGCAACTTGATACTTTGCCTGGGTAGCCGGGCAGGATGACCAACGCCATGAACCTGTCCCGCCGAGAGTTTGCAAGTGTCATGGCTGCTGCGCTGGCTGCCGGTTTTCCTTTGCGTGAGGCCGGCGCCGTCCAGGCCGCCAGCTTGTACGAACTGCCCCGTACTGGCAATGTGCACTTGCTGCACATGACCGATTGCCATGCCCAGCTGCTGCCGATCTACTTTCGAGAACCTTCCGTCAACCTGGGCGTGGGTGCGATGCGCGGGCAGGCGCCGCACCTGGTGGGCGAACATTTGCTGAAGGCTGCCAGCCTGAAGTCGGGTACGCCCGAGGCGCATGCGTTGACCTTCCTGAACTTCGAGCGGGCCGCGCGCCAGTACGGCAAGGTGGGCGGTTTCGCACACCTTGCGACGCTGGTGAAGCAGCTGAAGGCTGGCCGCCCCGGCGCCTTGCTGCTGGATGGCGGCGATACCTGGCAGGGTAGCGCTACGGCGCTCTGGACGCAGGGCCAGGACATGGTGGATGCAGCCAGGCTGTTGGGCGTGGATGTGATGACGGGCCATTGGGACTTCACCTATGGCGAAGAGCGCATCAAAAAAATCGTCGAGCAGGACTTTGCCGGCAAGGTCGACTTTATTGCGCAAAACGTCAAAACCAGCGACTTTGGCGACCCGGTGTTCAAGCCCTACGTCATCAAGGAAATGAATGGCGTGCCCGTCGCCATCGTCGGCCAGGCTTTTCCCTACACGCCGATTGCCAACCCTGGCTGGCTCACGCCGAACTGGACTTTCGGCATCCGCGAAAGCGAAATGCAGGAAACCGTGAACGAGGCACGCGCCAAGGGTGCGCAGGCCGTGGTGCTGCTCAGCCACAATGGCATGGATGTGGACCTGAAGATGGCCTCGCGCGTCACGGGAATCGACGCCATTCTGGGCGGCCACACCCACGACGGCGTGCCGGTGCCTGTCATCGTCAAAAACCCGGGCGGGCAGACCATCGTGACCAACGCCGGCAGCAACGGCAAGTTTTTGGGTGTGCTGGACCTCGACGTCAAGGACGGCAAGGTGGCCGGTTTCAACTACCGGCTACTGCCGGTGTTCGCCAATCTGTTGCCGGCCGATGCGGCCATGAATGCGCTGATCGACAAGGTGAGGGCGCCTTACACCGCCAAACTGGGTGAAAAACTGGCGGTGACGGAAGGCACGCTGTACCGCCGCGGCAACTTCAACGGCAGCTTTGACCAGCTGATCCTGGACGCCCTGATGAATGTGCGTGGCGCCGAGATCGCCTTTTCGCCCGGATTCCGCTGGGGAACTTCGCTGCTGCCCGGCCAGGCCATCACGCGCGAGCACGTGATGGACCAGACCGCGATCACTTATCCCTGGACCACGCTGACGGACATGCGCGGCGACATGATCAAGACCATCCTGGAGGACGTGGGCGATAACCTGTTCAACCCCGACCCGTATTACCAGCAGGGCGGCGACATGGTGCGTGTGGGCGGTTTGACCTACACCTGCGAGCCCGGCGCCAAAATGGGTGAACGCATCCAGGACATGCGTCTGGGCGGCAAGCCCATCGAAGCCGGCAAGACCTACAAGGTGGCTGGCTGGGCGCCGGTGGCGGAGGCTAGCAAAAATGCCGGCCCTCCGGTCTGGGAGGTGGTGGAAAGCTACCTGAAGGCCAAAAAGGTCATTCAACCTGTCAAACCCAACACTCCGCGGCTTGTGGGTGTGACCGGAAATCCGGGCCTTGCCGCCTGACTTTCAGCCCCCAAATACAGCAGTAACTTCAACGCATGTGAGAGCATGTAAGAGGTATGTGAGAGCGTTTGGGGTGCGCAGAAACCATGGCCTTTTCAGGTATGGTCATGAGCACCGTCTTTCCGCTGTCACAGTTCGGTGGCACAATCTGGGTTGTTTCTGAAGGCCCTTCCTGCCACAGTCGCATCCGCTAATCGGTCCAGCCGTGTTGCGGAAGGTTAATTAACAAGCTTTAACCAGCTAATGTTTCCCAAAGGGAAACGGAGGTCAGCGGATATGAGTTCCAACCCGGCAGCATCGTCTGTCTATTCTGCCTATCAAGGCAACACTTATCTCTTCGGCGGCAACGCGCCCTATGTCGAAGAGATGTACGAAAACTACCTTGCCAACCCCGGCAGCGTGCCCGACAACTGGCGCGAGTATTTCGACGCACTCCAGCACGTTCCCGCCGTAGACGGCAGCAATGCCAAGGACGTTCCACACCTGCCGGTCGTCAACGCCTTTGCCGAGCGCGCCAAGCAGGGCCAGACCAAAGTTGTGGTCGCCAGCGGCGCCGACTCCGAAATGGGCCGCAAGCGCACGGCCGTCCAGCAGTTGATCGCCGCCTACCGCAACGTCGGCGCACGCTGGGCCGACCTGGACCCGCTCAAGCGTGCCGAACGCGACAAAATTCCCGAACTCGAGCCGTCTTTCTACGGTTTCAGCGACGCCGACCAGGAAACCGTGTTCAACACCAGCAACACGTTCTTCGGCAAAGACACCATGAGCCTGCGCGAGCTCATGAACGCGCTGCGCGAAACCTACTGCGGCACGATTGGCGCCGAGTACATGTACGCGACCGACCAGAACCACAAGCGCTGGTGGCAGCAAAAGCTCGAATCGATTCGCAGCAAACCCAATTTCACCAAGGAAAAGAAGCTCCACATCCTGGACCGGCTGACTGCAGCCGAAGGCCTGGAGCGTTTCCTGCACACCAAGTACGTCGGCCAGAAGCGCTTCTCGCTCGAAGGCGGCGAGAGCTTCATCGCCTGCATGGACGAGCTGATCCAGCAGGGCGGTATCAAGGGCGTGCAGGAAATAGTGATCGGCATGGCCCACCGCGGCCGCCTGAATGTGCTGGTCAATTCCCTGGGCAAAGTCCCCGCCGACCTGTTCGCCGAATTCGACCACACCGCACCTGAAGACCTGCCCAGCGGCGACGTCAAGTACCACCAGGGCTTCAGCTCCGACGTGACCACCCCTGGCGGCCCGGTCCACCTGACTTTGGCTTTCAATCCCTCTCACCTGGAAATCGTCAACCCCGTGGTTGAAGGCTCGGTGCGCGCCCGCATGGATCGCCGTGCCGACCCCAAAGGCCTGCAGGTGCTGCCGGTGCTGGTGCACGGTGATGCCGCTTTTGCAGGGCAGGGCGTTGTGATGGAAACGCTGGCGCTGGCCGAAACCCGTGGCTATTTCACCGGCGGCACGGTGCACATCGTGATCAACAACCAGATCGGTTTCACCACCAGCGACCCGCGCGACAGTCGCTCGACGCTGTACTGCTCCGACGTCGTCAAGATGATTGAAGCGCCGGTGCTGCACGTCAATGGCGACGACCCGGAAGCCGTGGTGCTGGCTACCCAGCTGGCCCTCGAGTTCCGCATGGAGTTCCAGAAGGATGTCGTGGTCGACATCATCTGCTTCCGCAAGCTGGGCCACAACGAGCAGGACACGCCAGCGCTGACCCAGCCGCTGATGTACAAGAAAATTGCACAGCACCCCGGCACCCGCCGCCTGTACGCCGACAAACTGACGGCGCAGGGCATGGGCGACACCCTGGGCGACGACATGGTCAAGGCCACGCGCGCCGCGCTGGATGCCGGCAAGAGCACGTTTGATCCGGTTCTCACCAACTTCAAGAGCAAGTATGCGGTTGACTGGGTGCCTTACCTGGGCAAGAAGTGGACCGATGCCGGCGACACCGCCATCCCGATGGCCGAGTGGAAGCGCCTTGCCGACAAGATCACGGCCATCCCCGCGACCGTGACGCCGCATCAGCTGGTCAAGAAGGTGTATGACGACCGCGCAGCCATGGGCCGCGGCGACGTCCCTGTGGACTGGGGCATGGGCGAGCACATGGCGTTTGCCTCACTGGTGGCAAGTGGCTACCCGGTGCGCCTGTCGGGCGAAGATTGCGGACGCGGCACGTTCACGCACCGCCATGCCGTCATTCACGACCAGAATCGCGAAAAGTTCGACACCGGTACCTATGTGCCGCTGCAGAACGTGGCCGACAACCAGGCTCCGTTCGTTGTCATCGACTCCATCCTGTCTGAAGAGGCGGTGCTGGCGTTTGAATACGGCTATGCATCGAACGACCCGAACACGCTGGTGATCTGGGAAGCCCAGTTCGGCGACTTCGCCAACGGCGCGCAGGTCGTGATCGACCAGTTCATCGCCTCGGGCGAAGTCAAGTGGGGCCGCGTCAATGGCATCACCCTGATGCTGCCGCACGGCTATGAAGGCCAGGGCCCGGAGCACAGCTCGGCACGCCTGGAGCGTTTCATGCAGCTGTCGGCGGATACCAACATGCAGGTGGTGCAACCGACGACCGCCAGCCAGATCTTCCACGTGCTGCGCCGCCAGATGGTGCGCAACCTGCGCAAGCCGCTGGTCATCATGACGCCCAAGTCGCTGCTGCGTAACAAGGACGCCACCTCGCCGCTGTCCGAATTCACCAAGGGTGGGTTCCAGACCATCATCCCCGAGACCAAGGATGACATCAACAAGAAGGCAGACAAGGTCAAGCGCATCATCGCGTGCTCGGGCAAGGTGTATTACGACCTGGCCAAGAAGCGTGAAGAAAAGGGCATTGACGATACGGCCATTATTCGTGTTGAGCAGCTTTATCCGTTCCCGCACAAGGCTTTTGCGGCCGAGCTGAAAAAGTACCCGAACGCCACCGACATCGTGTGGTGCCAGGACGAGCCACAAAATCAGGGTGCCTGGTTCTTTGTGCAGCACTACATCCACGAGAACATGTTCGAAGGTCAAAAACTGGGCTATTCCGGCCGTGCTGCTTCGGCATCACCGGCTGTGGGTTATTCGCACCTGCACCAGGAGCAGCAAAAGGCGCTGGTGGACGGCGCGTTTGCCAAGCTCAAGGGCTTTGTGCTGACCAAGTAAGGTCGCCCCTTCCCGAACCAAGAACACGAATACAAGAACGAACCCGAAAGAATCAACATGGCTATCGTAGAAGTCAAAGTCCCCCAGTTGTCCGAGTCCGTGGCCGAGGCCACCATGCTGCAGTGGAAGAAAAAAGTCGGTGATGCAATCGCGGTGGATGAAATCCTGATTGAGATCGAAACCGACAAGGTGGTGCTGGAAGTGCCAGCGCCTTCCGCCGGCGTGCTGACCGAGCTGGTCGTCGCGGACGGCGGCACGGTGGTGTCAGATCAGGTGATTGCCCGGATCGACACCGAAGGCAAAGCGGGTGCCGCTGCTCCGGCGGCGGCCGCTGCAGCACCTGCCGCTGCTGTTGTCTCCGCGCCTGCACCCGCAGCCGGTGGCTCCATGGCTGGCGTTCCCATGCCGGCTGCAGCCAAGCTGATGGCCGACAACAACCTTGCCGCTGGTTCGGTGCCTGGAACCGGCAAGGATGGCCGCGTTACCAAGGGCGACGTCCTCGGTGCGGCTGCTGGCGGTGCCAAGCCGGCCGCTGCTGTTGCCATTCCCACAGGCGTGCCTACTGCGGCCTTGCCGCAGGTTGCTGCTTCCGCCAAACCTTCCGATCTGGGTGACCGTCCCGAGCAGCGCGTGCCCATGAGCCGCCTGCGCGCGCGTATCGCCGAGCGCCTGCTGCAATCGCAGGCCACCAACGCCATCCTGACCACGTTCAATGAAGTGAACATGGCGCCGGTGATGGAAATGCGCAAGCGCTTCCAGGAGAAGTTTGAAAAAGAACACGGTGTGAAGATCGGCTTCATGAGCTTCTTCGTCAAGGCCGCTGTGCATGCGTTGAAGAAGTACCCCGTGCTCAACGCATCGGTTGACGGCAATGACATCGTTTACCACGGCTACTTCGACATCGGCATCGCCGTCGGTTCCCCGCGCGGCCTGGTGGTGCCCATTCTGCGCAATGCAGACCAGATGAGCTTTGCCGACATCGAGAAGAAGATTGCCGAATACGGTGCCAAGGCACGCGACGGCAAGCTGGGCATTGAAGAAATGTCCGGCGGTACTTTCTCGATCTCCAATGGCGGTGTTTTCGGCTCCATGTTGTCCACGCCCATCATCAACCCGCCGCAGTCGGCGATCCTGGGCGTGCATGCGACCAAGGACCGTGCCGTGGTCGAAAACGGCCAGATCGTGGTCCGTCCGATGAACTACCTGGCAATGAGCTATGACCACCGCATCGTCGACGGTCGTGAAGCTGTGCTGGGCCTGGTGGCGATGAAAGAAGCGCTGGAAGATCCTGCACGCCTGTTGTTCGACATCTAAGGCTGTCGATGCGCCGCCTCGTCGCCTGCCTGGCCTGCACGTTGAGCGTGGGCCTGGCTGCGGCTGCTGCGCCGGCTGGCGACAACTGGAGCGGTTATTACGGGCTGCAATGGGTCAGTGTTTCGCAGGCGGAGTCCCGGCTGGTATTGGCGAAGGCGCCGGATGCTGACCCGGGGAAGCTGGTTGAAACATACCAGTCGGACCTGGCGCGATGGACCATTGCCGATGTGCGGACCCCTGCGGAAACCGTATTCCTGCGCCGCTTTCTCGCGGAGGAGTACGAGGGCTTTGGCTGGGCCGCGCTGCATGCCGCCGGCGGGATTGAATGCCTCGATGCCAGACATTTGTTTGTCTGCAAGACCACGCCCGGAACGACCGTGAAAATTGGCCGCGATGGTCCCCAGCAGGAAAGCCTGCAGGCGCGCACCGGTGTATTTGGAATCGTCCTCCATGCGGGGGCGTTTGAACTCAAGAAGGAATAAAGAAATATGTCTAAACAATTCGACGTCATCGTCATCGGTGGCGGCCCCGGCGGTTACATTGCCGCGATTCGCGCCGCCCAACTGGGTTTCAACGTCGCCTGTATCGACGAATGGAAGAACGCCAAAGGTGGCCCGGCCCTGGGTGGCACCTGCACCAACGTGGGCTGCATTCCGTCCAAGGCGCTGCTGCAATCGTCCGAACATTTCGACCACGCCAGCCACCACTTTGCCGATCATGGCATCGAGGTCAAAGGCCTCGGCCTGGATATCACGAAGATGCTTGCCCGCAAGGACACGGTCGTCAAGCAGAACAACGACGGCATCGTCTACCTGTTCAAGAAGAACAAGGTCACCTTTTTTCACGGCCGCGGCTCCTTTGTCGCTGCAAAAGACGGCCTCTATGACGTCAAGGTCGCCGGTGCCGCTGAGGAAACCATCTCCGGCAAGCACATCATCGTGGCCACGGGTTCCAACGCCCGCGCTCTCCCGGGGGCACCATTTGACGAGGAAAACATCCTGTCGAATGACGGCGCACTGCGCATCGGCGCCGTGCCCAAAAAGCTGGGCCTGATCGGCTCCGGCGTGATCGGCCTGGAAATGGGCTCGGTCTGGCGCCGCCTGGGTGCAGACGTGACGGTACTGGAAGGCCTGCCGACGTTCCTGGGCGCAGTCGATCAGCAGATCGCCAAGGAAGCAAAGAAAGCATTCGACAAGCAGGGTCTGAAAATCGCGCTCGGCGTGAAGGTCGGCGAGATCAAGAGCGGCAAGAAAGGTGTGAGTGTTGCCTATACCGATGCCAAGGGCGAAGCCCAGACCCTGGAAGTGGACAAGCTCATCATCTCCATTGGCCGGGTAGCCAACACCCAGGGCCTGAACCCTGAAGCCGTTGGCCTGAAGCTCGACGAGCGCGGCGCCGTGGTGGTGGATGAGGAATGCAAAACCAGCCTGCCCAATGTCTGGGCTATCGGCGACGTGGTACGCGGCCCCATGCTGGCGCACAAGGCCGAGGAAGAGGGCGTTGCGGTTGCCGAGCGCATTGCTGGGCAGCATGGTCACGTCAACTTCAACACGATTCCCTGGGTGATCTACACCAACCCTGAAATCGCCTGGGTGGGCCAGACCGAAGAGCAGCTCAAGGCTGCCGGCCGGGCATACAAGGCAGGGACTTTCCCGTTCATGGCCAATGGCCGCGCACGCGCGCTGGGTGACACGACTGGCATGGTGAAGATGCTGGCCGATGCCGCGACGGATGAAATTCTCGGCGTGCACATCGTCGGTCCGATGGCCAGCGAACTGATCGCCGAATGTGTGGTGGCCATGGAATTCCGGGCCAGCAGTGAAGACATTGCCCGCATCTGCCATGCCCATCCGTCCCTGAGCGAAGCGACCAAGGAAGCCGCGCTGGCAGTCGACAAGCGCACCTTGAACTTCTGAGCATGCAGGCAAGAAGTCGGTGAATCAACCGGTGCGCTCGGCGTACGACGCCGAACTTGCGGCGCGGGGCTATCAAAGCGATCCTGCCCAGTTGCGGGCAGTCGAAGCGCTTGAGCGTTGCGCCTCTGAGTGGGCGGCGTTCAAGGAGCAGCGCTCCAATGCCATCAAGAAGCTGATAAACCGGCCTGATATCCCTCGTGGCGTGTACATGCACGGAGGCGTTGGCAGGGGAAAAAGTTTCTTGATGGACTGCTTTTTCGGGGCTGTCCCGCTCAGGCGCAAGGTACGGCTGCACTTTCACGAGTTCATGCGCGAGGTGCACCGGGAGTTGCAGGACCTTCAGGGTACGGCGAATCCGCTGGATGAGCTGGGCCGGCGCATTGCGAAGCGATACCGGCTCATCTGCTTTGACGAGTTTCATGTGGCGGACATCACCGACGCAATGATTCTTCATCGTCTGTTGTCGGCGCTGTTTGACAATGGAGTCGGCTTTGTCACAACTTCCAACTTTCAGCCGGACGAGCTGTATCCGAATGGCATGCATCGCGACCGTGTTCTCCCGGCCATTGAACTCCTGAAGGCCAAGCTGGAGGTCATCAGTGTTGACAACGGGACGGACTACCGCGGGCGCACGTTAGCCCAGGCGAAGCTCTATCACACCCCGCTAGGCCTTCAGGCCGATGCTGAAATGACTGAAACTTTTAATGCGCTGGCAGAGTCTCAGGATGAGAACCCGGTATTGCAGATTGAGTCCAGGCAAATCCAGGCCAGGCGCAAGGCGGGGGGAGTCGTCTGGTTTGACTTCAAGACGCTGTGCGGTGGTCCGCGTTCGCAAAACGATTACCTGGAAATAGCCACGCAGTTTCATACCGTGCTGCTAAGCGATGTACCGCATATGCCGGTGCGTATGGCGTCGGAGGCACGGCGGTTTACCTGGCTGGTGGATGTGCTGTATGACCGCCGGGTCAAGTTGATCATGTCGGCAGAAGTCGCTCCTGAGGCGTTGTACACCGAGGGGCCGCTGGTACACGAATTCCCCCGTACGGTTTCCCGGCTCAACGAAATGCAGTCAAAGGAATTCCTGGCGCTTGAACGCAGAAACGTGGATACAACACTCACATGAAGCATCTGGTTACCGCCTGTTTTCTCATCGCTTTAAGCGTGCTCGCGAATGCGCAGTCCACGGTCGAGACGGCTGCACCCGCTGACCAGATGCGAAGCATTGATGCCGAGCGGACGAGAATCAGCGCCGAACGCAACAGGCTGGAAGCGGGATTTTTGGCTGAGGATGCAGCCTGCTACGACCGGTTTGCCGTCAACAGCTGCCTGGGAAAAGTCAATGACCGGCGGCGCGAAGCCATGGCAGACCTTCGCCGGCAAGAGCTGTCGCTCAATGACGAGGAACGCCGCATCAAGGGTGCGGAGCAGATCCGTAAAACGGAAGAAAAATCGTCACCGGAGAAACAGCAGGAAGCCGCGGATCGTCGGGCGAAGGCTCTGGAAGACTCCCAGTCTCGTCTTGAGCGGGAAAAAAAGAAAACCGAAGACCGTGCGGCGGCCAAGGCAGGTGAGCAAGGTAGTAGTGACGCGAACGCTGCCAGATTAAAAAGCGGTCAGGAAAAATCCCAGTCCAGAAGCGAAAAGCAGGCTGTTGCAGCGGAAGAGGCTAAAAAATTCAACGACCGCCAAAAGGAGGCGCTGGAGCGCAAAGCCCAGCATGAAAGAGATCGTCTGAAGCAGACCAAGCCGCCAGCGAAGTCCTTACCCTTACCCGACTAAGCGGGCCGGTGGCTCAGCGGCCAAAGGCTCGAGTTTGACAATCACCAGCGAGAGATTGTCACCGCCGCCTCGCGCGCGGGAACGTGCTTTCTGAATCAGGAATTCAGTGGCTTCACGGGGTGACAGCATGGACAGGGCTGAGCCCATTTCACTGGTGCTGAAATAGTGCCAGACCCCATCGCTGCAAGCCAGCAGGACGTCTTCAGGCCGGAGTTGCGGGATGAAATGGTGGGTAATAGGTGGCGCATCTTCCGTACCCAGGCAACCCATCAGGATGTTTGACTGCGGATGAACATTGGCTTCTTCCTCAGTAATCTCGCCTTTGTCCACCAGAGTCTGCACATACGAATGGTCCACCGTCCTGTGTACCAGCTTGCTGCCCTGGTAATGGTAGATCCTGGAGTCTCCGGTATGTACCCAGTGACAGTCCCCACCCGGGTTGATCAGAAATGCCGCCAGCGTGCTGTGCGGTTCCTGCTCAGCCGAGATCGCAGTCAATTTGATGACGATATGGGCCTCTTCAATGACCTGCTTGAGCATCGCAGGCGCATCGTCCGTTTCCGGGGCATAACGTTCAAAAAGCTGCTTGGCCGTCAACATGACCTGATCGGAGGCTTTGCGCCCCCCGCTACGGCCTCCCATACCGTCCGCCACGATACCCAGCATGCAGCCGGGAATGCGTGAGTGACTGAACAGGTTGACCTGATCCTGCTGGTAGTCCCGATCGCCTTTATGGATACCGGTGGACGCTGTGATTCGATAACCTTTGGACATTGTGTGGTCGTTCAAGCGCGAGCTCGATTTATGGTCGCAATCGACGTATTATCAAGCGAAGCAGCGTGTACGGATAAAAACCTTGGACTTAAATCTACATTCCCCGGAACGCCAGCTGATCGAACTCAAAATGGAGCACGCCGATCTCAATGCGCTGGTGGACCTGACCGCGCACGCCTTTCCCATTGACGAGTTGTTGCTCAGGCGCCTCAAAAAGCGGCGTTTGCAGCTTCGTGACCAGATTGCACAGCTTGAGCTGTCGCTGGATCCCCCAGAGCCTGCTTGATGACCCTTGCGATTGAAGTCGAAGAGGCCTTCGCGCCGGGAGGCGTCCTGTCGCGTGCCGCTGAGCATTTTGTGCCTCGCAGCGGCCAGACCGAAATGGCCCTGGCCGTGGCGCGTGCCATCGAGGGTGCATACCCCTTGGTGGTCGAGGCCAGCACCGGCGTCGGTAAAACTTTTTCCTACCTGGTCCCCGCTTTGCTGAGCGGCGAGCGTGTGTTGTTGTCGACGGCGACCAAGGCCTTGCAAGACCAGCTTTTCGGTCGTGATTTGCCGCGCCTGGTGGAGGCGCTGGGTCTTCCGGTCAGCACGGCGCTTCTCAAGGGGCGGGCCAGCTACCTGTGTCTGCACCGCATGGAAATGGCGCGTCAGGAGGCTTATTTGCCCGACGGCGTTTCCGTGCGCGCCCTGGCCAAAATTGAAGAATGGTCCAAGCTCACGCGCACCGGCGACCTGGCCGAACTCCCGGGGCTGGACGAACGTTCGCCGATGATTCCTCTGGTGACCTCCACGCGTGAAAACTGCCTGGGCGCCACCTGTCCGCGTTTTCGGGCCTGTCATGTGAACCTGGCCCGCAGGGAGGCCATGGCTGCCGACGTGGTGGTGATCAACCACCACCTGTTCTTTGCCGATCTGGCGGTGCGCGAATCCGGCGTCGCTGAGTTGCTGCCTTCCGTGCGCATCGCCATCTTCGATGAAGCGCACCAGCTCAACGAGACCGGTGTGCAATTTCTGGGAACAAACCTGACCACGGGCCAGCTTCTTGATTTTGCAAGGGACATGCTGGCAACTGGCCTGCAGCTGGCCCGCGGGCTGGTGGACTGGCAGGAGGTGGTGTCGACCGTCGAGCACGCTGCGCGCGAGCTGCGTCTGTGTGCCGGGAAACAGTACCCAGGCACCAAACTGCGATGGGTGGGTGAGTCTCCGGAGGGGTTGAATGCGGCTGAGTGGACCAGTGCGTTGCAAGTCATTTACACGTCTTGCGAGCAGGCTTCTGCCGCCCTGGATACGGTCAGTGAAATCGCGCCTGATTTCGTTCGCCTCCATGAGCGTGCCGAGGAGCTTGCGGAACGCGCCCAGCGCTTCGTTCAGGCATGCGAGGCGGGCTGCGTGCGCTGGGCTGACGTGGGAACCCAGCTCCGGCTGGTCGAATCGCCGCTGGATATTTCGAAGGCGGTGAAAAGCAAAGTGCTGGGCGCTTCCGCCGGCTCGGCAAAGTCATGGATATTCACTTCTGCCACACTGGGAGATGACGACAAGCTCAGCTGGTTTACCAAGCCTTGCGGGCTGGAGGATGCCGAGGTCTTGCGGGTAGGAAGTCCTTTTGATTACGAGAGGCAGGCCGCGTTATATGTGCCTGGGGTGTTCCCCAAACCGGGAGACCCCGCGCACACCATGAAAGTCGCCGAAGCTGCAGCCAGATGGTCGAGACGTCTCGGGGGGCGCACTATGGTTTTGACGACCACACTGCGGGCTTTGCGCACCATTGGTGATGCACTCAGAGAGGTTTTTCTGAATTCGCCGGACATGGAGGTGCTGGTTCAGGGGGCCATGCCCAAGCGTGTGCTGATTGAACGCTTCCGAGAAGGCAATGCCAAAGGCGGCAAAGGCTGCGTGCTGGTGGCTTCGGCGTCATTTTGGGAGGGCATTGACGTGCCTGGCGACGCGCTTCAACTGGTTGTCATTGACAAGCTGCCTTTTCCTCCTCCGAACGACCCGCTGGCAGAGGCGCGCTCAAAGCTCCTCGAATCACAAGGACGCAGTGCTTTTAACGACTATTTTCTGCCCGAGGCGGCGGTGGCTCTCAAGCAGGGTGCCGGGCGTCTGATACGCCGAGAAAGTGACCAGGGGGTGTTGGTGGTGTGCGACAGCCGCCTGGCAACCATGGGTTATGGGCGGCGTTTGCTGAGAGCTCTTCCGCCGATGCGGCGGTTGGCATCCGAGGAGGAGCTGTTCGACCGGCTGGAAGCTCTTACCAGAACTTGTACCAAGGATTGTCTCCCGACTTGAATCCCTTGCTTAAGTATTCGCTTTGCGGGTAGCTCTTTTCGAGGATACGGCGGGTATCGTCACGCAATTCAACCATACCCAGCGCTTCGTAGGACTTATAAAGAATGAAGGTAGCCTCTTCCAATGCGGGTACATCGCGGTAGTCGGCGATTGCACTCTGCGCACGGTTGATTGCCGCCACGTAGGCACCCCTTGAGTAATAGTACCGCGCGACATGCACTTCGGATTGGGCCAGCGAGTTCACGATATAGCTCATCCGCAGACGGGCATCCGGCGAGTATTTTGACTCTGGAAAGCGAGTCACAAGGTCCCTGAATGACTCAAAGGATTCCTTGGCTGCTTTTTGGTCCCTTTCGGACAAGTCCTGACGGGAGATAAACCCGAAAATGCCGAGATTGTCATTGAAGTTCACCAGGCCTTTGAGGTACAGCGCATAGTCCAGGGCCGGGCTGGCCGGATGCAGTCTCATAAACCGGTCCAATGTCGCGATGGCCTGGGCTTGTTCTCCTCCCTTGTACTGGGCATAAGCTTTCTCAAGCTGCGCTTGCTGGGCGAGGGGGGTACCTGCAGCACGGCCTTCCAGTTTTTCGTACAACGGGATCGCCTTGTCATAGGCCCCGCCGCTGGCCTCATCCTTTGCTTCGGCGTAAATCTTGTTGGGGCTCCATGTGGCCGTCTTGTCGGGCGCAGGGGTGCTCGAGCATCCGGCAATCACAAAAGATAAAGCGCAAACGGCTGCAAAAAGCGGCATTGCATTGGGAACAACCGATAATTTGGTGGAAAACATTGCAATCGACCTTCTTGATGACTGATTCAGAACAAAGCAAATTGATTATATCGGGCGCTACTGCGCCTGAGGAGGTTCCCGATGAGGCGCTGGAGGAGGGCGATACGGCTGTCGAGGTGGAGTTGCGGCAGGTAGCTGTCCCGGTCGAAAGCCATGGCAGCCGTCTCGACCGCGCGTTGGCCGCCATTGTGCCCGAGTTCTCGCGCACGTATCTTCAGCAGTTGATCGACTCAGGCATGGTGAAACTCGGGGGCTCTACAGTCACCAAGACATCCACGAAGGTCAAGGCTGGTGATGAACTCGCCATTGAGTTGCGTCCAACGCCGCAAAGCCAGGCATTCAGGCCTGAAGCGATGGCACTGGACATCGTGTTCGAGGACGCTTACCTGATGGTGATCAACAAACCTGCCGGGCTGGTTGTGCATCCGGCGCCCGGCAACTGGAGCGGGACCTTGTTGAACGGCTTGCTCGCGCATGATCCGCAGGCCGTCTTCCTGCCACGCGCCGGCATTGTTCACCGCCTTGATAAAGACACCAGCGGTTTGATGGTGGTCGCCCGGCAGCGGACGGTGATGGACCAGTTGGTCGGCCTGATCGCCGCCCGCGACGTGAGCCGGGAATATGTCGCACTGGCCCACGGTGCCTGGCTGGGCGGGAAAACCCGGCAGGTAGAAGCTGCCATTGGGCGGGATCCACGCAACCGTTTGCGGATGGCCGTGGTGGACTTGGAAAAGAATGCCGGGAAGTCGGCATCCACTATGGTGTCGCTGCTTCAAAGTGCCGGTGAGCACTGCCTGGTCAAATGCAAGCTGCACACCGGTCGCACGCACCAAATCCGGGTCCATATGGCCTTCATTGGCCATCCCCTGGTATCCGACGAGTTGTACGGGGGGGCTCCTGCTCCTGGGCTTGGCCGTCAGGCGCTGCATGCGTGCCGGCTGGCATTCGAGCATCCGGTGACTGGCAAAGTGATGGAATTCCGGTCGGACCCTCCGGCCGACCTTCAGGCCGCTATTTCCGGTTTGGGCCTGATATACAATCAAATCCAGTAGTTTTCAGCTACCTGCACCATGGCATCCTGATCAGGAGATTGCGTATTGGGTGCCCTGCGCGCCAAGCGCCGAACCCACGTTTTCCCGGCCTTTTTTTCCGCTTTTTTTCGGAACGACCACAATCATGAATACGACGGATGCAAAACGCGTCCTCGAAACAGCACTTATTTGCGCGCAGCAACCATTGCCCCTGCGCGAAATGGGAGTTCTGTTTAACGGGGTATTGACTGCGGACAGCCTCAAGCTGGTGCTTGAGGAGTTGCAAAGCGATTGGTCTGGTCGTGGCGTGGAACTTGTTCACGTGGCGACGGGATGGCGCTTTCAAAGCAGGCCGCAGATGCGTGAATATCTGGACCGGCTGCACCCCGAAAAACCCCCGCGTTATAGCCGTGCCACACTGGAAACCTTGGCCATCATTGCGTATCGTCAGCCGGTGACGCGCGGTGACATGGAGGACATCCGGGGAGTCACGATCAACAGCATGATCCTCAAGCAGCTCGAAGACCGCGGGTGGGTGGAGGTGATCGGCCATCGGGAAACTGTCGGCCGGCCGGCACTTTATGCCACCACCCGGCAGTTTCTTGACGACCTTGGGGTCGAGTCGCTGGACCAGCTTCCCGTGATGGACGACAGCCCGAATCAGCTTCCGATGCTCGAGCAGATTGAGTTTGGCATCTCTGAACTTGCGGGCAAGCCGGAGGCGGACGCGGATGGTACAGATGTTGAGCGGCTTGAGCCTGCTGTGCTGGAGCCCGTGTCAGGCACGGTTGAAGAGTTTGAGATTGGTGAGATCGCCGAGGCGCCAACTCTGTACACGCAATCAGAGGTCGCTGGCGACAGTGATACCGAGCCTCTTGAGAGCAATGAGACCGGTGGCGATGAGCCCACCCGAATGTAAATCATGACCCAACAAGACCCTCCTGCTTCCGAATCTGCGGACACACCTCGTGAGCCGCAGGACAAGGTGCTCATAGAGGAGCAAGCCTTGCAAGATTTGCCGGAAGCAATAGCACGCTCCGAGTCCGGCCCCGCGCAAGCCATCCGTGCTCCAGCGCCGCGGCCTTCAGCCGGCCGCAACGCCCCAGCCCCGGGTGCCATCCGGTTTGAGGATGTCGTGACGGGGCAATTCGATGCTGATGAGGAAGACGTTGCCTTGGCATTGCCCAAGCGAGTGCTCGCGCCCCAGCCCGAAACCCCCAAGTTGCACAAAGTGCTTGCCCAGGCGGGGCTGGGTTCACGGCTGGAGATGGAGCAACTGATTCTGGAGGGGCGAATCTCGGTCAACGCTGAGCCTGCCCATATAGGACAACGCATCCAGTTTGGCGATACGGTCAAAGTCAATGGCAAGCCAATCCGGGTGCGTATCGACCCACCGCCGCCGAGGGTGATTGCCTATCACAAGCCCACCGGAGAGGTGGTCACGCATGATGACCCGCAAAACCGTCCGACCGTTTTTCGCCGTTTACCCAAGCTGTTCCAGGGAAAGTGGCAATCGGTCGGTCGCCTCGACTTGAATACGGAGGGCCTTCTGCTGCTGACCAGTTCGGGTGAATTGGCCAACAAGCTGATGCATCCGCGTTTCGGCCTGGAGCGTGAGTACGCTGTCCGTGTGCTCGGTGCGCTCAGTAACGAAGAGAAAAAACGTCTGCTCGAAGGTGTGAACCTGGATGACGGCATGGCCCAGTTCAGCTCCATTGAAGCCGGAGGGGGGGAAGGCGCTAACTGCTGGTACAAGGTCACCATTTCCGAGGGGCGTAACCGCGAGGTCAGACGGATGTTTGAGGCAGTGGGGCACGCTGTCAGCCGCCTTATTCGCATCCGCTATGGGGCCATGGTTCTCCCGCGCGGCCTTAAGCGTGGCGCGTTTGTCGAGCTTGATGAGCGCGATATTTGGGCCCTGACAAACGCTTTGACCCGTTCTGAATCTCGCGCAGTGCTTGAGGGGGCGCAGGGAGCCGGCATTCATGGGGAGGGGGGTGAGCCACCGAGACGGGGACCGCGCCGAAACGAACGACAGCGCGGGGACCGCGGACGGCCGTCAGCGCCAAACAGCGAAGCATCTCAAGCGCCGGTACAAGGCGGATCGGGGGACGATCAGGAGATTCATGATCCACATGAGTTGCAACCGCCGCTGAATCTTAACGATTCTGCATCCCGTGGAAACCGGCGCCGCGGTGGCAAGGGGCGCAACCAGGGCGGCAATCCGGGTGGTGGTTTTAGGACCGGCCAGCCGCAAGGCAACGGCAATGGAGTACAGGGACAAAAACGGCGGGATGACCGTGGTGACAAAGCTGCCGGAGGAGCGCAGCCCGATCCTATGAAAACCTCATTTGGTTATATCGGTGCGGACACTTTTACCCGGCAGCGACAGGGGCAAGGCCAGGGTCAGCAGCGTCGCGGGGGCGGTGGTACGGGCGGAAACGGTACCGGTGGACCGCGCCGCGGCGGTGCCGGTGGTGGAAACCGGGGGGGCGGCAATCGCGGCGGTGGGAGCCGTGGCGGAAATCGATGACCCCGCAGAGGCACCTCAAACCGCAAGGTTGATTTGAGCCAATACGCCTACAGGTTAAAATCATGGGCTTTATTCAAATTTTTGAATAATTTACGACTCCAAAAAATTTAAGTTAAGGAAATCTCATGGCAATCGAGCGCACTCTCTCCATCATCAAACCCGACGCCGTGGCGAAAAACGTCATTGGGCAAATCTATGCGCGTTTTGAAGCTGCTGGCTTGAAGATTGTGGCCGCCAGGATGGCTCACTTGTCGCAAGGCGAGGCTGAGGCTTTTTATGCGGTGCACAAAGAGCGCCCATTCTTCAAGGACCTGGTTTCCTTCATGATTTCCGGTCCTGTCATGATCCAGGCGCTGGAAGGTGAGGGCGCCATCCTGAAAAACCGTGATCTGATGGGAGCTACCGATCCGAAGAAGGCTGCCGCCGGCACCATTCGTGCGGATTTCGCAGACAGCATTGATGCCAATGCCGTCCATGGTTCGGATGCCGCTGAAACGGCCAAGGTGGAAATTGCTTTCTTCTTTCCCGGCATGAACGTTTACTCGCGTTAACTATGTCTCGCCCCATGCTTTGCTACACCCAGCCAGGGCCGTCGCTTGCTTGGGGCAGTTCAGTCGGTTCTCTACTGCGATGACTGCCAACCTTCTTGACTACGATCTGGATGGTTTGGCGGCCTTTTGTGGGCAGCTTGGTGAAAAGCGTTTTCGCGCCACACAGCTTTTCCGCTGGATCCACCAAAAAGGGGTTGCGGATTTCGGGCAAATGACGGATTTGGCAAAATCCCTGCGCGACAAGCTGGCAGGATCAGCTCAGGTCGTAAGCCCCACGGTGGTTTCCCGGCACGATTCCGCCGATGGCACTATCAAATGGTTATTTGATGTCGGTGCAGGCGATATCATTGAAACTGTTTTTATTCCCGAAACCGACCGAGGAACATTGTGCATTTCCTCGCAGGCCGGTTGTGCTGTTGGTTGCCGGTTCTGCTCCACGGGTCATCAGGGTTTCAGCCGTAACCTGACCACGGGAGAGATCGTTTCCCAGCTATGGTTTGCCGAGCATTTCCTGCGGCAACATCTAGGCAGGGATGAACGGGTGATTTCCAACGTCGTCATGATGGGCATGGGTGAGCCCCTGCAGAACTACTCGCAGCTCCTGCCAGCCCTGAAGGTCATGCTTGACGACCATGGTTATGGCCTATCACGCCGACGGGTGACGGTATCGACATCGGGCGTTGTGCCCATGATTGATCGGTTGGCCGGGGACTGCCCGGTAGCCTTGGCTGTATCGCTGCATGCACCGGAAGATGGGCTGCGCGACAACCTTGTGCCTTTGAATAAAAAATACCCCATAGCCGAACTGCTTGCGGCTTGTACCCGCTATCAGTCATCGGCACCCCGGGACTTCATCACGTTTGAGTATTGCATGCTCGATGGTGTGAACGACCAGCCAGAGCATGCGCGTCAGCTCGTATCGCTGGTTCGGGCCCAGGCAGCGCAAGGGCTCTCCTGCAAATTCAACCTGATTCCCTTTAATCCATTTCCGGCTTCGGGGTTGAAGCGTTCTGACATGCCGCAGGTGATGGCATTTGCGAAAATCCTGATGGATGCGGGTATTGTGACAACCGTCAGAAAAACCCGGGGGGACGATATCGATGCAGCTTGCGGGCAACTGGCTGGCGATGTACAGGACCGCACAGGTGTGGATCAGCGCATGGCGGCGCAGCGGCAAGGTATGCTCGGGGGAATCAAGGTCGTAGTGGCCAAAGGGATGGGTACATGAGATTTCGCGCCAATATGATCTGGGTTCCAGCCTGCTGGCTGGCAGTATTGCTCGCAGGATGCGCCAATCACGCAGGCGCTCCAGGGTCTCCGGGCAACCGCACTGACATTATTACGGAATCAGACGAGCCTGATCAGCGCAGGCGTGCGCGTCTTCGGCTTGAATTGGCTTCGGGCTACTTCGAACAGGGGCAAACCAATGTGGCTCTCGACGAAATCAAGCAGTCGCTGACCACGGATCCAACTTTTGCGGAGGCCTACAACCTGCGCGGACTGGTGTACATGCGTCTTAACGATATTCCTCTGGCTGAGGATAGTTTTCGCAGGGCTCTTGCATTGAATCCCCGCGATGCGGATGTTGCGCATAACTATGGATGGTTGATGTGCCAGCAAGGACGCTATAACGAGTCTTCTCGGTTCTTTGCCCAGGCCGTGGCGAACCCAACATACGCAGGCAAGGCCAAAACGCTGATGGCGCAGGGGGTTTGTCAGGTTCGTGCTGGACAGCATGCAGAAGCCGAGCAAAGCCTCCTGCAGTCTTATGAATTGGATGCAGGAAATCCTGTTACTGGTTACAACCTGGCTAGTCTTTTGAACGATCGTGGCGATCTAACTCGGGCGCAGTTTTACATACGACGACTGAACAACAGTGATCTTGCAAATGCTGAAACCCTGTGGCTAGGCATCAAAATCGAGCGTAAATTAAACAACCGGGATACGGTACGGCAGCTCGGTGATCAGCTAAAAAAGCGTTTTGCGCAGTCCCGGGAGGCTGCTGCTTATGACAAAGGGGCGTTCAATGAGTGACGCTGACGTTGTTGCATCGGCTGGGGAGGCCATATCTGGAATGGCTGCGTCTGGCGTTGACCGGGGTACTGACTTCGAGCCCACGGCAGGCACACTGCTTCGTGAGGCAAGAGAGGCTGCAGGCATCCATATCGCGGCCCTCGCAGTATCTTTGAAGGTTCCGGTAAAAAAACTCGAAGCGCTGGAGCTGGATCGCTTTGACTTGCTGCCGGATGCTGTTTTTGTTCGGGCCCTGGCTTCCAGCGTGTGCCGTAGCCTGAAACTGGATGCGGCCCCTGTGCTTGAACGCTTGCCTCAAACCAGCGCCCCCAAGCTGATATACCAAGGTGCTGGCATCAATGCACCGTTTCGCTCGCCAGGGGAAGGCCCCCGGCCTGCTGTGTGGACCCAGGTTTCGAAGCCTGCAGTGCTGGCTGGCCTGGCGTTGTTGCTTGGTGCTCTGGTATTGATTTTCCTGCCAGTCATCAAGCCGGATGCCACGAAGGGTCAGAGTGATAGCGAGATGCAAGCTGGCGGTGCCGAGGCCGCCAAACCGCTGCCCGCAGCTGTGGCGATGACGGGCGGAGGATTGGTAAACGACGCCAAGCCTGTTTTTCCCACAGAGCAGAGTCATGAGACTTTTTCAGGCACCGGTGCTGCCACGGTTGCCGGCTCTTCTGCCGGCCCTGTTGTGACGACAACTACCTCTCTACCTGGTCCGGCCGTTCAGCCTGCTCCGGTGCCAGTGGCAAGTGGTGTTGCTGCACCTGTATCGCCAGCGGCACCGGCGGGTATCGTGACTTTTCGCGCCAGAGGCGAGTCCTGGGTGGAGGTGACGGATGCCAAGGGAACGGTTGTGCTGCGCCGTACTCTGACCGCCGGAGAGGTCGCTGGGGCGTCCGGGGCGTTGCCACTGGCCGCCGTGGTGGGTAAGGCAGATGTGACGCAAGTGCAGGTGCGCGGTCAGGCTTTTGATCTGAGCAGCGTGGCCAGGGACAATGTTGCCCGATTTGAGGTGAAATAATGACGAAGGGTTGCCTCCCGATCGAGTCCGCTTTTCCCAAAGCGCGGCGCTCTCTCCAGTCACAGGTGTCATGGGGCGGCCGTATTTTGACTGTCGGCGGTGATGCGCCGGTGCGCGTCCAGTCCATGACCAATACCGACACGGTGGATGCCATTGGTACCGCGATTCAAGTCAAGGAACTGGCGTTGGCGGGTTCCGAGATGGTTCGCATCACCGTCAACACGCCGGAAGCGGCGCAGGCTGTTCCGCATGTGCGTGAGCAACTCGATCGGATGGGGATCGACGTTCCACTGATAGGGGACTTTCATTACAACGGCCATAGGTTGTTGACGGATTACCCCGCTTGCGCGGAGGCGTTGTCCAAATACCGCATCAATCCTGGAAATGTTGGCAAGGGCGACAAACGTGACCGGCAGTTTGGCCAAATGATAGAGGTTGCCATGCGCTGGAAAAAACCAGTGCGTATCGGTGTGAACTGGGGCAGCCTTGATCAGGAACTGCTGGCCAGCTTGATGGATGAGAACAGTGCGCGTGCAGTCCCTTGGGATGCCAGGCAAGTCATGTATGAAGCATTGATTACGTCCGCGATCGATTCCGCCCGGCGCGCTGAAGAAATGGGAATGCCTCGTCACCAGATCATCCTTTCCTGCAAGGTAAGCGGTGTTCAGGACCTGATTTCGGTCTATCGAGAATTGGCCCGGCGCACAGATCACGTGCTTCACCTGGGGCTGACGGAAGCCGGTATGGCCACCAAGGGCACGGTGGCTTCTGCCACGGCGTTATCGATCCTGCTGCAAGAAGGCATTGGCGATACCATTCGCGTTTCCCTAACACCCCAGCCGGGTGAGGCCCGCACCCAGGAGGTGGTTATTGCGTCAGAGATTCTCCAGGCGCTTGGTTTGCGGACCTTTGTGCCCAGTGTGACGGCATGCCCAGGTTGCGGACGTACCACCAGTACGACCTTCCAGGAGCTGGCCAAGCAAATTGACGATTTTCTGCGTGCTCAGATGCCTGTCTGGCGCGAACAATATCCCGGCGTCGAAGGGCTCAAGGTCGCCGTCATGGGCTGTATCGTCAATGGACCGGGTGAAAGCAAACATGCCGATATCGGCATCAGCCTGCCCGGCTCCGGCGAGGCGCCGGCCGCACCGGTGTTTATTGATGGTGAAAAAAGACTGACCTTGCGTGGCGACAACATTGCGCAGGAATTCCAGGTCATTGTTGAAAACTACATTGAAAAACGCTTTGGCACGCACACCGTCGCTGAAGCTGCGTAACACCCATGGTTGAAAAAGCAGCTACCGGCCCGGTAGAAAAATCCGCCGTGGCCAAAGTGAAAAAACTGACAGGCGTCAAGGGGATGAACGACATCCTGCCGCAGGAGTCGGCTCGTTGGGAGTGGTTCGAAGCCAAGGTGCGCGCGTTGATGGCCCGCTATGCCTACGCCAATGTACGCACGCCGATCGTCGAGCCGACCGCGCTGTTTGTGCGTGGTCTTGGCGAGGTGACCGACATCGTCGAAAAGGAGATGTATTCCTTTGTCGATTCGATGAATGGCGACCGGCTCACGTTGCGCCCTGAGGCTACTGCCGGTATTGTGCGCGCGATGATCGAACACAACGCGCTGTACAACGGGCCGATACGGGTCTGGTCGGCGGTGCCGCTGTTTCGTCATGAGCGGCCACAGAAGGGGCGTTATCGCCAATTTCACCAAATCGACGTTGAAGCGCTGGGCTTTGCCGGACCCGATGTGGATGCCGAGCAAATTCTCATGTGCCGAGCGCTGCTGCACGACCTGGGCATTCCGATGGAGCACGTGCGGCTCGAACTGAACAGCCTGGGCCAGCCCAGCGAGCGAATGGCGCACCGTGCCGCGCTGATCACGCACTTTGAGGCGCATGCCGGCGTGCTTGACGAAGATGCAAAACGCCGGCTGCACAGCAACCCGTTGCGCATCCTCGATACCAAAAATCCTGCCATGCAATCCGTCGTGGAAGCCGCTCCGCAGCTCATGGACTTCCTTGGCGAGGCCTCGCTGGCGCACCTGAACGCGGTGCGCGCGGTGCTCGACGCGGCAGGGCTGGCCTATCGCATTAATCCGCGCCTGGTGCGTGGCATGGATTACTACAACCTCACGGTGTTCGAATGGGTCACCGACAAGCTTGGCTCACAGGGTACGGTTTGCGGCGGTGGCCGTTACGACGGCCTGTTCGAGCAGCTTGGCGGCAAGCCAACGCCTGCGGTAGGGTGGGGCCTGGGTGTGGAACGAATGCTGCTTCTGCTTGAGGCGGTGGGCGTGTTGCCGCCGGTGAGCGGCCCCGACGTCTACGTGATCGTTCCGTCTGCCGAGATGATGCCAACCGTGATGGCAACCTGCGAAGCCTTGCGCGCTGCTGGCATCAACGTGCAGATGCACGCCGGCACAGGCGATGGCATGGGCAGCATGAAGTCCCAGTTCAAGAAAGCTGACGGTAGCGGTGCGCGCTACGCCCTGATTTTTGGCGAAACCGAGTTCGCTCAAGGCTGTGTTGCCGTCAAACACCTGCGGGGCGAAAAAGACCAAGCCTTGCAGGCCCAGGCACTCCAGCCCTTGGGGGATGTCATGGCCTGGGCTCACAGCCTGCGCGGCTGAGCCGCCACGGCCGGCCATTTGGAGTGCTGGCCGGGCCTCTACAATCACCCCAACTCAATCCGCACCATTTCCGGGGCAGAACAAAGACTTTTATGGCAAAACATCTCGATTTGGAAGAACAGGAACAGCTTGACGAGCTCAAGCACTTCTGGAAGCAGTACGGTGACATGATCACCTGGGCCCTGATTGTGGTGCTTGGCGCCTTTGCCGCATGGAACGGATACCAGTACTGGCAGCGTAACCAGGCAGCCCAGGCTTCGGTCATGTATGACGAAGTCGAGCGCGCTGTGCAGTCCGGTGACGTGGCAAAAATTGACCGCTCATTGGCCGACATGAAGGATCGTTTTGGCCGGACAACGTACGCGCAACAGGCGGGACTGCTTGCCGCCAAGGCTTATTACGACAAAGGCAATGTCGACGCATCGCGTGCTGCCCTGAATTGGGTCGCTGAAAAAGCCTCTGATGAGGGCTATCAGGCCATTGCCCGGTTGCGCCTGGCGGGGCTGCTGATTGAGAAGAAGTCTTACGACGAGGCCCTGCAGCAGGTTTCGGGCCCATTTCCGAAGGACTTCACGGCATTGGTCGCCGACCGGCGTGGCGATATTCTGGCAGCGCAGGGAAAGAAGTCAGAGGCGAAAAGTGAATACGAAAAGGCTTACAAGGGGCTTGACGAGCGCTCCGAGTACCGGCGTCTGGTTGAGGTCAAGCTCAACGCGCTGGGGGTTGATCCCAGCGCAGGGACAACCAAGGCCGATGCGCCATCAAATAAAGAGGTGAAGAAATGATTTATCAATCTTTTAGGCCTCTGGTCCAAGCGGTGCGTGCGCCGGCAGCTATTGTTTTGATAGCGATTCTGAGTGGCTGTTCCTTTTTCGGTGGCGGTCCTGCAAAACCGCAACCCGCGGAACTTCAGCCGGTCACTGGATTGGTGTCTGCGCGCCAGATATGGACCACCCGCGTGGGGCAGGTGAACTTCCCGCTTGAGATGGGGGTTTCGGGCAACACCGTGGCAGTGGCCAGTGGTGACGGCACAGTGGCTTTGCTGGATGCCCAAACTGGCCGCGATTTCTGGCGCCTTGCGCTGAATACACCCTTGGCCGCCGGTGCTGGAAACGACAGCAAGGTCGTTGCCGTGGTAACCAAGGCCAATGAAGTCATCGCGTTGCAGGATGGCAAGGAACTCTGGCGCCAAAAGCTGGGCGCCCAGGCATTTTCCGCTCCCTTCGTGGCTGGCTTGAGGGTATTTGTCCTGGCCGCAGACCGTTCGGTCACGGCCTTTGACGGGCTGACGGGTCGCAAGCTTTGGGCGCAGCAGCGGCCCAACGAGCCCCTGGTGCTTCGTCAGTCCGGCGTCATGCTGGCGGTGGGCGATACGCTGGTCGTCGGTTTGGCCGGACGCCTCGTGGGTCTTAACCCGTCCAACGGTAGCATCCGTTGGGAGGCGCCGATTGCCACGCCTCGCGGCGTCAATGACGTGGAGCGGCTCGTCGACCTGGTGGGACGTGTCAGCCGGCAGGGCGATATCGTTTGCGCGCGGGCGTTCCAGGCGAGCGTTGGATGCGTCAACGCTGTGCGCGGCAACCTGTTGTGGGCCAAGCCGGCCAATGGTGTACAGGGCATTGATGGAGACGATCGCCTGCTGTTCGGCACGGAAGCTGATGGCACTGTGAACGCCTGGCGCCGCACCGATGGTGAGCGTGCGTGGTCCACCGACCGCCTGCGCTACCGCAGCCTCACGGCGCCGGTGGTCGTCGGGCGCTCTATCGCCATGGGCGATTTTTCCGGCTACATCCACCTGCTTTCCCGCGAAGACGGCTCACTGCTCAATCGCCTGCCTACCGATGGCTCAGCCATTGCGGCAACGCCCGTGCTTGCTGGCAATACGCTGATCGCCGTGACGCAAAACGGTGGTGTTTACGGCTTCCAGCCTCAATAAGGGCCTACGGTCCTGCCAGAAACTGATTGATGAAACCTGTCATAGCGCTAGTCGGCCGTCCGAATGTGGGCAAGTCGACGCTTTTCAACCGGCTGACCAAGACGCGGGATGCGATCGTGGCCGACTTTGCCGGCCTGACGCGGGATCGTCATTACGGTAACGGGAAGCTGGGACCCCACGAATACATCGTGATCGACACCGGCGGATTTGAACCCGATGCGGCGTCCGGTATTTACAAGGAAATGGCCAAGCAGACCCGGCAGGCGGTCGCGGAGGCCGATGTGGTCATCTTTGTGGTCGACGCCCGCGCCGGCATCAGTGCGCAGGACCACGATATTGCCAAATACCTGCGAAAGCTGGGCAAACCCACCATCCTGACTGCCAACAAGGCCGAGGGCATGACTGAAGGCGTGCAGCTGTCCGAGTTCTTTGAATTGGGCCTGGGCGAGATGCTGGCGGTTTCCGCCTCACACGGCCAAGGCATGCGCACGCTGGTTGACATGGCCTTGGCGCCGCTCAATTTGCCGGATCCGGACGAAGAGGCTGAGCCTCAAGATCCTTCTGTGATTCGTCTGGCCGTGGCAGGACGCCCCAACGTGGGGAAGTCCACATTGATCAACACCTGGCTGGGCGAAGAACGCCTGGTGGCCTTTGATTTGCCCGGGACAACCCGCGACGCCATTTCTGTGCCTTTTGAGCGTGCCGGGCAGAAGTTTGAGCTGATTGACACGGCAGGACTGCGCCGCAAAGGCAAGGTTTTTGAGGCCATCGAGAAGTTTTCCGTGGTCAAGACCCTGCAGGCCATCGAAAACGCCAATGTAGTGCTGCTGCTGCTCGACGCCACCCAAGGTGTGACCGATCAGGACGCCCATATTGCCGGCTACATCCTCGAAAGCGGCCGTTCGGTAGTGCTGGCCATCAACAAGTCGGACGCTGTGGACTCCTACCAGCGTGAGCTGCTCGAGCGCTCCATCGAGACCCGGTTGGGTTTCCTCAAATTTGCCGCCATCCATCCAATCTCAGCCATCAAACGGCAGGGCCTGGGTCCGGTCTGGAAGTCGATTGTTCAGGCCCATGCATCGGCCAACCGCAAGATGTCCACACCGGTGCTCACCCGGCTACTGCTGGAAGCCGTGCAGTTCCAGCAACCCCAGCGCTCGGGTGTTTTCCGCCCCAAGCTGCGTTATGCCCATCAGGGCGGCATGAACCCACCCATCATCATCATCCACGGCAATTCGCTCGAGCATGTCACCGAGTCGTACAAACGCTATCTGGAAGGACGTTTCCGCAAGGAATTTGACCTGGTCGGCACGCCGCTGCGTATCCAGATGAAGAGCTCCCACAACCCCTTTAAAGACAAGGAATCGGCCTAGGACTACATGACCCGGGCCACGCCCTGTGGTAAGGTCAAGTTCTATTAACTTTTGAACACGGAAAATATCGTGAGCAATAACAAAGGCCAGCTCTTGCAGGACCCATTTCTCAACACCTTGCGTCGCGAGCATGTTCCTGTTTCCATTTATCTCGTCAACGGGATCAAATTGCAGGGCCAGATCGAATCCTTCGATCAATATGTGGTTCTGCTTCGCAACACTGTGACCCAAATGGTCTACAAACATGCGATTTCCACCATCGTTCCAGGTCGCGCCGTAAATTTCGCGACCAACGAGTCTGAAGAAAGCCCCGCCAGCTGAGTTCGTACGATGCTCCGGTGAGCCCGAAACCCCTGGTCCTTCTTGTAGGGGTCGATCTGGGGTTGCCAAACTTTGATGCTGATCTGCAGGAACTGGGTTTGCTCGCGCAAACAGCAGGCCTGCAGCCGGTTGCGCGCGTCACCTGCAGGCGCAAGGCGCCCGACGCCGCGCTCTTCATCGGCAGCGGAAAAGCCGACGAAATCAAGCTGATGGCGCTGGATACCGGCGCCACGGAAATTCTGTTCGACCAGTCTCTCAGCCCGGCGCAGCAGCGCAACCTGGAGCGGCACCTGGACATGCCGGTCAACGACCGGACCCTGCTGATTCTTGAAATCTTTGCCCAGCGCGCGCGTAGCCACGAAGGCAAGCTGCAGGTTGAGCTGGCCCGGCTGCAATACATGTCTACGCGACTGGTGCGGCGCTGGTCCCACCTGGAGCGGCAAACCGGCGGCGCCGGCGTGCGCGGCGGCCCGGGTGAGAAGCAGATCGAGCTCGACAAACGCATGATCGGTGACGCGATCAAGCGCACCAAAGAACGCTTGCTCAAGGTCAAGAAGCAGCGGCAAACGCAGCGAAAGCAGCGCGAGCGCCGCAATTCCTTCACGATTTCCCTGGTGGGTTACACCAACGCGGGAAAATCCACGCTCTTCAATGCGCTGGTCAAGGCGCGTGCCTACGCGGCCGACCAGCTGTTCGCCACGCTCGACACCACCACAAGGCAGCTTTATTTGGGTGACGCCGCGCGTTCCGTGTCGCTGTCGGACACGGTGGGGTTCATCCGCGACCTGCCGCACGGCTTGATTGATGCCTTTGCCGCAACGCTGCAGGAAGCAGCGGATGCCGACTTGCTGCTGCACGTGGTGGACGGCGCCAATCCTGACTACCTCGAGCAGATCGAGCAGGTCCAGCGCGTGCTTTCGGAGATTGGCGCGGCCGATGTGCCGCAAATACTGGTGTTCAACAAGCTGGACGCTATTGAAAAGGACAGCTTGCCCCTGCATCTGCAAGACATGTTCGAACTCAGGGACGCGTTTGAGGGCTCAAGCCGCAGCGTTGAACGGGTGTTCGTGAGTGCGCAGACAGGTGAAGGCCTGCCGCTTTTGCGGGCGCTGCTGGCTGGCTACGCGGTCAACCCGCCGGCCGACGAAATCCCCCAAACTGCCGAGGACCTTGCCTGATAGGGCGATTTCATTAGGCACAATGTCGGTGTAACGAAAAAAAGTGAGTTTGATCCCATGAATCTGAACCCCGTGCTGCAGACCTTGACGAGCTTGCCAGGCCGGCTCAAGCAACGCGCCCAAGGCATGTTCAACCTCAATGATCCGCGCTGGGGCCGGGATGACGACAAACCGTCTTCCGACGACGCCAAGCCCGAAGCTCCGCGGGAGGACAAACAACCGACCCGGCCCGCTAACCGCCCACAGGGGCAGGGGCCCAACCAGGGCCCGCCCGACCTGGACGAACTCTGGCGCGACTTCAATCGCAAGCTGGGCGGCCTTTTCGGCGGCGGCAAGAACAACCCCAACCGTGGTGGATTTGGCCGCGGCAATGGCGGTGGAAACAACGGCGGTAGTGGCGGCGGCTTTCAGCCCGATATGAAAAGTGCCGGCATTGGTGTCGGACTGATTGCCAGTGTCGCAGTGCTGATCTGGCTGGGTACCGGGTTTTTCATCGTTCAGGAAGGCCAGCAGGCCGTCATTACCCAGTTCGGAAAATACCACTCCACCGTGGGCGCGGGCTTCAACTGGCGGCTCCCGTATCCTGTGCAGCGCCACGAAATCGTTGTGGTCACGCAGATCCGTTCAGTGGACGTCGGCCGTGATGTCATCATCAAGGCAACGGGCCTGCGCGACTCGGCCATGCTGACTGAAGATGAAAACATCGTTGAAATCAAGTTTGCCGTGCAGTACCGCCTGAATGATGCGCGCGCCTATCTTTTTGAAAGCAAGGACCCTGCAGCGGCGGTGGTTCAAGCTGCCGAAACAGCCGTCCGTGAAGTGGTCGGGAAAATGAAGATGGATCTCGCCCTGGCGGAAGAGCGTGACCAGATCGGGCCACGCGTGCGCGCCCTGATGCAGACCATCCTCGATCGTTACAAGGTCGGCGTTGAAGTTGTCGGCATCAACCTTCAGCAGAGCGGTGTGCGTCCCCCCGAGCAGGTGCAGGCAGCGTTTGACGATGTGCTCAAGGCAGGCCAGGAGCGCGAACGCGCCAAGAACGAAGCCCAGGCATACGCCAACAATGTGATCCCGCGTGCCGTGGGTTCCGCGTCCCGCCTCAAGGAAGAGTCTGAAGCCTACAAAGCCAAAATCGTGGCCCAGGCACAGGGTGATGCCCAGCGTTTTCGTTCGGTGCTGACCGAATACCAGAAGGCGCCCCAGGTGACCCGCGACCGCATGTACACCGACGCCATGCAGCAGGTTTATTCCAGTGTGACCAAGGTGATGGTCGAATCCCGTCAGGGCTCCAACCTGCTATACCTGCCGCTGGACAAAATCATGCAGATGACGGCGCAGGGTGATGCTGGCAGTGCCGCAGAGCCCGCGCTGGTTCCCGGCGCAGCGTCTTCGCCGACGGTACCTGCCGCGCCGGTTTCCAGCTTGCCCCTCGATGCCCGCTCCCGCGATGCTTCCCGCACGCGCGATCGTGAAACACGCTAAGGAAGACGATCGTGAATAGAGTTGGATTTATCATTTCTTCGTTGCTGGTGATCCTGGCATTGCTCAGTTCCACGCTTTTTGTGGTGGACCAGCGGCAGTTCGGCGTGGTTTATGCGCTGGGGCAGATCAAGGATGTGGTCACTGAACCGGGCCTGCATTTCAAGATGCCGCCGCCGTTCCAGAACGTCTCCTACATCGACAAGCGCCTGCTGGTGCTCGACAGCGTCGACGCCGAACCCATGCTGACGGCAGAAAAGCAGCGTGTCGTGATCGACTGGTACGTGCGCTGGCGCATCATCCAGCCCACCGACTACATTCGCAACGTCGGCCTGGACGAAAAAACCGGCGCCAACCAGCTCAACCGCGTGGTGCGCAATGCCTTCCAGGAAGAGATCAACAAACGTACCGTCAAGGACCTGCTTTCGCTCAAGCGCGAAGCCCTGATGGCCGACGTCAAGCGCGAAGTGCTGCAGGCCGTACAGGGCGCCCAGCCGTGGGGCGTGGACGTGGTCGACGTGCGTATCACGCGCGTGGACTATGTGGAAGCCATCACCGATTCCGTCTACAAGCGCATGGTTGCGGAGCGCCAACGCGTGGCCAATGAACTGCGTTCTACCGGTTTGGCAGAGGGCGAAAAAATCCGCGCCGACGCCGACCGCCAGCGAGAAGTCACCATCGCCAACGCCTACCGCGATGCGCAAAAAGTCAAAGGCGAAGGCGATGCCGAAGCGGCCCGCACCTATGCCGAATCCTTCGGCCGCGACCCGCAGTTCGCCCAGTTCTATCGCAGCCTGGATGCCTACAAAGCCAGCTTCAACAAGAAGAGCGACGTGATGGTTCTGGACCCTTCATCCGACTTTTTCAAGGCGATGCGCGGCCCAGGCTCCGGCAACGCCGCACCCGCCAAAAAATAAGCCGGCGTGGACGGCAACACCTTCTGGATGGCGCTGGCCCTGATGCTGGTCATCGAGGGCCTGTTGCCTTTCATCTCTCCCGGCGGCTGGCGCCGCATGTTCGAGCAGATTCTCACTCTGGGCAACGGTCAGATCCGCTTCTTCGGCTTGTGCAGCATTGCGGCGGGCCTGATCCTGCTGGCTGTGCTGGCCTGATTTCGCCTCCCCCGGCAAACCGGACACCGGCAGGTATTTCCGCCAGAGTGCGTCATTGGGCCTTCAGCAGGCCGAAAACCCGCTTCAAGCCCGGTAAAATGCTGTTTTTAACAGCCCACGAAAATCACAATGCCCGCCTGGTCGTCATCATGGCAATTGCCCGATCAAATTGCCGATGTCCTGCCCTCCGAGGCGCGCCACATCGAAGAGCTGCGCCGTCTGTTCCTCGACACCGCCCGCAGCTATGGCTATGAGCTTGTCATGCCGCCGCTGCTGGAGCACCTCGAGTCGCTCCTGACCGGTACCGGCGAGGCCCTAGATCTGCAGACTTTCAAGCTGGTGGACCAGCTCTCCGGCCGCACCCTGGGCCTGCGTGCCGACACCACGCCCCAGGTAGCCCGCATTGATGCGCATTTGCTCAACCGCAGCGGTGTTGCCCGCCTTTGCTATTGCGGCCCGGTGCTGCACACCCGTGCCGACCGGCCTCATGCCACCCGTGAACCGCTCCAGTTTGGCGCCGAAATCTACGGCCATGCCGGCCTGGAGGCCGACCTGGAAGCCCAGCAGCTGGCGCTTGAGGGCCTCAAGGCGGCCGGCGTCACTGAACTGAGCGTGGACATGGCGGATGTCCGCATCGTCAACAGCCTGCTGGCTGGCGCTACCGTCAACGGCAAAACCCTGGCGCTCATCCATGCCGCGCTGGCGGCCAAGGACGCGAGCGAACTCGGCAGCCTGATCGCCAGCCTCAAGGACGGTATTTCGGCTGCGGCGCGAGAAGGCCTCAAGGCGTTGCTGCAGCTTTATGGCGACGAAAAAGTGCTGGCCGAAGCGGAAAAAATCCTGCCGCCTTCAACGGGCCTGAAAGCAGCGCTGCAAAACCTGAAATGGCTGGCCGCACACACCAGGGGTGAAAAAGGCGATGTCAAGGTCAGTTTTGACCTGGCCGACCTGCGCGGCTACGCCTATTACAGCGGCACCCGTTTTGCCATTTACGGGCAGGGCGCCGAGCTGGTGCGCGGCGGCCGCTATGACGAAGTCGGTGCCGTGTTCGGCCGCAACCGGCCTGCAGCGGGCTTCAGCCTTGACCTCAAAGAGCTGGTCAGTGTGCTGCCACCCCGGGCCCTCAAGGCCGCCATCCGTGCGCCTTGGGGCGAAGATGCCGGCCTGCGTGCCGCCATCGCCCGCCTGCGTGCGGGCGGCGAAACTGTGGCCTGCGTGCTGCCCGGCCACGAACATGAAGTCAACGAGTTTGATTGCGACCGCGAACTGGCAAACACTGCCGGTCAATGGGTGGTCCAGCCCCTTAAAAAAGCCGCTTGAGGGCCTGCGCCCGGCTTTATCCCGAAACCTTAACGAGAATTGAAGATGACAAACAAACAAACCGCAGCCGCGGGCCGTAATGTCGTGGTCGTGGGCACCCAGTGGGGCGACGAAGGCAAGGGCAAGCTGGTCGACTGGCTGACCGAGATGTCGCAAGGCGTGGTGCGCTTCCAGGGCGGCCACAATGCCGGCCACACGCTGGTCATCAATGGTGTGAAAACGGCGCTGCACCTGATTCCCAGTGGCATCATGCGCCCCGGCGTGAAGTGTTATATCGGTAACGGTGTGGTGCTGTCGGCCGCCAAATTGTTCGAAGAAATTGAAGGTCTCGAAAAAGCCGGCGTCGAAGTGCGCTCGCGCCTGCGCGTCAGCGAAGCCTGCCCGCTGATCCTGCCTTTTCACGTTGCGCTGGATGTCGCGCGCGAGGCTTACCGCGAGAAGGGTGGCACGACGAAGATCGGCACCACTGGCCGCGGCATCGGCCCCGCGTATGAAGACAAGATTGCCCGCCGGGCCTTGCGCGTGCAGGACCTCAAGTACCCAGACCGTTTTGCCGCCAAGCTGCGCGAGCTGCTGGACCTGCACAATTTCGTGCTGACCGGCTACCTGCATGCGCCGGCAGTCGACTTCGACACCGTCTACGCCGAAGCCATGCGCCACGCCGAGTTGCTCAAGCCCATGATGGCCGACGTCTCGCGCGAGCTCAACGATGCCAACGAGGCCGGTGCCAACCTGCTGTTTGAAGGCGCCCAAGGCACCTTGCTCGACGTCGATCACGGCACCTATCCCTATGTCACTTCCAGCAACTGTGTGGCCGGCAATGCCGCCGCGGGCGCGGGCGTGGGCCCGGGCATGCTGCATTACATCCTCGGTATCACCAAGGCTTACTGCACCCGCGTGGGCGGCGGGCCTTTTCCGACCGAACTTGATTGGGAAAAGCCCGGCACGGTGGGCTACCACCTCAGTACCGTGGGCGCCGAAAAAGGCGTGACCACGGGGCGCAGCCGCCGCTGTGGCTGGTTTGACGCCGCGCTGCTCAAGCGCTCGGCCCAGGTCAACGGCCTCTCGGGTCTATGCATCACCAAACTCGACGTGCTGGACGGCATCGACGAGCTCAAGCTGTGCACCGGCTACGAGCTTGACGGCCATATCACCGACATCCTGCCGATGGGCGCTGAAGAGATCGAGCGCTGCAAGCCGATTTATGAGACCTTGCCGGGCTGGAGCCAGAGCACCGTTGGCGTCACGCAATACGACAAGCTGCCGGCTGCCGCGCAGAAATACCTGCACCGGATCGAGGAAGTCACCGGCGTGCCAATCCACATGATTTCCACCAGTCCGGACCGGGACCACACCATTTTGCTGCGCAACCCCTACGCTGCCTAGCCACAAACCTTTAGCAAAATAACCGTCTGGCCCAATAGGGTCGCGCGCAAGCAGCTATCAAATCAGGAGCATTTCATGTTGACAGAAGACGGCAAGCATCTCTATGTGAGCTATGACGAGTACCACAACCTGATTGAAAAACTGGCCATCAAGATCCATCAATCCGGCTGGCAGTTCGACACCATCCTGTGCCTGGCCCGAGGCGGCATGCGTCCCGGCGACATTCTTTCGCGCATTTTCGACAAACCGCTGGCCATCATGTCCACCAGCTCCTACCGCGCCGACGCCGGCATGACGCAGGGCAATCTCGACATCGCCCGCTTCATCACCACGCCCAAGGGCGAGATTGCAGGCAAGGTGTTGCTGGTCGATGACCTGGCCGATTCCGGCCACACGCTCAACGCCGTGATCCACCAGCTCAAGAACAACTACAAGCCCATCACCGAACTCCGCAGCGCCGTGATCTGGACCAAGGGCGTCTCAACCTTCCAGCCTGATTATTCGGTCGAACTGCTGCCCACCAATCCGTGGATCCACCAGCCGTTTGAAGGCTATGACTCGCTGTCACCGGCCCAGCTGATGGCGAAGTGGAAGATTTAGCAGAGTCGGATACGTCGGTTTGACACTGGTCAGCGCCGCATGATGCAAAGTCCGCCGGTCTTGCCGTCCGCTGACGGACCGCACAACTGGAAGTCGCTTCAAACTGAAGCGTCTGCTGGTTTGGCTGCTTGGATATTCCTCATTTTGGCGGTCCCGTTGATGATTTGCAGCGGCGGTTTCATCGCGTTTCTGGGTCGCCGGGCACCAGAGCCGTGGCTGTCATGGCTTCTCCTTTGCAGCGGCACATTCATGATGGTTGGCACCGTATGGTGGATGCTATGGACTTCCCAGCATGGCAGTTTCAATTTTGACGTCAATCAAAAGACAAAGCGTATTCGCGATTGGAAAACATCTCTCTTTCTCGGGAGAAGCTTCGACGAATACGATTTCGATGAATTTCGTGCGATTCGGTCGGTGCAAAGATTCGGGGACGACGATATATATTGGGTGGTGGTTGAGCTACTTTTCAAAACGACAAAACCAGCGCTTGAAGTAGGACGCTTTGGTGCGGTGGCCCGTGGCGAATCCCGCTGGCAAAGATGTGCCAACACATTTCGCGGGTTACGCACCGAAGGCCCTGAGAGTGCGGCCTTGCGCCACGAGTTGGTGAAGTTGATGGGCATCGCGGACGCGGGCTATTTCGACAAGGAGCGATAAGGTCCTTGCCAATGCTGCCCGGAGGGCTTTTTTCAGCTTGCCAATTCCATGCTCCCTGGATGGCCGAATTACCCCGAACGAGGGTTGAGTAGCGCTGGAAAACTGCCGTAATATCGCTGCATGAGTGATTCTCCATCCGACATTTCCACCACCCTGATCCACCATCCGTACAAGCCGCCTGCCGGGTTTGACGCCATCCCGCCCGGGGTCTACAAGGCCTCCACCATTGCATTCCCGACCGTCGCCGCGCTGCGCAGCCGCGACTGGAAGCACAAGACCGGCTATACCTACGGTCTGCATGGCACGCCGACCACTTTCACGCTGGAAGAGCGCATCGCCACCCTGGAAGGCGGCAAATACTGCACGCTGGTGCCCAGCGGCCTGGCGGCGGTCGTGCTGGTTGGCATGGCGTTGCTCAAAGCAGGCGACGAGCTGCTGATTCCCGACAACGCGTATGGCCCCAACAAGAGCTTCGCGCAGGGCGAGCTGGCCGCCTGGGGCATCACCCACCGCTTCTACGATGCGATGAACCCTGCCGATCTGGCTGCCAAGCTGGGCCCGAAAACCCGGTTGGTGTGGATTGAGGCACCGGGCTCCATCACGCTGGAGTTCCCCGACATGCCCGCGCTGGTCGCGGCCGTCAAGGCGCACAAGAATGCCCACCCCGCCGGCATTGTGACCGCGCTCGACAACACCTGGGGCGCTGGCCTGGCTTTCAACGCCTTTGATCTCGGCCTCGACATCTCGGTCCAGGCGCTGACCAAATACCCCAGCGGCGGCGCTGACGTGCTGATGGGCTCCGTCGTCACTCGCGACGAGGCGCTGCACCACCTGGTCCATTTTTGCCACATGCGCGTGGGTTATGGCGTGGGCGGCAACGATGCCGAACTGGTGTTGCGCGGCCTTAACAGCATGGCCTTGCGTTATGCCGCCCAGGATGCTGCGACGCGGGAGCTGGCCGGCTGGCTGCAAACCCGGCCGCAAATCGCAGCCATGCTGCATCCAGCGTTGCCCGGCTCGCCTGGCCATGAAACCTGGAAACGCGACAGCAGGGGCGCCGCCTGCCTGATGAGTGCCGTTTTCAAGCCGGAGTTCACGCAGGACCGGGTGGACCGCTTTTGTGACAGTCTCAAGCTCTTCAAACTGGGCTACAGCTGGGCGGGCCCCATGAGCCTGTGCGCGCCGTACGACATACCGGCCCTGCGCACCACCACGCCATGGCCATACAAGGGGGGCCTGGTGCGCTTTTCGGTGGGCCTGGAGGCCGTTGCAGACCTGCAGGCGGACATTGCCCAGGCGCTGGAAAAAGCCTGACCAAAGGCTTGGCATACCGTGACGGCAATGCAGTACAGTAAGGGTTACCTATTCACGAAAGCACGCAGTGGCAACTCCCAATTACTCTTACGAAAAGCGCCAGAAAGAGCTTGCGAAAAAACGCAAAAAAGAAGAAAAGCTCAAGCGCAAGGCAGAGGGCAAGCCGGACGATGCCGCTGACGACGGGACCGATACGCCCGATGTCGACGGTGAGGCGCCCGGTGGCCTTCCACCTGTAGACCCGGCCCCCTGAGCCTCCCAGATTCTTGATGAAAAAAGGCTGTAGCCCTTGATGGACAAGCGCAAGCAGCTATTGATCTGATAGCAACAAAACGCAAAAAAGCCAAAAAAACGGCAGGCAATCAAAAACCCGGCAACACCTGTGAAGGTCAGCCGGGTTTGTCGTTTCAGGGGGCGGAATTTTCAGCCTGTAGGGCTTGCGCCAGCGCGGTCATGGCTGCGGTGCTGTGATCCTGCGGCGAGAGCACTCGGGCCGTGGCGTGCCCGGAAAAGTTGCGCTGCATCGACTGCAGGTAACCCGGGTCGTAGTGCTTGACCAGCAGCTCACGCACCACCGAAGCCACGTCGCCGCTGCGGGCGCGGGCCTGCCAGTCCTGCACTGTGGCCTTGCCGCGTGCTTCCGTCAGCGCACCCAGGCGCTCGCAGAAGAAAGCGATGTCTTTCACGAAAAAGTCATAGTCTTCCAGCAGCAGCGCTACGCGTTCATCCTCCGGCAGGTCCAGCTGCAGGCAAGGGCTGGCCCGCATGGCGGTGATCAGGCCTTCCGGCACGGCCACATTGCCGACTTTCTTGCTTTCACTTTCAATATAGACCGGTTGAGCCGGATCAAAACGTTTCAGCGCAGCCCAGATGCTGCTGTCAAACGCCTTCTGGCTGGGCTGCTGCACGCCGGGGATGGCGCCCAGCACCGAGCTGCGGTGGTTGGCCAGCGCTTCCAGGTCCAACACCTGCGCGCCTTCGGCCGCCAGGGCCTGCAGCAGCCGGGTCTTGCCCGAACCTGTGGGGCCGCACACCACCCGGTAGTTAAAGCGGCCGGCCAGCTGCGGCAAATCCGCCACCAGCGCGGCGCGAAATGCCTTGTAACCGCCGTCCACCAGCGTCACCTTGAAGCCGATCTGGTCCAGCACCAGCGCCAGCGAGCCGCTGCGCTTGCCGCCGCGCCAGCAGTACAGCAGCGGTTGCCATTCGCGGGGTTTGTCCAGTACATCACGCTGGATGTGCTCGGCAATGTTTTTGGCCACCAGCGCCGCGCCCAGTTTTTTGGCTTCGAACTGGCTGATCTGCTTGTATTTGGTGCCGACGATTTTGCGTTCCTCGTCGTGCAGGCTGGGCCAGTTCACCGCGCCCGGGAGGTGGTCTTCGGCGTATTCGCCTTCGCTGCGGGCGTCAATCACCCCGGAATAACGTCCGAGCGTTTCGAGCGCTTCTTCGGCGGAAATGCGGTCCAGGCTCACTTGACCAGTTTCTTCAGCTCGGGCCACACATTGGCAAGCATCTTCGCCTGCGACTGCTCGTTCGGGTGGATCCGGTCAGCCTGGAAGTTGGCCACCGGGTCGGCCGCGTCGGCAATGCCCTTGAGAAAGAAGGGCACCAGGGCCACTTTTTCCGCCTTGGCAACCTTGCCGAACAGCCCTGAAAACGTGGCCGCGTAGGCACTGCCGTAGTTGGGCGGTACCTGCATGCCCACCAGCAGCACCCGGGCCCCTGTTTTTTTGGACGCCTGCGTCATCGTGACAAGATTCTTTTCGGTCATGTTCAGCGGCAATCCCCGCAGGGCATCGTTGCCGCCCAGCTCAATGACCACCACGGCAGGCTTGTGCTGTGCCAGCAGCGCCGGCAGGCGGGAACTGCCGCCCGAAGTGGTGTCACCGCTGATGCTGGCGTTGACGACTTTGGCAGTCTTTTTTTCGCTGGCAAGCTGTTTTTCAAGCAGCGGCACCCAGCCGGTTCCGCGTTTCAGGCCGTATTCGGCGCTGAGTGAATCACCGACCACCAGAATGGTTTCCCCTTTGGGCGCCGGCGTTTGCGCTATTGCCGCCGGAGCGCCGCCACCCATCACGGCGGCCACAAGCAGCGCCCCGAAAGGTTTTAGCAAACGCTTTGCCGCCGCAAGGGCAAGCTTGGTAAAGTCTGAATTCATATTTCCTGACAAGGCCGACATGTTTGAACCCGTGGTGAGTGGCGTGAATGATGGTTCCAGGGCTGCGGCTTCCGCTGTGCCCGCACCGTCCCCGACGTCTTCAATTATTTCCGTTGAGCATGTTTTCAAGTCGGTCACCGACTCCACCGGCACATTGGCCATTTTGCGCGATATTGACTTCGCCCTGGCTCCCCGGGAAACCGCTGCCATTGTCGGTGCGTCGGGTTCCGGCAAAAGCACCTTGCTGTCCATCATCGCAGGGCTGGACACGCCCACGCAGGGCACGGTCAGGCTGGCGGGGCAGGACATCTTTGCAATCAGCGAAGACGACCGGGCCGCCCTGCGTGCGCAGAAGGTCGGGTTTGTCTTCCAGAGCTTTCAGCTCATGGGCAATTTGACGGCGCTTGAGAACGTCATGCTGCCGCTGGAGCTGTCGGGCGCCAAAAACGCACGCTCGCTGGCCACCGACATGCTCAAGCGTGTCGGCCTGGGGGAGCGGCTGGGCCACTACCCGAAAGTGTTGTCGGGTGGCGAACAGCAGCGTGTGGCGCTGGCCCGTGCTTTTGTGGTGCAGCCGGCGGTGCTGCTGGCCGATGAGCCGACAGGCAGCCTGGACTTTGCCACCGGCGAGACGGTGATGTCGCTGATGTTTGAGCTCAACCGCGAACTCGGCACGACCCTGGTACTGGTGACGCATGACCAGGCCATCGCGTCGCGCTGTGAGCGTCGCATCACCATTGATGCGGGGCGTGTCAGCCCGGCGTGATGCCGAGAGTTCCCCAGCGGAAAAGCGTAAGGGGAAATGGCCTGAAGGCCTTTGTCATCGGGCGCAAGCAGCTATCAAAAGCATAGCGTATTGCGGGGCGTAAAAGCCGCCCTCAGCGCCCGCCGTGCATTTTCTGCGCGATGGCCAGAAATTTCGCGCGATCATCAGGCCGGTCAATCTGCTGCGCCAAAGCGTGGATCAGTGCCAGAAAGGTAAGCTGCCGGGCTGCTTCCTTGCGCACCAGGGTTTTGGCGAGCGGGCCGATATGCTGGCTGAGCGCGCGTTCCAGCTGCGCCTGCAGCTCCGCATTGAAATTCTGCACATTGATTGATGTGGAGGATGCCGAGGTCGTTCCGGATGTCGTTGCCGACGTGGACAGGGGCCGGCTCATGTCGCTGCGCAAGGGGCGGGAAAACGTCGAGGAAATGGGCCGGCTGTAGCTGCTGCTGCCGCCGGTAGACCGCAATGGGCCACTGGCGCCATGCAACCCCGAATTCACCGTCGCGCTGGCGTGGCGCGGCTTCAGGAAGGCTTCGCGGGCCGTCGCATCGGGAATGGAAATGGCCAGCAGGTCGCGCAGCCCCTGGGCGCTGACCGTGCGCGGAATGGCTTTCTTGACCAGCACCTTGGCCAGCGGCCCGATGGCCTTGGCCAGCTCGTTTTCAATTTCCAGCGCGATTTCCGGGGTGAGCGACGCCAGCGCGGCAAAAGAGGCGGTGTGTTCGAACTCCATGTTGCGGGACATCGGCGCGGCCGGTGCGGCGTTCGGGTCCAGCACCGCATAGATCTCGTGCGAGCGCAGATGCTTGTCCATGTGCGGGCCGAGGTAGTCGAAGAGGCTGGCGGCGCTGTCGGTGATGCGTGAAATCACGTCGTAATAGGCACGCGAGACCACGATCTGGTTGGGCCTGGAAAAGTCCATGATGCGCTGAGCCACATTGATGCCGTCGCCCACCACATTGACGCGGTTGTTGATGTCAAACACCATGCGGATTGGCCCCAGGTGCAGGCCCACCCTCAGGGACAGCTTGCGGCCGTACTTTTGTACCAGCAGGTCGCGCAGCAGCAGGGCCGACTGCAGGGCCTCTTCGGGGTCGCCCAGAAAGCAGATCGCCGCGCCGTCGCCGGTGTCGATCATGATGCGCGACGACTCCTTCACGCCGCCGATGGCCTTGGTGATGAGTTCGTTGAACAGGGTCTTCAGTGCCACCTGTTGGTCAACCGAATAGGTGGAGTAGGACACCAGGTCCAGGAACATGATCGTGCCCAGTACGTTCTTGCGCAGGTTTTCGGCACTGTTGAGCGGAATGGACTGGGAATTGGCCGCGTAGGCGAGCACGGCGCTTTCGGACAGCAGCTTGCTTGTCTTTGTGGTTGACGTATCGGTCTGCGGCGCTACCGTCGCTACCGGGGCAATGGCGGCTGTGTTGGACGACGGGTTGGCGGCGCGGATGGTCTGCGTCTTGAGAAAGTCCGAGCTGATCAGGGCCTGGCGCAGGGCTCCGACGTCCTGCGGGCGCTGTGTTTCGTTGGGCATCATGGCCCAGTCGATGGCGCGCAGCAGGGGCGCACCGAAGACCACCGCGCTGGCCGTGTCGGCCGCCTTGGGCATGGTGTCCTCGCGCACCCGCGAGGCCGACTCCATGGGCTTGTGGCCCGTCGTCATCCAGTACATCACCGCACCCAGCGAATAGACGTCCGTCCAAGGCCCCTGGTGGCCCTTGCTGTGGTACTGCTCAAACGGTGCGAAGCCCGGGCTCACGATGTTGGTCATGTCGTGGTTGCCGGTCACGCGCCGGGCGGCACCGAAGTCGAGCAGCACCGGCGTGCCGTCGGCGCGGATGTAGATGTTGTCCGGCTTGATGTCGCGGTGCAGGAAATTCACCTTGTGCACCGCTTCCAGCCCGTCCATCAACGGGTAGATGATCTTCAGCAGGCCCTGCTGGTCCAGCGCCGGCTGCCTGGCCAGCCAGCGCTTGAGCGGGTCGCCGGACTCGTATTCCATGACGATGTAGGCGGTCCCGTTTTGCTTGAAGTAACGCAGCACCCGCACGATGTTTGGGTGGCGAAAGGACGCCAGCGCCCGCGCTTCGTCGAGGAAACGCTCCAGCCCCCAATTGAACTGGCCGTTGTTCGCGCTTGAGCGCACGTGCACTGACAGGTCTTCCGAACGCACGGCCAGGTCGCCGGGAAAGTACTCCTTGATGGCTACCGGCAGCTGCAGGTTGATGTCCTGCGCCAGATAGGTGATGCCGAAGCCGCCACCGCCCAGCATCTTGTCGATGCGATATTCAAAAACGGTTTGCCCCGGCAGAAGCGCAGCCGCGTCCTTGCCTTCGCCGCCTGTGGGACGCACGGGCAGGGCTTGCGTTGTTTCTTCCGGTTCTTCCATTCGTGGGATCGATTCGTGGGGGCTGAGGGTGCCTGTGAATTATTGAGCCCGGCCGGACATCAGGCGCCGTGGTCGATCATCTGCATGGCTTTTTCGAGGCTGCGCCTCATGCGGTTGAACGCGCCGCCGAGCACGGACACTTCGTCTTTTCCGCCGTCAGCGAATTCCGGTACATCAAAGTCACCGGTGCTCACCTTGTCGGCGGCCTGGGACATGCGGCGGATAGGCCGCACGATGAGCCAGCTCAGCATCAGGTTAAGTACGACAAAAACCACGGCGAAGACAGTTGCCAGCGAGACCATGAAGGTCTTGAAGGTGCGGTCTGCGTTGCGGATGGGAATGTCCATGGGAACGGTGACAACCTGCGCGCCGATGATTTCGTTGTGTTTCCAGCCGAAGCCGTTGGCCTCGCCGTAGATCTTGATCATGCTGGCGGGCGCATTGGCCGGCACGCTGTGGCACTGCAGGCACGCCGCGTTGGTGATCTGAATGGGCTTGGCTATATAAAGCAGGCGGCCGGTGGCGGCGGCACGCTCGGAAATCAGTTCTTTCGATTCGGCGTTCTGGCGGAATTGCTGGACGATGTCCGCTTCCCAGTCGGTGGCGCGGTCGCGCGGGTTGGTCGGGTTCAGCGTGGCTTCCTTGTAGCCGTAGTCACGGTACTTTTTCTGGATGTGGCCCAGCGTTTCGGTGGCGGCGTAGGCCGGAACGGTCTGGGGCAGGAACACTTCCTCGAGTTGTTTGTCCAGGTGCGGCTTGATCTGCTCGACGGTGTAGGCCCGTACGGAAAGCGCGGTGTCCATCATGAGGCGGGCGTTGCGCAGAACCTCTTCGCGCGCATTGTCCTGCAGCAGCTGGCGCGAGATGTAGCCGGCCGCGGCAAAGCCGGCCAAAAAAACCACGACCAGCACCAAATTGAATTTCAGTCTCAAGCCCATAGCGCCTCCAGGTGCCCTGCAGTCAGCAGAGCGGGATTATTCAACAGGTTCAACAAATTGTTACTATTTTAGTCCTGCCCGGAGGTCATTGTGCCCCGCTCGTCGCACCCGATACACCGGTAGTAATGCCAATTACGGCCAACAGTGATAATCGCAGCCATGTCTTCTTCTCCCAAAGTGCTTTTTGGCTTCCATGCCGTCGGCGTTCGTATCAAAACAGCGCCCCAGTCCGTCCTGGAAGTGTTTTTCGATGTGTCCCGCCGCGATGCGCGCATGCGCCAGTTCACGGACCGGGCCCGGGAGGCGGGTGTGCGATTGATCGAATCCGACGGTTTGCGCCTGGCAAAGATGTGCGGCAGCCACGGCCACCAGGGCGTTGTGGCCCGGGTCGACGCACTGGCGCAGGTCAAATCGCTCGACGAATTGCTGGAGCAACTCGAAGAAGCCGGTGTGGCCCAGCCGCTGCTGCTGGTGCTCGACGGCGTGACCGACCCGCACAACCTCGGCGCCTGCCTGCGTGTGGCCGATGGCGCCGGCGCCCATGCTGTCATCGCGCCCAAGGACCACGCGGCCGGCATCAACGCGACCGTCGCCAAGGTCGCCAGTGGCGCCGCCGAAACCATGCCTTATTTCATGGTGACCAACCTGGCCCGCACCCTCGGCGAGCTCAAGGAACGCAACATCTGGTGCATAGGCACCAGCGACGATGCGGAAAAAACAATTTACGACGTGGACCTGAAAGGCCCCGTGGCGCTGGTGCTCGGCGCTGAAGGTGAGGGCATGCGCCAGCTCACGCGCAAGACTTGCGATGAACTGGTCAGCATCCCGATGCATGGCGCGGTGGAAAGCCTGAATGTGTCCGTAGCCAGCGGTGTGTGCCTGTACGAAGCCCTGCGCCAGCGCAGGGCATGACGACGCCGCAGCACTTCGACCTGGTCGTCATAGGCGCCAGTTTTGCCGGGCTGGCCTGCGCGCGCGCCGCGGCCAGGGCGGGCCTGCAGGTCGCCATTGTCGAAAAGAAGACTTCTTCCGGCGACAAGCTGCACACCACCGGCATCATCGTGAAAGATGCCATAGACACCATCCCGTGGTTGCGGCAAGTGCCCGCGGCGCTGGTGCGGCAGGTGGACGGTGTGAGGCTTTATTCGCCCAATCTTCGCCATGTCGATCTGCACGCGCCCGGGTATTACTTCTGGGCAACCGACACGCCGGCCCTGCTGGACTGGATGTGTGCGTCCGTCGTGGCGGACGGTGTCACCTTGCTGGCCGGCACGCTGTTCGAGCAGGCTGCGCGAGACAGCGGCGGTTGGGCCGTGTCGGTCAAGTCGGTCACCTCGCAGGAGCCGATGGTGCTGCAGGCCCGCTACCTGGTCGGCGCCGACGGCCCCCATTCACGTGTGGCCAAGGCTTTGGGCCTGTCGCTCAATACCCAGTTTCTCTTTGGCATCGAGCATGAATACGGCCAGGCCCGGCTGGATGCCAACCTGCTGCACTGCTTCATAGACCGCCAGCTCGCGCCCGGCTACATCGGCTGGGCCGTTGCGGGTGCCGGCATTCACCAGATCGGGCTGGCCAGGCGGATGTCGCCTTCAGGCGCGTCCGTGCCTGCCAAACAGGCATGGATGGGTGCTTTCATGGAAAAAATCGCGCCGCATGTGGATGTCGGCAACGCAAGTCCGCTGGCGACGCGCGCCGGCATGATTCCTTGCGGCGGGGTGCTGAAGCGGGTGTCCGATGCACGCGTCATGCTGGTCGGTGACGCTGCCGGCATGGTGTCGCCCGTGACGGCCGGTGGCATCCATACGGCCCTGCAGCATGGCGATGCGGTGGGCAGCGCGGTAGCCGCCTTTTTGCAGGAGGGCGCGGTCGACGGCAGCGACCCGGCCGATCCGGCGCAAGGGCTGGTGCGGCACTATCCGAAGTTCCGCGCCAAGCGCACCTTACGCTGGCTGTTTGACCGCTTTCAGGCAGACTGGATCTTCAATATGGCCCTGGACACCGAACCCATGCGGCAGGCTGCGCGCATGGTGTACTTTCACCGGCGCGGCAAACCAGAGTAGCCGCCCCGGAACGGGCCTCTAGACCAGCCCATACCAGCCCAGCAATGCGCCGGCGCCCAGCAGCCACAGCAGATGGATCTTGCTGCGCCAGACAATCACGGCGGTGGTGGCTGCCAGCAACCACACCGGCCAGTCTTTCAGCGAACTGCCGTTGGCGGTGGCCAATATCCAGCTTGTCGCGATCAGCAAGGCCACCACGATGGGCCCCATGCCCTGCTTGAAAGCCCGCACCGCGCGCAGCTCGCGGTTGCGGTGCCCCCACTGCGCAGCCAGGTAGGTGAGGGTGGTGCTCGGAATCAGGATGCCCAGCATCGCCAGGAAAACGCCCAGCAGCCCGGTCAGCATGCCCCCTGCGTTCAGCCCCACATTCCAGCCCAGCAAAGCGATGAACAGCACATTCGGCCCGGGGGCTGATTGCGCAATGGCAATGGACGCGTTGAACTGCGCGTCGGTCAACCAGTGCTGTTTGTCGACCAGGAAACGGTGCATGTCGGGAGCGGTGGTGATGGCCCCGCCTATCGACAGCAGCGACAGCGAGAGGTAATGCAGGAAGAGGTCAAACCACTCCCGCGCGCCGAAGACGAGGTGCAGCGATTCGGTCATGGTGCCAGCCTGCGGTAAGCGAGCACACAGGCCACGCCGCCCAGCCCCAGCAGCACATAGGCCAGGGGAAAGCGCAGCAGGGCGATGGCCACGAAACATGCCACACCGAACGCGGCGCACAGCTGCAGGCCCAGCACGTTTTTCTTGAGCGCGCCGAACAGTTTCAGGCCGGTCGCGCCGATCAGCCCGGCTGCCACGGCGCCCATGCCGCGCAGCGCGCCAGCCACGCCGGGATGCCCGGCAAACTGGGCATAGACCACCGCCAGCAGCAGCACGAGCACCAGCGGCACGGTCAGCATGCCGGCCAGCGCGGCCAGGGCGCCCTTGAGGCCGAAGTAGCGGCCACCTATCATCAGTGAGATGTTGACTACATTGGGCCCGGGCATGATTTGCGCGACGGCCCAGTCTTCAATGAATTCCTCGCGCGTCATCCAGCGCTTTTTTTCGACCAGCTCGCGTTGCACGACAGCCAGTACACCGCCAAAGCCCTGAAGCGCCAGCAAGGTGAATGAGATGAAAAGGTCGGAGAGGGATCGGGGTTTCGGGTGGTCTTCGGCGGGAGGGGTGCTCATGCACCAATTATCGCCGCTTCATTGATGCACCACAGCCCGTACACAGGAGACCAAGGGCCGCCGTTTGCTATTAATAAGATAGCTGCTTGCGCTCGTTGGATATGGGCTGGAGGCCAAAATGGCGTAAATTTTTGAGCCAGCGCCCGACATGCCCTGCATGGCGGCTACAGCCGCAGCTCCCAGGTTTCGCCCACCAGGTTTTCTTTCCCAAAGCCATGGTAGGGCTCGCTCCTGGTCAGCTTGAAACCACGCCTGGCGTAAATGGCGCGCGCTGCGTCCAGGCAGCTGTTGGTCCAGAGCACCATTTTTTTGTAGCTCTTGCTGCGCGCAAATGTGATGCACTCGTCGGCCAGGCGCCCGCCCAAGCCAAGTCCGCGCGCCTGCGGCGTGAGGATCAACATGCGCAGCTGGGCCACGGTGGCTGATTTACGCGCCACAAACACCGCGCCCGCCCGCTCACCGTCGACTTCGGCTATCCAGCACTTCTCCCACTCCGGCTGGTGGTTCTTGAGGTACTTGCCGGCAATATCGGCCACCAAGGCCTCGAATTCGCTGTTCCAGCCGTATTCACGCGCGTAAATTTCACCGTGTTGCTGCACCACCCAGCCGATGTCGCCGGGCCCGGGGTCGCGCAACAGCACGGTTCGTGTCGCGGCAGGTTCCGTGCTGCTGGCCAAAAGCCGCTGCACCGTGGTCATGGCCGTCACCACCTTTTGCTGGTGGTCCGGCGCCAGCGCGGCCAGCAGGGCGGCGGCTTCGTCACGGGAGCGCTGCTGCAGCGGCGCAAATGTAGCGTGGCCGGCCTTGGTCAGCTTCAGCAGGCTTTGCCGCGCGTCCGCTGGCGAAGGCGCGCGCGCCAGCCAGCCCTGGCTTTCGAAGCGGCGCAGGATGCGGCTCAGGTAACCCGCGTCCAGCGCCAGGTCGCGCCCCAGCTCAGTGGCCGTGGGCTGGTCGCGGTGGGCCAGTTCATACAACACCCGCACCTCCGTCAGCGAAAACTCGCTGTCCAGATAAGGGTCCAGCACGCCGATGCGCTGGGTGTAGAAGCGGTTAAAGCTTCGCACGGCCTTGACGTGGGCTGTAGAAGCGGAGGGCGCTCCAGTCTGGGGCGGGGCAGGCGTGCTTGAGGCGGTGGTATTAATTGACGAGGCCATGGCTGATATCGTCAATCAATTAGTTGACAAAGTCAAGTATCTGGCATTTGCCCGGTCTCAACCGGCCTCAGATCACCCGGCGCGGCGCCGCTGTGGCCGCATCGCCGCTGTTGGGCGCGCCGGTCGGCTCAATCAGCAGCAGGTGCGCCTCTTGCGGTGCCCGCGGACGATGACGCACCCCGCGAGGCACCACGTACAGCTGGCCGGGCTTGAGCGTAACGGTGGGCTGGCCGTCGATGTCGATGTGCAGCTCGCCCTTGAGCACCAGGAAGAAATCGTCGCTCTCCGGGTGCGAATGCCAGCTGAATTCCCCCTGGACCTTGACGACCATCACGTCGTGCCCGTTGAATTCGCTCACGGTGCGCGGTTGCCAGTGGCCTTCAAAGGTCGCGAGCTTGGTCTGCAGGTCTACGGCTTCTTTCATGTGAACTCCTCTTTCATGGCGGTTGAATGCGGTTGAAGGGGAGTCTCCTTGTCCAGGGCTACCGCGTCTTGTACGATTGTTTCCTTTACGATTGTTTCATGCACGACGCCCAGGCCCCCACGCCCAAAGACTGGGCCCGCTTTCGTCCCGGCGCACTGGCCGGTGTGACGCAGATGAACGCCCACTTCACTGAGCACACCTTCGAGCGCCACAGCCACGAAACCTATTCCATCGGCGTCACCGCCTCCGGCGTGCAGACCTTTCACTGCGGCGGCACGCTGCACGCCAGCCTGCGCGGCGATGTGATTCTTTTTAATCCCGACGAGCCGCATGACGGCCAGCGCGGCACGCAGGAAGGCTTTGGCTACAGCATGCTGTATGTGTCGCAGCAGGTGGTGAACGAATGCCGCGACAAGGAAGCTGGCCTCGACATGGCGGCCTACTTTTGCCAACCTGTGGTGCGCGACGCCGCCATGGGTCGTGCGCTGGCGCGTGCCATAGGCGCCGGCGGACAGGCGCAAGAGTCGCTGCGCGCTGAAGAGCTCACGCGCAATGTGCTGGTGCGCTTGCTGCAGCGCTATGGAGAGCGGCGCTCAGGCGATGATGTGAAGCCGGCTGGCGTTGCACGCATGGCCCGCATTCGCGACTACCTGCGCAGCCACTTCGACCAGGACATCACCGTCGATGCCCTCGCAGGCGAGGCCGGCTTGTCGCGTGTTCACCTGACCCGCGCCTTCGCCCGGCAGTTTGGCGTACCACCGCATATCTACCTCAACGCCGTTCGCATCGAACGCGCCCAGTCAGCCATGCTGGCCGGGCAGGGCCTGGCCGAGGTGGCCGCCGCCTGCGGTTTTGCCGACCAGAGCCATTTCAGCCGGCGCTTCAAGGGCAGTGTGGGTTTGTCGCCTGGCGCTTGGCTGCGGCAGATGAAACCTTCCGCGGCCACAATCGGGTGAATCTATTGCAGGTCGGCAAATAAGGATTCCCCGCGGTCAAGCGGGTCCACAACCACGTTATAGATCTCGTTGATGCGCCAGATCGGGGTTTCATAGGCGGCCTGGCCCTGTACCTTCACCAGGAACGCGCTTTTCCTCTCGTGAGCGGCAAGGGTCAGCTCACAGGAGAACTCGATTTGCCCAGTGTCCGTCGAAATGGCGCTCACGAGTTCATGGCCGGCAAGGGAGAGGCGCTCGGCGCTTTCGTGAGGCAAGAGTTGGTCAACCTCATAGGTCCGCAGCACGATCGCAGTGATGCGATCGATGAGGTCGTCAACTACCGAGTTCGGATTTGTGACCATCTGTGGATGCATTTTGGGGATTCTCCTGCATCTCCCAAAGAACTAAAAAGCTATATCGATATTGCAGATTGTCATGAGTGGCATGTTGAATCGTGGAAGCCGTGAATAGGCAACAGGATTGGCTATTTGCCCCGCACCAGCCTGTTTTTGAAGAATACAGCTCGCAAGTTGCACGCATAGAATCACCAGCAAGCATGGGCGCGTCTTGTTTGCTTCAAGGTCGGCCCCCCGAGAGCACGGAACGGGCGTCACCATGTTGAGTCATCAATCATTCCAGAGGATCCCTTGAAAAAAGTATTGCTACTTCTCGCCATTGCTCTTCTTTCAGCTTGCGCGACTACATCTTTTCGCTCGAACGCGCCTGAATTCGCGGGAGAGAATCGTGTAAGTTCGGTTTACGTCTACTCATTTCTTGACTTGCGTGAAGGAGCTCTGGGAAGGAAATTCCTGGCAGAAGTAAAGCGTCAGCTAAATGATTCATTGAGCAAGGAAAATATCTCGTCCAAGCAACTTTGGTTTAACGATTCCCCATTTGCCACCCAGTTCTCCCTGGAAGAAAAAGGCCCAAACCCTTCCAACACCAGTACACGTGTTCCAGTTGAAGAGGTAATCAAKGCCACACAGGACGAAGAAAGACTTTTTGGCGCTTCGCATCGTTTGATTGTGTTTCCTGCCTCGGTCATGCAATCTAATACCGGAGCAAGTTTTAGTATCCGATGGTCTTTAGTCGATCTAAAGACCAATCAAACTGTCTGGGCCACTACTTCAGTGAGCAACCACGCGAAATGGTTTCTTGGTGATGAGAACCCGGAAGCACGAGCTACCACTTTTGTTGAAGAGTTGATGAGCGAGCTTAGAAAATCAAAAGCTATCCGTGAGCGCAGGGCCTGATTGTTCGGTCAAGCATGGTTCCCGACAGCAGGAAGTCATTTTCGCGATACCACCCGATACCACCCTAGACCGACATCCCACCAGAAACCTCAATCACTGCCCCATTGATATAACTCGCCTCATCGCTCGCGAGGAAGGCATAGACATTGGCAATCTCCTCGGGCCGTCCGAGGCGCCTGAGCGGCACATGGGCCTCCATCTCCTTCAGTACCTTGTCGGGGATAGTGCTGAGGATGGGCGTTGAAATAAAACCGGGGGCCACGGCATTCACGCGCACGCCCTTGGGGCCTAGCTCGCGGCTCCAGGTTTTGGTGAAACCGATTACACCGAACTTGCTGGCGGCGTAATTCGTCTGGCCGAAGTTGCCGTAGATGCCGACGACTGAACTCGCATTGAGGATCACGCCGCTGCCTTGCGTTGTCATGGTGTCGGCCACGGCTTGTGCGCAGTGAAAGACGCCGCGCAGGTTCACGTCGATTACCTTGTCGAACTGTTCGAGCGTCATTTTCTGCAGGCGTGCGTCCTGGGTGATGCCGGCGTTGTTGACCAGCACGTCGACGCGGCCGAACTGGTCTTTGACCTTGCCGACCACCGCATCCACCATGGCGCGCTGGGTCACATCCATCACATAACCGACGGCCTGCGCGCCCAGGGCCTGGCACTGCTTGACGGCATCATCCACCCCGGCTTGTTTCACGTCGCAGACGATGACGGTGGCGCCTTCCTGGGCAAACTTGAGTGCAGTGGCGAGGCCTATGCCCTGGGCGGCGCCGGTGATGATGCTGATCTTGTTTTGGAGTCTTGGCATGAAGTGGATATTTGGATATGGATCGATGAGATGAATGGGAGGATGGGTGAGTTAAACGAAGCAGCTCAGTAAACCGGCTGATGCTGGCGGATCGCATCTTTGACCGCACCCGTGAGCGTAAAGCCGGGCCCGAATTTTTTGGCCAGTTCGCCGCAGCGAGAGACAAAGGCGTCAATCCCCATGCCGTAGATAAACTGCATCGCGCCGCCGGTCCAGGCCGGAAAGCCTATGCCGAAGATGGAGCCGATGTTGGCGTCGTGCACGGTGGTCAGCACGCCTTCGCTGAGGCAGCGGGCGGTTTCCACCGCCTGGCGGTAAAGCAGCCGGTCTTTGAGTTCGTTGATGTCCCAGGCGGCGCCGGGTTTTTCAAACAGGGGCTTGAGTTCGGGCCACAGGTGCTTTTTCGCGCCGGGCCCGGTGGGGTAGTCGTAAAAGCCGCCGCCGGCCGCGCGGCCGGGGCGCTTCAACTCTTTTACCATGCGTTCGACCAGCAGTTCACCGGGCGTGGCGGTGTAGGTCTTGCCTTCTGCGGTGAGGTCGGTGCGTGTCTGGTCCAGCACATGCACGCTTAATGACAACGCGGTTTCGTCGAGCACGGCCAACGGGCCGACGGGCATGCCTGCCTGAATGCCGGCGTTTTCAATCGCGGCGGCGGGAATGCCTTCGCCCAGCATGGCCGCGCCTTCCATCACAAAGGTGCCGAAGGTGCGGCTGGTGTAAAAACCGCGCGCGTCGTTTACCACGATGGGGATCTTGCCCAGGGCCTGCACATAGTCAAAAGCGCTGGCCACGGTTTCATCGTCGCTCTGCCGGCCGCGAATGATCTCGACCAGCTTCATCTTGTCGACCGGGCTGAAGAAGTGGATACCGATGAATTTTTCGGGCCTGTCGCTTGCCGTGGCCAGGCTGCTGATGGGCAGGGTCGAGGTATTGGATGCGAAGAAACCGCCGGACGCCAGCAAAGGCTCGGCCTCCTGCGTCACTTTGGCCTTGAGGTCGCGCCGCTCGAAGACGGCCTCGATGATGAGGTCGCAGCCGGCCAGTTCCGTCACCTGGTCGGTCGCGGTGATGCGTGAGAGCAGGGCGCTTTGCTCGGCGGCCGTCATACGGCCTTTCTCCACACGCGGCGCGGTGATCTTGCTGCTGTAAGCCTTGCCGGCTTCGGCCTTGTCCTGGCTCACGTCCTTGAGCACGGTGGCAATGCCTTTGCTGGCCTGTGCGTAAGCGATGCCCGCACCCATCATGCCGGCGCCCAGCAGGCCGACCTTGGCAGGCCTGAAACGCCCTACGCCTTTGGGCCGCGACTGCCCGCTCTTGATAGCGTTCATGTCGAAGAAAAAGGTGTTGATCATGGCCTTGGCATTGGTGCCCGTCATGAGTTTGGCGAGGTAGCGGCTTTCGATGCGAAAGGCGGTTTCCAGGTCCACCTGTGTGCCTTCCACCATGCAGGCCAGGATGGCTTCAGGCGCGGGGTAGAGGCCGCGCGTCTGCTTTTTGAGCATGGCGGGCGCGGCGCTGAGCGCCGCGGCGATCTTCGGGTTGGCCGGCGTGCCGCCCGGGATTTTGTAGTCCCGGGCTTCCCAGGGGTGCTGGGCCGTGGGGTTGGTGGCTATCCAGGCAAGTGCTTTGCCGCGCAGCTCATCGGCATCGGCCACCAGCTCGTGCACCAGTCCCAGCTCAAGCGCCTCACGCGGGTTAAAGGTTTTACCTTCGACCAGATAGGGTTGCGCGCCCATCAAGCCAAGGTGGCGCGTCATCTTGCTCACGCCGCTGGCGCCCGGCAGCAGGCCCAGCGTGACCTCGGGCAGGCCAAACTGTGTTTTGCGGTCGTCCACCGCCACGCGGTAATGGCCGACCAATGCGACTTCCCAGCCTCCGCCCAATGCCGTCCCGTTAAGGCAACTAGCCACGGGGATGCCCAGCGTTTCGAGGGTACGGAAGTTTTTCTTGACGCGTTCGATCTCTGCGTAGGCCTTGGGCGCGTCGGCCGGTGTGAGGCGCATCACGGCCTTCAAGTCAGCGCCGGCAAAAAAAGTGCTTTTGGCGGAGGCGAGGATGATGCCTTTGAGGGCGTCTTTGTCTTTCACCACCTGCGCGGTGACTTCAGTGAGATCGTCCTGCCACTGCAGGCACATGGTGTTGACGGGGGAGTCTGGTTCGTCAAACGTGATGGTGGCAATGCCGCCCTCGATTTGGTACTGGATGGTCTTCATGGCATTCAGACTCTTTCAACAATCGTTGCGATGCCCATGCCACCGCCCACGCACAGCGTGGCCAGGCCGTAGCGCAACTTGCGCCTGTGCAGCTCGTCGACCAGCGTGCCGAGGATCATCGCGCCGGTGGCGCCCAACGGGTGGCCCATGGCAATGGCGCCGCCGTTCACGTTGACCTTGTCGTGCGGCACCTTCATCTCTTTCATGAAGCGCATCACCACGGCGGCAAAGGCCTCGTTGACTTCGAACAGGTCGATCTGCTCTACCGTCATGCCGGCCCTGGCAAGTGCCTTGCGCGTGGCGGGCATGGGGCCGGTCAGCATGATGGTCGGGTCGGCGCCGCTCAGTGCGGCGGCCACGATGCGGGCGCGCGGCTTGAGGCCATGGATTTTTCCGGCGGCCTCCGAGCCCACCAGTACGGCGGCCGCGCCGTCCACGATGCCCGACGAATTGCCGGCGTGGTGCACGTGGTGGATGCGCTCGACCTGCGGATAGCGCTGCAGCGCCACCGCATCAAAGCCCATGCTGCCCAGCTGGTCGAAGGCAGGCTTGAGCGAGGCGAGGCCTTCCAGCGTGGTGTGCGGTTTGATGAATTCGTCTTCGGCCAGAATCGTCTGGCCGAGAAAATCCATGACTGGTACAACGGAGTTGGCGAAGTGGCCGGCGGCGCGGGCTTGGGCAGCGCGCTGCTGGCTTTCGAGCGCAAAGGCGTCCACGTCGGCGCGGCTGAAACCTTCCATCGTGGCGATCAGGTCGGCGCCTATACCTTGCGGCACAAACAGGGTGGCGCTGTTGGTTTCCGGGTCTTGCGCCCAGGCGCCGCCGTCGGCGCCAATCGGTACACGGCTCATGCTCTCGACGCCACCGGCCACCACCAGGTCTTCCCAGCCGGAGCGCACTTTTTGCGCGGCCATGTTCACGGCTTCCAGGCCCGAGGCGCAAAAGCGGTTGACTTGCACGCCCGAGGCGCGGAAATCCCAGCCTGCCTTGAGCGCGGCCACCTTGGCAATCACCGCACCCTGTTCACCCACCGGTGAAACCACGCCCATCACTACGTCGTCGATGGCCGCAGTGTCGAAGCCGCTGCGCCGTTGCAGGTCGGTCAGCACGCCGGCCAGCAGGTTGACGGGCTTGACCTCATGCAGGCTGCCGTCTTTTTTGCCTTTGCCGCGCGGCGTGCGGATGGCGTCGTAGATAAAGGCTTCGATGCTCATGATGGCTTTCCTCGGGAAGGCGGGAACGCAGGGCTGGCGGGAAGGGGCCGTTGAAGTATATGCATTTCGCCAAGCAGTCGCTTTGCATAAATAGACGAACGGAAAGCCGCGTTGCGTTGTAGTGGGCTGAGGCCGGACCTGACCTTCCTCAATTCCTGACCGACATCGTTCAGGGGAGGTGGATGCCCGCGATGAATCAGAGGTGCCGTGTCTCGGCAGGGGTGTTCCACCAGGCGTTGTTGCGCCCGTCCGCGTAGTTGACCGGTGCGCTGATCAGTTCAGCCGGTTCGGCGTTGTCCAGCGCGGCGATGTTGATGGATACATAGTCGCCGCCTATCTGCTCCACGTAACCCCGACCGAAAGGCCGCACGCCGCAGTGCCTGCAAAACAAGTGGTGGCCGCTTTTGGTGCCGAACTGGTAGTCGTTCAGTTCGTTCTCGCCGGCCAGCAGCCGAAATGCGTCGGGTTTGATGATGGCGCCCCAGTTGCGGGTTTTGGTGCAGATGGAGCAATTGCAGCGGCCCGTGCCTTTGCTGAGGTCGATGTCGGCTTCAAAGCGGACGGCGCCGCAGTGGCAGCTTCCGGTATAGGTCTTTTGCATGGGGGCGAACTCCTTGATGGTTGCAGGTTGTTGGGAATATCCGGATATGACAGAATGTTGTCATGTCTGAAAGTATAGTTAAACGACAGCATGCTGTCAAATTAGAAATTGCCAACGAAGAGGTCAAGCGCACGCCGGCCGCCAATTCCCTGAGTTGGCTGGTGGTGCAGGTGATGCAGCTCAACGGCTTGTTGACGGCGGCCGGCGATGCGCTGGCGGCGCCGGCCGGGCAGACTTCGGCGCGCTGGCAGGTGCTGGCCACGGTGGAGGATGCGCCGCTGTCGGTGGCACAGATCGCACGCGCCATGAACCTGACGCGGCAAAGCGTGCAGCGGGTGGCGGATTTACTGGTGGAAGAGGGGCTCAGCGTTTATGAAAGCAATCCGGCTCATGCACGCGCCAAGCTGCTGCGGCTCACTGCCAAAGGTCGCAAGGCCTTGCAAACCATACAGGCAGGGCAAAAAGTATGGGCCAATGCGTTGGCTGATGGGATGAATGAGGCCCAGCTACGCGCCGCGAGCACCGTGCTGGCGCAGTTGCAGCAGGCCTTGATGGCGCAGGAAGCGCCGCAGGAATAGTGGGAGATTGGTGTGAGATTGCCGGCGCGTGCCGCTTAAGACGGGTCTTTGCTGCGCGTGCGGCTCACGGCGCTGAAGATTCCTATCCCCAGGAAGATCAGCGCACCTATGCCGATGTACAGATGCGGCACACCGGCCACCACGGCGCCCCAGATGACACCGGCCAGGAAAATCACGAAACCGATCATGTAAAGCGCAAAAGACATTTTCTTCTCCACGAAATGTTGTGGCTCCACTTTGCATGCCTTGGTGCCGGCGCTTTATCGGGTAGATGCGCTGATGGGTGTCAGCGAGGGCCTACGAATGGTTTCAGGAGGCTGTGGCCAATTCCGTCACCCGGGGCTTGAAGCCCTCCGGGAGGCCATTGCTCACGAGGCGGCCGCGGGGATGCATGGGACGCAGATATTGGTGCAGCACCAGGGCGGCAGCACCTACCGCTGAAGCCAGCAGGCCGTAACGCGCCACGCGCACCATGGGAGCTGTTACGCCGGCATGGGTGGCGTAGTTTTGCAGCGTCTGCCTGGCAACCTCCACCAATTCCGGAAAATGCTGACAGGATGCGCCGCCCACCACCAGCACGCTGGGATCGAAGGTGGTCCACAGGTTCTGCAGCAGCACACCCAGGTAGTGTCCTGACCGGCGAGTGTCCGCCAGCTGGCCCAGAGCACCCGAACCGATGAAGGCCTCCGCGCACCCACGCCGTCCGCAGGAGCACGCGGGTCCGTCGAGCTCCAGAATGCTGTGGCCGATCTCGCCGGCCATGCCCCGCATGCCGGTGAACAGCCGGTCGTTGAGCACGATGCCCGCGCCCACGCCAACATCGCAGGTCACAAAAATCAGCGAGTCCTTGCCGTCGTTCTCAGAGAATTCGTATTCGCTCAGCGCGGCCGTGTCGGCTTCGTTTTGCACGTGTACCGGTACCGGGGGCAGGCCTGCATGAATCAGTGCCTGGGTGATCTGCGGCAAGAAGTCCACGTTGCGCCAACCAAGGTTGGGGGCAAATCGGACCACACCGGTGGTTTCGTCAAATGCGCCGGGCAGGCCGATGCCCACACCTGAAAGTTGCGCGCCGCGCAATACCAGCTGCGCCTGGGCCACTACTGTCAGGTCGGCAATCTGGCTGCAGACGTCTTGCGGCCGGGTACCACGCAAAGGTTCTTGCGTTGACCACAGCACTTGCCCCAACAGGGACACGCTCACCACACGCAAGGTGTCGACTGCCACTTCCACACCAATCAGGCCGCGCGACCGGCAGTCGATTTGCAGGGGCGTGGAGGGCCGCCCCACACCGTTGGCGGCGGCCATGCTGATTTCACTGAGCCAGCCTTCATCAATGAGTTCTCGCACCAGCAGGCTGACTGTCGACTTGGTCAACCCGCTATGGTTGGCCAGCTGCGCGCGCGAGCGCCCAGGCTGGTTGCGCAGCAAGCGCATCAGCACACTGCGGTTGATGCGTTTGACGAGTTGCTGGTCACCTGTGGTTTTCATGGCCGATGGCATGGTTCAGGCAATGCGGTGCGGCGCCTGTGTTTTCCCTTCCGGCTGCTTGCCGGCGATGATCATGCCGAGAATCTGGTCTTCGTTCAGGTCGGCCGTGCGGTAGGTGCCGATCAGGCGGCCGTTTTTCATCACCGAGAGACGGTCGCTGAGCGAAAAAACATCCTGCATGTCATGCGTGATCAGGAAAATGCCCACGCCTTCGGCCTTGAGCTGCAGAACCAGGTTGGCCACCATGGCGGACTCCTCCGGGCCCAAGGCGGCGCAGGGTTCGTCCATGATCAGGATGCGGGCATTGAAGTAGATGGCGCGCGAGATGGCCACCACCTGGCGCTGCCCGCCCGAGAGGCGCCGCACCGGGGTGTGGATGTTGGTGAAGTTTTTATTCAGGCGCCCAAATACCTTGCGTGCCTGCGCCTCCATGAAGTAGTCGTCCAGCGTATTCCAGGCCGTCATTTTTTCACGGCCCAGAAAAAGGTTGGCCACGGCGTCCAGGTTGTCGGCGAGCGCCAGCGTCTGGTAGATGGTCTCGATGCCCTGGTGCTGTGCATCGGCCGGGGTCCGGAGATTCACTTTCTGCCCCATCACATGGATCTCGCCCGAATCGATAGGGAAAGCGCCGGCCAGCATTTTCATGAGGGTTGATTTGCCCGCGCCGTTGTGGCCCAAGACGGCGACAACTTCGCCTGGGTACAGGTTCAGGTTCACGCCGTCCACGGCATGAACGCCGCCAAAGGCCTTGCGGATGTCCTTGAATTCGACCAGGGGTTCGGTAGTGATTTGCATTTCAGTGATCCATTGCGCTGCGCGCCACCCGCGACACATGAAACCGCACGGCAAAGGCCAGGGACACCGCGGAACCGGCTTCGCCGGGCCGCTGGTGTGCCTTGCAGGCCGCGTGGCTGCCGGAGGCAGCCACCGCTCGACCCGTCCAGACCGACGCAGGTCGGTCTGGAGCCGCGGGTCTCGCCCCCCTTGAGGGGCTGAGAGCCGCGGCTCCAAGCCTGCCTGCGCAGGCTTGGACGGCTTCGAAGGGCCTCCGCCTCTGGCGGAGGTGCCGGGCGCCGAAGGCGCTTCGGGGGTGTTTCATCCTAGTTTTCCTGCGCCCACTTGCGGTAGAGCACGTCAAATACCACCGCCACAATCAGCACCTGCCCGATGATGATCATGCGTTTTCCGATGGAGACGTCCAGCAGCAGCATGCCGCTGTCCAGCGACTGCATGATGAGGGCGCCTAACACCGAGCCGATGATGGTGCCACTGCCTCCGGCCAGTGCAGTACCGCCGATCACCGCGGCGGCAATCACGAACAACTCCATGCCGGTGCCTAGCGAGTTGGTGCCTGCGTTCAGGCGGGCCACCGACACGATCGCCGCGATGGTGATGAGCACGGCGAGCAGGGCAAACAACATGAGCGTCACCCGCTTGACCGGTATGCCGACCAGTACAGCAGCGTCGGGGTTGCCGCCCATGGCGTAAACATAGCGGCCAAAACGGGTGCGCTGGGAGATGAAGGACATCACCACCGCCACGGCCGCCCAGATGAGCACCGGGATCGGGATGCCCTGGGGAGCGTCCTTGTTGGTGACCAGATAGCTGTTCATGGTGGCAGCGAACGCGGCCAGCAGGGCCACCGGTGCCGCCACCAGCAGTACATCCACCCACACGGGCTGGTTGGGCATCTCATGGCGCGTAGAGGCACGGCGGCGCAACAGCATGCGAATCACCAGAACCAGGCTCACACAGACGGTCAGGACCCAGGTGGCGGTCACGCCGATGCCACCGTCATAGCCGCCACCGAGTTGCAGAAAAGTCTCGTCGCTGACGGGCTGGGTCTTGCCGTCGGCCACCAGAAAAGCCGCGCCGCGCAAGGACATCAGCCCTCCCAGCGTGACCACAAAAGACGGGACGCCGAGCATGGCGGTCAGCCATCCCTGGTATACCGACACCACCAGCGCCGCAGCCAGCCCGGCGAGTGAGGCCGCCGGCCAGGACCATCCCAGGGTGTATTGAAGATAGGCGATGAGCACGCCGACAAAACCGATCACCGAACCGACCGACAGGTCAATATGCCGGGCCACAATGATCAGCACCATGACAGTGGACACGATGCCCACCACCGCGGTTTGCTGGGCGATGTTGTAGAGGTTCTCAGGCGACAGGAAAATGCCGCCCGACAGGACCTGGAATACGCCCGCCAGGACGGCGAGCACGCCCCCCATGAACACCAGCCGCCAGTCGACAGCAGCGTTGCGCAGGAACCGAACGGGAAATTGCATGGTTTTGAGGATGCAGCACTCCCCAAGGCAACCTACAGGCCGGTTGCCTTGCCTGCTTGCGCAGAACGGGGAGCAGGTGGTTGAACGCCTGTATTAAAGCCTGTATTACTTGCAGGCCGCGACGTTGCCCGTGACACCCTTGCAGAGTTCGTCTTTCTTGATCCAGCCGGCTTTCACCACCACATCGAGGTTGTCGCGGGTAATAGGCACGGGCTTGAGGAACTGGGCCTGCAGGGCGATCTTTTTCTCGCCACCATTCCAGGAGGTCGCGCCGTCGACTTTTTTGCCGGCACCCAGATTGACAGCTGCGCTGGCCGCCTGTTTACCGAGGTCGCGCGCATCTTTCCACACCGACACGGTCTGGGTGCCCATGGCCACGCGGTTCAGGGCGGCAAAGTCACCGTCCTGGCCGGACACCGGTACGCCCTTGAGGCCTTTGGAACTCAGCGCCGCCACGACACCGCCAGCGGTGCCGTCATTGGAGGCCACCACAGCATCGACCTTGCCGCCGTTCTTGGTCAGGATCTGTTCCATGTTTTTCTGCGCGACTTCAGGCTTCCAGCCCTCGGTGTATTCCTCGCCCACGATCTTGATGTCGCCTTTCTTGACGGCGGCGTCAATGATTTCCTGCTGGCCTTCGCGCAGGAAGTTGGCATTCGGATCGGTGGGGGAGCCCTTGATCATCACGTAGTTGCCCTTGGGCTTGGCCTGGAACACCGCACGGGCCTGCATGCGGCCGACTTCCTTGTTGTCGAAGGTGATGTAGAACACGCCGGGTGCCTCGATCAGGCGGTCGTAGGCAATAACCGGCACTTTTTGTTTGGTGGCCTTGTTCACGGCGGGCAGGATGGCGTCCTTGTCCATGGCCAGCACGATCAGGACCTTGGCGCCCTTGGCCATCAGGCCGTCAATGTCCGCCAGTTGTTTTTCGGGGGAGCCCGCGGCGTCTGCGCTGATGTACTTGGCGCCCAGCTTTTCAAGCTGCGTCTTGATGGCGGCCTCATCGGTTTTCCAGCGTTCCTCCTGGAAGTTGGACCAGCTGACGCCGACAGTGACCTGCGCAAATGCGCCGGCAGCGGCCAGGCTGAGTGCCATTGCGGTGAGGGAATTTTTTAGTTTCATGAATGTCTCCGATAGTTCTGCCCAGTCGGGCGTGTAGTTTTGAAAACCCAGCTGAATCCCGGTAATCGTTCCGCTGCAAACGCAGCACTTCAGAATTAGTTTGAACGACGCACTAATTATGTGGACCTGAAAAATTCCCCGCCTAGGGACAAACCCCGGGTGTGCGGGGGTCGCTTTAAATTTTTGATGGTTTCTGTAATACCAAAGGCTGAGCAGCAGGCGCTGCAAGCAGAAAACCCGTCAGCGGCAACGGCTGGCTGGATCGGTTTTCCCCTGGAAAGGCTGCGCTTCAGTGGGCGGCAGACGGCTCTGTCACCCCAAGCTTGATGGCCCAGCTTGACAGTGCGGGCAGGATGGAGGGGTAGAGCTCCACGCCCGATTCCATTTGCCTGGCTGCCAGCGCAATGCCTTTTTCCCCCGGGGTGCGCACGGCAGACCCTGCTCGCGCGGGTCGTGATGCGCGGCAGGCATCGGCGACATGGCCAGTCTGGCGTATGAAGGCATCCAGGCCGGCAAAAGTGCGCGGGTCAATCACCTGCAGGAACACCGTCGCGCCCCATCCCTCTTTCGGATCGGCGCGGCCGTGGCCTGCGAGGCCTCCGGTTAATGCCTCTACCAGCAAGGTGAGGCCATAACCCTTGTGGCCCGAGTCCATGCCACCCAGCGGCAGGATGGTGCCCTTGGGTTCGTCGAACAGCACCGAAGGGTTGTCGCTGGCCACGCCGTGGCCGTCCATCACCCAGGCAGCAGGCAGCCGCTGGCCTTCCTTGTGCAGCCGGTTGGTCATGCCGTTCGTCGTGGCCGAGGTGGACACATCCATCAGCACCGGAACGCCGTTGGTGGGAATGCCGGCAGAAACCGGGTTGGGTGTGAACACCGGGTCCAGCCCGCCAAAGGGGGCAACGCTGGCCGTGTTCGGGTCCGAGCAGGTCAGCAACATCATCAGGCCCTGATCGGTGGCGCGCTTGAGATAGGCGGCCAGGCAGGCGATGTGGTGGCTGCGGCGAATCACCACGGTGCAGGTGCCCTGGGCTGCGGCACGCTCAGTGGCCAATGCCATCGCTTGCAGAACCAGCCAGGGGCCGGGCAAGCGGCGGCCGTCCCAGGTCACGGCGGCCGGATGGTCGGCCAGCACCGTTGGGGTGCCGAGTTTTTCCATCGCGCCAGATTCCAGCTCAGCCAGGTAGCCCGGCAGCAGGGCGAGCCCGTGGGTGTTGTGGCCCATCAGGTCGCCCTGGACCAGGATGTCGGCCACGGCAGCGGCTTTGTCGTGCTCCAGCCCGGCGGTGGTCAGCAGGGTTTGGGCGTAGTTGATCAGATCGGTCTGGGCGTATCGCATGGATTTGTCTCGGGGTTGTCTCAATGTTGTCGCTGTAGATGCTCTGTTTTTGATAGCTGCTTGCGCTCGTCCTGTATGGGTTAGAGGGCGTTTTGATGCGTATCTTCCAGCGCAGCAGGTCACGTCAGGCCGGCCATCGTTATTTTGAACATTCTAGGGACGAGCGGGTAGGGGCGCACACCGCACAATCCATCGCGGCATTTAATCCGGTGCCATAAAAAAAGCGGAAAGCAGGCCATGAGCCCGCTTTCCGCCTGAGGCACCGAAGGCGGTGCAGGCGAACATGTTTATGGTTACGTCGCCAATCAGCCCAGCTTGATGCTGCTGGGGTCCGCGGTGAGGTAGCCGACAGCCGCGCCGAAGCGGTCCTTGTAGTTCGCGCGCACCAGCGGATCCAGCGTGGCTTGCACCTTGCCATGCAGCGAGTTCCAGTCTCCCGCATGCTGGAAGTTGCTCATGATGTAGGTCCAGCCGTTGAGGTCGTCCACCACATGCAGGCCGGTGGCTTCGGCGCCCGCGGGCATGGACATCAGGCGCGACAGCTGTCGGGTGTCGACGTTGTAGGCCCAGATGAAGTTGTTGATGTGCGAGCCGCTGTCCTCACCAATGAAGAGGGTGCGCATTTTTTCCGAGAACTTCAGGTTGTCGGGGTTGGCGATCTGGTTGGGGTCGGCCTTGTTGCCCAGCGCGTCGGCGGCAATGTCTTCGCCGACCAGCAGGGCCCTGGTGTGCACCGGCATCCATTCGCTGTCGATGGCGTTGCCACCCAGGTCTTTCTGGCCGCCGTCCAGCTTGTGCGCCATCACGCCGCCGGCGATCAGGGCCTTGTCGAGCGCGATGCCGCTGGCCGCGTTCCAGCCCTTGCCGGTCTTGACCATGGAGTCCTGGATATTCTGCAGCGCCGAGTAGGCGACCTTGTCCTTGATGTTGACGGTGGTGCCTTCCATTTTGGAAAATCCCATGCTCCCGCCCATAAGGTAGGCATAGCGGTGGGTTTCCAGGAAGGCTGCGGCTTTTTCCATGCCGGGCTTGATCTTGATCCAGTTGGCGTTGCCGCCATAAAACACCTTGGTGAAGCTCGCATCACCGGGGTCTGTTTTCGATACCGCCATGATGTCGGCGGGCTTGAGCGTGTCGGCCATCTTTTCGATCTCGGCGCTGGTGGCGTGGCCCAGCTTGATCCAGGAGATCTTCGCGCCCTGGTCGGCAGGGTTGACCGAGAAGCCGGTGCCCAGCTTGCCCACATACAGCGTGCCGGAAGACAGGTCTTTTTCACGGTCCGCCACAAAGACGAAGAGGCCGCTGTTGGTGGCGTCGTCGCCCATCAGCACGGTGCGGTTGTCCGGCATGACCTGCACCAGCTCATGCGAGATGCGGCCCATGTTGTAGTGTTTCTTGACCGTGCCGGTGCCGTCGGGATGCACGGTGACTTCCGGCAGGTGGCCGTAGTGATAAGGGTTCGCTTTGGTTTCGTCGCCATAGACGTTCTTGCTGAACTTCTTGAATTGCGCGCTTTCCGCGGCGAAGGGGGCATCGGGCTCGTACTCTTCGCTGGACAAGTGGGTGTTCCAGGGCGAGAGGCTGGCGCCACAGGTGATCCACAGGCCATGCGCTTTGGACATGTCCACGTTGTGGTATTTCACGAGGCTGAGCTTGCCGGTGGCCTGGTCCTGGTCCAGCGTCAGCACGGCGATGGGTGAGGGCAGGTTGCCGTAAGCGTCGGCGCCAGCCAGGTCTCGCGTGGTGTATTCAAACTGAACTACGGCAAAAACTGCTTTGCCTTTGACTCCGGGTACGTTGGCATTGGGCAGGCCGAGCAGCGAGGTGCCGTCAGGTCCGTCCGAGAATATCTGGCGTTCCTTGCCGGGCACCGAGCGGTCAATGATGGGCCGGTTGCTGATGTCCACATAGCCGCCGGCGAGGATGGTGCCGCCCTTGCCGTCCGGCACCATGTCGCCGGTCACGAAGAAGGGCTGGTAGGCGAGCTTGTAGCTCTGCGTGCTGTTGTCTTTGAGGCGCACCTGGAGGCTGGAGCCCACGGTGGTGGTGGCCATGGCGGCCGCGTTGGCAAGCGTTGGGGCGGCCATGGAGGTGAAGCTGGAAGACAAGTAATTGCCCGCAGCGGCGGGGCCGCTGCCGGTGGCGCAGCCCGACAGCAGGGTGCTGGAGGCCAGGGCCCCCAGCGGCAGCATGGGCGCAGTCGCCAGGAATTTCAGGGCCGTGCGGCGGGAGGGAAGGGAAGGGGTGGCCAGGTCGGACATTGTTATGGTTTCCAGTGTTTCAGGTGGGTGATCGCGAAGCCGCAGCCCTGGCCGCGCACTCCGGCGGGGCAAGTCGGGCTGCGCTGCGGGAATCTTAGGAAGCTTGTGTGACAGTTTCTTGAAAAGGGCTGCCACAGACGGCCCCAGGCAGGGGTGGCTCCCGCTGATTAACCTCGCGCCGGGTACTTGAATATCCCCGGGGGAACCGCAAGCTGGTTTGCTGCGGGCCAAAATCGGTCTGCCAGAACAGCAACCCTCAAGGCCCCCCATGACCACCCAACTCAAAATCGATTTCGTGTCCGACGTTTCCTGCCCCTGGTGCGTGATTGGCCTGAAGTCGCTGGACCAGGCGCTGGAGCGCGTGCACGGCGACATCCAGGCCGAGCTGCACTTTCAGCCCTTTGAGCTCAACCCGAAGATGTCGCCCGAAGGCCAGGAAATCACCGAGCACATCACCGAGAAATACGGCATCACGCCCGCGCAGGCCCAGGCCAACCGTGAGAACATCCGCGCGCGCGGCGCGCAGGTCGGCTTCAAGTTCAGCATGGCCGACGAGCCCGGCGGCGGGCGCAGCCGCATCTACAACACCTTTGATGCGCACCGCCTGCTGCACTGGGCCGAACTGGAAGGTGTGGACAAGCAGAAGGCGCTGAAGGAACTGCTCTTCAAGCGCTACTTCACCGACGGGCAGAGCCCGGCTTCACACGAGGTGCTGGCGAAAGCGGCTGCCGAAGTGGGGCTGGATGAAGCCCGGGCGCGGGAGGTGCTGGCGTCAGGCGAATACGCGGCAGAGGTGCGCGAACGCGAACAGTTCTACCTGACCCAGGGCATCCACTCGGTGCCGGCCGTCATCATTAACGACCGCCATCTGATCTCCGGTGGGCAACCCGCTGAAGTGTTTGAGCAGGCCTTGCGGCAGATTGCCGCCGCAGGCTAACGGCTCGCGCCCAGCACTTCAAAAGTGCCCGACTGCTGGACCCAGTCCTTGCCGTTGGATGCAAACCCTGTGGCTGTGCCGGTCTTGAGATTGAGCGCTACCGTGATCGTGTAGCCGCTTTCGGCTGAAAGATAAGACACCACATGCACGTCGTCCGAAATTTTCACGGCGGCGCTGGCGCTTTCGTGGTGGTCTTTTGAACCCGGACCGGTGCTGCGCCAGGTCACCCCTCCGTCGGCCGAAAAAATATGCTCAAAGCTAAGGCCCTTCGTCGGGCCGTCCTTGAAGCTCCAGCGCAGGGTCTTGCCGTGCAGGGATTCGTTGAGGGCGGCTGTCATGGGAGCTCCAAAAGTAAAAAGTAACGTCAGCGCGACTGAATGAAGGCGGATGCGCTTGCCGACAGTTTCAACTTAGCTCCCGCACAGGAACATGTTTGTGGGAGGCGTGTTAGTCGGATGTAGGACAAGCGGACGCGCTGGCATTTGCTGTGGATTCAGCCGTGGATTCAGGGCCGGGTTTTCAATGGCAGTGCTGCTGCCATCGTCTGGGTACTCCAAAGCCCAAATTCTCTTTCTTGTCGTTGCTCCTGTTTTGATAGCTGCTTGCGCTGGCCCTGAAAGGCCTGGTGGCCGAAATCGCGTAAATTTTTGACGCGGCAGTTTGCCTGGGCGTGCGCGGCGTTCTCCTACAAAAGTGGCTGTGCTTGCCTGACCGTGCGGTACTCCCCTGGGTTGCACCATCGATTCAGATGTCTGGAAATCACCACGTTGCCCTATAGGCGGCGTCTGGGCAGCTTTTCACAAAGCGACAAGAGACAAAGGAGCACACCATGGCAAAGGAACAACACGACCAGAATCCTGATCCCCGCGCGGCCTGGGCCAGGGGGGAGAACCGGTACCCAGGTGCATTGAAGACCGCCGTCGCAACGGGCGATGACGCAGTGGACGACGATGACGCCATCATCGAAAGCCTGAATGACCTGCTCGAGTCTTGCCGTGACGGTGAGTATGGTTTCCGCGAATGCGCCGGGCACACCAAGGCGCAGGACATCAAGACACTGCTGCTTCGCCATGCCGATGAATGCCGGGCTGCAGGCCTGGAGCTGCAAACCCTGATTCGCCAGCTCGGCGGGAAGCCCGATGAAGGCGGCTCGGTCAGCGGTGCATTGCATCGCGGATGGGTTTCCGTGCGGGCCACGCTGAGCGCGTTGAGTGACCAGGCGATGCTCAATGAGTGCGAGCGCGGGGAAGACGCTGCAGTGGCACGCTACCGCAAAGCCCTGAAGCGCAATTTCCCCGCCGGTATCAGAGCCGTGGTGGAACGCCAGGCCCAGGGCGCGCAGCGCAACCATGACCAGGTGAAAGCCCTGCGCGATGCACTGAAGGCCTGATAAGGGTCGGCCTTCGCACGCAAGGAATCGGTAAGATTTTTGTCGGCACTCGAGGCTCGGCAAACCAAGGGGCGGCATTTGTCGCCCCTTTTTTTATTCCTCCATGTCGGGAGTGCCCCCGTTAGTTCTTCAAGCTGCTTGCGCAATCCACCTGGGCGTCGAGCTGTACGCCGTTGCGTGAATAGTCAGCATCGGTGACCTTGCAGCCGGAGCGCAGTTCAATCGCCTGCAGCAACGCTGCGCGGCCCGCAGGGGTCGATATGACGCTGCCGCCTTTTGACCCTGGAGCAATGGCTGTCCAGGTGCCGGCTGTCAGCTGGCTGATGAGATAGGTCTGCCCGTCGACGCTAACGGGGTGCGGGGGCGGCTCTGCTGTTGTGCCGGCACATCCGGCCAGGCAGATGGCCGCAAACATGCCGGATGGCCATCCACGGTTTTTCATGAAAGGGGGCCGGACAGGCTGCTTTTGATTGCAACCATGGAAGGTATCGGCGTGGCGACAGTTTCGGCTTTGGGCTCGGGCGCCTTGGGTGGCGCTTTGGGAACCTTGTTGTCGGGGCAGCCGGACAGGAAAAACAAGGTCGCCAGTACAAAGGGCAGGTAGGGTTTCATGGGTGTCTCCAGGTGCGTTCTATGGCGCTGTCTGAATAATAGGACGCAGCCGGCAACAGGGCCAGCCCTTGGGCCGCAAGTCGCGGCGAATGCCTACACCCGGCGCGAAGGTGAGCCCGTCACACCCATGCGCTGCAAGGCCTCGCTCAGGCTGCGTGCCGGGGCCGGGGTCGCGCATTGCTGTTGAGCGGGCCCGTGGGCACTGGGGTGCCGAGCCGCGGGCGGACAGGAGTCAGGCGGTGTGGGCGACTGGTTTTCTGCGTCCGGCAGTGTCTTGCCTCGGAGCTCTGCGGCCATTCGCCGACCTTCAGTCTGCAGGTAAAGCGTCAAATCCATTTCATCGAGCTGCTTCATGGTGAGCATTTCTGGTTCATCCCTTGAATAAGGCCGGGCAAACAGAACTCCTTATCCAGGCGAATCTAGGCTCAAGCCCTTCACCCGCGTGTCAGGCCATCGGCCTTGGGTCTGTAGGAGTGCAACGACAACCCAGGCAGGGCCGCCGTGAGGGCTATTTCGCGGCCGGTGGCGCCTTGAAGCCCACTTGTTTCATGGCGGCGGTGAGCCCGTTGCGTGACGCCTCGTAAGTCTCCCAGGGCTGGTTGCCGATGGCCAGGCGCCCGCCCAGGGTTTGCGCCGTCCAGTGTGCGCCGCCGGTCAGCGAGGCCAGTTCATCCCAATCGACAGGGACGGACACGCCGAGGCCCGGCCGGGCACGCATGGACCACGCCGCGACGGTGGTGGCGCCAAATCCATTGCGCAGGTAGTCCGGAAAAATCTTGCCGATGCGGTTTTTAGGGCCGCTCTTGGCGGCAAAGCGCTGGGGGATCACGGTGGCCAGGTGCATCACGATGGCATGCGAGAAATCCTTCACGGTGTCGAAATCGTATTGCCGCTTGAGCGGCACCACCACGTGCAGGCCTTTGCCGCCGCTGGTTTTCAGGAAATTCACGAGCTTCAGTTCGTCAAGGAAAGCGCGCACCAGCTGCGCGGCCTCCTGAACCTGCGGCCAGGCAACGCCTTCACCCGGGTCCAGGTCGAACGTCATGCGGTCGGGCTTGTGGATGGCGCGCGTGGTGGCGTTCCAGGTATGGAACTCGATCACGTTGATCTGCGCGGCCGCCAGCAGGGCGGCTGTGGAGGGAATCTCCAGCAGCGGACCATGGCCGGGGTCCAGCGCGGGGTCCAGCAATTTGATGCCGGGAATTGACGTAGCTTCGGCATGCTTCTGGAAGAACAGCTCACCACCTATGCCCGAAGGCGCGCGCACCAGCGCGGTGGGCCGGGCCTTGAGGTGCGGCAGCATCAGCGCCGCGACCTGTGCGTAGTGCTCGACCACGTTTTGCTTGGTGAAGCCGGTGCTGCTGTCGATCACCCGGTCAGCATGCGTGACACGCAGGGACTTCAGCGCTGCAGGGGCGGACTTCGCGGTCTTTTTTTCAGGGACGTTCAGGCCACCCTTCGCGGTAGGTTTTTCGGTGGAGGTTTTTTGGGCGGGGTTCACGGTAGTGCCTTTCTTGCCGCGCTCCAGGACGGCGGGTTTTTCACGGAGGATGTTTGTTGCGGGTTTGTCGGTGCGCAGGCCCTGGAATACGGAGTGGCGGATATGGCCGCCATGGGTCCATTCACCAAAGGCCACTTCGGCCAGCAAACGCGGCTTGACCCATTGGCCTTTGACGCCGGCGGGCAGCTTTGCGAACGGGCTGCGATCGGTGTGAAGTTTTTCCAGCCGGGCTTTCAGTGTGTCCAGCATCTCGTCGTTGAAGCCGGTGCCGACATTGCCGGCGTATTGAAGCGCACCTTCTTCATCGTGGACGCCCAGCATCAATGCGCCCAATCCGATGCGCGAGCCTTTGGGTGCGGTGTAACCCCCAATCACGAACTCCTGGCGCAACTGGGTTTTGAGCTTGATCCAGTCCGGCGAGCGGCGTGACACGTAAGCCGAGTCCACGCGTTTGCCGATCACACCTTCCAGCCCGACACGCCGGGCCGACTCAAGCAGATCCTGCGGTGCTTCATCAAACGCATCGCTGAAACGGATGGTGTCCTGCGGATTGCGGGTGACCAGCGCGCAGAGGATTTCACGGCGCTGCGCCAGTGGCAGTTGCCGCAGGTCCAGCCCGTCAAAAAATGGGAGATCGAACACGTAGTAAAGAATGTCCGCCGTACTCGCATGGTCGAAAGCGTTTTGCAGCGCGCCGAAGTCGGGGACGCCGCGTTCGTTCATCACCACGATCTCGCCATCGATCCAGCCTGAAGGCAGTTCCAGCGCAGCCACAGCCTTGGCAAGCCTGGAAAGCTTGTCGGTCCAGTCGTTGCCCTTGCGTGTGAAAAGGCGAACTGATGAGCCGTCGATACGCGCCAGCAACCGGTAACCGTCGTATTTGATTTCATAAACCCAGCCTTCGGGGCTGGCAGGCGGGCGCGTGACCAGCGTGGCCAGTTGCGGCGCGAGCGTTTCGGGCAGCTTCGCCTTGATGGCGCCTTCGGGAATGCTTGCATCAGCTTGTTTTGGGCGTGCCTTGGCCCGGGTTTTTTTGACAGGCGCCGTCAGCGCTTTCTTTACGGCGGTGCTGGCTGTGGCATCGCGCGGCAGAGGCTTGCCCGAGAGCACGCTGTTGGGCAGCGCCTTGAGTACGTCAAACTCTTTTTCGGCGCGGGCATGCTCGTCGTGCTCTTTGATCAGCAGCCAGGGTTCATGGGATTCGTCGCCTCGCCCGTGCATGCGCACCAAGGTCCAGCCGCCCTTGAGCTTTTCGCCATGCAGTTCAAACTTGAGCTTGCCGCTTTTGAACCCCTTCACCGGGTCGCCGATCGGCGTCCACAAGCCGCGGTCCCACACGATCACGTCGCCCGCTCCGTATTGTCTGGCCGGGATGCTGCCCTCAAAACCGGCGTAGGAAAGCGGGTGGTCTTCTACATGCACGCCCATGCGCTTGACGGCCGGGTCCAGGCTGGGGCCCTTGGGGACGGCCCAGCTTTTGAGGGTGCCTTGCAACTCCAGACGGAAGTCGTAGTGCAGCCGGCTCGCGTCGTGCTTCTGGATGACGAAGCTGAGGGCTTTATCCGAGCGGGCGCCGCCGTGAGCGGGCTCCGGCGTACGCGCGAAGTCACGCTTGGCGCGGTAGTTTTTCAGCAGGTCGCGGGCGCCCATGTCGTCGGCTCATGCGGCCGGAACTCAGGCGGCGCGCCGCCTTGCGGGCGCATGCGAGGGCGATTTGGCTGCGGTTTTCTTGCGCGCCGGGGTTTTGGTGGACGCCTTGGTCGTGGCTGCCGCCTTGGCTTTGGGTCCGTCGCCGCCGCCTTTACGCAGGCTGCGCTGCAGCAATTCCGTCAGATCGATGATCTTGGCGCTGGAGCGGCCTTCGGTCTCTTCTTCCTCCGGCTGCACCACATTCTCCAACTTGCCTGCTTTGGCCTTGCGCTTGACCAGCGCCATGATGTCGTCCTTGAAGGAGTCGGTGAACTGATCGGGCTTCCACTTGCCGGTCATGTCGTCCACCAGCTGTTTGGCCATGGCGAGTTCCTTGTCGGTCAGGCCGGCGGCCTTGGCGCCTATGGGCGGCAGATTGAGCTCTTCCAGCGACCGTATGTCTGCACCCCAGCGCAACAGGTTCAATATCAAGGCAGGCCCCGAGGGCACCAGCACGGCCAGGTGCTGCTTGGTCTGGATGATGACGCGGGCGATGCCCACGCGCTGCGTCTTCAGCAGGGTGTCGCGCAGCAGTGCGTAGACTTTTTGCCCTTTGTTGATGGGGGCGATGTAGTAGGGCCGCTCCAGGTAAACGAAAGGAATCTCCGTGTTGGGCACAAAGCTTTCGATTTCAATGGTCTGGGTGGTCTTGGGGTAGGCGGACTTGATCTCTTCTTCCGACAGCACGATGTACTGGCCGTCTTCGTATTCGACGCCCTTGACGATGTTTTCCCGGGTGATCTCTTTGCCCGTGCGCTTGTTGACGCGCTTGTAACCCACAGGGTCCATGCTGCGCTTGTCCAGCCAGTCGAAGTCAATGCCGCTTTCCGAGGTGGCCGAATGCAGCGCTACGGGGATGTGAACCAGGCCGAAACTGATGGCCCCTTTCCATAAAACGCGCGATGCCATGGTGTGAGTCTTTCTGCTGATGATTGCGGGCTGGCCTGAGGGAGGATGCAGGCCACAACGATCAGTCCAGTCTCCGGCCCGCGTGCACGCGCGCGTGTCGGTGTGCGTTGGGGTACGGGCGTCGTCCGGAACCGACTGTTCGCATGGGGTTTGTCCTACGGGTTTGATCTGCGTGCAGCACGCACAATCGGCTGCAACTTTTCAAGGAGCCGACCCATGCTTTCACGCCGCGCCGCCACCCGAGTTTCCCTTGCCGCGATGACCGTAGCCGCTGCCGCCATCACGGGCTGCGGCGTGATGAACAAGCAATCCAGCCTGGTCGCATTCACCACGCAGCTTCGCGGCGCCAATGAGGTGCCCGCCAATGCCAGCACCGGTAGCGGCTCGGTCGATGCCGTTTTCGATACCAGTACCAACCTGCTGCGCTGGAAGGTCAACTACACCCGTCTGACCGGCCCGGCGACTGCGGGACACTTCCATGGTCCGGCCGCCATCGGCGCCAACGCCGGTGTTGCTTTGGGGTGGGCCAGCCCCCTCCGCACCCCCATGGACGGCAGCGCCACACTGACGGCCGCCCAGGCCGCCGACCTGATGGCGGGCCGCTGGTATGCCAACATCCACACAGCTGCTTATCCCGCAGGGGAAGTGCGCGGCCAGATGACGATGGTGCGTAACTAGGGCCTCCCGAAGAGGCCCCTCGGGCCCGTCTTGATAAATGGTTGCGGGCGCAACCGGATCGGTTTATAGTTGCGGACGCAACCATAAACTTACCCGGTCGCTACATGATCAAGCTCGACAGAACCCTGACCTACCGCCTGCACCTTCTGCACAAGCTGACGGACATTGAAAGCCAGCGTGCTTATGTGGCGGACGCGCGCCTGTCGATGAGTGATGCCCGTTGCCTCACGGCCGTGGGCACCTTCGCGCCGCTGTCGGTGAACGACCTCGCGCAAAAAGCCAATCTGAACAAAGGCCAGGCCAGCCGTGCGGCCCAGTCGCTGGTCGATCAGGGCCTGGTCGTCAAGGCCGCAAGCCCGACGGATGGGCGCGGCGTGGTGCTGACACTCACCCCCAAAGGCAAAAAGGCATGGCAGCGCACCATGGAAGTGGTGGGGCAGCGCAACCAGGATATTTTTGGCGTGCTGAGCGCGGCCGAGCGCACGCAGCTCAGTGATTTTTTCGACAGGCTGATCGAGAAGGCCAAGGCCGGCGGTGGTGAGCCCGGCGATGCTGAAGAATGATGGCGTCGATTCGTTGAACTGAACATTGCAGATTCCCGGGGGAAACATCCATGAGCACCAACACCTTGCATTACCAGTCCGGCTTCGGCAATGAATTTGCCAGCGAGGCCGTTGCCGGCGCGCTGCCGCAAGGGCGCAACAGCCCGCAGCGCGCGCCGCACGATTTGTACACCGAGCTGATTTCCGGCACCGCTTTCACCGCGCCCCGCGCCGAGAACCGCCGCACCTGGATGTACCGCCGCCAGCCTTCTGTGATGACAGGTGGCTACAAGCCGTATGAACAGCCGCAGTGGACGACCGGCGCGGCGGGTGGCTGCGCCGTGCCGCCCGATCCCTTGCGCTGGAATCCATTCGCCATTCCCCCCGAGCCGCTGGATTTTGTGGACGGCATTCGCACTGTGGCCGCCAACGGCGACGCCGAAGCGCAGACGGGCATGGCCGCGCAGGTGTATGTCGCCAATCGTTCCATGTTGCAACGCGCGCTGGTCAATGCCGACGGCGAGATGCTGCTGGTGCCGCAGCAGGGCCGGCTGGTGGTCACGACCGAGCTCGGCATCCTGGATGTCACTCCCGGGGAAATCGCCGTGGTGCCGCGTGGCATGGCCTTCAGCGTGGGCCTGCCCGACGGCGCATCGCGCGGCTACGTCTGCGAAAACTACGGCGCGCACTTTCGCCTGCCGGAACTCGGTCCGATCGGCTCCAACGGCCTGGCCAATGCGCGTGACTTCCTGGCGCCTACGGCGGCGTTCGACAGCGCGCCTGCGCCCAAGGGCGGCTTTGAGATCGTCAAGAAATTCGGCGGCCGCCTGTGGTCGGCCAGGCGAGCGGCCAGCCCCTTCAATGTGGTGGCCTGGCACGGCAACCTGGTGCCTTACAAGTACGACACGGCCCATTTCATGACCATCGGCTCCATCAGCTATGACCATCCGGACCCATCCATCTTCACCGTGCTGACCTCGCCCTCGGACACAGCGGGCACGGCCAACTGCGACTTCGTGATCTTTCCGCCACGCTGGCTGGTGGCCGAGAACACCTTCCGCCCGCCCTGGTACCACCGCAACCTCATGAGCGAATTCATGGGCCTGGTCTATGGCCAGTACGACGCCAAGCCCGAAGGCTTCAAGCCCGGCGGCGCGTCGCTGCACAACTGCATGGTGCCGCACGGCCCGGACACCGAAGCCTTCGAGAAAGCCAGCACGGCCGCACTGGCGCCGCACAAGCTGGACAACACGCTGGCCTTCATGTTTGAAAGCCGCTACCGCTTCATCCCGACGGCCTATGCGCTGGAGGGTGGGGCGCTGGATGCCGGCTACAGCAGTTGCTGGGCCGGGCTCAAAGACCAGTTCAAGGGCTGACGCGCATGAACCAGTCACTCAACGCCACCCACGACCTTGGGCTGCGCAGCTGGGTCGCATCTGCGAATGACGCGGGAACAGACTTTCCCATCCAGAATCTGCCGTTTGGCACCTACAGCCAGGGGCCGCAGGGCGCGCGCAAGATCGGCGTGGCCATTGGCGACCAGGTGCTGGATGTTCGGGCGGCCGGGCTGCTCGATACCGGTGATATGAACGGGTTGATGGCACAAAGCCTGGCGACAACGAGCGCGCTGAGAGCGGCGATCTCGCGAGGCCTCGCAGAGGGCAGCTCAAAGCAGGCTGAGTGGAAGAACTTTTTGTCCCCCCAGGATTCGGTGACCCTGCACCTGCCTTGCCGCATCGGCGACTACACCGACTTTTACACCGGCATCCACCACGCCACCACCGTCGGCAAGCTGTTTCGGCCCGATGCGCCGCTGCTGCCCAATTACAAGTGGGTTCCCATCGGCTACCACGGCCGCGCGTCGTCCATCGGCGTGAGCGGCCAGGCCTTTCCCCGCCCGCTGGGCCAGACCAAAGGCCCGGACGACGCGGCGCCCGCGTTGCGTCCCACCCAGCGACTCGACTACGAACTGGAACTCGGCGTACTGGTGGGGCAGGGCAACGCGCTGGGCGAGCCCATCGCCATGGCTCAGGCTGAAGCACATGCCTTTGGCATGGTGCTGCTTAACGACTGGTCGGCGCGTGACGTGCAGGCCTGGGAATACCAGCCGCTCGGCCCGTTCCTGTCCAAAAACTTCGCCAGCACCCTCTCGCCGTGGGTCGTCACGATGGAGGCACTGGCGCCGTTTCGCGCACCGTTCGTACGGCCCGAAGGCGACCCGCAGCCCTTGCCGTACCTGGACTCGGAAGGCAACCGCCGCCTGGGCGGTATGGATGTGGCGCTGGAAGTGTGGATAGAGACCGAGGCCATGCGGGAAGCCGGCCGGGGCCCCGAGCGCCTGTCGCAGTCGAACTTTCGCGACGCCTACTGGACGGTGGCACAGCTGCTCACGCACCATACCGTCAACGGCTGCAACCTGCAGCCCGGTGATTTGCTGGGCTCGGGCACGCTGTCAGGCCCGGCGCCGGAACAGGCCGGCTCGTTGCTGGAGCTGAGCATGGGCGGCAAGAATGCGTTGACCCTGGCCAATGGCGAAAAGCGCATCTTCCTGCAGGACGGCGACGCCGTCATCCTGCGTGCAAGCTGCGTGCGCGAAGGCTTCCGCCGCATTGGTTTTGGCGAATGCCGTGGGCAGGTGCTGCCGGCCAGGCGGCCGCAGTGAAGCCTGAAGGAGAGTGATTCGCTATTAATTTAATAGCAACTTGCGCCCGATGTATAAGGGCTACAGGCTCTTTTCATAGGTAAAAACACGGTTTTGGGGCCGTGAGGCGGGTTTCAATGCGCAAAGGCGGCCTTGAATCACTTTTAGCTCCCGTTTCAGCCCGGCTTCTGCCTCGCCCCTTGGCAAGACTTTCCAATGGGCTGCTGCTGCTGCTGATACTTCGACCGGCAACGAAGCATCACGCCAGCCATCTGGGCAAAAATGACGCCCATGCATCCCGAACACGTCCTTGCGGCGCCCAGCCACCCTAACCCCTATCCTTATTACGCCGCGCTGGTGGCCGGCCCACCGCTGGTGTTTGACGCACCACGCAAGCTCTGGGTCGCGACCAGTGCGGCCGCGGTCAATGCCGTGCTGGGCAACCCGGCATGCCGTGTGAGGCCGGCGGCTGAGCCCGTGCCGCAGGCCATCGTCGGGTCGGCGGCGGGTGAGGTGTTCGGCCACCTGGTTCGCATGAACGACGGCCTCCGGCACGACGCACCCAAACTGGCCTTGCAGCGTTTCCTGGCCGCGCTGGATCTGGACCGTGTTGGCGAGCACACCGGGTTGATTGCGGCGAAGGCCATGGGTGGCGAACCCCTGCGCGGAGCGGCGTTGTCGCAGTGGGTTTTTGATGTGCCGGTGATGGCAGTCGCTGATGCCCTGGGTTTTGCGGAGGCCGAACTGCCGCTTGTTGCAGGCTGGACGCGCGACTTTGTGGCGTGCCTGTCTCCGCTCAGCACGCCGGAGCAGTTAGCTGCGGCGGGTGATGCTGCAGCGGCCTTGCTGGCAAGGTTCTCGGCGCTGGTGCAGGCGGACGCAAGCCCGGAGAGCGCCGTCGCCCGTGTCCGGCTGGAAGCGCAGAAGGCGGGTTGGAATGACGCCGCAGCGTTGCTCGCCAACCTGGTCGGCCTGCTGTCGCAGACCTGCGAGGCGACTGCCGGACTTGTCGGGAACAGCCTGGTGGCCCTGGCCACGCAGCCGGGCCTGGCCGAAACCGTGGGGCAGGATCCGGGCAAGCTGCTTCAGATGGTGAACGAGGTCAGCCGCCACGACCCGTCCATCCACAACACGCGCCGTTTTGTGGCAGAGGCAACGGAGGTGGCGGGGGTTTCCCTGAAGGCGGGCGATGCCATCCTGGTGGTTCTGGCGGCCGCCGGCCGTGACCCTTTGTGCAACCCGGAGCCCGACCGGTTTTTGCTGGACCGCGCGAGCCGTGAGGTGCCCGGCTTCGGCAGGGGCGCGCACCAGTGCCCCGGTCAGTCGCTGGCCTGCACCGTCGCAGCCGCAGCCATCCAGTCCTTGCTGGATTCAGGCAAGCTGCAGCTATCGACACTGGGCAGCTGGCACTACCGGCCTTCCATGAACGCCCGCATCCCGTTTTTTCTGATGGATACCGCGACTGAAAGCTCCACATGATCGCCATCATTTTTGAAGTGCAGCCCGCTGAAGGCAACATGCAGACCTATCTCAATATTGCTGCTGCGCTCAAGCCGCAGCTCGAGCAAATAGACGGCTTTATTTCCGTCGAACGTTTTCAAAGCCTGAGCAACCCGGGCAAGCTGCTATCGCTCTCATTCTTCAGGGACGAAGCCGCCGTGATGGAATGGCGCCGTCTGGAATCCCACCGCAAGGCGCAAAGCCGCGGGCGCGGTGGCGTGTTTGAAAACTACCGCCTGCGTGTGGCCCATGTGCTGCGTGACTACGGGCTGAACGAACGGGACGAGGCGCCGGCGGACAGCCGCGAGCAGCACGGCTAGGCGCTGCGGGGCCTGGCGCGCTTCCAGCGGGGCGGCCACCACCACCAGCTCAGCAACACCAGCAGGCCGAATCCGGTATAAGCCACCATGAACACCCACGCCGGCGCGTTGAAGAAGATCAGCCGCGACAGCCAGTGCTCAATGAAGGAGCCGCCATAACTGGCTTGCCCGGCCAGCTGCCTCAGGGCCTGTTCCCAAATGGTGAGCGGGCAGATCTCGCCCAGCCAGCTTTGCGCCACCACAAAGCCGATCAGCGCCAGATGCGTGAGCCTGACCCACGGCGCGCGAACCCAGACCCAACCGCACCAGCCGCCGGCCATGAACAGTAGTTGGCCGAGCACGGCAAAGGCGACGATAGCGACGTGCAACACCAGGATCGAGTCTGCTAGCAGGGCAGCGGTGAAAGGGCTCATGGGTGTGTGAGGAGTCAGTAAAGCGTGTTTATTCGCGGCCGTTCGTGGCCACGCGGCCACTTTAAACGTGCCAATCGTGCATTGAGAGGTGTTTGTAGGGCTTAAATGCCGAATAAAGAGGCAAAACTCAGGGTAAACCTTACAATGGAGGGTTACCCCAAACCCTCCATGAACGCCCCCGTCGACGTCTCCTTCTTTGCGCGCGCCGCCAAGCCGCTCACCAGTTACCGCAAGTACTGGGCGGCCCGCTTTGGCACGGCCAAATTTTTGCCCACCAGCCGGGCCGAAATGGACGCGCTCGGCTGGGACAGCTGCGACATCATCATCGTCACGGGCGACGCCTATGTAGACCACCCGAGCTTCGGTATGGCCGTCATTGGCCGCATGCTGGAGGCGCAAGGCTTTCGCGTCGGCATCATCGCCCAGCCCGACTGGCAAAGCGCCGAACCCTTCCGCGTGCTGGGCAAGCCCAACCTGTTCTTCGGCGTGACCGCCGGCAACATGGACTCGATGATCAATCGTTACACGGCGGACCACAAGATCCGCAGTGATGACGCCTACACCCCCGGCGACATCGGCGGCAAACGCCCCGACCGCGCGGCGCTGGTGTATTCACAGCGCTGCCGCGAAGCCTACAAAGACGTGCCTATCATCCTGGGCGGCATTGAAGGTTCGCTGCGCCGCATCGCGCATTACGACTACTGGTCCGACAAAGTTCGCCGCAGCGTGGTGGTCGATGCGAAATGCGACCTGTTGCTGTACGGCAATGCCGAACGCGCGATAGTCGAGATCGCCCATCGCCTGGCGGCTAAAGAGCCGGTGGGCAGCATCACCGACGTTCGCGGCACCGCCTTTATCCGCCGCACTGGCGACGAAACCGCCAACGGCTGGTTTGAAATCGATTCCACCAGCGTGGATGCACCGGGCCGGGTCGAAGCGCATGTCAACCCATATCTGATGATTTCCGACCAGGCGCGGGAACAGGGCGCGACTTGCGCGCGGGAAGATGAAGCCGCTGAAGTGGCGGTTGAGGCGGAAGCAAAAGGCTCGCCTGTGCTCGCCAAGGCCGTCAAGCCCGCCGCCGCGGCCAACCCGGCCATCAAGCCGCTGACTTTCGTCGCCAACCCGAATCTGCCGTCCACAGTGCACACTGCGCAGGGCAAGATCAAGGTTCCCCCGCGCGACCGATCCGTGATCCGCCTGCCGTCTTACGAGCAGGTCAAGAGCGATGCGGTGCTGTATGCCCACGCCAACCGCGTGCTGCACCTTGAGACGAACCCCGGCAACGCACGCGCCCTGGTTCAGGCCCACGGCGAGGGTGCCACCGCGCGCGACGTGTGGATCACGCCACCGCCCATCCCGCTGACCACGGCCGAGATGGACTACGTCTTCGACCTGCCTTACGCGCGCTCACCGCACCCGCGCTATGCCGACGAAAACGGCAGCCATGACGGCGCCACCAAGATCCCGGCGTGGGAGATGATCCGCTTTAGCGTCAACATCATGCGCGGCTGCTTTGGCGGCTGCACTTTCTGCTCCATCACCGAGCATGAAGGCCGCATCATCCAGAGCCGCTCCGAAGACTCTGTCATCCGCGAGATCGAGGCGATCCGCGACACCGTCAAGGGTTTTACCGGCGCGATCTCCGACCTGGGTGGGCCAACCGCCAACATGTACCGTATCGGCTGCAAGTCGCCCGAGATCGAGGCCGCCTGCCGCAAGCCGAGCTGCGTGTACCCGGGCATCTGCTCCAACCTCAATACCGACCACAACCCGCTGATCAAAATGTACCGCCGCGCGCGGGCCTTGAAGGGCGTGAAGAAGATTCTCATCAGCTCCGGCCTGCGCTACGACCTGGCCGTGCAAAGCCCCGAGTACGTGAAAGAGCTTGTCAGCCATCACGTGGGTGGCTACCTCAAGATCGCGCCCGAGCACACCGAGCAGGGCCCGCTCACCAAGATGATGAAGCCCGGCATCGGCAGCTATGACAAGTTCAAGCAGATGTTCGACAAGTATTCGCTGGAAGCCGGCAAGAAGCAGTTCCTGATTCCGTACTTCATCGCCGCCCACCCGGGCACCAGCGACGAAGACATGATGAACCTGGCGATCTGGCTCAAGAAAAACGGCTTCAGGGCCGACCAGGTGCAGACGTTTTACCCGAGTCCGATGGCCACGGCCACGACGATGTACCACACCAACAAGAACCCGCTGCGCAAGATCACGCGCGACAGCGAGACGGTGGACATCGTGCGCGGCGAGCGCCGCCGCCGGCTGCACAAGGCCTTCTTGCGTTACCACGACCCCAACAACTGGCCGGTGCTGCGCGAGGCGCTCAAGGCCATGGGCCGCGCTGATTTGATCGGCAACGGCAAGCACCACCTGATCCCGACCTTCCAGCCGATGACCGACGGCAGCTACACCAGCGCGCGGCGCAAGAACTCGACCGGCACGGCCACCACAGTCAAGGCTTCGCCGGTGGTAAAGGGCCGATTGCTGACCCGTCACACCGGCCTGCCGCCGCTGGCGCAGGGCGCCGGTGGCAAGCCCGGTGGCCGCAAGGGCCGCTAGGCGCTGCCAGCGCAGGTATTTCGATGTAAAAAGGCTCCGATGGAGCCTTTTTTATGAATGAAATTGGCTTTGAGCCCAATGGGAACGTGCGCAAGCAGCTATTGAATTGATAGCAACTACGTGCACGTACCGGCAGCTTCGGTGTGCCCGGCTAAGCTTGACGGGTGCTCCATCTCAAAAATATCCCAACAATATTTCCCCCAACGTGAATCCTTTTGCCCGCATGACCCCTCCTTGCAGCGATGCCGCATTTTTGACGGCAGCCAAAGGAGATTTCATGTTCTATCGCAAAAATGTGGGGCCCAAAGAGCGTTGGGCGCGTGGTGTGTCCGGCGCCTTGATGGCCGTTTGCGGCCTGCTGGTGCTGGGTGTAACGCCGCCTGGTTTGCTCGCGGCCTGCGCCGGTGTGGTCACGGTGCTGACAGGGCTGTTGGGTTTTTGCCCGGCTTGCGCCATGGTGGGCCGCAAGCTGGAAAAGCCGGGCCCTTGGTGATGGCCATTGAAATAGCCCTTTTTGCCGCAGCGCAGGCCGGTGACCCGGCCGCGCTGGCCTCGCTGCTGCGGCAGCTGCAGCCCGATGCCCGCCGTTACGCCCGCTACCAGTGCCACCGCGGCTCCGCCATCGAAGACGTGGTGCAGGAGGCGCTCATCATCATCTACCGCCGCGTCGGCACCGTGCGTGACGCCGCAGCCCTGGGCGGCTGGATGTTCAAGATCATCGCGCGGCTGTGCATGATGCCGGCGCTTGCGCTGATGCGCGGCACCCAGGCGCTTACCGACTACGACAAGGACCAGTACTTCGCGCAGATGCCGCAGGACGAATTGCGTATCGACCTGGTCCGGGCACTGGAATCCTTGCCGCCGATGTACCGTGAGGTGGTGCTGTTGCGCGACATGGAGCAGCTCACCATCACCGAAATCGCGCAGCGCCTGCAGCTCACCCGCGAAGCCACCAAAAGCCGTATTCACCGGGCGCGTGCGATGGTGCGTGAATACCTGCGGCCGGATGGAGCTGCCCGAGGGAAGGCCGACGCATGAGGCCGCTTGACCGTCATGGTTCCTTGCGATCAGCAGGAGAGGGTAGTTACGGCCGCATGTGATGGGGTTCTCTGGCAAGATAAGTAGAGGCAAGCCGCCAGGCCTCAGACCTTCTACTGACCCTGGCTTCATTCACACCTTCTGGAGACACCATGGACATTGCCCGCAAAGCACTTGCTGCTTTCACCATGGCCGCTGTGCTGGCCTGTGCATGGCTGGCGCCGCTGGATGCGCCCGCCATGCGGCAGGTGGATGCCGGCCTGAAAAGGGCGCTGCTGAGTTTTGCCACGGCCAGGCTGCTCAACGGCGTGATTTCGGTGGCGCAGGGGACCGAAGCGTCGGTGCAGCCTTTTGGCGTGGGCGTCACGTTTGCGCCCGGGCAAATCCTGGATCCCGTCAACGACCTGGTGGAGCAGTTTTCGCATTTGATGCTGGCGGCCAGTGTTGCTTTCGGCGTTCAGAAAGCCTTGATCAGCATCGGCAGCTACTGGCCGGTATCGCTGGCGCTGAGTGCCACGGTGCTGGGCTGGTGGTGGTGTTACCTGCGCAGGCCGCAGGTGCCTTTGTGGCTGTCAAGGTTGCTGGTGATCCTGCTGATGCTGCGCTTTGCGGTTCCGGTGGTCACGCTGGGCACCGACATGCTGTGGCAAAAATTCCTCGCGGCCGACTATGCCGCCAGCCAGCAATTGATCGACAGCGCCACCGGCAAGGCCGGCCAGCTCAATTCGCCGGCCGCCGCAGCCCCCGACAACCGCGGCCTGGTGGACAGCCTGAAAGACTGGCTGGCAAAGAACGGTGACGTGACAAAACACTTCGAGAGCCTCAAGCGGGCGGCCGAGCAGGCCACCGAACACATCGTCCGGCTCATCGTGATCTTTGTGCTGCAGACGCTGGTGATCCCGCTGCTGCTGTTGTGGGCCCTGTACGGCTTCGTCAGGCAGGTGTTGCTGGGGCAGCGCTGGCAAAGGCTGCCGGCAGCCTCCATCCTGTATTGATGCGTAAAGGCGCCGGCGCATCTGGTTCGTGCATAAAATCGGCCGTTTGCCCAATAAAGACGAGCGCAAGCAGCTCCTGATTTGATAGCGAATGCAGTCTGATAGCCTGAAACTACAGCCAGACAGTCAGCGACTTTCTCAGCGGCGGCCAAAACAGCCAGGCCCAAACAAGCAGCGCGTGCAAGAAGACCATCAGCCAGTAGATATCCCGAAACGATTGCTTGCTCGACTTGTGCCGCAAGACCTGCTGTGCCAGCCATGCGCCGGGCCAGCCGCCCGCCAGCGCCAGGAGTTGCAACGTGTTTTCCGGTGTGCGCCACTGACCGGTCTGCGCCGCGCGTTTGTCCGCCCAGTACACCCAGAACGTCAGCAGGTTGAGCACAAACGACGCCGGCAATGTCCACCAGGGCAGCAGCGAGCGCCAGACAGCCCAAAGCATCAACCCGCCATAGGCCATGCTGATGAGCAGCATGAGCCCGAAACCGGGTCCTGCAGCCGAGGCGGCGGCTTGCTTTTGTGGGCGCCGCTGAGGGGTGTCCCTCTTTTCAGTGTGAGAGCGAGCCGGGCTGGAGGTGAGACCCCGTTCGGCACTCATTGCTTCGATCGCCATCGCACGTGGGCCTTTACCGCCGACGTGAATTTCTTCAAAGGTGACAACCGTCCCTTGGCGCGGCTGCATGCCGCCACGTACATCTCGCAGATGGAAAAAGACGTCTGCACCTGAGGTTTCGCCGCGGATGAATCCGAATCCGCGTGCCGCGTCCCAGCGTGCAATCGTTCCTTGCTTCCTCATGAATATATGGTTCGGTGCAAGTGCATTACCGTTCCAGCGTGTGTAGCGGAATATCTTTTTCCACGGCCAGCTTGTCCAGCTCCTTGCGCGTCTTGCCCAGAAGCCAGGCCTCAATAGCCGCGTGCGTGGCAGGCGCAAACATGGCCTTCATGCTGGAGGCCGTCACGCCGGCCGCTGCGCACAGGCTCGCGGCAAAGTGCGGCTCCAGCGCGGCGAGTGCTACGCGTCCGTCCTTGCAGCGGTACACGCGGTAGCCCGCATGCCCGCCGCCCACCGCAGCACCGGGCTGGGTCAGCCCCCAGGCGCGGGGCAGGGCCAGGTAAGCCGCCGCGCCGGAAAGGGCCACTTCAAGAAAGACACCTTTGCCTTTTGCCCGCTGGTGCATCACCGCCTGCAGTACGGCTGCGCTGGCCATCAATGAGCCGCCCATGTCGGCGTACAGCGTGGCAGGCAGGTCCACACCGGTGATCAGGTCGTTCTGCGCCAGATAGGTGAGGTCGTGGCCCGGCTCGTCAGCCCGTTCCCCCGGGCTGCCGACGATGGCGACCTGGCTCAGGTGCGGGTGCTGTTTGTGCAGTGCTTTCCATGTCAGTCCCAGCTTGGCCAGCGCGGCTGGCCTGAAGGAGGTGAGCAGCACATCGGTTTTGGCGAGTTCGCGGTGCAGCAGCGTCTGGCCGCGCTCGGTTTTCAGGTCGGCTGTGGCGATGCGCACACCCGCATGCAGGGTTGCATAGGCGGTGGGGTTATAGAGCTTCATCGGGTCACCCGATGCGCCGGCCGGAGCCCCCTCGGGCGGTGGCGGTTCCAGCTTCACGCAGCGGGCGCCCATTTCGCGGCAGCGCATCAGGGCGGCCGGGCCCGGCAGGTTGAGCGCCAGGCTCAGCACGCGCACGCCCTTGAGTGACTGCATTGGCTGGACCGCCTTGGCAGTGGAGGCTGTTTTGCGGATGGGGGCGGGTTTGGAGGGTGAGGGCGGCATGGAGGTCACTGTGAACGGGCAGGGGCCGCAAAGCGTCGGGCACCGGGCGGTTGTGGGGTCAATTTACCTCAAACCCCTGAGCGGCGGCGTCACAGGTGCCACTGCCGGATGGTTGGATGAGAAGGAAATTTCTGTTTAATGGCTATTAATTATTGTTTTACAGTAATTATTCTGAGACACTGAGGGCCTTTAAACAAGGCAAAGAGGTGCTCCCTTGAAAAATACGGCAACTCCCATGGCCCCCGCCGGGCCGGATGTTCAGGGTATTAGCAGCGTGCTGGCCTGGGCTTGTGCCTTGCTGGCGGTGGCATTGCCGCTGGCGGTGGCTTACCACCTGCTCAGTACGCCCGTTGAAAGCCTGCTGTTGCGCGCCGGGGTTGTGTTGTCGGCATCGCAGGCTGCGGCGCTTGACGTCACGCTGGCCCAGAAAAGCTTTGCTGCCTTGTTGGGCGTGCTGCCGGTGTGCTGCGCGTCGTACGGCCTGGTGTGTGCCATGCGCTGCTTCTCCGGCTTTTCGCAGGCCGAATATTTCAGTGTGCGCACTGTCAAATACCTGCGCGGTTTTGCCGCCGGCATTTTTGCGTCGGTGGTGGCCAGCGTGGTGTCGTCAACGCTGATCACCCTGGTGCTGACATCCGGCGCACCGGCCGGCCAGCGTGCACTGTCCCTGGGCATGGGCAGCAATGAACTGCTCACGCTGCTGTTTGCCGGCATGGTCTGGCAAATCGCCGCCGTGATGGCGCGGGCAGTGGCACTGGCCGAAGAGAACGCACAGTTCGTCTGACTCTTTCGCCGCCTACCGCTCACCGCTCACCGCTCACCGCTCACCGCATGCCCATCGTCGTCAAACTCGATGTGATGCTGTCTGAACGCAAGGCCAGGTCCAAAGACCTGGCCGCGTATGTCGGCATCACCGAAGCCAACCTGTCCTTGCTCAAACAGGGCAAGGTCAAGGGTGTGCGCTTTGACACGCTGATGCGTATTTGCGAATTCCTCGATTGTCAGCCGGGGGACCTGCTGGTTTCGCGGCCAGACGACACCACCTGATTCACTGTTCCGGAGCTTCCTCATGAAACGTCTTGCCATCGCCGCGGCCCTGGTCGCCCTGCTCAGCGCCTGCGCCGATATCAACTGGGAACAAACCGCCAAGGAGTCCGTTAAATCGGCTTGCCGGGGTGCGGGCAATTGCAGCATTCCCTGTGACCGCGCCAATCCGGCCACCTTCAATGACCCGCAATGCCTGACGGGCGGCAGGCGTCCGTCGCCATAATGGCTGTCATGAAATTCAAGCAAAAAATCTCTGCAACCGGGCGGGCAGCATGAGCGCCAGCGCCGAATTTGTCCGCTATGTGCGTGAACTGCTGGCGCCGCTGGGAGATATCCGCGATGGAAAGTTCTTTGGTGGCCATGCGATGAAGCACGGTGGCAAACAGTTCGCCATGGTCATGGGCAACACCCTGTACTTCCGGGTGGACGACACCTCGCGCCTGGCGTATGAGAAGAAGGGCTCCAGGCCCTTCAGCTACTCAACAAAGAACGGTGTGGTGCAGGTGCGCAAGTACTATGCCGCGCCCGCGGAGCTGCTCGATGACCCGGCGCAGTTGCTGGTGTGGGCCCGGCAGGCGATCAGTGCAGCGGGTGCCTGATTTACGCCACTCCGAAAAAGTTCAGGCTTAAAGCGGCAAGCCCACGTAGTTTTCGGCCAGCGCCGTTGACGCTGCCTGCGAATGGATCAAGTAATCCAGCTCGGCCTCCTGGAGCTTTTGCCCGAAGCCACCTGCATCGGGAAACTTGTGCATGAGCGAGGTGAACCACCAGGAGAAACGCACAGCCTTCCAGACGCGGCGAAGGCAGGTGTCTGAATAGCTGTTGATGCCGGCTTCGCTGCCCGCATAAAACTCTGCCAGTGCGCGAGCCAGGTACCGGACGTCGCTGGCCGCCAGATTCAAACCCTTGGCGCCCGTGGGCGGCACGATGTGGGCCGCGTCGCCCGCCAGGAAGAGGCGGCCGAAGCGCATGGGCTCGGCAACAAAACTGCGCAGCGGCGCAATGCTTTTTTCAATCGAGGGGCCTGTGACCAGGCTTTCCGCCAGCTCGGGCGCCAGGCGGCGGCGCAGCTCGTCCCAGAAGGCGTCGTCGCTCCAGTTCTCCACCTTGTCGTCCAGCGGGCATTGCACGTAATAGCGGCTGCGGGTGTGGCTGCGCATGCTGCACAAGGCAAAACCACGCGCATGGTTGCTGTAGACGAGTTCGTGGGAAACCGGCGGTGTCTCCGACAGCACGCCCAGCCAGCCGAAAGGATAGACGCGCTCAAAGGTCTGCAGCGCATTGGCCGGCACGCTGGCGCGGCTCACGCCGTGAAAGCCGTCACAGCCGGCGATGAAGTCGCATTCCACTTCGTGCGCCACGCCGTGCTGCACATAACGCACTTTGGGGTGTGGCCCGTCAAAGTCATGAAGGCTCACGTTTTCGGCTTCATAGGCGGTTGCCAGGCCTGCTGCAGCGCGCGCGTCCATCAGGTCGCGTGTGACTTCCGTCTGGCCGTAGACCATCACCTGTTTGCCGCCGGTCAGTTGCTGCATATCAATGCGGTGATGGGCGCCGCCAAAGCCCAGGGCAAAGCCGCCGTGCACCAGGCCTTCCTTGTGCATGCGGCCGCCTACGCCGACCTCGTCCAGCAGGTCGGTCGTGCCTTGCTCCAGCACGCCTGCGCGTATGCGTCCCAGCACGTATTCCTTGCTGCGCTGCTCAATCACGATGGCATGGATGCCGGCCTTATAAAGCAGCTGGCCCAGCAAATGCCCGGCGGGGCCGCCGCCCACGATGGCTACCTGTACGCGCATGGTGTCTCCGTTTAATTTGTCGGGCAATGTGCCCCATGCGAGAAGGTTATGCGGCTGCGTGCGCCGTGCCCAGCGCGTGGCTGCGGCTTTGCACGATGTCCGGCTCACTTGTGCGATGATCGCGCAATGGTCACTTCAAAAACCGTTTCGAAAACCGGCACTTTCCCGATCGCCAAGCCCGACATGATTGAAGGCATGGCCAAAGGCATGGCCGTGCTCGAGAGTTTTGACACGCAGCGCCAGCGCCTGAACGCCACGCTGGCAGCGGAACGCGCGGGCATCACGCGGGCGGCCGCGCGCCGCCACCTGCTCACGCTCACGCACCTGGGTTACCTCGAAACCGACGGCAGCTATTTCTGGCTGGCTGCCAAGGTGCTGCGCTTTTCAGGCAGCTACCTGGCCACCGCGCGCCTGCCGCGCGCTGTTCAGCCCGCGCTGAACCGGCTGGCCGCGCAAACGCAGGAGTCGTTTTCCGTCGCGGTGCTGGACGGCGACGAGATTGTCATCATCGGCCGCAGCGGTTTTGAGTGGAAGTCACCGGCAGACAGCGGCAGGGCGGCGCCGGCGCGCGTACTGGCTTACGGCTTGCACCTCGGTGCGCGCCTGCCGGCGCATGCGACTTCCACCGGGCGCGTGCTGCTGGCTGCCAAAACAAAAAGCGATTTCAATGCCTGGCTGAAGGCCAGGACCGACACAGGCAACCTGGCCCGGCTGACTCTGCACACGACGACCGACCCGCGCAAACTTCGCGCGCTTGTTGACCAGGTGCGGCTAGACGATTACTGCGTGGCCAGCGAAGAGCATGAGCTGGGCGTGCATGCGCTGGCCGTGCCGCTGCGCGACATGCAGGGGCATACGGTGGCCGCGCTCAATGTGGTGTCGTCGCCGCAGCGGCTGCGTGCAGACCTGCTGCAAAAAGAACTGCTGCCGCTGTTGCTGGATGCAGCGCGCGAGTTGCGGTCACTGCTGTAGGGTGCCCGCCGTGAGTCTGGTTTTAATAAGAAATCAGGCTCGAAGGCAATAGGGACGGGCGCAATCAGCTATTAAAACGATAGCGATAGCGATTGCCGGCATGGCGCAGGCGCGCCGGCAGCCTAAACGCCCAGGTACTGGGCAAGCAATTCCGGCCTGGCATGCAGCTCGGCCGAGCTGCCTTCAAACACGACCTGGCCTTTGACCAGGATCACATTGCGGTCGGTGATCTGGGTGACGTGTTTCCAGTTCTTGTCGACGATCACGCTGCTGATGCCGGTTTCGCGAATCAGGCCGCAGATGCGCCAGATGTCCCGCGCAATCAGCGGCGCCAGGCCTTCGGTGGCTTCATCGAGGATCAGTACGTCGGGGTTGGTCATCAGCGCGCGGCCGATCGTCAGCATCTGCTGCTCGCCGCCCGAAAGCTGCTGCCCGCCGTGGTTCAGGCGTTCTTTCAGGCGCGGAAAGGTCTCCAGCACGCGCTCGTAGGTCCAGTCGTTTCTGCGGCCCACGCCGTCTGCGGCGCTTCCTGGTCTGCCGGCGCGCGCCGCCATCTTGAGGTTCTCGGTCACGCTGAGATTGCCGAAAATGCCGCGGCCCTCGGGCACATAGGCGATGCCGAGGCGGGCGATTTCGTAGGGCGGGGCGCCCGTCATGGGCCTGCCGTTGATTGCGACCGAGCCCGAGCGCGGTTTGACGAGGCCCATGATGCTTTTGAGCAGCGTGCTCTTGCCCATGCCGTTGCGGCCCATGAGGCCTATGGTCTCGCCGCGTGCGACGTGAAAGTCTATGCCGCGCAGTACGTGGCTGGCGCCGTAGTAGGTGTTGATGTCCTGGGCGGCGATCAGGATGTCAATTTGTTTTTCTGGCGTGTTCATGAATGCTCCTCGCCAAGGTACGCGGCTTGCACACCGGCATCCGCACGGATCTGCGCCGGCGTGCCGCTGGCGATCACCTGGCCGTTGACCATCACCGTGAGCTTGTCGGCCAGCGTGAACACCGCGTCCATGTCGTGCTCGACCAGCAGGATGCCGTGGTTTTTCTTGATGGCCAGCAGCAGGGCGACCATGCGCTCGGCCTCGGCCACGCCCATGCCGGCCAGCGGCTCGTCGAGCAGCAGCACCTGCGGCTCGGTGGCCAGCGTCATGGCGATTTCGAGTTGACGCTGCTCACCGTGGCTGATAGTGCCGGCGATGCTGTGCTTGCGGTGTTGCAGGCCGGCCAGTTCCAGCGCTTCTTCTGCGCGGGTGTTGACTGCCGCGAAGTTCGTGGCGCGCTTGAGCCAGTGCGCGGCATGCGGCGCACGCGACTGTGACGCCAGCCGCACGTTTTCCCAGACGCTGAAAGGCAAAAAGATGTTGGTCTTCTGGTAGCTGCGGCCCAGGCCCTTGCCCGAGATTTTTTCGGGTGTCCAGCCAGTGATGTCGTGCCCACCCAAAGTGACCGTACCCGAGGTCGGCGGCAAGTCGCCCGAGAGCAGGTTGGTCAGCGTGGATTTGCCGGCACCGTTGGGGCCGATGACGGCGTGAATGTGGTTGCGCCAGAGATCGACCGATACGTCGTTGACGGCAGCCAACCCGCCGAAGCGTTTTGTCAGGTTCTTTGCACTGAGGAGGACTTCACTCATGGCCGGCCTCCGCCTTATTCTTGCGCTGGGTGAATTTTTCGACCAAGCCCAGGATGCCGCGCGGCGCAAACGTGACCAGCAGCACGATAAAGAGGCCCATCCACAGCTGCCAGTGCTTGCCCAGGTTGACGCTGCCGATTTGCGGCAGGTCCTTGAAGACGTGCAGCAGATATTCAAACGCGAAGGCGCCGACGATGGCGCCCGCGAAGTTACCCATGCCGCCCAAAATGACCATCATGATCGCGTGCGCGCTCATGTGAAAGCCCATGAGCTCGGGGTTGATGTAGCCCGTTTGCGCACCCCACAGGTAACCGGCCAGGCCCGCCAGCGCGCCAGCCAGCGTGAAGGCCGAGAGCTTGTAGCCGAAGGTACCGAAGCCCATGGCGCGCATGCGGTGCTCGTTGACGCGTATGCCTGCCAGCGTACGGCCGAAGGGGCTCCAGAGCAGGCGCCGCAAGAAGGCGTAGACCAGCAGCACGGCCGCGAGCGTGAAGTAGTAAAGCGTGATTTTCTTGTCGAGGTCGAAAGGCACCCAGCCGAAGATGGCCGCGCTCGGCTTGAAGTTGATGTACAGCCCGTCGGAGCCGCCCAGCACCTTGTTGTCGAAGAAGAGGTAGAACACCATCTGCGCAAACGCCATGGTGACCATGATGAAGTAGATGCCGTGCGTGCGCACCACAAAGAAACCGATGATGAGTGCGGCCAGGCCCGAGGCCGCCACGGCCACAGGCAAAGTCCACCACAGGCTGACAGGTTCGCCGGCAGGTGTCAAAAAGGCCAGCGCATAACCTGCCAGGCCAAAGTAGGCTGCGTGGCCCAGCGAGACCAGACCGGTGACACCTTGCAGCAGGTCCAGGCTCATGGCAAAAATCGCCATGATCATCATGCGCGTGACCATCTGGGTGTAGAAGTCAGTGCCGACGAAAGGGAAGGCGATCAGCGCGATCAGGCCGAGACCCAATGCCACCTGAACGCCGCGCGGCAAGATTTCGAGATTTGCTTTTGCTGAGCTCATTGCTTGAATAGACCTTCGGGCTTCCAGAGCAGCACAGCCGCCATCAACATATACACCAGCATGCCCGCCATCGAAGGCAGCAACACCTTGCCAATGGTGTCGACCAGGCCGACCAGCAGGGCCGAGATCAGCGCACCGCGCACCGAGCCGATACCGCCAATGACCACCACCACAAAACACATGATGAGGACTTGCGAACCCATGTTGGGGTAGACGCTGGCCACGGGTGCGGCGATCATGCCGGCCACTGCGGCCAGGCCCACGCCCAGCGCGAACACCACGGCGTGAATCAGCTTGATGTTGATGCCCAGCGATTCGGCCATGTCGCGGTTAAAGGCRCCGGCGCGTATCTTCATGCCCAGGCGGGTTTTGGAGATCATGAAATAAAGGCCCAGTGCCAGCGCGATGCAAACACCCGACATAAAGAGGCGGTAGACGGGGTAGGAGAGGTTGTCGGTAAGCGGAATCGAGGCGCCCAGCAAGTCGGGAATCGTCACGCCATGGACATCGTCGCCCCAGAGGATGGAGCGCACTTCTTCAAAGATATAGATCAGGCCGAAGGTCAGCAGCACTTGGTCCAGGTGGTCGCGCTGGTAGAAGTGCCTGAACAGCAGCCACTCCAGCGCCAGGCCGAAGGCGACCGACAGCACCGCGCCCAGCACGATGGCCAGCGTGAGGCTGCCCGTCAGCGTACTGAGCGACCAGGCCAGGTAGGCGCCCAGCATGTAGAAACTGCCGTGGGCCAGGTTGACCACACCCATGATGCCGAAGATCAGCGTCAAGCCGGCGGCCAGCATGAACAGCAGCAGGCCGTACTGGACGCTGTTGAGCAGCTGGATAAGGAAGTTGGCTAGATCCATAGATCAGGTTTATGTGTGGCGACGCGTAAACAACAAGAGACTGCCCATCAGGGTGAATAAACCGCCGGAGACGCGGTTAAACCAGCGCACGGCCCGGCTGGATCTCAGCAGCGGTGCGATGCGCGCCACGCCCAAGGCGCAGCCGGTCAGCACGGTGAACTCAAACGCCATGAAGGTGAGGGCGAGGATGGCGAACTGCGGCACAAAGGGCGCGGCCGGATTCAAAAATTGCGGGAAGAACGCGGCAAAGAACAGGACCGCTTTGGGGTTGCTGGCGCCGACCAGGAAGCCGCGCAGGAAAAACGAACGGCGCTGGGCTGGTGCTTCACCTGCGGCAGGATCAAAGACAGCCGCTTCACTGCGGAAGGTCTTGATCCCCAACCAGATCAGATATGCAGCGCCAATCACCTTGGCTACGGTAAAGGCGGTTTCAGACGCCGCCAGCAACGCGCCTAGTCCCATGGCCGACAGCAGCATCACAGACAGCACCGCGCTGACGCTTCCAGCCACCGAAGTCATGGCCTTGCGCGGACCATGGTTGAGCGCATTCGTCATGCACATCAGCATGGTCGGGCCGGGTGTGAGGATCAGCAGGGCGACTGCTGCGACGTAGAGGAGGTAGGTAGTGAGCGTCATGGTGAGGATGCTACAAGACAGAAAGCACACCTCATACCAGTTTTACCTAAGAATGAGGCGGGGCGGCCCATGTGACTTCATACCAGCATGAGCCGCGGGACTGGCTTTGCCAGACCGCAGGCGGGCGGCCCCCTCGGGGGGCAGGGAGCTACACGAAGTGAGCGACCGTGGGGGCCACGTCTTCAGGCCATCTTGCAACCGGCGCCTGAGTCGGCCAGCGCCTTGGCTGCCACACCAATCACCTTGTTTTCCTTGTTCTCGACCACGCGCAGGTACATGTCCTGCACAGGGTTGTGCGACGGGCTCATGGTCCACTTGCCGCGCGGGCTGTCGATGACGGCGCCTTCCAGGGCCTTGTAGAGCGCCGGCTTGCTGCTCAGGTCACCCTTCACCGCGTTGGCGCCCTGAATCAGCAGCAGGCCGGTGTCGTAGCCCTGCACGGCGTAAACGTCGGGCTGCAGCCGGAAGGTCTTGGCGTAGCTCAGGCGGAACTGGCCATTGCGCTGCGTTGGCAGCGAGTCGCTGTAGTGCATGGTCGTGATGATGCCGTTGGCAGCGGGGCCGGCGGCCTCGAGCACGCCTTCGGTCAGGAAGCCGGAGCCGTACAGGGGAATCTTTTCCTTCAGGCCCGAGGCGGCGTAATCCTTGATGAATTTGGCTGCGCCGCCGCCGGCGAAGAAGCAGGCCACGGCGTCAGGCTTGAGCGCGGCGATCTCGGTCAGCAAGGCCTGGAATTCGACTTGCGGGAAGGGCAGGCCGAGCTCCTTGACGATGGTGCCGCCCGCGGCGGTATAGCTTTCCTTGAAGCCTTCAAAGGCCTCGTCGCCTGCGGCGTATTTCCAGGTGATCCACACAGCTTTTTTGTGGCCGCGGTCGACCATGGCCTTGCCCAGCGCGCGCGTGGGTTGCGAGTTGGTGAAAGACGTGCGGAACACATTGGGCGCGCACAGGCTGCGCGTGGCGGCATGCACGCCGGCGTTGGGGATCAGGCTCAGCACGCCGGAGTCGCGGGCGACTTTCTGGATGCCCATCTGCACGCCTGAATGCACCGTGCCGACGAGTACGTCGACCTTGTCGCGCTGCACCAGTTTGTTGGCGTTCTCAATGCCTTTGGATGGCTCGGACTCGTCGTCGACCTTGAAGTATTCGATTTCGCGGCCGCCGAGTTTGCCACCCTGTTCGTTGATGGCCATGCGAAAGCCGTTTTCAATGGCGACGCCGAGCTGGGCGAAGGTGCCGGTATAGGGCAGCATGAAACCCACACGCACCTTGGCGGACTGCGCACGCACGATTTCGGGCAGCAAGAGGCCGGTGGAAGCGGCACCGATAACGGCAGCACTGCGGGTCAATACAAGTCGGCGTGAAGTCATGGAATAGCTCCTGGTTGAGACTGAAGACAGTGAGACGAATAGTAAGCGTGCGTTGTGTATGCAGCCCTAGTGTAAAACCCGAGATTGAAGATTAAATTGTTTATGCCTAAAGCAATACCCGTGCCCGATTCGCGCATTTTCTGACCCTCCGGCGCAGGGTATTTTCCGGATGCCTGCTTCCCGGGGTTTTCCATGTCAGTGCGGCTGGCGCAGCTTGAAGCGCTGGATCTTGCCGGTGGCCGTCTTGGGCAGCTCGTTCACAAATTCAATCCAGCGCGGGTATTTGTAAGGTGCAAGCTGCAGCTTCACATGGGCCTTCAGTTCGTCCACGGTGGCGGCCTGCCCGACCTTGAGCACCACATAGGCCTTGGGCTTGACGAGTTCGTCGGCGTCGGCCACGCCTATCACCGCCACTTCCAGTACGGCGGGGTGCGTCATCAAGCAGGCTTCGACTTCAAACGGCGAGACGTAAATGCCGCCGACCTTGAGCATGTCGTCGCTGCGTCCGCCGTAGGTGTAGTAGCCATCAGCGTCGCGGGTGTACTTGTCTCCGCTCTTGGTCCATTCGCCGGCAAAGGTGGCTTTGGTTTTGGCGCGGTTGTTCCAGTACATGATGGCCGCGCTGGGCCCGCTGATCTGCAGCTCTCCGATTTCCCCGTCGGCGCATTCACGCCCGTCGTCGCCGATGATGCGCAGCCCGTAACCCGGCACGGCCTGGCCGGTTGTGCCGTAGCGCACCTGGCCGGGACGGTTGCTTAAAAAGATGTGCAACATCTCGGTGGAGCCGATGCCATCCAGGATTTCGCAGTCGTATTGCGCAGTCCATTTTTTCCCGATTTCAGCGGGCAGGGCTTCCCCGGCGCTGGTGCACACGCGCAGGCGCAACTCGGACTTCGCCGGCCGGGCCGGATCGGCCAGCAGGGCCGCATACAAAGTGGGCACGCCATAAAAAATCGTGGGCTGGTATTTTTTGAGCAACGCAAACACGTCAGCGGGCGTGGGCCGCGCGGGCAGCAACACCGTGGTGGCACCCACACTCATGGGGAAAGTCAGCGCGTTGCCCAGGCCGTAGGCAAAAAAGAGCTTGGCGGCGGAATACACCACGTCGTCTTCCCGGATGCCCAGCACGCCGCGGCCATACAGCTCGGCCGTCTGGATCAGGTGGCTGTGCAGGTGTACGGTGCCTTTGGGTGCACCCGTCGAGCCGCTGGAATAAAGCCAGAAGCAGACGCCGTCGGCGCAGGTGTCTGCTATGGTTTTGGTAGCTGGTTGCGCACGCAGGACGCCGGCCAGCGTTGGATATGACGGGGACTCTTCAATGCCGGCGACGATCACGGTTTTCAGCGTGTCCATTTTCTCGAGCAGCGGCTCAAAGGCCGGGAGCAGGGCATTGGAGACGACAAGGCCTTGCGCCCGCGAGTCGCGCAGCATGAACTCGAAGTCGGCAGGGGTGAGCAGGGTGTTGGCCGCCACGGGCACCACGCCCGCAAGAATGCAGCCAAGGAAAGCGACGGGCCATTGCGGCGTGTCCAGCATGGCCAGCAACACGCGGCTTTCAGGGGCAACTCCCTGGGCACGCAAGGCGTTGGCAAAACGGTGGGCCTGGTCGGTGAGTTCGCCGTAAGTCAGCGCCTCGCCGGTGGTGGCATCGATGAAGGCGGCCTTGCCCGCACGGCCGGCATTGCGCTGCAGCAGGTCGTGCGCGGCGTTGTAATTGCGCGGAATGGTTACCCGTGGCGGGCTTGCCGAATGGTCTGCGGTGCTTGCTTGCATGCTTGTCTCCAGATTGCTCTTGCTATTATTTTGGTAGCTGCTTGCGCACGCACATCAAGCGCTACGGGCCGATTTCTTATAAATTCATGATGCAGATCAAGCGGTGGCCGGGCTGGCACCCAGCGTCTGCAGTGCGCCGGTGAGCCACTGGCGGCACCACTCGGTACCTTCTGTCTCGGGCATGGTGCCGCTGCTGGCGTCGTGGCACCAGATATCGCCGATGCGCTGGGCGCCCAGGTCGGTCAGGCGTTCGTCGAACTTCTTGCCGCCGAAGCAGAAGGTCTGCATATAGGTGCGGTCGCCGAGCGCGATAACGCCGTAGCGCACATGCCCCAGGAATTGCGGGTTGGCGCTCAATGATTCGTAGAGGGCACGGGCGTTGTCAGGCACATCGCCGGAGCCGTAGGTGGAACTGCAGATGAGATAAAGTGCATCTTCCGCCTTCGAAGCATCAAAGACGCTGATGTCCAGGTTGTCCATCAGTTCGACCTCAATGTCGCTGACCAGGTCGGCACAATCCATTTGAATGGCCTGTGCAACATAGTCGGCGGTACTGGTCATGGTACCTACAAGGATTTTGAGTTTCATCAAGAAGTCTCCAAATAAAAGATGCAATAAACTGCTTGACATCAATTTAACCTGAAGTATACTGCAATTTAAACGAAATGCAACTGACAAAGCCCTGAAAGGGCGACTTTTTACACAGGTGCTTCTTGGAAATCATGTCCGAACAGGAATCGAAAGCCACGCTCAGTGAACTGGGCGCCCGTGTTCGTGCCTGGCGCGCGCGCCGGGGCATGACGCGCAAACAGCTGGCGTCGGACTCTGGCCTGAGCGAACGCTTTCTGGCCGATGTGGAAACCGGTAAGGGCAACGTTTCGATCAATTCCCTGGAGGCTGCGGCCCGGGCGCTGAACATTTCCATTCTTGAGCTGCTGCAAGACGCGCCGCGGCCGGCTTTGGCCCGTGTGCAAGGCCTGTTGACACGGCTGGACGACTCCCAGCTCGACCAGGCCTACAGCCTGCTTGGCAGCACCTTCGGCCTCAGCGACTCACTGGGCCGCGAGCAGCGGGTAGCGCTGATCGGCCTGCGTGGCGCCGGCAAGTCCACCTTGGGCAGCCAGCTGGCGGCCGAGCGTGGCGTGCCTTTTATCGAGCTGGACCGCGAGATTGAACGCGAAGCCGGCACCAGCATGAACGAAATTTTGCTGCTGCACGGGCAGGCCGGCTACCGGCGCTATGAGCGTCGCGCGCTGTTCCGCATCGCCGAAGACCACCCGGATGGCGTTGTCATGACCACGGGCGGCAGCATCGTGAGCGAGCGCGAAACCTTCGATTTGCTGCAAAGCCGTTTTTACTGCGTCTGGCTCAAAGCCAGCCCCGAAGAACACATGGCCCGCGTGGTGGCCCAGGGCGACATGCGGCCTTTCGACACGACCCGCGGCGCGACCGACGAGGCGATGGAAGACATCCGCCGCATCCTTTCGAGCCGCGAAGCGCTCTATGCCCGCGCCGACGCCGTGGTTGATACCGCTGCGCGCACACTGAAACAAAGCCTCAAAGACCTGGAACGCGCCGTTCCCAAAACAACCGTCCGCGACACCGTCGAACGGGCATAACCGGAGACACCCCATGAACGCCATGACAGAACCGCTTTTATTCAAACAGGTCATCGAAGGCCAGGAGCGCGAGCTCGTGAGTTTCTCCACCCACCCCAGCAAATACCAGCACTGGACGCTGAGCTTGGAGGGTGACGTCGCGCGTCTGAAGCTGGACATCAACGAGGACGGTGGCATCAAGCCCGGCTACAAGCTCAAGCTCAACAGCTACGACCTCGGCGTGGACATCGAACTGCACGACGCGATCAACCGTGTGCGCTTTGAGCACCCGGCCGTCAAGGTGGTGGTGTTCGAGTCGGGCAAGGAAAAGATCTGGTGCTCGGGCGCCAACATCTACATGCTGGGCCTGTCGACGCACGGCTGGAAGGTCAACTTCTGCAAATTCACCAATGAAACCCGCAACGGCCTGGAAGACTCCTCGCGCCATGACGGCCTCAAGGCGATTGCCTCGGTGACCGGCGCCTGTGCCGGCGGCGGCTACGAGCTGGCCCTGGCCTGCGACCGCATCATCATGGTGGACGACCGCTCTTCCACCGTCAGCCTGCCTGAAGTGCCCTTGTTGGGCGTGTTGCCCGGCACTGGCGGCCTGACCCGCGTGACCGACAAGCGCAAGGTGCGCCGCGATCTGGCCGATATCTTCTGCACGACCAGTGACGGCGTGCGCGCCGACCGCGCCAAGGACTGGAAACTGATCGACGCCCACGCCAAGCCGCAGCAGTTTGGCGATCTGCTTGCTACAGAAATTGAAGCACTTCGCGCACAGTCCACAAGGGCTGCAGCCTCAAAAGGCATTGAGCTCACACCGCTGAAAGCAGTTATTGATGACGCCGGCTATCACTACAGCCTGGTTAACGCGCAGGTCGACCGCGAAAAGCGCATTGCCACCATCACGGTAAAAGCGCCAGCCGCAGCCATTGAGTCCACGCCCGATGCCATCGAAGCCGCAGGCGCCAACTGGTACCCGCTGAAATTGCAGCGCGAACTGGACGACGCCATCCTCAACCTGCGCACCAACGAACTGGAAGTCGGCACCTGGGTCATCAAGACCACAGGCGATGCCGGCCAGGTGATCCGCATGGACGAAACGCTGGCCAAACTGAAGGACCACTGGCTGGTCAAGGAAACCACGGGTGCGCTGCGCCGCACCCTGGCCCGGCTGGACGTCACCAGCCGTTCGCTGATTGCGCTGGTCGATGCGGGTTCGTGCTTTGCCGGCACCTTCTACGAGCTGGCCCTGGCCTGCGACCGCATCTACATGCTGGACTTGCCCGATTCACCAGACGCCGCGCCTGCGCTGCAACTGAGCCCGGCCAACTTCGGCTGGTTCCCCGCCGTCAATGGCCTGACACGCCTGCAAACCCGATTCTGCGAAGACGATGCCACCATTGCACAGCTGCAAAAACTCGGCGACAGCCCGCTGCGTGCCGACCAGGCGCTGGCGCTGGGCCTTGTGACTTTGACGCCCGATGACATCGACTGGGAAGACGAGATCCGCATCATGCTGGAAGAGCGCGCCTCGCTCTCACCCGACGCCATGACCGGCATGGAAGCCTCGTTGCGCTTCCCGGGGAAAGAGACGATGGAGACGCGCGTGTTTGGGCGGCTCTCGGCCTGGCAGAACTGGATTTTCATTCGTCCGAATGCGGTGGGTGAGGACGGTGCCTTGAAACTTTTCGGCACGGGCAAGAAAGCCAAGTTCGACTGGAAGAGGGTGTAACCCCCCGAAGCGCCTGCGGCGCCTCCCCCCAGGGGGCGCCACCTGCGGCCCGGCAAAGCCGGTTCCGCGCTGGCACTGGTACTGACATTGCTGCTGCCGCCTCGCAACTTATTTGATGGAAGAACGCCATGAGCTCAATAGATCTGCAAGCCCTCATCCCCAACAACGTCCACCTGGGCGAAAACCGCCAGCTCCAACGCGCGCTCGAGCACTGGCAGCCCGCCTTTCTCAACTGGTGGGACGAGATGGGCCCCAGCGACTTCAAGGCCAAGGAAGTCTATTTGCGCACTGCTGTCGGTGTGGATGCATCAGGCTGGGCCAGCTACGGCTATACGCCCATGCCCGACTATCGGTGGGGCATTTTCCTGGCCGACAAGGAAGAGGGCCGCAAGATCGGCTTTGGCGACCATATGGGTGAAGAGGTCTGGCAGGACGTGCCCGGCGAATATCGCTCGACCTTCCGCCGCCTGATCGTGACGCAGGGCGACACCGAGCCGGCCTCGGTCGAGCAGCAGCGCCTGCTGGGCCACACTGCGCCTTCGCTGTATGACCTGCGCAACCTGTTTCAGGTCAACGTTGAGGAAGGCCGCCACCTTTGGGCCATGGTGTATCTGCTGCACGCGCACTTTGGCCGCGACGGCCGTGAAGAAGCAGAAGAGCTGTTGATGCGCCACAGCGGAGACGCCGACAAGCCGCGCATCCTGGGCACCTTCAATGAGCCCATGGACAACTGGTTGTCCTTCTTCATGTTCACCTACTTCACCGACCGTGACGGCAAGTTCCAGCTCAAGTCATTCGCTGAATCCGCTTTCGACCCGCTGGCCCGCACCACACGCTTCATGCTGACGGAAGAAGCCCACCACATGTTTGTGGGTGAAACCGGCGTGGGCCGAGTCATCAAGCGCACGCTGGAGGTGATGAAAGAGCTGGATACCGACGATGTCGCCACGCTGCGCAAAGCCGGCGTGATTGACCTGCCCACGGTGCAAAAATTCATGAACTTCTGGTTCACCTCTTCGCTGGACCTGTTCGGCTCGGAAGCGTCGTCCAACGCCGCCAACTACTTCAGCAATGGCATCAAGGGCCGGCCGGACGAAGCCAAGTTCGCCGACCACGTGGAGCTCGAAACCGAGATGAGCATCGTTGTGCCGAACGGGCAGGGCGGTACTAAAAACGAGACGATTTCAACCCGCAACGGCATGAATGAAATCACGCGGCTCGAATACGTCAAGGACTGCAATGTCGGCGTGACGCGCTGGAACATGGGCATCAAGCGCGCGGGTGTAGACTTTGAGCTGACCCTGCCCTCGACGCGTTTCCGTCGCGAAGTCGGCGCTTGGGCCGGCAACTTCACCGATCCGCTGGGCAATCCGATCAGCGCCGCCGATTTCGAGGCGAAAAAAGACCAGTGGCTACCCACGCCGGCCGACACGGCGTTTGTGAAAAGCCTGATGAACCGCGTGACCGAGCCCGGCAAGATGGCGGCCTGGATCGCGCCGCCTGATCGCGGCATTAACGCGAATCCACTTGAGTATGAATACGTCAAACTCTAAGGGTGTGGTTTAAGCCAAGTCGGGGCCGCGGGACTGGCTTTGCCAGACCGCAGGCGCAGCGGCCCCCTCGGGGGGCAGGACGCTACACGCAGTGAGCAACCGTGGGGGCTAACCAATCCTGCCGCCGCGCTCCTTGAGGAGGTCCCGCAGTAGCGAGCGGTGGCAACGCGCCTCGTTCTCGCAGTAGCAACCCATCGCGAAATTCGTCTGGTGCGACAGCGCCGCGAGCAAGTCCAGGTTGCGGCTGGCATCTGGTTCGTTCATTTCAGCCCGGTATTTCTTGCTGAAGGCTGCCCAGTCCTTGTCGGAGTTAACCGACTGGCCCAGTTTCATGGTTTCCACGCTGGGCGCCAAATTGGGGTACCACACGTCATACCAGTTACCGGATGCAAACTCCGTTTTGGGTATACCGCGCGGTGGCCGGCGCACCGTGCCTATGCGCAGTCCCTCGCCAGCGGTGCGTGTCGTACCCAGCCTCACGATCTTGATGGCCATGGCAGTCTCCTTTGGGGTGCGATTTTGGCAGGCTTTGTTTGGAAGCGCCCGCGGGTACTGCCAGCCTTATGGAACGTGCTGGCCCCCGTAGCGTGGAGAAAAGTTGGGGCCGTGCGTGAAAGTGAGTCAAGTTCGGGCTATAATCTTGGACTTGTCGGAGTGTGGCGCAGTCTGGTAGCGCACCTGGTTTGGGACCAGGGGGTCCAAGGTTCGAATCCTTGTACTCCGACCAAAAATTCCCAGCAAAAAGCCCACCTATGTGGGCTTTTTCATGCCTGTTTGCGGAGGCGTCTCGCCAGTCCGGCCTTGGCAGTCCTCAGGACCTCAGGCCCACCAACGGCGGCGTTTTCAGGGCTTGAGCAAGGACCCAAAGTTGGATGTGCGCCAGTATTCGCGCACCTGTTCCAGTTTTTCCTGAAAATCCCGAAAGTGCAGCGGCTTGCGAACGTAGCTGTTGAGCCCGCCCTGGAGCTCTTTCACCACCGGGGAATATTTGGATTCGGACGTCAGGAGGATGACGGGTACAAAGAAGGTGCGGGGGTCGGCCCGCATGCGCTGCATGACTTCCAGCCCGCTGAGGCCGGGTAAATTCAGGTCCAGCATGACGAGTTCGGGCGGATGGTCGTTGGTCCGGTTGCTGTAAGCACCTTCGCAGAAAAGGTATTCCAGGGCTTCCGAGCCGTCGCGGGCAACGATGATTTCATGGTCCGCACCGTTTTCCTGCAACGTCACCATGGTGAGCTCGACATGGGCAGGGTTGTCTTCCACCAGCAGCAGGATTGGTCGGGTCATGTGCGTGCCTTTGCGTTTCTTTCGTGTAGACAATATACCCCTGACAGGGAGCCAGCCATAGGTGAGTCATTGCGGTGTGTGAGAACCACAACAAACCACTGAGTCCGAATCACCGCGTGCCGGACATGTCCGACCCTGTTGCCCGGGGTATCCGGCAGGCGTTTGAAGGTATGATTCGCGACGAACTGAATCCTTCAGTTCGCACGTTTGCGGCTCCGCCGCGCTGACACACATACAGACTGCCCGTAGCTCAGTTGGATAGAGCATCAGCCTTCTAAGCTGAGGGTCGGGGGTTCGATCCCCTCCGGGCAGGCCAATTTGGGCCATCTCGCTACTGCGAACGCGTGATCAAGCCCGATGCGCTCCTCAGAATCCTCACGTACCTGAAGTACGTTCCGGTTCTTCCGGTGCGGCTCGGACTTGCTGACGCGTTCTCGCTACGCGATCTGATCCCAAATTTGGGGGCAACGCTGCGGTACGGTTTGGCTTTGCTGGCGGGCCCTCGCTACGCTTGCTATCGGCCGATTTTCTTGTCTGGGCGTCAGCTCGATGCGCTTTTATCCTCACTTACCGGCTCTGGTTCTTCCGGTGCGGCTCGGACTTGCCGACGCGTTCTCGCTACGCGATCTGATCCCAAATCGGGGGACAACGCTCCTGGTATCGGATCGCCGCCTGAGCTCAACGCTTTTCGTACTGCGTCTTGCCAAACAGGATTTCCCGCGCCTTGTCGTCGGTGATGGGTCTGCGCAGATCGGCCAGCACTTTGACGCCGCGTTGCACGGCGGGGCGGTCGCTGATCAGGTCAAACCATTTTTTAAGGTGCGGGTAATCGGCCCAGTCGATGCCGTGGTTTTGCCAATTGCGCAGCCAGGGGAAGATGGCGATGTCGGCGATGGTGTATTCATCGCAGGCGATGAACTTGTGGGTGGAAAGCTGCTTGTCCATCACGCCGTAAAGCCGCTTCGTTTCATTCGTGTAGCGGTTGATGGCGTAGTCGATTTTCTCCGGCGCGTACTGCCGGAAATGGTGGGTTTGCCCGATCATGGGACCGACGCCGCCCATCTGGAACATCAGCCACTGCAGCACCTGGAATTTGAGGCGGTCGCTTTTTGGCAAAAACTGGCCGGTTTTTGCGGCAAGGTACAGCAGGATGGCGCCGGATTCAAACACCGGGATCGGCTTGCCGTCGGGGCCGACCGGGTCAACGAGCGCAGGAATCTTGTTATTCGGGCTGATGGCCAGAAATTCGGGCTTGAACTGGTCGCCGGTGCCGATATTGACTGGAATCGCCCGCCAGTCCCGGTCCAGCTGCAGTCCGCATTCTTCCAGCATGATGTGGACCTTGTGGCCGTTCGGTGTGGGCCAGGAGTAAACATTGATCATTGGCGCTTCCTTGGACTAACATGAGGTTGCTGCACTTTAAGAGAAAAGCCAAAACCATGTTTGAGCGGTTGAAGAAAGTCTTTGTCGGGGGTAAGGGGGATGCGGGCGACGCCGGCGCCTCCGACGATGCCGTGTCCGAGTGGGCAGGTACCCGCGGCTTTTCTTATACCGGCCTGGGGGAAGGCAAGGGTTTCGCCCTGAAAGGTTCCGTGAGTGGCAAACCCTGGAAGATGGAGCGTGGCCGGGCCTCGCGCGACTACATCCGCGGCGAAGAACTCCGCGCCCGCGGTGAGATCAAGGTCAACGACGACGTCACGGTGCTGGTCATGAACCGGGCACTGAAGGATTCACTTGAAAAACGTGCTTACCAGGCCTATACCGACACCCTGCAGACCACCGCAGACCTGAGCATGCCGGAAGAGGTGCGCTGGCTGGCCATGTATTCGGAAGTAGGTTGGGAAAGCCTGCCCAAGCCGTTCTGGCAGCGCTACGCAGTCATGGCAGACCAGCGTGTGCATGCGCAGGCCTGGCTGGACACCCACCTGGTCGACTTGCTGATGAACTGGCCGGAGCCATCACCAGATGCGCAAGTGCCTTTTATCCTGATGATTCTGCGCGGCAAGGCTTACCTGCGCATGCAATACACCCCCGCCGACATGCCGACGCTGGAACATGCGGCCCAGATCTTCACGAGCGCCTGCGAATCGGCCATTGCAGGCCTGTCCAACGACATCACGCTCTGATCGCATTGCCATTTTCAGGGTGAAATTGGCACTTTAGCCGTATGGGGTGAGCGCGAGTAGCTATTGATTTAATAGCAAAATTTGGGCGTATCAGCCGCCACGCGTGATGGGCATCTCGACTTCGCCGGGCATCAGCAAGTGCTTGGCCAGCTCAAGCTTGGCCAGAGAAGCTCGATGCACCTCGTCCGGGCCGTCGGCCAGGCGCAGGGTGCGCTGGCTGGCGTAGGCATAGGCCAGCGGGAAGTCGTCCGACACACCGCCGCCGCCGTGGGCCTGGATGGCCCAGTCGATGATCTGGCAGGCCATGTTGGGCGCCACCACCTTGATCATCGCGATCTCGGCCTTTGCAACCTTGTTCCCAACGGTGTCCATCATGTAGGCGGCTTTGAGCGTCAGCAGGCGGGCCTGCTCGATCATGCAGCGGGCCTCGGCGATGCGTTCGTGCCAGACCGACTGGCTGGCGATGGGCTTGCCGAAGGCGACGCGGGTATTGAGGCGTTTGCACATCAACTCCAGCGCACGCTCGGCGATGCCGATGCTGCGCATGCAGTGGTGGATGCGTCCGGGGCCAAGGCGCCCCTGGGCAATTTCGAAACCACGGCCTTCGCCCAGCATCAAATTGGCGGCGGGCACGCGCACATTGGTCAGTCGCACTTCCATGTGGCCGTGCGGGGCGTCGTCATAGCCGAATACCGACAGAGGGCGGATGACCTCGATGCCGGGCGTGTTGGCGGGCACCAGGATCATGGATTGTTGCTCGTGGCGGCCGGCGTCGGGGTTGGTTTTGCCCATGACGATGTAGATGGCACAGCGCGGATCGCCCGCGCCGGATGACCACCACTTGAGGCCGTTGAGGACGTAGTTGTCGCCGTCGCGTTCGATACGGCACTGGATGTTGGTCGCATCAGACGAGGCGACCTCGGGCTCGGTCATCAGGAAGGCAGAACGGATCTCGCCCTTGAGCAGCGGATCCAGCCACTGGTCCTTGTTGGCTTCGGAGCCGTAGCGGGCGATGGTTTCCATGTTGCCGGTGTCGGGCGCCGAGCAATTGAACACCTCGGCCGCGAAAGGCACGCGGCCCATGATTTCGCACAGCGGCGCGTATTCGAGGTTGGACAAACCTTCAGGCGCGCGCGGCGAGTGCGGCAAGAACAGGTTCCACAGGCCGGCGGCACGCGCCTTGGGTTTGAGCTCCTCGACCAGCCTGGTCGGGATCCAGGCATTGCCCTTGGCACGGTTCTCGGCGATTTCGCGGAAAAAGCGGGCCTCATTGGGGTAAACATGCTCGTCCATGAACTTGAGCAGGCGCGCCCGCAGTTCCTGTACTTTTGGGGTGTAGTTGAAGTCCATGAAATCTCCAGAAAGATGTGAGGCGATGTTGTTATGAGACAGCGGTCGTTCAGCCCTGGCTTTTCAGGGCAAAGCCCCATGCCATCTTCGCCAGCAGCGGCGCGCCGGCGGCCGAGCTGACGGCCTGGGCGCTGGAGGCCGTGCCGGCCTCGACGCGCTTGGCAATGCCTTGCAGAATGGCCGCGATGCGAAACAGGTTGTAGGCCATGTAGAAGTTCCAGTCGGCCTTGAGCGCCTCGGGCGTGGCCAGCCCGGTGCGCTCGCAGTAAAGGCGTATGTAGTCGGATTCGGTGGGAATGCCCAGGCTGACGACATCGAGCCCACCAATGCCGCGGAAAGCGCCCGGCGGGATGTGCCAGGCCATGCAGTGGTAGCTGAAGTCGGCCAGTGGATGGCCCAGGGTGGAGAGCTCCCAGTCAAGCACCGCCAGCACGCGTGGCTCGGTGGGGTGAAAGAGCAGGTTGTCCAGCCGGAAGTCGCCATGCACGACGGACACCATGCTATCGTCGCGCGCACTGGCCGGGATGTTGGCCGGCAGCCACTGCATCAGGCTGTCCATCTCGGCGATAGGCTGGGTGATGGATGCGGCGTACTGCTTGCTCCAGCGGCCGATCTGGCGTTCAAAGTAGTTGCCGGGCTTGCCGTAGTCGGCCAGGCCTCGCTCGGCAAACTTCACCTTGTGCAGTGCGGCGACCACGCGGTTCATCTCGTTGTAGATCTCGCCGCGCTGGGCGTTGGTCATGCCGGGAAGTGACTGGTCCCACAGCACGCGGCCCTCGACGAACTCCATCACATAGAAAGCGCGGCCGATCACGGATTCGTCTTCGCAGAGGCAATACATCCTGGGCACCGGCACGTCGGTACCCTGCAGCCCCTGCATGACCTTGAATTCGCGTTCCACCGCATGGGCCGACGGCAGCAATTTGGCCACCGGTCCCGGCTTGGCGCGCATCACATAAGAAGCGGTGGGCGTGATCAGCTTGTAGGTCGGATTGGACTGGCCGCCTTTGAAGATTTCCGCGGTCAGCGGGCCCTGGAAGCCAGGCAGGTGCTTGTCGAGATAAGCGGCAAGGGCTTCGAGATCAAAAGCGTGCCCACCCGAAACAGCCCGTGTACCGACAAAGTGATCGAAATTGCTCATGCTCAAACGTGTTGTCTCTGTTTATTTGTCAATTTCAGCTTCAGAGATGCGCATCAGGGTTGCGCGGTTGCGCACCACCAAGCCTCCCGGCTCGATCCGGATGGCTTCTTCGCGCTCCATGGATTTGAGCTCCTGGTTGACGCGCTGGCGCGAGGCGCCCAGCAGTTGTGCCAATTCCTCCTGCGCCAGCTGCAGGCCGATTCGCACCTCGCCGCTGTCCGCCAGGCTGGGCACACCGTAGCTGCGCACCAGGTGCAGCAGCTGCTTGGCCAGCCTTGCCCGCAAGGGCAGGGTGTTGAGGTCTTCCACCAGGCCGAAGAGCTGCCGTATGCGCCGCGCATGCAGGCGCAGCAGGGCTTCGTACAGCTCGACATGCTGGCTCAGAATCTTGCGCAGGTCGGCGCGCGAGACGCACAGCAGCGTGGTTTCGCCATGGGCATAGGAGTCGTGGGTGCGCCGCTCGCCGTCGAAGATCGCCACATCGCCGACCCAGAGGCCCGGCTCCACATAGGTCAGCGTGACCTGCTTGCCCGAAATCGAGGTCGAACTGACACGGATGGCACCCCGCGCGCAGGAGATCCATTCTTCCGGCACATCGCCGCGGGCGCTGATGAGTTCGCCGTCTTTGTAGCGTTTGACGTAGGCGCATCGAAGTATGTCGTGCCTCAGTGATGGGGACAGGGATGAAAACCAGCGGCCGTTGTTGATGGCCTCTCGTTCCTCTATCGTAAGAATGGGATCGTCCATGGGCTGTCTTTTGAGTGACTAACAAGACGTCCATTGTCGCTTGAGGGACCCGCCCGGCGCCAGCGGGCTGTCGCATGGGTGTCGCCCGGCCGTAGGCCTGGATTGTCGGTTGGGCAGCCCGCGACCGGCTGCCTGCCGCCTAGCGGTAGTGCGGCGTGCGCTTGTTCAGGAAGGCGTCTATGCCTTCACCCGCGTTGGCGTCGTGCAGGTTGCGCACGAAGTGATCACGTTCGCGGGTGAGCTGCTCGGTCAGCGTGCTGCCGGCTGCGTCGTTGATGAGTTCCTTGATGCTGGCCAGCGCGTTGGGTGCGCGTGCATTCAGATTGTCGGCCAGTTCAAGCGCTTGGGCCAAGGCCTCGCCCGGGGCCGTAACGCGGTTCACCAAGCCAAAATCATGGAGCCGGCGCGCGCCTATGCGTTCGCCGGCCATCAGCAATTCGCTGGCCAGCGCACGCGGCAAGGCACGCGCCAGGACCCAGCTGCCGCCGCCGTCGGGCGAGAGTGCCACGGTGCTGTAAGACATCACGAACACAGCGTTGTCCGCTGCAACGACGAAATCGCAGGCCAGCACCAGTGAAAAACCTGCACCGGCGGCAGCACCTTCCACGGCGGCGATCACCGGCTTGGGATAAGTCCGGATCGAGTCGATCCAGTTGTKCAGGCCTTCAATGCTCTGGGCTTGCACCTCCGGCGCCTCGCGGCGGTTGGCCTCCAGGCGCTGCAGGTTGCCCCCGGCGCAAAACATGGCACCTTCGCCGGTGATCACCACGCTGCGGATGTCGGGGTTGTTTTCAGCGGCATTCAGTGCCTCAATACCCGCGGCGTAAATGTCGGGGCCGAGCGCGTTCTTGAACTCGGGGTTGCTGATCGTCAGGATAAGGGTCTGACCCTCGCTCGTACCTTTGATTGCGCCTGCCATGCTAGTTTTCCAATGCATCGAAATAAGAAATAGGCAGGGACCAAGTCCCCGTACAGATCCCCTTGCCAGTGGGGGCCGCGGAACTGGCTTCGCCAGGCCGCAGGCGCCGCCCCCTCGAGGGGGGAAGGTGCTACACGAAGTGAGCATCCGAAGGGGGTGCTATTCCTCCTGGTGTAACAGGCTAAGGCCGATGGCGCCGCGCCGCCGCAGCCAGGGGGAAGGGCGGTAACGTTGGTCGCCATACACGGTTTGCATATTGAACAGGACTTCCAGCACATTGGTGGGGCCATAGCGATCGCCCATGGCCAGCGGCCCCAACGGATAACCCAGGCCCAGCGTGACGGCGGTTTCCAGGTCCTTCGGGCTGCAAATGCCTTGCTGGCAGATGTCGCTGGCGATGTTGACGATGGTGGCTACGACGCGCTGGGTGACAAAACCGCCACTGTCGCGGATCACGCTGACGGCCTTGCCGTCGCGGGCGAAGAGGGCGTGCGCGGCGTCGCGCATGTCGGTGCGGGTGGCCGGGTTGGTCGCCAGCACGCGCCGCTTGGTGGCTGCGTCGTCGATCAGCATGTCGATACCCACAGTGCGGGCCGGGTCCAGCCGTTCGACAACGGCGACGGTGGTGATGTCAAAGCCCAAAGGGGCCACCAGCATCAGGGCCTGTGGTGATGCGGAGGCGCCGGTTTCGATTTTGGCGCCCAGGTTTTTGAGCAGTTGCAACAGCTCCGAGCGGCGTGCAGCACGCGGCGACACCCACACCGGCGGGAGTTCGGTCACATCAGGGACGGCAGGCTCGGGCGGCACCTGCATGGCGCCGTCGGTGTAGCGATAAAAGCCTTCTCCGGTCTTGCGGCCCAGCACGCCGCCGGCCAGGCGCTGCGCCGTGATCACATTGGGACGGTAGCGGGCTTCTTCGTAGTACTGGTGGTAGATCGACTCCATCACGGGATGGGAGACGTCGAGCCCGGTGAGGTCCATCAGCTCGAAAGGGCCCAGCTTGAAGCCGGCCTGGTCGCGCAGGATGCGGTCTATGGTGGCGAAATCGGCGATGCCTTCGCTGACGATGCGCAGCGCTTCGGTGCCGTAGCCCCGGCCGGCGTGGTTGACGATGAAGCCGGGCGTATCTTGCGCCTGCACGGGTGTGTGGCCCATTTGCCGGGCGTATTGGCTCAAGCCTTCGCATACAGAGGGGATGGTCTTCAGGCCGGCGATGATCTCCACCACTTTCATCAGCGGAACGGGGTTGAAGAAATGGTAACCGGCCAGGCGGTCGGGGTGCTTCAGGTCTGCGGCGATGGCCGTTACAGACAGCGAGGAGGTATTGCTGGCCAGAACGGTGTGCACAGGTACCAGTGTCTCGAGTTCGGCGAACAGGGCTTTCTTGACCTCCAGCCGCTCCACGATGGCTTCGATGATGAGGTCGCAGGCCGCCAGGTCAGTGAGGGTGGAGGCCAGCACAAGCCGGTCTTTGTGCCCGGCTGCCGCGGCTGCGTCGATGCGGCCTTTTTCAACGAGCTTGTCCCATTGGGCGCAGATGGCTTCGCGCGCTTTTTCCGCGGCGCCTGCCTGCGCGTCCATCAGCCTGACGATGCTGCCGGCCTGCACGGCGATCTGCGCAATGCCGCGCCCCATGGCGCCGGTGCCAACTATTCCCACATTCGCGTAATTTACTTCCATGCCTGAATTATGGCTGACCGTATTTGGCAGGGTACCGTGTCAAAATTGCCCACCCCATGAAACTTGCCAAGAAGCCTGTCAAATATCTCCTTGGCGTTCTGCTGATGGGCGTTGCCGTCCACAGCATGGCCTTGTCGCTGGGGCGCATGCGCGGCGCCACCCTTGTCGGACGCCCCCTTGATGTCACTCTGTCGGCGCACCTGGACGGCACGGAAGGGCTGTCTGCAGTCTGTGTGGCGGCAGATGTGTTTTTTGGCGACAGCCAGGTTGCCCAGGACAAGGTACGCGTTGTCACGTCGCAAGGCGCTTCCGGTGAGGCACTGATCCGCATCCGCACAAGCTCAGGCGTCGACGAGCCGGTGGTGACACTCTATGTGCGTGAAGGATGCTTGCAGAAAAACACGCGCAAGTACGTGCTGCTGGCGGAAGTGGCCGGAGAAAACACCAGCCCGATTCCCGTTGTCGGCGGAGAAGCCGTGGCGACTGCCCCTCTGGTGGCGCAGATGCCTGGTGTTGTTGGCGCCGGCGGCAACGCCACAAAGGCACAGGCAGGCTCCGCGCCCTCCAGCCCGGGAAAAGCCCCAAGAGCGAGGTCCGGAAAAGTCCCGCCTGCCGGAGGCAGTGAATTGCGATCGGCTACCTCAGTTGGGTTGCTGCAGGCAACGCCTGCTGTTCGCGGGGCTGGCAAGTCCGCATCCGAGCCGGCGGGCAAGCTCCGTTCTCGCCTGAAACTTGACCCCATTGACCTGGCGGCCGAGCGCGACCCTGTGCTCCGGTCTTCGCCGGAGCTGCTGACGGAGCCCTCAACAGACGCCCAGCAGCGCGCTGCCGCCGCCGCACTGTGGCAGGCGCTTAATGCACAGCCGCAAGACATGGTGCGCGACAGCCAGCGCCTGAAATCCCTGGAAGCCGATGTTGCCGGCATGCTCGCGCGAAGCCAGAAAACCGAAAAAGCCGTGATGGAAATGCGCGGCCAGCTTGAGCAGGCGCGCGGTGAACGCTATAACAACTGGCTCGTATACGCCCTTTACGCCTTGCTGGTCGCCTCCCTTCTTGCGATCCTGGCACTATGGATACGTAGCCGACAGCAAAGCCGTGTCAGCCGGGGATCATGGTGGGGCAAAGGGTTTGCCGAAGACAGCGCGCCTTATGTGACTGAAGGTACGGGTAACACCGGGAAGGTCTTCTTGCGCAGGGCCTCAGAAGCTGAATCGGTGAGCGCCGGGCCTATGCCCGATTCGCTGGTTGATTTCGATCCCAGCGAACCATTTCTCGATGCGCCGAAAAATACGCCGGCTTCAAGCGCCGTGGCGCGCCCAAGGGTTGCCGAATCCAGATTCCCCTCGGAATTTCTGCCTAGCCTGAGCGGTATCAGCAGCATGCCGCGGATTGTGAATGCCGAAGAGCTGTTTGATGTGCAGCAACAGGCCGATTTTTTCCTGTCGCTCGGCCGGCCCGACAAGGCGGTAGATGTTCTGCGCCACCACATCATGGACAACGTGGAAACAAGCGCGCTCGTCTATCTCGACCTGTTTGACCTCTATCACAGCTTGGGACGCCGGGAGGATTACGACGCGTTGCGCACAGACTTCAACAAGATGTTCAATGCCAAGGTGCCGCCATTCGACGAATACGCGGCGAATACGCACGATCTTGAGTATTACACGGAGGCCCTCTCGCGGATTGAGGCCCTCTGGCCAACGCCCAAGGTACTCGACGTACTTGAAGAGTCCATATTCCGCAAACCGGATTCGCGGGGAGAGGTCTTCAGCCTGGCCGCCTACCGCGAGCTGTTGCTCCTCCACTCGATCGCAAAAAGGATTGTTAGCCGGCCGCCCGGCGACGCCGAAGCACCGGTAAAACCATCGGACGCACCGTCGATTCCGACCATGCCGGATACGCTCCCAAGCGTTGCAGGCTTTGGACCCACCAGCATCCAGCCACTGTCAGCCCGGTTCCAGATCGTGGCGCCTTTGCCGTCTCCTGCCGTGGCAGGTGCAACCGACCCGACGCAGCCTCCCGCTTCCCCCCGGCTTGGCCTTGATATTGATTTGAGTGCAGGTGAGGGCGGGGACCTGGTCCCGTTTCCATCGATCGACGCTGGTGCGCGGCCGCCGCAAGCCGCTGCCAACAATCTCATCGAGTTTGACCTCGACTTTCCGGATTCTTCGGGGCCGACGCAGAAAACTTGAGCGAAGTTTGAGCCTGGCTCGCCGGGAATCCCGGGTTTACGCGCACTTGATCAGGCTGGGCGTGTCACATCAGCGCCGTACTTGCAAGGCCCCCGGGTTGACGATATTGGTGGGCGTGCCCTTGATGAAGTTGACGACGTTGTCAAACGCCGCGCCAAAGTACAGCTCATAGCTGTCCTGTTCAACATAGCCAATATGCGGCGTGCAAATGCAGTTTTCCAGGCGGAGCAGCGCATGGCCTTGCAGGATGGGCTCCGACTCAAAAACATCGATGGCCGCCAGGCCGGGCCGCCCGCGATTGAGGGAGGCGATCAATGCTTCCGGCTCGATCAGCTCCGCCCTTGATGTATTCACCAGCAGGGACGTGGTTTTCATGCGCGACAGGTCTTCCAGCGTGACGATACCGCGTGTCTCTGCGTTGAGTCGCAGGTGAAGGCTCAGTACATCGCTTTGCTCAAAGAATTCGGCTTTGCTGGCCGCGACTTCAAAGCCATCGGCCTGTGCCCGCTCCAGTGATGCGTCGCGGCCCCAAATGACGACACGCATACCGAAGGCCCTGCCGTAGCCAGCCACAATTTGCCCGATCTTCCCGTAGCTCCATACCCCCAATGTCTTGCCCTTGAGGACGGAGCCAATGCCGAAGTTGGGTGGCATCGAAGCTGACTTGAGCCCTGCCTGCTGCCAGGCGCCATGCTTCAAGTGGGCTACATAGTGCGGAATGCGGCGCATGGCGGTCATCACCAGTGCCCAGGTCAGCTCCGCGGGTGCCGTAGGAGACCCAATGCCCTCGGCAACCGCGATGCCGCGTTCTGTGCAAGCCGCGACATCTATATGGCTTCCGACACGGCCTGTCTGGGCAATCAGCTTGAGTTTGGGCAGCTTTTCAATAACTTGCCGGTTGAGCTGGGTTCTCTCCCGGATCAGGACGATGACATCGGCATCCTTGAGGCGGACGGACAGCTGGCCGATGCCTTTAACGGTGTTGGTATAGACCTTGGCGGGGTAGGCCTCCAGCTTGGCTGCGCAGTTCAGTTTCCGCACCGCGTCCTGATAGTCGTCGAGGATCACAATATTCATGCCGATATTGTGCCTGCAAGATTTTTCTTCCTTGCCGCCGGGGTCACTTCCGACTGGGGATTTTGTATCTCAAGGAAACGCACCAGACGGCGCCGCAAAGCGCATAGGCCCGGGCTGAACTTCTGGTGGGAAGCTTGCCGTACCAGTTATCTCAAAGAGGTTTCTCGCTGGCTCATGCGCTCAAGTTCCGCGCAGACGTCGGCCATGCGGCCGGATATCACCATGCGGCCAGCGCACGCTGGGCCGACATTGGAGTCAAACTCACGGACAACTCGCAGCCGGCTGGGTCGGGACGCCTTGACAGAGCGTTGGACGGCAAGAGTACCAGTGGCGCGGGCAGACGGGCCGCGCATTGCCGCGAAATCGCCGGAAGCAAAGGGTAGCGCAAGCTGGTGAGATCTGGGCTGCGCGCCGGCTGGCGCGGAAAAACGGCTTGCCCCAGCCATACCCTGCGCCGGCAAAAACAATGACACCAATGCCTGCACGGGTGCCAGCAGGACTGACGACATTGGTGTATGTGAAAAACTGATGATTCCCATGATGAACTCCTGTATGAGAGAGGTTTACACAGGCAGGATTGCAGACTGGCAAATTGCCAGGAAGGCCCCGGCACCAGGGTGTTGGCCATCACAACGGCCAAACGCCCGCCACCTGGTGCGTGGCCAGGTGAACTGCCTACATCAGCATCGTGTTGCGAATGAGGCCGACGGCCAGGCCTTCCAGTTCGAAAGGCTCGCCGGGCTCGACCACAATGGTTTTAAAGTCCGGGTTTTCGGGCAGAAGTTCGATCAGGTGCTTGTTGCGGCGAAAGCGCTTGACGGTCACTTCATCACCCAGCCGGGCCACGACAATTTGACCATTCTTGGCTTCCTTTGATTGCTTGACGGCCAGCAGGTCGCCATCCATGATGCCTGCGTCCCGCATGCTCATGCCGCGAACCTTGAGCAGGTAGTCGGGCTGGCGCTGAAACAGGCTGCTTTCAAAATAATAGGTTTGCTCGACATGTTCCTGCGCGAGAATCGGGCTGCCAGCAGCAACCCGCCCCACCAGAGGTAGGGCGAGTTGGGCCAGGCTTTGCAACGGCAGGGAAAACTGTTTGATTCTGGATTCGTTCAGGCTGCGAAGGGCGTCATTGCGCAAACGTATGCCGCGTGAAGTCCCGCTGACCAGCTCGATGACGCCTTTGCGGGCCAGTGCCTGCAAGTGCTCCTCGGCGGCGTTGGCAGAGCGAAAGCCAAGCTCAGCGGCGATTTCAGCACGGGTGGGCGGGGCGCCCGTGCGCGCGATGGCGCTCTGGATCAATTCCAGAATTTGCTGCTGGCGCGCAGTGAGCTTGGGAGCCTCAGAGGGAAAATGCGGAAAGTTATCGAGTGTGCTCATCACTGTTGCTCCTTGAATCACAACTTCAGCCCGCTTGCGTATTGCCTGTTGCCTGTTGCCTGTTGCCTGTTGCCTGTTGCCTGTTGCCTGTTGCCTGTTGCCTGTTGCCTGTTGCCTGTTGCCTGTTGCCTGTTGCCTGTTGCCTGTTGGCTTTGGGTACGCACGTTGCTGTAGCTGTTTTAATATCCAGTAACTGTATTTTCATCCAGTTTTTAAAAGATTGCAAGTTTACGTTTTATGTATCCTCAAAATATTGTGATTCTGGGCACTGGCGGCACGATTGCCGGGCAGGCTGCGAGTGCGTCGGACAACATCGGCTATACCGCCGCCCAGGTGGGCGTTGAGCAGCTGGTCGTGGCGGTCCCGTCCTTGGCAAGGTACGGCCCCTTGATGACCGAGCAGGTCGCGCAGGTCGACAGTAAGGACATGAGCTTCGAGGTATGGATGCAGCTGGCCAGTCGGGTCAATTACTTTCTGGCCCAGCCGGACGTGCAGGGCATTGTTATCACGCACGGAACGGACACGCTGGAAGAGACGGCATATTTCCTTCATGCGGTGTGCCGCCCCGATAAACCTGTGGTGCTGACCTGCGCCATGCGGCCCGCGACGGCGCTGGTGCCTGACGGCCCCCAGAACATGCTGGATGCCATGGCGGCGGCGCGTCATGCGGGGGCGAGGGGTGTGGTTGCGGTGTGCGCCGGAACCATCCACAGCGCGCTGGACGTGCAGAAAGTGCATACCTACAAGGTTGACGCCTTTGACTCTGGTGATGCGGGGCCGATTGGCTATGTGGAGGAAGGATTCCTCAGGTTAATGCGAAATTGGCCTGAAACCCATGTAGAACGAGCGCAAGCAGCTATTAAAATAATAGCGAACTCCGTGGTTCCGGTCCAGTGGCCGCACGTTGAGATCGTCATGAACCATGCCGGCGCCAGTGGTGCGGTCGTGGACGCGTTGCTGGCGCAGGGTGTTCAGGGGCTTGTAGTTGCCGCCACGGGTAATGGCACCTTGCACCATGCGCTGGAGGCGGCCTTGCTTCGCGCGCGGTCTGCGGGGGTGCGGGTCGTCCGGTCGACAAGGTGCCTCAATGGTCGTGTCTTGCCCACACCCGGGGATCTGTTTTCTGATTCGCAGGGGCTGAGCCCCGTGAAGGCGAGAATAGCGATGATGCTCGAGCTGTTGGCGCAAAGCTGAACCCTGCCTTCCGATTTCAGTCTGCCGGGAACTGGAATGAAAAAAGCCGTCAGACTGACGGCTTTGGGGTGCAGATGGACTCGCTGGAGGCTCGATTCAGCCCGCCAGCGCTTTGAACGCGCGGGCGGTGATCTCGTCAACACCGCCCATGCCGCTGATGGCACGGTATTTTGGGGCCAGTTCAGGCTCTGACTTTGCCCAGCTGGAGTAGTACTCAACCAGCGGACGGGTCTGCGCGCTGTAAACCTCCAGGCGCTTGCGGACGGTTTCTTCCTTGTCGTCATCGCGCTGGATCAGCGGCTCGCCGGTCACATCGTCTTTGCCTTCGACCTTGGGCGGATTGAACTTGACGTGATAGGTGCGGCCTGAGGCGGGGTGCGAACGGCGTCCGCTCATGCGCTCGATGATGGCGTCGAATGGTACGTCGATTTCAAGAACGTAATCCAGCTTGACGCCGGCAGACTTCATGGCGTCGGCCTGCGGAATGGTGCGCGGAAAGCCGTCAAACAGAAAGCCCTTGGCGCAGTCGGGCTGGGCAATGCGCTCTTTGACTAAATTGATGATCAGGTCGTCGCTGACCAGTGCACCCGAGTCCATGATTTTTTTGGCTTCAATGCCCAGCTGCGTGCCGGCTTTGACGGCCGCACGAAGCATGTCGCCGGTGGAAATCTGGGGAATGCCGTACTTCTGGCAGATGAAGGTCGCTTGCGTCCCTTTGCCCGCGCCAGGCGCGCCCAACAAAATCAGTCTCATGGATGTCCTCGGATTTTATGAATTCTTGAAGTCAGCCCGAACCGCCGGCCGGTTTCCGCAGGGGCTGCTTGACAGGTATGGAGGGCTGCCGGCACGCCCTGCAGGCCTCACACTTGTGTTTTTCCCAAGGATAGCATGCACCCCTGACAGCAACTTACGAGCCCGCGTCATGCCGGGGAGGGCAGGTCAGGAAAACAGCTTGCGGGCGAGGTCCAGGTCTTCCGGCGTGTCAACGCCCGGCCCAGGCACGTCGCTGGTGATGTGCACGGCGATGCGATGGCCGTGCCACAGCGCCCGGAGTTGCTCAAGGCACTCCAGTTGCTCGAGTGGCGACTGGGGAAGGCGCGGGAACTCCCGCAGAAATCCCACCCGATAGCCGTAAATGCCTACGTGCCGGAGTGGCCGGGGCAGGCTGCTGCCGGCCTCCCACCACGCCTTGCCGGTAAAGTCGCGCGCGGCCGGAATGGGTGAGCGGCTGAAGTAAAGGGCCGTATGGCGCGCATCAAGCACAACCTTGACCACATTGGGGTTGTTCAGGTCGGCCAGCTGCTGGATGGCATGCGCCGCCGTGCTCATGGCGCAGTCCGGGCGCTCGATGAGCAGGCGTGCGACCGCGTCGATCAAGGCCGGGTCAATCAGCGGCTCGTCACCTTGCACGTTCACCACAATGTCGTCGTCCGCGAGTCCCAGCACGCTGCAGGCTTCCGCGAGCCGGTCGCTGCCGCTGGGATGGTCTTCCCGGGTGAGCACGGCGGCGATGCCGAAAGACGCGCATTTTTCGATGATTTCGTTGCTGTCGGTTGCGACGACGGTGCGCAGGGCAGTGCTCTGCATCGCGCGCTGCGCCACACGCACGACCATGGGTGCGCCGCCGATGTCGGCGAGCGGCTTGTTGGGCAGGCGTGTAGAGGCCAGCCTGGCCGGAATGAGGACGGTGAAGCTCATGCTTTCGGGGTCTTGCCTGTGTTTTTCAAGGACCCGTTCACAGGCCGAGCTCTTCGTCGGTCAAGGTCCGCGCTTCGCTTTCCAGCAGCACGGGAAGCCCGTCGCGCACCGGGTACGCGAGGCGGGCGCTGCGGGAAACAAGTTCCTGTTTTTCCCGGTCGTAGTCGAGCGGGCCTTTGGTCACAGGGCAGACCAGCAGTTCAAGCAGTTTGGTGTCCATGGCCTGATGGTAAGGGAGAAATCAAAGGGGCCAGCCGGGCATCGAGTGCGGCAAAGAACGCTGGTTCGGGCGTAAACACCAAAGGCACGGCCAGAACCTCCCTTTGTGACGTGCCCTGCAGGGCAAAAAGCTTGACAGCGTCTTTTTCAGTGCACAGCACCACACGCCCTTTGAGCGCCTCCGCCTCCAGGTCTTGATCGGTGAAGTCATGGTGGTCGGGCAGGGCAGTTGTGGCCTGCAGCGTCAGGCCGGTTTCCCTCAGCATTCCGAAAAATGCTTCAGGGTTGGCTATGCCCGCAAGTGCCGCCAGAGGCCGGCCCCGCAGGCTCGTTAGCGCGACCGGTTCGCCCCGGCCGGAATAAGCTTCGTTGCCCAGTTTGCGACTGGAAACAAACCCTTCAAATGCCGGTTTTTGCCCGGTGTGCAGCACAAAATTCAAGCCAACCCGTTCGCGTGCGGGCCAGGGCTCACGCAACGGGCCTGCCGGTAGCAGCCAACCGTTCCCCACACCTCGGTCGTCGAACACGGCAATCTCGATATCGCGTTGCAGGGCGTAGTGTTGCAGCCCGTCGTCACACACGACTACAGCCGTGCCCGGATATGCGGCAAGCAATGCACGCACGGCGTCTACACGCTTGCCGGCAACAAAAACAGGCGCACCCGTTGCACGCTTGATAAGGGCCGGCTCGTCGCCTGAGAGATGAGGGGATGCGCCGGGGATCACCTCCAGGCAGTCGGTGCCGTGCCTTCCGTAACCGCGGGACACCACCCCTACCAGTACCTGTTGCGCCTGCAGATGTTTCACCAGGGCAATCACCAGCGGTGTTTTTCCGGCGCCGCCGGCGATGACGTTTCCGACCACGACCACCGGAACGCCAAAATGTTCGGACCGGAGAATGTGACGGCGATACAGCACCCACCGCAGCCGCACGACCAGGCCATAGACCTGGGCAAGCGGCCAGAGCAGGCATGCCAGCCAACCCCGTCTGTGCCAGGCATTCTGCAAAATCTGTTTCACGTGATGACTGCCATTTCGCCGCGAAGGCTGCATGGAATGGGCAACCGGCCCCGGCCTATCTGGCCCCGGCCGTTGCGGCGCTTTGCGTTGCAAATGTGATTTGCGTCAGCCCCTGGCGGCGTGCGGCCTCCATGACGGTGATGACGGCTTGATGTGTGGCGTTGGCATCGGCGCTGATGATGATGACGCTTTCCTTGCCGGCTTTCGCTGCTTCGGCAAGCGCGGCTCCCAGCACTTCGATGCCACGGCCTTCCACCAAAGTCTTGTTGACCATGTAGCGACCGTCGCTGCTCACGGCGACGATGACTTCCTTGGGATAGTCGCGCTGTTGTTCGGCGTTGGCGATCGGCAGCTTGACCTGAAGTTCGGTGAACTTGCTATAGGTGGTGGACAGCATCAGGAAGATCAGCACCACGAGCAGCACATCGATGAAGGGGATCAGGTTGATCTCCGGCTCGTCATGAGGATGGGGGCGAAAGTTCATTTTCTGAGGGTATTGAGGTGGCGTACAAAACGCTCGGCCGCCAGCTCCATCGTCAGCAGATATCCGTCCACTCGCGCCCGGAAATAGCGCCAGAAAATCAGCGAGGGAATGGCCACCATCAGGCCGAAAGCCGTGTTGTAGAGCGCAATCGAGATGCCTTGCGCCAACTGGGCAGGGTTGCCGCCGGCGGCATTGCTCACACCTCCGCCACCTGCCTGCGAGCCGAAAATCTCGATCATGCCGATGACGGTACCCAGCAGACCGAGTAAGGGCGCGGCAGAGGCGATGGTTGCCAGGGCTGCCAGGTAGCGCTCCAGCTTGTGGGCCGCCTTGCGTCCCGCGCCTTCCAGCGTGGAACGCAGGTCATCTTCGCTGATCCGTGGATTGGTGTTCAGCGCACGAAAACCGCTGGCAAGCACTTCGCCGAGCAGCGAATTCTGTTCAAGTTGCGCCACCACATCGGGGGAGGGGACGGAGGCGCGGGAGACGGTGATGGCTTCGTCAAGCAGCTTGGCGGGGGCGATTTTTCGGATTTTTAGGCTGGTAAAACGCTCGATAACCAGAGCAAGGGCCAAGACAGAGCAGGCAACCAGGGGCCAAATCGGCCAACCTGCGGCTTGTATGATCGAAAACAATGCACATCTCCAGGCAGTAAGTTGTGGTGGATTATGGCTTACAGAAACTGCCATCTCGTTGCAGCCGAGCCTGATCTGTTAAATGTTCGCAACGTCATCGCGTGTCGGACGTAGCCCACAGAAGCTGTGGATAACTTTGTTAGCAAGTGGAGGCACAGCGGCCTCCAAGCCGCGCCAAATCGTGCATGTGACAGAACGATGAAATTTTGAGCAGAATTAAGTTATTCAAAATCAATGAGTTACACGAATTTATCTCGATATCCGCGGGAAACCAGGGGGTTGAGCCTTGAAGGGCGGCTCTCTGTGGAGTATTACACCCGGATTGCCAAGGGGTTTAGGCGTGTTTGATGCATCGACTCCTTCGGGGAAGCCGCAAGCGGGAGCGCGCGACGCGGGCATTCGGGTATGGCCCGTCGGGTCTTTGCTGAGGGCTATTTCAGACAGCCTTGAAGCCCGGTTTAACCCCGTCGCGGTGCAGGGTGAGATCAGCGGTTTTTCGCGTGCGGCCAGCGGCCACTGCTATTTTTCACTCAAGGATGAACAGGGGCAGGTTCGCTGCGCCATGTTTCGCCGCGCTGCCACGATGCTCGATTTTTCCCCGCGCGACGGCCAATTGGTGGAGTTGCGGGGACGGCTGGGTGTTTATGAGCCGCGCGGTGAGTTGCAACTGGTGGTGGAGTCCATGCGCCAGGCGGGCCAGGGCAACCTTTTTGAACAGTTCCTGCTGCTCAAGGCCAGACTTGAAGCTGAGGGTCTTTTCGACCAGGGCCGTAAAAGGCCTTTGCCTTTGCTGCCCCGCGCCATTGGTGTGGTGACTTCGCTGGGTGCCGCCGCCTTGCACGATGTCATGAGTGCTTTGCAGCGCCGTGTGCCACATATTCCCGTGGTTATCTATCCTGCCAGCGTACAGGGCAGCCAGGCAGCCGGCGAATTGCGCGCCGCTTTGCTCAAAGCCTATCAGCGGCGATCCCAGGACCGCGTGGATGTCTTGCTGTTGGTACGCGGCGGCGGTGCTATGGAAGACCTGTGGGCTTTTAATGATGAGCAACTCGCCCGAACCCTGGTGGAATCGCCCATGCCAGTGATCAGCGGGGTGGGACATGAAACCGACTTCACGATCGCTGATTTTTGCGCTGACGTGCGTGCGCCCACGCCGACCGCCGCGGCAGAACTCTGCGCGCAGCCCCAGGCTGTCTGGCTGGGTGCGCTGGACCTGGCTCTGTCGCGGCTGCAAAACGGTGTAGACCGCCAGCTGGAGTCGCACAACCAGCGCCTGGACTGGGCGGCTTCGCGAATCACCCGGCCGTCGCATCTGGTTACCAGGCAGCATGCCCGTCTGGCCGGGCTCGGCCAGAGCCTGAGCCATGCGGCGCGTTCGGCACTGCAGCACGAACGGCGCAGGCTGCAGGTCTTGGGCAGCGATTTTCCGCACGAAGTGCAAGGCAGCCTGCAACGAGGTCGGCAGCGCGTCGAGCGCGCACAGTTGCGGCTTGAATTACTGGATCCCAAACTGGTCCTGAAGCGCGGTTATGCCTGGCTTGCCGACCTTCATGGGCAGCCCATTACCAGCCAGGAAAATACACACATAGGGCAACCCGTACGCGCTACCCTTGCCGACGGCGAGGTCGATTTGACGGTTTCTGCGCGCAGGCTGATTTAGTTTTTACAATGACATCGTTAAAAGCAGTTTATTCATCACCACGAGGAAAAAATCATGGAACACAAACTCCCCCCGCTACCGTACCCGATCGACGCCCTGGCGCCGCATTACAGCCAGGAAGCCTTTGAATACCACCATGGTAAGCACCACAATGCTTACGTGGTGAACCTCAACAACCTGCAAAAAGGCACTGAGTTTGAAGCCATGACGCTCGAAGAGATCGTCAAGAAATCCAGTGGCGGTGTGTACAACAATGCGGCCCAGATCTGGAACCACACCTTCTTCTGGAGCTGCATGAAACCGGCCGGCGGCGGCGAACCTGGCGGCGCGCTGGCTGCAGCCATCAACGCCAAGTTTGGCTCTTATGCTGCGTTCAAAGAGGCTTTCGTCAAGTCAGCCGTTGGCAATTTCGGTTCCGGCTGGACGTGGCTTGTCAAAAAAGCCGACGGTACGGTTGATATTGTCAACACCGGCCCGGCAGGTACCCCTCTCACCACCGCCGACAAGGCCCTGCTGACGGTGGATGTCTGGGAGCATGCCTACTACATCGACTACCGCAACCTGCGTCCGAAATTTGTCGAAACCTTCCTCTCCAATCTGGTGAACTGGAGTTTTGCCGAGGCCAACTTCGCCTGAGGCGAGAAGCCTTCGCCCACGAAAAAGCCGACATGAGTCGGCTTTTTTTGTTTTAAAAGCGAGAAATCAGCGCTTCGCCTCGAAAATCGGGCCGCCCAGTTTGCTGCCGGCCTTGATGCGTTTTCGCGCAAACCAGCCCTTGTTCATTTCCAGGACAAAGCGCACGGGTTGGGCAGAGCAGTGTGGGTCTGTGGTTTGAGGTTTCATGTCGGCGAGGTTCACGATGGTGCCGTCATCCGCCACAAAGGCGGCGGTCAGTGGCAGCAAGGTGTTTTTCATCCAGAAGCACTGCTGGGCTGGCTGCTCGAAGATAAAAATCATGCCTTCCTGTTGCGGCATTTCCTTGCGGAACATCAGGCCGATTTGCCGCTGTTCCGGCGTGAGGGCCACCTGTGCCTCAATCAGGTGCATGCCGGCCGACAGCTTGACGCGCTGTAAATTCATCTGGGGGCCGTCCTGCGCCGAAGCACCCAGGGGCACGAACAAGGCGGCAACAGCCAGCATCTGGGTGAGGCCCTTGAACGCCCCACGAAAAAAGACAGTACCGGGTTCGAAAAACATAGAGTCACCACGCATGAAGTTGATCGGCCAGCATAAACGACGCGCATAAAAAATGCCCGCACGCGGCGGGCATTTTGACCGAAGTCACCAGGAATTACTTCTTGGCTTCAGCTTTTGCTTTTTTGGCGGCAGCAGCTTCGGCTTTCTTGGCTGCAGCGGCTTCAGCTTTTGCTTTCTTGTCAGCAGCAGCTTTTTCTTTCTTTGCGGCCTTGGCAGCAGCTTTTTCTTCTTTGGTCATTTTGGCTGGCTTTGCTTCAGCTTTGGCTTCTGCTTTTGCAGCAGGAGCGGCTGGCGTTGCGGCAACAGCTGGCTTGGCTGGGGTAGCCGCAGGAGCGGAAGCTTGTGCGAAAGCACCAGCAGCGAAGAGGCCAGCGATCAAAGCAGCGAGGATTTTGTTCATTTGGAATTTCCTTTGATAACGTTATTGGAAAAAATACCCCGAACTTCTCGGAGGCCCTACCGTAACGAGGCCGGTTCCAAAGCCGTTGACACGATGCCCCCAAATTCTTTTGCTGTACGGTTTTACGGCTAGAATTTAGGGGTTTTTACCTAACTGTTGCGTGGCGTGCCCTTGGACGCCTTGCGCTTACCGGAGACTTTTGTTCATGTATCAGCACATCAAGGTGCCTTCCCAAGGCCAAAAAATCACTGTCAATGCCGACAACTCGTTGAACGTACCTGACGAACCCATCATTCCGTTCATTGAAGGCGACGGCACCGGCGCAGACATTACGCCGGTGATGCTGAAAGTGGTTGATGCTGCTGTTGCCAAAGCCTACGGCGGCAAGAAAAAGATCCACTGGATGGAAGTGTTTGCCGGTGAAAAGTCCACCAAGGTCTATGGCCCGGACGTCTGGCTGCCAGAAGAAACCCTGCACGCTGTTCGTGACTACGTCGTGTCGATCAAGGGTCCGCTGACGACCCCTGTGGGCGGCGGCATCCGCAGCCTGAACGTGGCGTTGCGCCAGGAGCTGGATCTTTACGTCTGCCTGCGCCCCATCCAGTATTTCAAGGGCGTTCCTTCGCCCGTCAAAGAGCCTGAAAAGACCCACATGGTCATCTTCCGCGAAAACTCGGAAGACATCTACGCCGGTATCGAGTTCGAGTCCGGCAGCGACAAGGCCAAAAAACTCATCAAGTTCCTGCAGGACGAGATGGGCGTCAAGAAGATTCGCTTCCCGAACACCTCCGGCATCGGCATCAAGCCGGTTTCCAGCGAAGGCACCGAGCGCCTGGTGCGCAAGGCCATCCAGTACGCCATCGACAACGACAAGCCCAGCGTGACCATCGTGCACAAGGGCAACATCATGAAGTTCACCGAAGGCGGCTTCCGTGACTGGGCTTATGCCCTGGCCAAGAAGGAATTCGGCGCCGTGGAAATTGACGGCGGCCCATGGATGAAGTTCAAGAACCCCAAGACCGGCAAGGAAATCACCGTCAAGGACAGCATCGCCGATGCTTTCCTGCAGCAGATCCTGCTGCGTCCCGCTGAATACAGCGTGATCGCCACCCTGAACCTGAACGGCGACTACGTGTCCGACGCGCTGGCTGCCCAGGTCGGCGGCATCGGCATCGCCCCCGGCGCCAACCTGAGCGACACCGTCGCCATGTTTGAAGCCACCCACGGTACTGCGCCCAAGTATGCTGGCAAAGACTACGTGAACCCCGGCTCCGAGATCCTCTCGGCCGAAATGATGCTGCGCCACATGGGTTGGACCAAGGCTGCCGACCTGATCATCAGCTCGATGGAAAAATCCATCGACTCCAAGAAGGTCACTTATGACTTCGCCCGCCTCATGGAAGGCGCAACCCAGGTCAGCTGCTCCGGCTTTGGCCAGGTCATGATCGACCACATGTAAAGCTGGCTCAGCCGGTTTTTCCGAGAACCGCCCGGGAGCAATCCCGCGGCGGTTTTTTTCTTGGCCACGGAAAAGGAAAAAAATCACGCTTGAATGTCGCGTTCCCGCCACCAATTTCCCTATCAGGCGCACTGGACTACATCGGTGGCTAGAATGAATTCCATKGCAACCAAGTCTCCAAAATCCCCTAACTCTCCGGTGCAGCCCCCAGTCCCGGCTATCAAGCCCGATAACGGCAATGGGGGAGAGTCGGTCGTATTGGAGCGCCGGCCGCAAAAGACCAAGCCCCCGCAGATGTACCAGGTGGTCCTGCTCAACGACGACTACACCCCCATGGAGTTCGTGGTGGTGGTGATCCAGGAGTTTTTCAACAAGGACCATGACACCGCCACGCAGATCATGCTGAAGATCCATCTGGACGGCAAAGGTGTCTGTGGCGTGTTTTCCAGGGACGTAGCGGCGACCAAGGTGGACCAGGTCACCGAAGCTGCCCGGAAAAACGGCCATCCGCTGCAGTGTGTCAGTGAGCCCATTGAATAATCGTAAATCCGGCCAATATTCCCTTCATAAGTCAGTAGAGTTAACCCAAGCAAGCCGAAAGGAAGATCAATGATTGCCCAGGAACTAGAAGTCAGCTTGCACATGGCGTTTGTCGAGGCGCGTCAGCAGCGCCACGAGTTCATCACCGTTGAGCATCTCTTGCTTGCCTTGCTGGACAACCCCAGTGCAGCCGAGGTATTGCGCGCCTGCTCAGCCAATGTGGACGACTTGCGCAAGTCGTTGGCCAATTTCATCAAGGACAACACCCCGCAGGTCGCCGGCACCGACGATGTCGACACGCAGCCCACGCTGGGCTTCCAGCGCGTGATCCAGCGCGCCATCATGCACGTGCAGTCCACCGGCAATGGCAAGAAGGAAGTCACCGGCGCCAATGTGCTGGTCGCCATTTTTGGTGAAAAAGACTCCCACGCCGTGTATTACCTCCACCAGCAGGGCGTAACCCGCCTGGACGTGGTGAATTTCATCGCGCACGGCATCAAGAAGAGCGATCCACCCGAGCCAGCCAAGGCCGGCGAGAGCGCCGCCGAGAACGAAGAGGGCGGCGAGAAGAACGAAAAAGCCTCACCGCTTGAACAATTCACCGTCAACCTGAACCAGCTCGCCAAGGACGGCAAGATCGATCCGCTGATCGGCCGCCAGTATGAAGTCGAGCGCGTCATTCAGATTCTCTGCCGCCGCCGCAAGAACAACCCGCTGCTGGTCGGTGAGGCCGGTGTGGGTAAAACCGCGATTGCCGAGGGCCTGGCCTGGCGCATCACGCAAAAAGACGTACCCGAGATCCTGGCCGAAGCCAATGTGTACTCGCTCGACATGGGCGCATTGCTGGCCGGCACCAAGTACCGCGGTGACTTCGAACAACGCCTGAAGGGCGTGCTCAAGGCATTGAAGGACAAGCCCAACGGCATCCTGTTCATCGACGAAATCCACACCCTGATCGGTGCCGGTGCGGCCTCGGGCGGTACGCTGGATGCGTCCAACCTGCTCAAGCCGGCGCTGTCCAGCGGCCAGCTCAAGTGCATCGGCGCGACCACCTTCACCGAATACCGCGGTATCTTCGAAAAAGATGCGGCCCTGTCGCGCCGCTTCCAGAAGGTCGATGTGGTCGAGCCGACCGTGCAGGAAACGGTCGACATCCTCAAGGGCCTGAAGTCGCGCTTTGAAGAGCACCACAGCGTCAAGTACGCCGTGGCTGCCCTGCAGGCTGCCGCCGAGCTCAGCGCCAAGTACATCAACGATCGCCATCTGCCCGACAAAGCCATTGACGTGATCGATGAAGCCGGCGCTGCCCAGCGCATCCTGCCTGCGTCCAAGCGCAAGAAGATCATCACCAAGGCCGAGGTCGAAGAGATCGTGGCCAAGATCGCCCGCATCCCGCCCGCCAATGTCTCCAACGACGACCGCGGCAAGCTGCAGACGCTCGAGCGGGACCTGAAAAGCGTGGTCTTCGGCCAGGACAAGGCCCTTGAAGTGCTGGCCTCTGCCGTCAAGATGGCGCGCTCCGGCCTGGGCAAGGACGACAAGCCGATTGGCTCCTTCCTGTTCTCCGGCCCCACTGGCGTCGGCAAGACGGAAGCTGCCAAGCAACTGGCCTACATCATGGGCATCGAGTTGATCCGCTTCGACATGTCCGAGTACATGGAACGCCATGCCGTGAGCCGCCTGATTGGCGCGCCTCCGGGTTACGTCGGTTTTGACCAGGGTGGCTTGCTGACTGAGGCCATCACGAAGAAGCCGCACGCCGTGCTGCTGCTTGACGAGATCGAAAAGGCGCACCCGGACATCTTCAACGTGTTGCTGCAGGTCATGGACCACGGCACGCTGACGGACAACAACGGGCGCAAGGCCGATTTCCGCAACGTCATCATCGTCATGACCACCAACGCCGGTGCCGAGACGATGAACAAGGCGACCATTGGCTTTACCAACCCGCGCGAGTCCGGCGACGAGATGGCCGACATCAAGCGCCTGTTTACGCCCGAGTTCCGCAACCGCCTGGACGCGACTGTCAGCTTCAAGGCGCTGGACGAAACCGTCATCCTGCGCGTGGTCGACAAATTCCTGCTGCAGCTCGAAACGCAACTGGCCGAGAAGAAGGTGGAAGTCACCTTCACCGATACGCTGCGCAAGTACCTCGGCAAGAAGGGCTTTGATCCGCTGATGGGCGCCCGCCCGATGCAGCGCCTGATCCAGGACACGATCCGCCGTGCGCTGGCCGACGAGCTGCTGTTTGGCCGGCTGACCGACGGTGGCCGCCTGACGGTGGACATGAAGGTCACGACGGACGAGAAGGGCGTTGAGACCGGAGAAGTCCAGCTCGACATCCAGCCGCTGCCGAAGAAGGAAGGTAAAGCCAAGCCGGAAGCCGAAGCGGCAGAAACCAACTGACCATTCGCTGATCGAGCCGATCCAGCGGCGCGGATAGTTTCCGCGCACCCAAAAAAGGCCGCTAGCATCACGCTATCGGCCTTTTTTCATTTCGCCCGCGCCCCAACCCCAGAGACACCCCGCTTTGACCCTTCCCGAACTCAGCTCAGAATGGAAAACCGGCCTCTCCCTGGTCTGGAGTGCCTACATTGCAGTGCTGTCGGTCTGGATCGTGATGCAAAAGCGCGCGCCGGTCTCCACCATGAGCTGGATCCTGTCGCTGGCCCTGCTGCCGTTTGCCGGCTTCGTGATTTACTACTTCCTCGGTCCCCAGCGCCTCAAAAAGCAGCGCCTCAAGCGGCTGCGCAGCCGCGCCGGTGCGCGTGGCGATGCCGATCTGGCCCAGTTGCAGGGCGTGGCCGAAAGAGCACCTCCGGCGCTGCGGCAGATGACCGCCCTGGGAACCGCCGCCTGCGGCCTTCCGGTGTCCAGTGCCACAGGCGTCCAGCTGCTTTCAGGCGGGGCGCATACCTTCGACAGCATCTTCCAGGCGATCCGCGACGCCCGCCATCATGTGCACCTCGAGTACTATATTTTTGAACCCGACCGCATCGGCACTGCCCTGCGCGACTTGCTGGCCGAAAGGGCCGAGCAGGGCGTCAAGGTGCGGCTGCTGGTCGATGCGCTCGGCTCCAAGCGGCTTGGGAGCCGGTTTCTGGCACCGCTGGAGACCGCGGGCGTCGAGGTTGCATTCTTTCACGATACCCGCATAGGCCGCCGCCTGCGCCCGGTGACCAACTACCGCACCCACCGCAAGATTGTCGTCTGCGACGGCCGTGTCGGCTTCACGGGCGGCGTCAACATCACCGATGAAGAAGACCGGCGCACCCGCGCCGATGCCTACCATGATGTGCACCTGCGCATTGAAGGCAGCGCGGTGCGATGGCTGCAGACCACCTTCCTGGAAGACTGGACCTATGCCACCGGCGAATCGATAGCCGACACGGACGGGACCCTTCCGCACCTGCTGCCCCTCCTGGTGCCTGACGAAGAAGCCGGCGACATTCCGGTGCAGTTTGTGACCAGCGGGCCCGACAACATGCTGGAGCCGATTCACCGCATGCACCTGGCCGCCATCAATGCCTCCACCCAGCGCGCCTGGTTGACCACGCCTTACTTTGTGCCGGGAGAACCCGCGCTGATGGCGCTGACCAGCGCTGCGCTGCGCGGCGTCGACGTGCGCCTGCTGGTGCCGCGCCGCAGCGACAGCTTTGTCGTCAGCGCCGCGGCGCGCTCCTACTTCGACGAACTGATCGCCGCTGGCGTCAAGGTCTGGGAGTACAAGGCCCGCATGCTGCACTCCAAAACACTGGTCGTCGACGACAGCTGTGCCATGGTCGGCACCGCCAATTTCGACAACCGCAGCTTTCGCCTCAACTTCGAAGTGATGGCCGTGGTCTACGGCCCCGCGCTGGCAGGGCCGCTCGCTGCGCAGTTTGAAACCGACCTGCTCAGCGCCGCGCCCGTGCGCGCACATCGCCCCCAGAACTTTTTGATGCGCCTGCTCGACGCCACGGCGCGGCTGTTTTCACCCTTGCTCTAATTACCTACTTCGAGTTCTTCATGCCCCACACCTTCCTCTGGCACGACTACGAAACCTTCGGCATCAACCCGCGCCGCGACCGGCCCGCGCAGTTCGCCGGCATTCGCACCGACGCCGAGCTCAACGAAATCGGCGAGCCGCTGATGATTTATTGCAAGCCGGCCAACGACTACCTGCCCAATCCAGAGTCCTGCCTGCTCACCGGCATTACCCCCCAGTTGTGCATGGAGCGTGGCGTGGCCGAGCACGAATTCGCCGCGCAGATCGAAGCCGTTCTGGCCGAGCCGGGCACGATCGGCGTGGGCTACAACACCATCCGCTTCGACGACGAAGTCACGCGCTACATGTTCTGGCGCAACCTCATTGACCCGTATGCGCGCGAATGGCAAAACGACTGCGGCCGCTGGGATCTGCTCGATGTCGTGCGCATGGCCTATGCGCTGCGGCCCGAAGGCATCGCCTGGCCGCTCAAGCCCGACGAACGCAGACCGGACGACGCCAGCGCCGTTCGCCCCAGCTTCAAGCTCGAAGACCTGGCGCGTGCCAACGGCCTGATGCACGAGTCGGCGCACGACGCCCTGTCTGACGTGCGCGCCACCATCGCGCTGGCCCGCCTGATCCGCAAGGCGCAACCCAAGCTTTTCGACTTTTGCCTGGGCCTGCACAAGAAGGACCGCGTGGCCGCGGAGCTCGGCCTGCCCACCAGCCCGCAAACGGCCCAGCCGTTTTTGCATGTCTCGGGCATGTTCCCGCCAGAGCGCGGCTGCCTGGCCGTCATGTGGCCGCTGGCAACGCATCCGACGAACAAGAACGAGCTGCTGGCCTGGGACCTGTCGCAAGACCCAAGTGAGCTGCCTTTGCTCGACGTTGCCACGCTGCGGCAACGCCTCTTCAGTAAATCAGCCGAGCTGCCCGAAGGCGTGCTGCGCCTGCCCATCAAATCGGTTCACCTGAACAAGTCACCCATGGTCGTGCGCAAGCTCGCCACGCTGTCGCCGGAGATGGCGGCCAAATGGAATGTAGATATCCCCGCTGCGCTGGCCAACGCCAAAAAAGCCGCCGGCCTGCCCGACATGAGCGCCCTCTGGCCCGAAGTCTTCCAGCGGCCCAAAGAGCCCACGCCGGATGTCGATGAAGACCTGTACGGTGGTTTCATCAACAACATCGACCGGCGCAGGCTCAACCAGCTGCGCGCCTTGTCCCCTGCCGAGTTGGCCCATGCCCGCATCGGCTTCGACGATGAACGCCTCGGGGAACTGGTGTTTCGCTACCGGGCGCGCAACTTTGCCGAAACCCTGTCGCCCGAAGACGCCGAACGCTGGGAAGCGCATCGCGCTGCGCGCCTGCTGGAGGGTGAGGGCGGGGCACGCAATGTGGATGCGCTGTTTGCCGAGATTGATGTGTTGGCGGAGACGGCAGATGAGAAGGGGCAGGCGGTGCTTGAGGCGCTTTATGAGTATGCGGAGATGATTGCGCCTGAGGACTGAGGCGCACAACCGGGCTCAAGGCGCGTCTTTTCTCCAGCCGGGATAGGGAAAAGGTGGCAATACCTGTTGTGAAGTCTTCTTGCCAGTATCGCGGTACACAAACTCGATTCTGACAACTCGCCATTTTTGCTGGATGAGTTTGAGATAAACCGTATAGGCATTGGGATCTCGCCCGAAATCTCCGACCTCACCGACGACCGCCACAGCATTTTCGGTATCGACCGGGCTTACGCTGGTGACAAAGTGGCCAGCGCCGGTGCCGAGGTAATAGGACTTGGCGAACAGTTCCACATTGGCTTCAAGGTTTTTTTGAGAAACCTCAGACAGCATTGACTGGGCATAGCACCCTGCAGACAAAGCCGTTATTGCTGCCGAAAAGAAAATCCGGCAGACGGTGTGTGAAATATTCATGGCGTGTGGAATTGATGTTCAACCACGGTGGCGTGTTTCACGCAGATCATAGATGCTGAGGGCGGCTGGCCGGGGGTTGCCCGGCGGCAAGTAACTTTCTTTTGCTTCGCCAAAAGAAAGTCACCAAAGAAAAGGCGACCCTGCTGTCTGCGACCCCTTCGCTTCGCTACGGGGCAACCTGCGGTGCTCGGTTCAGGCGGGGTCTCGCTCGAACTCGCTTCGCTCAGACAATCGCGATCCCTGATCCGCCTGAACCTGCGCTCCTCGGCGCAGACAGAAGGGAAGGGGCAATCGGGTGCGGGAACCGAAGACAAATGCCAGCTCCAATACCGACAAGGACTCGCCATGGCGAGTCCTTGTTTCTTCCGGTATTCGGCTGTTAGGTATTCCTTCCCCAACCCCTTGTGGATGCGCCGAGGAGCACAGGGCCAGACGGATCAGGGCAAAAACTTGTTTGAGCGAAGCGAGTTGTTTTTGACCCCGGCTGGACCGAGCACCGCAGGTTGCCCGCAGCGAAGCGAAGGGACGCAGGAACCAGGGTCGCCTTTTCTTTGCTTACTTTCTTTTGGCGATGCAAAAGAAAGTGAGTTGCATGCCGGGCAACCCCCGGCCAACCGCCCTCAGCAAAGACCGCCCCCATCRAACCAACAACAACCCAAAAAGAAGCCGCTATCAATTCAATAGCTGCTACCGCTCGCCCCCATTAACCGCAACGCCTGGTTTTCAAAAAATCAACCCTCAAGCCGCAGCCCGCTCCACCAAAGGCGCATAAGCCCCACCAAACCGGTTCCCCAGAAAATCCCCCAAAGCAATATCCTCCTGCCGCACAAACCCCTGCGCAGGCAAACGCCCGTTAGCCAGCAAATCCAGCACCGTGCAAATACCAGCCGCCGTGGTGATCTGGATCGCACTGCGCAGCACGCCCCCGACCACGTGGCTGTATACCTTGTGGGCGTAGGTCTCCTGCATCAGCCGGCCTTCGCGCTGGCCGCTCACGGTGACGAACACGATGACCACGTCCTGCATCGTTGTGGGCAGGGCGTTTTCCAGTATGTCTTTCAGTACACCGCGGCGGTCGCGCAGGCGCAGGTCGTTGAGCAGTGCCTTCATGATCGCCGCGTGGCCGGGATAGCGGATGGTCTTGTAGTTGAGGTTGGTGACCTTGCCCTGCAGCGTCTCGCACAGGGTGCCCAGGCCGCCTGAGGTATTGAAGGCCTCGTACGTCACGCCGTCGAGCGAAAACTCCTCATGCTCAGCCAGCGGCGGCACCTGGCGCAGCACGCCTTCCACAATGGCTTCGCAGGGTTCGCAGTACTCGTTGATGACGCCGTCGGTGCTCCAGGTCAGGTTGTAGTTCAGCGCGTTCGACGGGAACTGGGGCAGGGCGCCTACGCGCATGCGCACGCTGTGCAGGCTGTCAAAACGCCGGCACAGGTCGGCCGCCACGATAGACACAAAACCCGGCGCCAAGCCGCATTGCGGGATCAGCGCTGAGCGCGCGGTGCCGGCCAGCTCCCGCACGCGCCGCGTGCTGGCCACGTCTTCGGTCAGGTCCAGGTAGTGCACACCGGCTGCCACGGCAGCTTCGGCAATCGATGTGGTGAGGTGGAACGGCGCCGCGCTGAGCACCGCAAACTGCCCTTCAAGCGCTGCGCGCAGGGCGACAGGGTCGGTGACGTCCAGCACCTTCAATTGAACCCCGGCGCCGGCCTTGATACCTGCAAGTGCGGCCTGCGATGCGTCCACCACCGTCACCGCGTAGTCCTGGCTGGAGCCCAGCAGGGCGGCAATGGTTGAGCCGATTTTGCCTGCGCCTACGACCATGATCTTTTTCATATCCGCTCCTTGATGGGCCCCTCCAGGTGAAGGGCGTTGACTGATTGTGGAGCGCAGCACCGGCGGTTGGTAGTATCAATTTATACAAATAGAAGTCATAATTTAGTGAAATAGAAGGCATCTACCATCTATTTGCCTACCCTGCTTTAACCATAGTCACGCCCGGCACATGAATCTCGACGCCATAGACCAGATACTGCTCAGCGAATTGCGTGAAAACGCCCGTTGCCCGGTGGCTTTGCTCGCCCGCAAGGTGGGTTTGTCGCGCACGGCAGTGCAGGCCCGCATCGAGCGGCTGGAGCGCGACAAGGTCATCACCGGCTACGGCGTGCGCACCGGCGACGCGTATGAGCAGTCGCAGGTAGCCGCCCACGTGATGCTCACCGTCGGCCCCAAGCTGTCGGGCCCCGTGGAGGCGGCGCTACGCAAGATTCCCGAGGTCCGCTCACTGCTCTCCGTCAGCGGCACCTTCGACATGATCGCCATCGTGCAGGCCGGCTCGATTGAGCGGCTCGATGCGCTGATCGACGGCATCGGCCTGCTTGATGGGGTCGAGCGCACCAATACCTCGGTGGTGCTGTCTACGCGCATTCAGCGCTGACATCTTGCTGCTGGCGCCCCTTGAACGTGGCGCTCCTGCCGCCAGCCGATTGCTATACATTTAATAGCGGCTCGCGCCCGTTGTAATTGGTGAAAGGCCATTTTTCTTCCAAAAAAATGATGCTTCCGGACTCAAAAATGGCTTCCTGTCGGCCAAAAAGCACGTCCAAAACGGCTTTTCAGACCGATTTCAGGCATCAAATTGGCTTCCAGTCCAATCAGGATCTGCGCGAGCAGCTATTGATTTGATAGCGAATACGGCCTTACACAGCACCCGCCGGCCAAGGCGCATGCTTGCCCATCACGCCTTCATACAGCGCGCTGGTTTCAAAGCGCGCCAGCCAGGCCTGCACCTGCGGCCAGGGTTGCGCGGCAAACCAGGCCGCATCGGTATGTGCAAACTGCCGCACAAACGGCAGCAACGCCATGTCGGCCAGGCTGGCATGCGTGCCGAAGAGCCAGCCGCCAGCCAGCACGGTTTCCAGCTGGCCCAGCCAACTTGCGCATGCAGCCTGGTGTGACAAGGCAAAGCCCGCGTTGTCGCCTGCGGCTTCTTCGGGGTAGCGATTCGGGTATTTGTAGCGGTCCAGGCTGCGCTTGAAGGCACCGTCGTTGCCGGCAACCAGCGCGAGCATGTCATCAAGAGAGCCCTGCGGTGATGTGAGCCAACCCTCGGGATCATTGCGCCGCAGCGCCCACAGCATCACGTCCAGGCTTTCATCAATGACTTCGCCACCGGGCAGCACCAGCACCGGCACGGTGCCTTTGGGCGAAGCGTCCAGCATTTGTGCGGGCTTGTTCTTCAACACGACTTCACGCAGCTCATAGGGCTCGCCGCTCACGGCCAGCGCCAGGCGGGCGCGCATGGCATACGGGCAGCGGCGAAAGGAATAGAGGACGGGCAGGGCGCTGTTCATGGCCTGAAACACCAGGTGCATCAAGTGCCGGATTGCCGCACGCCGATGTGCGCGGCATTGCGCGCTTCGGCCAGCTCAACCTGGCGCTGGCGCTCGCGGTAGCCGGCTTTCTGTTCTTCCGTCGTCTTTGCATGGCAGTGCGCGCAGCTCACGCCCAACTCGTACAGCGGCGACTGGCGGTCTTCCTCGCTCAGCGGATCGCGGCACGAGCGGCACAGCGTGAAGGCGCCGGGCTTGAGGCCGTGGCCGACGGACACACGCTCATCAAACACAAAACATTCGCCTTCCCAGGTGCTTTGCGCCTCGGGCACGGTTTCCAGGTACTTGAGGATGCCGCCCTCGAGGTGGTAGACCTCCTCGAAGCCTTTGGAGCGCAGCAGCGCGGTGGATTTCTCGCAGCGAATGCCCCCGGTGCAGAACATGGCTACCTTCGGCTTTTTGCCGTCATGCGCCGCCAGCTTGCCGCCTTCAGCCATTTCGCGCTCTACCCAGCCGGGCAGCTCTGAAAAGCTGCTGGTGTGCGGGTTGATGGCGCCGTGGAAGGTGCCGATGGACACCTCGTAATCGTTGCGTGTATCGACCAGCACCACGCCCGGTTCGTTGATCAGCTGATTCCATTCCTGCGGCTTGACGTATTCGCCGGCCATCAGCGCGGGGTGGACTTCCGGCACACCCATGGTGACTATCTCGCGCTTGAGGCGCACCTTCATCCGGTAAAACGGCATGGACTCAGCCCACGCTTCCTTGTGCTCCAGCGTCGCCAGGCGCGGGTCACTGCGCAGATAGGCCAGCACGGCGCGCACACCTTCTTCAGGCCCGGCAATCGTGCCGTTGATGCCTTCTGCCGCAAGCAGCAGCGTGCCCTTGACACCATGGGCCTCACACTGCGCCAGCAGCGGCGCCTGCAGCTCGGCGAAATCGGGCAGCTCAACGAACTGGTAAAGGGCGGCGGTCAGGAATTCGGGCATGAGAAAACAGGCGAAAAGCGAAAAGAAATGTGCGGTCGTTCAAAAGAGGGCAAACAGGGCAAAGGCCGGAAAGCACGAAAAGACTCTAAACGGTGCGTGTACGCGCTGAAATGGCGCTGATAACGCGCCGAAATGGCACAAGCGCTCCCAGGCTCCATCGTAGCGGCTCGGGTTTTAGCATTTTGTAACCCCGATTTTGTGACGGAAAGCGCCGAATTCAATGTTTTATGGCCATGCTGGTAGACATTTTGTTGCAATGCAGCAAAATGACCGTGTACTTATTGATCTGGCGCAAATACCTTCCTGGAAATCAAAGTAGACGCAGACCTCGAACCGACCCCAGATGGCCCCACCACTTTTTGTCAAACCATGTCCAGAAGCATAAGCAGTCTTTGGCTTAAAAGCATGCGCCGCATGGGCAAGGCCCAGCAGGCGCAGGGCTTGCGGCTGTTTGAAAGCCTGCTTCCCAAGGTCACGCCGGCGTTGCCTGCCACCACAACGCCGCGCCGGCGCAGGCCCGGGGTCAAGCTGTTGAAACCGGTGGTTGTCCGGCCCGCCAAAAAAGCCCGCCGGCCCACGGCTGCACAGGCCCGCGCCGCAGCCGGGTTGCCCGGCACCTGGCGCAAGGCCTGGTTTACCTTGCCCGGGGACGGCTTGCTGACGGATTCCCGGCGCATGCTGTACTGGCTGTATCTACCCGCCGCGGCCGCTACGGCCGCTACGGCCGCTACGGCCGCTACTGCCGGGGTTCCCGATGCCCCTGCGACACCGCGCCCGCTGGTGGTCATGCTGCACGGCTGCCAGCAGACGGCGGCTGACTTTGCAGCGGGCAGCCGCATGAACGAACTGGCCGAGCGCAAGGGTTTTGCGGTGCTGTACCCCCAGCAATCCAGTGCGGCCGACGCCCACCGCTGCTGGCACTGGTACAAGCGGGCCACACAAAACGGGGAGGGCGATGTGGGCGTGATCGCCGCCATGATTTCCCAGGTGCAGCAAAAACACGGGCTTGACGCTTCACGAACTTACGTGGCGGGCCTGTCGGCCGGCGCCGCGCTGGCGGCCATCGTGGCACTGCGCCACCCGGAGTTGATCGCGGCCGTGGGCATGCATTCCGCACCCGTGTTCGGCACCACCCACTCGCCCTTCAGCGCCTACCGGGCCATGCAACACGGCTCGGGCTCGTCTTACGATGCGGTGGCGCGCTTGTTTGCCAGCGACCAGCCGGCGTTCCCGGGCATGCCGGCCATCCTGATCCATGGCGACAACGATGCCGTGGTGCGGCGGGTGAACGCCGAGCAACTGGCCGAGCAGTTCGAAATCATCAACAACCCGGTCATTACCCAAAATGCGGCCCGCCTCGAGCCGGTGGTTCGCCGTTACCCCGAGCGCCGCAGCGGCAGGCGGCCACGCCATGCCTACCAGACCACGACCTGGTACGCCGGCCGCAAGCCGCAGCTGGTGAAGTGCGACGTAGACGCCCTGGGCCACGCCTGGAGCGGCGGAGACGCCAGCATGGAATACAGCGAGCCTGAAGGCCCCGACGCCACGCTGATGATGTGGACGTTTTTCACCTACCACCGCCGCAATGCCGCTCCGGCCGCGGCAGGGCCTGGTGCGGCGAAGTAGCTGAGCCTGAATCTGCTATTAAATCAATAGCTGCTTGCGCTTATTCCTTGCGGGCTGCAGCCTGTTTTTTCTTAAAACCGTCAGCGCGGCAGCAGCCCCGCCATAAAACTGTCAACCGCATCGGTATACCCGCCGGGCAGGCCCAGCGTGGTGTTGACCTGTTCGTGCGTCAGGTCTTGCGGCAGCACGCTGGCCCGCACGCCTTTGGCCGTCACTTTCGCAGCAAAGTCACGCGACTGTGCGCAGGGGTCATCCGCCCGTTGTGTCGAGCAGACCAGCAGCATCGGCGTGGCGTCAGCCGCCAGCACGCTRGTGGGCGACACAGTGCGCCAGTAGGCCGGGTCAGTGCCAAATACGCGGTCATAAAACCGCATGTGCCGCGCTTTCATGATGCGCTCAAGGTCCAGCGCGGCGCTGTCAAGTGCCACAGTGCCTAGCCACGGCCTGGCGCCTGACGTATAGGCCAATGCCGGCGAGGCACCCAGCAGTGCCACCAGGTGTGCGCCCGCCGAATGCCCCATAAGAATGACCTTGGCCGGATCGCCACCCCACGAGGCGGCCATGGCCTGCGTCTTGGCCAGGGCACTGGCCACATCGCGCGCCTGCACCAGCGGGTCAACCTGCGGCGACAGGCGATAGCCCACCGACACCAGGATGTAGCCCTTCTGCTTGACCCACCAAGCCACCTTGTTGTCGGTCACGTTGGCCATCGCCTTGTTGCCCACCATCCAGGCACCGCCGTGCACCATGACGATGACCGGTGCGTTGGCTGCCGGCTGCTGCGGCAGGTAGGCATCCATGCGCTGGCGCGGATCTGCGCCGTAGGCGATGTCGGGGATTTGGCGCACACCGGCCGGTACGGTGGACCTGGCGGTTTTTCTCGCCAGGCGGCCGCTGTCCTGCTGGGCAGGTGCCGGCCCGGCGTAGAGAACCGCGGTGAGCACCAGCGCAAGCGTCGGCCAGTGTGTGAGGAGGCGAGGGGCAAGGGACATGTCATGGCTCCAGTGGTATTGCGGCGGGCAGGCCGGACAGCATATCCGGCCCGCCTCTGACCTTGTGCGTCAACGATGGGTCAGGCATTCGGGCTGCGCGATGCGTAGTCGTCAGCCGGCCGGTTTGCGCGAGCCTTTTTTCGATGCCACAAAGGTCTCGATGTCGGCCAGCGAGATAGTGCCTGCATGGCTGGCGTCGATGGCGTCAAAGTTTTTGTACACCTTGGGCATTTTTGCCTGCGCCTCCTCGCGGGTCAGCTTGCCGTCCTTGTTGGTGTCGGCCGCCTCAAAGCGCTTTTGCAGTTCGGTACGGGCTTTTTCCAGGCGGGCGGCATTGGGTGCCTGGGCATGGGCTGCGGTACCTAGTGTCAGCAGACCAATGATTGAAAGTGCGCGGAGATTGAACGAGGGGGTCATGAGAGTGCTCCAAAAAAATGAAAGTGAAGGTCGAAATTTTGAAAACCGGATTTGATGAAAGGCCCAGGCGCGCTCAACGCGACGGGCAGCTCATCGCCGCGCCGGCAGCGTCATAGCAAGTTGTGCTGCGGGTAACGCCGGTGGCCTGGTTGTAGGACGCCGTGCTTTGCACGCTGTTGCCGGTGGCAGCGCTGGTGGCCGTGGTGTTGCGGCTGGCGTTGACGGCGCCGTCAGCGGTTTTGCTGCTGCTGCCGCTGCTTTCCACGCTGCCTTTGGCCCCGGTGGCGGCAAAATTGCCACTGCGCTGTGCCGAACCGTCCGCGCTGCGGCTGGCCTGGCCGGTGCGCACGGCGGTGGCGCCGTTGGGGCCTGTGGTGGAGGCGCTGCCCGCTGTGCTGGCATTGCCCTGCCCGTCGGCGGTGGTGCTGCGGTTGCGCACCCGTGTGCCGCCTTGCGGGCCCTGGCGGGTGACTGCCCTGGTGGCGGTGGCGCTGCCATCGGCATGGGTCCGCACCACGTGGCGGCTGGCCGCTTCGGCGGGGGTGGCAAAACCTGCGGCCAGCAGGGTGCATGTCAGGGCGGTGGTCAGGGCAGTGGCGGAAAGCATGGTTTTCATGGTGAACTCCTTGAAGGTTGACGTTGAACGGTGAAGGGTCTTGAGATTCCGGCCGCATTGCAGCGCCGTGATGTCACTGTGGCCGCCAGATGTGAGCCAGGCATGGCTGCAGGCGGCCTCTTGATGACAAGGCATGAGCAAATCCCGGCTTTGTCATCGTTTGTCATGATTCGCCGGGCGGGCGGCCAGACGCGGGCCGCTACCATGGGGCATCTTTCTTGCGACGGGTGTTTTCTTATGGTTGTTTCCAGCGCGCTTTTGCAGACAGGCCTTTCACGATGAGCGAGCCACTGGCCCGGGTCCTGGTGGTCGACGACGAGGCCGACCTGCGCAGCCTGCTGCAGCGTTACCTGAGCGATCAGGGTTACGCCGTGCGCACACTGGAAGACGCCAAAACCCTGGACACTCTGCTGGCGCGTGAGCGCTTCGACGTGCTGGTGCTCGACGTCATGATGCCGGGCGAAGACGGCCTGGCGGTGTGCCGCCGCCTGCGCGCGCAGGGTGAAACCATTCCCATCGTGATGCTCACCGCCCGCGGCGACCCGGTGGACCGCATCGTCGGGCTGGAAATGGGCGCTGACGACTACCTGCCCAAGCCCTTCAATCCCCGCGAGCTGCTGGCCCGCATCCAGGCGCTGGTGCGCCGGCAGCGCATGCTGGGCGCGCACAGCGGCCCGCTGCCCGGCCAGGGCACGGTGCAGTTTGGCGCCTTCACCTTGAAGCTGGAAGCACGCCGGCTGGAAAAAAACGGTGAAGACGTGCCGCTCACCACCGGTGAGTTCAGCCTGCTGCAGGCGTTGGCCCTGCACCCCAACCGGCCGCTGGGCCGCGACAGGCTGATCGAGCTGGCCTACGGCCGCGACCACGAAGCCACCGACCGCAGCATCGACGTGCAGGTCATGCGCCTGCGCAAGCTGATTGAGTCGGACCCTTCCCAGCCGGTGCACATCCAGACCGTGTGGGGCGTGGGGTATGTGTTTGTGCCGGAAGGCGGTGCGGCAAAAAACGGCAAGGCGGGCAAGCCGTGAGGCTATTTCCATGAAGCTGTTTCCACGCAGCCTGTTCGGCCGCAATGTGCTGCTGATCGTGGTGCTCATTGTGGTCGGCCAGCTGGCCAGCGCGCTGCTGGTGCGCCAGCTGATCATCAAGCCGCGGCTGGCGCAGCTGTCGGTGGCGGTGGCGCGCAATGTCAGCTCCATCCGTGCCGGCCTGGCCGCCATGCCGCCCGCGCAGCGCGAGGCCTTTGTGGCGCAGTTCAACCGCCGTGCCATGCAGGGCATTGCCGATGACGACGAGGGTGACGGCCGTGGCGAACGCCGGCTGCTGAGCCGGCTTGAGCGGCGCTTCGTCAATGAAGCCTCGCGCGGCATTGCGCTGGAAGGCGAGGGCTCCGAGATCATCTGGCGCCGCGAAGCCGGCGGCAGCCTGGCGGTGCGGCTGCGCCTGGATGGCGCCGACCATTGGGTCAACCTGCCCGGCGTGCTGCCGGCGCGTGAATTCACCGGCGCCTGGGTCGTGACATCATTCGCCAGTGCCTTGCTGGCCTTGCTGGGTGCGCTGTTGATTCACCGTTACCTGAACCAGCCCTTGCGCCGCGTGATGGCTTCGGCGCACACACTGGCGGGCGGCACCAGCCCGCAGCCGCTGCCCGAAGACGGCCCGACGGAAATCGCCGACCTGAGCCGCAGCTTTAACCAGATGGTGCGCAGCCTGGCCCAGGCCGACGACGAGCGCACGCTGATGCTGGCCGGGGTGTCGCACGACCTGCGCACACCCCTGACCAAACTTCGCCTGGGCATCGAGATCCTGCGCGACAAAAGTGATCAAGGCGACGATGAGCTGATGGCCCGCATGACGCGCGGCGTGGAAGAAATGGACGCCATCATCAGCCAGTTCCTGGACTTTGCCCGCAGCACCGAAAGCGAAGCGCCGGCGCCGGTGGCGCTGGATGTGCTGGCGGCTGAGGTGGCGGCCGCCTCGGCTGGCCACGGCATGCCGGTGGCGCTGCAGGGCGGCAACCCGCCGCCCGTGCCCTTGCGCCCGCGTGCGATGCGCCGCGTGCTCACCAACCTGGTCGAAAACGCCTGGCGCCATGGCCTGCCGCCGGTCACGATGGTCACCGGCGTACAAGGCGACTCGGTCTGGATAGCGGTGACAGACCACGGCGCCGGCATCGACGCGGCGCAGGCCGAGGCTTTGAAACAACCGTTTCGCCGCGCTGAAAGTACGCGTACCGGCCCGCCCGGCGCAGGGCTGGGCCTGGCCATCGTGGACCGCATCGTGCGCACGCATGACGGCAAGTTTGAACTGCTGCCTGCCGACGGTGGGGGCCTCTGCGCCCGGATCACGCTGCCGCGGGCCTGAAAATACCCAAAAAAAGGCCTCAAAAGGCCTTTTCAAGCATCAAAACGGGCTGCAGGCCAATAGAGACGAGCGCAAGCAGCTATTGATTTGATAGCGATTGCTGCGGCTTCAGCCGAACTGCACCAAGTTGAGAATGGGCAGCGGGCCGCCGGGGAACTGCGCCAGGCGTCCACCCACGGCCAAAGCGCCGAGGTCGATTCCCGAGAACCCGAGCTGGCTGATCAGTGCCGCCACGGTCGCCTTTGCCTTGGCGTCGTCGCCTGAGAAAAACAGCACGCGTTTGCCGCCCTGGTCGGCGGGGTCAGTGGCCAGCAGCCGGGCGACCAGGTGGTTAAAGGCCTTTACCACGCGCGCGCCGGGCACCAGCTCGGCAAACACTTCGCTGGAGGCGCGGCCGTTCAGCTCAACGGGCCGGAGAGGAGGGCCTTCGACAGCGTTGTTGGCGTCAATAACGACACGGCCGCCAAAGTTGGGCAAACCGGCCAGCGCCTCAGGCAGGCGCCCCCAGTTGACGGCCACCAGCACGATGTCTTTTGTGGCGGCCTCCTTGACGGTGCCGGCGTGGATGGTGGGGCCCAGTTCGCGCACGATGTCTTTGAGCGAGTCCGGGCCGCGGCTGTTGGACAGCGTGGCATGGATGCCCTGGCGGGCCAGGGTTTTGGCAAATGCCGTGCCGATGGCGCCGGCGCCGATGATCCCGATGCTGGGGGTGCTGGATGGGGTTGAGGGGGTAGACATAAATTCACTCCTTGGTTGTTGATGGGTGAATGATGGGTTTTTGATTGCCTTTTGATAAGCCGGTAATTGATTGAATTATTTTCAATCATTACTTTAAAATGGCGAAGTGGAAACCCTGGCCAACCTCGAATCGTTTATTCGCAGCGCCGAAGGCCGCAGCTTTTCGGAAGCGGCGCGGCGCCTGGCGCTGACGCCAGCTGCCGTCAGCCGCAATGTGGCCATGCTGGAGCGAAACCTGGGCGTGCGGCTGTTTCAGCGCTCAACCCGCAAACTCACGCTGACCGAAGCCGGTGAACGCTTCCTGGGATCGATCGGCGGCAACCTCGACGCGCTGCAGTCCGCCATCGCGGCCGTTTCCAGCGACAGCGGCACTCCCGCGGGCCCGCTCAAGGTCAGCATGTCACCCACCTTCGGCACCGAGTACATCGTGCCTTTGCTGCCGGCCTTCCTGGACCGTTATCCGCTCATACGTCCTGACTGGTACTTTGAAAACCGACCGGTCGACCTGATTGCCGAGGGGTATGACGCGGCCATCGGCGGCGGCTTTGAGCTGTCACCGGGCGTGGTGTCTCGCGCGCTGGCCCCGATTCACCTGGTCGCCGTGGCGTCGCCCGCCTATATGGCAGGCCAGCAGGCTCCAGCCAACCCCACGGGTCTGGCCGGGCTCAAAGGTATCGCTCTGCGTTCCAGCGGAACGGGCCGGGTTCGCCAGTGGGTCATGCGCGACGCGGCCGGTGCTGAGGTTCCGGCAGTTTTTATGGAGTCAATGGTCATGAACGATCCGACGGCCATGCGCGCCGCGGCGCTGCTGGGTCTGGGGGTAGCGCTCGTGGCTTTGCCCGATGTGCTGCCTTTGCTGGAGCGCGGCGAGCTCGTCAGGGTGCTGCCGCAGTGGTATGTCGATGCCGGCGCGATCTCGATTTACTACGCCACGCGCAGCCAGATGCCCGCCAAGACGCGGGTGTTTATCGACTTCGTCGTCGAGGCCTTCGAGCGCGACCAGCTGGCCCGGCGCTTTGCCGGCGGCCCCGTGTAGACCGCGAACAGGTTTCCAAGAGGCCCGGTCGCCTGCAGGGGCGGCAGACTTCACCCACAATTCCTTTTTCCGTTTCCGTATCTGCATCTCACCGAAGGCAAAGACCCCCATGACCCAATCCCTCAAAGTCGCCGTGATGGGCGCAGGCGCCGTTGGTTGTTATTACGGCGGTATGCTGGCCCGTGCCGGGCTTGACGTGGTGCTGATCGCCCGGCCCCGGCATGCTGACGCCATCCAGAGTGACGGCCTGCACATGGAAACCCGCACTTTCGACGAACACGTGCGCCTGGCCGCCAGCAGCGAACCCACCGCCGTGCAGGGCGCCGACCTGGTGCTGTTCTGCGTGAAATCCACCGACACCGAAGCGGCCGGTGCATTGATCCGGCCGCACCTGGCACCGGATGCGCTGGTGCTGTGCCTGCAAAACGGCGTGGACAACGCCGACCGCCTGCGCACCGTGCTGCCGCAGCACGCCGTGGCGGCCGCCGTGGTGTACGTGGCCACCGAAATGGCCGGCCCCGGCCACGTCAGGCACCACGGCCGCGGCGAGCTGGTGATTGAGCCGGCCAGCCGGAGCGAGGCCGTGGCCCAGGCCTTCATCGCAGCCGGTGTGCCGGTTGAAATCTCCAGCAACGTGCGCGGCGCGTTGTGGGCCAAGCTCATCCTCAACTGCGCCTACAACGCCGTCTCGGCCATCGCGCAGCTGCCGTACGGCAAAACCGTGCAAGGCGAGGGCGTGAAAGACGTCATGCGCGACGTGGTGGCCGAATGCCTGGCCGTGGCAGAGGCCGAAGGCGTGCAGGTGCAGGGCGACATGCACCTGGCCGTGGACAAACTGGCCGGCAGCATGCCCAACCAGTTGTCATCCACCGCACAAGACCTGGCGCGCGGCAAACCCACCGAAATCGACTACCTCAACGGGCTGGTCGTCAGGCGCGGTGAAGCGCTGGGTGTGGCCACGCCGGCGAACCGGGTGCTGTGGGCTCTGGTGAAGTTGATGGAGTCCAGGCAGGCCCTCGCCTGAATCGCCGGGCTCTCAAGCTCTTAACCCCGCCGCCCGGTATCGGCTCGGGTTGGCGCCCGCCGCCTTGTGCATCATGCGCCGGAGCGCCGTGGCATCTTCGTAGCCCACTTGCTCGGCCACGCGTTCGATGGTCATCCGGCTGGACTCAATCAGCATCCGCGCGCGATTGAGCCGAACGCTTTGCACCAGCGCCATCGTGCTCTTGCCCGTGGCCTCGCGCACGTGGCGCGACAGCGTCCGCTGCGACATCGCGAATTCGTTTGCCAGTGCCTCCACGCTGGGCGGGCTGGGCAGGGCGGATTCGATCCGCGCCACCAGGCGGGCCACCAGTGCGTTGCCGCTGGAGAGCATGGCTGGCACCACAAAAGGCGCTTGCGCCTGCCGCCCGTCGATCAAGAGGATGCGTCCTACAGCCTCGGCCAGGGTTACCCCGAACTGCTCGCGTAACAAATGCAGCATCAGGTCGGTTTGCGCAAAGGCGGCGCCTGCGGTGCTCACCGGGCCGTCGGCGCACACCATCCGGTCGGCATTGACGGAACAGGCCGGCTCCCGCCTTCGAAGCTCCGGCGCCAGCCACCAGGAGGTGGTGACCCGGCGCCCGGCCAGCACACCGGCCGCCTGAAGCAAAAAAACCGCCGAGCACGACGCCGCAACACGGCCACCGTGCGCAGCATGCGCGGCGACGGCCTGAATCACGCGTTGCGCGTCTGCGGTGGCCAAGCCGGTGTTGAGGGCCTGCGGGTTGTCCAGGCCCAGGCCCGGCACGATCCAGGTGGCAGCATCGGGCCGGTAGCGCCGGGGCAGGGCCGCGGTGTCTATGTGAAGGCCCGAGCTCAGCGGCACCGGGCCGCCGGTGGCTGACAACACGCGCCAGGTGGGGCGCGCCAGCTTCATGCGCGGCGCGAGGGCAGACGCGGCCTGCAGGATATCGAGCGTGGCCGCCACGCCGGTGGCAAAGGTGCCCGGCAGCAGCAGGAGGGTGAAATCTCGCATTGGCTGAAAAGGCCTTAAACATGTCGAAATAGACACTGGGAGTTTACGCGCGTGCGGTGCCAAATTCATCTGTTCCATGAATTCCACGGACGCCATTGCTCCCACCGTTCGCAAAGCAAGGACACCGATGACAACGCGCAAGCTGACCGAAGACGACTCCCTCGAGGATTTCACCCAGCGCGAGATCACGCTCGACGGCATCACCAGGAAGGTCTACCTCATGGGTACAGGCCCGGCCGTGATCGTCATGACCGAGATGCCCGGCATCAGCCCGCACGTGGCGCGCTTCAGCCGTTGGGTGCGCGACGCAGGTTTTACCGTCTACATGCCGTCGCTCTTTGGCCGCGACGGCGCCGTGCCGCGTGCCGATGAAGGCGCGGCCATCTTTCAGCGCGCCTGTGTCAGCGCCGAGTTCCGCGCGTTCGCGTCCAACCAGGCCAGCCCGGCCACGCAGTGGCTGCGGGCACTGGCAAGGCTGGCGCATGACGAGTGCGGCGGCCCCGGCGTGGGCGCCATCGGCATGTGCTGGACGGGTAATTTCGCCCTCACGATGATGCTGGAGCCTGCCATGCTGGCGCCGGTGCTGTGCCAGCCGTCGCTGCCGCTCAATGATCCGGCCGGCATCGAAATTTCGCCTGCGGACATCAAGGCCGTCCGCCAGCGGCTGGACCGCGAGAACCTCACGGTGCTGGCCTATCGGTTTGAAGGCGACAGCTTTTGCAGGGCCCAGCGCTTTGCGGCCTATGCCGAGGCGCTGGGCGACCGCTTTGTGGGCCGCGTGCTGCCCGACAGCGCCGCCAACCCCGACGTGCCGCCGTTCTTTGCGGCGCACGTGAAGACACCGCACAGCGTGGTCACCGCCCACCTGATCGACGAGGCGGGCCAGCCCACACTGGCGGCGCGTGACGAGATCCTGGCGTTCTTTGCGCAGCGGCTTGCGCCTTAGCGCCTGTATCCGGCAGTGGCCCAGCTGGCACCAAAATATTTAAAGATGGACACCTCGATGCACAAATTTGGGGCAGTCACTCCCTTCGCAGTGCCAAAACGACGGGTAAAAGCGTCGCTAAAGCGTCGGCAAGCCCGGATTCGCGGTGTTTTGTTAGCGGCACGGTATGTGCTTGCATCCATCAGGTCAGGCTAACGAAGGCCTGCGCAGGGTACGGCGGGCTTCGCCGGTGCCCATCGATCTGAATGGATAACGACGTCCACTTCGGTCTTCAATCTTTTGAAGATCTCGAAGTGGATTTTTTTTTGGCTTTTTTCAGGATTTAGAGGGATCGTATGGCTTATTTAGTGCCTTCGGAATTTGTGACCAAGATGGTGGATGCGGGTGAATCCAAAATCTTCATGTCCACCCGCGACACCGTTATCCGGGCCTACATGGCCGGCGCCATTCTGGCTCTGGCAGCCTGGTTCGCCGTCACCATCAACGTGCAGACCGGCCAGCCCCTGCTGGGCGCCGTGCTGTTCCCGGTGGGTTTTGTCATGCTGTACCTGTTCGGCTTCGACTTGCTGACCGGCGTGTTTGTGTTGTGCCCGCTGGCGCTGATCGACAAGCGCCCGGGCGTCACGCTCAAGGGTGTGCTGCGTAACTGGGGCCTGGTGTTCGTCGGCAACTTCGCGGGCGCCTTCACGGTGGCGGTGATGATGGCCATCTACGTCACCAACGGCTTCTCGACCGAGCCCAGCGCCGTGGGCAAGGCTATCGGCATCGTGGGCGAGAGCCGCACGCTGGGCTACCAGAAATACGGTGCGAACGGCATGCTCACGCTCTTCGTGCGCGGCATGTTGTGCAACTGGATGGTGTCGGCCGGCGTGGTGGGTGCGATGATCTCCACCCAGGTCAGCGGCAAGGTGATCGCGATGTGGATGCCCATCATGCTGTTCTTTTACATGGTGTTTGAGCACTCCATCGTGAACATGTTCCTGTTCCCATCCGGCCTGCTGCTGGGCGCGCATTTCACCATCATGGACTACCTGATCTGGAACGAAATTCCGACGGTGCTGGGCAACCTGGTGGGCGGCCTGGCCTTCACCGGCTTGACGCTGTATGCCACACACATTAAAACCGGACCGACACGTTCTTTCAAATAATCCGCCTCCAAAACAAAGGCCCTCGCGCATCTTGCATGCGCGGGGGCTTTGCCGGTACCCCACATGTCCAGTGAACTGAAGATATCGGCAGGTCAGTATTCGGACAAGGGCCGCAAGGAAACCAACCAGGATTTCCACGGTATCTATGTACCTAAAGAGCCGCAACTGAGCGCCAAGGGCATCGCCGTTGCGCTGGCCGACGGCATCAGCAGCAGCGCCGTCAGCGACGTGGCCAGCCAGTACGCCGTCACTGGTTTTCTTGAAGACTATTACTGCACCTCGGAGGCCTGGTCGGTCAAGACATCGGCCGAGCGGATCTTGAGCGCCACCAACTCCTGGCTGCATGCCCAGACGCAGAAAAGCCAATACCGCTACGACAAGGATAAAGGTTATGTGTGCACGCTGAGCGCCATGGTCATCAAGTCGACCACCGCGCATATTTTTCATGTCGGTGACTCGCGCATTTACCGCCTGCGCGGCAAGGCGCTGGAACAACTGACCAACGACCACCGTGTGTGGATTTCCCAGGGCCAAAGCTACCTTGGCCGTGCGCTGGGCTTCAAGCCGCAGCTTGAGATCGACTACCAGACCCAGCAGGTGGAGCAGGGCGACATCTTTCTTCTGGCCACCGACGGCGTGTACGAACACGTCAGCGAATACGACATGGCCGGCCTCATCCACATCTGTGCCGACGAGCCCGGTGGGCTTGATATGGCGGCCAAATCCATCGTTGAAAAAGCCCTGGAGCGGGGCAGCGGCGACAACCTCACGGCACAGATTGTCCGCGTCGATGAGCTGCCCAACGGGCAGGCCGGCGAGTTGCTCCAGCAGCTGTCGGGCCTGCCGCTTCCGCCCATCCTGGAGGCCAGGACGCAGTTTGACGGCTACACCATCGTCCGCGAAGTGCACGGCAGCAGCCGCAGCCATATTTACCTCGCCACAGACAACGAAACGGGCGTGCTCGTCATCCTGAAAACACCGTCAATAGACCTGGGCGGTGACCCGGCCTACCTTGAAAGGTTTTTGACGGAAGAGTGGATCGCCCGGCGCATCAACAGCGCGCATGTGCTGAAGCCTTATGTGCCGACCCGAAAGCGCCACTATGTGTATGTGGCCACCGAATACATCGACGGGCAAACGCTGAGCCAGTGGATGATCGACAATCCCCGGCCCGGCCTGGAAGCCGTGCGCGGGCTGGTGGAGCAGATCGCCAAAGGCCTGCGCGCGTTTCACCGGCTGGAGATGCTGCACCAGGACCTGCGGCCCGAGAACGTCATGATCGACAAGACCGGCACGGCGAAGATCATTGACTTTGGCTCAACCCGCGTGGCCAGCCTCATGGAAGCAGATGCGCCCGGCGGGCACGAAGACATCCTGGGCACGGCCCAGTATTCGGCGCCGGAGTATTTTGTGGGCGAGGGCGGTACCACGCGCTCAGACCTGTTCTCGCTCGGCGTCATCACCTACCAGATGCTGACCGGCAAGCTGCCCTACGGCGCCGAAGTGGCCAAATGCCGGACCCGGGCCGCACAAAGCAAGCTGCGCTATGACTCCGTGCTGTACGAAGACCGTGACATACCCGCATGGATGGACGGCGTGCTCCGCAAGGCCGTTCACCCCGATCCCGCCAAGCGTTATGGCGAGCTGTCGGAGTTCTTGTACGACCTGCGCCACCCCAACCAGGCGTTTCTGGACAAGGCTCGCCCGGCTTTGCTGGAGCGCAACCCGGTGGCGTTCTGGAAGGGCCTGTCGCTGCTGCTGGCCGCCTGCCTGTTCATTTGCCTGGTGATCATCGGCAGACATTGAGCCAGGGCGCCGGCGCTGCCTTCTCGCCATCTTTGTGACTCTGTAGCAAAAGCTACAGAACGCTTTTCCCGGCGCAGCTATCTTCGCGTTCGTGCCCGCATTGCGGCATGTCACGAAGAAGGAAAAACCCATCATGTCCAAGGAAATCTACTGGCTGGCATTGACCCTGGCCGCTGCGGCGTTGTTCGCCTTGCCTTACGTTCTCAACCGCATTGCCGTGCGTGGCCTGGGCGGCACGCTGGCCAACCCGTCAGCCACAGAAAAACCCCTTGCCGAGTGGGCCCAGCGCGCACAGCGGGCCCAGGCCAATGCCACCGAAAATCTGGTGATTTTTGCGCCAGCTGTGCTGGCGGTGCAGGCTAGCGGCCGAGCCGATTCGGTGACGGCCGCCGCCTGCGCCGTCTACTTTTTTGCGCGGCTCATTCACTACGTGGTTTACACGCTCGGTGTTCCCGGCGCACGCACGCTTGCCTGGGCAGCGGGCTGGGCGGCCACGCTGGTGCTGATCGGGCGCCTGCTGGGGGTGCTGTGAGCCGGCCCTTCGCACTCATCGCGGGTAGCGGTGGTGTGCTCGGCGAATGGCTTGCGCGGCAGTTCAACGAGGCGGGGTACGAAGTGGCGGGCCTGCGGCGTGCAGATTGCGATCTGGTCGACGGTGAGGCAGTGACGCAGGCCATCGCGGCCCTGATCGAGCGCCACGGCCCCGTCGACACGCTGCTGTACAACGCGGGTCATCTGGCAATTGCTCCTTTTCTTGAACTGGAGGCGAGTGCGCTGCGCAAGTGCCTTGAAGCCGGCCCTGTCGGGGCAGCGCACTGCGCCCGGGCCGTGCTGCCGGGCATGCTGGCCGTGGGGCGCGGCAACCTGCTTTTCACCGGCGCCACGGCTTCGCTGCGCGGGTCGGCCCGTTTCGCGGCCATGGCCGCGGGCAAATTTGCCCTTCGCGGGCTTGTGCAGTCACTGGCAAGAGAGTTCCAGCCGCAGGGCATCCACGTGGCCCACGTCGTGCTGGACGGCTTGCTTCGCGGCTCCGCTGCCGCATCCCGCCACGCGGCAGTAGAAGCCCCGGTGATGGCGCCCGACGGCGTGGCTGCCAATTTCCTGTGGCTTGCGCAACAGGCGCGCACCGCATGGACACAGGAGCTGGACCTGCGGACCGCGTCGGAGAAGTTCTGATGGAGCTGATGCACGTGAACGTCGACCGCACGGCGCCGGTCCTGGTACGGGCCGGGTCGCTGCCGTGGCTGCCGTCGCCGCAGCCCGGGGTTGAGCGGCGCATGCTCGAGCGTACCGGTGCAGAGGTGGCTGTGGCAACGTCGCTCGTCCGCTATGCCGCTGGCAGCCGGTTTGACGCGCATTCGCATGCGCTGGGCGAAGAATTCCTTGTGCTCTGCGGCGTATTTTCCGACGAGCACGGCTCGTACGGCCCCGGTACCTATGTGCGCAATCCGCCGGGCTCCAGCCACAGGCCCTTCAGCGACGAGGGCTGCACCATTTTCGTCAAACTGCGGCAGATGGACCTGCTCGAACAGCGCCGCGTTGTCATCAGTGCTGCAGGCAGGCCCTGGGTGGATGCCGGAATCGCCCGGCATCGGCATGCATTGCTGTACGAGGGCCCCAGGGAAACCGTATTCCTCGTACGGCTGGAACCGGGGTGTACCATGGCCGCGCAGTACGTGCGTGGCGGCCAGGAAATGCTGGTCGTCGAGGGTTTGGTCCGTGTCGAAGCTGGCGACGACGCGAGCGCGCGCGCTGCGGGTGCGCAAGACCTCGGCCCTCTGTGCTGGCTGCGAAATCCACACACCGGGCAGCCCGCCCTGGCCAGTTCTGAAGGTGCCTTGTTGTGGATCAAGCGTGGCCACGTGGCACCGCTGGTTTGACGGTGCGGCAGGTCGCCGCGAATGGAGCAATATGCAGGTCTTACGTGAACTTGCCCTTTTCGAGCCTTTCAGCCGCCTGAGTGCGGACGGCCGTAACCTGTTGACCCAGGGTGCTGTTCCGATGAGTGCGCTGGCAGGAACCGGCATCATTCACAAGGGCCAGCCTGCCTCTGGCGCCTATGTCGTGCTGTCGGGCCGGCTGCGCGTCTACACCATCACGCCTGCGGGTACCGAGGCCACGCTGTATCTGGTGGAGCCCGGGGAGACCTGCGTACTCTCGCTCAACTGCCTGTTCAACGATCTTCTTTATCCTGCCTGGGTTCAGGCCGACAAGGCGACGCGTGTCGCTGTCATCCCCGGTCCGTTGTACCGGCAGCTCTTCAAGCAGGAAACGTGCATCCAGGACCTGACGCTGCACGCGCTCTCGACACTTGTTTTCAGGTTGATGGCAGAACTCGATGCCGTTCATTCCTTCAACCACCGGCAGCGCCTTGTGCATTTTGTCTTGCTGCACGCCTCGTCCGATGGGGTATTGAAAACGACGCAGCAGCAGCTGGCCGGGCATCTGGGCACGTCGCGTGAAGTGGTGGCGCGGCTGATGCAGGGGCTGGTCGCCGAAGGTTTCCTGAAAAGCCAGCGCGGCCAGATCATCATCAAGGATCTGTTCGGGTTGCGCCGCCTGCAAAGCCTGCCGCAGTCCGGCGCCTGACAGGCCTTTCACTTTTTGCCGGTGATGGCTTTCCAGTGCTGCGGCTCGACGGGCGTGATGGAAAGGCGGTTGCCCTTGCGCAGCACCTGCAGGTCTGCCAGTTCTGGCCGTGCACGCAAGGCGGGCAGGGTGACGTTGGGTATTTTGCGCAACACCTGCACATCCACCAGCATCCATCGCGGTTCTTCAGGTTTTGACTTGGGGTCGTAGTAGGGCGACTTCGGATCAAACTGCGTGGGATCAGGGTAGGCCGTAGACGCCACCCGGCCGATACCGACAATGCCCGGCTCGGCACAGCTCGAGTGGTAGAACAGCACGCCATCGCCGACTTGCATTCCGTCACGCATGAAGTTGCGCGCCTGGTAGTTGCGTACGCCGACCCAGGGGACTGTCGAATTTTCGGCTGCGAGCGCGTCGTCGACCGAGCATTCTTCGGGTTCGGATTTCATGAGCCAGTAGCTTGTCATGGGAGAGGCCTTGATGCCTGAGGTTGGGACGGAGCAAAGCTTAGCGGATCGACGGGGCAAAGAAAAGCGCCGACCTCAAACCAGAAGCCCAGAAGCCGCTTGACAGTACGGAATATCTTGAATAAAGTTATTAACAAATAAGTTAATACATCAATGCCTGCATCCCTTGACAAAATATTTGAAGCGCTCGCCTCGGGCCCCAGGCGCCAAATTCTGGCGTACCTCACCGAGAAAGAACTCAGCACCACTGAGCTGGCCGAGCGCTTTGCCATGAGCACGCCGGCCGTTTCTCGCCACCTGTCGGTGCTTGAAAACGCCGGCCTGGTGACCAGCGAGCGCAGCGGCCAGTTTGTGCTCTACAAGCTCAACGGTGACAGCCTCGTCAACAGCCTCACGGGTTATGCATTTGAACTATGCCCGGTGGCGCGTCCCCTGAAACGGGAACGTGCCCCGGCCAGAACACAAAAAGCAAGGTAGAAAGAAGGAGGGACTCATGCTGAATCTCACACAAGTGATTGAAACGTTTCCATCGGTTCGTATTCCATCGGAATCGGGCGGCCTGGCCGTCGAGGTGTCTTTGATTGCCCAGATCGGCCATGGTGCGGGCAATCATCTGTTTGCCAGCGTGGCATCCAGGCAGCGCCAGCACGGTGCGTTTGTCGATGAACTGGACGAGCCCTCGGCCAAGCTGGGTGGGACCAACTTTCCCAAAGGTGATGCAACGTCGCTGTATTCATTCGTCGTGGGGCCTAAAGGCCATCCGTTTCATCGCCATGCGGGGCACCGCATATTTACGGCAGTGTCGGGCAGCGGTGGAGCCCAGTTGCGATTTTCCAGTGCGTCGGAGCAGCAAATCCAGGAAGACCCGCAAAACTTCATCCGCGCCCTGCGTTTTGTGAACATCCCGCCGGACTGCATGTTCACTGTGCGTTTTGGCGGTGAAACCTGGCACCAGTTTTCTCCGCTCTCGCGTAATTCCTTGCACCCTGTATTTTTTGCGTTGTCTTGCCATACCAATGAACTGGGCGGCAATTTGTCGGAGTCTTTGAAACAGGAGGTGCTGACCAATAAGGCGAGTATCCCATCATTGACGGAGTTGCTGCCGGACGAGGTGAAGGCGTTGCTTCAGGCCAAGGACTTCAAGGCCGATACCGTGCCGACCACGACTTTGTCGCTGGATGCTCCGCCCGGGACGTTCCACCGGGTGGTATGCAACACTGTGCGCAGCGGCGCAGGCGTGATGCGAGGCTTGTGGGGTTCGTGGAAAGGGGCGTCGGGCTTTCTGTCACATGGCGGATCCGCCCGAAGCGTGAAGGAGCTCAGCAGCCCGCCGGTGGATTCGCTGCTGCTTCAGCAACTGACCGAACTGCGCGTCCATCATGAAGACACTTTTCGTTTGCGCGTGACCGGTACCAACTTTGGGCACACCAGCGCCACAAATCTGCTCGCCGCGGTCCTGGAGGGCTTTCTGCTCAATGCGCCCAGCGGTGTGTCCAATCTGATGGCGCTGCGCAATGTTCTGGTTAAACCCCTGGGCCTGCGTACATCGCCATTGGGCTGCCCGGTGTCTTCGCTGTTGTCGCCGGACACCAGCAACCTGTTCGCCAACCGTTACCCGGTGCTTGACCAAAGCGTTAATACAGCAGATACCAAAGCGCAAGTCATTCTGGGCGCCAATGACAAACATCTGCTGTTCAGGTCCTGTGTCAGCGTGGAAATCGTCGACAAGCATCATGTGGATGTGATGCTGGGTACGCGGGTTCATTGCAAGAATGCCTTTGGCCGCTTTTACATGACGGCCATTGACTATGTGCATCGCCACTACGTCACACCCACGATGCTGCGGCTGGCTGTGGAATATGCGGTGGTTCAGGAAAAAGAGTCGGTTGTACCCGCCAAACTGGTAACGGCCTGAGAGATCAAGTCAGGAACGTTGTTTTGGCCGTCGCAACTTTGTCACCACCTCGCAGCAACTCACGCCAGCATAAGCAACAGCAGGCATATCAGCATCACCCCCATCTCGAGCCATTCCTGACTCGTCATGCTGAGCATGCGGCGGACCGTCAGCGTCACCACGGGAACCAGCAAGACGAGGCCTATCCAGCGGTCTAGCGGCATGAGGCAGACGCGCGCCAGCGCCCAAAGCCAGGCAGCATGCGCCAGGAAACCCCAGAACTCAGCCCGGCTTGTTTTTGCGGTGACATTCAGCGTAAGGCGCCAGCCGGTGGCCACGGCCTGCCACCATTCCATCTCCTCGTCGTCCAGCACCTTGTGCAGGGCATGCAGGGCCACCACGCCCAGCACCACCGGCCCGACGAAGCCCGCCCCCAAGGCAAGGCCGAGATACAGGGGATGGTCGTAACCCGTGCCGCCACCGCCCAGTTTCACAGTGGCCAGCACCCACGCGCCGCCTACCAGCAGCACCGAGACAACGGCAACCACGCCCTCCGGCACGCCCGCGCTACGCGCCGCGCGGCCGCCGGCAAACAGGCCGAGCGCCAACACGGTGGCGCCGAGGAAGGTCGCCAGCAATGTGGCGGTCGCCTTCCATCCGTGATGCGGCGCAGCCGTCAAACTGCCCGACTCGGGTGGCTCCAGTGCGGTTTTGGCAGGAGACCACTGGCGGTACTTCTCATGCCGGGCCTTCATCAGGCGCTGGCTCCAGCTGACAGCTTGCGGCGCCGCATGCGAGAACGCCAATTCCATGTGGTACAGCCGCTGGTTGCTGTCCAGCTCGTGCGGAACGACCACGGTTTGCAGACCCGCCTTGCCGTTGGCGGCTAGCAGCGCGGGCACCTGCTCGCGCCAATACCCGGGCACTGGAGGTGCTTCGCACGCCAGGGGATCTGATTCGGCGCCGGGCTGCAACAGGGTTACCTCATTGGCCTGCATTTCGCTCTGCCTTATCCGCGTCCTGTCCCAGTTACAGGTAAAGCGCAGCGTGCCTTGCAGGACGATGTCGGGGCGGTACAGGGGCAGTGTCACCGAACTGGTGTTGGCCAGACGCAGCGACAGCATCAGGCGCACCTGACCCTCGGCAGAGGGTGCAGCCCAGATGCCGGGCGCGATAGGCTGCATGTCGCGCAGCTCCAGCGTGAAAACCGGCGCGCCTGAGGTGCCGGGTCCCCAACGCGGGGTCATCGCCTGGTTGATTGCCGTCTGCCAGGTGGCGCGGAACGCGGGGCTCATCACGTCGCCGTGCTGCCGGCCGCGCGCGATGACTGCGGCCACATTGTCTGTTGGCGGTTTCGCCCGGCCCGGCAACCGCCGCATGAGTGACTCCCAAAGGCCTGGCGCGGGTTTGGGCGCGGCGGTCGGTGGCGCTGCGCTGGTCATCTGGGCTACATAGCCATGCAGCAGTTCGGCGCGGAAGGCTTCAAGGTCCGCCTTGGGAGCTTCAGCCCGGCGCAATACGTTCACCAGGAAGTAGGCCTGCGCGGGATTGCTGCCCACACTCGTTTCGTAAAGCGCGGTGGTGTAGGCGGTCGGGACGGACGAAGGATTGGCTGCGAAGGCCCAGCTCTGGAAGAGCAGCACGCCGCAGAGAATTTGGCGCAGGGTTCGTGCCATGGTTTTATGCTGCCGCGCGGTACGAGTGAACATGGTTCTCGTCGGCAGCAAGGCCAGGGCACAAAAAACCAGAACCCACCCGTCTGGTTTTTAAGGCCACGCTCTCTTTTGCGTGGGTATTTGCTGTTTTCACGTATCGGTCTCCCTCCGATGAAAGGCGGCTTGCGCAGCAAGCTTGTTTTTTGGTGATCACGCCGATCTTATATTCAAGCCAACTATCGGCAGAAATAGGTGGCAATGCAGGATTTATACCCGCGAAATCCTGACGCACTCGGCCTCGATAACAACAAACATCTGTTGCTCAGGTCTTGCGTGGGTGTTGAGATCGTGAAGGAGCTGCCTGCCCTGCGGCGGTTTGCGGTTAGGTGCGCGACTGTTCAGGAAGGCAGGGGTGAAGGCGCTTGCCAGGCTGGCAAGTGCATAGCGCGTCAGCATGAGCCGGCACGTCATCGGCCGGGTTGCTCACGGCCTGGCGTCGCGCCAGACAAGATAAGGATTCAGCGGGGCGCCGCGCCACCACTGGCGCTCCGGCCCCAGCTTGAAGATCGCGAAGTGCAGGTGCGGTGCGTCGGGTGATGCATTGCCGGTGCTGCCGACATAGCCGATGACCTGGCCTTTGCGCAGGCTGGCGCCTTCGGTGAGGCCTTCGGCATAGCGGTCCAGGTGGGCGTAGTAGTACGCGTACTGGCTGGCCGGGTCGAACTGGTAAATCGTGATGCCACCGGGTTTGCTCAGGAACAGCTTGGCCACTTTGCCGTCCTCGACGGCGAGCACTGGCGTGCCGCGTGCGCTCATGATGTCTATGGCTTCATGCGGGGCGCCTGCTGCGCGCGCCTGGGTGTAGGTGTCGCTGAGCTGGGCGGGCATGACGCCTTGCACCGGAAGTGTCAGGACGCGTAGCCGTAACTGCGAAATGTCCGTGTCGTCCGCGACAGATGCGGGTGGGGGCGGCAGGGCAGATGGGGGCGCGGCATTCTCGATGGTCTGAACCACAAGCGCTGGCTTGTCGGCCTCTCTTGCCGGCACGGCGGGCGCCAGCGCCTGGCTGGCTGGCGGCGTGGTGGGCTGTATGACTTGTGTAACTGCCTCTTCCTTGCGCGTGCCCAGCATCACGCCTGCCGCCACGGCCAGCAGCGCGCAGATTGCAAACGCCGCTCTCTTGAGGCGGGCGGGTGTGGATGCCATCAAGCCTTGACGCTCACTTTGAAGCCGGCTTTCGCCAGGGTCGAGAGGCGCTCTGCGTCCCAGTTGGTCATGTGAATGCAGCCATTGGTTTCGGAATGGCCCACATTGGAAGGGTTGGGTGTGCCGTGAATGCCCCAGTGCGGTTTGGTCAGGCCCAGCCAGATGGTGCCGACGGGGTTGTTGGGACCGGCTGCGATGTCGACCTTTTGCGCATCCTTGGGTGCGTTTTTCAGCAACGCAGGGTTGTAGGTGAAGCCGGGATTTTTGACCTCGTTCTTGATGGCCATCATGCCCAGCGGCAGCGGGTCGTTCTTTTCATTGCCTATGCTGATGGGAAAACCCGCCACCAGGCGCTTGGCGGTGTCCAGCACGTAGAGCACACGCTCGGACTTGTCGATTTCGATGGAAGCCGCGTTGACCGGCGTGGCGCTGACCGCGATATATGGTACGGTGATCTGCTTGCCGGCCTCGATGTTGATGCCGCCGTTGAGCTGCTTGAGGTAGCCGGTGCTGGTGTGGAATTTTTCCGCCAGCGCTTCTTCCACCGATTCATACACCAGCGCTTTCATCTTCGCGCGCTCGTCCATCGCCACAGGCGTCTTTTCAAAAGGGCCGGCGGCGTCCTTCTCTGTCACGGTATAGCTTGTCAGCAGCGGAGCGCCGTCCTTGCGCAGCGAAACCCAGGTTTCCGCAGTGACGGTACCCGTGGGTTTGAGGTCGTGTGCGCTCTGGTAGGCCTTGACCATGCGCTGCATGTTGGTGGCAAAGCGCCCATCGATCTCCCCGCAGGAGAACCAGGCCCGGTCCAGCATGATCTGTGCGCGCGCTACCGCTGCGCCTTTGCTGCCACTGCGCAGCAAGGGACTGTCGGTGGCGGTGTTGAAGGCTTCTGTATCAAGGGGCTGGTTGCCCGCCGCCGTGTTTTTGGGCTTGGCCGCCCATGCGCCGTTGCCGGCCAGGCCCAACCCCGTCAGGCACAAGGCGAGGACGAGGGTGCGACGGGAGAACTGGGAGAGGGGGGGAGTTACAAGGCGAAGAGATGATTGGGCATCGAGCGGCATGACGGGCTTTCGTAGTCAGGCCAGTCTGGGGGGCGTCAGGCGCATCACCTGTCAGCAGCCATGCCTAGCGGTGGTCAGGTTTAAGCGGGTATTTGTCCTGGCTCACACGCCATACAGAGTGCCAAGCGGCTCTCCTGGTACATCAGGGAACTGACGATCACGCTGCACGCTGGTGCTTCGTCATCCACGCGGCCATGGTGTCCAGCAATTCCTCGCGCACCTGCGCATCGGTGCGGCCTGAACGCACCAGCACGTGAAAGGCGTGGTCGGCGCCATCCACGATGTGCAGGCTTGCCTTTTTACCGAGGCCCGCCGTGGTCTGGGTGATCAAGTCCAGATCAGCGAGGCCGTCGCGCGTGCCTTGCAGAAAAAGCATCGGCAGCTTGACGCCGCCTAGGTGCGCGGCGCGTTCGGTTGAGGGCTTGCCGGCTGGGTGCAGTGGAAAGCCCACCAGCACAATGCCCTTCAGTCCGGGCAATGGCTCAGCCGCCTGCGCCTGCGTGGTCATGCGCCCACCGTAGGACTTGCCACCGGCAAACAACGGCACATCAGGCATTTGCCACGCCGCTTCAGCAACTGCCGCCCGGATTGCCGCATGCGCAACGGCTGGGGAGTCTGGTCGTTTCGAGCCTTGTTGCATGAACGGAAAATTGAAGCGCAAGCTGGCAATGTCGCGTTCCGCGAGACCTTGGGCAATCGCCTCCATGAAGGTGTGGTTCATGCCCGCGCCCGCGCCGTGGGCGAACACATAACACGCCTTGGCGCTGGCAGGTTTTTGCAGCAGGCCGGAGATGGTACCGCCCGAAGGGAGCGGAACGGTCAGTGAAACGGGGCGTGTGGGCATCAATAGAAGGGCGAGCTGAAATGGCGAACTGGCTTGGGATGCCCATTACAGCATCGCCGGTGCTCAGGCCGAACGCTTCGGCGCAGGATCGGCGATCCCGGGCGGCAGGCGATTCAACAGCCAGCGGATCGCCAGCGGAACCAGTACCAAATCGTCAGCGATGCCAATGACCGGCAGGATGTCGGGGATCAAGTCAATGGGCGAGCACAGGTGGAGCGCAATCGCCGCGGTGCCCCATTTCAGCCAGGCGGGCGCTTCCGGGTGGCGCAGTGCTGTCCACAGCCGCCGCGCGTCGCCGCGTACCAGAACCCAGAGCAAAGTCAGGCGTTTGAACATGAAAACTCCTTGGGTGAAGGTGCAGGCCCGGCGGGCCGCTGGCATCCATATGGAGCTGCTTGCGTACGCTGCAAGGACCATGACCAAGCGTTACATTCGCGCCGGTCAGTGCGCCAGATCGGCAACCAGCTTGTCTGCCGCCTGAACAGCCTCAGCGCGCGTGAGCCAGGTCCTGTCGCTGTCGTGCAAGGGCGGCAGCGATTCAACATGCACCACATCGATGTACCAGGGACCGTCAGGCAGATGGCACAGCCTGGCCATGTAGTTGCGGCCGTTTGCGACGCCGGGGACGTATTCCTCGATCGGCTCCGGTTCGTCGTCGGGTGCTTCGTCCAGTGCGTCTTCTGGTGCGTCTGTTTGCATCGGGTTTCTCTCCAAATCCCGATTATCCGCAACCTATGCCTGTCTTTCGGGGAGGAAGGCACTGAGCGCAGCTCAGTCCTTGAGCTCCACCCCTAGCGCCGCGAGCTTTTTGGCATACGCGTCCCTGCGTTTTGCCGCCTTGTCTGCTGTCTCGACGGCCATCTGGATCGCCTTGGGGCCTTTGGCCGCAGCCAATTTGATTAATCCAAACTTGTGCGCAGCCTCTGCCTCCGCCCTCCTGAAAGTGGCGATGAGCCCGGCATGATCAACAGATGAATTCACAGGACCCTTTTGATCGAAAGTGTCATTTTCCGGATGGCTCTTCAAGTCATAAAACGGGTAGCGGGTGGGCGTTTCGGCAACTGCAATGTCGCCGCGACCTCTGGGGTTTCAGCCAGCAGCACACCCTTCTTCCACACCTTCAACCGGTTCGCGCGCAACCGGATCGCCTCCACCGGGTCCCGCGCCTGCAGCAGCACAAAACTCGCGTCGCAGCCCACCTCCAGGCCATAGCCCTTGAGGTGCATCACCTTGGCGGCATTCGCCGTCACCGCATCAAAGCACTGGCGAATGCCTTTCTGGCTCGTCATCTGCGCCACGTGCAGGCCCATGTGCGCCACTTCCAGCATGTCGCCGCTGCCCATGCCGTACCAGGGGTCCATTACGCAGTCGTGGCCGAAAGCGACGTTGACGCCTGCCGCCATGAGTTCGGGCACGCGGGTCATGCCGCGGCGTTTGGGGTAGGTGTCGTGGCGGCCTTGCAGGGTGATGTTGATGAGCGGGTTGGCGATGACGCTGACGCCACTCTCGGCGATCAGGGGCAGCAGCTTGCTGACGTAGTAGTTGTCCATGCTGTGCATTGAGGTGCAGTGGCTACCGTTGACGCGGCCCTGCAGGCCCAGGCGCTGGGTTTCATCGGCCAGGGTTTCGATGTGGCGTGAAAGCGGGTCGTCGGACTCGTCGCAATGCATGTCGACCAGCAGGCCGCGTTCGGCCGCAATTTCGCAGAGCCGCTTCACGCTGGCGGTGCCGTCGGCCATGGTGCGTTCAAAGTGCGGGATGCCGCCGACCACGTCTACGCCCTTGTCGAGTGCGCGCTCAAGGTTGTTGATGCCACCTTTTGTTCGCAACACGCCGTCTTGCGGGAAGGCGACCAGCTGCAGGTCGATGTAGGGGGCGACCTGCTTTTTGACTTCAAGCAACGCGTCTACCGCCAGCAGGCTGGGGTCGCTGGTGTCTACATGGCTGCGAATAGCGAGCAGGCCTTTGGCCACGGCCCAGTCGCAGTAGGTGAGGGCGCGTTCGATAAGCGCTTCGGCTGTGAGCAGCGGCTTCAGCTCGCCCCACAGTGCGATGCCTTCGAGCAGTGTGCCGCTTTCATTGACGCGCGGCAGGCCGTAGCTCAGCGTGGCGTCCATGTGGAAGTGGGGGTCGACGAAGGGCGGGCTGAGCAGGTAGCCCTCGGCGTCTACCGTCTCGCGGGCTTGCGCGCCAGTGATGGGGCCTTCGCTGACCTCGGTGATCTTCCCGTTTTGCACGGCAATGGAGATGTTGTTGCGGCCATCGGGCAGGCTGGCGTGGGTGATGAGGAGGTCGAGCATGGCGGTGGGGGTGTATTGGGTTTCAGTGTGCGCGTTGCGTGCGGTAGCGGTACTGGCCATTGGCCGGGCCGACCTCGATGGTGACGCGGCGCAGTTTGTCGTCATGGCCGGAGGCTGCGCGCGCCGTGAGCGTGATGCCGCGCGGCGTTGTGCGGCAGGTGATGTCGCTGAGCATGATTTCCGAATGGTCGTTGTTCAGCTCTGTGATCCCTATCGTGTGCCCGGCATGCAGGCTGCCGTTGGCGTCGCGTGTCATCCACTGGATGTAGAGGAATGATTGTGCGTACTGGTCGGCGTGCACGACGCGGTAGGTGCCCTGGTGGTCCTTGCCCCATGTGCCGCACATCTGCACCCAGCTTACAGCGTCGGGTGTCTTGAATCTGTCGTAGCTGTAGTCACTGCCCAGCGCCTGCGCGTTGGCGCAGCCCAGTACCAGCAAGGCGGCCAGCAGCGTGCCGCGTGGGGCAAGGGGTGTCGTCGTCATCAGCGCTCGCCTTTTCGATAAGGTTTCATCAACGCCTGAGGATACGCCGCCTTGCGCGCCACCAGCACCAGCGCGAGGACGGAGAGGGCGTAGGGCAGCATCAAGTACACCTGATAGGGCACATTCACGATGCCCGAGGTTTGCAGGCGCAGCTGCAGTGCGTCGAAAAAGGCAAACAGCAGCGCGCCCAGCAGTGCCTTGCCGGGCCGCCACGAGGCAAACACCACCAGTGCCACGCACACCCAGCCGCGGCCATTGACCATGCTGAAGAAAAAAGCGTTAAACGCCGACAGCGTGAGGAAGGAGCCTGCCACGCCCATGAGTGCCGAGCCGGCCACGATGGCGGCGGTGCGGGTAGCGGCGACGGAGACACCCTGGCCTTCGGCGGCCTGGGGGTTCTCGCCGACCATGCGGATGGCCAGGCCGGCCGGTGTGCGGTAGAGCAGCCAGGCGATCAGCGGCACCAGCAGCAGCGCCAGCAGCGTGAGCGAGGTTTGCGCGGCCAGCACGTTCAGCCCGCCGCCGGGAAAGCCGTCTAGCCAATGCATGGGAGCAAAGGGTGTGATGGTGGGTGGCGTGTCGACTTTGGGAAAGCTGACGCGGTAGCCGTAGTAACTGAGCGAGGTGGCCAGCAGGGTGATGCCAAGCCCGGACACGTGCTGCGACAGCGCCAGGCCGACGGTGAGAAAGGCGTGCAGCAAGCCGAACATCGCACCGGTAAGCGCCGCCACACCCACGCCAACCCACAGCGGCGCGCCGCCATACACGGCCAGCCAGCCGCTGAAGGCGCCGGCAACCATGATGCCCTCGATGCCCAGGTTAAGCACGCCGGCACGCTCACACAGCAGTACACCCAGGGTGCCCAGGATGAGCGGCGTGGCGATGCGCAGGACGGCGATCCAGAAGGGCGCGGCGGCGAGGATATCGAGCATTTCAGCCATGCAGGAAGCCTTTTCCCTGTGGTGTGCAGGCAGCTTTCGCTATGAATTTAATAGCTGGTTGCGCCCGTCTGTATTGGCTTGTGGCTATTATTTTCTTAAGAACTGTGCGTGCAGGTTCAGCCCGGGCGTCAGTGGCCTGATGGGTTGGCAGGGCGCGTGAGCCGAAGAATTTCATGCGGCCCGGCCTTTTTCTTTGACTACCAGCCGGTATTGCGTCATCAACGTGGCCACCAGCACCGAGATCAGCGACGCCGCCACGATGACGTCGGCGATATAGGTCGGCACACCCACGGCCCGGCTCATGGTGTCGGCGCCGACCAGCACGCCCGCCACAAACACGGCTGCCGCCAGAACGCCCATGGGGTTGAGCGCGGCCAGCATGGCGATCACGATGCCGGTGTAGCCATAGCCGGGTGACATGTCGAGCGTGACGTAGCTGGTGCGGCCGGCCACCTCGATGGCGCCGGCCAGTCCGGCCAGCGCGCCCGAGAGCAGGGCAACCAGCACCACCGTGCGGGTGACGGGCACGCCGGCGAACGCCGCGGCTTTGGCGTTGGCGCCCACAGCGCGTATGTCAAAGCCCAGCACGGTGTACTTCAGCAAGGCCCACAGCGCCACAGCCAGCGCAGCGGCCCACAGCAGGCCGGCGTGGATGCGTGTCTGCGCGACGAGCCTGGAAAGCTCCAGATCGCCCTGCAGCGCCACGCTTTGCGGCCAGCCCATGGCGGTGGGGTCTTTCATGGGGCCGTCGAGCATGGCCGACACAAACAGCAGCATGATGAAGTTGAGCAGCAGGGTGGTGACGACTTCATCGACGCCCAGCCGGGCCTTCAGCAGGGCCGGGCCCAGCAACAGCAGCGCACCGGCAACGGCGGCGGCCAGCATCATCAGCCCGAACAGCAGCCAGGTGGGGAGCTCAAAACCGGTACCCCCATGCATGCCGCCCACAGCCACGGCGGCCAGCGCGCCGGCATAAAGCTGGCCTTCGGCGCCAATGTTGAAAAGCCGCGCCTTGAAGGCCACCGTGGCGGCCAGGCCGGTCAGGATGAGGGGCACTGCACGGGTGAAGGTTTCGCTGAGGGCAAAGACGGAACCAAAGCCGCCCTTGAACAGCAGCACATAGGTTTGGCCCAACGGTGCACCGGCCCACAGCACCAGCAGTGCGCTGATCAGCAAGGTGAAGACGATGGCGCCTATGGGCGCGAGCACCAGGGCCAGCTTTGAGGTTTGTGTTCTTTTCTCCAGCCTCATAACTGGTTGGCCCCCACGCTTTTCACTTCGTGTAATGCGCTGCCCCCCGAGGGGGCCCTCGCTCCTTGGGGCGGCCCGGCGGCGCTCGAGTCACCCCCATTGGCTCCAGCCATGGCCAGCCCAATGGCCTCGCGTGTCCAGGCTTCGGCGGGCAGAGCCTCCGTCAGCTGGCCCGCGTGCATCACCGCCACGCGGTCGCCGAGCGCCACCACTTCGTCCAGGTCATCAGAAATGACCAGCACGGCCGCGCCGGCGTCTCGTGCTGCGATCAGTTGCTGCTGCACATAGGCAACGGCGCCGATGTCCAGGCCCCAGGTGGGCTGGTGGGCGATGATCAGTTTGGCCGGCTGGGGTGCGGTTTCGGAAGAGGGGAAACATTTTTCCGACGGGCCGCCCCTAGGAAAAATAGCCCCCTCGGGGGGCAGCGCAGTACGCGAAGCGACAAGCGTGGGGGCCACGAGCGCCCGCCCGAGGATGAGCTTTTGCATATTGCCGCCCGACAGCGAGCGCGCCGCGGTGTCCGGTCCGCCGCCGCGCACGTCAAACTCGCGCATGATGCGGGCTGCATGGGCCTGCGCGGCCTTGCGCTTGACCCACAGCACTTTGGAAAACACCGGGCTGCGCAAGCGCTCTGACACGGCGTTTTCCCAGACGCTGAGGTCGCCAACCACGCCCACGCCATGCCGGTCTTCGGGGATGCGCGCCACGCCCTGGGTGACCAGCCAGGCTGGCGAGGCCTTCATGGGTTGGCCCAGAAATGTCACGGAGCCCTGGCTGGCGGCGCGGGTGCCACACAGCAGGTCGGCCAGGGCGAGCTGGCCGTTGCCTGAGACACCCGCAATGGCGACGATTTCACCGGCCTTGAGCTGAAGCGAAACGCCATCCAGGCGGTCTTGCCCCGCATCGGCCGTGCTGACGCCTTCCAGCGTGCAGACCGGCAGGCCGGTTGACGGCGCGGGGCGGCGTTGTGTGGTGGTGACGGCGTGGCCGACCATCCATTGCGCCAACTGCGCCTGGCTGGTACCGGCGGCAGGTGCTTCGGCCACCAGCTTGCCACCGCGCAGCACAGCCACCCGGTTCGACACGCGCAGCACCTCGCCGAGCTTGTGGCTGATGAAAATGATGGACAGGCCTTGCGCCACCATCTGGCCCAGCGTATCGAAAAGCGCCTCGCTTTCCTGCGGCGTCAGCACGGCGGTGGGTTCGTCCAGGATCAGGATGCGTGCACCGCGGTACAGCGCTTTCAGGATCTCGACACGCTGGCGTTCACCGACCGAGAGGCTGCCCACCCTGGCATCGGGCGCCACGGGCAGGCCAAAGCGCCGGGCCACGTCCAGCAGCCTGGCACGGGCTGCTCTGCGACGTGAAAACAGTTGCCACAGCGGCTCGCTGCCCAGCATCACGTTGTCGAGCACACTGAGGTTGTCGGCCAGCGTGAAATGCTGGTGCACCATGCCGACACCCGCCGCCAGCGCGGCCTTGGGGTTACCCGGTGGCAGCGACTGGCCAAAGATTTCGATGTGGCCTTCGTCGGCGGTGTAGTGGCCAAAGAGGATGGACACCAGCGTGGACTTGCCGGCGCCGTTTTCACCCAACAGCGCGAGGATTTCACCGCTGTGCAGTTGAAGCGAAATCGCGTCGTTGGCAACCAGCGGGCCGAAGCGTTTGGTGATGCCGTTCAGCCGCAGCGCCGGCGGTTGTGCGTTCTCAGCCGAGGGATGCCCAGTGGTCATGCCGGTCGCGCCGCTCCTGGCGGTAGTTGGTGATCTCCAGACGAAGGCCGTCGGGGTCGGTGAAAAAAGTGGCCCAGTAGTCGGGTGCGTATTCGCCGTGGTTGTGCGGCTCGCTGGCGTTGATGCCGGAGGCCTGCAGCAGCCGTGCGCATTCGGCCACGTCTTCGATGGTGTCTACGCGCAGGCAGAAGTGATGAAGGCCGGGCGAGTATGAGTCGTGCGCGGCTTGCGAGCGGGCTGGCCGCAGCACATAACCAAAGTGGCGGTTGTAGTACTGGATGTGCGGGTCGCCGCCGATGGTGAAGGTGTTTTTGCGGCAGCTGAGTGCCTTGAGCATGAGCTTGTCGTAGAACGCTTCCGACTCGGCCATGTTGCTCACGGCAATGTAGATGTGGTCGATGCCGGTGAGCTCGGGCATGTTATTTCCAGGCCGCGAGAAACGCCAATAGAACCTTGGCCGAGTTGTCGGCAGCGATGTTCATGAAAGTGACCATTTCATTGGCGGCTTCACCGCCGCCGGCCAGGTCGCTGAGCGACCGGAAGGCGATGTAAGGCACGCTGTTGCTGTAGGCCACCATGCCCACGGCGGCGGTTTCCATGTCGAGTACGTTGGCCTGGAAGGTCTTGAAGGCGTATTCGCGGAAGGCAGCATTGTCGACAAAGGCCTGGCCCGACACGCCGTTGCCGCCCACCATCAGCTGCGGTTTGTGCGTGAGGCATACCCCCGCGTTGCAGGCGCCGAGTTCGATGTTGCCCATGCCCCTGGCAACCGCGAGCATCCGGGGGTCGACTTCAAACCAAAACTTGCGTACGGGCGCCGGGTTGGCGGCGGTGCGCGTTTCAACCGGGCGCGGGTGCAGCATGCCGAAGGGCGCCAGGGTCTGCGCCTCCATGCGCGGCGGGATAGTGAAGCGGCCCGGCGAAGTTTCGCGTGCCATCAGCACTTCAAGGTATTGGCTCCATTGGGTGGGTACGCTGACGTCGCCGATGTGCAGGGCCGGGTTGACGCCACCGGCGATGCCGCTAAAGACGATGTGGGTGATGTTGAAACGGTCCAGCACCAGCTGCGTGTTCATGGACGCATTGACCATGCTGATGCCGGAAAGGAACAGCACAACCGGCTTGCCCTGCAGGGTGCCGGTGGTGAAATCGACGCCGTTGATGCGGTGCCTGGCGGGGCCTTGCAAGCGGTTGAGCAACAGGGTCAGTTCGGGCTGAAAAGCCGACATCACCGCGATGCGGGGCGTGGCGTCAAGCCGGACAGGAATGCCCGCAGCTGCGCCTGATGGATTGGATGGGACAGACGCCGGACCCGCACATCCCAACAGGCCAAATGACAGAAAGGCCAGGAAGGCCAGCGGCGCCGCGGCCCGCCAGGCAACAGGCTGACTGAAAAGAAAACGCCGCAAGCAAAACAGGGAATGCATACGGCGCTTTCAGGTGGGGCGGTGAAACGCCGGCTTATTTGGCGGTGGACTTGGGCTGGCCGTCGTCGACCTTGACGGTGAACTTGCCGGCCAGGATGTCGGCTTCTTTGGCCTTGACCTTGGCAACGATGTCGGCGGGCACCTTTTTCTCGAAGGTGCCCAGCGGGGCGAGTTCGGAGCCCTTGTACTTCATCATGGAATACGGGCCGTAGTCTTCGGCCTTGAATTTGCCTTCCTTGACGGCCTTGATCGCGCGGTCGATGCTGGGCTCCATGTTCCACAGGGCCGACGCCACCACGGTGTCGGGGTATTTGTCTTGCGTGTTGATGACGTTGCCGATGGCCAGCTTGCCCTTTTCCTTGGCGGCGTCGCTCACACCGAAGCGCTCGGCGTACATCACGTCGGCGCCCTTGTCGATCATGGCGAAGGCGGCTTCCTTGGCTTTGGGCGGGTCAAACCAGCTGTTGATGAAACTCACGCTGAACTCGACCTTGGGGTTGGTTTCTTTGGCGCCTGCCATGAAGGCGTTCATCAGGCGGTTGACTTCGGGAATCGGAAAACCGCCGACCATGCCGATCTTGTTGCTCTTGGTCACGCCGCCGGCGATCATGCCGCTTAGGTAGGCCGGCTCCTGAATGTAGTTGTCGAACACCGAGAAGTTGGGCTCCTGCACCTTGCCGGACGAGCCCATGAGGAAGGACACTTTCGGGAAGTCCTTGGCGACCTTGCGGGCCGCGGCCTCCACCGCAAAAGCTTCGCCGACGATGAGCGCGTTGCCGGCCGTGGCGTATTCGCGCATGACACGTTCGTAGTCGGCATTGGAGACGTTTTCAGTGGCCTTGTATTCGATCTCCCCGCGCGCTTCGGCGGCTTTGAGCGCCTTGTGCAGGCGGCTGACCCATTGCTGCTCAAACGGCACGGTGTAGATGGCCGCAACCTTGGTTTTGGCTGCCTGGGCAAGGGCCAGGCCGGGCAGGGCGGTTGCGAGGGCGGTTGCCAATAGAACGAGCTGGCGGCGCTTGAAAATCTGAGGCATGGGACTCTCCGGTTGGGTTTTCAGGTGGGTTGGCGGTGTCTGGAAACTGCTATCAATTCAGGAGCTGCTTGCGCACGTCCATAAAGGGCGGAGGCCTTATTTGGTTCCGAAGATCCGGTCGCCCGCGTCGCCCAGGCCCGGCAGGATGTAGCCATGGCTGTTGAGTTCGCGGTCAATGGCGGCGGTGTAGATGGGCACGTCCGGGTGGGCGGTCTGCAGGGCCTTGATGCCTTCGGGGCAGGTCAGCAGGCAGACGAACTTGATGGACTTGGGGTTGAGCTCCTTGAGCCGCTCGACCGCCGCGATGGCCGAGTTGCCGGTGGCGAGCATTGGGTCGACCACGACAATGTCGCGCTCTTCCATGTCGTGCGGCATCTTGAAGTAGTACTCGACCGCCGTCAGGGTTTTCGGGTCGCGGTACAGGCCGACGTGGCCGACGCGGGCGCCGGGCACCACGCTGAGCATGCCTTCAAGAATGCCGTTGCCGGCGCGCAGGATAGAGACAAACACCAGCTTCTTGCCGTCGATGACTTTGGAGGTGGTGATTTCGAGCGGGGTCTCGATCTCGATGTCCTGCATCGGCATGTCACGCGTGACCTCGTAGGCCATCAGCATGCTGAGCTCGTTGAGCAGGGTGCGGAAGGTGTTGGTGGAGGCGTCCTTACGGCGCATCAGGGTGAGCTTGTGCTGTACCAGCGGGTGGTCGATCAGGTGGACTTTGTTGCTCTGGATGGTCATTTTCTTGTGTGCCTCTGTGTTCTGTCTTTGTTTTGTTCGGTTGTTATTTTTATTCTGCTTTTACCTGTGCCTGTGCCCGTCGGGTCCGCGCATCTTTCGGGATCGATGTTCAGAATACGGTGCCGTCGCTTTCGATGTTCAGGGGCGGCAAACCTTGATGCAATTGCTGTGCCAGTGCACGCCCTGCGGCCCAGGTGCCGCCTTCGAGCACGCAGGCCAGCGGCATCTGCTCGGCGGTCAATCCCAGCTGCTCACGCACCAGTGGCGCGAGCTCGTCGAGAAGGGCCACGGTAAGCGCGCGCCACTCCACGATGAGTTCGTCGCCGGCGGCATGCAGGCGCCCAGCCTGGGCCGGGTCTTTCAGCACCAGCACACCGGCGTCGAGGAACAGGCCGCCGTTGCGGTATTCGGGCAGGCCGGTCAGCGCGTCTAGCCCTTTGACCTGCACACCGGCCCACTCGAAAGGCTCCAGCAGTGAATAGGTGAGCCACTGCGACAGCTTGTGGAAAGGCATCCAGCCATGGCTGGGCCCAGCTTTTTCGGATTCATCGTCGCCTGCCGCGCTGTGCTGCCAGCAGTCGCCCAGGGGAATGTTGCCCATGACATTTTGGGCTGGCCAAATAGACGAGAGGCTGGTGAGCAGCACCGACAGCAGCTCGTGCGCCTCGATAGCACTTTGCCCGGGTTGCGCCAGCGCTTCAAACAAATGGCCGGGACGGCCGCGCTGGCCAAAGAGCGCAGGCTGGTCCTGAAGTGCCTGGCCGAGGCGCCGCAGCAGCGCGGCGCGGCCTTCGAGGCCGATCAGCGGGTTTTCGGGCGTGACCTGAAAAGCCAGGGCAAGCTGGTCTGCGGTAATGGTTTTGAGCTTGAGGGCATCGGCCTGCAGCGGTTGCTGTGGATCGCTGGAAAAGAGCCCAGCCATGAAGGCGTGAAAACTTGCCACCCCCAGGCCTTCGGAACGGCTGTATTCGCTGCAGGGATGCTCTCCCTGGGCGGCTTCGAGGTAGTGCCACTGGGCGCCGGCACCGGCGTCCAGCAGCACGCTGATGAGCGCGAGGTCAATCTGCGCGCGGGCGCGCCCGGCAGGCGTGGCGGATGCCAGTGCTGCATTGAGTAAACCCAGGCGGTCAATGCCGCCAGCTTCAAAATGTCGCCAGCGGCTGTGGTACGGAATGTCCAGGTCCGGGTAGCGGGCGCGGGTGATTTCAGCAACCAGCGCAGCGGCGGTGGTCATGGCGCCGTCGTTGACGGTAAACCAGGCGGATTCGCCGCGGCGTGCGCGCTCAAGCAGGGCAGAGGCGCGGGCGCGTATGGTTCTGGTGGAACGCAATTCTGCGGCGGCGCTGATCCCGCGCAGGTTTCCGGCGATGGTATAGGTGGCGTTGGCGGGGTTGCTGGGACTGTCAGGAGCGGGTGTGGTTTCAGACATCCAGCCCCCGGCCCTTGGCTTTTTTCAGTTCTTCGGCGTCGGGCACCGCGCCGGGGGTGAAATAGCCTGCGGCCATCTTGGCGTCCATTTCGACCTGGGCGTCGGCCGGGATCATGTGCTCGGGAATATTGATGCGCTGAACTACCTCGATGCCCGAGCGGGTGATGGCGTCGTACTTCATGTTGCTCATGGAAACGAGCCGGTGGATCTTGCGGATGCCCAGCCAGTTGAGCACGTCTGGCATGAGTTCCTGGAAGCGCATGTCCTGTACGCCGGCCACGCATTCCGTGCGGTTGAAGTACTGGTCGGCGGTGTCGCCGCCCACCTGGCGCTTGCGGGCGTTGTAGACCAGGAATTTGGTGACTTCGCCGAGCGCCCGGCCCTCCTTGCGGAAATAGGACACAAGGCCCACGCCGCCGCGCTGGGCACCCTGGATGCACTCTTCAATGGCGTGTGTGAGGTAGGGGCGGCAGGTGCAGATGTCTGAGCCGAAGACGTCGGAGCCGTTGCATTCGTCATGCACGCGGGCTGTGAGCTCGATGTCGGGGTTGGCGAGGTCGCGCGGGCGGCCAAAGATGTAGGCCGTGAGGCCGCCGATGGGCGGCAGGAAGACTTCCAGGTCGCTGCGGGTGACGAGCTCGGGGTACATGCCGCCGGTTTCTTCAAACAGCACGCGGCGCAAATCGGTTTCGCTGCAGCCAAAGCGCCGGGCAATTTCGGGCAGGTACCAGACCGGTTCAACGGCGACCTTGGTCACCATGGCCGCGCCGCCGGCTGTCAAAAACTTGCCGTCGGCCTTGAGCCTGCCGGACTGCAGGGCTTCGATCACCTCGGGCAGGATCACGTGGGCCTGGGTTACGGCGATGGTTGGCCGGATGTCGTAACCCGCTGCCAGCTCACTGGAAAAAACGTCGGCCACCATCGCGCCCCATGGGTCCATGGCGACGATACGGCCAGGCTCGCTCCATTGCGGGTAGGGGCCGATCACGTCGGTCGGCGAGGTGTTGGTGAGGTCGGCCTTGTGGCTGGCCTTGAGCGCGCCGGAAGCAACGGCGAGCGCGCGGTAGACGCTGTACGAGCCGCTATGCGTGCCGATGACGTTGCGGTGGCTGCGTTTGGTGGTGGTGCCCACCACCGGGCCGCGTTCGGTGGCAGTGGCGGCGGCCCAGCGGATGGGCAAGGCGCCATAACCTCCTGCGTGAGAGGTCAATCGGATGTGGGAGACCGCAGGGCTGGCTGGAGCTGTGGAGGAGGCAGGCGCAGAAACAGGCGAGGGGGAGGCCGGCCTTGGATCGGGTGATTTGGCGGCAACTTCAGCAGGCATTGCGGATCCTTAAAAAATCCAATGTAGCGATGCGTGCCGGGATTGACAAGCCCGGCAGTTTTGCCGGGTCGTTAATTTGCGACAGGCCCGGCCGAACGCACCGGGTCTGTGCGCAGGCTCAGCGTTTTTTGCCGCCGAAGATGCTGCCGAGGACGCCGCGGATGATTTCCCGGCCCACGGCCGAGCCCATGGTACGCACGGCGGACTTGGCCATGCTTTGCGCCAGGCCGTCGTGTTTGCCGCCGCGCGGGCCCGTGGTGCCGAACAGGACGTCGTTGAGCCCGCCCATGATGCCGCCCGAATCGGTTTGGCCGGCCGCGCCGCCCTGGGGAGCTTTGGCCGCTTCCGTGGCCGCGACTTCCGCGCGGCCTTTGATGGCTTCGTAGGCCGATTCGCGGTCTACGGTCTTTTCGTAGGCACCGGCCACCAGTGAGTTTTGCAGCAGCAGCTGGCGTTGTGGCGGTGTGATGGGACCGATCTGGCTGCCGGGCGGCAGCACGTAAACGCGTTCCGTCACGCTGGGACGGCCCTTGCTGTCGAGAAAGCTCACCAGGGCCTCGCCAACGGCCAGTTCGGTGATCGCGGTTTCGATGTCGAGGCCGGGCTTTTGCCGCATGGTCTGGGCGGTGGCCTTGACGGCTTTCTGGTCGCGCGGAGTGAAGGCGCGCAGGGCGTGCTGCACCCGGTTACCAAGCTGGGCCAGCACCGAATCGGGAATGTCCAATGGGTTTTGCGTCACAAAATACACGCCGACGCCCTTGGAGCGCACCAGGCGCACCACCAGCTCGATGCGCTCGACCAGCACCTTGGGCGCTTCGTTGAAGAGCAGGTGGGCTTCGTCAAAGAAGAAGACGAGCTTGGGCTGGTCCGGGTCGCCAATTTCAGGCAGTTGTTCGAACAGCTCGGACAGCATCCACAGCAGGAAGGTGGCGTAGAGGCGCGGCGAGTTCATGAGCTTGTCGGCGGCCAGTATGTTGATCACCCCTTTGCCATCAACGGTTTGCATGAAGTCGCTGATGTTGAGCATGGGCTCGCCGAAGAACTTGTCGCCGCCCTGGCTTTCGACCTGCAGCAGCCCGCGCTGGATGGCGCCCACACTGGCGGCGCTGACGTTGCCGTACTTGGTGGTGAACTCGCTGGCGTTGTCGCCGACGTACTGCAGCATGGCGCGCAGGTCTTTGAGGTCGAGCAGCAGCATGCCGTTGTCGTCGGCAATCTTGAACACCAGGTTGAGCACGCCGGCCTGGGTTTCGTTGAGGTTGAGCATGCGGCCCAGCAGCAGCGGGCCCATGTCGGAAATGGTAGCGCGCACGGGGTGACCCTGTTCGCCGAAGACGTCCCACAGCGTGGCGGGGCAGGCCAGCGATTCGGGAAGGTCGATGCCGCGTTCCTTGAGGATGCCGGCCATTTTGTCGCCGATGGTGCCGGCCTGGCTGATGCCGGTCAAGTCCCCTTTGACGTCGGCCATGAAGACCGGGACACCGATTTTCGAGAAGTTTTCGGCCAGTGTTTGCAGCGTGACGGTCTTGCCGGTACCCGTGGCGCCGGTGATCAGCCCATGGCGGTTGGCCAGCGCGGGAAGGATCTCGCAGTGGATGGAATCGTGCTTGGCAATCAGTAACGGCTCGGCCATGGGGTGTCCTGGAGTGAAAAAGTAAAATGCGGGTTGTAGATTAAATCAATTAATCAGTCTGAAAAGGGATTCTTCGTGGCCGGTCACAGTAAATGGGCGAATATTCAACACCGCAAGGGGCGCCAGGATGAAAAGCGCCAGCGCATCTGGACCCGTGTGATGCGTGAAATCATGGTGGCGGCCCGCATGGGCGGCGGCGACCTGGGCACGAATCCGCGTCTGCGTCTGGCAGTGGACAAGGCCAAGGCGGCCAACATGCCCAATGAGAACGTCAAATACGGCATTGCCAAGGCCACGGGCAGCCTGGAAGGCGTGCATTACGAGGAAGTCCGCTACGAAGGCTACGGCATCGGCGGCGCGGCCATCATCGTGGACTGCATGACCGATAACAAGGTGCGTACCGTGGCTGAAGTGCGGCACGCTTTTTCCAAACATGGCGGCAACATGGGCACCGAAGGCTCGGTGGCTTTCCAGTTCAAGCACTGCGGCCAGCTGATTTTTGCGCCCGGCACCAGCGAAGACAAGATCATGGAAGTCGCGCTGGAGTCCGGCGCCGACGACGTCATCACGCATGAAGACGGTGCCATTGAGGTGTTGACGCCTTACACGGGCTTTGAAGCCGTGAGGAACGCGCTGGAAGCCGCCGGCCTCAAGCCCGAGATTGCCGAAGTCACCATGCGCGCCGACAACACCATAGAACTTGCCGGCGAGGATGCCCGCAAGATGCAAAAACTGCTGGACGTGCTGGAAGACCTGGACGATACCCAGGATGTGTTCCATAACGCCGAGTTGTCTGAATAAGAAAACCAAACACGCAGCCACAATGAAGCAACAACACCACAACAGCAAAAGCAAAGCCAGGCACACAATGAAAGCAGCAGCATGAAAGTTTTAGTGGTGGGCGGCGGTGGCCGTGAGCACGCCCTGGCCTGGAAACTGGCGCAGTCTCCCAAGGTTCAGGCGGTGTATGTCGCCCCAGGCAATGGCGGCACTGCGCTGGATGCGCGCCTTGAAAATATTGACATCACCGACGTGAAGGCGCTGCGCGAATGGGCGCTGACCGAAAAGATCGCGCTGACAGTGGTGGGCCCCGAGCAGCCGCTTGCGGCCGGTATCGTTGACGAGTTCCGTGCGCACGGCTTGCGGGTCTTCGGCCCGACCAAGGCGGCGGCGCAGCTGGAAAGCTCCAAGGCGTTCTCCAAGGCCTTTATGAAGCGCCACGGTATTCCGACGGCTGAATATGAAACCTTCACCGACGCTGCGGCGGCCCACGCCTACGTGGACGAAAAAGGCGCCCCGATAGTCGTCAAGGCCGACGGCCTGGCGGCCGGCAAGGGCGTGGTGGTGGCCATGACGCTGCACGAGGCGCACGAGGCCATCGAATTCATGCTGGCGCCAAATCCCGACTTCAACCCGCTTGGCGTGGCACACAACGAGGGTGGCGCTCGGGTGGTGATTGAAGAATTTTTGCAGGGTGAAGAAGCCAGTTTCATCGTGATGTGCGACGGCAAGAATGTGGCCGCCATGGCGACCAGCCAGGACCACAAGCGCCTGCTGGACGGCGATGAAGGCCCGAATACCGGCGGAATGGGAGCCTATTCACCGGCCCCGGTCGTTACCCCCGAAGTGCACGGCCGCGCCATGCGCGAGATCATCCTGCCGACCATCAAGGGCATGGAAAAAGACGGCATTCCGTTCACCGGCTTTTTGTATGCCGGCCTGATGATTGATGCGGAAGGCAAACCGAAAACACTGGAATTCAACTGCCGCATGGGCGACCCGGAGACGCAGCCGATCATGATGCGCCTCAAAACCGACCTGTATGAGGTGATGATGGCCGCCACCTCGGGTGCGCTGGACCAGATCGAGCTGGACTGGGACCGCCGGCCAGCCCTGGGGGTGGTGATGGCTGCGCACGGTTATCCACTGAGCCCGCGCAAGGGCGACGTGATTCATGGGCTGCAAAAAGGCGCCGATGCGGCCGAAGACGCGATGGTGTTTCATGCCGGAACACGAAAACAGGGCGATTCGACGGTAACGGCTGGCGGCCGGGTCCTGTGCGTGACGGCACTCGGCAGCACGGTGAAGGCCGCGCAGCAACGTGCCTACGAAGTTGCCCAGGACATTGGATTTGATGGTGCGCAGTACCGCAAAGACATCGGCTGGCGCGCGGTCAAGTCTTGATCGCCAAATGAGCGCTGGTTTTTCCCTCCGCCCTTCGGGTAACACTGCAGCATGACCGATATTTCAAGCGTTCGAGACTTTCTGTTGGCGCTGCAGCAGCGCATCACCGGCGCGGTTTCCGGGATCGACGGCCAGTCCTTCACGGCGGACCATTGGCAGAAAGCGCCCGGCGAGACGCTGCAGGGCAATGGCATCACCATGATCCTGGAGCAGGGCCAGGTGTTTGAGCGTGCCGGCTGCGGGTTCTCGCATGTGCGGGGCCCCAAGCTGCCGCCTTCGGCGACGCAGCACCGTCCGGAATTGACAGGCGCACCGTTTGAGGCCCTGGGGGTTTCGCTGGTGTTTCACCCGCGTAATCCCTACGTGCCGACAGTCCATATGAATGTGCGCATGCTGGCCGCGACCCCGGTGGCAGGCTCGGGCGAGGCCGTCTGCTGGTTTGGTGGAGGCATGGACCTGACGCCTTATTACGGGTTTGAAGAGGACGCGGTGCATTTCCACCAGACCTGCAAGGACGCGCTGGCACCGTTTGGCGACGACAAGTACCCCCGGTTCAAACAATGGTGTGATGAGTACTTTCACCTGAAGCACCGGCAGGAGCAGCGTGGAATTGGCGGCGTTTTCTTTGACGACTTCCAGGAGCTGGGGCCGGACCGGAGTTTTGCCCTGATGCAAAGTGTGGCTGACTCTTTCTTGCAGGCCTATTTGCCAATTGTTGAGCGGCGCAAGGACACGCCATATGGTGAGCGGGAGCGCGAATTCCAGCTTTACCGGCGCGGCCGATATGTGGAGTTCAACCTTGTGTGGGACCGCGGCACGCACTTTGGTTTGCAATCCGGGGGGCGCACGGAGTCGATCCTGATGTCCATGCCGCCGCTGGCGAGCTGGTCTTATCAGCGGGGCGTAGAGACTGGCAGCCCTGAAGAGCGCCTGTATACGGAGTTTTTGCCGAGACGGGACTGGGTTTGATGGCAACGCCGTCACCTGCGCAAAAGCGCATCGGCATGTTTGGTGGTGCGTTTGATCCGCCGCACAGCGCACACGTTGCACTGGTTCAAGAGGCGATCAGGCAGTTTGGCCTTGATACCTTGTATGTCGTTCCGACCGGCCACGCCTGGCACAAATCCCGCGCCTTGAGCGCGCCGGCTCACCGGCTGGCCATGGCCAGGCTGGCTTTTGGCGATATTTCCGGCGTTCGGGTGGATGAGCGCGAGGTGCAACGCACCGGGCCGACTTTCACCATTGACACGCTTTTGGCGCTCCAGGAGGAGAATCCGGGCGCCCAGCTTTACCTGTTCATTGGCGCAGACCAGTTTGCCGTCTTCAGGCAATGGCACCGGTGGCAGGACATTCTTGACCTCGCTATAATTTGTATAGCTGATCGCGCACAATCCACGCTGGCTGGAGCTCAATTTGAGTCCTACGAAAGCCGCAGCAACCGTTTTGTCCTGCTCAATCTTCCCCTGATGCCTGTCAGCGCCACCCAGATTCGCCAGTTAATGGCCTCCGGAGCCGCGGTGACAGGGGGAATTACCCAGTTGGTCCCTGAAGCCGTTGCGCGTTATATTTCACTTCACCAGCTGTACGGTTCCCATTAATTTCCCACTTTATCGAAGCAAAACACTGCATGACATCCACCACCGTCAAAACCTCCGCCGCCGCCGACAAAAAGGACGTGCAGAAACTGCAGCGTGCCATCATTGACGGTCTGGAAGACGTCAAGGCGCAGGACATCCAGGTGTTTGACACGGAGCACATCACGTCATTGTTCGAGCGCGTGATCATCGCCTCCGGCAGCTCCAACCGCCAGACCAAGGCATTGGCCGCCAGCGTGCGGGATGCCGTGCGGGACGCCGGTTTTGCCAAGCCGCGCATTGAAGGCGAAGACAACGGTGAATGGATCATTGTTGATTGCGGCGCCGCTGTGGCGCACATCATGCAGCCGACCATTCGCCAGTACTACCATCTGGAAGAACTCTGGGGCGACAAGCCCATCAAACTCAAGCTGGGCGCGCCCGCGCCACTGGTGAAGGCGTCCAAATCCGAGGCCGAGCTGGAGGCCAAACCCAAGACTTCCCGCGCTGGCGCGAAAACTTCCGCGAAACCAGGCGCAAAGACCACCGCGAAGTCGGCGGCCAAAGCACCTGCAAAGGCGCCGACGGCCCCCGATTCAAGCTATGTGGGCCGGGTCGGCAAGACCAACGACTGGACCGCCAAGCGCAATGCCGCCACGCCTGCGACCGAACCAGCCGCCAAGCCGGCCCGGGCAGGCGCCAAAGCGGCTCCTGCCAGGTCATCGGCAAAACCTGCGGTTAAGACACCAATTGTCAAAGTGCCCGTAGCCAAAAAGGTGGCGGCGAAGAAAACTGCGGCCAAAACCGCCGCTAAAACAGCAGCCCGCAAACCCGCCGCCAGGAAAACTCCGTCCCGGAGCAAATGAGGCTCACGATCGTAGCGGTCGGCCAGAAAGTGCCCGACTGGGCGCAAACGGCCTATGACGACTACGCCAAGCGCTTCCCGCCAGAGCTGAAAGTCGAGCTCAAAGCCGTCAAGACCGAGCCTCGCGCCTCCAAGACCCTGGAAAACCTGCTGTCGGCCGAGCGCGGGCGCATAGAGGCGAGCATCGCCCGCGGCACCCGCGTCGTGGCGCTCGATGAACGCGGCACGGCCGTCACTACCGTGGCACTGGCTGAACGACTCAAAGCCTGGCAACTCTCCGGTGACGACGTCGCCATCGTGATCGGCGGGCCTGACGGGCTGGACGCCGGCTTCAAGCAGGCCGCGCACGAGCGCCTGCGCCTCTCGGACCTGACCTTGCCGCATGCCATGGTGCGTGTGCTGCTGATTGAGCAGCTTTACCGCGCCTGGAGCATCACGATCAACCATCCTTACCACAGAGAGTGATGAAGCCCCCACGGTCGCTCCCTTCGTGTAGCTTCCTGCCCCCGAGGGGGCCGCTGCGCCTGCGGCCCGGCAAAGCCAGTTCCGCGGCTCCTGCTGGTTTGAATATCCAAATACCTGAATAACCTGCTGTATGCCTGAATTTATCTACCTGGCCTCGCAAAGCCCACGGCGGCGACAACTGCTGGAGCAACTCGGCGTGCGTCACGAACTGCTGCTGCCGGACGCCGATGAGGACGCCGAATCGCTGGAGGCGGTGTTCAAGAATGAAGCGCCTGCCACCTACGTCCAGCGCGTCACTGGCCTGAAGCTGGATGCCGCGGTCACCCGCATGAAGCGGCGCAAACTGCCGCCGGCGCCCATCCTTTGTTCGGACACTACGGTGGCCATGGGGCGGGTGATTTACGGCAAGCCGGAGGACGCGAAAGACGCGGCCCGCATGCTGCGCGAGCTTTCGGACGGTACGCACAGGGTGCTGACCGCCGTGGCGGTGCAGTCCGGGCGCCGTCGTTTCGAGGCGCTGAGCATTTCGCGTGTCAGTTTTGACGCGCTGACGACCGCGCAGATCCGCAGCTATGTGGCCAGTGGCGAGCCTATGGGCAAGGCCGGCGCATATGCCGTGCAGGGCAGGGTGGCGATGCACATCAGCCGCATCGATGGCTCCTACAGTGGCATCATGGGGCTCCCGCTGAGGGAAACCGCCCAGCTGCTGCAGGCCGCGGGTATCCGCCTCTAGCGCCCCCAAGCCAACTCAATCTCCCAAAAGACATGCAACAAGACATCCTGATCAACTGGTCTCCCCAGGAAACCCGGGTGGCGGTGGTCGAACACGGCGCAGTGCAGGAGCTTCACGTTGAACGCACCCTGGAACGCGGCCTGGTCGGCAATGTGTACCTGGGCAAGGTCGCCCGCGTGCTGCCCGGCATGCAGTCGGCCTTTATCGACATCGGACTGGACCGAGCAGCCTTTCTGCACGTGGCCGATCTCATGAGCAGCATCAACAGCCGCCATGCCGACACGGATGCCCAGGCGGCTGGCGGCTTGACGTCACCGGCCATGGCGTCGTTACAGCCGATTGAAAAGCAGCTGTTCGAAGGGCAGGCCGTCATGGTGCAGGTCCTCAAAGACCCGATAGGCACCAAGGGCGCGCGGCTGACCGCGCAAATCAGCATTGCCGGCCGGTTGCTGGTGTTTTTGCCGCAGGACAACCATATCGGTGTGTCGCAAAAAATACCACCCAGGCAACGCGAAGAGCTTCGTCAACGGGTTCAGGCCCTGACTGCGGACATGGGTGGCGGATTCATACTGAGAACCAACGGCGAGGATGCGACAGACGCTGAACTGGCAGAGGACATCACCTACCTGCGCAAGACCTGGGGACGGATCAAGGATGCGTCTGTGCGTTTACCCCCCGCTTCCGTGCTGCACCAGGACCTTAATCTGCTGCAACGCGTGCTGCGCGACCTGGTGGTAGAGGAAACGCAGACCATCCGCATTGATTCACGTGAGCAGTTTGAAAAGCTGAAGGCATTTGCTGTGGAGTTCATGCCGGCAACCGAGCCGAAGCTGCAGCACTACGGTGGCGAACGTCCTATTTTTGACTTGTTCAACATTGACGAGGAAATTGCCAAAGCACTGGGCCGGCGGGTCGATCTCAAATCAGGCGGTTACCTGATCATCGACCAAACGGAAGCGCTGACAACCGTCGATGTCAATACCGGTGGATTTGTCGGTGCCCGCAACTTCGACGACACGATTTTCAAAACGAACCTGGAGGCATCGCAGGCGATTGCCCGGCAGCTGCGCCTGCGCAACCTTGGCGGCATTGTGATTGTCGATTTCATTGACATGGTCAAGGAAAACCACCGCGATGCGGTGCTGAGCGAATTTCAGAAGCAGCTCTCACGAGACCGCATCAAGACCAGTGTCAACGGGTTTTCCGCACTGGGCCTGCTGGAGATGACACGCAAGCGCACCCGCGAATCCCTGGCCCACCAGCTTTGCGAGCCCTGCGCAGCCTGCATGGGCAAAGGCGTGGTTAAAACGGCGCGGAGCGTGACCTACGACATCCTGCGCGAAATCCTGCGCGAAGCGCGGCAGTTCAACCCGCGCGAATTCAGGGTGGTGGCTTCACCCAAGGTGATCGAACTTTTCCTCGATGAAGAGAGCCAGCACCTGGCCAGCCTGAGCGACTTCATCGGTAAACCCATTTCCCTGCAGGCGGAAGCGGCGATGGCTCAGGAACAATACGACATCGTGCTGCTGTGACCTTCATGCCCCTTTCAATGTTCAGCCAGAACCGCCAGCCCATTCCCATCCTGGTCTATCACCAGATCGCCGAGGCGCCGCCAAAGGGCAGCCCTTTTCGCGGCCTGTACGTGGCACCTGCGGCCTTTGCGCGGCAAATGGCCTGGCTCAAACTACTCGGTTACACCGGCCTGTCCATGAGCGCCTTGCAACCTTACCTGCAGGGCGAGCGCAGCGGCAGGGTGATTGGCATCACTTTTGACGACGGCTACCGGAACAACCTCACGCATGCTCTGCCGGCGTTGGTGAAGCATGGCTTTTCGTCTACCTGCTACGCGGTCAGCGGGTTGTTGGGCAAAACCAATATCTGGGACGAGAACATCGGCATTCCGCAGACACCGCTGATGGACGAGGCCGAGATCCGCCAATGGGTGGCGGGCGGGCAGGAGATTGGCTCGCATACGCACCGGCACGTCAATCTGCTGGAAACCGACGAGTCTGGTTGTCGCCAGGAGATGGTGCTCGGAAAAACCGGGCTGGAGGCCGTCATAGCCCGGCCGGTCGAGCATTTCTGCTATCCCTACGGCCATTACGAGGCCAGGCACGTCGAGTTGGTCCGGGAACTGGGTTTTGCTACCGCCACCACCACACAGCGCAGTCGCTGCCATAGCGGCGCTGATCTGCTGCAGTTGCCGCGGGTGCCCGTACTGCGCTCAACCACCTTGCCGGTGTTCTGGCTCAAGATCGCCACGGCCTACGAGGACCGCCGGAAAAAATGAGCCCGCCCGATTCCCCATCCCAGAAACTGCGCGTTGCCGTCTTCAACCGCACTTTTTCGCCGACCGGCGGCGGCGCTGAGCGCTATTCCATCGCCCTGGTTGAACAACTCTCGGCCCGGCACGAAGTGCATGTGTTCGCGCAGGAAATTGATCACCAGTGGCCCGGCGTGACTTATCACAAGGTATCGGCCCCGATACGCAAGCCGCGCTGGATCAACCAGCTGTGGTTTGCCACAGCAACCTGGTGGGCGACGCGCCGCGGCTTCGACGTGGTGCACTCGCATGAAAACACCTGGCACGGCGAGGTGCAGACGGTGCACGTGATGCCGGTCAAACACAGCCTGTTCCAGGGTCGCGGTGGGCTGCGCCGCTTCCTGCGCTGGATCAAGGTTGTCACCAGCCCGCGTCTGCTGGCTTACCTGGCACTGGAGCGCGCGCGCTATACGCCGCACCCAGGCCGGCAGGTGGTGGTGACCTCCGAAAGTCTGCGGCCCATCATGGAGGCCGCCTATCCGGCGTGCCGCGCGGCCGTTTCGGTCGTGACCCCGGGCATCACGCTGCCCAACTTGCCGGTGACGGCGGATCAAAAACGCGAGGCGAGGGCTCGGCTGGGCTTGCCGGCAGAGGGCCGTTGCCTGCTGTTTGTGGGCAACGATTACCGCAAGAAGGGCCTGGAGGCTTTGCTGCAGGCTCTGATGCAACTGCCGGCCGAGGTTGTGCTGGCGGTGGTGGGCAACCCGGCCCATATTGCAGAATTCCGCGCGCTGGCCGAGACGCTCAAACTCGGTGCGCGGGTGTTCTTCCTGGGTGCGCTCAAAGACGTCAGCCCAGCCTACGAAGCCGCCGATATCCTGGTGCACCCCACCTTCGAGGACACCTTTGCGATGGTGGTGCTGGAGGCCATGGCCCACGGCCTGCCGGTGGTGGTCAGCGGGCCGAAGTATTGCGGCATCGCCGGGCTGCTGGTGCAGGGTGCCAATGCGATGCTGCTGGACGATCCCCGGGATGCGGGCGAACTGGCGCGGGTGCTGGGGGATTTGCTGGGCCAGGCCGCGCTGCGGGAAACGCTGTCAGAGGGCGCGGCGGCCTTTGCCGCGCATTACCAGTGGCGGGAAATCGCACTGCAGCAGGAGGCGCTGTACTTTTCGGCGATGGCGGTGAAGGGCGCGGATTCCTGAAAACGCCTCAGGCCACCAGCTTGAAATGCTTGCGGCTGAAGTCCAGACCGGTCAGTGTCTCCACCTGCCGCATGAAATGGTATTTGTTTTCCTTGGGCGTGGGCTTGTAGGCCGGGTCGAGGTTCAGGACCGGTTCAGCCTCGGTGGCCAGCCATTGCCGCACGGCCTCGGGGTGCGTGCCGGTAAATGGGGCGAGGGCGCGGCGGTCGAACTGGCTGTAGGTGATCTGCGCCGCCAGGGCTTCGCCCCAGTACTTGCTGACCTGGTCCAGCTTCTTCTGCATTTCCTCGTTGCGGCGTATCCAGCCGTAGTGGTAGATATGCGCGTTGGCCAGTGCGGCCTGCGGGTTGCGCCCGCGCTTGTGTCGGGTGGTCACCAGCCAGTACTGGCCATCGGGTGCATAGCTGCGTATGGTGTTGCGGATCAAACGGCATTCGCGGCGGTACCAGCCGGGGCTGATGGAGATCCAGTCGGGCGAGCCGTAAAAATGCAGGTAATCGAAGACCAGCGCCTCGACGGCCGGGTTGTTGTGGTGGCGCTCGACGCTGGCGCGTATGGCGGCCAGTTCGCCCTCATGCACGACTTCATCGCCTTCAAGGTAGAAAGCCCAGTCGCCGGTGCACGAATACTGCGCGATCATTTTCTGCTGGGCATACACAAAGCCGCGGTCGGCCATGCGCTCGTTCCACAGGGTTTCGATGATGCGGATTTTCGGGTCGCCTATGGCCTTGACGCGCTCCAGCGTGTCGTCCTCGCCCTTGCCCACTGCCACGACGAATTCATCGACCAGGGGCAACAGGGAGCGGATGGAGGCCTCAAAGGGAAAGCCCAGGCCCACGCCGTTGCGAATAAAGGTAAAGCCGCTGATGGAGACTGGCATCGGAAAATGACTTTCTAGGCTGCGCCCTGGAAGCCCAGGCGGTAAAGGTGGGCATAAGCGCCGTTGTTCTGGAGCAGCTGAGCATGGCTGCCCTGCTCGACGATGCGGCCGGCGTTCATCATGATGATGCGGTCGGCATGCTGGATGGTGGACAGCCGGTGGGCGATGATCAGCGAGGTGCGGCCCGCGGCCAGCCGCTGTATGGCTTCCTGCACGGCTTTTTCCGACTCCGTGTCCAGTGCCGAGGTGGCTTCGTCGAGGATGAGCACGGGCGCATCCTTGTACAGCGCCCGGGCAATCGCCAGCCGCTGGCGCTGGCCGCCGGACAACTGCATGGCGTTGTGGCCGAGCACGGTGTCTATACCCTGCGGCAGTTCATCGAGCAGCTGGCCCAGGTTGGCGGCGGTCAGGCAGCGCATGACCTTGTCCCTGTCGAAAGACTGACCCAGCGCGACGTTGAAGGCCATGCTGTTGTTGAACATGACGACGTGCTGGCTTACGAAGGCGAACTGCGAGCGCAGCGAAGCCAGGTCCCAGTCCCGTAGTTCCGTGCCGTCCAGCAGTATGCTGCCGGCGCTGTAGTCGACAAAGCGCGGAAGCAGGCTGGCCAGCGTGGTCTTGCCAGAACCGGACGAGCCGACCAGCGCCACGGTCTCGCCGGCGCGTATCGCCAGGCTGATGCCGTCCAACGCCGACGGCGTATCCGGCTTGTAGACAACGCTGACGCCTGAAAATTCAATGTCGCCGGCGACCCTGGCCGTGCTGAAGCTGCCGCTGCTTTCGTCCTCGATGAGGTCGACCAGGTCCAGCCCGCGCTCGATCGCTGCCAGCCCTCGCGTGATGGGCGTGGCGCCGTCGGACAAGCTTTTTATGGGGGCGATCAGCAGCAGCATGGCCGTCACGAAGGCCACGAAGCCGCCCACAGTGGTGGTGTTTTCCGAGCCCTGGAGCAGGGCGATGGAGATGACGGCCGATAGCGCCATTGCGGCCAGCACCTGGGTGATGGCGCTCATGCCTGCGTAGGCGACGGTGGATTTGATGGACAGCCGCCGCAGCGTGTTGCTCAGCGCCTCGAAGCGCGAAGCCTGACCGGCCTGCGCGCCATGCAGCCGCACGTCGCGGTGAGCCAGCACGTTTTCTTCGACGACATAGGCCAGGTTGTCCGTGGCCACCTGGCTTTCACGGGTCAACCGGTAAAGGCGGCGCGTCAGTAGCTGAATCACCAGCGCGACGGCCGGGAACAGCAAGGAGACGATCAGCATCAGCTTCCAGTTCAGGAAGAGCAAGTAAGCCACCAAGGCCACCAGCGTGAGAACGTCGCGCGCCAGCTTCATGACCGCATTGATCATCATCGACGAGCCGTTGAACACCTCGTAGACAACGGTGTTGGCGATGGCGCTGGAGGACTGGTCCGCGAACAGCGACAGGCGCGAGCTCAGCAGTTTGCCGAACATCGCCCGGCGCAGCGACTGGAGGCCCTCGTTGGTGACCTTGGCCAGGGCGTACTGCGCCAGAAACCCGGAGAGTCCTCGCAGGGTGAAAAGCAGCATCAACGTCAGTGGAACCAGCCAGAGATTGAATGAGTCCCGCTGAAATCCCCGGTCCAGGAGTGGCTTGAGTAATGCCGGTACAAACGGCTCGGTTGCCGAAGCCACGATAGTGGCGCCAATGGCCAATGCCCATCCACCGCGTGAGCTGCTGAAATAAGGCCAGACTCTCGCAATCCTGTGCTGCAGGGACGGCTTTGATGGTGAATCCAAGGAGCCTGTTTCAGTGCTGCTGCTCATGCTATTGCTTCGTTTTTAGATCGACCAGCAGATTCTTGCGTCGGGCTGCGAAGCCCTAAAACCAGCAACAAACCGAGCAATACACAGAAAAAATCCCCGATCAGCGCGTCATAAATGGATGCATTGAAAAAGCACGAAGCAGCCAGTGCCAGCAAAGTGGACTGCACCGCCCGGGCACATGCTTTGTTCATCCCGGCGGTATCTTTGAAGATCGAAAACATCAACCCGCAAAGTAGAGCAATTCCGGGAATGCCCAGCTGAACTCCCCACAGCAGGTATTCCTGATGCGGATTTCCGTTTTGTACAGGCTTGTAATCCTGCTTTTCCCGTTGCTCAAGCCGGTTGTATTCGCTTGCCCAGCTCCCGGCCCCGGCGCCCAGAACCGGGTTGTCGCCAATCGACTGCACCGCCCTGTGCCAAAAATGGAGCCGAATGCCTGAAGAGCTTGATACTGCGCCGTAACCGGTTGCGATATCGGCACCTTTTTTAAAGGAGAAAGACTTTATTTCAGCCTGAGCTTCCACAATTCGCTGGTGCATTTTGGATGAACCAAATGAGAGAGCTACAAGAAAGATAAAAGGCAGAAGTACAGTGACTATTCGATAGCGCTTGGGTAGTTCCCACATGATGGCGCTCGACAGCAAAAGGATTGCCACCACGTGCCCGGTACGGCCACTCAGCACAAAAAAAACATTGCACAGCGCCAGGATCGCTGCCAATACAGCGAAATGTGGGCCAAAGCGCCCGGGGAAGAGGGCGCGTAAATGCCAGCAGACCGCCGCGAACACTCCGCTCATGATGCTCTGGTCCAGGTAGCTGGAGAATACGGCGTAGTTTGTCAGCGCCATATTGGAAGTGGCCCAGGGTACCGGTAGATGGAAAAAAAGCATCCAGGAACCGGCCAGCAAAAATACCTGTGCAGCAACAAATGTGGCAAACGCACACATCGCCTCGCGCGCATCGCGAACAAGAAATACGATCAGGATGATCTCAAGCAGCTTGCCATATTTTCCAACCGAGCTCAATGCATCGGTCAGTGGCGCAACGGTCCATATCAGGCTAAGCGTGAACGCGAACAGTATGACCAGCACGGCGATTGGTACGCGCAACCCTGCAAGCGGATTCTTGTATTGCCCGGTTTGTCGCATGGCCAGCAGGGTAGCGAGCCCGCAAAGCACCAGCAAAAGCTTGGCAATACTGATTATTGCCATAGACAATCCAATAGAGGCCGTGGCTATGCAAATAATGGCGAGCCGAAAATTGAGCGTCTTTTTTAACAAAATGGTCGCAGTGAGTACCTGATGAGCAGCCCGCATTATCGGTGATTCCACACTTGGCGACGAGGGGAAAGCGTACGGGTCCTCTGCTATGCTGTCAGGGGATGAAGCAACGCAACTTCACTGGTAATTCCCCCTTGTGATCTTCTGAGTAGGCATTCGTTGGCAAGCTTGTCCGTCACCATCATCACCAAGAATGAGGCCCATAACATGGAGGCCTGTTTACGCTCGGTAGCTTTCGCTGATGAGGTCGTGGTTCTCGATTCAGGCAGCAGTGATGGAACTGTGGCCATTGCCCGGTCCATGGGAGCTCGCGTCAGCATCGATCATGACTGGCCCGGGTTTGGTGCCCAGAAAAATCGCGCATTGGCCCTGGCGAGTTCCCAATGGGTTCTTTCTCTGGACGCGGACGAAAGAGTTACCCCCGAGCTTCAGCGTGAAATCATCAAAGCGCTTCAGGCGCCGGCGTTTGACGTCTATTCTTTCCCTCGTCTTTCCAGCTATTGCGGGCAATATATGCGGCATTCCGGCTGGTATCCCGATCGTGTGACGCGACTGTTTCGGCGCGAGAGTGCCCGTTTTTCGGATGATCTTGTCCATGAAAAAATTCTTACGTCGAACCCGGTGGGGCAGTTGAACTCCTCCCTGCTCCACGAAAGTTTCACAAACTTTGAGTCGGTTCTCGACAAGGCCAACCGCTATTCCAGTGCCGGTGCCCAAGTGCTGCGCAGCAAGGGTAAAAAATCGTCGATCAGCAAAGCGCTCGGCCATGGTTTTTGGGCATTCTTTCGAACCTATTTTTTGCGCTTGGGTTTCATGGACGGGCGCATGGGGCTCGTGCTTGCCATTTCAAATGCCGAAGGTACCTATTACCGCTACCTGAAGCTTTGGTTGCTGCAACGGAATTCCGGCAAGTGAACGAGCACACCGTGAAGGTCAGCTTTATTGTGCTGACCTACAACCGGACCAATGCATTGCTGGTTGTTTTGAAGTCACTCGCAAATCAATGCGGGTCGGCGCATGAGGTCATCATTGCCGATGATGGATCTCGCGCGGATGAAGTGGAGATGCTCCATAAGCAATGTCCGGACTTCAAATGCTCCGTCCGCCACGTTTGGCACCCTGACGTGGGCTTTACCGCTGCGCAGGCTCGCAACCTCGGAGCCAGTCTGGCTACGGCCGACTATCTGGTTTTTCTCGACGGAGACTGCGTTCCCGGGCCGCGCTTTGTGGCGGAGCACGCCCGCCTCGCCGAACCAGGATGTTTTGTCAATGGAAGCAGGGTGCTCATCAGCCCGCGTCTTACAGAACGTGTAGTCAATGGCGCTATTGATTTACCCAGCCGTCCTGTATCGTTCTGGATTCGCGCCCGGCTGCAGGGTGATAGCAACAAATTATTGCACCTCCTGTCCTGGCCATGGCGTTTATTCAGGGTACAACAAGGTTTTCAGTGGCAAGGCATTCGCAGCTGCAATCTGGGTGTCTGGCGGCGGGATTTTTTTAACGTCAACGGATTTGACGAAACTTTTCAGGGGTGGGGTCATGAAGATGCCGACCTGGTGTTGAGGCTCAGCCATATGGGAATTCGGCGCAAAAATGGTTTTATGGGTACGGAAGTATTTCATCTTTGGCACCGAGAGAACACGCGCGACCAGGAATCCATCAATAAAAACAGGGTGCTCCAGCGCATGAAAACTGCTGTCACGCAGGCGGAGAAAGGGCTGGGCCAGATTGCCCCCCAAACACCCATCAAAATAACGCATTTGCATTGACCTCAAAAAAACCATGAGCATCACACCCCTTATTCGCCGTCGCACCATTGCTGGAATGCTGGTTGCTGCCACGCTCCCGGCAGTGCCGGCTCTGGCGCAATTTCGCGTTGAGGTTTCCGGAGTTGGCCTGACCCAACTGCCCATTGCCATCGCCACGTTTCGGGGAGAAGCGCAGGCGCCGCAAAAGATCGGTGCCATCGTCCGGGCAGACCTTGAACGTAGTGGCATGTTTCGGCCGATCGATACCGCAGGGATCGTCGCAGATGAGAATACCCGCCCGGATCTGGCCGCCTGGAAGCAAAAAGGCGCCGATTCGATGGTGACCGGCAGCATTTCTCCGTTGGCAGACGGTCGTTTCGACGTTCGTCTTCGCCTCTGGGATATCGTGCGCGGACAGGATTTGGGAGGCCAGAGTTACACGGTAGGACCTGCTGACTTGCGGCTGTCTGCACACCGCATTTCCGATTTTGTCTATGAAAAACTCACTGGCGAAAAAGGCATTTTCTCGACGCGTATCGCTTACGTGACCAAGGCGGCCCAGAAATATAACCTCTGGGTGGCCGACTCCGATGGTGAGGGCGCGCAGTCGGCCTTGACCAGCCCCGAACCCATTATTTCGCCCGCATGGTCACCCAACGGCTCGCAACTGGCCTATGTGTCGTTTGAGTCGCGCAAGCCGGTGATCTACGCGCACGATGTGGCTTCCGGCAAGCGACGCCTGCTGGCCAACTTTCGAGGCTCCAACAGCGCGCCGGCGTGGTCACCGGACGGCAAACAGTTGGTGGCGACACTGAGCCGCGACGGCGGTTCACAGCTCTATGCGATCGGCCTCAATGGGGGCGAGCCCAAACGGCTGACCCAGTCTTCCAGCATAGACACCGAGCCTGCCTTCTCGCCCGACGGACGCTACATCTATTTCGTGAGCGACCGCGGCGGCGCGCCGCAAATCTACCGCATGAGCCCCAATGGTGGCAATGCAGAGCGGGTCACCTTTACCGGGACCTACAACATATCCCCTGCGATCAGCCCCGACGGTCGATGGCTGGCCTATGTTTCCCGGGTGGGCGGCGCCTTCAAGCTGCACGTTATGGAACTTGCCAGCGGCACGGTCACTCCAATCACCGAAACCACGGCCGATGAGAGTCCGAGCTTTGCACCCAACAGCCGGTTGATTGTGTATGCCACCCAGCAGCAGGGCAGGGAAGCCCTGATGACCACAACGCTGGACGGCAAGATCAAGGCAAGACTGTCCGGGGCAAGCGGTGACATCCGGGAGCCCGATTGGGGCCCTTTCCAGCGGTGACCGGCAACACCCGGCATTATTTTTGTTTTCCATACGGCCTATTTTTTTTGTAGAGGTACCTCATGAAACGCACCGTTTTTTCAATCATCTCCTCCCTTGTCCTGGCGGCCACGCTGACAGCTTGCGGCTCTGGCGTCAAGTTGAACGACGTGCCGGTCGAGGATCGCACCGGCACGACCCAGCAAGGCGGTACACCAGGCGCGACCGGCCGTGCTGTTGCGCCGGTACAGGTTGAAGGTGCCGATGCCTCGCTGGCAGGGCCGGCCAATACCACCAAGGTCATCTACTTTGACTTCGACAGCTATGTGGTCAAGCCCGAGTTCCAGGGAGCCATCGAGGCCCATGCCAAATATCTGACGGCCAACAAGGGCCGCAAGATGGCTATTGAAGGCCATACTGACGAGCGCGGCGGCCGCGAGTACAACCTGGCTCTGGGCCAAAGGCGCGCCGAGGCAGTTCGCCGCGCGCTGGGCTTGCTGGGCGTGGCAGATGCGCAAGTCGAGGCCGTTAGCTTCGGCAAGGAAAAGCCGGCAGCTACGGGCTCTGATGAGGAATCCATGGCGAAGAATCGCCGCGCTGAACTCAACTACCGTTAAACGGAGCCCGAACCGTGAACATGTTTCGGTATGCCGCTGTGGCCGCGGCCTGCGTGCTGGCGTTCAATGCAAACGCCGGCCTGTTTGAAGACGATGAGGCCCGCCGGGCGATCCTCGATTTGCGGCAAAAGGTCGATGCGTCGCAGCTGCGCATGGCCGATGACGTGCGGAAAAACACGGAAGACAATGCCCAGTTGCGCCGCAGCGTACTCGACCTGTCCAACCAGATTGAGGCACTGCGCAGCGAAGTCGCCAACCTGCGTGGGCAGAACGAAAACCTGACGCGCAGCGTGGCCGAGATGCAGCGCACCCAGAAAGACCTGACGACAGGCGTGGACGAGCGTCTGCGCAAGTTCGAACCCGGCAAAGTCAATGTGGACGGCAAGGAATTTGTGGCCGAGCCCGCTGAAAAACAGGAGTTTGAAACCGCACTGGCTACGCTTCGCAAGGGCGACTTCGCAGCAGCGCAGACGAGCTTCCTGGGCTTCCTGAAGCGTTATCCGCAAACCGGCTACCGGACATCGTCCCTGTTCTGGCTGGGCAATGCGCAGTACGCCCTGCGCAACTACCGCGATGCGGTGACCAATTTCCGCTCGCTCGTGACGGCTGAACCCGATCATATGCGTGCGCCGGAGGCCATGCTTTCGCTGGCCAACTGCCAGGTGGAACTCAAGGACACCAAGTCGGCCCGCAAGACGCTGGAGGACCTGGTCAAGACCTATCCCCAGGCCGAGGCGGCTTCCGTCGCCAAGGAACGGCTGGCCAAGCTGAAGTAAGCCGCACCTCGGGCAGGCTATCCGGCCGGCCCGGGGGCAAAGATCATTCGCCCCTAAAATCGGGCGATGGACATCTCCGCACTCAACAGTCTCACGGCCCAGGTTCTCTGGGCCGGTTTCATTCTCGCCATGGTTTTTGGCGCGATTGCCCAGCGAACGCACTTCTGCACCATGGGCGCCGTCAGCGACATCGTGAACATGGGTGACTGGACCCGTATGCGCATGTGGGGAATGGCGATCGGCGTCGCCATGATCGGTTTTTTCACCCTGGCCGCTGCCGGTGTGATTGACCCCGCCAAGACCTTGTACGCCTCCAACCGGTTTATCTGGCTCTCTGCGCTGGTGGGCGGCACGATGTTCGGTTTTGGCATGGTGCTGGCCTCGGGCTGCGGGAGCAAGACGCTGGTGCGTATCGGAGGAGGCAGCCTCAAATCCGTCGTGGTGTTCGCCGTGATGGGCATCGCGGCTTTCGCCACACTCAAGGGCATCACCGCCGTGGTTCGGGTGGCCACGGTCGACAAGGTGGCCGTTGAGTTCGCGGTCAATGCGACCCTGCCGAACTGGGTGGCGGGCGCCATCGGCATAACGCCCGCTGCCGCCGGCATAGGCCTGGCCATCCTCATCGGACTGGGCCTCATCGTCTGGGCCTTGTTCGGCAAAGAGTTCCGGCGCTTCGACAACCTGCTCGCGGGCTTGGGCATAGGCGGCGTCATTGCGGCCATGTGGTGGGTCAGCGGGCATCTCGGTTATGTGGCCGAGCATCCGGAGACGCTGCAGGAGGCCTTCCTGGCCACCAACTCGGGCCGGGCCGAGGCACTGAGCTTTGTCTCGCCGGTGGCCTATACCGTAGACTGGTTGATGTTCTTCAGCGACAAGAGCAAGGTGCTCACCCTGGGCATCGTGTCTGTGTTCGGGGTGGTGGCCGGCTCGGCCGTCTATGCCCTGCTGTCGCGCAGTTTCCGCTGGGAAGGCTTTCGCGACGCGGAAGACACCGCCAACCACCTGGTGGGCGCAACGTTGATGGGCGTGGGCGGCGTCTGCGCCATGGGCTGCACTGTAGGGCAGGGCCTGTCGGGCATCTCGACCCTGAGCGCCACCAGCTTTGTGGCGCTGGCGGCCATTCTCGCGGGCTGCGTGGCGGGATTGAAGTACCAGATCTGGCGGCTGGAACGTTCTGCCTGAGCACGTCCCGGCAACGATCCGCATTTCCAATGACATCCCTCATCGAAGAACTTCCCGCCGACTTGGAGCGCCGGTTCGGCGGCCTGGCGCGCCTTTACGGCGCGGCGGGGGCGCAGCGCATACGCCAGGCGCACGTTGTGGTTGTGGGTCTGGGCGGCGTGGGTTCCTGGGCGGCCGAGGCCGCGGCCCGCAGCGGCGTGGCCCGCCTGACCTTGATCGACCTCGACCACATCGCCGAATCGAACATCAACCGCCAGGTCCATGCGCTGGACAGCACGCTGGGGCAGGCCAAGGTGCAGGCCATGCGCGAACGCATCGCGCAGATTCACCCGGGCTGCCGCGTGGACGGCATCGAGGAATTTGTCGACACCGCCAACTGGCCGGGCATCCTGGGCCTCGAAGAGGGCTTTGACCGCAAGCAGCTGGCCGTCATCGACGCCTGCGACCAGGTGAAAGCCAAAACCGCCATGGCAGCTTGGGCGATTGCCAACAAGGTGAATCTGGTCAGTGTAGGCGCCGCGGGCGGCAAGCGGCTGGCGCACCGCGTGGACATCGACGACCTGTCGCTGGTCACGCACGACCCTTTGCTGGCGCAGCTGCGTTACCGCCTGCGCAAGGAGCACGGCGCGGCGCGCAAAGGCAAGATAGGCGTGGCCTGCGTGTTCAGCCGCGAAGCCGTGCTGCAGCCCGATGCGGCCGCTCAGAGCGACGGTAGCCTGAACTGCCACGGTTATGGATCGGTCGTGAGCGTGACCTCGACCTTCGGGTTGTGCGCGGCCGGCTGGGCACTCGACAAAATTGCGGCCTGAGTTTTTGCGGAGGCTTAAAAAATCACGCTATAATTCAAGGCTTTGCTGCCCTCGAAGCAGCAAATACCGGGATGTCTCGCAAGATACGTTCTTGGGACCATAGCTCAGTTGGTAGAGCAGCGGACTTTTAATCCGTTTGTCGTGGGTTCGACCCCCGCTGGTCCCACCAGAATTTCCGGGTTCTTAGCTCAGTTGGTAGAGCAGCGGACTCTTAATCCGTAGGTCGACAGTTCGAATCTGTCAGAACCCACCAAGTACATCAAGGACCTGGCCGCAAGGCCAGGTCCTTTTTTGTTGTTCTGCTGACAAACTCCCGAAGGCGGGCTTTGCGGGCTCAAGCCGAGTAGCCCAGCAAGGGCAGCTCCATCTCCGCCTGCTTCGCCACCCGGATACAGTCTTTCATGTGCTCTTCGCCCAGGTAGCGTATCGCCGCATAGCCGACTGCGGCCGACACGATCTGGCCAGCCAGTGGCACATACTTGGCAACCTGTTTGGTGGTCAGGCGAACGCCGATCTTGGTGGCAGCCTTGATGACAAGGTCACGGCTGATAAATTTTCCGATGAGCACCGAACCTACCAGCGTGACGGCTTTTTGCACCTGGTCGCGCTTTCTGGGCTCCAGCCTGTCAAGCTGTTGGGGCGTGAGACCGAACTCCCTGTTGATTTCCGGGATGAGCCGGGACAGCATCGCAGCGTCCACCGCCCAGTCCAGCCCGGGCACCGGCACGGCGCTGGCTGCGGCCGCCACCATGGCACGCTTGTTCAGCAGCTTGCGGCTGCGTTTGACGGCGGCTTCAAGTGCCGCGTCGTCCGCGGCCATATGCAAGGCTGAAGGCATCAATCGGGCCCTTTCAAAATGGGGTGACCTCGGCGGCGTGGTGCCGTCAAGGATCCTTTCGCCACTTTACACCGCAGCCGTCTCGATCTGTTCGGTCAGCTCAAGCCACCGTTCTTCCAGCATGTCTATTTCGCCCTCGATGGCCTTGAGGCGCTTGCCGGTCTGGGCGATCTCTGCGGGCGCAGTGGTGGTGGTCAGCAAGCCCTGCAGGCTGTCGCGTTCTGCGGCCAGCGCTTTCATGCGAAGGTCGATTTTCTCGATTTCCTTGCGAAGCGGTTTGGTGGCTTCGGCCTGTTGCTGACGGCGCTGTGCATCAAACTTGCGCTGTTCGGGCGTCTCGCGGGGCACGGGTTTCTTTTCTTCGGCCGCCGCAGGGGGTGTAACCGACTTGGCAGTGGCAACCGGGGCCGCGCTGCCGGCTTTCTTGGCTTCCTCGCGCTGACGTTTGGCATGGTCGAGCAAGTATTTCTGGTAGTCGTCCAGGTCGCCGTCAAAGGGGGCGACGCCGCCTTGGGACACCATCCAGAATTCATCGCAGACGGCGCGCAGCAGTGCGCGGTCGTGGCTCACCAGCATGACGGTGCCTTCAAACTCATTGAGTGCCATCGACAAGGCTTCACGCGTGGCCAAGTCCAGGTGGTTGGTCGGCTCATCAAGCAGCAGCAGGTTGGGGCGCTGCCAGACGATCATGCACAACACCAGGCGGGCCTTCTCACCGCCACTCATGCTGCCCACGGCCTGTTTGACCATGTCGCCGCCAAAATTGAAATTACCCAGGAAGCTGCGCAAATCCTGCTCACGCGTAGGCTGGTTGCCCATCTTGCCGGCGGCGGTGACTTCCTTGACAAGGCGGATCATGTGCTCCAGCGGGTTGTCAGCAGGGCGCAGCACGTCCAGCTCCTGCTGGGCGAAGTAGCCGATGTTCAGTCCCTTGCCCTCAATCATCTCGCCGCTGATGGGCACGAGTGCCCGGGCCACGGTCTTCACGAGCGTGGACTTGCCCTGGCCGTTGGCGCCCAGGATGCCAATGCGCTGGCCGGCCAGCACTGACTTGCTGACGTTCTGCACGATGACTGTGGGCGGCGTACCTTCCGGGGAATCTTCAAGCGGTGGGTAACCGAAGTAGGCGTTCTGCATCGACAGCATGGGGTTGGGCAGGTTGGCCGGCTCCTTGAACTCGAAGGTGAAGTCGGCCTCGGCCAACAGCGGCGCGATTTTCTCCATGCGGTCCAGTGCCTTGACGCGGCTTTGCGCCTGCTTGGCCTTGCTGGCTTTGGCTTTGAAGCGGGCGATGAACTTCTGCAGGTGGGCGATCTTGTCCTGCTGCTTGGAAAACGCAGTCTGTTGCAGCGCCATTTGCTCGGAACGCAAATCTTCGAACTTGCTGTAATTGCCGCCGTAACGAGTGAGTTTTGCGCTTTCGATATGCACCGTCACGTCGGTCACGGCGTCGAGAAATTCGCGGTCATGGCTGATGACCAGCATGGTGCCCTGGTAGCGCTTGAGCCAGGCTTCCAGCCAGACCAGCGCGTCCAGGTCCAAATGGTTGGTGGGCTCGTCCAGCAGCAACAGGTCAGACGGGCACATCAGCGCGCGCGCCAGCTGCAGTCGCATGCGCCAGCCGCCGGAAAAGCTGTTGACCGGGTTGTCCAGTTCGCTGACCTTGAAGCCCAGGCCCAGGATCAGCGCTTGGGCGCGCGCCTGCGAGTCGTGCGCGCCGGAGTCGTACAGCTCCATGTAGGCGTGCGCCATGCGGTCGCCGTCACCGCTTTCTTCGGCGGCCGCCACCTCGGCTTGTGCGGCCATCAGCACCACGTCGCCTTCGATCACGTAGTCGGTGGCGCTTTGCTCGGTTTCGGGCATGTCCTGCGCAACCTGCGCCATGCGCCACTGCGTAGGAATCGAAAATTCGCCGCCGTCTTCATGCAGCGTTCCGTTGAGCATCGCGAACAAAGAGGATTTGCCCGCGCCGTTACGCCCCACCAGGCCAACGTTTTCGCCGGGGTTGAGGGTGACGGACGCGCCATCCAGAATCACTTTGGCGCCGCGGCGCAGCACGACGTTTTTAAGGGTAATCATTTAATTAAAGCTTCAGGAAAAGTATTCGGGGTGGCGGGGCGTCGCACACGCTTGCCAAGCAAGCGCTGCGCCAGTCATTCAGGCCGGGGCTGAGCGCCAGCCTGGCCTTCAGGCCAGTTGTTCGCGCGTCAGCAGCAAGACCTGGTCGGCGCCCGAGCTGGTTTCGAACCACAGCGGTTCAAGCGTCGGGAAAGCGCGCTCAAAATTCTCGCGCTCATTGCCGATTTCCAGCACCAGCACAGCATTTTCGCTCATATGGCGTGCGGCGCTTTGAAAAAGGTCTCGAATGAAGTCCATGCCATCGGTGCCGCCGTGCCGGTTACCGTCCAGTGCCAGGCCGGGTTCAGCCCGGAACTCGGCCGGAAGGGCTGCCATGCTGGCAGCGTTCACATAGGGCGGGTTGCACAAAACCAGGTCATACAGGCCCGCGCAGGCAGCCATGCCGTCAGATTCGATCAGCGTGATGCGGCCGTCCAGGTGATGACGGTCCACATTGATACGGGCCACCTCCAGGGCGTCCAGGCTGATGTCGGCGGCGTCCACCAACACATCAGGGTAGGTCATGGCCGCCAGCACCGCGAGGCTGCCGTTACCGGTGCAGAGGTCAAGCACGCGGTGGGTGTGCTCGCCCAGCCAGGGGTCTATGCTGGCGTCGGCCAGCAGCTCGGCAATGAGGGAGCGTGGAATGATCACACGCTCATCGACATAAAAGGGCACGCCCATCAGCCAGGCTTCGTTCGTCAGGTAAGCCGCCGGCTTGCGGGTGCTGATGCGTGCTTCCAAAAGCATAGCTGCTTGCGCATGTTCCTCTTGTGTTACCGGCCGATTCTCTACAGAATCCAGGTCGTCCAGTGGCAACCCAAGCTTCCACAGCACCAGCCACGCGGCCTCGTCGAAGGCGTTGGTCGTGCCTTGCCCGAATCCGTCTGAAAAGTGCAGGCCTGCCGCTTCCAGCCTGGCGGCCATTTGCTCGACCAGCGCCAGCACCGTCAGCGGTGCAGCAGGAGTTGCCGGGCTCGTCATGCTGCCGCCAGCCGTTCCAGAACACCTTTGTAGATGTTTTTGAGCGGATCGAGTGAGCTCACCAGAACATGCTCGTTGATCTTGTGGATCGAAGCGTTGAGGGGACCGAATTCAATGACCTGCGGGCAGATTTTGGCGATAAAGCGGCCGTCACTCGTACCTCCCGTGGTGGATAGTTCGGTTTTCAGGCCGGTTTCAGCCTGGATCGCTCCACGCACCGCATCCACCAGTGTGCCTGGAGTGGTCAGAAAGGGGAGACCGCCCAGGGTCCATTTCAGGTCATATTCCAGCTGGTGCCGGCTGAGCACGGCCTGCAGGCGTTGCTGCAGGCTCTCCGGCGTGGATTCGGTGCAGAAGCGGAAATTGAAGTCCACCACCAGTTCGCCCGGAATGACGTTGGACGCGCCGGTGCCACCGTGGATGTTGGAGACTTGCCAGCTCGTGGCCGGGAAGAAGGCATTGCCTTTGTCCCACTCGGTGGCCACCAGTTCGGCCAGCGCAGGTGCAAACAGGTGGATGGGGTTTTTGGCCAGGTGCGGGTAGGCAATATGGCCCTGCACGCCCTTGACAGTGAGCTTGCCGCTCATGGTGCCACGGCGGCCGTTCTTGATCATGTCGCCCAGGCGCTCGACCGAGGTGGGTTCGCCCACGATGCAATAGTCCAGCGTTTCGCCGCGCGCTTTCAGCTGCTCGCAGACCATGACCGTGCCGTCCACGGCGGGGCCTTCCTCGTCGCTGGTGATCAGGAAGGCGATCGACAAGGCCGGATCCGGGTGGGCGGCCAGGAATTCCTCGACCGCAACCACCATGGCCGCAATCGACGTTTTCATGTCGGCGGCGCCACGGCCATACATTTGTCCATCACGATGGCTGGGGGTGAACGGGTGGCTGTGCCACTGGTCGAGGGGGCCGGTGGGCACCACGTCGGTGTGGCCGGCGAATACCAGTGTTTTGGCAGGCGTGGTTTCAGCGCCATTTGCTATCAATTCAGGAGCTGCTTGCGCTCGTCCTGACTGGTCTGCAGGCCTAAAGTCCTTCAATTTCCCTTCGCGTTTAGCCCACAGGTTGGTGACGCGGAAGTCGGCGGGGCCACTGACGATGGTTTCACATTGAAAACCCAGCGGCGCCAGCCGGGCGATCAGCATGGCCTGGCAGTCGGCGTCGTCAGGCGTGACGGAGGGGCGGGAAATCAGCTGTTCGGCCAGATGCAGGGTTCGGGACATGTCGTTTAGGGCCTGTTAACACCGGCCCGAAAACGAGCGCGGCCGTGTTTTTAGTGTTTCACGTCCAGCGTGATTTCCGTAAAGGACGGTTCGTCATCCGGGTCCTCTTCAGGCTCCAGTGTCTTGGCCTTGATGGCAAAGTCATTTTCCAGCCGCCACATCAGGTTGGTCGGCGAGTCGGCGTAGAGAACACCTTCCTTGCGTGTGACGGTGCCGGCCACGATCAGCTTGGCGATGTCCTGCTCGAAGGTCTGTGAGCCTTCGGCCATGGATTTTTCCATCGCTTCCTTGACGCCTGAAAAATCGCCTTTTTCGATCAACTCGGAGATCAGCTTGGTGTTGAGCATGACTTCCACCGCCGGCGTTCGGCCGCCGTCCTGGGTGCGCAGCAGGCGCTGCGACACGATGGCCTTGAGCGCGGCACCCAGATCACCCAGCATGGTGCTGCGCACTTCCACCGGGTAAAAGCTCAGGATCCGGTTCAGCGCTTGGTAGCTGTTGTTGGCGTGCATGGTCGCCAGGCACAAATGGCCCGACTGCGCATAGGCAATGGCCGCCGACATGGTTTCGCGGTCGCGGATTTCACCGATCAGGATGACGTCAGGCGCCTGGCGCAACGCATTTTTCAGCGCTACTTGCAGCGATTGTGTATCGCTGCCGACCTCCCGCTGATTCACGACAGACTTCTTGTTGGTGAACAAAAATTCGACCGGGTCTTCGATGGTGAGGATGTGACCCAGCGTTGTCTCGTTGCGCAGATCGATCATGGAGGCCAGCGTGGTGCTTTTGCCGGCGCCGGTGGAACCCACCATCAGCAGCAGGCCGCGCTTTTCCATGATCAGGTCGGCCAGGATGGGCGGCACGTTCAGGCTTTCCAGTGGCGGGATTTCGCTGGGGATGTAGCGGATCACGGCGGCGTAGGTGCTGCGCTGCTTGAATCCGCTGATACGGAAGTTGCCCAGGCCGGCAATCGGCAACGCCATGTTGAGCTCACCCATTTCCTCCATCTCTTCGATGCGCTCGGGCGGCAATACCTCGGCCAGCAGGTTGCGCGGTGCCTCCGGCGGCAGGATCTGCGCATTGATCGGGATGGCCTGGCCATTGATCTTGATCAGGGCGGGCGAATGGGCCGACAGGTAGACGTCAGACGCCTTCTTGTCCACCATCAAACGCAGGATTCTTTCCATCGTGCTCATAGTCCACCCTCTTGATTGAAATGAAATACAACGTTGGCCACCCGACTTACGGTTCCTCGCCAGCAGGGGCCGCGGAACCGGCTTTGCCGGGCCGCAGGCGCAGCGGCCCCCTCGGGGGGCAGCGCACTACGCGAAGCGAGAAGCGTGGGGGCCATGTCTAGTCGCGGAGTAAATCGTTCAGGCTGGTGGTGGAACGGGTTTTTGCGTCCACGCGCTTGACGATCACCGCGCAGTACATGCTGTACTTGCCGCCGGCCTTTGGCAGGTTACCCGACACCACGACGGAGCCTGCAGGAATACGGCCGTAGGTGACGGTGTCGGCTTCGCGGTCGTAAATCGGCGTGCTCTGGCCGATGTAGACACCCATAGAGATCACCGAATTTTCTTCGACGATCACGCCTTCGACCACTTCAGAGCGTGCGCCGATAAAGCAGTTGTCTTCAATGATGGTGGGGTTGGCCTGCAAAGGCTCCAGCACGCCGCCCAGGCCGACGCCGCCGGAAAGGTGCACGTTGTTGCCGACCTGTGCGCAGCTGCCCACGGTGGCCCAGGTGTCGACCATGGTGCCTTCGCCAACCCATGCGCCGATGTTGACGTAGCTGGGCATCAGGATCGCGCCCTTGGCGATGAAGCTGCCGCGGCGGGCCACGGCGGGGGGCACCACGCGCACACCAGTTTCGCGCATTTCGGCTTCGCTCAGGTGTGCAAATTTGGTTTTGACCTTGTCGAAAAAGCCGAGGTCGCCGGCACGCATGAGTTCGTTGTCTTTCAGGCGAAAGCTCAGCAGCACCGCTTTCTTGATCCACTGGTGCGTCGTCCACACACCCACGCTTTCGCGGGTGGCCACGCGCAGCGAGCCATTGTTCAGCTGGGAAATCGTTTGCTCCACTGCCTCCAGGATGTCCTTGGGCGCCGACTTGGGCGACAGGTTGGCGCGGTCTTCCCAGGCGGCGTCAATGGTTTGCTGGAGCGCTTGCAGGTTGGCTTGAGTCATGAGAATGGTTTTTCAGTGAACTTTGGATTGGATGAACTGGACGATGCGCTCTGCGGCCTCCACGCATTCGGCCGTTTCTGCCACCAGCGCCATGCGGATTCTGCCGGCGCCGGGGTTGTAGCCCTGCGCATCGCGTGCCAGGTAACTGCCCGGCAACACCACGACATTGTAAAGAGCGAGCAGCTCGCGCGAAAACGCGGTGTCCGAACCCCTGAATGCCTCGGGGATTCCGGCCCACAGGTAAAAGCCTGCATCGGGCAGGGCGACGTCCATCACCGCCGACAGCAGGGGCGTGACTTTGGTGAATTTTTCGCGGTACATGGCGCGGTTGTCCACCACGTGCTGCTCGTCGTTCCATGCGGCGATGCTGGCCGCCTGCACGATGGGACTCATGGCGCTGCCGTGGTAGGTACGGTAGAGCAAAAACGGCTTGATCAGCGCCGCATCGCCGGCCACAAAGCCGCTGCGCAGGCCGGGCACGTTGCTGCGCTTGGAGAGGCTGGTAAGGGAAATCAGGTTTTTGAAGTCATGCCGGCCCAGCTGGGAAGCCGCCTGCAGGCCGCCCAGCGGCGCTCCTCCATCGTCACCCTCGCGGAAATAGATCTCGCTGTAGCACTCGTCGGAGGCGATGACAAAGCCGTAGCGATCACTGAGCTCAAACAGCAGCTTCCATTCAGGCAGCGACATCACCGAACCGGTGGGGTTGCCGGGCGAACAGACGAACACCAACTGGGTTTTGGCCCATACCTCAGTCGGCACGGCCGCCCAGTCGATGCCGAAGTTGCGCGCCGGGTCGCTGGGCGCAAACCAGGTCTGGGCGCCCGCCAGCAGGGCTGCGCCTTCATAAATTTGATAGAACGGATTCGGGCAGACCACGGTGGCACCCGGTTTGCTGGCGTCCAGCACGGTTTGCGCCAGTGAAAACAGCGCCTCGCGCGAGCCGTTGACCGGCAGGACTTGTGTGGCCGGGTCCAGTTTCAGGCCATAGCGGCGGGCCAGCCAGTCGGTCATGGCCTGGCGCAGCTTCGGCTCCCCCAGCGTACCGGGGTAACTGGCCAGGCCGCCCAGGCTGGCTGTCAACGCATCCTTGATGAGCTGGGGCGTGGCATGGCGGGGTTCGCCTATGCCAAGGCTGATGGGTTTATAGGCCGGGTTGGGGGTGACATCGGCGTGCAACTGGCGCAACCGTTCAAACGGGTAGGGCTGGAGGCGTGAAAGCAGGGGATTCATGCCCTGATTATCCAGCCTCGCCTTGCAGACCCGCCGCCGGTCTGGGTTGCGGCTTGTCACGCCCCGATCTGATTGCTATCAAATTAATAGCTTCTCGCGCCTGTTCTTATTGGGCTCCAGGCCAATTCAATCTAAATTTCCCCGGTACCCAGCCATTTTCAGGCAGCGCAGGGCCGGGCATCACCCTGACAGACCGCCGCCGTGCGAAGCAAAGTGTTTCACGCCGGGCCGGTCAAGGGCCTTTTTCCCGGCAAAATCTGCGTCCCGCTCGGGTAACATGGCGGACCGTGCGCTACTGAAAGTGGTACACGGCGTGTGTCAGCGTTTTGCCGTAAAACGCTATAAAAATCAACGAGTTAGGGTTAACAGGCCCTGGCTCAGGTCAAAAAAACAGGGACAGCCGTGCGTCTCAATTCGATCAAGCTATCTGGTTTCAAATCATTCGCAGAGCCCACCAATTTCGTACTGCCGGGCCAACTGGTCGGTGTGGTGGGTCCCAACGGTTGCGGCAAGTCCAACATCATGGACGCGGTGCGCTGGGTGCTGGGCGAAAGCAAGGCCTCCGAGCTGCGCGGCGAGTCCATGCAGGACGTCATCTTCAACGGCACCACCACACGCAAGCCCGCCAGCCGCTCCAGTGTGGAACTGGTGTTTGACAACGCCGACCACCGCGCCGGCGGCCAGTGGGGCCAGTTTGTCGAGATCGCCGTCAAGCGCGTGCTGACGCGCGACGGCACCTCCAGCTACTACATCAACAACCAGCCGGTGCGCCGCCGCGACGTGCAGGACGTGTTTCTGGGCACCGGCCTGGGCCCGCGCGCCTACGCCATCATCGGCCAGGGCACCATCAGCCGAATCATCGAGTCCAAACCCGAAGAGCTGCGTCTTTTCCTCGAAGAAGCCGCCGGTGTCTCCAAGTACAAAGAGCGTCGCCGCGAGACCGCAAACCGCCTGTCGGACACCCGCGAAAACCTGACCCGCGTCGAAGACATCCTGCGCGAGCTGAACGCCAACCTGGACCGGCTTGAAAAGCAGGCCGAGGTCGCCATGCGCTACAACGCGCTGAATGCCGACGCGAGCCTGAAGCAGCACCAGCTGTGGTTCCTCAAACGCGCCGAAAGCGAAGCCGACCAGTCCAAGGTCAAGGCCGACGCCGAAAAGGCCGTGAACGACCTGGAAAGCCGCGTGGCCGACCTGCGCCACATCGAGGCCGACCTGGAAACCATTCGCCAGGCGCATTACTCGGCCGGCGACCAGGTCAACCAGGCCCAGGGCAAGCTGTACGAGGCCAGCGCTGAAGTCGGCCGCCTGGAGGCCGAGATCCGCTTCGTGGTCGACGGCCGCCAGCGCGTCGAGCAACGCCTGGCCCAGTTGAAAGAACAAACCGCCCAATGGGCCACGCGCAAGGAAGACGCCGCCGTTGAGACGGAAAACCTGGCTGCGCAAGCCATTGAAGCCGAGGAAAAAGCCGAGCTGCTGGCTGCGCAAACAGAAGAGCATCAGACCCAGCTGCCCGCCCTCGAAGACGCCCTGCGTCAGGCACAAGCCAAGGCCAATGAGCAGCGCGCCAGCGTCGGCCAGGTGCAGCAGCAAATCCAGGTGTTGGCCGCCGACCAGCGCAACATCGAAGAGCAGTCGCGCAGCCTGGGGTTGCGGCTGGAAAAGCTCACGGCAGACCGCAACGCGCTGAACGCACCCGACGAAGCGCGCCTGGCCAACCTGAACACACAGTTCACCGCCGCGCAAGAAGCCCAAGCTGAAGCCGAGGCCCGCCTGCACGAGCTGACCGATAGCGTGCCGCAGCTCGACGAAGAACGCCGCACGCTGCAGCACACCGTCAACACCGAATCCGCCAAGCGGGCCGACCTGTCGGCACGCATGGAAGCGCTCAAGGCCTTGCAAGAAAAGGTCAAGACTGACGGCAAGCTCAAGCCCTGGCTGGCCAAGCACGGCCTCGATGGCCTGCAAGGCCTGTGGAGCCGCATCCACATCGAACAAGGCTGGGAAAACGCGCTTGAAGCTGCACTGCGTGAGCGCCTGGGCGCACTCGAAGTCAGCCGGCTCGACATGGTGCGCGGTTTTGCCGGCACCGATGGCCGCGACACGCCGCCGGCCAAGCTCTCGTTTTATTCGCCGCCCAGCGCCGCCGCGCCCGCACGCACCAACGCTGCGATCAACCTCAAACCACTGACCGAACTGCTGCGCCTCAATGATGCCGGCCAGTCGGCATTGCTGGGTGACTGGCTGCAGGGCTGCTATACGGCCCAAGGCCTGGACGACGCCCTGGCCGCGCGCGACAAGCTGCAGGCCGGCGAAGTGATTTATGTGCAAAGCGGCCATGCCGTCACGCACCACAGCGTGAGCTTTTACGCCCAGGATTCCGAACAGGCCGGCTTGCTGGCCCGCGCCCAGGAGATCGAAAACCTCGACAAGCAGCTCAAGGCCCAGGCGCTGATCAGCGAAGAGGCCCGCTCCGCGCTGATACGCGCCGAAGCCGCCTATGCCGACGCCGCCCAGCGCCTGGCCACGGCACGCCGCGAAACCGCCGAAGGCCAGAGCCGTACCCATGAGCTGCAGGTCGAAGTGCTGCGCCTGACGCAACTGGCCGAGCAGACCCGGGCGCGCAGCGAGCAGATCCAGGCCGACATGGCCGAAATCGAAGCGCAGCTCGGCGAACTGCAGGAGCGCAAGGTTACCGCCGAAGGCCGCTTTGAAGAGCTGGACATGCAACTGGCCGACAGCCAGGAACGCCATGCGCAGCTGGACGACCGCGTGATCGAAACCGAGCGCAAGCTGGGCGAATCACGTGAGCAGCAGCGTACGCTGGAGCGCCAGGCGCAGGAAGCCACGTTTGCGTTGCGCAGCCTGGCCTCCCGCCGCGAAGAGCTGACCCGTTCCATCGACATTGCGGCCCAGCAAGCCAGCTCCATCGCCAGTGAAGAAGCGCAAGCCCGTGAAGAGCTCACGCGCCTGACAGACGCCGCCGCGCAGGCCGGCCTGCAAAGCGCACTGAGCGTGAAGCTTGAGCGTGAAGCCGACCTGGGCGCCAAACGCAGCCAGTACGACGACCTGACCAGCAAGCTGCGCGCCAGCGACGAGCGGCGCCTGCAACTGGAGCGCGAGCTTGACCCGCTGCGCCAGCGCATCACCGAGTTCCAGCTGAAAGAGCAGGCCGCGCGTCTGGGCTTTGAGCAATACGCGCAGTTGCTGGCCGACGCGCAGGCCGACCTGGCTGCGGTGGAGCAATCCATCCAGTCCGGCAATGTGCGACTGACCGGCCTGCAAGGCGAAATTGACCGCATCAATCGCGAAATCCAGTCGCTGGGCGCCGTCAACCTGGCCGCGCTCGACGAGCTGAGCACGGCGCGGGAACGCAAGCAGTTCCTCGACGCGCAGTCCGCCGACCTGAATGAAGCCATGACCACGCTGGAAGATGCGATCAAGAAGATCGATATCGAAACGCGCGACCTGCTCTCGAGCACCTTCGAGACGGTGAACGGCCATTTTGGCCGCATGTTCCCCGAACTCTTTGGCGGCGGCAACGCCAAGCTCATGATGACAGGCGAGGAAATCCTCGATGCCGGGGTACAGGTGATCGCCCAGCCGCCCGGCAAAAAGAACCAGACCATTCACCTGCTGTCAGGCGGAGAAAAGGCGCTCACAGCCATCGCCCTGGTGTTTGCGATCTTCCAGCTCAACCCCGCGCCTTTCTGTTTGCTCGATGAGGTCGACGCGCCGCTGGACGACGCCAACACCGAGCGCTACGCCAAGCTGGTGCGCTCCATGAGCAAGGAAACGCAGTTCCTCTTCATCAGCCACAACAAGATCGCCATGGAAATGGCCGAACAGCTGATCGGCGTGACCATGCAGGAGCAGGGCGTTTCACGCATCGTGGCGGTGGACATGGAAGCCGCCATCGGTTTCGCAGAAGCAGCCTGACCCCAAAATGAGCACTTTGCAGATCAGTCTGGCGGTGGTGGGCGGGCTGGTGCTGGCCGGTGTGGTGGCACACAGCGCCTGGTCGTCGCGCAGGAACCTGCCCAAGCAGGCCACACCGGAAGCCCCCGCACCCGAGCAAGAGCTTGCACCCGCACAAAGTGGCGAAGGTGCCGCTGCTGAACGGCTGGAACCCAGCTTTGACGTGGATTCTGGCCTGGCATCGCTGGCCTCGCTCGCCACGATGAATGCGTCCGACAGAAAGCCAGGTCTTGACGTGCTGATTGATGCCGTTGCGCCCGTGGTGATTGAGGGCATGGTGTCGGGCGAAGCCGCGCTTGCCGCCATGCCCAGCACGCGCCGGGCCGGCAGCAAGCCTTTCGGCGTTGAAGGCCTGAGCATCATTACCGGCGAATGGGAATTTCCCACAGCAGGGCATCGTTACAGCGCCTTTCAGTGCGGCGTGCAGCTGGCCAACCGCACCGGTGCGCTCAACCAGATTGAATACTCTGAATTCGTGATGAAGGCGCAGGCGTTTGCCGATGCGGTGGGCGGTGAGCCGGAATTTCCGGAAATGCTGGACGAGGTGGCGCGAGCCCGCGAACTCGACCAGTTTGCCAGCGGCCATGACGCACAGCTGAGCTTTACCCTGCGCGCCGTCAACACCGCCTGGAGCCCGGGTTATGTCCACCAAAGTGCGGCGCGGCTGGGCTTCGTTCCCGGCTCCATTCCCGGGCGCATGGTATTGCCGGCGAACCAGCAGGGGCAGGCCCCCATCCTGGGGCTGGCCTTCGACACACAGGCCGCCATGGCAGAAGACCCGGAGCAGACGGCGCTGCGTGAACTGACGCTGTCGCTCGACGTTCCACAGGTTTCCCGCTCCGAGCAGCCCTTTGCTCGCATGTGCGAAGCCGCGCTGTCCCTGGCTGCCAACATGGACGGTGTGATCATCGACGACAACGGCAATCTGATCCGGCCCGAGGCAATGGAAGTCATCCACGCCGACCTGGAACAGCTTTATGACACGCTGGACAGCCGCGATCTGTCGGCGGGCTCGGTGCTAGGGCGCCGGCTTTTCTCTTGATTTTCCCGGGCTTTTCGCCCGTTTCCGATCTTTTTCATGGCCACCAAAGACCTGTTTGCGCAGCCCGAACCCTCGCCGCAACCGGCTTCTGTTGCGGGGCGTGCTGCCGCCTTGCGCGCCGAGTTGCATGCCCATGCACATCGCTATTACGTGCTTGATGAGCCCACGATTCCTGACAGCGAGTACGACAAGCTGTTCAAGGAGTTGCAGGCGATTGAGGCGGCTCATCCGGAACTGCTGACACCCGATTCACCGACCCAGCGGGTAGGCGGCAAGCCGCTGGATCAGTTTGCCAGCGTGCGCCACAAGGTGCCCATGCTCAGCATTCGCACCGAAACCGACACGGAAGCCACAGGCGCCCAGAATTTCGACACCCGCGTGCGCAAGGAATTGGGCCTGGCGGAATCCGACCCGCCTGTCGAATATGTCGCCGAACTCAAGTTCGACGGCCTGGCCATGAGCCTGCGTTATGAAAACGGTGTGCTGGTGCAGGCCGCCACGCGCGGTGACGGTGAAGTTGGTGAAGACGTGACGCAGAACATCCGGACCATCAACCAGATCCCGCTTCGTTTGCCTGCCGACGCCCCGCCGGTCATGGAAGTGCGCGGCGAGGTTTACATGCGCCGCGCCGACTTCGAAGCGCTCAACGAGAAGCAGCGCGAGAAGATCGCGCAAGGCGCCAAGGGTGAAAAAACCTTCGTCAATCCGCGCAACGCCGCAGCTGGCGGCGTGCGCCAGCTGGATCCAACGTTGGCCGCGCGGCGGCGCTTGAGTTTTTTTGCTTACGGTTTGGGGGATATCTCTCCGCCGGAAGAGGGCGGTCCGGCGTTCGAAACCCATTTTCAGCTCCTGCTAACACTCAAATCATGGGGTTTTCCGGTCGCAGCCCAAACGCAGCTTGCGCAAGGCGCTCCTGAATTAATAGCATTCCACCAGACCATGGGCAAGCAGCGCGACAGCCTGCCTTACGACATTGACGGTGTGGTCTACAAGGTCAACAGCCTGGCGCTGCAGAAAAAAATGGGCTTTGTCACGCGCGAGCCGCGCTGGGCCGTGGCGCACAAATACCCGGCGCAGGAGCAGCTCACCACCGTGCTGGCCATTGAGGTGCAGGTGGGCCGCACAGGCAAGCTGACGCCGGTTGCCAAGCTGGCACCGGTATTTGTGGGCGGTGTCACCGTGACCAACGCCACGCTGCACAACGAAGATGAAGCGCGCCGCAAGGACGTGCGCGTGGGCGATACCGTGATCGTGCGCCGCGCGGGTGACGTGATACCCGAAGTCGTCAGCGTGCTGCTCGACAAGCGGGTGCAGGATGCGCCGCAATTCACCATGCCGCACAAATGCCCGGTTTGCGGCTCCGACGCCGTGCGAGAAGAAGGTGAAGCCGATTACCGCTGCACCGGCGGACTTTTCTGCGGTGCCCAGCGCAAGGAAGCCATCCTGCATTACGCACACCGGCGCGCCGTCGAAGTCGAAGGCCTGGGCGACAAGCTGGTCGAGCAGCTGGTTGATGCCAACGTGATCCGTACCTTGCCCGATCTCTACAAACTGGGCCTGACGGCGCTCGCCAGCCTGGACCGCATGGCGGAGAAGTCTGCCAACAACTTGCTGGAAGCGCTTGAAAAGTCCAAGCAGACAACTTTGCCTCGCTTTTTGTTCGGCCTGGGCATACGGCACGTCGGCGAGGCGACGGCCAAGGAGCTGGCGCGCCATTTCGGCAAGCTGGACGCCATCATGGATGCCACCGAAGAGCAACTGCTGGAAGTCAGCGATGTGGGGCCGATCGTGGCGCAGAGTATTCGCACCTTCTTTGAGCAGGCGCACAACCGCGAAGTGGTCGAGCAACTGCGCGCCTGTGGCGTGGCCTGGGAGGAGGGCGAACCAGCTGCCCGGGCGCCCCAGCCGTTGTCGGGCAAGACTTTTGTCATCACCGGCACATTACCCACCTTGAGCCGCGACGAGGCCAAGGACAGGGTGGAGGCCGCAGGCGGCAAGGTGGCTGGCTCTGTCAGTAAAAAAACCGACTACGTGGTGGCCGGCGAAGAGGCTGGCAGCAAGCTGGTCAAGGCCCAAACACTGGGTGTTCCGGTCATCGACGAAGCGGCCTTGCTGGCCCTGCTGGCTGGCCCACCCGGATAGTTTCAGGCTCACGGGAGGCAACACACCCATGCAGGCATTCGAAAACCTCAACTCTGCGGACCTCCTGGACTCGCTCCTGAGCCTGTCTTCGGCGTTCGTCTTTGGCGCCTTGATCGGTTTTGAGCGCCAGTACCGGCAACGCACCGCAGGACTTCGCACCAACGTATTGGTGGCCGTAGGCGCCGCGATTTTTGTCGACATGGCGAATCGGCTGACCGGCGCGCAGGGCGCAGTGCATGTGGTGGCCTATGTGGTTTCGGGCATCGGCTTTCTGGGTGCCGGCGTGATCATGCGCGAGGAAGGCAATGTGCGCGGGCTCAACACGGCCGCCACCTTGTGGTGCTCGGGTGCTGTGGGCGCCTGCGCGGGCGCTGACCTGGTGGTGCAGGCAGGCATTGCCACGCTGTTCGTGCTGGCGGCCAATACCTTGCTGAGGCCCATCGTCAACCAGATCAACCGCTTGCCACTGGACGTGCAGTCGGCCGAGGTAACCAACTCGGTCTATGTGGTCACGAGCGGGGGGCATCAAAAAGAGGTGCTGGGTGCCCTGGAGAAATCGCTGGAGGAGCTGCACTATCCGACCAACGACCTCAAAGTGTCCGCCTTCGGCGAGGAAAGCGTGAAAATCCAGGCGACGCTGGTCGCCATTGCGGTGGACGGCCCCGCGATGGACCGCCTTGTCCGGCAGCTCGGTGAGTTGCCTGCGGTCAGCCAGGCTTACTGGAGCGCCAGCACCACGGAGTAGTGCATCACCGACGCGCCTTACATGGCGTTACCGGGGTTTGCACGCCGGACGTCACGCCAGGCGGCTACGCCAGACGTTGAAAAGACCTGTACACACAGGAGTTTTTCATGAATTACAAACGTTTATCTGCCTTGACAGGGGCCGCCGGTCTGGCTGTTTTGCTGTCTGGCTGCGTGGTGGCGCCGATTGCCCCACGTCCGGTGGCTGTTTACCCGGCCCGCCCTGTCTACGTGGAGCCGGCCCCCGTGGTGGTGGTTCCCGCGCCCGGCTATTACCGGGGTTGGGGCTATCGGCATTGGCGCTAAAACTTCCCCGATAAGGCCCTGCGCCACGATAATTGGCGCATGACCATTCGCGAAATCCTCAAAATGGGCGACCCGCGGCTGCTGCGCGTGGCTCAGCCCGTGACCGCCTTCGACACCGACGAGCTGCACCTGCTCATTGCCGACATGTTCGATACCATGCGCGCTGTCAACGGTGCCGGCCTGGCAGCCCCACAGATTGGGGTCGACCTGCAGTTGGTCATTTTTGGGACTGACACGGTCAACCCACGCTATCCCGATGCACCGGTAGTGCCCCGCACCGTCTTGCTGAACCCTTTGATCACGCCCCTGGGGCCTGAAGAAGAGGGCGGCTGGGAAGGCTGCCTTTCCGTACCCGGTCTGCGCGGCCTGGTCCCGCGCCTTTCGCGAATTCGCTACAGCGGCTTTGACCAGTACGGTGATGCGATTGAGCGTTCGGTGGACGGTTTTCACGCGCGAGTGGTGCAGCATGAGTGTGATCACCTGATTGGCAAGCTTTATCCCATGCGCATCCGCGACTTCAGCCAGTTTGGCTTTACCGAGGTGCTTTTCCCCGGACTGGACGCGTCGGACGACGACTGACCGCGGGAACGTCGAAGGGTACACTGAGGCTGATCGAGGGCTATTTCGCCCCGCCAGAGCGTGTTGTACGCAAGGAAAACTTCCGGATGTCGCACGCTCCCGTCTCGGGAGCAGTTTCCATCACCGGAGCTGCTTCGCCACCTCCCTACCAGCTGAAATTTGAAACCGTGAGCGGCAGCGGCGACGACCTGCAACTGCGTTCCTTGCTGGACCGCCAGCAATTCCATGATCCCCTCGGCGAGGCTGAACGCGAAGGCATTTCCTCGTCGGCTTGGCCTATATTCGGTTTGCTCTGGCCCTCGGGCCGTGTGCTGGCCCATGCCATGCTGACCTTTGAACTGGAAGGCAAGCGCATTCTGGAGCTCGGTTGCGGCCTGGCGCTAGCCAGCCTTGTTGTGCATCGCCGCGGTGGCGACATCACGGCGAGCGACTGTCATCCGCTGGCGGCGCAATTTCTGCTGGAAAACCTCAAACTCAACCACTTGCCTGCAATGAAATATCAGACGGGCAACTGGTCGCGCGCCAATCCGCTGCTGGAACGCTTTGACCTGATCATCGGCAGCGATGTGCTGTATGACCGTGGCCAGCCGGAGGTGTTGTCGCAGTTCATCGAGCTGCATGCGCTGCCGCACACCGAAGTGCTGATTGTCGATCCGGACCGCGGCAACCGGGCCAGCTTCAATCGAAAAATGGATGCACTGGGCTATTCGCGCACTGAGACGCGCGTGACCAAATTGCCGGCCGGCGGCAGCTACAAGGGGCGTCTGTTGCAATACCTGCGGAAACCAGTCGCCTGAAGCTTCAGGTATTGAGCGCTTCCAGGAGCTCCGTCTCGATCGCGATCTGTGCCTTGTTGTGCTGCAGCTCCGGTCCATCGATCAAAAATGTATCTTCCACGCGCTCGCCCAGGGTGCTGACCTTGGCGAGCTGCAGGTTGATGCGGTGACGGGCCAGCACCCGTGCGATGCGGTAGAGCAGCCCGACCCGGTCGCTGGCCGATACGCTGAGCAACCAGCGCTGGGCTTTTTCATCGGGTCGCAGGTCCACGCGCGGAGCGATCGGGAAACTCTTGACCCGGCGCGACACACGGCCTTTACTCGGAGGCGGCAGAGGTCCGGGGTTCTCGATGGTGCGATCCAGTTCGGCCTCCACCATGGCCGCCAGTTCGCGGTAGTGGTCGGCCAGCGTGGGGCTGACCACCTGGAAGGTGTCCAGCGCATAGCCATTCTTCGCCGTGTGGATCTTGGCGTCCAGGATGCTGAAGCCGGCTTCGTCAAAGTAGCCGCAGATGCGCGCAAACAGGTCGGGCGCGTCGGGCGTGTAAACCAGCACCTGCATGCCTTCACCTGCCGACGAACGGCGCGCGCGGACGATCGCCTTGGCCTTGCCCACGTGTCGTGAGAGCTGGCGCGCATGCCAGGCGATGTCGGAGGCCTCATGGCGCATGAAATAGCTGACATCCAGCGTATCCCACAGTGCCTTGTGTGCCTCGAAAGGTTCGGCGTGCAGGGCCAGCGTGGTCAGGGCTTCGCGCTTGCGGGCCTCCACTTCGGCATCCGCGTCGGGCGCGCGGCCACCCAGCACGCGCAGCGTGTAGCGGTACAAGTCTTCCAGCAGCTTGCCTTTCCAGGCGTTCCAGACTTTGGGGCTGGTGCCGCGGATGTCGGCCACCGTCAGCAGGTAGAGCGCTGTCAGGTAACGCTCATTGCCCACGCGTTTGGCGAATGCAGCGATCACTTCAGGGTTGCTCAGGTCTTCCTTCTGGGCGATGCGGCTCATGCTCAGATGTTCGCCCACCAGGAATTCGATGAGTTTTGAGTCCTCGGCGCTAATGCCATGCTGGCGGCAAAAAACGCGCACGTCCTTGCAGCCCAGCTCGGAGTGGTCGCCGCCGCGGCCCTTGGCGATGTCGTGGAACAGCGCGGCGATGTAAAGAATCCAGGGCTTGTCCCAGCCGGCCGCGAGCTGCGAGCACATAGGGTATTCGTGCGAGTGCTCGGCCATGAAGAAACGCCGCACGTTGCGCAGCACCATCAGGATGTGCTGGTCCACCGTGTAGACGTGGAACAGGTCGTGCTGCATCTGCCCGACAATCTTGCGGAAGATCCAGAGGTAGCGGCCCAGCACTGATGTCTGGTTCATCAGCCGCATGGCATGCGTGATGCCCTCGGGCTGCTGCAGGATGCGCCGGAAGGTGTCGCGGTTGACCGGGTCGCTGCGGAACCTGCTGTTCATCAGCCCGCGTGCGTTGTAGAGCGCGCGCAGGGTGCGCGCCGACAGGCCCTTGATGCCCACGGTGGTCTCGAACACCAAAAAGGTTTCGAGGATGGCGTGCGGTTCGCGCGCATACAGGTCGTCGCTGACCACCTCCAGCATGCCGGCCTTGTCGAAAAAACGTTCGTTGATGGGCCGCAGCGGGTAGGTGTTGGGGTTGAGCCGCTCCTCGATATTGAGCAGCAGGATCTGGTTGAGCTGGGTCACGGCCTTGGCAGCCCAGTAGTAGCGCTTCATCACCGCCTCGCTGGCGCGGCGCGGCAGCTTGCTGCCGTCGTCGGCCTCGGCGGAATAGCCGAAGGACTCGGCCACGGCGGTCTGCAGGTCGAACACCAGGCGGTCCTCGCGCCGCCCGGCGATCAGGTGCAGGCGGGCGCGTATCAGGCTTAGCAGCGCTTCGTTGGCCTTGATCTGCCGCACCTCGAAAGGCGTGGCCAGGCCGTTGCGGGCCAGGTCGTCCCATGATTTACCCAGGCCGGCGGCGCGCGCCACCCACAAAATCACCTGCAGGTCGCGCAGTCCACCCGGGGATTCCTTGCAGTTGGGTTCGAGCGAGTAGGGCGTATTTTCGAATTTGTTGTGGCGTTGGCGCAGCTCCAGCGTCTTGGCCACGTAAAAGGCCTGCGGATCCAGCACGACAGCCAGCCGGTTTTGCAGCTGCAGAAAATTCTTTTTGGACCCGGCGACCAGGCGGGCTTCGAGCAGCGAGGTTTGCACCGTGACGTCTTTGGCCGCTTCTTCGACACAGCCGGAAATTGTCCGTACGCTGGAGCCAATTTCCAGGCCTACATCCCAGCAGGCGCCGATGAAGCTCTCCACCTTGGCCTTGAGGGCCGGGTCGCCATCGATGTTGGCGCTGTCCGGCAACAGCAGCAGCACGTCTACATCCGAATGGGGAAACAGCTCGCCGCGGCCGAACCCTCCTGCGGCCACCAGGCAGGCTGAAGCCGGAAAGCCGGCGCGCTGCCAGAGCAGCTGCAGGGTCGCGTCAGCATGGCGGGCGAATTTTTGCAGCAGGCTGTGGATGCCGCGGGACGAGGCGCCGCTGGCGGCCAGTGTGGCGAGGAGGGCAGCTTTCCCCGCTTTGTACTGCTCGCGGACCGGGGCCAGCTCGATCATCGCGGCGCTCGCAGGGTCGGAAAGTGCGCGGGGCGCCACTGTGCGCCTGGCTCAGGCACTGACAGCGACTTGGGCAGGGCTGCTTTGCGGAACAAACGCAGGGATGGGCGGGCTGCCGGCGGACAGGGTCAGTACCTCATAGCCGGTTTCGGTCACCAAAATGGTGTGTTCCCACTGGGCGGACAGGGAGTGGTCGCGCGTCACGATGCTCCAGCCGTCTTTCTCGGGGCCATCCTTGATGTCGCGCTTGCCGGCATTGATCATGGGTTCGATGGTGAAGGTCATGCCCGGTGTGAGCTCTTCGAGTGTGCCGGGGCGGCCGTAGTGCAGCACTTGCGGTTCTTCGTGGAATTTCTGGCCAATTCCATGGCCGCAAAACTCGCGAACCACGGAAAACCCCTGTTTTTCGGCAAAAGTCTGGATCGCAAAGCCGATATCGCCCAGCCTGACCCCGGGCTTGACGCGCATGATGCCCTGCCACATGGCTTCATAGGTCACATGGCAGAGCCGCTTGGCCGCAATGGAAGCTTCGCCCACCAGGTACATGCGGCTGTTGTCGCCGTGCCAGCCGTCCTTGGTGATGACAGTCACGTCAATATTGACAATGTCGCCTTTTTTCAACGGTTTGTCGTTGGGAATGCCATGGCAGACCTGGTGGTTGATGGAAGTGCACAGCGACTTGGGATAAGGCACATAACCGGGAGGGCCGTAACCCAGGGTGGCCGGAATGGTGCCCTGGACCTGGGTCATGTAGTCATGGGCCAGCCGGTCTATTTCATTGGTGGTGACGCCCGGCTTCACGAAGGGGGTGAGGTAGTCCAGAACCTCGGAAGCAAGCCTTCCCGCCAGGCGCATGCCTTCAATTCCTGCGGCATCTTTGTAAGTAATACTCATGGCCCTGATTATCCCACCGCTCCCGGGCACATGCATTTTCAGCATGGGACCGAGGGGCTTTGGCTTTGGCCCGAATGGATCGCAAAAGTGCCCGGGCGCACCGGCAGCAAACCGGGGAAGGCCTTCAGTCGCTGATAAAATTACGGGTTAACGCTAGCCCGTTAAACCCAACAGCCATGCGCTGCCCACCTCCCATTACAAGGCCACCGCTACCGTGACCCTGCACCTGACGACTTTTGAGGGCGAAACCCACGGGATCAGCGCCCTCAGCGATTTCCGCGTCCAGCAACTCCTTCCCCGTCTGCAAGCCATCCACGACAAGATCGTGGGCATCAGCGCCCGGTTTGTGCACCTGGTAGCGACTGAATCACCCCCTTCAGACGCCGCCCGGACCCAGCTTGCCGCGCTACTCACCTATGGCGACCCTTGCCCCGCTTCTGCCGGCAAGGCCGATGACGCCCTGGTTTTCATCGTTTCTCCGCGCTTCGGCACGGTTTCGCCCTGGGCTTCAAAAGCCACCGATATCGCCCACAACTGTGGCCTGGCCGTCAAGCGTGTTGAGCGCATCACCGAGTACCGCGTTACGCTGAAATCGGGGTTTTTCAGCAAAACCGCCCTGACGGATGCCCAGCGCGAGCAGGTCGCCGGCCTGCTGCACGACCGCATGACTGAAAGCGTGATGTTGGATCGCGCGCAGGCTGCCGGCCTCTTCACCGAATTGCAAGGCGCACCGCTACAGACCATCGACGTGCTGGCCGGTGGCAAAGCGGCCCTGGAAGCCGCCAATGCCGAATTTGGCCTGGCGCTGGCAGCCGATGAAATCGACTACCTGGTCAACGCCTTCACCCAGCTCAAACGCAACCCGACCGACGTTGAGCTCATGATGTTCGCCCAGGCCAACAGCGAGCACTGCCGCCACAAGATCTTCAACGCCGACTTCACGATTGACGGCGTTGCGCAGGAGAAAAGCCTGTTCGGCATGATCCGCAACACCGAAAAACTGCATCCCCAGCACACCGTAGTGGCTTATTCGGACAACGCCTCGGTCATGGAAGGTTATAAAACCCAGCGGTTTTATGCCAAAAATAATGCCAAATTGGCCTCTAGCCCAACAGGAGAAAGCGCGAGCAGCTATCAAACTTATAGCGCCACGGATGACGTGTTGATGCATGTGCTGATGAAAGTCGAGACGCACAACCATCCCACGGCCATCTCACCGTTTCCGGGCGCTTCTACCGGCGCGGGCGGCGAGATTCGCGACGAAGGCGCGACCGGCCGCGGCTCCAAGCCAAAGGCGGGCCTGACAGGTTTCACCGTGTCCAGGCTGTTTGACGACGCCGCCACGTCCTATGGCAAGCCCGAGCACATCGCCAGCCCGCTGCAGATCATGACGGAAGGTCCGCTGGGCGGCGCGGCCTTCAACAACGAGTTCGGCCGGCCCAACCTCAACGGCTACTTCCGCGAATACGAGCAAACCGTAGGCGGCCAGCGCTGGGGCTACCACAAGCCCATCATGATTGCGGGTGGCGTCGGCACGATCGACGCGGCACTGACCAAAAAGATTTTGTTCCCGGCCGGCACCCTGCTCATCCAGCTGGGTGGCCCCGGCATGCGCATCGGCATGGGCGGCAGCGCGGCCAGTTCCATGGCCTCGGGGGCCAACGCGGCCCAGCTTGACTTTGACTCGGTGCAGCGCGGTAACCCTGAAATCGAACGCCGCGCCCAGGAAGTCATCAACCAGTGTGCCCAGTTGGGCGGGGCCAACCCCATCCTGGCGATCCACGACGTGGGCGCCGGCGGTTTGTCCAATGCCTTTCCTGAGCTGGTGAATGACGYCGGGCGAGGTGCGAAGTTTGATTTGCGTGCCGTGCCACTGGAAGAAAGCGGCCTTTCGCCCAAGGAAATCTGGAGCAATGAAAGCCAGGAGCGTTACGTGATGGCGATTGCGCCCGAATCACTTTCGCAGTTCCAGGCTTTTTGCGAACGCGAGCGTTGCCCGTTTGCTGTGATCGGTGTGGCTACCGAAGAGAAGCAACTGGTGCTGTCAGACAAGGAGGCCGCACCTCCCGTGGATATGCCCATGAATGTCCTCTTGGGCAAGCCGCCCAAGATGCACCGTGACGTGAAATCCGTCAAGCACATCGTCAAGCCTATAGACCTGACCGGTGTGGACCTGCAGAAAAGCGCGATTGCGGTGCTTAGCCACCCGACCGTCGCCTCCAAGCGCTTCCTGATCACCATCGGCGACCGCACCGTGAGCGGCCTCACGCACCGCGACCAGATGGTTGGCCCCTGGCAGGTGCCGGTGGCCGATTGCGCCGTTACGCTGGCCGACTACAGCGGTTTTGCCGGCGAAGCCATGAGCATGGGCGAACGCACGCCGCTGGCCACCGTCAACGCAGCTGCTTCAGGCCGCATGGCTGTCGCCGAAGCCATCACCAACCTGCTGGCGGCACCGATTGAGTTGCCCCGCATCAAACTGTCTGCCAACTGGATGGCCGCCTGTGGCGAGCCCGGCCAGGATGCGGCTCTGTATGAAACCGTCAAGGCTGTGGGCATGGAGCTTTGCCCGGCTCTGGGCGTGTCGATCCCCGTCGGCAAGGATTCGTTGTCGATGCGCACCGTGTGGAGCGACGGCGCTGACAGCAAGAAGGTCACTTCGCCAGTCTCGCTGATCGTGAGCGCCTTCGCCACGCTGCCCGATGTGCGCGGCACACTCACGCCGCAACTGAACCGTGATGAAGCCGACAGCACCCTGATCCTGATCGACCTGGGCAAAGGCCAGAACCGCATGGGCGGCTCCATCCTCGCGCAAACGCTGGACAAGGAAGAGGGCGACGTGCCCGACCTGGACGATCCGAAAGACCTGGTCAACCTCGTCAATGCGATCAATGCGCTGCGCAGGGAAGGCCGGCTCATGGCCTACCACGACCGCAGCGACGGCGGCCTGTTCGCCGCGGTCTGCGAGATGGGTTTTGCCGGCAACGTCGGCGTGTCGCTCAACATCGACATGCTGCTGGTCGAAGGCGACGGCATTTCCGACAGCCGCATGGACACCGGCGACAGCAAGAACTGGGCAAGCCAGGTCGGTGCGCGCCGCGAAGAGCTCACGCTCAAGGCTTTGTTCAACGAAGAGCTGGGCACTGTCATCCAGGTGGCGACGTCCGCGCGCAACGAGGTCATGCAGATCCTGCGCGAACATGGCCTTTCCAAATTCAGCCATTTCATCGGCAAGACCCGCCCACAGCATGCCTCGCTCGAAGTCGGCAAAGGTGAGATCCAGGTCTGGCGCGACACCAAGGCTGTGTTCTCGGCCAAATTACAAGACCTGCATCAGGTCTGGGATGCCGTCAGCTGGAAGATCTGCCAGCAGCGCGACAACCCCGACTGTGCCAATACTGAACACGCGGCCGCCGGCAACCCCGTCGATCCGGGCCTGCATGTGCAACTGACGTTTGATCCAGTCAAAGTGCTGTCGGCGCCCGCGCTCAACCTGTCGGCGCGGCCACGCGTGGCGGTGCTGCGCGAGCAGGGCGTCAATTCGCATGTGGAAATGGCTTACGTCTTCACCGAAGCCGGCTTTGAAGCCTGCGATGTGCACATGACCGACCTTCAAACCGGCCGCGCCAGACTGGCCGACTTCAAGGGCATCGTGGCTTGTGGCGGTTTCAGCTACGGCGACACCCTGGGCGCCGGCATCGGCTGGGCGCGTTCCGTGACCTTCAACCCGGTGCTATCCGACGAGTTCAAGGCGTTCTTTGCGCGCCAGGACACCTTTGGTTTGGGCGTGTGCAACGGCTGCCAGATGTTTGCCGAGCTGGCCGACATCATCCCGGGCGCCGAGGCCTGGCCGCGCTTTACCACCAACCGCAGCGAGCGCTTTGAAGCACGCCTGAGCATGGTCGAGGTGCTGGAGTCCCCCAGCATCTTCCTGCAGGGCATGGCCGGCAGCCGCCTGCCGATCGCCGTCGCGCATGGCGAGGGCTATGCCAATTTCGCCTTCCGGGGCGATGCTTCCAAAGCGATTGCCGTGATGCGGTTTACCGACAACGATGGCAAGCCGACCGAAGCTTATCCGGCCAACCCCAACGGCAGCGCCGGCGGCCTCACCGCCGTGACCACGGCTGACGGCCGCTTCACGGCCATGATGCCGCACCCCGAGCGCGTGTTCCGCAACATCCAGAAGAGCTGGACTTCAGGCAATAGCAGCGAGCACAGCCCGTGGATGAACCTCTGGCACAACGCGCGCAAGTGGGTGGGTTGATCCTTGGGTGTTGACGCGGTACGGCGCATCTCCTACGTCGTTCCCTATGCGCTGGTTGCGCTGCTCGCCTGGCTGGGTAACCTGTCCTGGTGGGCTGTGGCAATGCTGGCTGGTGGCGGCATTTTTGCGTGGGACTGGCTTTGGGGCGACAGAAATCTGCTTGAGGCCGGTCACGGCCTGGCTTTGACCGCGGTGGGCATGCTGTGCCTGACGGCGTCTTTTTTTCTGGCACGCGGCTTGAATCTGTCGCTTGCGGAATTCCAGGAGCTTGCACGCGGCTTGCCGCGCAGGCACAACCTGCCTTATCTCTTGCCTGTCATTGGTGTTGGACTCACCCTTTATGGGCTTCTTGGCTGGAGCCGCGCCTGGCTTTTGCAGAGAGAAGAGCGCTGGTGACTTACCGGTGTGGCGGCGCCACCGCAGCGCCTTCAATGCCATGGCGCGCCAGCGCTGCCGCCACAAAGCCGGAAGCTTTCATCTCCTCGACGAACGCACCCAGGTAACGCGCACCGGCATCACGCCCTCTAGGCAGGCCCATGGCCTGGTTGATCACCATAAAGCGTCCCGGCAGCAAGCGCACGCCCGACACGCGTTTGGCGTCGGACTCCAGTTGCTGCTTGACTCCCGCCGCCACTTCCACGTTTTGCGCGATCATCACATCGGTCACGGCGGGTGAGGTGGGAGCCTTGACCAGCTTCGCCGCCTTCAGCTCACGGGTCAGGTAGAGGTCATAGGCACTGCCGTTGCCGACCACAATGCGGTTGGCCGCCTGGTCCACCTCTTCATTGCGCCGGATGGGTGAGTCGTTTTTCACCAGGTAAGCACCTTCGATGATGACGTAGGGCGGCGTCTGCAGCATGTCGGCACCGCGCACCGGGTCAATGGCTACAAAAGCAATGTCCACCTGCGCATCCCTGACCGCCTCCACCACCTTGCCAGCAGAATTGAAGGTGACGAGTTCCACCGGTACACCGAGACGCCTGCCCAATTCGCGCGACAGGTCCACCGAGACGCCCCGCGGCTCGCCGGTGGCGGGATCTTTCACCGCGAGGATGGGGTTGCCGAAGTTGATGGCTGCCTTGAGCTTGCCCGAAGGCGCTAATTCGGCCGCGGGAGCCGGCGGCGCAGAGACGCAACCCAGCAGCGCAAAAGCAGCCAGCGCCAGCACGGCCAGCGCAACAAGCCACCACCATGTGCCATTGGAGCTGCGCACCTGACCCGGGGACTGTCCCTCGCTCGCGTGCGGTCCGGCGCCCGCGGCATCTACCGCATCCTTGGCCTCCTTGAGACCCAAGCCAGTCAGGTCCCGCAAGCGCCGTATCGCCTCTATCTTGTTGCCCTGGTCCAGCGCTTCCTGCACCTGCGCGGGCAGAGGTGCGTCGGCGGCGAATGCCTTTGGCGCAAATCCCGCGGCAGGCGGTTCGCCACACATCGAGGCTTCCACCGCATCCTTGGCTTCCTGAAGGCCCAAACCTGTGAGACTGCGCAGCCGCTTAACCGCCTCTACTTTGTTGCCTTGGTCCAGTGCTTCTTGCACCTGTGCGGGCAGGGCGGAAGGAGAATCGGGGTTGCTCATGCGACGCCCGACTGTGCGGCGAATTGAGGGAAAACAAGGCGTTTGGACATGGGGTCTCCAGAAAAGTGTGAGCCATTGGAGCGGTGCCGGCTGCTCCCGTCAATCGGGAAACACGCCTCTTTTAAGGCGGGGTCACCGGTCGCACTTGCCCAGCACAGAAATAAAAACGCGGCCACATGGGCCGCGTTTGCGAAGGCCGCTTCCCCGCGGCTTATTCCACCTTGGCTTTTTTGCGCAGCTCTTCCTGGAACGCCGCCAGCTTTTGCTGCTGCATTTGCTGGGCGATCTGCGGCTTCACTTCCTCGAAGGAGGGGAGCTGGGCCGTACGGATGTCGTCTACACGAATGACGTGATAGCCGAACTGGGTTTTCACCGGGGTATCGGTGGTCTGGCCCTTATTGAGCTTGACCAGCGCCTCGGTGAACTCAGGCACGTAACTGGAGGGGTTGGCCCAGTCCAGGTCGCCGCCCTTGGCACCGGATCCGGGATCCTTGGACTTCTTCTTGGCGATGTCATCGAACTTGCCGCCCTTTTTCAGGCTGGCAATGATCTCTTTGGCCTCGGCTTCCTTTTCGACCAGGATGTGGCGGGCCTTGTACTCCTTGCCGCCATTGGCTTCGGCAAATTTGTCGTATTCGGCCTTCAGCTCGACATCGGTCACCGGATTCTTCTTCTGGAAGTCAGAAAACAGCTCGCGGATCAGGATGGTCTGGCGTGCCAGTTCCATTTGCACCTTGACGTCATCGCTGGAAGCCAGGCCCCGCTTTTCCGCTTCCTGCATGAACACTTCGCGCGCAATCACTTCTTCACGAAGCTGGCCTTCCATCTCAGGCGTTACTGGCCGGCCGGACTTGGCAACCTGTTGCGCCAGTGAGTCCAGGCGCGATTTTGGAACGGCCTTGCCATTGACGATGGCCACGTTCTGCGCCATGGCGCCCTGTGCGCCCAGTGCCAGCAGTGCCGCTACGGCGGTGCCGAGTAAAAGATGTTTCTTCATGATGTTTTTGTAGTCCTTTTGGTAATGCTTGAAAGCGTTTGGCAATGTGTGCTGACGTTGCCGTGGCTCTATGCCGAAATCCCCGGGGCAAATCGGCGCAGATTCAGGGTGACTCGATGACTTCAATTGCCAGGGCATGGAGGCCCTGATCAATGAAATTTTGCATTGCATCATACACAAGCCGGTGGCGCGCCACCCGGCTCTTGCCGGTAAAGAGCGGGCTGGCAATGCGGATGCGAAAGTGGGTACCGTAGCCTTCCGCGTTGGCGCCCGAATGCCCGGCATGCGCAGCGCTCTCGTCCAGCACCTCAAGGCGGGTGGGCTGAAGCCTCGCCTTGAGCTGCTGCTCGATCTCGTGGGTGCGCACGGGAAGGGCGCTGGAAACGCCGGCGTTCATGGTGCTGTGTCCGCTTGGGCATGCTTGCTCAGGTACAACGCTTGTCCAACCGCGAATACCAAGAATAAGCCGATGCCACCGAAAAGCTTGAAGTTGACCCAGGTGCTTGTGGAAAACGTAAACGCGATCCATAAGTTCAGCAAGCCCATGATTGCAAAAAACGCAACCCAACTGTAGTTGACGACTCGCCAGGTTGAATCCGGCGCATTCATCTGCGCGCCCATCATCGCCTGTATGCCATTTTTCTTGAAGATCAATTGGCCCAACAATAGAGCGCTGCCTGTGGTCCAGTAAAGCAGCGTTGGTTTCCATTTGATAAAGCTTTCGCTATGGAAGTAAATGGTGGCGGCGCCCAGAACGGTTACCAACCCACAGCTGACCCATAGCATCTTGTCCACCTTCTTCCTCCGCGCCTTGAGCCAGAGGATCTGGGCCAGCGTGGCAACGATCACGACGACGGTGGCCAACAGCACGGGCGCTTCTGCCGCACCCACCACTCCCCCGGAAACCATAAAACCCAGCCATTCGGTGGCTGTAGCGGCGGCCCAGTTCTTGTTGCCTTCGGCGTACTTGAACATGCCGAAGAAAAGGGCAATCGGCAAAAAGTCGAAAAGAATTTTCATAAACAGATTATCGCGGGGTAAAAGAAGCGAAAAAGCTCACTGGCGTTGGGTCCCGAATTAGCAAGCATGAGCCGCGGAACCGGCTTTGCCGGGCCGCAGGCGGGCGGCCCCCTCGGGGGGCAGGGAGCTACGCGAAGCGAGCGACCGTGGGGGCTATTCCTTCTTCTTGAAATCGAGAGAAGCGGAGTTCATGCAGTAGCGCAGGCCTGTGGGAGACGGCCCATCAGGAAACACATGGCCCAGGTGCGCGCCGCAGCTGGCGCACACGGTTTCGGTGCGCACCATGCCGTGCTTGCGGTCCACAATTTCCTCAATCGCACCCGGCACGGCTTCCTCTGAGAAGCTGGGCCAGCCGCAGCCGGCATCAAATTTGGTTTCCGATTCGAACAGCTTGGCACCGCAGCAGATGCAGTGATAGCTGCCGTCTGCCCAAACAGCCTCATATTTTCCGGTGTAGGGGCGCTCGGTGGCGGCGTGGCGCGTGACTTCAAAGGCCGCAGGCTCAGCGCCTTTTTCTGCCAGCAGGGCCTTCCACTCGGCGTCGGTTTTCTGGATCTTGGTGCTCATGTTCTGTTCCTGGCGTGAGTTGGCGGAGGTGTTACGAACTGCAACTGATTTCAATGGACGAGGCCCAGTCTGGGGGGAAATCCGCAAAGCTCTCGTGCCCCGGGTGCTCATCAGATGGGGCCTGCAGCAAGGCAAGCAAGGTGTCGACCCCGGAAAAGTCTTTTAGTTTCGCGGCGCGTATGGCTTCTTCACCCAAATGGTTGCGCAGAACGAATTTCGGGTTGTTCTTGAGCATCAAATCGGCCCGCAGCCCTTGATCCACCTGCGCGAGGCGCTCTGAATACTGTAGCGCCCAGGCGTTGAAGGATTCCCGGTCAAAGAACAGGTCACGCAGGGGTTCATGGCCGCTTTGTGCCGTGAAACCATTCAGGCGCCGCCAGAAGATGGTGTAGTCCACCTTGTTGGCGGCCAACAGTTTGAAGGTGTTGTCCACCAGGGCCTTGTCCTCGGGTTGCTCGTCCGCCAGGCCAAGTTTGCTGCGCATTCGGGCCTGCAATGCCTCAGGGAACAATGTTTTGTAGGGTTCCAGGGCTGCAAGCGCCTGCTCCTGGTCTTCAATCAGCGGCAGCAAGGCCTGTCCCAGGCAGAACAGGTTCCAGTAGGCCATGTTGGGCTGCTTGTTGTAGGCATAGCGGCCCTGGGTGTCCGAATGGTTGCAGATATGGCCAGGATCAAACGCATCGAGAAACTGGAACGGGCCATAGTCAATGGTCAGCCCCAGGATGCTCATGTTGTCGGTGTTCATGACGCCATGGCAAAAACCTGCAGCCTGCCACGCTGCCATAAGGTGTGCGGTCTTTTCGCTGACGGCCTCCAGCAGCGCCGCATAAGGTTGCTTTGCCTCGCGGCAGGCAGGGTAAAACCGGTCGATGACGTGGTCGGCCAGCACCTTGAGCTGCGCATGCTGGTCGTTGTAACTGAAATGCTCGAAGTGGCCGAAGCGGATGAAGCTTGGCGCAGTGCGGGTCACCACGGCGGCGGTCTCGATCTCCTCGCGCCGCACGGCCGCGTCGGAGCCGGTAACGCACAGCGCCCGCGTGGTCGGAATGCCCAGGCCATGCATCGCTTCGGAGCACAAAAATTCGCGAATCGAGCTGCGCAGTACAGCCCGGCCATCGCCCATGCGGGAGTAGGGCGTTTTGCCGGCGCCTTTGAGCTGGATTTCCTGTGGCCCGCGCGGAGTATTGATTTCGCCCAGCAACAAGGCACGGCCGTCACCAAGCTGCCCGGCCCAGACGCCAAACTGGTGACCGCTGTAGACGCTGGCCAACGGCTCGGAGCCGGGCAAGACGCTATTGCCGGTCAAGGCTTCCAGGGCAGCCTGCGATTCAAGCCATTCTGCGCCCAGCCCCAGTTCGCGCGCCATGCTGCGGCTGCGGCCGACCCAATAGGGATCTGGCAGGGGTTGCGGTTGCAAGCGGGTGTAGAAGTCACCACCCAGTTGGGCGAAGCTGTTGCTCCAGGTCAGCGAGGTGCCGACAGAGGAGCCTGCATCGTCGGGCGCCGGAAGGTTTGCAGAGGTCATCGGCAAATTGTCCCCTACCTGACATGAACCCGTGATTTCACGGGCAATCCCGCATGACCGTCATGGTGCGCTGCGGCATGATGCCCACTTGCTGAACACTATTTAACCAATGGAGACTTCCCGATGCTTGGGTTAATGCAAAGCCAGCCGCTGCTGATTTCCGGCCTGATCGAATTTGCGGAGCGCCATCATGGCGACGCCGAAATCGTCTCGCGCCGCGTGGAGGGCGACCTGCATCGCTACACCTACAAGGATGTCGCCCATCGGGCGCGCCGGGTTGCCAATGCGCTGGACGGCCTGAAGCTCGCATTCAGCGACCGCGTTGCCACGCTGGCCTGGAACGGCTACCGGCACCTGGAGCTTTATTACGGCGTGAGCGGATCTGGCCGGGTGCTGCATACCATCAACCCGCGCCTGCATCCGGATCAGATCGCCTGGATCGCCAACCACGCCGAAGACCAGGTGCTGTGCTTTGACCTGAGCTTTCTGCCACTGGTGCAAGCCGTGCACGCCCGCTGCCCGACCATCAAGCACTACATCGCGCTGTGCGACGCCGACAAGCTGCCGGCGGATTCCGGCGTGCCCAACCTGCAAAGCTACGAAAGCTGGATAGGCGCCCAGACTGCCGACTACGCCTGGCCCAGTTTTGACGAAAACACCGCCTCCAGCATGTGCTACACCAGCGGCACCACGGGCAATCCCAAAGCCGCGCTCTACAGCCACCGCTCCAGCACGCTGCACGCCTATGCGGCTGCGCTGCCCGATGTCATGAGCATCTCCGCACGCGACGCCATCCTGCCCGTCGTACCCATGTTCCACGTCAATGCCTGGGGCATTCCGTACTCGGCCGCGCTCACCGGCGCCAAGCTGGTGTTCCCCGGACCGGCCCTGGACGGCAAATCGATTTACGAGCTGATTGAGGCCGAGAAGGTCACTTACGCCGCCGGCGTGCCCACCGTTTGGCAGATGCTGCTGACCCACATGAAGCCTGCCGGGCTGAAATTTTCAAGCCTGCGTCGCACCGTCATTGGCGGCTCTGCTTGTCCCCCCGCCATGATCAATGCCTTCCGCGAAGACTACGGTGTGGAAGTGCTGCACGCCTGGGGCATGACCGAGATGAGCCCGTTGGGCACGCTGTGCTCGCTCAAGAACAAGCACGACGCACTGCCGGAAGCAGAAAGAATGAAGATACGCCTCAAGCAGGGGCGCGCCATCTACGGCGTCGACATGAAGATCGTCAATGCCGACGGCAAGGAACTGCCCTGGGACGGCAAGGTCTTTGGCGACCTTTACGTCAAGGGGCCGTGGATTGTGCGCGAATACTTCAAGGGTGAGGGCGGTGACCCGCTGGTGGACGGCTGGTTCCCGACGGGCGACGTCGGCACCATAGACGCCGACGGTTATCTGCAAATTACAGACCGCAGCAAGGACGTGATCAAGTCCGGCGGCGAATGGATCAGCTCCATCGAGATCGAGAACATCGCCGTGGCGCACCCAGCCGTCGCCATGGCTGCCTGCATAGGCGTGGCCCATCCCAAGTGGGATGAACGCCCCATCATCGCGGTCGTGAAAAAGCCCGGCATGGACGTCACGCGCGACGAGCTGCTGCGCTTCTACGACGGCAAGACCGCCAAATGGCAAATCCCCGACGACGTCGTCTTCGTCGACGCCATCCCCCTGGGCGCCACCGGCAAGATGCTCAAGACCAAGCTGCGCGAACTTCTTAAAGATTACAAATTGCCACCAGCCTGAGCTCGGCCATAGAGTGAGGCCGTCTTAAGCAAGCAGGGGCCGCGGGACTGGCTTTGCCAGACCGCAGGCGCAGCGGCCCCCTCGGGGGGCAGCGACACACGAAGTGAGGAGCGTGGGGGTCACGTTCGTGACATCGGCTAGGGCATTCCCTGACGCAGTGCAACATCATTTGACCTAACCTTTGCCGGTTCCCTCTGCGGATTCACCGCGCATTCATACAATTTTCAGGAGACAAGGGATGACAACCCAGAACCGATTTTTCGCACGGCATGCAGGCATCGCCCTGGCGGTGTCTTCCATGCTTTACAGCGGCATGGCGCTGGCCCAGGCGCCCGCCAAGGCCGCAGCGCCCGCCAAAGCTGCAGTTGCAGCACCGGCCACCGGTGCCGTCAACCTGAACCAGACTGTCAAGATCGCCTGGCTTGATCCACTGTCCGGCCTGATGGCGGCCGTGGGCACCAACCAGCTCAAGGGCTTCCAGTTCCTGGCCGAGCAGTTCAGCAAGAAGAACAAGGCCGGCGTGAAGTTCGAGATCATCGGCATCGACAACAAGCTCAGCCCGCAGGAAACCACCAATGCGCTGAAGTCCGCCATCGACCAGGGCGCGCGCTACGTGGTGCAGGGCAACGGTTCCGGCCCGGCGCTCGCCATCATGGATGCACTGTCCAAATACAACGAACGCAACCCCGGGAAGGAAGTCGTCTATCTCAACTACGCCGCGGTGGACCCGGACCTGACCAACAGCAAGTGCGACTACTGGCACTTCCGGCTCGATGCCGACACTTCCATGAAGATGGAGGCCCTGACGGCCTTCATGAAGGACCAGCCCGACATCAAGAAGGTCTACCTGATCAACCAGAACTACTCGCACGGCCAGCAGGTTGCCAAATTCGCCAAGGCCAACCTGGCCTCCAAGCGCCCCGACGTCCAGATCGTCGGCGAGGACCTGCATCCGCTGGCGCAGGTGCGCGACTTCGCGCCCTACATCGCCAAGATCAAACAGTCGGGTGCCGACACCGTGATCACCGGCAACTGGGGTTCCGACCTCTCGCTGCTGGTGAAGGCCGCCAACGAGGCGGGCCTGAACAACGTCAAGTTCTACACGTATTACGCCGGCGTCACCGGCACGCCGACCGCGCTGGGCGCAGCTTCGGCCGGGCGGGTCTACATGGTGTCTTACAACCACCTCAACATGGGCGGCGAGATCCAGCAGGTCCAGGCCGACTACAAGAAGAAGTTCAACGACGACTTCTACACCGGCGCGATCTTCCATGCCTTCACCATCCTGACCGAAGCCATGGCGCAGACAAAATCGACCGAGCCGGCCGTCGTGGCCAAGGCCATGGAAGGCCTGCGCTTCAAGAGCTTCAACGGTGATGTCGAGATGCGAAAGACCGACCACCAGCTGCAGCAGGGCCTCTACATCGACAAATGGGAAAAAGCCGGCGGCAAATACCCTTACGATGCCGAGAACACCGGCTACACCTTTGTGCCGGTCAAATACTATGAGCCCTATGTGGCCAGCACGCCTACCTCGTGCCAGATGAAGCGCCCGGGGTGATTCCCGCGTCCCGCTGACGGACACAGGCCCGATCCGAGTTCGGGCCTTTTTTCATCCGGCTTTTTGCAACAGGCGCTTATCGATGAATCTGGAATCCTTCACCATCGCGATGCTCAACGGCCTCAGCTACGGCTTGCTGCTGTTCATGCTCAGTTCCGGCCTGACGCTGATCTTCAGCATGATGGGCGTGCTTAATTTCGCGCACGCGTCCTTCTACATGGTCGGCGCCTATATCGCCTACAGCACCTCGCAGGTCATAGGCTTCTGGTGGTCGCTGCTGGTGGCGCCGCTGCTGGTGTTTGTGATGGGTGCGGCTTTCGAGCGCTTTTGCCTGCGCAAGGTGCACAAGTTCGGCCACGTGCCCGAGTTGCTGGTCACCTTCGGGCTGTCTTACCTGCTGCTGGAACTTGTGCAACTGGTCTGGGGCCGATCGGCCGTCAACTACGTGCTGCCCGAAGGCTTGCAGGGGCCGCTGTTCACGGTGTTCGGTACCAACTTCCCGAAATCGCGCGCCTTCATCATGTTCATTTCGCTGGCCATGCTGGCCGGCATCTGGCTACTGCTCACGCGTACGCGCATAGGCCTGGTCATCCAGGCCGCGCTCACGCATCCTGAAACCGTGGAGGCACTGGGCCACAACGTGCCGCGCGTCTTCATGCTGGTTTTCGGCGGCGGCGCGGCGCTCGCGGGCCTGGCCGGCGTCATAGGCGGCAACACCTTCATCACAGAGCCAGCCATGGCCGGCTCGGTCGGCGCCATCATCTTCGTCGTCGTGGTGGTGGGCGGCATGGGTTCGCTGAGCGGCGCCTTCCTGGCGTCCCTGCTGATAGGCCTGATACAGACCTTCGCGATCCAGATGGACCAGTCGTTGATGACACTGCTGGTGAAATTCAGCTACACCGTGACGCCCGAGACCTTTGGCTATCCGCTGCTCAAGCTCACGATTTCGCAGGTGGCGCCCATCCTGCCGTTCCTCTTTTTGGTGCTGATCCTTATCTTCCGGCCCAAGGGCTTGCTTGGTACACGGGAAGGATGAATCGCCACATGTCTACCGCTTACCACCAATTCAAACCCTACAACGTCGGCCGCTGGCTGCTGTGGTCGCTGTACGCGCTGCTGCTCATTGCCGCGCCCATGATGTTCAAGAGCAGCCTGGCGCTCACCATGCTGTCACAGGCCGGCTACCTGGTCATCATCTGCCTGAGCTACAACATCCTGCTGGGGCAGGGCGGCATGCTCAGTTTCGGCCATGCGGTCTATGCCGGGCTGGGTTCCTTCCTGGCCGTGCACGCGATGAATCTGGCCGCCAAAGGCAGCTTTTACATCCCGCTGCCGCTGATCCCGCTGGTGGGTGGCCTGTCGGGCCTGTTCTTTGCCGTGCTGTTCGGCTACGTCACCACCAAGAAGGCCGGCACCACCTTTGCCATGATCACGCTGGGCGTGGGCGAACTGGTGTTCGCCATGTCGCTGATGTTCCCCGAGTTTTTCGGCGGGGAGGGCGGCATCACTACCAACCGCGCTTACGGCAAGCCGGTGTTCGGCATCAGCTTCGGCCCGCAGATCCAGGTTTATTACCTGATCGCGTTTTATTGCTTCATCTGCACGGCGGCCATGTTCGCCTTCACGCGCACGCCGCTGGGCCGGATTTTGAACGCTGTGCGCGACAACCCCGAGCGCGTGGAGTTCATCGGCTACAACACGCAGCGCGTGCGCTACTACGCCTTCATCATTGCCGGTTTCTTCGCCGGCATAGGTGGCGGTCTGGCGGCCATCAATTCGGAAATCGTCACGGCGGAAGTGGTGAGCGGTGTGCGCTCAGGCAGCCTGCTGCTGTTCACCTTCCTGGGCGGCGCCACCTTCTTCTTCGGCCCCATCATCGGCGCCGGCCTGCTGGTGCTGGCGCTGATCCTGTTGTCGGAACTGTCCATGGCCTGGCTGCTCTATGTGGGCCTGGTCTTCCTGTTCATGGTGATGTATGCGCCCGGCGGCATCGCCAGCCTGATCATGATGAATTTGCGCATAGCCTCCTTCGGCAAGCTCAGGGAGCTGTGGGTGGGCTACCTGGGCCTGGCCGTAACGGCCTTCACAGCGCTCGCCGGCGCGGCCGCCATGGTGGAGATGGTCTACCACCTGCAGCTCAACGCGGCCCTGGGCCCCGAGCTTGGCTTTATGGGCGTGCGCCTCAACGCCACCAACCTCAACAGCTGGCTGGGCGCCGGCTTTGTGCTTGTCACCGGCCTGGGGCTGTTCGAGCTCACGCGCCGGCAATTCCTCACGCAATGGGGCCAGATACAAAATGACATCGAGAAAGAAATCAAGCGAAGGGAATTACTGTGAGCCCCCACGCTCGTCACTTCGAGCCTGCGGCTCGCTGCCCCTTTCATGGTGGTTGGGGCGCTGCGCCTGCGGCCCGGCAAAGCCGGTTCCGCGGCCCTGGCTGGTGGGGAGGTTGATATGAACTATTCGCTTGAGCTCAAAGACCTGCGCAAGAGCTTCGGCAAGACCGAAATCATCCGCGGCGCCAACCTCCAGGTACAGGCCGGCGAGCGCGTCGCCATCATCGGCCCCAACGGTGCCGGCAAGTCGACCTTGTTCAATCTCATCAGCGGGCGCTTTGAGCCCACCAGCGGCGAAGTGCTGCTCAATAGCCAGCGCATCGACGGCAAAAAGCCGTTTGAAATCAACCGGCTGGGTCTGTCGCGCAGCTTCCAGATCACCAATATCTTCCCCAAGCTCAGTGTGTTTGAAAACCTGCGCTGCGGCGTGCTGTGGAGCCTGGGCTACAAGTACACCTTCTTCCGCTTCCTGGCCGACCTGGATGACGCCAACGAGCGCGCAGACGAGTTGATGGCCATGATCAAGCTCGACAAAAAGCGTGATGTGCTGGCCACCAACCTGACCTACGCTGAGCAGCGCGCGCTGGAAATCGGCATCACGATTGCCGGCGGCGCGAACGTGATCCTGCTGGATGAACCCACAGCCGGCATGAGCCGCTCGGAGACCAGCCGCTTCATCAATCTGATCAAGGAAGTCACCGTGGGCAAAACCCTGCTGACGGTGGAGCACGACATGGGCGTGGTGTTCGGTCTGGCCGACAAGATCGCGGTGGTGGTCTATGGCGAGATCATCGCCTACGACACGCCGGAAGCCGTGCGCGCAGACCAGCGTGTGCAAGAGGCCTATCTCGGCTCTTCTGTTGCGGACGCCCAAGCGCATGGAGGAGGCCACTGATGCTGCATATCCAGAACCTCCACGCCTTCTACGGCAAAAGCCACGTGCTGCATGGCGTGCATTTCGACGTGCAACCCGGCCAGATTGTTGCGCTGTTGGGCCGCAACGGCTCGGGGCGCTCCACTACGGCCAAGGCCATCATGGGCCTGGTCGACTGCCAGGGCTCCATCCTCTGGAAAAAGCAGGAAATTGTCGGCAAGAAGGCCTACCAGATCGCTCACCTTGGCATAGGCTATGTGCCGGAAAACCGCGACATCTTCCCCAAGCTCACGGTGCACCAGAACCTGTTGCTGGGCCAGAAAGGTTCAGGCAAGGGCTCGCGCTGGTCGTTTGAAGACATGTACCAGATGTTCCCACGCTTGCGCGAACGCCAGCACACCGAGGCCGGCGTGCTCTCGGGCGGCGAGCAGCAGATGCTCACGCTGTGCCGCACGCTGATGGGCGATCCCGACCTCATCATCATCGACGAGCCCACTGAAGGCCTTGCGCCCAAAATCGTTGAGCTGGTGGGGCAGTATTTGCAAACGCTGAAGGCCAAGGGCATCTCGGTACTGCTGATCGAGCAGAAACTGACGATTGCCATGGCAATTTCCGATCGCGCGCTGGTCATGGGCCACGGCAGCATCGTGTTTGACGGCACACCCGACAGCCTGCGGGCCGATGCCTACATCCGCAAAGAGTGGCTGGAAGTGTGAGAACCTGTTTACAGCCTAAACGGGGCCGCGCAAGCCCCTTCTCGGGATGGGATGCAAGGCGCGGTGCGACGCCCATAGCCCAGCTATGGGCTAGCGCCGCAACGCCGCGGACCGCCCGAGAAGGCGCTTGCCCTCCGGGTTGGGGTGAAATCGGGCGATTGAGCCACCCAGGCTCTTGCATGGGCATTAGCCCATGCGGCGTGCCCGAGCGGCCCACTCATCCCGATTGCACCCCAACGCGGCCCCGTTTAGGCTGTAAACAGGTTCTACAAACGGTTTGGATTGTCCCGGGCATGTCGCCGCTGGGACAAAAATAGACTGAACAGTCCATCCGGAGACTTGTGCCGTCACAAACGCCCCCTACAATGGAAAAAGAACGGTCGTACTTTTTTGTGCGCCCGACCAGCGCGTGCCGGGCCGCAGCGCCAGCCGAGACAACCGAAAACTGAAACTCCATCAAGGAAAGAAGCAACGCAATGACCACCCTTTACGAAGTTCACGGCCCCGTCGCGCTCATCACACTGAGCAACCCACCCGTCAACGGCCTGGGTCACGCCACACGCCTGAGCCTGACCGACAACATCCAGAAGGCCAACGCCGACGCCGCCATCAAGTCCATCGTGATCACCGGTGCAGGCAAAGCCTTTTCGGGCGGCGCCGACATCAAGGAGTTCGGCACGCCCAAGGCGCTGATCGAACCCAATCTGCTGAGCGTGATCCGTGCGGTCGAGAATTCCGGCAAGCCCATCGTCGCCGCGATCCATTCCGTCTGCATGGGCGGTGGCCTGGAACTGGCCCTGGGCTGCCACTACCGCATCGCCGCGCCTGGCACCAACGTGGCCTTGCCTGAAGTCAAGCTCGGCCTGTTGCCTGGCGCCGGCGGCACGCAGCGCCTGCCGCGCGTGCTCGGCGTGGAACCGGCCCTGAACATGATCGTGAGCGGCGAACCCGTCAAGAGCGAGCTGCTCGCGCAAATCCCCGGTCAGAAACTGTTCGACAAGCTTGCTGCCTCGCCCGAATCGCTGGCCCAGGAAGCCCTGGCCTTTGCCCAATCGATTTCCGACACCCGGCCGCTTCCGCTGGTGCGTGACCTGCGCGCCAAGCACCCCAATGGCGACGCTTACTTCCAGTTCGCCCGCAACATGGTGAAGGGGATGGCGAAAAACTTCCCCGCGCCGCTGAAGTGCGTGGATGCGGTCGAAGCCGCAACCAAGAAGAAATTCGAAGACGGCATGACTTTTGAGCGCGAGTGCTTCATCAACCTGATGTGGACACCCGAAAGCCGCGCGCTGCGCCATATCTTCATGGCTGAGCGTGCGGCCTCCAAGATCCCCGACGTGCCGGAAGACACGCCCAAGCGCGAGATCAATTCGGTGGCTGTGATCGGCGCAGGCACCATGGGCGGCGGCATTGCCATGAATTTCCTGAACGCCGGCATCCCGGTCAAGATTCTCGAGATGAAGCAGGAGGCCCTGGACAAAGGCCTCGGCATCATCAGCAAGAACTACGAAGCCCAGGTCAAGAAGGGCAAGCTCAAGCAGGACAAATATGACCAGCGCATGGGACTGCTGAGCACCACGCTCAGCTACGACGACCTCAAAGACGCCGACCTGGTGATCGAGGCCGTGTTTGAAGAGATGGGTGTCAAGGAAAAGGTCTTCAAGGAACTGGACCGCGTGATGAAACCGGGCGCCATTCTGGCCTCCAACACCTCCACGCTGGACGTCGACAAGATCGCCGCCTTCACCAAGCGTCCGCAAGACGTGGTCGGCCTGCATTTCTTCAGCCCGGCCAATGTGATGAAGCTGCTGGAAGTGGTGCGCGGCGCCAAGACCGGCAAGGACGTGTTGGCCACCGTGATGACGATGGGCAAAAAGATCAAGAAGACGGCCGTGATCTCTGGCGTCTGCGACGGCTTTATCGGCAACCGCATGATCGAGCAGTACGGCCGCCAGGGCGGTTTCCTGCTCGACGAAGGCTGCACGCCCGAACAGGTCGACAAGGCGATTGAAAAATTCGGCTTTGCCATGGGCCCGTTCCGCATGGGCGACCTGGCCGGCAACGACATCGGCTGGGCGATCCGCAAGCGCCGCTACACCGAAAAACCAGACATGAAGTACAGCAAGACCGCTGACCTTCTTTGCGAAAAAGGCCGCTTCGGCCAGAAAACCGGCGCCGGCTGGTACGACTACGTGCCCGGCAAGCGCGATGCGATCCCGAACGCCGAAGTCGTCAAGATGATTGAAGACCACCGCACCAGCCTGGGCATCACACCGCGCAAGATCTCTGACGAGGAAATCGTACAGCGCCTGGTGTATTCGCTGGTCAACGAGGCCGCGCACATCCTGGAAGAGGGCATTGCCTCCAAGGCCAGCGACATCGACATGGTCTACATCATGGGCTATGGCTTCCCGGTCTACCGCGGCGGCCCCATGCTGTACGCCGACCAGGTCGGTCTCTTCAATGTGGTGCAAAGCATGAACCGCTTCGCGCAGAACCCGCTGGACGACGCCAAATTCTGGAAGCCCGCGCCCCTGCTGGCCAAGCTTGCGGCTGAAGGCAAGACCTTCAACCTGTCCACCTAAGCCCAGCAGACCGCACAGATCAACGTCCCAGAATCCGGAGAATTCCATGACTTCAGCAGTAATCGTTTCCACCGCACGCACCCCCCTGGCCAAGAGCTGGAAGGGCTCCTTCAACATGACACACGGCGCCACCCTGGGCGGTCATGCCGTCGAGCACGCGCTCAAACGCGCCGGCATCGAGGCCGCCGAAGTCGATGATGTGATCATCGGCTGCGCCACGCCCGAAGGCGCCACGGGCGCCAACATCGCACGCCAGATCGCCCTGCGCGCTGGCTGCCCGGTGACGGTATCGGGAATGACAGTCAACCGTTTCTGCTCGTCCGGCCTGCAGACCATCGCCCTGGCGGCCCAGCGCGTGATCGCTGGCGAAGCCGACATCTACGTGGCCGGCGGCGTCGAAAGCATTTCCTGCGTGCAGCAGGAAATGAACACCCACATGCTGCAGGAAACCTGGCTTGCCAAGAACAAGCCCGAGATTTACTGGAACATGCTCCAGACCGCTGAGCAGGTCGCCAAACGCTACAACATCTCGCGCGACCGCATGGACGAGTACGGCGCACTGAGCCAGCAAAAAGCAACCGCAGCTCTCGCTGCAGGCCTCTTTGAAGCCGAGATCGCACCGATCACCGTGACAGCCGGCGTGGCCGACAAGGTCATGGGCCTCTCCACCAAACAAGTTACTGTGAGCAAAGACGAAGGCATCCGCGAAGGCACGACCAAGGAAGGCATCAGCGGCATCAAGCCGGCCATTCCTGGCGGCGTGATCGCGGCCGGCAATGCCAGCCAGTTCTCCGACGGCGGCGGCGCCGTAGTTGTGATGAACGAAACTCTGGCCGAAAAGAAAGGCCTCAAGCCCCTGGGCCGCTTCCTTGGCTTCGCAGTTGCCGGTTGCGAGCCTGACGAGATGGGCATTGGCCCGGTCTTCGCGATCCCCAAGGTACTGGCCAAGCTGGGCCTGAAGATCAGCGACATCGATTTGTGGGAGCTGAATGAAGCCTTTGCCGTGCAAGTGCTGTACTGCGCCGACAAGCTGGGTATTCCCATGGACAAGCTCAACGTCAACGGCGGCGCCATCGCCGTCGGTCACCCTTATGGCGTGACCGGCCAGCGCCTGACGGGCCACGCCCTGATCGAAGGCAAGCGCCGCGGCGCCAAGCGCGTCTGCGTGACGATGTGCATTGGCGGCGGCATGGGCGCAGCCGGCATTTACGAAGTTCTCTAAACCGGGCAGCCACCATGAATGAAACCCTGCTCCTTCAGAAAGGGCAGGTGTTTCCTGCCTTGCCGCCCGCTCTTGTACCGGGGAGCCCGTCATGAGCCTTCGGCCCACGCTGGACTTTCTGCTTTACCGATGGCTGGGCGCCGAGTCGCTGAACCAGCGCGCGCGTTTCGCCGACCATTCGCGCGAGACTTTCGACGCGGTGTTCGACACCTGCGAGCGCATCGCGCGCGAAAAATACGCGCCTTTCAACCGCATAGTGGACACACAGGAGCCGCATTTCGACGGCGAAAAAGTCATCCTGCCGCAGGCCACACACGACGCGCAGAAGGCCTATGCCGCCTCCGGCATGCTCAGCGCCGCGCAAGACTACGAAGTCGGCGGCATGCAGCTTCCCTATACCGTGGAAGCGGCGGCCAATGCCTTCTTCGCCATGGCCTCAGTCAGCATCGGCTCAGGCCTGCTCACTACCGGCAATGCCAACCTGCTGATGGTGCATGGCACCGACATGCAGAAGGAAGTCTTCGCCAGGAACGAGTTCTCCGGCCGCTTCTCGGGCACCATGTGTTTGTCCGAACCGCAGGCCGGTTCCTCGCTCAGCGACGTGACCACGCGTGCGGTCCCGGATGGCGACGGCTTTGAGGCTGACCCGCTGGGCCCACGTTATCGCCTGAAGGGCAACAAGATGTGGATCTCGGCCGGCGAGCACGAGCTGACCGACAACATCATCCACCTGGTGCTGGCCAAGATTCCGGGGCCTGACGGCAAGCTGATCGCCGGCACGCGCGGCATTTCGCTCTTCATCGTGCCCAAGAAAATGGTCGATACCCAAGGCGAACTCACCGGCGTGCGCAACGACGTGGCGCTCGCGGGCCTGAACCACAAGCTGGGCTGGCGCGGCACCACCAACACGCTGCTCAATTTCGGCGAAGGCAAATACCCTGTGGATGGCCAGGCCGGCGCGGTCGGCTACCTGGTCGGCAAGCCTCATGAAGGCCTGCGCTGCATGTTCCACATGATGAACGAGGCACGCATCGGTGTGGGCACGGCCGCCACCATGCTGGGCATGGCGGGTTATTACGCCAGCCTCGATTACGCCAAAAACCGGCCGCAGGGCCGGCCCGTCGGCGGAGGTTCTAAAAACGGCACCGGTGCCGTGGGCAAAGACGCCTCCCAGCCGCAGATCCGCATCATCGAACATGCCGACGTCAAGCGCATGCTGCTGGCGCAAAAAGCGTATTGCGAGGGCGCGCTGGCGCTGGAGCTGTATTGCGCCCGCCTGGTTGACGAACACCACACCGCCGAGGCGCAGGCTGCCGACGACGCGCGCCTGCTGCTCGAGGTGCTGACGCCGATTGCCAAGAGCTGGCCCAGCGAGTGGTGCCTGGAGGCCAACTCGCTCGCCATACAGGTGCATGGCGGCTACGGCTACACACGCGACTTTCCGGTCGAGCAGTACTGGCGCGACAACCGCCTGAACATGATCCACGAAGGCACGCACGGCATCCAGGCCATGGATTTGCTGGGCCGCAAAGTGCTGATGGAAGGGGGCAGGGGATTGCAATTGCTGGCAGCGCGTATCAACGCCACGGTTGAAAAGGCGATTCAGGTGCCTGAACTCGCCGCCCATGCCAACGCACTGGCCAAGGCATTGCAGCATGTGGGCAGCGCCACCAAGGCGGCCTGGGCCACGGGCGAACCCGGCCAGGCGCTGGCCAATGCGGTACCCTACATGCAGGCCTTCGGCCACACCGTATTGGCGTGGATCTGGCTGGACGTGGCGCTGGCCAGCCTGGCATTGCAGCAGCCTGCTACTAATTCGATAGCGGATCACGCAGGACGGATGGGCGCTACACGCTATTTTTATCATTACGAATTACCCAAAATCGGCGCCTGGCTCAAGGTCGTTGAAACCCGCGACCTGACCTGTGCCGATTTACCCGAGGAGGCGTTTTAATGGCTTTTTTCAAACCGTCCGCTGACCCTGTTTCCAACAAGGCCGTGGCTCGCTTGCAGACCCTGATCTGGGTCCTGATTTACGGCGGGCTGCTCACGTTGGTATTGGGTCTGTCGGTCCAGCGGCTGGACGATGCCATCGGCTGGTCCATGGTGGTGCTGGGTGGCATTGTGGCGGCGGTTGGCGCGGTGCTGGTTTACGTGCGCTCCCGCATCAACGTCGGCTCGTAGCGGCCTGAAGTCGCCACGACGACAGCGCAGCCTGCAAGGCCCCTGATGTTGTGCCAATATGGCAGACCGTCGCGCCCGGCATTGAAGCCACGGCCAAAACTGACAGATTATTCGCAAACCCATCCTTGCCGGAGTCCCGATGCGGCACCCGGCAAGCCCGATGACATCCAACAGGAGACAACTTTCATGACCCGTACCATCCAGCAGCTGTTCGACCTCAAAGGCAAAACCGCACTCGTGACCGGCGGCTCGCGCGGCCTGGGACTGCAACTGGCCCAGGCGCTGGGCGAAGCCGGCGCCAAAGTCATTTTGAGTTCGCGCAAGGCCGAAGACCTGATCGAGTCCGCTGCCGAGTTGAAAGCTGCCGGTATCGACGTCGACTGGATCGCCGCCGACTGCTCGAAAGAAGAAGACATCCGGGCGCTGGCCGACGAGGCCATCAAGCGCCTGGGCCATGTCGACATCCTGGTCAACAATGCCGGCGCCGCCTGGGGCGCACCCGCGGAAGACCACCCGGTCGAAGCCTGGGACAAGGTCATGAACCTCAACATCCGCGGCTATTTCATCCTGAGCCAGCACATCGCCAAGCACAGCATGATCGCCCGCAAGTCCGGCCGCATCATCAACGTAGCCTCCATCGCCGGCCTGGGCGGCAACCCGCGCGAGATGACCACGGTGGCTTACAACACCTCCAAGGGTGCCGTCATCAACTTCACGCGCGCACTGGGCTGCGAATGGGGCAAGTACAACATCACCGTCAACGCCATCTGCCCGGGTTTTTTCCCGAGCCGGATGACCGTGGGCACGCTGAAAGCGCTGGGCGAAGAAAAACTCGCCTCGCATGCGCCGCTCGGCCGCCTGGGCGATGACGAAGATCTGAAGGGCCTGTGCGTGCTCTATGCGTCCGACGCCGGCAAGCACATCACTGGCCAGTGGTTGGCGGTGGACGGCGGTGTATCAGTGGTAACAGGCGGCTAATCAAGTGAAGGGTTGGGAACAGTTAATGAATTTCGGCGCTGACATCCCTTTCGTCAACCACCTTGGATTCGAGCTCGAACTGTTCGAAGGGGGCGCCTCGGCCATTGGTTATGCGCCCAGGCCCGAGCACCTCAACTCATTTGCCGTGACGCACGGCGGCGCCATCATGACGCTGCTGGACGTGACCATGGCGACGGCCGCTCGCAGCGTACAGAAAGACATGGGCGTGGTCACCATCGAGATGAAGACCAGCTTCATGCGGCCGGCACCCGGTGACGGCAGCCGGCTTACAGCCAAGGGGCGGCTCATGCATCGCAGCACCACCATGGCGTTTACCGAAGCCACGCTGTATGACGCGGAAGGCCGCGCCTGTGCACACTCCACGGGCACCTTCAAGTACGTGCGGCGGGTTGCCACCGCCGCCCAAAACACCGGCGCACCGGATCTATCCGGCGGCGGCATATCAACCGATTGAACCGAGTTATTGGTTAAATCACAGCCCAGCCCAATAAAAACCGGCGCAAGCAGCTATCAAATCAATAGCAAATCATCTGCCTTTCCCGACAACACACAGGAGACTTCCATGCCCATCAACCAGCAAATCCTGCTCGACAACCGTCCCACCGGCGAAGCCGTCGCCAGTAACTTCATGCTGGTGTCCAGCGACACGCCGCCGCTGCAGGATGGCCAGGTGCTGGTGCGCCACCATTACCTGAGCCTGGACCCTTACATGCGTGGCCGCATGAGCGATGCCAAGAGCTATGCCGCGCCGCATCCGCTGGGCCAGGTCATGCTGGGCGGCACGGCAGGCGAGGTGGTGGAAAGCCGCTCGCCCAAATTCCAGCCTGGCGACAAGGTGGTCGGCATGGGCGGCTGGCAGGAATACAGCGTGGTCAATGCCGACCAGCCCGGCGCGCTGCGCAAGGTGGACACCACGCACGTGCCGCTGTCGCACTACCTGGGCGCGGTCGGTATGCCCGGTGTCACCGCCTGGTACGGCCTGGTGAAAATCATTGAGCCCAAAGCCGGCCAGACCATGGTGGTCAGCGCCGCTACCGGCGCAGTGGGGAGCGCGTTCGGCGCACTCGCCAAGGCACGCGGCTGCCGCGCCGTCGGCATTGCCGGTGGCCCCGATAAATGCAAATATGCCGTCGATGAACTCGGCTTTGACGCCTGCATTGATTACAAAGTGCACGCCGATGCCGCTTCGCTGACCAAGGCTCTCAAGGACGCCTGCCCGGATGGCATTGATGGCTACTTTGAAAACGTGGGCGGCATGGTGCTGGACGCCGTGCTGCCGCGCATGAACGCTTTCGGCCGCATCGCGCTGTGCGGCATGATCGCCGGCTACGACGGCCGGCCCATGCCGTTGGCCTACCCGGCGCTGATTTTGACCAGCCGCCTCAAGCTGCAGGGCTTTATCGTGGCCGAGCACATGGAAGTCTGGCCCGAAGCGCTCAAGGAACTCGGCACGCTGGTGGGCACCGGCAAGCTGCGCCCGCGTGAAAGCGTGGCGCAGGGGATTGAATCGGCGCCCGAAGCATTCCTCGGGTTGCTCAAAGGCAAAAACTTCGGCAAGCAGTTGGTCAAGCTGATCTGACCCGACCACGGCGCGGTCAAAAGGAGGTGGACATGACGCATGAAGTCTTCAACCAGCCCGCAGCGCTGTCGGACTACAACCTGTTTGACACCAATCGCCCGCTGCGCGACGCGCTGAAATTTAATGCGCCAGCGCTGGACACGCACGAGCTGAGGCAGCTCGGTGCGAAGCTGGGCAGCACGGCCATGCAGACCCACGCGCGCCTGGCCAATGTGCATGGGCCGGCGCTGCACAGCCATGATCGTTTTGGCCGTCGTGTGGACCAGGTGGAGTTTCACCCGAGTTATCACGAGCTCATGAAACTCGCGACGGGCTCGGGCCTGCATGGCTCTCCGTGGTCTGAAGAAAATCCATCTCCTCATGTCCAGCGCGCAGCAGGCTTCATGCTCTTCACCGAGCTCGAGCCCTCCATCCTGTGCCCCATCTCCATGAGCTACGCGGCCACGCCCGCGTTGCGCGGCAACACGGCCATCTACGCCGACTGGGGCCCCAAGCTGGCGAGCCGTGCCTATGACCCCGAACTCAAGCTGTGGCAGGCCAAGGCCGGCCTCACCATGGGCATGGGCATGACGGAAAAGCAGGGCGGCTCCGATGTGCGGGCCAACACCACGCGCGCTGAGCCCGCAGGCCGCGACGGCTGGGGCGAACGTTATGCCATCACCGGCCACAAATGGTTTTTCTCGGCGCCCATGTGCGATGCCTTCCTGGTACTGGCCCAAACCCAAAGTGGCCTTTCCTGCTTTTTCCTGCCACGCGTGCTGCCCGACGGCGGCCTCAATGCCATACGCATCCAGCGCCTCAAAGACAAGCTGGGCAACAAGGCCAACGCAAGTTCTGAAGTGGAATTTGAAGATGCCCAGGCCTGGCTGGTCGGGGGCGAAGGCCGCGGTATTCCGCAGATCCTCGAAATGGGCACCATGACCCGGCTGGACTGCGCGCTGGGCACCAGCGGGTTGATGCGGCAGGCACTGGCCCTGGCGCTGAACCACACCTCGCAGCGAAAAGCTTTTGGCAAGCTGCTCATCGACCAGCCGCTGATGCGGAACGTGCTGTCCGACCTCGCGCTTGAATCCGAAGCCGCGACCGCGCTTGCAATGCGCCTGGCCCGGGCTTTCGACCACACGGGCGATGCCCACGAGGCTGCCATGGCGCGCCTGTTGACACCCGTCGCCAAGTTCTGGATCTGCAAGCGCGGTAGCCATTTCGCCCAGGAGGCGATGGAATGCCTGGGCGGCAACGGTTATGTGGAGGAGGGCGGCGAGGGCGTCATGGCCCGTGTTTACCGCGAAATGCCGCTCAATTCGATCTGGGAAGGCGCGGGCAACATCATGGCGCTGGACCTTTTGCGCGCGCTGCGCAAAGCCGACGCCGTGGCGGCCCTGAACCAGGAACTGGCCGCCGCAAAAGGCGCGCACCCGGCGCTGGACCGGCTGGCCGCTGCCTTGCCCACACGTGTGGAAGAAATGGCGACTGAAGTGGAGGCACGGCGGCTCGCGCAGGACGTCGCGCTGGCGGTGCAGGCCGCCTTGCTGTACCAGACCGCGCCCGCTGCCGTCTTCAGCGCTTTTTGCGACTCGCGCATTGCAGGCAACTGGGGCCATGCTTTCGGTACGCTGGGCGCCGGTACCGATTTCGACACCCTCATCGCGCGGGCCATGCCCCGCTGAATTTCCAGACACCCAGAACACCCGGAGACACCCATGAGCGAGCTGATTCTTCACCACTACCCCACATCGCCATTTGCCGAAAAAACCCGCCTGATGCTGGGTTACAAAAACCTGCCCTGGAAGTCCGTCATCATCCCGATGATCATGCCCAAGCCCGACGTGGTGGCGCTTACCGGCGGCTACCGCAAGACGCCCATCCTGCAAATCGGCGCCGACATTTATTGCGACACTGCCTTGATCAGCGACGTGCTGGAACACCTGCAACCCGAGCCTTCGGTGTACCCGGAACCCAGCAAGGGCCTGGCGCGCACGCTGGCGCATTGGGCCGACAACACGCTGTTCTGGACCTCCATGGCCTACAACACGCAGCCCAAGGGCGTGGCCCAGATTTTTGAAAAGGCGCCACCTGAAGCCGCCCGCGCCTTCGGCGAAGACCGCAAGGCCATGAGCACCGGCATGCCGCGCCTGCGCGCCAGCGACGCCGCCGCGGCTTACAAGTCCTATCTGCGGCGGATTTCGGACATGCTCGACGATCGGCCTTTTCTATTGGGCGATGTTCCCTGCATCGCCGACTTCGCGATGTACCACCCGCTGTGGTTCACGCGGGTGCAAACACCGGTGCTCGCGGGCATCCTGAACCTCACGCCGGCCGTGCTGGAATGGATGGACCGCATGGCCGCCATCGGCCATGGCGGCATTGAAAAATTCAGCTCTGCCGAGGCTGTGGCGCTGGCCGCCGCGTCCACCCCTGCGCCGCTGCCGGGCGATCTGTTCCAGGACGAACACGGCATTCCCTTGGGCAGCCAGGTGCTGGTCAGCGGCGAGAGTTTTGGACCGGAGCCCACCGAGGGCGAGCTGATCGCCGCTACCCGCATGCATTACACGCTGCGCCGTACCGATGCGCGTGCCGGCACCGTGCATGTGCATTTCCCCCGCATCGGCTACACCCTGAAAGCGGCAACTCCGGCATGAGCAGCAACACCGGTATTTCCTGGCGTTTTCTTCCCTTTGGCGCGCTGACCACACGTGAGCTTTACGAGATCTTGCAGCTTCGCAGCGAGGTGTTTGTGGTCGAGCAGGCCTGCAGCTTCCAGGACATGGACGGCGCCGACATGGAGGCCATGCATTTGCTGGGCACAAGCGAAGGGCGGCTGGTGGCCTATGCGCGCTGCTTTGCCGCGGGCGTGAAGTTTGCGGAGGCCAGCATAGGCCGCGTGGTCACGCATGCCTCGGCACGCGGCGGCGGCGTTGGCCATGTGCTGATGAAAGAGGCCGTTGGCCGTTTACAGCAGCACTGGGGCCCGCAACCCATTCGCATAGGCGCACAGGCACGGCTTGAGCAGTTCTACCTGCAGCACGGTTTTTCCAATACCGGCCAGCCCTACATCGAGGACGGCATACCGCACATCGAGATGTTGCGGATTGCCTGAACAGTTGCCTCAAGTTCCCAGAGTGACAGCTGAGACGCCTTGCCTCACGGACAATTTTCCCATTCCAGCCATCAAGGACTCCCCAAAATGATCACGGACTTCAAAGGTAAAACCGCAGTGCTGACCGGCGCGGGCTCGGGCTTCGGCCTGGAATGCGCGCGCCTGGGCGCCAAACTGGGCATGAACCTGGTGCTGGTCGACGTGCAGCAGGACGCGTTGGACAAGGCCACCGAGGAGATGAAGGCCGCCGGCGCCCAGGTGCTGTCCTTCAAACTTGACGTCTCCAGCGCCGCGCAGATGGAGGCCATGGGCAAGGCCGTGTTCGAGCGCTTCGGCGCGCCGCATTTCGTCTTCAACAACGCCGGCGTCGGATCCGGCGGCCTGATCTGGGAAAACAGCGTCAAAGACTGGGAATGGGTGCTGGGCGTCAACGTCATGGGCGTGGTCCACGGCGTACGCATCTTCACGCCGATGATGCTGGAAGCAGCCGCCAAAGACCCATCCTGGCAAGGCCACATCGTCAACACCGCCAGCATGGCCGGGCTGCTGAACCCGCCGAACATGGGCGTCTACAACGTGAGCAAACATGCCGTGGTGGCGCTCAGCGAAACCCTGTACCAGGACCTGGGCCTTGTGACCGATCAGGTTGGCGCCTCGGTGCTGTGCCCGTTTTTTGTGGCCACCGGCATCGGCATGAGCCACCGCAACCGGCCGGCTGAACTCGGCGCGGAAAAGCCCACCAGGAGCCAGATGATCCAGCAGGCCATGACAGGCAAGGCGGTCGGCTCCGGCAAGGTGAGCGCCGCCGATGTGGCGAAACTGGTGTTTGACGCCATTGCAGCCAACCGGTTCTATATCTACAGCCACCCCAAAGCCATCAACTCCGTGCAGACACGGCTTGAAGACGTGCTGCAGGCACGCAACCCGACGGATCCGTTTGCCGACAAGCCCGAAATTGGCCAGCAACTGAAAGCCGCGTTGCGCGGAGCCTGATGCGCCGCGGCTGCCTTGCTTGGGCCGGCCTGCTGCTTGGGCTGGCGGGGGCAGGCGCGTTGGCACAACCGGTGAAGTGCCCCGACGGAAAACTTGCCGACGGCATTGAACGGGCAGGGGACGCCCGGCAATGCCTTGTCATCCGCAAGCTGGCGCCTGGCCAGACGTCCCGCATCACGCCCAAGGTACTGGTCGTCTTTCTGCACGGCGACAATGGCGGGCGCACGGAGTTGAAAGCGGACAGCGGCACAGCAGCCTTGCTTGCCGAAAAGCTCCAGGCCGTCACCGTGGCGATGCAGCGGCCCGGCTACCGCAGCGATCTGGGCGTATCGGACGGCGAGTCCGGCCCCGGGGACGACGACTACACACCCCGCAACGCCGAAATCATTGCTGCCGCGCTGGGCAGCCTGCGCAGCCTCAACCCCGGCAAAAAAATCCTCTTGGTCGGCCATTCGGGCGGCGCGGCCATGGCGGCCTTGCTGGCCAGCCGTTTTCCGGGCAGCGCTGATGCCTATTTGCTGGCCGCCTGCCCCTGCGATGTGCCGGCATGGCGGCAATGGCGCAACAGCTCTGCGGGCAAGTCCGGTGCCTGGAGCCGCAGCCTTTCACCGCTGGCCGAAGCGGAAAAAATCAACCCGGATACGCAGATCAGCGTGGTGGCGGGCAACAAGGACGAGAACACCTTGCCCCAGTTCAGCGAGGCCTATGTCAGGGCGCTACAGGCGCGCGGCGTCAAAACCCGGGTCACGTATGCGATGAACGCCACCCACGTGTCGGTGCAGCGCGCGCCGGAGTTCTTCATGCTGGCCGGGGAATTGGCCGACAGGCTGTCGAAATAGCGCCGCTGCGCTATCCTTGCCGCTCCTTCATTCAACGCTTTTGATGATGTCCAAATTCCTGAACCGCCTTTCCCTGGCTGCCGTTGTCGCGGCTGGCTTGCTGCTTGCCGGCTGTAACGATGCGCCGGGCACCGCGCCCGGCAGCCCGTCGGCAAAGGCTGCCGCCGAACCGGTATCCGTGGCTGCCATCGAAGCCGGCGCCAAAGGCTTTTCGGCCGGCGCTTTAATGAGCAAGCGCACGGTGTATGTGTTTTTTGATGCGCAATGCCCGCACTGCGGCGCCCTGTGGGAAGCGGCAAAACCGCTGAAGTCCCAGGCCAGGTTTGTCTGGATCCCGGTTGGCATGCTCAACGCCGCCAGTACGGCCCAGGGGGCAACCCTGCTGGCGGCCGGCGACCCGGTGGCTGCCATGGACGCGCATGAAACGTCGCTGCAGGCCCGGCGCGGCGGCATCAGTGCGGCCAGCAATATCGACGCGCAAAAAGAAGCCGTCGCCAAAAACACCGAGCTGATGACCAGACTGGGTTTCGCTTCGATCCCCACCATCGTCGGAACCCACGCGCAGACCGGCGCCACGGTGTCACATGAAGGTTCATTGCCAACGGCGGCTCTGGCCACCTTGCTGGGTTTACAGCCGCCGGCAGCGCAGTAATCTGGTCTTTTCCTCGAAAAAAGTGGCTGAAACGCAATAGAGACGGGCGCAACCAGCTATATATTTGATAGCGGTTGCGCGCCGTGGCTCAGGCCCGGTTCAAAACAGAACCCGGCTGCGGATGGTTCCCGGCACCTCTGCCAGCTTGGCCAGCGCGATATCGGAGTGCGCTGCGTCGATGTCGATCACCACGTAACCCACTGCCTCGTTGGTCTGCAGGTACTGCGACGCGATGTTGATGCCGTTGGCCGCAAACACCTTGTTGATTTCCGACAGCACGCCCGGCACGTTGCGGTGAATGTGCAGCAGGCGGTGCTTGCCTGGGTGGGCCGGCAGCGCCACTTCAGGAAAGTTGACGGAAGACGTCGAGGTGCCGTTGTCGCTGTACTTCACCAGCTTTTCGGCCACCTCGATGCCGATGTTTTCCTGCGCTTCCATGGTCGAGCCGCCCACGTGCGGCGTCAAGATCACGTTGTCGAGGCCGCGCAGGGGTGATTCAAAAATGTCCTTGTTGCTGCGCGGCTCCACCGGAAACACGTCGATCGCCGCACCCAGCAGCTTTTTCTGCTTCAGCGCCTCGGCCAGCGGTTCGATCTCCACCACCGTGCCGCGTGAGGCATTGATCAGCACGCTGCCGGGCTTCATCGCGGCAATCTCGGCCGCGCCCATCATCCATTGCGTGGCCTGGGTTTCGGGCACGTGCAGGCTCACCACGTCGGACTGGGCCAACAGATCCTTGAGTTGAGCCACCTGCCGGGCGTTACCCAGCGGCAGCTTGGTCACCACGTCAAAAAACACGACCTGCATGCCCAGCGCTTCGGCCAGCACTGACAGCTGCGTTCCGATGGAGCCGTAGCCCACGATGCCCAGCGTTTTGCCGCGGATTTCGTAAGCGTTTTCGGCCGACTTGAGCCAGCCGCCGCGGTGCGCCACGGCGCTTTTCTCGGGCACGCCGCGCAGCAGCAAAATGGCCTCGGCCAGTACCAGCTCAGCCACGGAGCGGGTGTTGGAAAAAGGCGCGTTGAACACCGCAATGCCGCGTTCGCGGGCGGCGTTCAGGTCGACCTGGTTGGTGCCGATGCAAAAGCAGCCGACCGCCGCCAGCTTGCCGGCCTGGGCAAACACATCGGCAGTGAGCTGGGTGCGGGAACGGATGCCGACAAAATGCGCGTCGGCGATTTTTGCCTTGAGTTCGTCATCGGGCAGCGCGCCGGCCAGGCTTTCGATCTGCGAGTAGCCTGCCGCCTTGAGAACTTCCACTGCGGAGGGGTGAATGCCCTCGAGCAACAGGAATTTGATTTTTTGCTTGTCGACCGAAGTTTTGTTCATGGAAAGCCGCTGCGCCAAGAAGTGGATGAGGAGCAAGTATGAGGGAAGCGAAATACCCGTGCTGGTGCGCGGTTGGGCGGCGGGATTCGAGGCCTCGAATAATGCCAAAAATGCCCGCAGACCTTACTGGACGTGCGCAAGCAGCTATTAAATCAATAGCGGCTGGGTCTGGGGCTCCTGATCGGGTTCGGCGGGTTCACAGGCAACAGCATCCCCCACGCGCAGTAAACCGCCCTGCAACACACGCGCCGTCAGCCCGCCGTGGCCGCGCATGGCGTTGTAGCCGCCCGGGCCCAGCACTTCCTCCATGCGCGAACAGGGTTCGCACGGGCCGGTGATTTCCAGCACCACATCGCCGATGCGCAGCGCCATGGGTTGGTCCCTGAAGAGCGATTTCGCAGCCAGCAGGTTCAGGCCCGACACCACCAGGTTGCGCCTAAGGCTCGCGGTATCCACCGTGCCAAGCCGCATCAGCGCCGCCAGCACAGGCAGGTGCTCGGCCTGGATCAGGGTGACCTGGCGCTTGCTGCTTTCCGGGCGAATGGCGGGCGCCGCAGCGCTCCGGTCGCCTTCCAGCCCACGGCCGGCCAGCGCCGTCACAGTTGCCACGCGGAGCACCGGGCTGCGGCGGGCGGGCCTCAGCAAAATCTGCTCAAGCCGCCCTTGGTGGGGGAATTGCCGGGTGAGCGTGCGCAGGTCACTGATGCCCGTGCCGGCGGTGGCTGTCATTCCAGTACCTGTCCCGCGGAAGGGTAGCTGCGCGACAGCACCTGCTCGTCTGTCAATTCCGGGCCCTGCCACATGGTGACTTCTGAAGCGCCGGCCCCCAGGGCCATCTCATGGAGGGCCCGTATTTCCACCTGGGTGAAACCACCCGCGGGCTCCCCTAGAGGATGGAACACCATGCGGGGCGCGGGAGCCAGCACGTGGCTGGCCTGAAGTTTCCGGACGAATGCCTTCAGTACCTGCTCACCGTGGGTGAAGTCGGACACCATGGAGCGCGGGTGGCTGAAAGGATTGATGACCTGTGCCGACTTGCTCGATTTATGCAGGGCAGCGTCATTGCCCGCACCCAGCACTTTGGGCTTGGGGCTGCGGGAAATCGCAATTTCGGGCACTTCGGAAATGAAAGCGCCCGTTTTCACATTGCGCACCGTCAGCCGGTAAGGCGACAGGCGAATGTACAAAGGTGGCTTGATGAAGTCGAACATGGTCAAGGGCGGCGGTTGAATTCAGTGAGCCTGGTGCTCATGACAATACGGCTTTCAGCGCGGCCAGGAGCCGCGCAGCTGCCAGCTTGACCCGCATCTTGAAACGACGGGCCATGCGCCATGGCAACGACGCCCTGGCCTGGGCCATGATTTTGTCCTTCCAGGCTTTCCAGGGGGTGTAGAGCCGCGCGAACCACGGCATTTGCATGAGTGCAGGCTGGGTCAGCTGAAAGAGGCGTGCGGCCAGCGCGGTTCCGGTGAGTTTGGCCGCCAGTATCAGCGCCAGGCCGACAGTCACATGCCCCAGGCCGAACAGGTAAAGCGCCAGCAGCTTCACCGGTATCAGCGCCAGCACCGGCACGCTGAAGGCGAGCAGGGCAGCCCAGGGCGGCAAGCGGATGATCCAGCGCTCCAGCCGCCCCCACCAGGGCAGGCGCCCCAGTGCTGCAAAGCCGGCGGCCAGCGGCTCCCAGCCCCATTCTTCAAACAGCAAAAACAGCGCGACAGGCGCAAGCAAAACGACCCGCAGCACTTTTTTGAATTTGCCCATATCTGTTTTCCTTAAAGCGCCGAAGGGTAGGCACGGCTCCAGCCGAGCAGCAGCACACCCGCTGCAAGCACCCAGGCCAGTGTGGCGCAGGCGAGCGTGACGGGCAGTGTCGCGCGCACGCTGAGCCAATACACCACCAGCAGATAAACCGCATAGGGGATGAGCGACCACAGGCCAAACAGTGCCGTGGTACGAAGGTCAGCCGCGGAGCGTTCGCTGCCCACGATGTAGTGCGCAATCAATGCAAAGGTGGGAAACAGCGGCACCAGCCCGGCGATGAAAAAGCTGCGCGACCGGGAAAGAAGGGCAATAACCAGCACGGCAAGCGCACCCAGCAGGCATTTAAGAAAAAGTGAAAGCATCGATCGAAAAGAAAAAAGAATGCAGGGACGTGGCCGCAACAGCACGGACCCACAGTTTATCGAAGGGCACTATGGACGCCCCTCGGCCTGTATCGCCTGCATGCCGTTCAGCGCTTCCCTGCGCATGGAAAAAATGCTGTCGTTCGAAAGCTCAGGCACCACTGCAAAGCCGAGGCCTTCGTAGACGGTCAGCGCAGGGTGGTTGTCACGGTACACGCGTAGTGTGAAAGCTGTGGCACCGGTGTTACGAGCCGCTTGGGCCATTAGCAGCCTGCACAACATTGAACCCAGGCCCTGGCCGCGCGCGTGGGGCGCCAGGATGATGCGGGCCAGATGGGCAACACCTGCCTCACGCACCCAGAACTGCCCAAAGCCCAGCGCCTCTGCCGGCCCCCGGCTTATGACAAAGCTGAAGGCGCCGGGTTCAGCCAGCAGTACCGGGAGTCGCTCGGGCTCAAACGGAAACTTCAGCTTGGGGCCGGCCCAGCGCAGACAGGTGCTGGCGTCCTGGACCCAGGTGGCCAGCGCCGCATAGTCGGCGGCCCCGGGCGGCCGCAAGGCCAGCGAAGGAGCGCAGGGCGGTGATTGCGGGGAATCCATGGCGCCATTGTGCGGCAAGCCCGAGGCCTCGCGTTGCCCCGCCTATACGGTGCGCCAGGCGGTAGTCCTTCAGTGGCCGTGCTTTACGCGGCACATTGAAGGCTGACGGCCTGCAGGGTCTTGCCGGTTTGAGGGTCGAACACCACGAGATTCACCTGGCGCTCATGGCCCTGGGTCGCGGCTATGCTGCGAAAGGCCAGTTTTTGCGGCCCGGTTCCACTGCTTTTGTATTCCCCTGCCTGGGTGTACTGGCGCACCACGAAGTCGTGTTGGAGAACTTCGCCGGCGTTTTCGCCGGCTTTCACCCTGGAATTGTGCCCATGCTCGGTGACGGTCCAGTAGGCTGACCAGGACGGTGACACCTGCGGTGCGGGCACCGGGGTGACACTGGCTTCAAACTGGCCCGGCCCGAGTTGCCTGAGTACGATGCTGGCGCGCGCGGGTTCCTTGCTGTCGGCAGGCCTGCCACCCCAGCGAGGCCAGTCTTTGCCGTTGAGTACGGCCTGCGGTGTATAGATGCTGCGCAGATTGCTCCTGGACGCTATTTCGCGTTGCCGGCTGGTGTAGGCGGGCGCGGCAAAACGGTCAACCCAGCCGATGTAGTCCCAGTAGCCGACATGAAAGGCTTGCACCACGGCCCCACTGCCTTTCAGCGACGATGCCCATTTGTCAGCGGGCGGGCAGGAGCTGCAGCCCTCAGAGGTATACAGCTCAACAACCGGCGTGATGGTCGGCCCTGAGCTGATGGCACAAGCGTTTTGTGCGGACAACGCGCTGGACGTCGATGCCATCAGGACGATTGCGATGATCAGCGGGGTGTTGCGGCGGGAAGGCCGTGGGGGCGCGGTGTGCAGCATGAGGGTCTCCGTGGATTTGCAGACCCCCATTGGTCGATGGACTTCGCCGGTTCTTACACCTGCCGGGCTTGGTTAACAAAGACGCGGCACAACCGGTATTCAGGCACTTAAACCAGCGGCATGGTCTCCGAGTCTTTTTCCAGGTGCGGAATGCCGCCATGCCGCTCAAGCCTGTCCTGGAGCTGGCCCATGTGGGCGGCCATGGTGTTGTCCGACTGCTCCAGCCGCGCCAGCAATGCCTGTTGCTGCTGCGAGAAGCGTTCGGCCAGCACAGTGGCGGCGGCGGCTTCCCGGTGCTGTGCGGCCAGGGCCTGCACCTCCAGGTAGCTCCGCAGTTCGGTAAAACGCGAGGCCTCGGCCTTGTCAGCCAGCTCACGCTGCGTGTTCAGCTCGCGTGCGTAGCGCCGGGTTTCCAGCAAGTTGGTGCTTTGCATGTAGAGCGTGGAGGCCAGAAACACCACCGTGGCAACCACCAGCAAGAGCAGCATCACGAAGCCCAGCGACACCTCCACGGTGGTAAAGCCCAGGCTGAGCATGCTCACACGGCTGAATTCATCGACATTGAGGGCCACAAAGCCCGCCAGCAGCAGCATGGCCACCACCAAAAAAATCGTGCGAGTCCGCATGTGTGTCTCCCCTGAAAATGTAAGAAATTGCTTTAAGCCAAGGGCCATTATCAGAAGCAAAACAGCGCTGGTGCTGTGGGACAATGCCGACCCTTGGCGTCAGTTTGTACTCGGCGCACCGATAACGGCTCTCTGCCAGGGCAGGCTGCATCGCCGGGCGGGCATTTGCCCCTTTATCGACCTTCTTTTGCTTCTTTTTCCGAGCTTTTTCGAACATCTCTTTCAATATGCAGAAAATCATCCGCCAGATCGCGGCAGAAATTAAAGTCCAGGAACACCAGATCAAGGCAGCCGTCGAGCTGCTTGACGGCGGCGCCACGGTTCCCTTCATCGCGCGCTACCGCAAGGAAGCCACCGGCGGGCTGGACGACATCCAGTTGCGCGAGCTGGAATACCGGCTGGGGTACCTGCGCGAGCTGGAAGAGCGACGCGAAGCCGTGCTCAAAAGCATTGAAGAGCAGGGCAAGCTCACGCCCGAGTTGCGTGCAGCCATAGAGTTTGCCGCCACCAAGCAGGACCTCGAAGATCTTTACCTGCCCTTCAAGCCCAGGCGCCGCACCAAGGGTCAGATTGCGCGTGAAGCCGGCATCGAGCCGCTGGCCGACAAGCTGTTTGCCGACCCGTCGCTGGTACCTGCCGACGAAGCCGCGGCCTTTGTGAAGGCCGAAAAGAACGAAAGCGGTGACGACTTCACCACCGTGCAAGCCGTGCTCGACGGCGTGCGCGACATCCTCAGCGAACGCTGGGCCGAAGATGCCGGCCTGGTGCAGTCGCTGCGCAACTGGCTCTGGAGCGAGGGGCTGTTCAGCTCCAAGCTGGTGACCGGCAAAGACGAGAACAACGCCGACAACAGCAAATTCCGAGACTACTTCGACTACGACGAGCCGATTGGCCGCGTGCCTTCGCACCGTGCGCTGGCAGTCTTTCGCGGCCGCGGGCTTGAGATCCTGGATGCCAAGCTGGTACTGCCTGAGCAGGCCGAGCCCGGCAAGCCCAGCATTGCCGAAGGCAAGATCGCGCTGCACCTGGGCTGGAGCCACAAGGCGCGACCAGCGGATGATTTGATCCGCAAGGCCGTGGCCTGGACCTGGCGCGTCAAGCTCAGCCTCTCGCTCGAGCGCGACCTCTTTACCCGTTTGCGCGAAGAGGCCGAGAAGGTCGCCATCAAGGTCTTTGCCGACAACCTGCGCGACCTGCTGCTGGCAGCGCCCGCCGGCCCGCGTGTGGTGATGGGCCTGGACCCGGGTATTCGCACCGGCGTGAAGGTGGCCGTGGTCGATGCCACCGGCAAGCTGGTGGAGACCTCTACCGTCTATCCGCATGAACCGCGCAAGGACTGGGATGGCTCCCTGCACACGCTGGCCAGGCTCTGCGAAAAGCATGGCGTCAACCTGATCGCCATCGGCAACGGCACCGCCAGCCGCGAAACCGACAAACTCGCCGCCGACCTGATCAAGGGAATGGCCAAGGTGGAACAGGCCATTGAAAAAGTCGTGGTCAGTGAGGCGGGTGCCTCCATCTACTCCGCCAGTGAATTCGCCAGCCAGGAAATGCCCGACGTGGATGTGAGCCTGCGCGGCGCGGCCAGTATTGCGCGACGCCTGCAAGACCCGTTGGCCGAGCTGGTCAAGATCGACCCGAAATCGATCGGCGTTGGCCAGTACCAGCACGACGTGAACCAGAGCGACCTGGCGCGCAGCCTCGACACCGTGGTCGAAGACTGCGTGAACAGCGTGGGCGTGGACCTGAACACCGCCAGCGTGCCGCTGCTGGCGCGCGTGTCGGGCCTGTCGCAAACGGTGGCCAAGTCGGTCGTGCGCTGGCGTGATGCCAACGGTGCCTTCGCCTCGCGCGCCGACTTGCTCAAGGTGACCGGCCTGGGCGCCAAGACTTTTGAGCAGAGCGCGGGTTTCCTGCGCCTGCGCAGCAGCAGCAACCCGCTGGACATGACAGGGGTGCACCCCGAAACCTACCCGGTGGTTGAAAAGATCATGGCCCACACCGGCAAGCCGGTGGCCGAGCTGATGGGCCGGGCCGAGATGCTCAAGACCCTGAAGCCCGAGCTGTTTGCGAATGAACAGTTCGGCGTGATCACCGTCAAGGACATCATTGCCGAACTGGAAAAACCCGGCCGCGACCCGCGCCCCGACTTCAAGGTGGCCCGCTTCAACGACGGCGTGGAAGACATCAAGGATTTGAAGGAAGGCATGACGCTGGAAGGTACGGTCAGCAACGTGGCCGCCTTCGGCGCCTTCATTGACATCGGTGTACACCAGGACGGCCTGGTCCACGTGAGCCAGCTTTCCAACAAGTTCGTGAACGACGCGCGTGAGGTCGTAAAAACCGGCGACATCGTCAAAGTACGCGTGACCGAGGTCGATGTGGCGCGCAAGCGCATTGGCCTCACCATGAAACTCGACGCCGCACCGGCCCGCCGCGACGGCCCGCGTGACAACCGCTTTGAAAGCGCGCGCCCGCCGGGCGGGCAAAACCGCGGCGGCAACTATGGAAGCCGCCCAGGCGCGCCACAACCGGCCGCCGCGACCGCCATGGAGTCGGCCTTCAGCAAGCTGGCGGCACTGAAGAAATAACAATGCGCACGCCGCCAGGTCGCCAGAAAGACATGAATTGACCCGTTTTTAAGGTTAAATCAGGCCCTGGCGCTTGACTGGCGGGCGCAACCAGCTATCAAAATAATAGCAACCATCTACCCCCATGCAAGCCCTCCGCATTTACGCCGGTCCCAAGGCACGCCGGCATATCGAGCAAAACGGCCTCAGGCCAGCAGACATTGCCGTCGTACCCGGGGCGGCGGGCGGGCCCAAGGGCTTGATCCTTGGCGCACTGGACCGCTTTATCTTTGGTGACTGGCTGGCGCAAAGCAGCCATCCGGTGGACCTGGTCGGCGCGTCCATAGGCGCATGGCGCATGGCCACGGCCTGCCTGGACAACCCTGAGGCCGCATTCCAGCGCCTCGAAACCGATTACATCCACCAGCATTACGAACTCAAGCCCGGGCAGAAGCGCCCGACCGCCGACGCCGTCAGTGAGCAGTTCGGCCAGAGCCTGAAGGTTTTCTACGGGGGCAGGGTGAAGGAAGTGATTGGCCATCCCCGCTATCGGCTGCACATCGTCACCTCGCGTGGCCGCCACATGCTGGGCCGTGAGCACAAGGTGGCCACGCCGCTGGGCTACTTTGGCGCGTTCCTCACCAACAGCCTGCACCGCAAGGCCATGGGCGCATGGCTGGAGCGCGTCGTGTTTTCCACGCAGAACGCCTCCCTGCCGTTTTCAACTGCCGACTACCGGACCCGCCAGGTGCCGATGGACGAAGCCAATTTTCAGCCGGCACTTCAGGCCAGCTGCTCCATCCCTTTTGTGCTGCGCTCCGTGCACAACATCCCCGGCGCGCCGCCCGGCGCCTACTGGGACGGCGGCATCACCGACTACCACCTGCACCTGAACTATCACCGCGGGGGCACGGCAGGGGAGGCGGGGTCATCGCCGGGATTGGTGCTGTACCCGCATTTCCAGAGGGCCGTGGTGCCTGGCTGGCTCGACAAGGGCCTGAAGTGGCGGCACGGAGCCACACATTTTCTGGACAACATGGTGTTGCTCGCCCCCAACCCGGAGTGGATCAAAACCTTGCCCGGCGGCAAGCTTCCGGACCGCGCGGACTTCATGCGCTACGGCCCCGATATCCACGCACGCATACGCGCATGGTCGCAGGCCACATCGAAAGCCGGGCAGCTTGCGGAGGAATATGCCCGGTGGCTGGAACATCCGGACATGAAGCTGGTTCATCATTTATGAACCGGCCATGAACCGGCCGGAATGCGCGCCTCGATGCGGTGTTTCCCCGGCGAGGCGCTCATAAAAAAGCCGCATGACGTGGCACGTCATACGGCGATTCCAGATCGCTGCCAGGCACCTCAGCCTGGAGCGGAAGCCTCAAAACACGTGTGCAATACCCGCGTACAGCGACTTCGGGCTTTGGCCGACCGCCGAGAGCGCCAGGCCAGCCGAACTGCCACCGCCGCCGCTGATGGTGTAGCCTGCGTTGGCCTGGTTGCTGATCCTGGTCGCGCCGCCGTAGATCGTGGTTCGCTTGGACAGCGGATAGTCGTAGCGCAGGCCTATGGCCTTGGAATCCGAATTCGCCGTGGTCTTGTTTTTGAGCTGGCCGTAGGTGGCGATCAGCTTGCCTACGCCGACAGGTGCCGAGGCGCCGATCTGGTAAGCGTCGAGCGCGGGCGCACCAGTCGTGTCGCCGCGACGACGTACAAAGATGGCAGACGGCTTGATGAACCCGAAATCGTAGGAGACGGCGACATCAGTGTATTTATCGGTATTGCCGACTATGTAGATGGTTTTTTCCGTCAGGTAGCTGACTTGCGCCGCAAGCGTGCTGCTGCTGTAGCCGGCTGCGATGTTGAGCACGTTGCCGGTGGACTTGGGTTGGCCGCCCGCGCCGGTCGATTCGCCGAAAGCATAAAACACATTGGCCTTGAAACCGCTCCAGGTCGGCGTTGTGTACTGGATGGAGTTGTCCCGGCGGGTGGTGGCGTCAGAGAGCGAGCCACCGTTGATGCCTACGCCCGGCCCCGCGTAATAGTTCAGGGCGCCGGACATCGTGAATCCGGCGGGGTCAAAAGCCGCCATGGTTCCAAAATGCGGCGTGTACTGGCGGCCGATGTTGACGGCGCCGAAGTCACCACTCAAGCCCACGGTCGCCAGGCGCTGAAACATGTAACTAGCCCCAGTCGGCACAGTGCTGGTGGGGATGGTCGCAGTACCTGTGCCAGTGCCTGTGTCTGTTAAAAAGCCGGCCTCCAGCACGAAATTCGCCTTCAGGCCGCCGCCGAGGTCTTCCGTACCGCGAAACCCGAAACGTGAACCCATGGCACCCCCGCTGGAGACGCGTGTCACATTGCCGTTGCCGGCAGACGCGACTTCCAAATAGGTATCAACCACGCCATACAGCGTGACGGAGCTTTGGGCCTGAGCGGCGCAACTGGCAGCGGACAGCACGGAAAGTGCAAATAGTTTGGTCTTCATCAGGTCTCCTAATGTTGTTGATATAAGCGTGCTTATCGATTCGACGCAGCCCTACAGGTCCCATGCACTGTTGTTTGCGGACAGCAAACACCGCGTGAAATCGCTAATCACTGCATGAGGTTAATGGGGTTTTAGTTATAAAAAATAAGTAAATAGTCTCTTGTCAACAATGACATTTATGGTTATAAAAAGTAATTAAATGATTTTGCGACTGATTCTTCGGCCAGAACGCAGCCTGGCTGCTAGCTACTGATCTGGCCCGAATTGCGAGTGATGCTGCGCGAAGGCAACTTCAGCCCGGCGTCCACCGCATTCCCGGCGCTACGAGAGCGGTGGGACCTCATCATTGCCCGCACTTCGCGATGCTTCTGAACTGATGGGGTGGCGCATACATCGGGTGGGTCCGATTTGGCAGATAGAGACATGGTGGGCGGGTGCGACCTGGCGCACCCCCAGCGGGAGCTCAGCGCCAGGCGGAGCCGGCGTCCGGGCAGTCGCTCGACACGGCTCTGACGGTCGCTGCCGGCAATGTCGCACGCTGGTGTTCGGCTCGCCACAACACATCCCAGACACCAAGATCAGCCAACTGAAGCCGCACCGTGCTGCGGCAATGCCGATTCCAGTCGTAGCCGACCATGAGATTGAGCCGGTCGCTTGCGGCTCGCGAGGCTGGCGCTTGTTCGGCCAGCTCGCGGCGTGTTTTTTCGCTCCAGGCTTGTATGGCCGGAACCTCGGGCAGCAGGTGTGCCGACCAGCGTGTTTCGCCGTAGGCTCGCAACAGCAGGTCGTTCGCCTCATAGACCCGGCCGAGGTAACCGGCATGCGCATCGACAATCAGGTCAACCTCACCGCCGGGCGGCGCCGGCCGCGCCGCCAATGCTTTGACGATGCCGTGCTCCTGCGCGATTCGTTCAAGTTTTTTCCAGTGGCCAGCCATGCCGATCAGGAGGTTCACCGCGATCATCAGTACCAGGGCGCCGCGCAGTGTCGCGCCCGGCACCGTCGCGCGTTGGACCAGTGCGACGCAGCAGCCCGCAAACAGCGCAATGACAACCATCGGTAGCAATAGATGCCGCGCACCCCATTCGCCGTACCAAAAGCTCAACGGCGCCTGGCTTGAGGCCGTCGCGAGCACCGCGGAGACGGAAGTCGGCGACGGCAAATGAACGACAAACAACGGGGAGCCGAGCCCGACCACCACATAGGGGGCCATGGCCGCCAGCGCGAGCAATCCCAGTAGCGCCATCGGCCGCCAACCGGCTCGCAGCGCGGTACCGAACGACTTCTCGCCGGCAGCCCGGCGATGCCAGCTCGCCACGAGGCCGGGCAACAAGGGCAGTAGCAGCAGGAACCAGGTTGCGAACAATGCCAGATATTTGAGGTAACTCAGCATGCTGCTCAATGCGAGGGGATCGAGAAACTGGTTGTAAGCGATGTACGCGCCGACTGGCCGCCAGATCACCCGCGTAGCGGCAAACGCGGCAATCGCAGCGAACACCAGAATCACCGAGCGGACATAGTTCCAGCGGGATCTGTCACGGGCAAACAGCCAGCGACCGGATTCCAGCGCGATCAAAAAAGCACAGTTCGATGCGAGCTGGAACGACAGCAGCACCAGCAGCAGCCCGAGACTGGCTTGCATGCGTCCGGGCGCGTGGAACAAACGGTAGCCCGCCAATGCCAGAAACACGCAGGTGATATGGCCGAGCATTGGCGTGTAGCTGAAGAAAACATACCAGAGCGGGAAGCTCAATACGACGGCAGGCAACCATGCGGCAACCGCCGGTTCAATGTTAAAGACGTCCTCCCCAAGGCGGCGTACTTCCCAGGCGATACCGAGCGCCATCAAGATGATCCAGAGCTTGAAAAATATCCAGGGTGGCAGCAATGGCTGAAGCGCATCGGCGAGGTAAAAGAGGCCGTAGGTCAGGTACCAGTTGCTGTCGAGCAGCCAGCTTCTGAGCGTGGCCCAGTCGTGATTGGCCAGAGCGTGGGCGCCGATGACACCATCCCACATTTCAGTCGACGACAGCCAGATTGGTGCAGGTCCGAGCAGCAGCGCGAACACGGTCCAGAAAATTACGCTACCGAATGGGGTTGTCGGTCCGGCGCGGCCAGCCTCGGCCGCCTTAATCATCGAAATTAATGCGTTCACGTTCGACGACGAGCGGACGTTTCATGACATGGGTCAGGATCGCGCCGACATATTCTCCGAGCAAGCCTATAAAAAACAGCTGTACCGATGCGAAAAAGAACACGCCTATCAGTACCGGTGCCGTGCCCATCGAAAACTGGTTCCAGAACAGCAGTTTAAGTAACAGATAGACGAGGGAGACCAGCAAGCTCAAGCCCGACAGAGCAAAACCGATCATCGTTGCGAGCCGTAACGGCACGCGCGAGTGAGAGGTGATGCCGAGCATCGCAATATCGTAGAGCGTATAGAAGTTGTTTTTGGTAATGCCCCGCAGGCGCCGCGGCTGGTTATAGGGGATTTGCACCGCCTCGTAACCAACCTCGGAAACAAGGCCGCGCAAATAAGGATATGGATCGTCGATGCGTCGCAGGACCTCCAGTACCTTGTGGTCGTACAGGCCGAAGCCCGTGAAATTCTGGATCAGCTTGACGTCGGCGATCTTTGTGACGGTACGGTAATAAAGGCGGCGCAGCGAGAACATCAGCGAGGACTCTTCGGAGCTTGGTTTCACGCCGACAACGATTTTTTCGCCGTCAAGCCAGTGCGCGACAAAATCTTTCATAAGTGCCGGCGGATCTTGCAGGTCTGCCACCAGCAGGATCGCAGCGTCGCCAGTCGCCTGCAGCAGTCCATAGTAGGGTGAGCGGATATGGCCGAAATTACGCGCGTTCAGGATGACCTTGACCTTCGGGTCGGCGGCTGCCAGTTTGCGTAGCAGCGCTTCGGTACGATCAGTCGAACAGTTATCGATAAACAGGTGTTCGTAACTGACGCCCTCGATTTCACCAAATACCGCGCGAGTTTGCGCATAGACCTCTTCGACGTTGTCCTCTTCGTTATAGCAAGGGGTGACTACTGTGATTTTTTTCATGGCATGGCGAAGACGAATTTCTGTTGCATCTTATAGGCGATCAATGCAAGCGGGAGCAGGACTATCGCGTTGGCGGCATAAAGATTGAGACCTGCCGCCAGCAAAAGTGCAACCCCGCCCACATTAAGCCCGTAAATCAGGACATAAACCGCGACAAAACGCATGAGCCTGCTGCGGGGTGCGCCGTCGAATACGAGCCGACCGGTGGTCTGAAAGTTAAACGCGATCCCGGCAACGGTCGCCAGTCCGATCGCTACGGGATATGGCATGCCAAGCAAGCTCAGAATTGCGAACAGTCCGTAACCGAAACCGGTATTGAGCAGGCCGACTGTCAAAAAACGCAGAAATTTTGAAATTGGCAATTCAAGCAAACCTTGGAAGCTGGGCAGAACGTATTTTCCCCCCAACCCTGCGCTACATCGATTTTTCGAGCATGAGGCGGTAATCATTCATGTCGGCGATGCGTGGATTGGTCTTATGGCAATGGTCAGCCAGCGCGCCGTCGATGATCCTGCCGAAACTTTGCGGCTGCACGCCCATTGCTGCGAGGCCGTCAGGCAACCCCAGCCGTGCGTTCATCTCGCGGATGGCATCCGGAATGTCGGTGCCCGAAGCAAAGCCCATGGCACGCGCCATGCGGTCGAGGCGCCGGTCCTTCTGCACCGATTCGGCGGCCGCATTGAAGTCGACGACCACAGGCAGAAACATGGCATTCAGCGTGCCGTGGTGCAGGCGCGGGTCGACTCCGCCCAGGCTGTGGCTCAGCGAATGCACGCAGCCCAGTCCTTTCTGGAACGCCATGGCCCCTTGCATGGAGGCGCTCATCAGGTTGAAGCGGGCGTCCCGGTCACTGCCATCGCGCGTGGCCCGTTCGATATGGGCCCAGCCGCGTTCCAGGCCGTCCAGCGCGATGCCGTCGGCTGGCGGGTTGAAGGCGGCTGACATGAAGGTCTCCATGCAATGCGCAATCGCGTCCATGCCGGTGGCCGCTGTCAGTTTGGCCGGCAGGCCCAATGTGAGCTCCGGATCGCAAATCGCCGTTTTCGGCACCAGATGCCAGGAATGAAACCCAAGCTTGCGGTGGTCATCCACAATAATGATGGCCCCGCGGGCGACTTCGCTGCCGGTGCCGCTGGTGGTGGGCACGGCAATCAGCGGGGCCGCGCGGTCCGTGATTTTCAGTGAACCGCCTTCAATGGTGGCGTAGGTCGTGAGCGGGCCTTCATGGGTTGCGGCAATCGCCACGCCTTTGGCGCAATCAATGGCTGAGCCACCACCGACCGCGATCAGACCGTCGCAGCCGGCGGACTTGTACAGCGCGGCGGCTGCGCGAACGGCTGCCTCGGTGGGATTCGAAGGGGTTTGGTCAAACACCGTCACCTGCACACCGGGCAGCGCGTCAATCGCTTTTTGCAAAATACCTGCAGCCTTGACACCGGGGTCGGTGACGATGAGCGGACGGGTGATGCCGACACGCTCACATTCCTGCTTGAGCAATTTGATCGCGCCGAATTCAAACTGGATCTGGGTGACGTAATAGATAAAGGCCATGGTTTTGCTGTCTTTCGCGTTGTACGATGCTGGGCGGTTTTCCCGTGCCGCCCATCTTGCCCCAATCGGTTGCCCCAATCGGCTTGCCCTTACTTTAATAGCTGGAGATGCCCATGAATTGCAAGCAAACCCTGATGCTGGTCACCTGGGCGATAGCGGCTCTTCAGGCCAGGGCCGAATGTCTGAGCGATGCGCAAGTCGGCGACCTGGCCGAAAAGATCGCCGCCAGACAGCCTGCGGCAAACCCGGAAGGTCTCAACGAAGCCGATGGCGCTTGTACCCGCGCCAAACTCAATGCGCTGCTGGAAAAACGCCACGGCAAAGTGGTCGGCTACAAGGCAGGCCTTACCAACCCGGCGGTACAAAAACGCTTCAACTACGACCAACCCGTGTGGGGCAAGCTGTATGAGGGCATGGTGCTGCCCGGCGGGTTCGTGGTCGATGCGGCCTTTGGCGCGCGTCCGCTTTTTGAGGCCGACATGCTGGTGCGTGTCAAAAGTGCAGCCATCAACCGGGCCCGGACATCCCTGGACGTGCTTGAAGCCGTTGACCAGATCATTCCCTTTATCGAATTGCCCGACCTGGTCGTGCAGGCGCCACCCCGGCTCAATGGCCCGGCGGTCAGTGCCATCAATGTCGGTGCCCGGTTCGGTGTGGCCGGTACGCCCTTGGCCGTGCCCGTGACGAGGGCAGAGCGCTACGCCATGCTGGGCATGCTGGAAAACATGACCGTCGTGCTTGCAGACGGCAGCGGTGCAGAACTGGGAAGAGGCAAGGGCAGCGACATCCTCGGTCATCCCCTCAACGCAGTCGTCTGGTTAGCCGGCGCCCTGGCCAAGGAAGGTCTTGCCATGAAGCCAGGCGATTTGATCAGCCTGGGCTCGTTTTCACCCCTGCTACCCCCCAAGGCAGGGTTGACCGCCACAGCGACTTACCAGGGACTGGCCGGAGCGCAGCCTGTGTCGGTAACATTCAAATAAATGCGCCGCACCTCCCCTGAAGACTTGCTGACTCCCGCGATGCGGAATGTACTCAGCCGCATGGCACGGGCCAGGCGCCCACCGTTTCATACGCTCACCCCCGCAGGGGCCAAAGCGGCATACGAGGCAGGTGCCGGCGTGCTGGAAATTCCCAAGCCGGCCTTGACGCGAGTCGAAGACCTGCTCATTCCCGCCAGGGATGGCTACAGCCTGCCTGCGCGCCTCTACGCCTCCTCAACTGACCGCCTGCCGGTGCTGCTTTACTTTCATGGCGGCGGCTTCACCATCGGAAGTGTGGCAACGCATGACGTGCTGTGCCGGCAGCTCAGCCACCTGTCAGGTTGCGCGGTGATTTCCGTGGACTACCGGCTGGCACCGGAGTACAAATTTCCTGTAGCTGCCCATGATGCCTGGGATGCCCTGCAGTGGCTGACGGTACGGTCAACCAGCCTCGGTCTTGACGAAACCCGTGTGGCGGTCGGCGGCGACAGCGCGGGCGGCACGTTGGCAACCATGTGCGCCATCCTGGCCCGCGATGCCGGTTTGCCGCTGGCGCTGCAGCTGCTGTTTTACCCCGGTTGCGCCGCCCGCCAGGACACACCGTCGCACCGGCTTTTTGCCGGTGGTTTTGTGCTCGAGGAAGCTGATATCACCTGGTTTTTCAACCACTATGTGCGAAGCCCTGCCGACCGCGAGGACTGGCGCTTCGCGCCGCTCAATGCGCCGGATGTGGACGATGTGGCCCCTGCCTGGCTGGGCCTGGCAGAGTGCGATCCCCTGATCGACGAAGGGGTGATGTATGCCGACAAGCTGCGCGCGGCCGGCGTGCCGGTCGACCTGGAAATCTACCGCGGGGTCACGCACGAGTTCATCAAGATGGGGCGCATCATTCCCGAAGCGCGGCAAGCCCATGCGGACGCGGCCCGGGCGCTGCGCCTGGCATTCAATCTTTCGGACAATAAACCATGAAACGACAGGAATTCCGATTTTTTCACCCGCTGCGGGTTCGCTGGGCCGAAGTGGACATGCAAAAAATCGTGTTCAACGCGCATTACCTGATGTACTTCGACACTGCCATCACCGACTACTGGCGCGCGCTGGCACTGCCGTACGAGGAAACCATGCACAAGATGGGCGGTGACCTGTACGTGAAAAAGGCCGCACTGGAATACCACGGCTCGGCACGCTTTGATGACCGGCTCGATGTTGCGCTCAAGTGCGCACGCATCGGCAATTCGTCCATGACATTCATAGGTGCGGTGTTCAGGGCCGATGAACTGCTCATTACCTGCGAACTCATCTATGTGTTTGCCGATCCCCTGACCCAGACGTCCCGGCCCGTGCCGGATGCGCTGCGCAATCTGCTCGTGGGCTTTGAGGCCGGTGAGGCCATGGTGAACATCAGGACGGGTGATTGGGCCACCCTGGGCGCCGACGCGGCCAGGGTCCGCACGGCCGTGTTTGTGCAGGAGCAGGGCATTCCGATGGAGATGGCGTGCGACGAAGCGGACAACCCGGCCGTGCACGCCGTTGCCTATAACGGGTTGGGAGAGGGCATTGCGACCGGGCGGCTGGTGCGGCAAGCCGATGGCACGGCGAAGATCGGGCGCATGGCGGTGCACAAGGCGCTGCGCGGAGCTCACCTTGGCCAAAATCTTTTGAACGCGTTGATGGACGCCGCCCGGGATCGCGGAGACCACGAGGTCATGCTGCATGCGCAGCGCAGTGCGGAGGGCTTTTACCGGCGCCTTGGCTTTGAGGCCCGGGGTGAGCCTTTCGAAGAAGCCGGCATCTCCCATGTTGAGATGGTCCGGGCACCGTAACGGCGTTGTTGGTGCATGCCGTCGCCTGTGCGTGCGGCCTGTTTCAAACACTCAGAAAGCTGATCGATCTCATGACCCCCAAAAAAACCGGCCCCGATGCGCAGGGGCATCCCACCGTCGCAGGTACGGTAGCCAAGCTGGACCCTGCTGACTCACCCGGCGCGGACTCCATGGCGGCCCTGCCTGCAGAGGTGGCGCAGGGCGGCTGGATCACCGTGCTTCTTGCTTTCATGATGTTTGTGACGCCGGCAATTGGCGTGCCTCATGAAGAAATGCTGCAGGACACGCTGAAATCCATGATGGTGTCGTTTTCGGCGATCAGTGCCGGCCTGATTTTCTTCTGGCAGCAGCGCCACCGGCAGGAGCCCCTGCGTTGGCATGCCCTCATGTGGTTACCCCTGTCGCTCATGTTTTACGCCCTGGCAAGCATGCTGTGGTCACACGCCTATCTCGGTGGCGTGGAGGCCATCCGGTGGTTCGTCTTCAGCCTGCTGCTGTGGCTGGGGCTCAATACCCTGTCAAGGGACCGGTTGCCTCATTTGGCCCTGGGGATTCATGCGGGCGCCCTCGTGGCTTCGCTCTGGACCGCACTTCAGTTCTGGTTTGATTTCACTTATTTTCCGCAAGGCCCGAATCCAGCGTCCACTTTTGTCAACCGTAACTTTTTTGCCGAATTTGCGGTCTGCACCATTCCTTTCTCCTTCTATCTACTGATGCGGGCACGGAACTCGCTGCAAATATCCCTGCTGTCCTTGACCAACGGCTTTGTCGTCGTGGCGCTCATGATGACAGGGACGCGTGGGGCCTTGATGGCGTTATGGCTGCTGCTGATCTTCGTACTGCCGCTCATCGCCATGCGCTACCGCCGGCAACTGGCGATTTCTTCGTGGCACCTCGGCCAGAAATTGTTGGCATGCGGGCTTCTGGCGGCCACCGTCCTCGCTTTGGGTTTGATCCAGACCGGTAATCCGAAACTGACAGCAGAGGCCCGGGGCAACACGGCTTTCGAGCGGGCCTTCAAGCGTACGGCAACAATTTCCGTCGATGACAATTCCTTGGGCGTGCGCTTTGTGATGTGGAAAGCGACATCGCGGATCATCCAGGCTCATCCGCTAAGAGGCGTTGGCGCCGGCGCCTGGGAAGTGGATGTTCCGCTGTACCAGGCCGATGGCACGCAACTTGAAACCGACTATTACGTCCACAACGAGATCCTTCAGTTGCTGGCCGAATACGGCCTGGTGGGCTGGATGTTCCTGCTGGCCCTTCTTGGCTATCTCAGCATCGCCGCGTGGAAAACGCTCAGAAACCGGGGATTCGGGTGGTTGCAGGAGGCCCCGGAACGTGCGCTTGTCCTGTCCAGCTTGCTGGCGCTTTTGATCGTCAGCAATATCGGTTTTCCCTGGCGCATGGCCACTACCGACGCAATCTTTGCACTGGCGCTGGGGTTCCTGACCGCTTCCGACGCCCGCCTGGGCGTTCAAGGCAAGTTTGCCGCCCAACAACTTTCCTGGAAGCCTGTGTACTCGAAGTTGCTGGGCATCACTTTAATGTTTTGCCTCGCGCTGGCGATCTATATATCGCAACAGGCCGCCATGGCGGAAAGCAGGATCGTCAGGTCCGTCAGACTGGCACTAACCATCACGCAGTCCGGGGATGTCAACAACCCGCGCTGGAACGCCACCAAGCTGGAAATATTGGAGCTGGTCAAAGAAGGCACCCGCATCAATCCCCACTACCGCAAGCTGACGCCGATGGTGGCTGACGAATTGGCGCGCTGGGGCGACTGGCCAAACGCCGTCTGGATCTGGGAGTCTGTGGTGTCTTCGCGTCCGTACGTGGTGGCCCTGCTGACGAATATTGCCCGTGGGTATGCCCAGATGGGAGCCATGGACAAGGCTTTCGAATACCTGGAGCGCAGCAAGAACCTCCAGCCGAAAGCGGCTTCAGTCCGATCGCTGGAAGTCGTCCTGCTGAGCCGGTCGGGGAGAACGGCAGAGGCCCAAAAGCTGGCCAAACAATACCTGGCAGAAGGTATTTATGACTATGACCTCCTGGATGCCGGGTGGGTACTGGGTGTGAAAAACGGCGACTTGGATCTGGCCATCCAGAGCATGGAACTGCGTAACAAAAGCTTTCCTGACCAGCAGGTCGACGGGCTGGTCAAACTGGGCTACCTCTATGCCATCCGGAAAAAAGATGACGCGAAGGCGTTGATGTTCTACAAGGCGGCCATGGCCGCATCACCCGAAAAAGACAAGGAAGCCACGCGTCAGCGTATTCCCCCCGACTACCGGTCCAGGCTCTGAGAAGCGGGTGCGGCTTTCTGCCATTGAACAGTGAACCGGTGCGAAACGGGATACGCCGGCTGATGGTGATGGCTGGACTCTTCAGCTGACGGGCTCACGTACGTATGCTCCTCGACCTGGACATCCCATCGCGTTGACAGATCGGCTGGATCTGCTGCTGCCAGCAGCACGGTGCTGCTCCGTGTGCCGTACGCATGGTCCGGAAAATCCACAAAGGCACTGGACAGAGCTTCTTCCAGCGCCAACGGCACACCGGTGGCTGGAAGGTCTTCGCGCGGCGCGCGCTGGCGATTACCCAGAGCTGACCACAGCGATGCCTGAAGCTCCGTTGCTTCCAGGCCTGAGCTCGCCATCAGCGCGGCGTGGAGGGAGCGTTTGAGTTCCAGGGTTTTGGGCCACGGCGTATCCAGTGCCGCATTGGACAACCCATAGAGACCTGGTGGCAGAGCCTGAAGATGCAGGCTTGAAGCGCCAGACACCACGGCCGGCTTGTTCGTCACCCAGGCCCAGACGTTCCGCTGAAAATCGCCAACCACCAGGTTAAAGCCTGCGTAGTCCGCGCCTTCTTCTTCGAGGGCTGAAGCAAAACCTGCCGCATCATCGCGGCTTTCCAGCCAACGTGTTACCAGTTCCCCCCGTGAGCGAGCTCCGGTATCCGCACGGGCTCCGCGCACATTGGTGAGAAAAGCGATCCTGCCGCCCGGAGTCATGCCCATCCAGGTGCCGCCGGCACGCAAGTCGCGGCCTGAGAGGACTTCTTGCCCCGAAGCGGTTTGCCAGCGGGCCAGCGGCAGCGTCGGCCGGTCCAGGAATTCATCGCGGTTGGCCGCAATCAGGAGCGGCCAACGCTCCGACACGCCAATGGCAAACGCGATCAGGCACATGTCATGAGCCCCACGCCCCAGTGCCGCGCATCAGATGTCTTCGAGCAGCGCGTAGGGCAGGGGAAGCAGGCTCAGGGACTCGCCCGTGGCGCTTCCCAGTGTCAACCGGCCATCTCCGGCATCGGCGGCGGCAGAGGTTTGCATCGATACGATGGCGTCAAAGCCGCCAGCAGGATTGGCAGCTGCCGCGGCAACCAGCCCGCAAGGCTGTCCTGCGTCCGAGGCGTGAAACACCTCCTGGCCCACGGTTGGTGTTCCGGCGGTATGGACAAGGTATGCGCGCCGTTTGAGCGTGCCGCGGAACTGGCTGCGCGCAACGATTTCCTGGCCCGGGTAGCAACCCTTTTTGAAGTTCACCCCTCCGACGGATTCGTAATTCAGCATTTGCGGCACAAAGGCCTCAAAGATGGGCTGCGTGATCATCGCGATACCGGACTGCACGTCCAGCCAATGCCACAAGGCGCTGTCGATGCGTGGGCCTTCGGGAGCGGGTGAAGCGGCAGGTGCGCACCAGATCGCACGCGGCTGGCCCGCGCCGGGCTGCAAAAACACCATATTTGCATCACCAAAATCGGCTTTTGACCATACAGGACGAGCGCCACCAGCTATCGAATCCATAGCAGATCCGGTGACGCCGTAGAGCGCAAATTCGGCGCTGGCATCGGTCAGTCTGGCCTTGGCACGCAGCACAAACATCGACAGGCGCTTGAGTGTGGCGGGCAGGATGTCGCGGCTGCACAGCAGCAGCACGTCCTGGCCGGCATCGCTGCTGCGCTTGAACACCACAAAACTGGCCTGCATCCGGCCCTTGGCATTGCAGAAAGCCGCCAGGCGCGCTTCGCCGGCCCCCATCTGGGCCACGTCCTGGGTCAGCTGGCCCTGCAAAAACGTGACGGCATCTTCACCGGAGGCACGGATGACACCCAGGTGCGCAAGTTCGGTGATGCCGGAAATCAGGTGAGCGGCAGGAGGCAGGGTCATGGGGCGTTCACATTCGATGAGGAGATGGGCTGAATTATCATAGGCTCGAGGTTTTGTGTTCTGTACAGAAAAGGTAGCTGGGTTGTGCGTCGTGTCTTTACAAGTCTGTTGATACTGGTATTTGCCGGCACCCTGCTGTTGTTTGGCGCGGGTTTGTGGTGGCTGCACGAGCCGATTCCCCTGCGGCTGGCCCCCGGCAGCCAGGTCGTAGACCTTGAAATCGAGCCCGGCACGCCCGCCAGCGGCGTGGCCGAGGTCATCGTGGCCAGCGGCGCCGATGTCCCGGCCCTGTTGCTCCATGCCTGGTTTCGCTTTTCGGGCCAGGCCCGGCTCATCAAGGCCGGCAGCTACGAGCTGGTGCCCGGCACCACGCCGCAAAAGCTGCTCGCCATGCTGGTGCGCGGCGATCAAGCCCTCAAAAGCGTCACGCTGGTGGAAGGCTGGACCTTCAACCAGGTGCGCGCTGCGCTACAAAAAGCAGAGCAGCTTGCGCCCGACACGCTTGGCCTGGCGCCCGAAGTCATCATGCAAAAGCTGGGAAGGCCGGGTGTGCACCCCGAGGGCCGTTTTTTCCCCGACACCTACACCTACGCCAAGGGTTCCAGCGACCTGGCCGTGCTCAAGCGCGCGTCACGGGCCATGGACAAGCGGCTGGACGCTGCCTGGGCGCTGCGAAACCCCGACACACCGCTGAAAACCCCTGACGAGGCCCTGATCCTGGCCAGCATCGTCGAAAAGGAAACCGGCAAGCCGTCGGACCGCTCCCAGATCGGCGGCGTTTTCACCAACCGGCTGCGCCTGGGCATGCTGCTGCAGACCGACCCCACCGTGATTTACGGGCTCGGCGACAAGTTCGACGGCAACCTGCGAAAACGCGACCTGCTGACTGACACGCCCTACAACACCTACACCCGCGCCGGTCTGCCGCCCACCCCCATCGCCATGCCGGGCAAAGCTGCCTTGCTGGCCGCCGTGCAGCCGGCACCGACCAAGGCCATTTATTTTGTGGCGCGCGGCGACGGCACCAGCCATTTCAGCAGCAGCCTGGATGAGCACAACCGTGCGGTGAACAAATATATAAGAGGCCAGTAATAACTATGGCCCCCACGCTTGTCGCTTCGCGTACTGCGCTGCCCCCCGAGGGGGCGCTGCGCCTGCGGCCCGGCAAAGCCGGTTCCGCGGCCCTGGCTTGCGTGTCACTTTCGCTCAGTTGGCGGCTTGGCGTTACGCGAATGACATCATGAGTAATAGACCTCTGAGCGGCCTTTTCATCAGCTTCGAAGGCATAGACGGTGCCGGCAAGTCCACGCACATTGCCGGGCTGGCCGATGCCTTCAAGGCCGAGGGCAGGGCGGTGACGCTGACACGAGAACCCGGGGGTACGCCGCTGGCCGAAAAACTGCGCGCCATGGTCCTCAATGACGCCATGGACCCGCTGACCGAAGCCTTGCTGATTTTTGCTGCGCGGCGCGACCACCTGGTGAATGTGATTGCACCGGCGCTGCTGCGCGGTGACGTGGTGCTGTGCGACCGTTTCACCGACGCCACTTTTGCCTACCAGGGGGCAGGGCGCGGTTTTGACCTGAAGCTGCTCTCAACGCTGGAGCGTTGGGTTCAATCCGACGAAGGGCTGCTGGGCGACCCCGCCGGCAATTCACCCATGAAGCCCGAGGTGGAAACCGTGATCGAGCCGCATTTGACGGTATGGTTTGACCTGGCGCCTGAAGAAGCGGCCCGGCGGCTGACGGGCGCGCGACTGCCCGACAAATTCGAGGCGCAGCCGGTGGCATTTTTCCGCCGCGTGGCGCAAGGCTACGCGGACCGGCAGAAAAATCATCCGGAACGTTTCGCCCGCATTGACGCATCAAAAAGCCGCGATGAAGTCTGGCAGGCCGTGAAGCAGGTGTTTATTGCCAAAGGCTGGTTGTCATGAGCGTTCTGGATACTTTGCCGGCGACAGCCGGATCCAGCAACCCGCGCCTGGCGCCGTGGCTCCAGGCGCAACTTGAAAGCCTGCTGGCCCAGCGCGGCCATGCGTGGCTCCTGAGCGGACCTTCGGGTCTGGGGCAGTTTGAACTGGCGCTGGCACTGGCGCGGGCCTGGCTTTGCGAAGAAGCCACGCCGCAGGGGGCCTGCGGGCACTGCGGCAGTTGCCACGCGGTAGATGTACACACGCATGCGGACCTTTGCATGCTGATGCCCGAAACCCTGTCGCTAGCGCTCGGCTGGCCGCTCGACGAAAAGACGCAGGACGACCTGGACAGCAAGAAACGCAAGCCCAGCAAGGAAATCAAGGTCGATGCGGCGCGCGAAGCCGTGTCTTTCACCCAGTTCACACGGTCACGCGGCACCACCAAGGTGGTGCTGGTGTTCCCGGCCGAGCGCATGAACAACGTCACGGCCAATACCCTGCTAAAGACACTGGAAGAGCCTCCAGGCGCCGTCATGTTCATCCTGGCCACCGAGGCCGCGCACCAGTTGCTGCCCACCATCCGGAGCCGGTGCCTGGGCCACACCATGGTCTGGCCGGACTTTGACCAGGCTCTGGGCTGGCTCCAGCAGGAAATCACGCTGGCAGGTGACAGCGCCGGTAGCACCAAAAAAGCCGTGGCAGCGCCAAAAGCCGCCGAATTGCAAACCTTGCTGGTGGCCGCGGGCGGACGACCCGCCGACGCGCTGAGCTGGGCGCAGAACAACCCGCCCGCGGAAGCTGCCCAACATTGGCAGGCCCTGCCCAAAGCCATGGCGCGCGGCGACGTGAGCGCGCTGTCGGACTGGGCGCCAGCGCAGGCTGTGGATGCATTGCAAAAGCTTTGCCACGATGTGCTGGCTGTGCGCATGGGCGCCGCGCCGCGGTTTTTCCACGCGGGCGACCTTCCAGCAGCCCTTCCCGCTGCGGCCGGCAAGACGGGTGGCGGGCTTTACGCCCTTGCAAGCTGGTCCAAAGAGCTGGCGGCCATTGCCCGCACGGTGGAACACCCCTACAACCCGGGCCTGATGCTTGAATCGCTGGTAAGCCGGGCCCGCACAGCGCTGAATGCGAAATAAACCTAAACCGTTTCTTTTATGCTGCAATTGCAGACGCCTTCGCAGGCAAACCGATAAACTAGCGCCATGAGCACACCACCGCCCGCCAGTTCGGCCGCCACCGCCCGCCCCAGCGTTGTCCAGCTGGCCATCAAGGAAAAAGCAGCGCTTTATGCCGCCTACATTCCCTTGTTCACGGAAGGCGGCGTTTTCATTCCGACTGCACGCGACTACAAGCTGGGCGACGACGTCTACGTCCTGCTGACGCTTCCCGAAGATACGCAGCGCTATCCGGTGGCCGGCAAAGTGGCCTGGGTCACACCCGCAAGGGCGGCCGGCAACCGCACGCAAGGCGTCGGCGTCCGGTTCCCGTCGGACGATAAATCCCGTCTCCTGAAGATCAAGATTGAAGAAATCCTCGGCGCCCACCTGGCGTCCGACCGCCCCACACAGACCATTTAGGCCCTGCTGGCCACGGCCGGCCACATCGGCAAGCGCCGTGGTTGCTATGGTATTTATAGCTGCTTGCGCAAGACCAATAAGGCTTGCAGCCTTTTTTGATACCTAACTTTGTACCGCGATGTTCACTGACTCCCATTGCCATTTGAGCTTTCCGGAGCTTCAGGCCCAATTGCCGCAAATCCGCCAGGCCATGCAGGCCGCCCAGGTTGACCGGGCGCTGTGCATCTGCACCACCCTGGAAGAGTTCGAAACTGTTCATGGATTGGCCACGGCCTACGACAATTTCTGGGCAACCGTCGGCGTGCATCCCGACAACGAAGATGTCCGAGAGCCCAGCCTGGACGACCTGCTGACACGCGCCAGCCTGCCCAAAGTGGTCGGCATTGGCGAGACCGGGCTCGACTATTACCGGCTGGGTGACCGGACCGTAGCGGACATGGAATGGCAGCGGGAGCGGTTTCGCGTGCACATCCGGGCAGCTCGCCAGACCGGCAAGCCCCTGGTGATTCATACCCGCAGTGCTTCCGACGACACCATCGCCTTGTTGAAGGAGGAGGGCGGTAGCGCTGGAGAAGCGGGCCGCGCCACTGGAGTTTTTCACTGCTTTACCGAAACCCAGGCGGTGGCTCGCGCTGCGCTTGACCTCGGGTTTTACATCTCTTTTTCCGGCATCCTGACCTTCAAGAATGCGGCGGATTTGCGGGAGGTGGCCCGATTTGTCCCCCTGGACCGCATGCTGATTGAGACCGACAGCCCCTACCTCGCGCCCATGCCGTACCGCGGGAAAACCAATAATCCTTCGTATGTTCCCCTGGTGGCCAAGCAGATCGCGGAGCTCACCCAACAACCCATCCAGGCCATTGCAGAGGCCACCAGCCGCAATTTCGAGCAGCTTTTCAGCGGGGTTAAAGCATGAAAAATAACCTCATAAATTACTTTAAGAAAGCAATTATTGCCGTTGTTTTTTATGGGATTTCTTCGGCAAATGCAGGGTCGTACGATGATTTTTTCATCGCCGTCAAGCGCGATGATCCCCGCACTATTCAGGCACTGCTGCAGCGGGGGTTTGATCCCAACACACCTGACCCAAAAGGCGAGCGTGGGCTCTTTCTCGCGCTGAAGGAGCCATCGCTCAGAGTAGCGCAGGTATTGGTTGACTGGCCCAAGACCGACGTCAACACCCTCAACGACAAGGGGGAAAGCGCGCTCATGCTGGCTGCCCTCAAGAACCATCAGGGCCTGGCTGAGAAGCTGGTCAAACAGGGCGCCGACGTCAACAAGACCGGCTGGACGCCACTGCATTACGCCGCCAGTGGCGGGCACCTGGCCATCATCAGCCTGCTGCTGGAAAACAGCGCCTATATTGATGCCGAGTCTCCCAACGGCACTACCCCGCTGATGATGGCAGCCATGTATGGCACAACTGCCGCCGTGAAGCTTCTGCTGGAAGAAGGTGCCGACCCGCAACTCAAAAACCAGCTGGGTTTGACGGCCTTGCAGTTTGCCGAGCAAGGCAACCGGCCTGACGCCGCAGCAGCGATCGTGGCAGCCATTCGCGCAAAAAGGCCTGCCGGAACCTGGTGAGTCGACCTGCCTGACACCAGATTTGATCTCAAGAGAGGTAGGGGAAAGTTGTGGTCCGATGTGGCGGCGCCGTCCGACTTGACGCAACCCACATAAGACATATGCTTTAAGCCACGTCTCTGATCCGGAGCGTGCAGGAGAAACTCATGACCTCTTTGAAATGCGCAATGGCGCTGTCCTTAACGGCCTTGGCCGCGCCAGCCATGGCGTGCTACACCGTTTATAACCCCAGCAACCAGATCCTTTATTCCGGTGAGGCGCCGCCCATAGACATGAGCTACCAGATCCACGAAAAGCTGCCCGCCGTCTTTCCCAGTGGCCATCTGATTTTTGACACGAGCAACAATTGCCCATCGATAGACGTACGCCGTGCCGTACCGCAACTCACTAATGTCGCGCTTGTATCGGCCGCACCCGCTCCCAGGCAAGCACGTCAGATGACGCGCGCCCAGCGCGAACGCGCGCTCGATTCCCAGACGAAATGAGCACGAGCAGTACGCCGCTTTAGTTTGAAGCAGGCTACGCAGCGAACTGCTGAAAAACATCACCCATTGAGGCGTGCGGTGCGCTTCACTTCGCAGGCCTCATGTGATCGGCGAGGCAAAGATACCTTTGCGGCACTTGCAATGTTCCACGATGTATATTATGTTAAATGATAAATACAGCCAATCAGAGTGGTAGTTACCTTTGGCTAAAAAGCACGCTTTTTTGCCGCACCCCTCTTCGACCTGCCTCTCGAGCTATTGTTCGCCCATGGCTTTTGTTTCCACTCGCGGCAGGCTCACCATAGCCAGGAGAGATTCGATGTCCGCGGGTTTCACCACATGATGATCAAAACCCGCTTGTTGGGAGCGCAACCGGCTTTCGGCTTCGCCGTAGCCGGTCAAGGCAATCAGCAGCGTTGTTTTCGATTCCGGGCGACTGCGCAGCTGGCGGGCAACCTCAAAGCCGTCCAGGCCGGGCAAACCGATGTCGAGGATGACTACGTCCGGCACGAATTCCCGGGCGATATGGAGCGCTGACGCACCATCATTCGCGATCCTCACATTAAAACCTTCCAGTTCCAGCAGCACTTGCAGCGTTTCTGCGGAAGCCGATAAATCGTCGACTACAAGGACTTTTCGGGGAACGGCAGCCACCGGTTTGGCGGCCGCCGGCGCAGCCACCACGGGAAGACCGGCATCGTTGCCTGAAATCCTCGCCGGAAAATAAAGGGATATCCGGCTTCCCATGCCTTTGCCTTCGCTATAAGCCTCTACTTTGCCGTTGTGCAACTCGACCAAATGCTTGACCAGTGTCAAACCGATACCCAGGCCCCCTTGCGCGCGGTCCAGGGCCTGGTCGCCCTGGGCAAAGAGGTCGAATACATGCGGCAGGAATTCGGGCTCAATGCCCTGGCCGTTGTCTGATACGAACAGGGTGACGCCCTCCTCCTGCAGCGAAGCGTTCAGCTCGATCTTTCCATGCTGATCCGTGAACTTGGAGGCATTGTTCAGCAGGTTGGAAAGTACTTGCGACAAGCGCACCAAATCGCCCTGGAGCACCACGGCTTCAGCTGGAAGACGGACAGTCAATTCCTGATTCCTGGCTGCCAGCAGCGGGCTGCTGGCCTCCACTGCATGCTCGCACAATGTCGAGAGCAGGACCGGCTCCATATGAACCGTCACCTTGCCCCTGACGATCCGCGAGACGTCCAGAAGATCATCGATCATTCGTGACATGTGATCGACCTGCCGGGCAATGACATCACGCGCCCATGCAACTTTCGGGTTGACCACATGGGAACTGTGGATGATGTGCACTGCGTTCCTGATCGGAGCCAGCGGATTCCTGAGCTCGTGCGCCAGCATGGCAAGGAACTCGTTCTTGCGGCGATCCGCTTCCTGAACCAGCGTATAGAGTCTGGCGTTTTCCATGGCAATAGAGGCACGGCCCACCACCTCGCTGAGCAGGGCAGCATCCGCCTGCGCAAAACCGCCGACCTTGCCGAACAGGATGAGTGCGCCCAACATCTGCTCACGCGCGACCAGCGGGCAAATCGCCATCTCCTCATGGTCCGCCGGCAGCTCCGGCCAGGCAGGCTGTGGGGCTACCGCGGAGGCCGTGGACGCCGCGCACAGCTCCGTTGCGGGCAGAAACGCTATTTTCCGCGAGAGCATGGCGCTGCGGACCGTCGCCGCCATGGAGGCGCTCAACTCGCGATGGCATTCGAGTACGACAGGGCCCGCAGAGGGATCCGGGCCGCCCGCAATCTTGAGGCAGCGGCAGTGCAGGTCGCCATGGCTGTCCAGCAGGGCGACTGCAGCCATGGCGCCCAGGCCCGGTACGGCGATATCCGCCAGCGCTTGGGCAGTGGCATCGATATTGAGGGACATGGACAGGCGTTGGCTGGCGTCCGACAGGAAGGCGGCGCGCCGCGTGGCATCCTCTGCCGCGGTGCGTGCCGCCTCGGACCGCGCCAGCGCCTCGCGCTCGACGGCCTGCTGCTGAAGCTGCCGGTTCATGCGGTGAAGGTCGACGAAAACCTTGACCTTGGAACGCAACACGCCAGGCACGACGGGCGACGAGATGTAGTCCACCGCGCCCAGCGCGTAACCCTTGGCGGCCTGTTCCTCGTCCACATAGGCCGTGATGAAAACAATGGGCGTTTGCGCCGTCTTCTTGTACTGCCGGATCATGCTGGCGGTCTCCAGCCCATCGATGTCGGGCATGTTGACGTCCAGCAGGATGACCGCAAACTCCATCTGCAGGATGAGGCGCAGAGCCTCCCGGCCCGAGCGGGCGCTGACGATGTTTTGCCCCAGTTCTTCCAGGATGCTGTTCATGACAACGTGCTTTTCCGGCAGGTCGTCGACGATCAGGATATTGACCAGGTCCGGATTCAGCATGTTTGCCGGCTCCTGCGGCATGAGGACGGCGCTCACCGGGGCAACCAGGCACGCAGCACGGCCAGCAGGTTTTCCGTATTGACGGGCTTGGAGAGATAGTCCCAGGCGCCGGCCTCTATGCATTTCTCGCGGTCCCCCTTCATGGCTTTGGCCGTGACCGCGATCATGGGCAAGGTCTTGCCGGCCGGCAGCTTGCGAATCTCCTGCATGGTGACCAGCCCGTCCATCACCGGCATCATGATGTCCATCAGTACCACGCTGAGCTGCGGATCGGAGGCAACTTTGGCGATGGCATCGTGGCCGTTGTCAGCCCAGACGATGTCCATGCCCTGCCCCTCCAGCACAGTGGCCAGAGCGAAGATATTGCGCATGTCATCGTCGACGATCAGCACCCTTTTCCCCGCGAGTGACTTGTTGGCATCGTGGAAGTTTCTCAAGGTGCTGCGCTGCCTGTCCGTCATGCGCGCCTCGCTTACATGCAGGGCATGCAGGGCCAGGTCTATCACCCGGGGGACGGACCTGGCTTCGCGGAAAAAGTAGCCGTCGTGTGACTGCCAGGCGGGCTGAAGCTGTGCATCGATCATGCCTTCACGCCAGACCACCACCTGCAGCGGCCCAAGCACCAAGGCTGCGGGCGAGGCATTTCGCAAGCGGTCGAACCCGTTCGCCAGTGACGCCTCATCAATCACGGCGCATTCGAAGCGGGCGAAGTCCTCGGGTTTGACGTCCGCCAGTGACGGCACCGCAAGGCACTGAACATGGCTGCCGCCCAGCAGGCTGGTGACCTCGGCACGCAACGCTTCGTCCTTCAGGGCAACAACCACGTGCCGCACCGGGCGCGACACATAACGGTGCAGCTGATCCAGCATTTCGTCGAGAACTTCCCTGGCGGGGATCGGTTTCTCAATGAATGCCATGGCGCCGGATCGATAGGCGCGCTCCTTGGAATCGTCGGTGGAGATCACGCAAACCGGAATGTGCCTGACGCTGAAGTCCTGCTTGATGCGCTCGAGCACGCGCCAGCCCTCCATGTCGGGAAGATGCATGTCCAGCGTGATGGCCGAAGGCTTGAACTCGGCGGCGAGCGTGAGGGCGCGGGCCCCCAGCGACGTCACCAGGCCCTTGAACCCCTTGGCCCTTGCGGCATCAAGCAAAAAGCTGGCAAAGGCCAGGTCGTTCTCCACAATCAGGAGCACAAAGTCGCCCGGCTGGATGGTGTGCCGGTCATCCGCAGCCTCATTGGCCGCAGAGTGCGTGTCCAGAGACAGAACGGAATCATCGAAGGCGACTTCCATCTTCTCGAAACCCAGGCGGCTGATCGGCGCGGCCGGCTCGAAGCGCTGCTCGGCGCTGCTGCCCTGCTTGCGCGCGGCGCGCGTGGAAGCGTAGACCAGCGGCAGGTAGAGCACAAAGCTGCTGCCTTCTCCCGGCGCGCTGGACAGGCGTATTTCGCCGCCCAGCAGGCGCGAGAGTTCGCGACTGATGGCCAAACCCAGACCGGTGCCGCCGTACTTGCGGCTGGTACTGCCGTCAGCCTGCTGGAAGGCTTCAAAGATGATCTGCTGCTTGTCGGCGGAAATACCGATACCTGTGTCAGTAACGGAAAACGCCAGCACCTGCTGCGCGCGGTTGAGTTCCTCATTGTCCGGACTCCAGCCGGTAAAGGCTTCTTCTATCGCCAGGGCCACATGACCCTGGTGCGTGAATTTGAAGGCGTTCGACAACAGGTTTTTGAGAATTTGCTGCAGGCGCTTGACGTCGGTCACCATGGAAACCGGCAACTGCAGCCCGGTAGTGATCAGGAAATCCACATTCTTGGCTTCGGCCACATGGCGGAAAGTGCGCTCGACGTACATCTGCAGATCGGACAGCCGCAGCTCGTTCACGTCCACCACCACCGTGCCCGACTCGATCTTGGACAAATCCAGGATGTCGTTGATCAGCATCAACAGGTCGTTGCCGGAGGAATGAATGGTCTTGGAAAACTCCACCTGCTTGTTGGTCAGGTTGCCTTCCGAGTTCTTGCACAGCTGATCGGACAGGATCAGCAGGCTGTTCAGCGGTGTGCGCAGCTCATGCGACATATTGGCCAGAAACTCCGACTTGTACTTGGACGTGAGCGAAAGCTGCTTGGCCTTTTCTTCCAGTGCCTGCCGGGCTTGTTCGACCTCCTGGTTCTTGCGCTCCACCTCGTCGTTCTGCTGGACCAGCAGATGGGCCTTTTCCTGCAGTTCCTCGTTGGTCTGCTGCAGTTCTTCCTGCCGGCTTTGCAGCTCCTGCGCCAGGGACTGCGACTGGGTCAGCAAGTCCTCGGTGCGCATATTCGCTTCAATCGTGTTGATCACGATGCCGATACTCTCCGTGAGTTGGTCCAGGAAAGCCTGGTGGGTTGGGTTGAATCGCTCGACCGAGGCGAGTTCCACCACACCGCGGACCTGGCCTTCGAAGATGATGGGCAGCACCAGGATGTCCATAGGCGCCACTTCGGTGAGGCCGGACGATATCTTGAGGCCCTGCGGTAGCGAGGACGTCAACAGGATCTTTTGTTTGTCGAAAGCGCACTGGCCTATCAGGCCCTGGCCCAAGTCGATTTCCTTGCCGTAAGCGCCCTGCCCTTCGGAGGCGTAGCTGGCCATGAGACGCAGGCGCGGCCTCTCGTGCGTGTAGCTCAGCACATAAAACTCCGCCTGCTGCGCGCCAACCACCGGTGCCAGCTCCGAGAGAATCAGATGCCCCACGGCCACCAGGTCTTTCTGGCCCTGCAGCATCCGGCTGAATTTGGCGAGATTGGTTTTGAGCCAGTCCTGCTCTGTGTTGACCTGGGTCGTGTCCTTGAGGTTGCGGATCATTTCATTGATCGTGTCTTTCAGCGCCGCCACCTCACCGAGTGCCTCGACAGTGATGGACCGCGTCAGGTCACCTTGCGTTACGGCAGTGGCCACCTCGGCAATGGCGCGTACCTGGGTCGTCAGGTTGGCAGCCAGCTGGTTCACGTTCTCCGTCAGGCCTTTCCAGGTGCCGGCGGCTCCGGGCACCTTGGCCTGGCCACCCAGCTTGCCTTCCACGCCGACCTCGCGCGCCACTGTGGTTACCTGATCGGCGAAGGTGGCCAGGGTGTCAGTCATGCCGTTGATGGTATCGGCCAGCGCGGCGATCTCGCCCTTGGCTTCCACGGTCAGCTTGCGCTCCAGGTCGCCGTTGGCCACGGCCGTCACCACGCGCGCAATGCCTCGCACCTGGCTGGTCAGATTGCCAGCCATGAAGTTCACGTTGTCAGTCAAATCCTTCCAGGTACCGGCCACKCCCTGCACGTCGGCCTGCCCGCCCAGTTTGCCTTCGGTGCCCACTTCTCGTGCTACCCGCGTCACTTCAGAGGCAAATGACCGAAGCTGATCCACCATGGTGTTGATGGTGGCCTTGAGTTCGAGGATTTCGCCCTTCACGTCCACCGTGATCTTCTTGGAGAGGTCACCGGCGGCCACGGCCTTGGTCACGTCGGCAATGTTTCGCACCTGTGATGTCAGGTTACCGGCCATGAAGTTCACGTTGTCGGTCAGATCCTTCCAGGTACCGGCCACTCCCTGCACGTCGGCCTGCCCGCCCAGCTTGCCCTCAGTACCCACCTCGCGCG